>JAUIHP010000009.1 GCA_030431975.1 bacterium | reverse complement strand
TGGGATGGGACAGGCGGGAAAGAAGAGTGAACTCGTTCTGCAGGTTCTCGCGGTCGGCGGCGATCTCGGATGCGGTCCAACCGGGCATGATTGCCCGGCCAGCCGACTTGACAACGATGGTGTCGCCATTCCGCGAGGAGGCTAGCGCAATCCGGGGAGCGCTCTCATTGATCTCGTGTCGTTTGGACGCCATTTCTAAATTCGCGACCTCCGCGCAGATTGTGTCAATCTGTCTTTAGCATTGCAAGCGCCGACTTCGAGGCTGATTGGTGTCGTCAAATGTGTTTTACGACACGCCTATCAGAGTGGACTTCTGGGCGGTTGGGTTTGACATTCCTTGTGCCTGCCTTGCTTGTACGGAACTTTGACCGTGGCCGGCCCGCGCTTCCCGTCGACGTCGTGCTCGGCATTTCGGATTTGGATTTGGTCTGTGCCTTGTGATGCGTACAATCGTACGCATGCAGAAGTTGATCCAAGTCGCGAAGTCCGCTTCTCCGGTTCGCTCGCAGTCGGACACCGAGTTTCGCTCCCTGCCCACCCTTCAGATCTTGAACCGCAGTCGGGGGGACGGCCTCCCGTTCTACTGGACGATCAATCCGTACCGGGGATGCGCCTTTGGATGCATCTACTGCTATGCCCGAAAGACGCACGAGTACCTCGATCACGGATGCGACGAGTTCGAGCGGCGGATCTATGTGAAGCAGGGTGTCGAGGATTCTCTGCGGCGGGTCCTGAAGCCGGGAATGTTGCGGAACCGCCCCGTTGCGATTGGGACGGCAACCGATCCTTACCAGGGAGCGGAAGCTCACTTCCGGGTCACGCGGCGAATCCTGGAGGTGTTGGCCACCGATCCGGACCTCGTCCTGACCATTACGACCAAGAGCCCGTTGGTTGTGCGGGATGTCGACCTTTTGGGCGAGCTCGCGAAACGTGTGCCCCTGCGGATCAACGTCACGATCACCACTTTGGATCGGGATCTCGCTTCCTGGTTCGAGCCGCATGCGCCAACACCGGATCGTCGACTCGATACGTTGCAGCAACTCTCGGAGGAGGGAATCGAGACGGCTCTTTTCTGCAGTCCGCTGGTGCCGGGGTTGAACAGTTCGTCGGAAGACCTGCGTTCTTTGCTCGAGGCCGCACGGGAGCGAGGGGCGATCCACGCAACGGCCGGCGCGCTCTTTCTGTCGGCCGGGCCGAAGGCGTTTCTGTTGGATCGGCTTCGAACACGTCGTCCGATGGTGGCCGCCGCAATCGAGAAGCAGTTTGAAGGCCGGGAATACCTTCCGGCCGAAGAGCAGAGGAAGGTCTGGCGTCAGTTTTGCGAGATCGCTTCGGTCGTCGGGTTCCCTGAGTACAGGGAACTGCAACCTCTATCTCCGACCGAAGCGGATGCGGCACCAGGGAAGCAGCTGAGTCTCGGGATCTGATCCGGAGTCGTCATCCTTCCTCGGCTGAAACTGCCTTCGGCTCGCCTGACGCGCCTGGCCCTTGCGGGTGACACGTCCGTCGATCGGGCTGGGAATTGCAGCGTTCCCGCGAACTGGCGTGGTTCCGACGTAGCGACAAGAAGCCCCCGTCCGTGGTGTCGGACGGGGGCTTCGAGTTGAGGGTCGGCTCCGTCGCTGCGGGTCTGGAGCCGATCTCGCTTTAGGACTTACTGGCGAACGAGACGCTTCGAGACGTTGTACTCGTTCGAGACCATGTTCATGTAGTAGACACCGGCCGGAACGACGTTGCCGTTTCCGTCCTTGCCGTTCCACTCGACTTCGTGGCTGCCGGCATCGAAGTTGCCGTTGGCCAGGTTCGCGACTTCGCGTCCCGAGACGTCGAAGAGGCGAATGTCGACCCGTGCACTGACAGGGACCTGGAATCCGATCCGGGTCGCGCCGAGCGTCGGGTTCGGAGTCGCGCCGTGCAGAGCGAAGCGCGCCACGGTTCCCGTCGGATCCGGTGCATCGGCCGAGTTCAGAACTCCAAGGATCCGGAACTCATCGATCGCCGCGTCGACCTGCGACTGCGTGTTGTTGTCGGAAGCGCGGAACTTGAACTCGATGTCCTCAGGCGTTCCGAGAAGCGGCATGAGGTCGAACTCGAAGGTCTCCCAACCGTCGGTCGGATCCAGCGTGTTCTCGACCTCGAGCCACGGGCCGCCGTTGTTGCGAACGAAGACTTCCCACGGATCCTCACAGCAGCCGCCACCGGTCTCGTTGCTGAACCACTTCTCGTACTTGACGACGAGCTGGCTGGCTCCGGACATGTCAAAGACCGGGCTGTAGAGACTGGTGGACCCGAAGTCGATGTCGCCCTGGCCGGCGAATCCGCCCTCGGGGCCGTTCTCGGTGACCCAGCAGCGCGTGCCCGTTCCCGGTGTCACGTCTTCACCCGGAGCGATCGGGGAGCGAATCGGAACCACGTTCTCCCAGGCGCCGCGGACAGCGTCGTCTTCGCCTTCAGCGTCGACAACCCAGCCGCTGGTGCTTTCCATCGCCGTGTAGGACTGGCAGATGTCAAAGGTGATGAACTTGAACGGTGCGAGGCCCGGCGTCGTGCGGTTGAGCCCGTTGGCGTCCTCAGCCTCGATGTAATAGTCGACGCTGTTGAGGTCGACCAGGCCGGTGATCGTGCCTTCGTAGTCGTTGCCGCCGACGTTGGCCATAGCCACGGTCTGCCACGGGCCGTCATCGACACGGTAGACGATGTTGGCGAAGGCGAGAGCTGCATCCGTCGCATTGATCGTCGCATCGATGTCGAAATCACCGTCACGCTGCTTGTGGCGTTCCGGATCATGCGTGATCAAGACACCCTCGGTCACCGACGGGCATGTGAAGCCGTGGTTCAACGCAGCTTCGCAGTAGACGTCGTAGTGAGGCGTGCCGTTGGCGAGGTTGCCGTCGTCGTCGTTGGCAACGAAGGTGGCGAGAACCTGAGCGACTTGGAACGTCGGACGATCAACCTTGCGGCCGAAGTGCCAGTCCGTCGCCATCTGGAGTGTTCCGGCTTCGATCCCCATCAGGTCCTGGAAGATCATCATCGCGTCCCAGTGGAAACCGGCAATGATGCGGCCGTCGGAGTGGACTCCGCCGCCGAGGTCATCCGGATAGACGAGCGTGTTGTCGGAGTCACGGAGACCGGTGCTGCAGTTTAGGTTGAACCCGCGTCCGATGATCGACTCCTGGGTCAGGATGTTGGCGAGGACGTCGGAGTTTCCTTCGCCCAGTCCCTGGTTGCCCTGGCCGCCGATGAGCGACGCCTGGACACCATGGCCGTACTCATGATGGACGACGCCCTGAATCTCACCCGTGTTGGCGCAACCGCCGGACTGCGGGTAGAAGTTGATCGTTCCGTTGTAGAACGCGTTGCAGGAACCGTTCATGTCGACGTTGGCCGAGATGCGCGCGTTGGTGCGGCCCCAGCCCGGATCGAAGAGTTCGAAGTAGTCGTGGATGTCGTTGACGGCCTCAAAGACGTCGCGCTCGTCCTTGCGGGAGTTGCTGTCGTTGAACTCCAGCGTGAACGGAGTGCCCGCGGTGATCGTGCCGCTGAAGCTGGCATCGGAACCGTTGACCCAGTTGACGTTGACGTACGGACCGAAGAGCTCGGCCGTGATCGTGGCACTGCCGGAACCGCCGAAAGCCACGACGAAGTCGCCGTTCTCATCGCTGGTCGTTCCGCCGGTTCCGCTGATGTCGATGTCCATGTAGGAGGCGGACTCGATGGCGGAGCCGTTGCAGTACGTGTCGTGCTGAATGTCGGCCTGGGAGTTTCCGACGTAGTCGACGAAGTGGATGTCGTTCATCCGCTGAACGATCTCGCCGGTGTGGGCATCGACGTCGGTGACCCAAACGCCCAGCGGGTCGTTCGTGGCAACCTTGACGCGCCAAACCAGGTGGTAGGTCACGGACTCTTCGGTGACCGGAACCGGAAGGACGAGAAGAGAGGCGTCGTCGAGCGGCTGGTCGACCGCCGGATCGAACGGGACGGCCAACTGAGCGATGCGCTCGGCATCAAACTGGCTCAGCGTCGGGTTGGTATCGAGGTCGATCCCATTGTAGTAGTCGGCACCCATGACGAAGACGCGACCGGTTGCTTCCATGAACGTCGCGTGGGCCCGGCCACCGACGACCGGAATGCCGTCGTAGTCCTGCTCGAAGTGAACTGCCGCCTTGCCGTTTCCTCGGGTCACGTCCTTGAAGACGAGGTTATCCGCCTGCAGTCCGAGCGCTGCTGCGTTCTGCTCGAGGACCATACGTCCTGCCAGCTCCGCGCTTGCACTCGTGGCGACCGGCATGCCGGTCTCGAATCCGCTACCGATGACGGAGCGAGCCGACTTCGCCTGCGAGTTGTACTCATAGACCTTCCACTGTCCGCCGAGTTCGTTCTGAATCGAGGTCGCCACAGCCTGGCGTGCCTGCTCGATCTGTGGCGTCGAATAGTAGAAAAGGTCGTACTGCGGAAGCCTGATTTCGTACTGATCGTTCTGGTGAACGGGGGCAACCGCAAAGGCCGTCGCCGTCACGCCTCCCGCCGCAGCCAGAACGGAGAAGAGCTGAAGCAGCTTCTTCATGGAGCGAGTCCTCCTGTGGAGTGGGTTGGTTGTGCGGGATTCGCACAATGGTGCACCGAAGTATCCAGTATATAGGTTTGCTCCCCCTGAAACCAAGGAGGACAGCCCTCGCTGCCCAGTTTTCGGGCAGTCGCTGGTGGGAGGAGCGGCGAGGGCCGGTTGCCCGGTGGGGCACACCCGCAGCGGGTGCAGATTTTGTCTAAGCCGGCCATGTTCCGACATGCCTGGCGGCCGGCATACGCATATCGGGCGCAGATGTAGCCACACATTTGTATGGCATTTTGACGAGGCCTGCGGCTAGGGTTGTGGACGGAAGATTGCGGACAGGATCGGGCTAAGTGTTTTTGAGTGGTTGAGATTGCCGCGACGATCCGTCGTCTTGGCTGCTCCCCCCGATTGGATCACCAAAGACGCTGTGTCGTCGCTGTTTAGGAATTTGGCGTCCGCAATCTTCCGTCCACAACCAAAGAGATGGATTACCCAAGCCGTGTCTCCAGCGTCGCTTCCTACATATGTTCCGCTCTGGTGCAAATCTAACTATTCGTTCCTGGAAGGGGCGAGTCATCCGGAGGAGTACGTCGAAGAGGCTCAGCGCCTTGGGCTTCGCTCACTTGCGCTGACGGACCGCGATGGGGTCTACGGGCTGGGGCGGGCTCACGTCCGGGCTCTTGAGCTGGGCTTTCCGCTTCTGGTGGGTTCGCAGATCACTGTCAGTGATGGCTCCACTATCATACTTATCGTTCAGAATCGGGAGGGTTACGCGGGGTTGTGTCATCTCGTCACTCTGGGAAGGCTCCGCTGCGAAAAGGGGCGCTCCGAGGTCGAGTGGAGCGAGATCTGTGAGAACGCTGTGGGGCTGATCGCTCTGTGGGGAGGGGAGGGCTCCTCGTTGGTCGCGGAGCCGGATCCGCTTTTTGTGGCCCGGGACCTGGCCGATGCCTTCGGCGATCGGCTCTACGCCACACTTGCTCGGCATCGGCGGGCGGAGGAGTCGATCATCGAAGCCCGGGTTCGCGATCGTGCCGCCCGGTTCGGGCTGCCGTTGGTGGCTGCCAACGAGGTGCTCTTCCATACTCCGCCGCGAAAAAATCTTCAGGACGTTCTGACCTGCATTCGTCATGGCAAGACGCTGGCCACCGCGGGGACCCGGATCAAACCAAACGGCGAGTACGTCCTCAAGTCGCCGCACGCCTTTGCCTTACTTTTCGAAGATGATCTCGACGCCGTGGCCCGTACCCAGGAAGTTGCGGCGCGCTGTCAATTCTCCTTGGACGAAATCCGCTACCGCTACCCGGCCGAAGCGCTTCCCGACGGGACCACCGCGACCGAGTGGCTGCGGCACCTGACTTGGGAGGGTGCCCGGGAGCGATATCTGGGCCAAAAGCCGGACTTCCAACGGGACCGGACGCGACAGCATCTTCGCGTCGTCAGCCAAGCCGACACCGCGCCTGAATTGAGCACCGACACCGACACCGACACCGACACCAACACCACCGGTACGGCTGCCGGCACCGAGCCGGGGTCGGACATGGTTTCCATTGGCACTGATTCAACTGCCGCGCCCGGACAGACGGATGTCATTCGCTCCATCCCGCCGCCCAGCGGAGTGTCCTCGATTCAGCCAAGACTCGGGGGTGGCGGTGCATCCCCGGCCTCGCCGAAACATCGGCCGCTCACGTCGAGTCCCCCCGAAGGTATCCCGCTTGCTGTGGTCCATCAGGTCGAGAAGGAGCTCGAGCTTGTCGACGAGCTGCAGTACGACGGCTACTTCCTCACCATGTGGGAGCTCGTGCAGTTCTGCCGGGGAGAGAACATCCTCTGCCAGGGGCGCGGCTCGGCGGCGAACTCCGCAGTCTGCTACTGCCTCGGGATCACGGCGATCGATCCGATTCGAATGGGTCTGCTCTTCGAACGGTTTCTTTCACGGGAACGGGCTGAGCCTCCGGACATCGATCTCGACATCGAACACGATCGACGCGAAGAGGTCATCCAGTGGGTCTACCGTAAGTACGGTCGAAGCCATGCCGGAATGGTCGCGAACTTCATTCGCTTCCGGACCCGGTCCGCCGTGCGCGAAGTGGGCAAGGTTCTGGGTTTTGCCGAGACCGAACTCGACCGTCTGGCCAAACTTCTTCCGACCTTCGGTGGTGGGATGAGTGCGGAGAACCTGCAGCAGGCGGGTTTCGACGCGGGCAACCCGATGCATGAACAGCTGCTCGTTCTTGTTCTCGAGATTCAGGACTTCCCTCGCCATCTCTCCATACATCCCGGCGGCTTTCTACTCGGACACGAGCCTCTCGACCGATTGGTTCCGGTCGAAAACGGGACGATGAAAGACCGCACGGTCATTCAGTGGGACAAGGAGGATCTCGACAACCTCGGGCTCTTCAAGATTGATCTGTTGGGGTTGGGGGCACTGCGGCAACTCCATCTGGCTTTCGATCTCATTCGAGAACACTTGGGTCGTCACCTGTCCATGGCACAGATTCCGGCCGACGACCCGGGTACGTTCAAGATGATCCAACAGGCCGACACCGTGGGCGTCTTTCAGATCGAAAGCCGTGCGCAGATGGCGATGCTTCCGCGGCTGAAGCCCGAGAACTACTACGACATTGTCATCGAAGTCAGCATCGTGCGCCCCGGTCCGATTTCCGGAGGCATGGTTCATCCCTATTTGCGAAGGCGGAACGGGGAAGAGGAGATCACGTATCCGCACGACTGCCTCGAGCCGGTTCTGAGAAAGACTCTCGGTGTTCCGCTGTTTCAGGAACAGGTCATGAAACTGGCGGTTGTTGCCGCCGACTACACGCCGGGCGAAGCGGATCGGTTGCGTCGCGACATGGCGGCATGGCGCTCGACGGGGCGGATGGAGCGGCATCGCAAAAAGCTCATCACTCGGATGAAAGCCAAGGGCATCGAAGAGGAGTTT
This sequence comes from bacterium, assembly GCA_030431975.1. Lineage (GTDB taxonomy): Bacteria > Eisenbacteria > RBG-16-71-46 > CAIMUX01 > CAIMUX01 > JACKCR01. The sequence continues at coordinate 196,325 of JAUIHP010000009.1, read as the reverse complement.
GCGGCGCGCGTCTTCGATCAGATTCGCGGTTTCGGAGAGTACGGCTTTCCGGAAAGCCATGCGGCGAGCTTTGCCCTCATCGCCTACGCCACGGCTTGGGTGCGCTGTCATTATATAGATGCGTTCACCTGCGCTCTGCTCAATGCGATGCCGATGGGATTCTATTCCGCCGCAACTATCGTCGAAGACGCTCGGCGCCACGGTGTCCGTATCCTCCCTCCCGACGTTGCGGTTAGCGAATGGGACTGCACGCTGGAACGCGTCGCCGATTCGGTCGTGACCAAGCGCGAAACCAGGACGTCTGACAAGTTCGTCACGGATGCGCCGCAGTTCGCCGTTCGTTTGGGACTTCGATACGTCAAGGGACTGGGCGAGAAGGAGCGGTCGAGTTTCGAGGCCGCGAAGACCGACGGACCGTTTCGCTCCGTCGAAGACTTCGCCCAGCGGACGCAGCTCGAGTCCCGGGCTCTCAATCGCCTGGCCGAGGCAGGAGCTTTTGGCTACTTCGAGTCTGAACGCCGTCGGGCCTTATGGAAGGTGCGGGCAGTCCGTGCGAGCAAGGATCCGAAGCTCGAAGTCGCTTCGACCGAGGGACGTTCTGATCTGGTTCTGGCCGCCGATCGGGCCAACGACCGGAAGCTGCGGTTTCGGCCTCTGACGGGTTTCGAGAAGATTGCCTGGGACTATGAGACGTCCGGTCTCAGCACCTTGGGACATCCGCTTCTTCCTCTGCGGCGCGAACTGCGTGACGCGGGTCTGCCCGATGCACGCACGGTGAACCGGGGTCGGAACAAGAGCCGCGTTCGCTACGCGGGGATCGTCATCAATCGACAACGGCCGGGGACGGCAGGCGGAGTCACCTTCATGACGCTCGAAGACGAAACCGGGTTCGTCAATCTCGTCGTGTGGCAGAAGGTCTTCGAAGCGTTTCGAAACGAGGTCAAAGCCGCGCCGTTTCTGGGAGTCACCGGAAAGCTGCAGGTCGAGTCCGGCGTCGTGCACTTGGTCGCGGAAGAGTTCTGGCTACCCGAGCTGTCGGAGAAGCCGCGATCGGGAGGCAGCCGCGACTTTCACTGAGCCGAACCCCGAACCCTGAACCCGAACTCGAACCCGAGCCCGAACCCGAGCCCGAACCCGAACCCGAACCCGAACCCGAACCCGAACCCGAACCCGAACCCGAACCCGAACCCGAACCCGAACCCGGATCCCCGATCCCGGTTGAAGAACCGTCCATTCCAGCCCCTGTGTCGCGACACCGGCCGCGTTCCCCTATCATGCAATTGAGAAACGTCCCAAGGTCACGGAGGAACTGAGATGGAAGCTATTCTGCAGGCGTATGAAGCTGCACTGGATCGACTGGAGGCCGAACTCGCCGCGTACGGCCGTGAGGAGAACCTCTGGAAAGTTACCGGTCAGATCAACAACAGCGGTGGAAACCTCATCCTTCATCTGGTCGGAAACCTCAATCACTTCATCGGGGCGCAGCTCGGAGACACCGGGTATGTCCGCGATCGTCCGGCGGAGTTTGCGGACAAGAACGTTCCACGACAGGAATTGACCACGCGAATCGCATCGACGCGGGCGATGCTACGGGACGTGCTGGCCCGCTTCAGCAACGATGACCTGAACCGAATCGTGGAGGCGCCGGCGCTGGATGAGCCGGCTTCGTTGGAGCGGTGGATCCTGCATCTTCTCGGTCACCTTCACTATCACCTGGGTCAGCTCAGCTACCATCGGCGGATCGTCGAGGGCGATAGCTAATCCGGGTTGCCTAACAACACAAACGCCGACCAGTAGGCGGGGTGACTGAAGTCGGGTCCATCTTTCGACTCTCGAAGGGCCTTCTTTGCCGTCCGGAGGGCATCGACCTTGGTCGCTCCACCCCTCCATTCCCGATAAAAGCGTTCCATAAGTAAGGCCGTGGCGCGGTCGTCGACCTTCCACAGGCTCGCGAGGACGCTTCGGGCTCCGGCTTGAAAGAAAGCTTGGGCGAAGCCGACGTAGCCTTCTCCGACGATGTGACGGCCCAGTCCGGTTTCGCACGCGCTCAACACGACAAGATCGGCATCGAGATCCCAGAAACGGATGATGTCCCGGGCGGTCACGAGTCCGTCGATGAACGGTTTCTGCGTTTCCAGCTGGGAAACCACCAGGGCGGATCGCCACGGGTTGTGGGAGTCGACGAGTGCGTGGGTGGCTAGGTGAATGGTGCCGTAGCCGCGAAGGTCTCCGGACTCGGAAAGAGCCGCAAGCCGGGACTCGGTGGCGTCGGTTCCGACGAGCACCAAAGGCTCATCGAAGTGCGTAGCAAGGGTCTCGACTTCCAGACGAGACCAACGGAGTCGGGGAAGAGATGCCAACGCTTCCGAGTCGCCGCCCAACGCACTACGAAGAGTCGAAAGCGGAATGCCTCCCCACGGCAGGTCTGCCTTTGGGTTCGTAGAAAGGTGCTCCTCACGAAACGGTGGGTCACCCAAGAGTAGCGCCGAGTCCGATGACTCGCGACCATCGCTGTCGTGGCCATTGCTGACGCGACCGTGGCTGACGCGATCGTTGCCCGCGCGACCGTTGCTATCGCGGCCACCGCTGCTGCGACCGTCGCTATCCCGACCATCGATGTCTCGACCATTGCCTCCTCGACTCCGCTTTTCACTGAGCCACGCAAACACAGTTGCGGATGGAGCATATGAAATCGCGTACTGGTCTCCCATCGTCTGCCCTGCTTCGTCGAGACAGGTTTCGATGGGAAGGCCGGAGACGGGGCCGCCTCCGACAACGACGATCGATTGCGCGTCATCCAGCCACGGAAGAAGAGGTTCGATGCGGAGGTCAAAAAGCCTGCGGGCTTCGGTCGTCCACGTCTCTCCCGCTCCCGCTCCGGACCCGCGAAGCATCGATGTCAGAGGGCGGGTCAGAGTCGTACGGAACTGCTCGTACAGGTTGCGGTCCGTCGTCGTCTCGGGTTCCGGAAGAACGACCCAACGGACGGGTTCATTCTTTCGAATGACATAACCCCACGTGAGGTTGTCGTCCCCCAACATCGGCACGTCAAGCCAACCGAGCAATGCTTCATCTTTGTCCAAAGACCGCCAGATCCGTTCCAGCCCGCAGGGTTGGCCCAGCGGTACCGGATGTGTCTTTGCAATCTCGGATTGCAGCTGCACGAACTCTGCCGTTGCTGCAAGAACTCGCCCCTTCGAAGCATCGAGTTGAGATCGGACTTCAGGTGTGAGGTCGGTGCGCGCGGCCTTCTCCAGGGCTGCGCTCTCCTTCTCCGCGAGGTCGAGCTTCCTGACGGCTGACCGTAGTTGCAACTCGGCCTCGTAGGGCAAGTGTCGGTCCCCGCTCGCAGTCAAAAGATCCAGGAGAGCGCGCCCCTGACCGCGCTCCAGGGCCAGCCATGCCGAAGCAGTGTCTTCCAGGTACAGGAAGCTGGCTGCGAGATGAGCGTACGGGCTTTGTTCGAACGTAGCTCGAGCCACTCCGTCACCTGCGCGAAGCCGGGACTCCTCGAACCTCTTTGCGGATTCGGTCAGGGCTTGTCGAGCCTCTGCCAGCCGTCCTCTTGCGAGATGGACTCTGCCCAAGTGCAGTTGCGCGCGCCCATCGCGCGAGCGACCCCCTCTTTGCGAATGCAGTTGCACGGCGAGTTCTGCGAAACGTTCCGCTCCCGGGAGGTCGTCTGCTGCCAGCAGTGCGAAGACGTAGTCGTCCAGAGCTCGAAGCGTAGATGGATGGTCTGACCCCAGAAGTTCCGCGTACATGTCGTGGGCCCGTTTTGTCAGATCCAGGCTCACCGTGAGCCGACCGGTTTCCATATCGAGGGACGCGAGATCGGCAAGTGTTTCGGCGACGAGAACGTGCTTCTCTCCGAAGCTCCCGCGACGTAGATCGAGAACCTGCCGGTACGTGTCGCGAGCGTCGTCGAATCGATTCAGCTGGGTCATCGCGCGCGCGACGAGAGTCAGGCTCTTCGCTCGGCGAATCGGGTCGCCTCCTTCGTGCATCGCGAGTGCCTGTTGCGCATAGCGCTCGCCTTCAGAGTAGTTTCCCTGCTCAATCAGGAGCCCGGCCAAGGCTTCGAGCAGAGCGGACTCTTCGGCCATGCGATAGCCTTCCGGGTTCGGCATCCACTCGTAGTCTGCGTGGCGGTTGGTGTCGAGCGCTTCATGCAGAAGCTGCCGGGCCGAATCAAAATCTCCCTGCGCCTTGAGGATTTCGATCAACGCAAAGAGCGCGCCTGTGAGTTGTCGTTGCCCCGCCTTTCCGAGTGAACGGACGATCGCGATCACTTCCCTTTGAAGTTGCTCCGCTTGGGCGAAGTCGCCGCGTTCACGAGCCACCGTCGCGAGGAAACCACGAGAGGTGTTGGTGAGGAAATGCTCAGGACCGAACCGGCCTTCCAGAATTCGATGAGACCTGCGAATGGTCGCTTCGGCTTCATCGATGCGACCAAGCTGAAGCAGTCCGCGTGCCTGGAAGATGAGCGGGTAGGCGACTTCGGGATGGTCGTCGCCCAACCATTGCGACCGAAGCTGTGCCTGTTCGCGACGTAGGGCGTCGTGGTCGGTGAAGCGACCGTTGCTGTACGCGAGTACGGCTTCGGGCTCGATGCGGTTGGCGCGGGCCAGGTCGGCCTGGGCCTCCTGCGACAGGGCGGCGGCGTCATCGAGACTCTCGATCCAGATGTCGTACCAGCGCAGTTGAAATGTGTCCGCGCCCGATCGCTCATCGACGGAGCGGAGCTCCCGGGCAAGCTCGGTAGCTTCGGCAAAGGCGCCAGACTTGGCCAGCTCGCGAATCTCCACATCCAACGAGTCCGCTTCTGCACTGAGTCGCCGTTCGGCGGGATCTCCCAGGAGGAAGCCGTTGACCGCAAAGGACGCTGGATGAGCGCCGAGGACCTGGCGCGAAGCCTGGAACGAGCCCGTGACGGGGACCGTGACGCGCAGGACCTTCTGATCGAGGAGATTCGGCGACTCTCCCGCGCGGCCTGCGGTAGCCCAAATCGGGTGCTGCGTGACCTTGGATTGGATTGGGAAGACGTCGCCCAGGAGGCTGGCCGGCGATTCTTCGAGATCGGGATCCATCGCTACCGGGGGGACGGCTCGGTTTCGAGCTACCTCTACGTGGTCGTGAAGTCGGCTCTGTTGCAGCTACTGCGAACGGAGCGACGGCGCCAGGGGAGGGAGGACGTGGTCGCTGCGCAAACGCCTCGAAGCCAGGAGCCGTCGTCGTCAGGTCTCGTCGTCGATTCGATTCTGAAGAGTCTGGAGTCCGAGTGTCGTCGCCTGATCATGAGGATCTTCTTTGACGGGGCGACCTACTCGAAAATGTCGGAGGAGCTGGGAATCACTGAATCCTCCGTCCGTTCGAAACTCAGTCGTTGTTTGAGGAAAGCACGTGAGTACGGAATGTAAGACGGTTCTTGCGGACCTGGCGGACTTCGTCGCGGAACGGGCCTCCGTGGAGCGTGAAGCTGCCGTCCAGCATCATCTCGACGACTGCGATTCCTGCCGCGCGCAGTTGCAGTTTGCGCGTGAGTTCTATGAGGCCGCTCTCGAGCAAGGGAACCGCCACATCTCGACGGATCGGCTCGTTTCGTACGCAGACGCTTCGCGCGTGAGTCCAGGCGGAGTCACGAAGTTCGCAGGTGAGCTGACTCCGTTGGAACAAGAGCATCTCGAGAACTGCGACAGCTGCCGTGGGGAGGTGGAGGTGATTCGAGAAACACCGAGCCTCGAAGACGGATTGAAAGCGCCGAGCCTCGAAGACGGTTCGATTTCAGAGGGTTCTTCCGTGCCGGTTTCGTCCTCCGGCCGTCTGGCCTCGAGTTCTTCCACTTCTAAACCGCCGGGCGACTTCCTTCGGCGCTGGCGGCCGTCTCTACTATGGGGAAGCGCTGCCGTTGCTGCGGCGTTGGTGCTCTTCGTCTGGACGCGACCGGCTCCCGATGTTTCCGGCCTGGCTCAGCACACGCCGATCGAATTGCAGATTCCGCGGTCCGTCCCTTCCACGGAGTTCGATCGCGTTTGGCTGCGTGCGCTCGACGACTACGTGGGAGGCGACTACGTGGCGAGTCGCTCCGGCTTCTCGGAAGCGATTCGGTTGGACGACACTCGACCTCTCAGCTGGCTGCTTCTGGGATCGAGCCAGGTTCTGACCGCTGATCCGGCAGCGGCCGTTGAGTCTTTCCTCGAGGTTGAAGAACGGATCGGAGACCCCAGGACTCGGGCGTTCCAACCGGGTGACTCGGAGATGCTCGAAGAGGCCAGGTGGCAGCTTGCCAACGCATACCTGAGCTTGGGTGAAGCCGGTGAGGCCAAGCGACGCCTCGAGTATCTGGCTGCGACGGGGCAGGAACGGTCAGTCGACGCTGGACGCGTGTTGGCCGAGTGGCCGTGATCGAACCGTACCCGTGTGGCCGCCTCGACTTTCGATGGCGCCCGGCCTTGACTGCCGACACGAGGCGGCCGACGCCGACACGGGTAGCCGGCATCTCCCGCCCCTTTCGGGAACTGACGAAGCGCCGGCTCAACACCTCGTCTTAGAAAAGTCCTGGGAACAACTGAATGGTGTGGGTGACGGCGATGGTCGACGAATCCTTGCCGTCAATGTAGGCGACCTGGATCGCACCCCAGGTAAGAAATGCGCCCCACCGATGTTCCCCGCGACCCGGCCAGACCAGCGGTCCGTTGCGTTCCCCGGCGAGGATCCCGCCTGCGGCCACGTGGCGGGGTCGGATGAAGTTCCAGAGACCTGGCCAACGCTTGGCCCACAGATAGCGGCGGATTCCAAACTGCGCTCCGGATACGAAGGTCAGTTCTTCGTCCTCGGCCGTGAGTAGGGTCGAGTTGTATCCGGCGATCCATTCGTAGGGGCCGGGCCAACCGTTCTCGTCCGGACCGAAGCCCGGCACCCACTGGCTTCCGTAGGACATGAGGGCTTCGAGAAGGTTGAGCTTGGCGGAGCCGGGGCCGTACTTGATTTCGTAGCGCCGAATCTTCTCCAGACTCTCCGAAAGAGATAGACGGAGCAGGTCCTCCTGATACCGGGTCACGGGGCCGAGTGTTTCGGCAGTCCGTTCGTCTCCCCAAAGTTCGTAGAGATGATCGTCGAGACCGTCCGGCGTGTTGACCACGGCCAGGATCTGGTTGACCGCATGTTCCAGCGCTGCGGGCTGACTTCGAAGATCGAAGTCGGCTTCGTAGCTTCGTTGCCGCCAGCGCAGACGAGACCGCCAGTCGACGGACTGCACTTCGCCCGCAAGTTGGGCGAGGGTCAGGTCACCGACTCCGCCGCCGTCGAGAACACCGATGTAGTGAAACAACGTATCGGCCATCTGCGGTTGTGCGGACGCGAAGTCGCTTTCCAGTGCCGCAACCGCCAGCGTTCGGGTCAGGTCATCGGTTGTGAACGTCTGCGCGGATGCGGATCGCGTCGCCCCGCCAAGGGCGAGGACGACACACGTGAGGCTGAGAAAGAACAAGACCTGACTCAGCGCGATGCGGGGTGCGCGAGTCACGACGCGAGCCACTCACGCAGCTGCGGCGAATGTCGAACGACGTAGCCGACCCACGAGTGCGGGTTCTTGTCGTCGATCTCCGGCGGCTTGTTCTTCTGGATGGACTTGGCGTAGATCGTCCGCAGCTCTTCGTCGTTCTCGACCAGGCCGTCCTGCGGATCGACGATCGAATTCTGACCGGAGACGACCATGTATGCCCACTGCGCGCGCTTGCGCATGAAGTAGCCGCCGATCGGGTCCAGGGTGCCGGTGATGGAGACCCAGTTGTCTACCGAATAGACCTTTCGCCCGAACGACTCCTCGTAGGGACGAGTCAATCCATCGGGATTGAGCGTGGCCATCCAGCGGCCGGGGACGAGCCCGGAGAGTCGTTGCGCGGCGGCACGAATCAACTGCACTGGTGACGCCATGAAGACCACGTTCTGGAAGCGCACCCCGTGAGTGGCCGGCTGAAGGCCGTGCGTCGGGAAGGCGGCTGCGGCGTGCAGTGCTTCGTAGGTGTGGAAGCAGCCCAGGCTGTGGCAGACGATGGAGATGTTCTGGCGTTTCGGGCGGTGGCCGGACTCGATTCCGTCGAGGACCATCTGCTTGAGCTGCGCCAGATAGGATTCGCGAATCGACGTGCGGGCGGCCTGGCTGAGAACGGGCCAAAGGACGTCGCCGATGAACTCCGCGATCATCCCTGCGAGCGGGCTGTCGCCCAGTCCTTCGTGGACTGTCCTCATCATGCCGTCGATTCGCTCGTCGAGCTCGGTCTTGGCTGTGAACCAGTCGTTGATGGGGTCGTAGAACAGCTGGTAGATCGCGGTCTTAGAGGCCGACTCGCCGAGGACTCCCCGGACCCGGTCGAGGAGGAGGCGATAGTCGCCCGGCCCGGCGTTCCCGACCCCGTGAACGAGGAGGAGCGCCCGATCTGAGGGCCACTGCTTGGACTGAGGTTCGTAAGGCACGGCCGAAGAATCATCTCCGAGTTCCCTATCTGTCAAGAAACCCTCGGTCATCGCGATTTTTCGTCACACATTCCGGCCGGATCCCCTATAGTAGTAGTTATGACTACTACTGATATCCTGGATGCGCTGGCGGCCCTCGGGTTCTCTGAGATCGAAGGGCGGGTCTATTCGTTCCTCCTCACGGGCTCCCCGGCGACCGGGTACAAGATCAGCCACGCCATCGGGAAGCCCACGGCCAACACCTACAAGGCCATCGCGGCCCTTGAAGCCAAGGGCGCCATCCTCGTTGATGAAGGCGAGAACCGATTGTGCCGAGCCGTGCCGCCGCGCGAACTCATGGCCCAGTTGGAGCGGGGCTACCGGTCGAGCTGCTCGCAGGCCGAGACCTTGCTCTCTGAGTTGCACGAGGATGAGCTCGACAATCGCATCTACCAGATCAAGTCGGTGGACCAGGTACTGGAACGGGCCCGTCAGATGTTGGCCGGTGCGCGACGCATCGTGTTGGCGGACTTGTTTCCGCAGCCCTTCGAAGTCCTCGCCGGCGATCTGGACGCCGCGGTACGTAGAGGAGTGGAGGTTGCGGCCAAGACCTATACGGCGGAGGAGATCGACGGGGCCAGGATCGTCTACGACCTGGACAAGGCTCACGCGCTCGAAGAATGGCCGGGCCAGCAGCTCAGCCTCGTCGTCGACGGTGAGCAACACCTACTCGCGCTGCTGACGCCTGATCTCGACGGTGTTCGGCAAGCCGTGTGGAGTCAAAGCCTGTTTCTTTCCTGCATGCACCACAACCATGTTGCCACGGAGATCATGCTCACGGCCGCCAGAAAGCGTCCGTCTGAGCAAAGTGCAGAGGTGGAAGAACTCGGCGCAATCACCGTGTTGCGATCGAATCCTCCGGGCATGGAACAACTCAAAGCTCTCTTCGGGACAAACTAATGTGAAGGAGTCGCTCATGATTTCCGCGCTGAGAACCAAACCGGTCCTACGAGCACGAATCGTGTTTCAAGGAACACTGCTAACCGCCCTCGTCGGTCTGTTCGCCATCGGTGACGCGGCGCAAGCCAAGACGGAAACCGAGGCGCAAGCCAAGACGCAAGCCAAGACGCAAACCAAGGCCGCACGGGCCCAGGCTACGCAAGAGTTAATCGACCTGCACGTCGAATGGCTGGGTGGCCGCAATGCGCTCGAACAGCTGGAAACGATGCACGTCCGGGGAAAGATTCAGGCGGCGAGCCTTGAAGGGCCGGCCTCGATGGTTCTCACAAGCGATGGTCGTTTTCGCTTCGACTACGATCTTCAGGTCGTCTCCGCCACTGAAGTTCGAACTCCCGAGGACTCGTGGCGCCGCAATGAAAGTGGACAGATCGAGGACCTGGGTGAAGAGGCGGCCATGGGGCATGAGCGGGCCGTTCAGGAGGCCTTTGCCCGCTGGTTCCTCTCTCCGGTTGCGGGAACGACCTGGACCGCTCTGGGCGCGGAGGAAAAGAACGGTCGCTCGTTCGAAGTTCTCTCCTTGGCTTTCGACAACGGTGATCGTCGCGAGTTCTTCATCGATGCCGAGTCCGGCGCGTTGGAATGGGTGCGGATGCATACCGACAACGAGACGGTCTGGACCCGCCCGTCGGACTGGAGACAGGTCGACGGCATTCGAATCCCGTTTCGGTCGGAGCAAATCCACACCCACGCCACCTCGAACGTCACGTTGATCTGGGATGAGGTGAACCTGAATCAGGCCGTTGAACCCGCTGCTTTCGCGCGTCCTGCCACCGCTGTCGACGACAGCGCGTTGGGAGGAAAGGAAACGAGCGGCTGGCTTCCGATGAGTCTGTTTCTGGATCGATGGATCTACCTCACGGGAACGATCAACGGGCACGAGACAGAGATGCTTCTCGATTCCGGCGCGGGAATCACCGTGATCGATGCCAAGTTCGCCGAGAGCATCGGACTGAAAGGAAGCGGGGCAGTGACTGCGAAAGGAGTCGGCGGGACATCGACCGCATCCTTTGCTCAGGGTGTGAACTTGGGAGTCGGCGAAGCGGTCAAACTCGAGGGTCTGACGGCTGCGATCATCGACCTGACCGAAGTCGAGGAAATGCTTTCGCGATCGATGCCGGTCATCGTCGGCAAAGAAATGTTCAACCGTTTCGTCGTCGACGTCGACTATCCGAATGAACGCATCGCGTTTCATGAGCCAGCTTCCTTCGCTTACTCCGGATCCGGTCAAGCGCTCGACCTGATCGCGGACGACGAAGGTCACAAGGCCATCTGGGCGCGTATCGAAGACCTTCCTCCGGCGAAGATCAAACTGGACACCGGCGCCGGCGGAAACCTCACGATCTTCGAGTCCTATTGGCGAGAGAACGATTTGCTTTCCGGGCGCCGGGTATCCAATGACCTGGCCGGTGGTGTTGGCGGCACCGTCGTCAACAAAGTCGGCCGACTCTCGAGCTTTGAGATCGCGGGTACGACGCTCAAACACATGCCGGTGGGCTTCGACGTTCAGGACGTCGACGGAGCCTTCGACACGACTCGCTTTGCGGGCAACCTCGGGGCCGGAGTGCTCGGCCGCTTCCGCTGCATCTTCGACTATCACTCCGACAAACTGATTCTGGAGCGCGGAGCCCGGTTCGACCGTCCTTTCCGACAGGACGGACTGGGCATCGACATCCAGCGAAAGGGCGAGGACTTCGTCATCGTCCACGTTTCAGAAGGAAGCCCCGCGGAGAAAGACGGTTGGAAAGTTGGTGACGTCGTGCGCGAGATCAACGGGGAGACGTTGGGCCACGATGCCTATGCGGTTTGGAGGCGCCACTCGCAGGCTGAACCGGGCACCGTCGTGCAGATCGTCGACGGAAGCGGGAAGAGCCGAAAGGTCACGCTCGCTCAGTACTATTGAGGGAGGCCACACCGGAGGGAGGCCACACCCAGGAGAGGTCACATCAACGTGTGGCCACATCCGAGGGGGCCACATCCACGGGAAGGCCACATCCAGCCGTTTCCGTTCTCCGCGTCCACCTAGGCGAGCCCTCTCCGCACGAGTCGGAGAGGGCTCTTTCGGTCCGGGGAGACCGATCGGTGCCACACTGTGCCACGGAGATCGCTCGGCTGCCCGGGTGCTACCGGAGGGGAGGAACTTCCTCCGGCAACTCGTCAAACCTGTCTTCGAGACCTACTTCGTTCCGCTCTTCGGTCCTTTCTTTCCATCCGGTGCGGAGTCGTTCGGCTTGCCCGGTCCGCTGCCCCGCCAGCCTGCACGGCCAGGCGCGTAGTCCGAGAAGTGAGCGAGCTTCGTCGTCAGAGTTCGCGTCTTCGGGTCGTACTGCCCACCGATGTTGACCCAGTCTTTGGCGTCTTCGTCGAACCAGTAGAGCGCAACGTTCTTGCCGAGACCGGTCGCCGAACTCAGGTCGAGCGTCAAGGTCACCGGTTCATCGAACTGCAAGCCGTGGGGTAGCAGGCGCACCCGAATACTCTCGTGCTCCAGGATCTGGACCTGGAAGTTCGTCTGCGCCTTGACGGCACCCGGCGGGACGTCGAGCTCGGCGATGCCGAATTCGACGCTCCCGCCGGTATTGGGTTGTAGAACCTTCTCGGTAAAGCCGGACTGCGGTGGAGAGGCCCAGCCGGCATCGGGTACATAGTCCGCCTCGTCGGGCAGTCCCGGCGCGATGTCGTCGGCCGGGACGTCGATGTCGAAGGGCGTGTCCCAACCTTCGGGACGGCCGTCTTTCTTCGGAGATCCGATTTCGGCGTTGCCGGTCGGTGTTCCGAAGTCCGCGGTGCCGACCGAACCATGGTCTCCGCCGGCCGGAGAGGTGCTCAGCGGATCGGTCGAACACCCGGTCCAAACCAGGGCCGCGATCGCGGTGCCGGTCGTGAAGAGAGTCGGTAGTTTTCGGTGATGGCGGCTCATAACGTCTCCCGATTGAAGGCGGCGGCTCTCGCTAACCGACTCAATTGGCGTGCCGAGCCGCCCAAGCCGTTGATTCCCCGTTGTCTTCTCCTGGTTGCGGGGAGTCAGGCAGGGTCGAAACGCGCAGAAGAAGACCCGTCGCAAGCGGTCGCGTAGACGCAACCTCCAGCGAGAGAACTGGTCACGGCGCAACGTCGCAATTCAGCCGAGATGGTGGAATAGCTCAGCCAAAACGGGGAAGAACTTGCCGTGGTTGGGTCTCGAACGGGCAGGCCGCATCGCGACGGTTGCAGCGCGCAACCTCGATGCCGCGCTACTCGAACAGCAGGTAGAAGCCGTACGCCACGATGAGCGCGGGGATGGTGCTGTAGAGAGTCGCGACGGCCGCGGCACGCGGGGCGAGGGCCAGCGCCGGAAACAGCGCATCTCCGTCGTTGCTGATCGCGTTTCCGAGCTGCGCCGAGAGGGGAATGAACCCGGAAAGGTAGAGCGTTGTCGTGATGATCTGGGGTCCGCAACCCGGAAGAAGCCCGACGACGACGGCGAGAAGCGGGACGACCGGAGCGGTCTGGGCAAAGAACTCCTTCAGGTCGAGCCCGGTGTAGTGAACCGTGAGTTCGAACGCGAGGAACCCAAGAATGACCCAGGTCGTGACGAAGGCGGTGTCGGTGACGACGCGCGACAGTGGAGAGAGGCGCCGGAGTCCGTCTGCGCAGGTGACCGTGTCGGTGTGAAGAGATGCGCCGCCCCGCTTCATCCAAATGAGCAGAGAAAAGATCGCGCCGACGACACCGAGTCCCAGAACGGCGGCGCCGATCCACGGCTGGGACAAGGCTTCGGAGAGGTCCACCTGGAACGCGCCGAGGATTCCGATGATCAGACTGGGAATCAGGAGCCAAAGCCAGGCTCTTTGAAACGTTGGGGTCGGCAGCTCGCGAATGCTGAGAGCGGCGCCCAGCGACTCGGCCATCGGCATCAGTCCGGGCTCGAGTGAGGACTTGGACTCGTCGTCCTTCCTGCGCATGAAGTCGGGACCGTGAATCCAATCCACGATGACACCGGAAAGCGTCCCGACTACGAATCCCATCCCAAAGATCGAGACTCCGAGAATCGGTTTCTGACTCAGCAGGAGGAACGCGGCGTCTCCCATCGTCGAGACGAGGACGGCCACGAGTGAGCCGAAGGAGATGCGACCGTGAACGAACTGTGTCACGACGACGATGGCGCCGCCGCATCCCGGGAGGGCTCCCAGGAAAGAGGCAATGGGAACCTGCCAGCCCCGGTGGCGCGCCAGAAGTCCCGCCGTGTCGATGTCGAGCCGGCGCTCCGCTACGTAGAAAAGCGCGAGGGTCGCGGCGACGAAGACGGTGACGGCGAGGTAGGCCTCCGCGAATGTGTCGCGCACGAGTTGTCCCAACTCGGTCGGCAGAAGGGCCAAACCGATGAGGGCCAAGCCGACCAGCCACCGAGCCCAGAGGCTTCTCGGGTCGGACGGGGACGGAGGCGCGACTCCGGGATATGAGCCGTCATTCACTGCGGACAACGGAGACTCCACATAGTTTCAATATCGGCAACCCTGACCGTGTCGGATATCGGCAAGCCCGGGCGCGTCGGATATCGGCAACGCCGACACTGTCGAATGTCGGCAAACCTGACAGTATTGGACACTCGATTGGACGTGGTCAACCCGTAACCGATTGGGGGTAAATGGCTTCCGCCGAAGCGCGTCTCCGCTTCAGGGCCTAACCACAAGAACAGCTTCGGCTTAGCGGCTAAACGTCCGGCTCATCCACCGGCGGCTGCGGCCGAATCGTCGACGGAACGAGCTGATACGCCGCGGGAATGACCAGCAAGGTCAGCGCGGTCGCCAGGATGAGCCCGGCCGAAACCGTGACGGCGAGCGGACTCCTCAGTTCGGACCCCTGACCGACGGCAAAGGCCATCGGAAGCAATCCGAGAACGGTTGTCGTCGAGGTCATGAGGATAGGTCGAAGACGGGTTCGTGCGGCGGCAAGAACGGCCTCGGTCTTTTCCATCCCACCTCTTCGAAGCTGATTGATGCGGTCGATGAGAACGATCGCATTGTTGACGACGATGCCGACCAACATGATCGCGCCGATGAGAACGATGACGCTGATCGACGTTCCGGTGACATAGAGACCCAGGACGACGCCGATCAGTGCCAGCGGAACGGTGAAGAGAATGATGAATGGATGCAGCAGTGACTCGAAGGTGCCGGCCATCACGAGGTAGACGAGGAAGAGGGCGAGAGCGGTCGCAAAGACCAACTCACGGAAGGACGAACCCATTTCCTGGCCTTGGCCGCCCAGTTCGGTGCTGATCCCGGGCGGCGGCGGGGTGTTCTGCAGCACCGACTCCATGCGGTCGAGCCCGGCGCCCAGGGAGATCCCGGAAACATTGGCACTGACCACAGCCGCCCGTTGCTGCTGGATGCGGTGGATTTCCGCGGGACCGCGGGCCGATTCGATCTGTGCAATGGTCGATAGCCGAATGGGCGCGCCGTCCGGTCCGTCGAGGACAAGAGATCGCACGTCACCGACCGAGCCCCGGTCGGACTCCTGGTTGCGCACGCGAATGTCGACCTGACGGTCGGACTCTTTGAAACGCGTGGGAATGCTGCCGAAGACACGATCGCGAAGCGTTTCGGAAAGTTGGCGTAGGTCAAGGCCCAGGCGCGCGACCTTTTCGCGATCGAAACGCACCCGGAGTTCCGGGCTTCCCGACTCCAGGGAAGACCGGATGTCGGTGAGGCCGTCCACTTCCTGAGCCGCCTCGGTCAAAGCCAGTGAATAGTCCCGCAGGTCGTCGATGTCCTCTCCGAAGATGAGGATCTCGATCGGCGTTCGCAGTGAGAAGTAACTCGGCCTCCCGGCCCGGCTTTCCTGATCGGGGATTTCCGTGAAGGCGCTGCGCAGAGAGCGAATCGCTTCCTCCTGCAGAGCGTCGTTGCTGCGATCGTCGACGACGACGTTGAGCTGGGCCAGGTTCTCTCCCTGGTCATTGAGAGAGAGTCCACCGGTGACCTGTCGTCGTCCGATCGTCGCGTAGTAGTGGCCGATCCCCGAGGTCTCCTCGACCTTGCGCTCCATCTCGGTCATCACGCGGTCGGTCAGTTCGAGCGGCGAACCCTCCGGGGTCCTGACCTCGAAGAAGAACTCACCTTCGTTCACTTCCGGCAGCAGTTCCGTTCCAAGAAGCGGGACGAGCCCGAGGCTGAGAAGGAGAAGAACGAAGGCGGTCATCAGGGTAAGGGCGGGGCGAGCCAACGCGCCCTTGAGTAGTTGGGTGTATCTGGAGGCGAACGCTCCCATGGGTGCGTCCGCACCGTTCGAAGCCTCTGGATGAACCGAACCGCTGGAGTCGGTAGAACCAACTGAGCCACCCGAACCACCCGAGTCGCCCCGGCCGCTTGCCTTCGCTACGTCGAACCGACTGCCGAGTCCGCTCAGCGTCGGGATCAGGGTGATCGCGATGAGCAGGGAGGCGAGCAGACTGAAGGTCACGGTCAACGACAGGTCACCGAAGATCTGTCCGGCGATGCCTTCGACAAACAGGATCGGAAGAAAGACCGCGATGGAGGTCAACGTGGATGCGACGACCGCGCCGCCCACCTCGGCGGTTCCTTCGATCGCGGCTCGGGCCCGGCCCATTCCGCTCTCGCGTTTTCGATGGATGGACTCCAGCACGACGATCGAGTTGTCGACGAGCATTCCGATGCCGAGGGTGAGGCCTCCCAGGGACATGATGTTGAGAGAGACGCCGAGCCGGTACATCGCGATGAAGGTGACGATAATCGACAGGGGAATCGAGATCGCGATGATGGCGGTCGACGGGATGTCGCGAAGGAACACGAGCAGGATGACGACGGCGAGCAGACCACCGATGAGAGCGGCGTTTCGCACTTCCGTGATCGACCGCTCAATGAATCGGGACTGATCGAAGAGGATCGACAATTCGTGTCCTTCGGGGAGCTTCTCCCGAAGCTGCTCGAGCTTCCGGCGAACGGCAGCCGCCGACTCGACGGTATTGGCTTCGCCTTCTTTGTAGATCGCGATCTCGACGCATTCTTCCCCGCGGAAGCGGGTGATTTCCTCTCGCTCTTTCGAACCGCGGATGACGGTCGCGACATCGCCGAGTCGGACGGCTCCGGAGTTTTCGCTCGGAGCCCGGATCAGGAGGTTGCGGATCTCTTCCAGCGAGTCATATTCGTTGACCAGCCGGATGAGGAGGCGACTCTCTGCACTTTCCAGCGTCCCGCCGGGCAAATTGAGGTTGGACGTCGCGACGACGGACTGGATCTGATTGATCGAGAGCCCGAGGGCCGCCATTCGCTCCTGGTCGACGTCGATCTGGATCTCGTCTTCCAGCCCGCCACGGATCTGCGCCGCAGCGACGCCGAGTGCGACTTCGAGTTCCGGTTGGAGCGTTCTCTCCGCGACCCGGCGCAGAAGGTTCAGGTCTTCTCCGCCGGTGTAGGCGATCCGCATGATCGGGTCGAGCGCCGGGTCGTAGCGAAGGACGATCGGATCCCCGGCCTCGAGAGGAAGGTCGAGACGGTCGAGCTTCTCGCGAATCTCCATGGAGAGCATCTCGAGGTCCGCCTTCCAGTCGAACTCGAGCGTGACCTCGGAAACGCCGCTTCGGGAGACGCTGCGGATGGATTGGAGGCCGCCCAGGACTCCGACCTCTTCTTCGACCGGTCGTGTGATCAGGTTCTCGATCTCGGCGGGCGCCGTGTCCTCGTACTCGGTACGCACCGTGAAGGACGGGTACTTGAGATCCGGAAGGAGGTCGAGGGACAAGCGCTGGTAGGCGACGATGCCGAACGCAATGGCGGCCAAAGCCGTCATGAGAACGGAGACGGGACGGCGGACCGAGAGGGAGGCGAGTGCACGCATCTCCGGAGTCTAGCGTTCCCGGCGAGGGAAGGGAATGAGACGTCCGCATGATCCTTCGTCGGGCGTGCGAGTGGGCGTGCGAGTGGGCGGGCGGGAACTCATGGCGGAACTCAGCGAAGCTCAGGAGCTGCGCGGGCAGCCGGAAAGTCGGCCGCTTACGGGCGTGTTTGCGGCCAAATGGATGGCCATCACCTACGAGTGCGTTTGCTGCAGCCCTTCTAAGACGGTGCGGGCAAGATCGGTCAGGGAGGGGTCGCGCGCTCCCATGACGACAACGATGTCGCCGGGCTGAGCGTCTCGGCGAACCTGTTCAACCCAGTCATCGCGTGACGAGGCATAGGAGACGGGACAGCCGCCTTGCCGAGCCTGGTCGGCGATCTCTTCGGAGTGAACCTTCCGCTCTGCGGTTCCGCCGGCGTAGTAGATGTCCAGAAGCCACAGATGGTCTTCCGGTCTCAGTTCGGATTGCAGCATTTCGACGAGCTCGTCGCGGATGAATGCGGTCGGGCCGAACCCGTGAGGTTGGAACACGGCGAGGACGCGCCGACCCCGTGTTCGCGCTGTCCGCAAGGTGGCCGCGATCTTGGCTGGATTGTGTCCGAAGTCGTCGATGACCTCGACGTCGCCGGCTTTGCCGAGGCTCTGAAATCGCCGCGTGATGCCCTTGTAACTTCGCAATCCGATGGCAGCGTCGTGGAAGGAAAGATCGAGGGAGTGAACGGCGGCGATCGCGGCCAGCGCGTTGAGCACGTTGTGCTCTCCGGGGACGGGGACCAGAAACTCCGTTTCCTGAACCCGGAAGCGGCTGTGATCCGGATGAAGTTCCAGTGCTTCGGGGGTGAAGCCGAGGGACAGCCCCGACCGATTTCCAATTCCGAAGCGGACAGCGTCGTCCGAGAAGGGATCGAGGTTCTCGTCTTCTCCGGTCACGAACGGTCCACGGGTTCTGCGCCGAAAGATGTGGAAGAGTTCGGCCAGCTCTTCGGGCTCTTTGTGATCACGTTGCAGATTGAGGAGCACACCGAGCCAGGCTTCATAGTGGACGAGACTGCCGTCGCTTTCGTCCGCCTCGATGACGAGGTGGGGGCCGGGGCCCGAATGCGCGTTACCGATTCGGCCCTGGTTGGAGAGCGAGACGAGGTTGCCTCCGGTCAGTAGCGACGGACCCGCCCCACAAGTCTCGAGAATCTGGAAGATCATGCCGACGACGGTCGACTTTCCACTGGTCCCCGTGACCGCGATGGTTTCCTTCTCGGCGACATAGCGGGCCAGAAGGACCGAGCGGTGGAGCCGGGGGATCTCCAGCTCGACGGCTCGACGTATGTCCGGGATGGTGTCTTCGACTGCGGTCGAAACGATGACCGCGTCGCACTCCGAACTCAACGCAGCCCCATCCTGAGGGACGAGTTCTGCTCCGACGGCCTCGAGGGCTTGTCGGGTTCGGGCGTTGCGCCCGGCGTCAAAGGCACGATCGCTTCCGGTGACCCGGCCGCCGCGGGCTGCGTGATACTGGGCGAGCGCACTCATTCCACTTCCGCCGATCCCGACGAAGTGGAGCCATCGCCCTGGCGCTGTCTTGAAGTCTGGGCCCCGCTCGACCATGAAGGCAAGACTACGACACAGGTTCGCTTTCGTCAGCAGGAGGTGTGCGGTGAAGAGGCGATTCGAACCGGATCCCGGGTCGGCCCGCCGCAGGGCTACCGACCGACTTGAACCTCCACTCCGAACGTGCGCTCGACTGCCTTGGGGTGGGGGAAGATGTCAAAGTCCGGGAAGTCCTCGACGTACGGATCATTGAGAAGGTTCTTGCCCCAGATGGCGAAGTCGATCCCACCTGGGAGGCGGCGATTCAGCCGGAGGTCGAGGATCCAGCGCGTGTTCTGGTCATCAAGCACGACGCCTCCCAGTTCCTCGGACTTCGGAACCTGCTCAACGTAGTCGTAGGGCGAAACCCGTTCGTCCTCCGAAGTCCACTTGGCTGAAGCCGAGAGCCCAACCTTTCCGGGCAGTGGAAAGTGTCCCCGGAGGCGAAGCGTGTGGTTCGGGGCTTCGAAGAACAGTTCGTCCAGCGGGGTTCCTTCCGGACCGCTCAGCGCCGTCAGGTCGAGGTACGCGTAGGAGAACTCGACAAAGCGTGACAAGCTGGTTTGGTAGCGGCAGACCATTTCGACACCGCGACTCTCGAGATCGACCGTGTTGGCGAAGGCAATCGGGATAACGAGTTCGCCCTCCGTGGTGGTGGATGGGACAAGCTCGTTGAGATCGGGGGCCACGGCGCGCCGTCTCCCATCGGTCTTCGAATAGAAACTCGAGACGTCGAGGGACCACCGCTCAGCCAGAACCGAGCGGAGTCCGAGTTCCGTGGTCCAGTACTCCGTGGGTCTCACGTCGTCTGCGGGAACGAGCGTGATCCAGTGACCGGCTCCCGCAGGAATCTGGTCCTCGGGAACGCCGGCGGCGAGAAGGGCCCACGCCGGAGGCAGCTGCTCCAACCGGGTTTCGTACGCGGACTCGAAGTAGGCCGGAGTCGTAATGGATCGGGAGAAACCACCCCAAAGAGCCATTCGCGAAGTTGGCTGGAAGGATGCTCGAACGCTCGGAAGAATCTCGGGCTCGTTGGAAATCAATGTCCAAGTTTCCGCTTTCACGCCGACCAGCAGTTGGAGATTGCTGCGAACACTGGTCTCACTTTGGAGAAATGCGGAGTAGAGCAGGTCCATGTTCTCATTGTCCGACGGTCGGAGCCAACTACGCTCGTAAATCGGATTCCAGTCCGTGTGAATGAGTCGCGCATTGCCCCCATAGCTTAGGACGTGGCGGGGGTGAACGCGAAAGCGATCCTGGAGTTCGAGATCCGCGAGGATTACGTGCGTTTCGACGCCCCCAAGAACCCCGGATCCCGAGTCATGGTGCATGACGGAGAGTGTGCCGAACACATCGTGTTTGGTTCCGGGGCGAAGGTAACGTGTGCTGGCCACCAGGAAGGTCCGGTCGTTCTCATGGCTGATCGCCTCTGCCGGGATGATTTCACCCGGGGCGTCCGGATAGATCTGCTGGAACCGCGCGACGCGATCACCGGAGAAACGTGAAAGCAGCACGCGATTCTCGATGCGTGACACTTCGTCCATTTGATAGGCGTGGGAGAGGCCGAACGTGAAGTTCTGTGAATCGTCGTCGTCGAAGTTGTAGCGGTTCTCGATCGGAACCTTGGTCTTCAGAACCGAGGAGTAGGCGAGTATCTCATCCCCATCAAAGGCTTCGTCGCTGTACCCGGAATGGGAGATGAACTTGAGCCAGGATCGAACTCGGTGCCTAGGATTGATCTCCCGGGTTACTGCGACCGAGGGAGCGAGATACTCGTTCGAAGCGACTTGCACTCTGGCCTCGGTGGATTCGTCCGTCGACGGGTTCTTCGTGTAGATGCTGATCACTCCGGTTGCGGCGTTGGCGCCGTAGACGGTCGCTCCGGGACCCTTGATCACTTCGATTCTATCGATCTCTGATATCTCGATATCGAAACCCGTGTAGATGAAGCCCCCGGAGGTTGGGTCATGGACGGGGACGCGGTCGAGCAGGACAAGGACGGTGCTGGTTTCGGCCTCCGGAAGGTCGCGAATGGTCGTTGAGGGGAGCTCATACGAGACGTCGCCGACATAGACACCGGGAACCAGAGCCAGCAGCTCCTGCAATCGCGTTGCGCCGGACTGCTCGATGTCATCGGCATCCAGCACGTAGACGGAGGCAGGGGTCGTCAGCAGGCTCTGGTCCCGCTTCGAAACCGACTCCACCTTGGTATTGAGTAACTCCTCCAGGGAAAGGGAGAGGAGCGCTTCATCGACTTCTGCCCGACATGGACTCGGCAGAATCCAGGACGCAACGAGGAGTGTCAGAGTAAGAAAACGAACCATACCAAACCTCACTAGGCTGCCGACGCGGCGGCATTCCGGCCGTCGCGTTCCGTGAGCTCACGCACCAAGTCCTCGAGAGCTCTGCGTTCGATGGGCTTACTGATATATCCGTCCATTCCGGCTTCGAGACAGGTCTCCCGGTCTCCCGGCAAAGCGTTTGCGGTCAGCCCGATGATGGGAACCATGGTGTGGGTCTGAAGCCGACGGATTTCCCGCGTCGCTTCCAAACCGTTCATTACCGGCATGTGCCAGTCCATGAAGACGATCGCAAAGTCTTCGTCCAGGACCGCCTCAACCGCATCCTTGCCGTTCTCGACGACCATGACCTCGAGCCCCAATCGATCGAGGAGCCGCGAGGCGACGAGCTGGTTCGTCTTGTTGTCCTCGGCGAGGAGAACTTTCCTGTTCGAGATATCCAGCTTCTGGACCCCGGACCGATGCGTACGTTTCGTTTCGATGGGAACCCCGAGTGCCCGGGCCACAGCGTGGGCAACGCTCATCGGAGCAAAGGGTGCGGCCACTGCAGGGCCGTCCTCGGGCCTCGGATTCCGCTTCGGGGCGATGACGGAAATTCGCTGTCCTGCATTCGCCGCCGCATCGGCCTGTGCCGTCGGGCGCGTTTCTTCCAAAAGGAGATCGGCGTCCGACGCGAGATCCGCGATCCGGATTCCCCAGAATTCGAGGGTGTGCTGAAGAGCGGATCTGGAACGCGCGTCTTCGACAGCGAGGAACGCGGCGTGACTGCGAATCCGATCGAACTCCGGTGAGCTCTTTTCGACGGGTTCGACTGGAATCCGGAACTCGAATGTAGAGCCGCGACCGACCTCGCTCTCAACGGAGAGGTCCCCTTCCATCTTCTGAACCAGGCGCGTGGTGATTGCCAGTCCGAGACCCGTCCCCCCGTAGTTCCGAGTCGTGGAACCGTCTGCCTGCTCAAAAGGCATGAAGATATGAGCCTGCTTTTCTTTGGGGATGCCGATCCCGGTGTCTTCGACTTGGAAACGCAACCACGTTCGGTCTCCGATGGAGTCGACGGAGCCGATACGGATCGAGATGAATCCTTTGGGTGTGAACTTGATCGCGTTGCCCACGAGGTTGGTCAAGATCTGCCGCAAACGAAGTGCGTCCGCCCGGACATGTCGGGGCACTCCTTCTTCGATCGCAGCGTGCACGCAAAGCTCCCGATTCTCTGCGACGACGGTTTGTTGCAGTGCGACGTCGGAGAGGAGCTCGGCCAGGTCGGTCTCTTCGAGGAACAGTTCGAGCTTCCCGGCTTCGATCTTGGACAGGTCGAGAACATCGTTGATGATCCCGAGAAGATGCTGGCTCGACCGTAGCACCGTTTCCAGGTGTCCGCGCTGCTCCTGCGGCATTTCGCCCTCGAGCGCCAAGTCGACCAGTCCAATGATCGCATTCATCGGTGTCCGAATCTCGTGACTCATGTTGGCGAGAAACTCACTCTTCGAACGGGAGGCAATCTCGGCCTTCTCTCGATGCCGCTCGACTTCGCGAATGGCTTTTTCCCGCTCTTTGACCTCGTGTTCGAGAAGGTCGCGGGAGGTCGTCGTGCGGCTGAGCGCATCCACCATGATGTTGAAGTTGTGAGCCAACTCGCCGAGCTCGTTCTTGGACTGCACCGGCACCTTGACATCGAGGGAGCCGGCGGCGATGGCCGATGTTGCCGCCTGAAGTTGACGGACCGGGTTGGATATGAATCCGCCAAGTGCGAACGCCCCTACAGTACCGATCACAAGAATCGCCAGAACGGCCCAGAAGACGATCATGCGCATCGTAGAGGCCGTGGACTCGATGACGTCGGTTCTGGCGATAAGAACGAGCGCTCCCAAGGGCTCGCCTTCCAGCACGACAGGGACTTCGATGGTATGGAGTCGTGATTCGTCGGGGGACGAATCCTCGATCGTCGTTTCCGCGAAGAGTTGTCCATCGACATCGAAGACCCGTACCTGGTGCACGTCTCTCAGTTTGGAGAGCAACTCCATCGTTTCCTTGGCGTAGGTCGGATTCTGGAAGTCGAGCGCTGCCGTGATGAAATGTGCAGTGGTTTCCGCCAATCCTGTGAGTCGGGCCTCTTCGGTCTCACGTAGCACCTCTGATTCCTTGGACGGAACCCACAGAACGAGGAACACGCCGACACAGATGAGGCTCATCGTCATGCCGAGGACGAGCTGCGTCCGGATGCGAAGGTTTCTGGGGTCGAGAAGAGTTCTCATCACCGGGGCAGTTCCTCCCAGATGATGAGACGGATGATCGGGCCGCTCAGCTGGGCGCCCTGCTCCTCGACCCGTTCGAGATAGCCGCGGATCTCCGGTTGTTGGTTGGGTCCAAGCGTGAAGAAGAGCGCTCCCGTCGCTTCGAAGACTTCACGAGAGTCGGTCAGGATCAGAATGTCGAGATCCGCCGCCTCCTGCTCCAGCGCTTCCAGCCTTGCCAAGAGTGGGCTGCCCTTCTGGTCAGGCCCTATGATGAAAAGCATGTCGGGCTTGTCTTGGGAGAGCAGCTGAACGTCCAGTTCGCGGACGGTTCCGGCGTGGACACGCAAGGTTGGACGATTGGATTCCTTCTCCCGAAGCTTCCCGTTGGTCTCGACGAGCTGGTTGGCGAACTCTTGAGCCGCCGAAAGGTCCCCGCACTCACCGCACGACAGCACGAAGAAACGAAGTTCGCTCCGGTTGTCCCAAGCGTCGTTGTAGGGGATCACCTTGAGGAGCAGGAGGGCCAAACGGTCGCTGGGAATCGATTCGGCGTAGGCGACTACAGTCGAGAGGGGAGACACGACGGAAGCGAAGAGCAGGATCCAGGCAGCACAAGACGCGGTCCATCGCTGGAACGGAACCCATTGTCGTGTTGACCCCGAGAACCTTGAGAGCATCGAGACGGCCACCTCATGCTGAAGTTCAGACTGCTCTCGCTTTATCGGCTGACATCAGACACTGCGTTAGGGATGACCGTCACCCAGTGTCCATCCCGCGCCATATACACACGGACCGCTGGAAGGGGAAAGATGTGCCTAGCTCAGGCTGCGTGTGGCCCCGAGTGACACAGTCTGACGCGTTTTCAGCTCGAGCAGGATTGACGAATCGAGGATAGGGGGAGCCCTGCGGACGCCTCCTCTTCCCGGAGGCGCCCGCACGGATGCAACGATCGCCAAGGCGCGAACGCTACGGAAGAACGATCAACAGAGCGCGAAGGCTACGGAAGAACGATCAACTTGGTCTTTTGCCGCCAGTCCGGCGTGCGCATTCGAACCATATAGGTACCGGCCGCAACCTGCCCGACGTCCCAGCTGGCTTGGTGGCGACCTGCGGCCTGCGGACCGTTTCGAAGAGCGCCGACACGCCGACCGCCGGCGTCGAAGATCTCCAGCGTGACCGGTTCGGCCTGTCCCAACTCATACCGAAGGAGAACTTGTCGCGACCTGGACGCCGAGACCGGATTCGGATACGGCGCGTGCAGCGTCGGCGATACCGGATGGAGGCGGGTTCCTCCCCGGCCCCCTGAGCCGGCAAGAAAGTCGGGGCTCTGATAGGTGCCGCCCAGTACGTCCTCGACGATCTCCTCGGTTCCTCCCAAATGTTGTCGCAGAACCTGACCGTAGATGCCCCGGTAGTCCCACTCGACAAGAAGATTGTCATCCTGGTCGAGGTCGGAAAGGCTGGGCGCGTTCCCATAGAGGCCGCCGTTGACTCCGTTTCCGACGACGAACATCGGGGCTGCCGTACCGTGGTCGGTACCGAAGCCGCCGTTTTCCTCTGGGCGCCGACCGAACTCCGAAACCGTCATCACGATGACGTCGTCGGCCAGTCCCTGATTCTCCAGGTCCTGCATGAAGGCCGCGATCGAAGTTGCCACCTGGTCGAGAATCTCGGCGTGACGTTCGAGTTGGTTCCCGTGGGTATCGAAACCGCCGCGGCTGGCGATGAAGACCGGAGTGCCCAAATCACCGCTGATGAGGCGGGCAATGATCTCCATCTGGCGACCCAGGTGATGGTTCGGGTAGTCCAGGGTGTTGGAGCCGGACTCTGCGGCCGCCTCGATGGCTTCCGCGTAACCGAACGTCTCCTGGTCGACGCGACGAACATATCCGACCTCGCGGCCACCGCGGGTGGGGCGCAGCTTGTCGTCGAACGTTCCGGCGTAGGAATCGAGAACGAGTCCATAAAAGGATTCCGGATTCTCGACGACGATCCCGGTTTGCCCTCGGTCGCCCTGCAGAGGAATGCGGTGTTGCGTGGCCTGCTGAATCCCGTACGGATGGGGCGGAAGCTCGTTCGGAAAGTTCGGGAACATGCCTTCCAGAAAGCGGGCCAGCCAACCCGTCTCCAGGAACTCGTCCGATGACGATCCGCTCATCCAGATGTCGGTGGCCCGGAAGTGGGACAGATTCATTTCCGGATAACCGACTCCCTGGATGACGGCGGCTTTGCCCTGATCGAAGAGATTCTTGATCGGACCGAGCGAGGGATGAAGTCCGACGTTTCCACCGATGAGGTGGAGTTCCTCCGTCGGAATGGAGATGGTGGGACGGATTTGCGTGTAGCTCGGATCCGTGTACGGCACGACGGTGTTGACTCCGTCGTTTCCACCTTTGAGCTGGATCATGACGACGGTCTTTCCGCCCAGGGTGTGGTCCGTCCCGCCGCCGTAGGCGTTCGACAGGTTCCACAGCGGACTGTTCTTGGCCAACGCTTCTTTCGTTTGCAGAAACGAAGGCACGATCAGCCCGGCCGCCGACATCTGGAGTGCCCGACTCAGAAAGTCCCGCCGTCCCATCGACGCGCGCGGCGAGAGGCGGTTCCGGCGCGCGGGCTTCTGTGTTTCGCAATCATGCTTCGATATCATGGAGCACCTCTCTCTACTTGACCTGGTAATCGGGAAGGCGAACGGTCAGTCGAAGAAGTCCGCGGATGCGGTCCTCGGCCTGCGGATCAAACAGAGACCACTCCCAGGGTTCGGAGCCCTGCAGAAGTTCGTCGGTCATGACCGCACGGACGGCGTTGGTCGGCGGAAGACCGAAGAACTGAACGATCGTGTCTTCGATCAGTTGCTCGGCATCGTTCGGGTCGGTCAGCTGTTCGGCCCACGCCATGACGTCCGATTGCATGTAGAGATCCCAACCCTCCAGTTCTCCATCAAGGAGAGCGGCGTCGAGAGTCTTGCGCCACGGCAACGTCGTCGAGTTGATCCAGGTGCGGTAGCCCGGCCAGCCGGAGACATCCGGCGGTTCGAAGAGGATGTGGCCGGACGTGTCCATACAGTAGAGTACCCACTGCGAGGGGTGGCTGTACGGATCGTCGAGGGCGACACCTTCGACCTCGAGAGAGCGCAACGCGCCGATGGACCGATCGATCCCATCCGCGATGAGCGAGCCACGAAGCTCCGGGTGATAGAAGAGCTTGCTCTTCCACATCGTTTCCAAGGCCGGCTGCACTTCGTAGTCATTGGCTCGCAGAATGGCTGCAAGCTCGTCGATGGAGGACTCGTTCGGGAACTCGTCGATGTACCACCGGTAGAGCTTGGCTGCGAGGAATCGCGCGGTTTGTGGATGCTCGAAGATGATGTCGATGATGTCCTGGCCGTTCCAGTTTCCGGTTTGGCCCAGGAACGTTTTCTCTCCATCGTCGAACTCTTCCGGTGTGAAGACGGCGGTGACTCCGTCCGGCGTCGTCCATCCGGTGAATGCGCGTGCGGCGGCGCGGACGTCGTCCTCGGTGTACCAGCCGATTCCCATCGTGAAGAGCTCGAGCAGTTCGCGCCCGAAGTTCTCGTTGATGCGTCCCTTGCGATTCTTGATTCCGTCCAGCCATATGAGCATCGCCGGATCGACGGCAATTTCTTCGACCAGTGTCTTGAAGTTACCCAGAGCATGCGAACGTAGCGTTCGGTTCTGAACGAACATTGACTGCGGCAGCTGGACGCCGTCGATGCTGGTCGCGAAGTGCTCGTGCCAGAACAGCGTCATCGATTCCGTGGCGCTGTCCTCGGTATCGAGAAACTGCTGAGCCCACCAAAGTCGAAGCGGATCGCGCAGCTTCCAGTACTGGTCGAAGAGGTCGTTGATCTGTTCGTCCGTCCAACCTTCGGTGTCGGGATGCGGCATCGTGGCCCAGGGGCCGGGCGACTCGGGCTCCGGACGAGGGGTCAGCAGTCGGGCGACCTGCGCGTCCAGTCCCCGACCGACCGCATCGTCGATCTCGACGAATCGCGGGCCGATCATGGCGCGCCCCATGAGGTGCGACGCGGCGTCATGATCCAGCGGCTGGGTTGTTGCATCCCAACCCGTGACGAATCGTTCGATCTGCGAGCGAGGGTCGGGCTCTTCGAGCACGGTCCGTTCCGCCGTGTAGGGCCCCATTTCAGCAAGGTCGACGCGATAGGAAGAGAGGCGTCGGGCCCGGTCGACGAATGATTCCAGCGCCCGGGCGCGATCGAGTTCGTCGGCGGTGGCGATGGGTGGCGAGTCGAGGGGTGGTCCCGTACGGTCCTGGGATACGGCAGGTGTGCCGCCGGCCCAGCAAAGGGCGACCAAGCCGATGCCGATGCGACGAGCATCGCGGGAGAGCGCTTTGTCCCGGGAGCGTGCGCTGCGGGATCTTCGGGAGCTGAGGGAGTCGTGATGAGACGGGCGAGTTCGGTCCGGCGCCTCGGGATGGAAGCGCCGCCAAGGTTGTTCGAGCATGGACACCTCATTGAGCAACAGCGAAGGACGCGCTCGGCGTCCGGCCGTGATCCAACGATCATGCCCCCCGGCTAGTGGATCGGACGGGCCTTCGGATTCCGCAGCCCAAACGGCCGGCTCGTTGGAAAAAATCCGAAGAATGGGCCAGGCTTCAACAACGGCGCGTCCGTGCTATCGTCTCGCGATGCGGGAGAGCCAGGTTAAGTCCATGTCGAATGAAAACGTACGGCAGCGCACAGTCGTTTCCCGCAGGACAGCTCTCCACTTCCTGGCTCTTGTCAGCGTCAGTTTCGCCTGTGTCCATCTCGGTTGCGCGCCGGCGCCTCCGGAGTTGGACTTCGATCCGGTCACCGCGATCGTCAGCGCCGAACAGAGGGAAGACGGAGAGGACCTGCGCCGGATGCTCGGTTATGCCTATATGCGTGCGGGGATGCTCCGGATGGCCGAGAACGAACTCGCCTCCTATGTCCGGGAAAACCCGAGTGAAGCGCCTGCGTGGCTGTTTCTCGGGCAAGTGCGCCACGGACTGGGCCGCCGCAAGGCTTCACGTCTCGCCTTGGAGCGGTATGGGGCCCTGCGACCCGGACTTGTGTCACGGCTGGGCCCTCCGGACTTTGCGAACCCGGGCGCCGAGTGGCGAGAAGTCTTCGGGAACGAAACGGAGCTTCTGCTTCATCCTCACCGGCCTCAGCAAAGAGCGCGCCTCTCCGCGTTGATGTCCCGGGGCGGTGTTCCGTGGGATCCGGGCCAGGGTTGGGATCCGGCCGTCTCCGATGCCACGACCTGGGGAGCGGCCGCGGCGGTCCTTCCGGACTTCCCGCCCCCTCCCGACGGGCGTTGACGTCTCGTTTACAACACTTTGCCTGGAAGTTTTTTCCTGTCGTGGGCCGAATCGCCCGGGTGGCTTCGCATTCTCTTCCACCCCACTGTCCCTTGTTGGCGCACGACCCTAAGTTGTTTGAGGGTAAACCCTAAGGGGATCGGGGCACCCGCGGATTCCCGCGAAGGGCGAGGGTGAGGACCCGCCGTCGGAAGCCCAAAGCCAAACGAAATGCGCCGGTTTCAATCCCTGTAGACGGGATTCGCCTTCAGATCGGGACCGTCCGGCCGATGATTGCCCTAGGAAGTCGAGGATGGGACGGACTTCCTGCGTGAGTCACCCTCCCGGTGGCTGGCCGACACGCCGACCTCAACTCCGTCGCAACGATAGCGAAGCAGAAGCGAGGAAATGCGCGTCATGGATGCCAGTCGTCCGCAGTCACGCACAGCGTGTGGTGATTCCGTGTCCGGCCGGGAAGGATTTCCCCGTGCCCTGTCCGAGGGGTCGCCGGACTCCCTGGAGTGGGTGCTGGCCGCCGTCAGCCACGAGTTGAAGAATCCTATATCCGCGATTCTGGGCCACGCCGATCAAGCCGTCGAACACGGCTGCTCGAGCGAAGCGACCCAATCTATACGAGTCATCCAGAAACAGTGTGAACACGTCCTCTCGATCCTGGAAGGCGTTCTCGATATTGCCCGCCTGGATTCGGGCGCGTTCAGTCGGAACGACGTGGAGTTCGAGCCCGGAACCCTGGTCGAGGATGTCGTCCAGTTGTTTCGGCCGCAGGCTACGGAGAAGGGGGTCGAGCTGAGCTGTGACGTCTCCGCGGCGGTCGTCGGAACGGTGATCGCTGACCCGGCAAGACTGCGCCAAGTCCTGGTGAACCTGGTCAGCAACGCCATCAAGTTTACGGAGGCCGGCCGGGTGGTCGTCCGCGTCAGCAAGTGCGGGAGCGACCTCTGCTACGAAGTGGAAGACACAGGGATCGGAATCACGGAAGAACAGCAACGCGACCTCTTCCTACCGTTTCGTCAGGCAGAACTCACCACTCAGAAGCGATTCGGGGGCAGCGGGCTGGGACTTTCCATCTCCCGCGGACTCGTTCGTGCCATGGGCGGGGATCTGGATGTTGCCAGTGAGCCGGGGAAGGGCTCGACGTTCCGCGCTCTGGTTCCATGGATAACCGGCCACGCTACGCTGCTGGCATCTCGCGAGGGCGTCGCTGAGACCTCCGACTCCACGAAGCCGAGGTTGCAGTCCGTGACGGCGCGGGTGTTGCTGGCAGAGGATGAGCCCGTGAACCAGCGACTTCTCAAGACGATGTTGGAACGTGGAGGCGCTGAAGTCGTGTCCGTGAGCGACGGCTGGAAAGCGTATCAAGCCGTACTCAACTTCCGAAGGCAGGGGCGACCGTTTGACCTGGTTCTAATGGACCTTCACATGCCGGGTTGTGACGGAACCGAGGCCGCACTGGCGATTCGGGGTGGCGGGGACTCCGTGCCGATCATTGCGCTGACGGCGACCGCCACCAAAGCGGAAATCGATATCTGCTACGAGTCCGGATTCAATGAGGTCGCCTCCAAGCCGATTTCGAATGCGGACCTGCTCCATCTCGTGCAGCGTTGGACGACGGGCCAGTCGTTTCAGCAGTCCGCCTGATTCCTCGCCGACTTGACCTCGGCCGGTCCTCGGCCGATCATCTATTTGAGACTGGTCAATTGATTCCTCGCATTCCGGGCGCAGGCCCGAGGAGGCGCGTATGGCTCCACGCTCGAGCTGGAAGGGCTTCATCAAGCTCAGCTTGGTATCCGTGCCCGTCAAGGCGTACACCGCTTCGCAGTCCGGAGCGGACATCCGACTCAATCAGCTCCATTCCGAGTGCAACACCCGGGTCAAGTATCAGAAGACCTGTCCCAACCACGGCGAGATACCCAACGACGAGATTGTGAGCGGATACGAGTTTGCCAAGGGGCAGTACGTCGTCATCGACACCGACGAAGTGCAGAAGCTGAGGAAGCAGAGCGATCGCTCGATTGAGGTCCACGGCTTCGTCCCCGCTTCGTCGATCGACCCGGTCTATCACGCCGGTCGAACCTATTATCTGGTACCGGACGGCCCGGTCGGCCAAAAGCCGTATGCTCTGTTTCGGCACGGGATTGATGAAGAGGAACTCGTCGCGTTCGGGCAGATCATCATCTCCGGTCGGGAGCAGAAGGTTTTGTTGCGGGCGATGGACGACATGATCGCGATGACCGTTCTGCAGTACGCAGAGAAGGTGAAGAAGCCCGAGTCCTTCCACGACGAAATCCAGACGCCGGAACTCAGTGAAGAGGAACTCAACCTCACGCGAACTCTGATCCAGGCGAGCAAGGTCAAGAACTTCGACTACGGAAACTACAAGGACGAGTACGTCGGCAAGCTGACCGAACTCATCCAGATGAAGGTCGAAGGCAAGGAGATCGTCGAGGTCGCGGAGGCGGAAGAGCCGCAGATCATCAACCTGATGGACGCGCTCAAAGAAAGCATCGCCAACGCCATGGGCACCGGCACGGACGGACCCGTTGACGAAGCTCCGGCCAAGAGTGTGAAGAAGAAGGCGAAGACTGCCAAGAAGACCAAGTCTGCCAAGTCGACGACTCGTACCACTCGGGCCAAGAGGTCGGCGGGTCAGTAGTCGCGGGGTCTTGTAGTTGGGGTTGCAGCTGACGAGCCCTCTTGTCACGCCGCTTGTTCCAAGCGGCGCGCCAAGGCCCCTGCGGGGCACGGGTCGCAGCTGAACCCCAGTGGGGGTTGGGGGTTGGCATCGGGGTGAGCCTGGGTGGGTTCGGCCTGAGCGGCTCAAGAGAGACACGGTCCCTTGGCGTTCGTCCCGCGCCTTTCTCGGGTAAGCTCTCGGCATGACCTTCTCGGTACCTCGTTTCGTTTCTCCGATGCTGGCTCAGCTTGGGCGCAATCCCTTTGACTCGGACGACCATTTCTTCGAATGGAAATGGGACGGCTTTCGCGCTCTGGTTCGGCGAGACGAATCCGGGGCCACCGTTCGCAGCCGGCGTGACAATGATTTGCGACCGCGATTTCCCGAGCTTTCCATCCTGGATTCTTTACCCGAGGGCGTCCTTCTCGACGGCGAGATCGTTGCTCTTCAGGACGGCAAGCCCAGCTTCCAACTGCTGCTGAAACGAGAGCGGACGAAAGCGGCGGGGCAGATCGACAGGATGTCCAAGTCGAGTCCGGTCCTGTTCGTCGCCTTTGACTGTCTCTACCACGACGGCGAAGCGGTGATGGACGAAACGCTCATGGATCGGCGTGAACGGCTTCGTTCGATCATCGAGCCGATCGGCCACGCGCGCATTCTTCTTTCGGACGGCATTGTCGGCCGCGGAACGAAGCTCTTCGAAGAGTCGAAGAAGCAGGACCTGGAAGGCATCGTGGCCAAGCGGATGGACAGTGTCTATCTGCCTGGTCGGCGATCCGATGCGTGGACCAAGATCAAAAAGAGCACGACGGTCTACTGCGTCATCATGGGATTTCAGGTCGACGAAACGGGTGGACTGCGCAGCCTGGTGGTTGCTACTGACGAGGGCGGATCTCTTCGGTGCGTCGGTCGCGTCGGGTCGGGTCTGAATGAAGTCGTTCGGAGAACTCTTCTGCCGGAACTCGAATCGCGAGTGCGTCCGGAACCGTTTGTGGCGACGTCTTTGGAGGAAACGACCTGGGTGGATCCCGGGCTCTTCTGCATCGTTTCCTATGTCGAGATGACCGAAGCCGGCCAGATGCGTGCGCCCGTTTTCGTGGAGTGGGTGCAGGACGGCTAGACTTAATCGATGGCAAAGCCCTCGCCGCGTTCTGCGGCTTCGAGCCGGGCTTTGACGTGCGGTAGCTGACGCAGGGGTTCGGATCGGCGTCCTCGAATCCAACCGAGCAGGGCGGCGGACGGACCGATCAGCGCGTAGATCACTCCTGCAAAGAAGGCAGCCGACTGACCTCCCCAGAGCACGACGATGAGAATCGAAACCACTCCGATTCCTGCCTGAAGCAAGTTGAGGTAGATACTTGACCAAGTCTCGTGCACTTCCAGCTCGTCCAGTTGCAGATGCTCTTTCTTTCGAAGCGCATGTAGATAGAGAAAGGTGAAGCAGAGAAAGATGGCGACGAATCCGCCGGAGTAGATGCACATGAGGTATGGCATCTGTTCGGCCGTCACGACGGTTGCGGTCGTCGACTCGACGCCGAGGAAGACGCGGGTCAACCACACGTAGAGAAACTTCAGCGGGTAGATGTAGAACAACGTGACGAAGAGGAGAAGTCCGTTCCACGCCACGGTGGCCGGGTCTTCCAAACCGTACCGGCGGAAGAAGACGTAGTGGTTGTACCAGATGTAGATGAGCAGAGAGAAGCAGAGGCCGAACGCGAAGAAGCCCCGCATGACGAGGGCCAGCTCGTCGAAGGTCTGCGGCACGTCGAGCGAGACGACGAGCAGCGTGATGGAGAATGCAAAGACCGCGTCGCTCAAACCTTCGAGTCGGGAGACGTCACCACCGCGCCAGCGGAAAGCACGGTCGCCTCGCAGTTGCAGGTGGAGGAGTTTTTCGCGGATGAGTGAGATGGCTCGATCCTCTTGCGCTCGCCTCGATTCGATTGACGTATCGAGGTTGGTTGTTCCGACGAAGAACATTCGGCCCGAGATCCGGATGGCCGATTCGTGGCGGTTCCCTTGCCCGTGCCCGGGCACCCCTCAATCTTAGCCGCCCCAGCTTGATCAGTGGCCATTGACCAAATTTAGGCAATGGCCATTCACGACGGTCTCCGATTTGCAGGACCCGAATCACCAACGGCGAGCAATTGACATCACAGGTGGCGAGAGCCAGTAGGGGTAGCTACTCTTCTCCAGATGACCGAATCACCGGCCAAAGACACCCTGCGCGGCCACCACGTTGCCCTCAGCGGAAAACTGCTCTCCATGCGGCGGGAGGAGGCCTTGGCCTTCCTCGAGATGGTCGGCGCAACGCATGACAAGACTCCGACCGCGGAAACCGATTTTCTCGTGCTCGGCGAGGCCGTCTCTGCCCTCTGTGATGACGGGAAACCGACGGGAAGTCTGGCCGTCGCCCATCGCCTCAAGGCGGAGGGTCATGAGATCGAGATCCTCACGGAGACCGAGTTTCTTGCCAAGCTCGGGCTCGACGAGTTGCTGCGGCTGTACACCTCCCAGCAGCTCAGCCGGATTCTCGGGATCGAGCGGCGGGAGATCGATTCCTGGGTGCGGCGGGGTCTCATTCGTCCGGTCAAAATCGTCAACCGGCTCTACTACTTTGACTTCGGCCAAGTCGCCAGTGCCAAGCGTCTGCAAGATCTGATCCAGTCCGGGGTTCCGCTCAACCGCATCCGTCACAGCCTCGAGGACATGGAGTCCTGGTTGCCGGGAGCGGGGAAGAGCCTGGTCCAGCTTGGGATTCTGGAAGAGGACGGCCGGCTTTTCATTCGCCTGGAAGATGGGTCCATCGCGGATCCGTCCGGGCAGCTGCAGATTCCGTTGCGCGGGAATTCCGAACAGGCCGGAGGCGCGAGGCCGATCGGCGGGTCTTCAGCCGGCGCGAAACCTGGCGGCGTGCACCGTGGCGGCTCCGCGCCCGGAGACGGTGGGGGCTCCCGAGACGGTGCCTCAGGTTTGGTGGATTCGACCGGCACGTCCGACACGACCGGTGCGTCCGACGCGAACAACACGTCCGACACGAACAACGCTGCCAGCACTAACGACGCGGCCGACACGATGGGTTCGGGATCCACGGGCACGACCGGCGCGGGATCCTGGGATGCGGCTTCCTCGCACAAGGAGTCCGCCGGGGCCGGGAGTGGCGACTCGCCGGAAGACACGAGGGTCCACAAAGGAGTGCTCCAGTTTCCGGATCTGACCGGTTTGCGTTCGGGTTCGGGAGCCTGGGCCGGTTCGGGCCCGCGATCGCACTCCGACTCGGAGTCGTCCGGTCGTTCGCCGGAAGCCGAGAACTGGTTTGAACAGGCCGCCGAGTTGGAAGAGGCCGGCCGCCTGAAAGAGGCGTCCGAGGCCTACCTCAATGCTCTCGCCGTCGACGGACCGTCGGCCGATGCCTGCTTCAACCTCGGAAACGTCTTTCAGAGCATGAACCGGCTGGAAGAAGCAATCCAACGGTTCCTGCAGGCGGTCGAGATCGATCCCGGCTACATCGAGGCCTGGAACAACCTCGGCAATGCCCTCTTCGAAGTCGGCCGACCGGCCGAAGCGGTCAAGGCGCTGCGCAAGTCGCTGGCCACTGACCCGACATATGCGGACGCGCACTACAACCTTGGTGAAGTCCTGCACAGCATGGGGCGGGACGCCGAGGCCAGGCAGCATTGGGAGCTGTATCTGCGACAGGATCCCAGCAGTGACTGGGCCGACCACGTTCGGTCCTGCCTTCGAGACCTGGAGTAAGACCGATGAAGATTGATATGAGTCCTACTGCCGTGACGAAGCGCCTCCGGCAAGTCAGCGCGCTACGGAACCTCTGCTTGTCTCTTGCAAGGTCCAGCGCGGGCCGGGAGGTGGTGCAGAGACATCCGACCAACAAGAAGGTTCAGAGGACCTCGCTTGCGCTCGGCCGCTGACCTTTGACGTCGGCGACCGAGACGGTTTTGCCTTCGTCGAGACTCCAAGGGACCGATAACGGCTCTTGATGCGTCGCTGGATCCGAACGGAATCGCTCAGGACCATCGAGCATCCCCAGCTGAGTTCGCGGAGTTACCAGCTGGTAGTGGGCTCCCTGCATCGTGACCGAGGTGCTACAGTCGTCCCATGATTCACGAATACAACAACGCGAACCAGACCCGATGGGACCACGGTGAGTTCAAGGTGCAGCTGATGGCGGTGAACAATCCGCGTCCGATAGGCTTTTGTGACGGTACGGACGAAGACGAAGTCGAGCTACGCGGGATCGCCGAGCGCGAAAACGTGGACGGCTGCCCGATCCGCAAGAAAGCGCTGAAAACAGGGCGTGGGATCTGGACCCTGGGCGAGACGGCCTCCAACCCGGAAGAGCAGCTGGACTACTGATTCGACCGGCGATCGAGTGAGCCTACAAGGAGACCTTGGGGAACGCGCGATCGCTGAGCCCGGAATGGGCGGGAGGGTTGAGGTAGAACGACGGGCTGGCTTCGTGCGGCTTCACATCCATCCTCTCGTGCTCGTCCAGCCCGCGAATCATGGTTTCGGCGTAGTTGTATGAGCCTCGGGTGATCGAGTTCAGGTCGACGTTCGGCCGAAAGAATTCACCCCACGTACGATCGGGACGTGTGCGTCCCGCTCCCAAGCTTCCGTACCGACCGAAGCCGGTTCCGAGACCGGAAGCAATCTGCTCGGAACGGGATCGAGGGGGATTCTTGAGGATCAGCTCCAAAGACCCACCCGTTCCGTCGGGAGAGATCAACTTGAACACGGTGTTGGGCTGGCCGCGGGTGTAGGTGCTTATCTTCTTCCAGAGAGAGGCCTTTCCGTTTCCCGTGTGGTAGGGGGTGGACGCCCAGTGCATCAGGAACCAGGTGGCGTCCGGCCTCATCTACGTAGATGAGCTGCTTCTGCAGCGCCCGTTTCTCCATGAAGGAGAGGGATCCCCGACCGAATCGCGCCGCCTCCTGGTCCAGGGCAGCCAGGGCCCGGGCCCGGTGGACCAAGCTCAGGCTTCGTAGCTTTCGCGGGGTGATGTTGAAGTAGTTGCGAACCCGGCTCGCCCAACGTGGGACCTCATCCGGAAAGATCGCTCCCCAACCGCCTACCTTCTTGACTTCACGGAGCAGAAATTCGGGTGAGTGAGAACTCCAGGACTCGTAGTCACCCAGGTCGATGGACTGCGTCGGACCGGCTGGAGCAACGGATCCGCCTTCAATCGCCATGCTGTGCTTCTCCTCCTTCAAGGTCGATGAGCCACGCACATTGACGACGAATGGGTTTCGCGAATCCGCACAAGGTTTCAAAGGGGAACATTCAGCGCACGGGCTAGCTGGGTGAATGGGACAAAAGGCAGTTCGATCTTCCCACGCGCCCAACCGTATGATGCCGCGATAGGGTAAGCTACGGACTGAAGCCGGGGTCCACCCAACGAATGGGACGGAAAAATGCAGCGACTCTTCCCGAGCGCGCAGGCCTTGCTCGTTTGGTCCTTTTACCTTTTTGCGCCACTTCTGCTGACCGGTCCCGTGGACGCTGACCCCTTCGAAGCCGGTCCCTTCGAAGCCGGCCCTTGGGGGAAGATCCATCCCCGATTGTGGAACGAGGATGGTGAGGAACCTCATGCAGCCTGGGTTTTCTTCCAAGACAAGGGAGCGAATCGATCCGGGCGGGCGCTGGACGAACTGCGCAGTACCTACGATCCCCGTGCCATCGAGCGGCGAATGTTGCGTCGTACGGCTTCCGGCCTGTTCGACGAGCGGGATCTGCCGCTGGACGAGACCTACGTCGAGTCGGTGATTGCGTCTGGAGCCGAGCTTCGTATCCGAAGCCGCTGGTTGAACGCGGTGAGCGTGACGGCGGACCTTTCGTCGCTCGAGACCATCGCGCAGTACGACTGCGTGCGTTCCATCGAACCGGTGAATCGGCTGAGCGTGCCTCCGACAACCAATGCCCCGGTTACGAGCCGACCCGAACGCGGGGACTTCTACGGTGCGTCGGAGTCTCAACTCTCCCAGATCAACCTGATCGCGCTTCACGAAGCGGGAATGACGGGGAAGGGCGTCCGAATCGGCGTTCTCGATACCGGTTTCCGGACGTCGCACGCCGCCTTCACCCGCGCGGATCACGGCCTGAACATCGTCGCGGAGTATGACTTCGTGAACAACGACGATAACGCCGGGATCGATCCGGGAGATCCGTCGACCCAACATGATCATGGGACCCTGATTCTCGGAACGATGGCGGCCTATTCCCCCGGCACTCTGGTGGGAGGTGCCTTTGACGCATCCTACATTCTGGCCAAGGTCGAAAGCGTCGAGTTCGAGAACCATGCGGAGGAGGACTACTTCGTGGCCGGTCTCGAGTTCATCGAGGCCAACGGAGGGGATGTCGCGACTTCATCCGTCGTCATCTTCAACTCCTACACGCAGGGACAGCTCGACGGCGAGACATCTGTCATGACTCGAGCATTCAACGCCGCCACGGACAATGGCCTCCACTGCTTTCAAGGTGCGGGGAACGATGGACACGATAGGAACCCAAGAACCTCACACCTTCTTCCTCCGGCAGACGCGTTCGATGTCAACACTGTCGGTGCGGTGACACCGATCGGAACGGTGGCTTCTTTCTCCTCCGACGGACCGACCGCAGATGGCCGTGTCAAACCGGAAATCCTGGCGCCGGGGGAGGGCACCTATACCGTCGATCCTCAAAACGACGCAGGGCTTGCTACCGCCAGTGGGACCTCTCTGGCGACTCCACTGGCGGCCGCCGCAGCCGCATGTTTGATTCAGGATCATCCAAACTGGACTGTCTTCCAGTTGCGGGAGGCACTCGCGAGATCCGCCGACTACTTCGTACAACACGAGACGCACGATCCGCTCTTTGTCCGCGGCTACGGCCTGATAGATGCGATGGCGGCTTACACTGTGATCGATCCATCGAACGTCGATCCTGCCAACGAGGCAGTTGTTCCGTCGATCGGGAAGGATCCTGGTCTGCCGATGGAAATCAGGATCTCGCCCAGTCCCGCATCAACGGAAGGTGTGTGGATCCACTTCGACCTGCCCCATCCGCGGCGTGCAGTTGTGAGCGTCGTGGGTTCGGACGGACGAGTGGTTTGGCGTTGCCGGGAACCGATGGTGGCCGGCAGGCAGAGTGTTCACTGGGATGGACTCGACAACAGTGGGAAGCCGGTGGCGGCGGGGGCATACTTCGTTCGTGTCGAGGACGGCCCAAGAAAAGGTTCGGTATCGTTCGTGGTGTTGCGATAGAGCCGAGGACCTGTGGCCCTCGGCTCAGACGTAGAGCGCCCAGGCGGCGGGCCTAGTCGGGGGCGAGGCGAAGCCTGCTGGCGCTCCACCGTCACGGCCAGAGTCGGTCGAACACGAGTTCGGCGGACAACTCCTCGAGAGGCAGAACTTCGATTCCCTCGGGCGTCATCAGCCGATGTTTTCCCCGATAGACGAGGATTCGTCGAACGATCTCCTGCATCTCTCCGATCGCCAGGAGCCCCTGCAGCTGCGATCGAGAGAAGCGGTTCGCAGCCTTTACCTCGATCGCGACGAACTCGTCCCCTCGTCTCAGGAGGAAGTCGACTTCGACATTCGATTGGTGTGGAGACCAGAAGGTCAGTTCTTCGAAGATCCGGCTCTGTTCCTGGTGGGCTCGCAGCATCGTGAGGACGTAACCTTCGAAGAGTGCGCCGGTCTCCTCGGGACCAAGTGGTCCCAGTCGTCGCTTTGCCGCGCGGATGACGCCCGGATCTACCCAGTAGAGCTTCGGCAATCGGCGCTCCCGCACCCGTAGCTTTGACTCGAACGCTGGAAGTCGATGGATGAGGAGGGTGTCCTCCAGGATGTCCAGGTAGCCGGTCACGGTTGAGCGAGCGGCCCCGGAGTCTCTGGCTATCGAGGAAACGTTGACGGTCTGGCCGTGGAAAAGCGCGGTGACGGAAAGGAATCTCGCGAACGAGGGCAGATTTCGAACCAACGCCTCCGCGCGGATCTCTTCACGCAGGTAGAGCTGAACGTAGCTTTCCAACGTGGCGACCCGATCGGTGGCGGCCCAGACAACCGGGATGCTCCCAACTTCGAGGACTCGATCCAGGTCCGTATCTTTGCCCAGTTCGGCAGGCATGAGGGGGAACATGGTCTTCCACAGAGCTCGGCCTGCCAGGAGGTTCGTTCCGCGGCTCTTCAGCTTCCTCGCGCTTGAGCCGAGGAGAGCGAACCGCAGCTCACGTTCTTCGATCCATCTGTGAACTTCGTTGAGGAGGCTGGGGAGGCGTTGGATCTCGTCAACCACGACCCAGGCGCCTCGCGGCTGATTCTCGAGCATCGCAGCGAATAGTGACGGCTCGAGGAGGAGATCCTGGTAGACCGACTCGTCGAGGAGGTCTACCCGAAAGGCGTCTGGAAGAGACTCCCGAACCCAGGTCGACTTTCCGGCGCCTCGGACTCCGAGTAGGAAGAAGCTCGAGGCGGGTGGCTGGAGGATTCGCGGATAGAGACTATTGCTAGGCATGCCGTCATTTTACTAAGAAAAATGACGAAGGGGTAGTCATGAGTTGCCATTCTGTGGATGGCGGTCATGGCGTGCAAGGCACATCAGGACATACACTTACGCTGGATGACCACATGTGCTCGACTTCGGCCCTCTTCCTCTGGGGCCACTGGTCCTGACGAAGGGAAAACGATGCGATTCTAAGCGAGGACGGTCGGAGGCACCGGCAAGGGTGACTCCGACCGTGTTGATTCCGAGGGACCGCCGCAGAGAGCTTGCAGGTGTGCGAGAAACTCCCGGACTCTGCGGCTCCCGTAGTACGCCGTGACGCCTAGCGGCCGATGACCACCCTCCGCACATCGCTGCCGTCCTGGGTATGGATCCGCGCAAAGTACACACCCGATCCAACCATCCGACCGGTTTCGTCGCGACCATCCCAGTTCACCTGGTGAATCCCCGCTTCGACCTGTCCGCGCAGCAGGCTCCGCACCCGCCGCCCGTCGACGCCATAGATCGAAAGCTGCGCGGTCCCGGCTTCAGGCAATGCGTACTCGAGCGTCGCGATCCCCGTCGAGGGATTCGGCGAACGCAGGCGAAGACTGACGTCCGTGATGACTCCGTTCTCTTCGACCGAACTCGGTGAGCCGGTATCCGAAGCGATGAGCACGAACTCATCGAGTCCGCCTTCGTCGATGGACGGGTTGGCGGCGCCGGTCACGACGAGCTTGAACTGGATGTCACCGAATCCGGCGCCCGGTTCGGAGACGAGGCTGCCGAAGAGCTGCCAGCTGTCGGTCGGCTGGGTTCCTTCCAGGTGGAAGAGGTTGTCCCAGGAGTCACCGGCGTCGTGCGTGACATAGAAGTCCATCTGTCCGGCGGCGCCGACCAGGCTCTGGAACCAGCGCATGAACTGGACGTGGACCCAGGCGCTTCCGGAAACGTCAAAGACCGGAGAGAAGAGAGTCGTCGTTCCGGTGTCGACGTCGTGCTGGGCCGGTGAGCCGCCTTCCTGCTCTGTGATCCAGGCCATCGTGCCCGGGTCGAGAGAGGCGTCGTCGCCCGGCTGGCTGAACCGGCCGGCTACGAACTCTTCGGCGGGGTCGATCAGCTCCCAGATTCCCTGCGTGGCGGTGTCGGAAGGATCGCCGACCGTCCATCCTTCTGCGCCCTGCTCTCCGCTGTGGAACGCGGTGACGACGTCGAAGGAGTAGTAGCCGCTCTGCGGAAGCTGCAGCGTGTTTCCGAACTCGTCCGTGCCCACGACGAAATAGTCGACCTTGGTCAGGACGGGCTGTGACGGGATGAAGGCTTCCTGGTTGTTGCCGTCGAACGGCGTGAACGGGACGCTGTTGAACGCGCCGCCGCCGGAGACACGCCAGTGCACTGCCGTCTCGGCTGCATTGAGATCGCCGAGCAGGGAGTAGATCTCTGCAACGATGCGGTGTCCGCCCGGATCCGTAGAGGCGTAGAGCAGCGGGGAGTGACGAAGGACGACGTCGTCGAAGGTCTCCGGGCAGTCGAAGCCTTTGATCGTGGCGCCGGCGCAGAGTTCGTCGAAGTTCGGCGTTCCGTCATCGAGGTTGCCGTTGTCGTCGTCGGCGATGAAGGCGGACAGGACCTGCTCGGTGATCGTGCGCGGCAGCGTGAGCAGGCGGCCGTTGTGCCAGTTGTTGCGCATGATCTCGAGAGCCGTTTCGTCTCCGTAGAGAGCAGCGAGATTCAGGATCGAGTTCCAGTAGAAACCGGCCATGATCTGACCGTCGTTGTAGCTGTTTCCGTTGGAGTCGATCGGCCACATCAGATCGTTGTCGGAGTCCCGAAGCGGCGTGCCGCAGTCGGTCAGATTGAAGAACCCGCGGCCGATCTGGGAACGGCCAAAGAGCATGACGGCGGCGATGTCCGAGTTTCCTTCATGGAGGATTCCCGGCTGGTCCTCGTCGTACATCTGATGCGTGATGCCGTGTCCGTACTCGTGCGCGATGACGTCACCCATCCGTCCGGTGTTGCCGCATCCGTCCGGCTCATCCGCGCGGTAGTAGTTGGTCGAGCTGTCGGCGAACGAGTAGAACGCATTGCACTGGCTGTCGATGTTGACGTTGCAGGGCATGCGGAAGTCCATGTCGACCCACGTCGGGTTGATATCGATCAGCATCTGCCGGGTGGCGTTGGTGTGGAAGAAAACGTCGCGCTCGTCAAAGCGAGCGTCGTCCGAATCCCAAAGGACGTCGAGGGGAACACCTGGAGTTGCCGTGCCGGACATCAGTCCTTCCGGCCCGTCATCATTGAATACCTGGGCGTAGGGACCGTAAAGCGTGACCTCGAAGTCAGCCGGATCGGATCCTGCGTTCGGGATCGTGAAAGAGCCGTCCGCAGCGGTCACGGCCGAGCCCACGCCATCGATCCGAACTTCGATGTCGGCCAGTCCCTGAACTCCGGAAACGTCGCAGAAGTCGGGATCTTCGACGTCGGCAGAGACCGAGCCGGTGAAGTCGACGTGGAAGATGCGGTTCAGGCGTTGCAGAACCTCTCCGCTGGTGGCATCGACGTCGACGTCCCAGCAGACCGGAGGGTTTTTCGTGCTCATGGTCGCGCGATAGACGACGCGTCCTTCGATGCCGGCCGTTCCGGGAGCGGGAGTACCCTCGCCGGCGATCGTCGGAATGATGTAAGGACCGTTGACGTTGGATGTGACCTGACTGAGGTCGGCTGCGATCGCGCTCTGCCCTACGAGGTGGGAGTGCGCGGCAGACACGACGGCGTCCTTGGAAAGCGAAGGCGATTCTGCGGACTCGATCATCGGGAAGGTCGACGCGCCGAAGCTGGCGAGACGTCCCGACTCGGTGAAGATCATCGTGACCTTACTGTCGAGAATCTTCATCCCGTTCACGACCTCGCGGAAGTGGATCGCCCACTTGCCGTCGGCCTCGACCGACTTCCAGACCTGAAGCCGGCTGTTCTCCGTCCCGAAGAGTTCCGGATGGGTCTCGACGAGCTCGCGGGCCAACAGCTCTGCGGTCTCTGCGTCCTGAACCGGAGTGCCCATGTCGAGCCCGCTGCCGTAGGCCAGTCTCGGAGTGAGTGAGCCGACCGCGTAGTCGAGAGTGGACCAACGCGATCCGGTGGCCTGTCCGAAGTCCGTCAACAGAGCGGCCGACCGGATCTGGTCTTCCGGCTCGAGCTGATCGAAGCCGATGGCGACGCCCGGCTGGACCCTGAGCTCGGCGATTCCGGCCGCGTTTTCCTGGGCGGCCTGAATGGTCAGCGCAACCGAAGCCGAGCCAAGCGCGGACAAGGCAAGACCTGCGAGTGCCGCACGGGCATCTCGTCGAGAGAAATGCATGGTCTGAAGTCTCCTTCGCGATGGGAGTGGGATTGGCCGGTCTCGTCCCCCTGAGTCAAGATTGCAGATCGATAGATCCGATACGACTCAGCCGACCGGTTCGGAACCGTAAGGATACCACTTTTCCGGCCAGGATTTGGGCGATTCAGGTCTGGCGAGGCTGGAGTCTGGCCTCGATGAGGGACTGAAGTTCGCTAAACGTCCGGCCTTTGCCTCGTCGAAGAGCGTCGTCGAAGTCGGACGAAGACAGTTGGTCCCGCAGAGCTTCGATCTCCATGTCCGTCTCGTTTTCGGAATCATCCGTCCCACCGGAAGACCCACGGGTTGTTTCCCCGCTGGCCAGGGCCAGATCGCTGGCTGCTTGCAGCCACGTGACGGCCGCGGACAAGTCGTGTGCCTCGCGATCGATGATTCCCAGGACATGAAGTAAATGGATGGTCTCCGTCGGCGTTCCTTCATCGAACCAGGTCTGAAAGGACCAGAGTGCTTCGTTCTCGGCTTCCGAGATTCGGCCGAGCTGGGCGAGGGCGAGAGCACATCCCCCGGCGGATCTCGCCGCCAGTCGCGTGGCGTCCACTTCGAGTTGCCTTTGCTTCGCCAGTCGGAAAAGTCGCGCCGCGGATTCGTGCTCGCCGACCTGTTGGCAAACATTGGCGCGGTTCTGAATGGAAGAGGCGATCAACGGCTTGATTCCGACCCGGCGGGCCATCTCCTCGGCTCTCGTGAAGATTTCCTGCGCCTCCGAGAACCGTTTCGCCAGCGTGTAGGCCGATCCCAACGACAGGAGAACGTTCGTTTCGCCTACGCGATCGATCCCGGGGAGGGAACGCAGCACGTCGTACGCCTCCTCGTGGTAGCTGATCGATTCGGCGGCACGATTGCGGACCCACGCGATCATCCCCAATCCGGAAAGAGAACGGCAAACCTGCCTCAGGTCTCCGTGGCGCCGGGCCAGATCGATCGATCGAAACAGGAGGGGACGGGCGGTGTCGACCTGGTCGCCGTTGATGAAGGTCCAGGCCCTGGCGTAGAGAACACGAGCCAGGCCGACGTCGTCGCCTGTCTGTTCCGCCAGCTGGATTGCGGTCTCCAGGGACTGATGGGATTCCTCCAGGCGATAGCACGCCTGGTAGAGAAGGCCGGCAATGGTACGAGCGCGGACCAGCGAGTATTCGCCCGCCGCGCGATGTGCCGCTTCCGGGTGACGGCCGAGAGCTTCCGCTTCTGCGATGGCGCGACCCACGGTTTCCTCGCAACCGGGCACGTCCCCCTGTTTGAAGAGCGTGCCGGCGAGATGCAGCAGAAGCATGGGACGTTGCGGGGCTCCAGGCTCGAGTTTCTCGAGGAATGCAGCGGTGTAATGCATCGAAGTCGGGAGATCGGCGGCGTTGGCCCAGCTCTCCGTCAGTTCGGCGGCGAGGCCG
This sequence comes from bacterium, assembly GCA_030431975.1. Lineage (GTDB taxonomy): Bacteria > Eisenbacteria > RBG-16-71-46 > CAIMUX01 > CAIMUX01 > JACKCR01. The sequence continues at coordinate 151,641 of JAUIHP010000009.1, read as the reverse complement.
GCGCCTGCCTCGGTTCGTTTCGGGTCCCGCAGTGAATCGTCGAGCGCGGCGCGCAGGTTGTACTCCTCCTGTGTCCAGACCGCCGTGCGCGAAACGTCTGCGTCGTCGCGGGAAGACGCGTCCAGATAGAGCTCTCGAAAGTGTTCGAAGTGCTTCGCCGTGATCGGCGAGTGAACTGAAGAGTTCGCAAAGGCGGCCACGGCGACGGAGCGAACGCTTTCCAACATCGAATAGCCAAGACTTCCGTCATCCAGAATCTCCTGTCGGACGAGAGACTTTTTCCAAAGCGACCGAAGTGCCTCAAGGATCTCGGCGTCCTCAACCTGCAGTGGGCCCGAAAGCACGGAAGCTGCGGAGCTTTCCGTCCACCCGCCGTGAAACACCGCGCAGGCTGCAAACACGCTTTGGGCCAGAGGCGAGAGGCGGCCGACGGCCCACTCCACGACCGATCCGAGGCTGTGATGCCGGTGGCCTTTGGGTTGGTCCCCGGACCATTGGGTCGCACCGGTTTTCAGTTCGCCTTGCCAGGTGCCCGGTGCGATCCCGGCCAGATGCGACGCCGCGATTTCCAGACCCAAAGGCAACCCGTCGACGGCGCGACAGACTTCGATGATCGACTCGAGATTCCTCGCTTCAGGTTGCAGGGCAAAACCTGCCTCCCGCGAGCGGTCCAGAAAGAGTTGAACTGAGTCGGACTGCAGAGCGGTTTCTGCGTCGGCTCCTTTCGGTGGGACGTCGAATGGAGGAATGCGTAGGACGACTTCGTCACGTAAGCCGCATGGTTCCCGGCTCGTGAAGAGGACGGCGAGATTCGGTACGGCCGGAAGCGTCGTCACAACCCAGTTTCTAAGAGCGTCGAGGACGTGCTCCGCGTTGTCGAGAACGAGGAGTCCGGTGCTCTCGGCCGTGGCTTCGGCAAGAAAGGACACCTCGTCGGCACCCGTGGTCAGCCCGAGTGCGGCCCGGATTCTGGGAACCGTCCCTTCCGCATCTGAAACCGGTGAGAGGTCGACGAACCAGGATCCGACCTCGGCCGTTTCACAGTTGGTGTGGGCCGCCTCCAGTGCGAGTCGGGTTTTCCCGGCGCCGCCGGGCCCAACCAGGGTCGTGAGCGTTCCGCCCTGCGTGACGCGATCGGTCAGGGAGCGAAGCAGGTCGTGTCTTCCCACCAAAGCCGAACGTCTGGCAGGGAGCGGGCGGACGCGAAGAGGGTTGGAGCTTTGCCAGGCCGGCTCACCGAGTGCACGAAGACGGCGAACTTCGGCGGTTTCCAAGGCGGTGGCGAGAGCGCGGGCACTGGGCCAACGGAGCGCCGGGTTCGGGTCGAGCCCTCGTTCGATGGCCTCCCGGAGACCGGTCCACTCGTGCCCGAGGGTTTTCGGCCAAGCCGGAAGTTGTCGCGCGGCCGCGGCCGCGATCAATTCGGCGAGCGAATCTCCGTGGTAGGGGAACCGGTTCGCCGCCAACCGATAGAGCAGGACGGACAACGAGTAGAGATCGGATCGAACCGATGGGGACTGGCCGATCAGGACTTCGGGAGCGGCATAGAGAGGCGTTCCGACCTGAAGTCGCGACGGGGCCGTCAAGTCGGACGCGGATCCGAAGTCTGCAAGCAGAACGCGTCCGCCGTTTTCGTGAAGGATGTTCCGGGCCGAAACGTCGCCGTGAAGAAGACCTGACTCATGCACTGCGCTCAAAGCACGGGCGACCTGCGCACCGACGTGAGAGATCGTCTCGCAATCGAATCCCCGGTCGAGGTCGTCGATCTCGTCTTCGAGAGTTTGTCCCTCGACGAACTCCGTCCATATTCCGACGCGACCGCCGAAAACGTCGGCTCCAAAGACCGAGACGACGTTTTCGTGTCGGACGCGCGCCATCTGCCGGGCTTCCTCGAGGAACTGACGAGGGGAGGTCGCTCCCGGGTCCGAGTCGGATCCGACCTGGCGAAGCTTGAGCGCGACTGGTCGGTCCAGACGGGGATCGATCGCACGATAGACCGCGCCGAACCGTCCGCGGCCGACGGACTCGTAGACGTCGAGCGGCCCCCAACGGAATTGCGGCGCACGGCTTCGTTCGACAGACCCGTCAACATCGCTGCGACCTGAGCCGGATCCGTGTTCCGCGGCAGGGGAGGAGTTCGAGCGAAAGCCGGCGGCGACACGCTCGATCAGGGCAAAGGCATCGACGAACCCACGGGGGAGGTTGAAGTCGGATTCCGCATCGATCTTGTCGAAACCGAAAGTCCCGTCCGTCTCCGAGCGGTCGGGCAGCTTAACGCCGTCCGCTACGGCAGCGGCTCTTCGAAGCCGCTCTTCTTCTGTCACTTTCGTCCCTCGAGTCGATCGGCCAGCTCGACCAACGCACGGGTCACCATCATGCGAGCCGCGTTTGCGGACGGACTTCCGACCGCAGCAGCGATCTCCGGATAGCTGAAGCCGAACTCGATGCGCATGATGATGGCCTCCCTCGAGTGCTCCGGCATTTCGGTCAACGCGTCTTCGTAGGCGACGAGGGTCTCTGACTCGATTGCGTCGTCGAGAGGAAGCGGTTTCGGATCAGAGACCTTGTGTTCACCAATGTCCTCCGCCCTACGAACTTTGGCGCGACGTATCTCATCTCGAATCGTGTTGAGAACGATTCGACGGAGATACGCCAGGAACGCACCTTCGCGGCGTGAACGGAACTCGTCCACATGATCTAACGCACGGAGAAGGGCAATCTGCACAACATCTGATGTATCCGATACGAATCGGGAGTGATCGGGGAGCCGGCCGTGTGACCATCGAAGGAGAATCGGTAGGTAGCGTTGGACAAGGGCCTCACGGGCCGCTTTGTCACCGCTTCGGACGGCGTCCAGGAGCACGGCTGTGTTTGCGACGCGTTCCTGGGCCGCTTTCAAGTCCTGTTGGCTCGAGTCCACGTTCGCTCCAATCCGTTGATTGCAATGAGACTAGCCCGATCCAAACGCGAGGGTCTACTGCAGTGGCGAATCTGCGCGCGGCTGCGGCGGACCGCCGTGTGGTTCGTCGTGTCCGTCTCGATCCCACGGACCGGCCGTACCGGTTCATTTCATCGGCCATTTTTGCTGTGCGCATCTGGGTTCCGCATTCGTCTGAAGGGGGAGTTGGCGCGTTGCACGTGAACGTGAAGTGGACGGGAACGGGAACGGGAACGGGAACGGGAACGGGAACGGGAACGGGAACGGGACGGAAGGAAGTCGGAGGAACCATGCTCACCCTGATTGGACGCAAGTCGTCGGCGCAGGTCGTCAACACTTCGCGGCGGACGCGCACCCGGACGCGAACACGGACGCACACCTGGCGGCACAGTTTGGTCCACGCATTCCATGTGGTCGGGCTCGTCGCCCTTGCGAGCTTGGGATCCGGAGTGCGATTCGTCGACGCGAGTGCAGCACCGTTCGTCGAGTTTCTTGGTCAGACCTTCTACGTCACCCGTGGCGAAATGCAGGGCTCGCTCGACGTGGCCTTTGATCCGATCGAACGGGAGGTCCTGTCGGTAGCGTTGACGGACCCTTGCGGAGACGGCGTGCAGACCGGGTTCGCCGATCAGGGCGCATCGTGGGATCCCGTCGACGAGAGGCTCTGGACGATCAATCAGGCGCGTGAGGTCAAGTTCTGGGAGGACGGAAGCCAGACACTTCTGTTCACCATTCCCGAGATCTTTGAGGTCCCGGGGGTGGGGCCGGACACCTTGGAGTCGGTGCGCGGACTCGCCCTCGACATGGAGTACGTCTACGTCGTCGACGCCGGTCCGGACTTTGGCGAGATCGAGTCGAACGCGTGGTTCAAGTTCACCCGGGACGGCGTTCCGGTCAGTTCGAGTAAAGCGACGGATTTCACATCGCAACTCGACGCGGCGCCAGACGCAATCGTTGACGGGATCTGCTGGATTCCGCCAGGTTCTCCGTTCGGCGAAGGACTGTTCCTCGTCGCGCTCGAGCACAGCGGAATCCAGGTCATCGACGAGAACGGCTTCTTCGTCGATGAGATCGTTTGGCAGCACGAAGACATCCCATTGGGCGCCGTGCCGTTCGCATTCGCGGGGATTACCATCGATCCTCTGACCGGGGACCTCTTTCTTGTCGAGAACTCGGAGTCGCAGATGTACGTCTGGGTTCGCCTTCCGGATGACGAAGACGCTCCGGTCGCCTACAGCATCGGGGCGCCGCAGCTTCGGATTCACACGGAGACCGGCGAGTGCGCCCGCCGCACGTTCTACGGCACGGGAAGCACCGGCGACATCTTCTTCTCCCTGGCCTACCGCGAATCGGATGGCGGCTTTTGGACTTCCGACTACAACTCGGGACGGCTCTACATCCTGGATCCGAGGAGCGGACTCAAGTCTGACACCGGGATCAGTGGGCCCGTCAACATCTGGGGCATGGCCTATGACTCGACGAATGATCGTCTGTTCCTCCATGCGTCGGATGCGCAGGAAATGCATGTCTACGAATTCTCGTCCGGACTCTTTTCCCAGCTTCCGGAACAGACCGGTGTTTTCGCCCGGGACATCGCGTACCGGCCGATGGATGGTTTTCTCTACAGCGTGGCAGGTGGAGTTCCCTCCGAGCTGGTGCGCATCGACCCTCAGACGGGGGAGGCCACGGCCGTTGGACCGACAGCGGATGTCGTCGGATTGGACTACGACGCCTCGAGCGATCGGATCCTGGGGATCATTCGTGCGACGGCGCAGCTCGTTTCGATCGACCCAGGAACCGGTGCCTGGACCGTCGAAGAGGAACTCGGCGAACAGGCATTCAGCTGGGAGGCTTTGGGAATCATTCCGCACTCGCCGGGCGCGACGTCTTCCGCAGACGAATGGGAGGATTGGGGGGAGTGGGACGACTGGGATGACGGTGGCGGCCCGGCAGGCGCGGCTCGGTTGAAGGTAACCCCGAATCCGACGAGCGGCAGGGTCCAGCTCGACTGCAGAATCGGGAGCTCATCAGTGGATGAGATGGAGATTCACGTCATCGACGCGCAGGGGCGCCGGGTTCGTACGCTCCGCCCAGGGAACGGCAGTGGCTCCGACGGAATGCAATCCGTCACCTGGGATGGCAAAGACCAAGCCGGGCGAGTCGTTCCGAGCGGCATCTACTATGCCGTCACCCGCTCTGCAGCGCTTCGTCGCGATCTAGGCCCGGTATCAACCGAAGGAATGGACGCTGCCTCGCCGACAGATGAAAGCCGGGGAGTTGCCAAGATCGTCGTTCGACGGTAGCGGAGGCAGGGTCAGCCTCGATTCGTCAATCTGTCTCGAGCCGAAGGCGGTTTCGGCCGCGAAAGCTCGACGAATCGAGGTTAGTATCTCCGCCAGCGGGGCCGCTCTCCTTGTGCTCGTCCAACTGTCGGAGGCCTTTCCATGGATCCCCGGAACTTTCGTCTCACCGACCGGTTCCGCTCGGTTTTGTTCGTCCCTGCTCTCTTTGTTTTCGCTGCCGCTCCTGCAGCGGCACTCGAGTCGGATGACTTCAATCGTCGCAACCTCGACCCGTCCCGGTGGACTTTCGTCAATCCGCAGGAAGACGGAGCGGTCGCACTGGTCGGTTCGGGAACGGACGATGCTCATCTCGAGCTTTCGGTTCCCGCCGGTTCTTCCCATCAAGCCTGGCAGGTCAACCAAACCGTTCGTGTGATGAAGCCGACTGCGAACACCGACTTCGAGATCGAGGTTCGCTTTGCTTCCGAGCCGGCCGAGCGCTACCAGATGCAGGGACTTATCATCGAGGAGGATGCCGACAACTGGATCCGAATCGAGGTGCACCACGATGGGTCGAACCTGCGCGCCTATGCCGCAACGACGGTTTCGGGAAACTCGACGGGTAGGTTCGATGTCGGTCTCTCACCGGGCGGGGCGGACTACCTGCGTCTCGATCGAGCCGGGGACGTGTGGACGATGTCCGTCGCCGGAAGCGATCAGGTTTTCTCCTCCATCGGTAGCTTTGTTCACGTCCTGAACGTGACGGCCTACGGTCCTTTCGCCGGCAATCACGGGGCCGGGGGCGGCGCGACCATTCCGGCCTACACGGCTATCTACGACTATGTGTTCGACACGACCAGCCCGATCGTTCCGGAGGACGGGACCGAGGAGGCCGATGTCTGGCCTCCGCTCAATCACAACGTTTCGTTCGAGCCCTCGCCGACTGAGCTTGTCGTGCGGTGGAACACCGATGAAGCGTCGGAGGGACGCGTCGAGTATGGACTGACGACGTCCTACGAGCTGGGGACGGTGAGTGAGTCGGCCGACGTCTACGCGCATGCAGTCACGCTTCCGGCTCCCGTCCCGGGGACGACCTACCAGCTGCGTGTTTGCTCGATGGATCCGGATGGTCGCGACGCCTGCTCGGACAACATCGAGTTCTACTTTGATCCGGCGGGCCCCGACCTTTCCATCTGGTACGGCGATACTCAACCTTTTGGTCAGAACGGTCGCCCGCAGGTCTGGGCGAACATTCTCGGTCATATTGCTGACGACTCAGAGATCGCAAGCCTGACGTACCGACTGAACGGAGGTCCGGACGTTCCGCTCTCGATCGGTCCCGACGGTCGGCGTCTGGAGAACGAGGGTGACATCAACATCGACATCTCGATGTCCGACCTGGTCAATGGAATCAACACGGTGATCATCGAAGCCACGGACGTTTTCGACAACGAGACGACGGAGACCGTGACCATCGACTTCCAGTCGGGAGGTTCGATCTGGCCCCTTCCCTACACGGTGGATTGGGCGACCCTGAACGAAATCGAAGAGATCCAGGATGTCGCTCAGGTCGTGGATGGGAAGTGGCAGTTGGACGGTGGTGAGTTGCGAACGGAGGAACCCGGCTACGATCGACTCGTTGCGGTCGGTGACTCCAGTTGGACCGACGTCGAGTTTCTCGTTCCGATCACGTTGCACGACACGCCGAGCGGGCTTGGCGCAGGAGTGCTTCTTCGATGGAATGGCCACACCGACTCGCCCGTCATGTGCGGACAGCCCAAGTGCGGTTACTTCCCGCTTGGAGCCATCTTGTGGTTCACCGGGAATCGGTTCGAGATCTACGGCAATGACGGGATCATCTACGACTCGACTCCCTTCGTGGCCGTCGCCGGTGTGACCTACTGGTTGCGTGGACGAGTCGAGACCGAAGCGACAGGGAGTCGATATCAGGCCAGGTTCTGGGAGGACGGCACACCCGAGCCGCAGGAGTGGGCGGTGGAAGGCATGGGTGACCTGGACGATCCCGTCCGAGGTTCGGCCTTGTTGCTTGCGCACCGTGCCGACGTCAGTTTCGGCAAGTTGACCGTGACGGATTCGCGTCCATCCAACTTTCCGCCGACGGTCGTCAATGATGTTGCGTGGGTGACTCCCGGCGGATCGGTTGATATCGACGTGCTTGAAAACGATGCCGATGTCGATGGGACGATCGATCCCACGTCGGTGGAGATCGACCTTGCGCCGATCCATGGAAGTCCGTTCGTGAACGGCACGACCGGAGTGATCACCTACGTCCACGATGGCTCTCCGACTCAAGAGGACTCGCTGACCTACACTGTCGCCGACGACGACGGTGACACATCGGATCCCGCCCTCGTTCGCATTCTGATTTCCGAGGATCCACCGGCGCCGCTCCTGTCGGACGACTTCAATCGCTGTGTCCTGGACCCACGGTGGGAGTTCATCAACCCGCTCGGCGTCGGAACCTTCTCCCTGGCCGGAACGGGGAGTGGGGACGCGCATCTTTCCCTTAGCCTACCCGCGGGAACGGAACATGATGCGTGGGGAGGTGGCGGGATCAACGAGACCGTCCGAATCCTCCAGCCCACCCTGGACCTCGATCTGCAGGTCGAAGTGAAGTGGAACAGTGAACCGACCGAAGGTCGCAACGATCAGGGCGTCATCATTGAACAAGGCCCGGACGATTGGCTTCGCTTCGACACCTTTCACGACGGTACGCAGCTGCGTTTGTTTGTCGGCAAGACCATCGGCGGGAACCGCTCCACTTTGCTCAATGCGATGGTTCCCGAGGGCGACGGGACCCATCTTCGCGTGACGCGTTCGGGCGACGACTGGACGGTGGCTCTCGCACCGGACGGTGTGGCCTGGACCGACTACCTGAACTTCAACCAGGTTCTGCAGGTGACACGTGCGGGAGTCTTTGCCGGCAATCCAGTGACGGCCTCCGCCTTCAACTCAGAGATCGACTATGTCTCCGTATCGACCGATCCCTTGGTTGCCGAGGACGGCGAAGTCAACGACATCGAGATCACAACGGTGGGCGGGGGTACGGTCGTCCTGGATCCGGATCTCGCGGTATATGCGTGTGACGACATCGTGGAGTTGACGGCCGTACCCACGGACGGAGAGTGGACGTTCGTCGGTTGGTCCGGTGACCTGGAGGGCACCGAGAATCCTGCGCAGCTGACGGTCAGTGGGCACATGGAGGTTACGGCGACGTTCGACAACGTCACCGGCGTGGAGGATCCGGCCGGGCCGGGCTGGCCTGACGGGCCTGTCGTGGACGGAGGCTCCGGCGGGGATCCTCTCGCCCTGAACGTGGTGGCGATCCCGAGTCCGTTCCGGGAGTCGACGGTTTTCGAGTACGCGCTCCCGGTGTCCGGCCGATGCGCGATCGAGGTTCTCGACACGACCGGACGGGTCGTTCGATCCTGGGATTCGGTTCTGCAACAGGCACCCGGCCGTCATTTGTTAGAATGGAACGGAGACGGGGATTCCGGCGCGCCGCTGCCCAACGGTTTGTACTTCGTTCGGCTCCGGGCGGGCCGGGAGATGGCCACGACCCGGATTCTCAAACTTCAATGAATCAACGGCGATGGCGGACCGACTCCTTGATCGCGTGAAGTGACGTGAAGTGACGTGACGTGAAGTGGCGTGAAGTGGCGTGAAGTGAAGTGTCCGCCGGGGAGGCGTTGTCGTGACAACCAGAGGTCTTTCGCTCTTCCAGGGTTTGCTGACGGCAGCGTGCGCCGCCGCGGCCTTGTTGCCAACAACGTGTGTCGCGCAGCTCTATGTCGACGAAAACGCCGCCGGGCCTGTCCACGACGGAACGACCTGGTGCACGGCGTTTCTTCGGCTCGAAGAGGCGCTCGCGGTGGCGTCCCCCGGTGAGATCATCCGTGTCGCAGATGGCGTCTACGTCCCGGACAGCGGTGGGCTTGCGGATCCGAGATCGGCGACGTTCGACCTGCCTTCTGACGTGACCGTCTTTGGCGGCTTTCCCGGCTGCGGCGCCGAACTGCCCGACTTGTGGAACCCGTTCGACAATCCGGTCACATTGAGCGGGGATCTGGCCGGAGATGACCCGGCCGGAACGAGTGACAATGCCTACCACGTGCTGACGGCGACGACGTCAGGAGATCCGGTCGTTCTTATTGGCCTGAACGTGACCGGTGGCCGTGCCGACGGGACGGAACAGGATGCTTTGGGAGGCGGTCTGTTCGCCTTCGGACCCCAGGTCAACATGCGGCTCGTCCACTTTTGGGACAATGAGGCCTGGAGAGGCGCGGCCGTGTATGCCGAAGGCGGTGCGCTCAGCTTCGACCAGTGCGCGATCGAGAGTAATCACGCCAGTGGCGAAGGCGGCGCGGTCTATCACACTTCGAGCTTGGAGGCGAAGGACTGTCTCTTCGCTCTCAACACTGCGGTTTCTGATGGCGGCGCCATCTTCAGTGACCTCGCGTACCTGCGCCTGTTGGGTTGCACCGTGGCGGGCAACGTTTCCGGAAGCCGTGGCGGCGGGATCTATGAGTACGTGGGCGTCGATGGAAACGTCTTGAACTCGATCGTCTGGGGTAACGCGGACATGAGCGGGAGTGGAGAAGAGGCGCAGCTCTTCATCAACCCCAGCAATAGCATGAGAGTCGACTACTCGTGCGTCCAAGGTTGGTCCGGCACGTTCGAAGGTGAAGGGAACATCGGAGACGATCCGCTCTTTCTCAGTTCGGGCGCAGGAGACTTTCGTCTTGCAGAGTCGTCCCCGTGCCTCGACACGGGGAACACGGATTTGGTCGAGACCCAGCGAGATCTGGACGACAATCCTCGGATTTGGGTCGAGGTCGACATGGGCTGCTACGAGCGGCCCGCTCCGGCGAGTGCGCCGACGCAGACGCCGACGTCGGGTGACGTGGCTGAACTCGCCGGTATTGCAGGCGCCCGGCCGATCGGTGGCGGACTCGAGTTTCATCTGCGATTGCCGTCGGGGACCGAAGGCGCTGCCATTCGGTTGCATGATGCCTCCGGCCGACTGGTCAATCACCTGACCGTCAGCGCATCGAGTTCAGACGAACCGACCGTCCGTTGGGATGGGATCGACTCCTTCGGCAGGCGCGTTCCGAGCGGAGTCTACTTTGTGTCTCTCGTCGTCGTCGGAGAGGTGATGGACACGAAGAAAGCGGCTTGGGTGCGGTGATCCCTCGACGATTGAGGGGATGACATGAGCCCACAACCGAGACCCATCTACGCTCAGCGGTTCGTCACTTCTTCCGCAGATACTCCCCGAGTTTCTCCAACGCGGGTAGAAGATCCTGCTGCATTCCGTGGTAGGGCTTGAACAGGTCGCCCGTTCTGGCGAGCCGTTGCGGCACGTTTCGGATGTGGAAATCGCCCGGCGTCAGTGGCTCGTCAAGTTCCTCCCACAAAAGCGGAGTCGAAACCGTCGCCCCCGGCTTGGGACGCACGACATAGGCCGGAACGACGGTCTGTCCCTGCCGGTTCTGTCCGAAGTCGACGTAGACGCGACTCTTCCTGTGTTTGGTCACGCGTTCCACGGTTGCAATGTCCTTGTGCTCTTTGACGATGACTCGGGCCAGGGCTTCCGAAAAGCTGCGGGCCTGCTCGTAGGTGTAGCCGGCTGCGATCGGAATGAAGACGTGAAGGCCGGTGGACCCGGACGTCTTGAGGGCTCCCCGAAGACCAATCGCATCGAGGATCTTCTTGATGGCCCGCGCGACCTTGACGACATCGGTAAACGGTGCGTCCTTCGGATCGAGGTCCAGCACCGTCCAGTCGGGTGACTCCAGGTTCGAGCGTCGTGAGAGCCACGGATGAAGGTCGATGCTTCCCAGGTTGATCAGATAGAGAAGGCTTGTCCGGTCGGTCACGATCATGTGCGGCACATCGCGTCGCTTGCTCTCGCTCGGGATGGGCAGCGTCTCGAACCATTCGGGAATGTGGGCGGGAGCTTCGTGTTGATAGAACTCCTTCCCGTCGATTCCATCGGGAAAACGATAGAGGTGAACGGGACGGTCCAGCAGGTAGGGAAGGATGAACTCCGCGATCTGCTCGTAGTAGGCGATCAGGTCGCCTTTGGTGTAACCCTCGTCCGGCCAGTAGACCTTCTTCAGGTTCGTGAACTTGATGCGTTCGTCTTTGGGTTTGAGATGAACGCCTTCTGACAGGGCGGCGCCGACGGACTTCTTTCGCGCATCGCCGGCCGGCAGGATGGGAATCTCGATCCAGTCCTTCGACTTGCCGCCGGCATACTCAGAGTCCGTCCGCTTCGCCATCATCAGCGTCAGTCCGGACTGCGCCATGGCCTGGGCCAGCGGCTCTCCATTCCCCGGGACGTGATCGACGAACTGGATGACCTTTCCCGGAGGAAGGATCGACGCCAACTGCTGCTTTCGCTCCAACAGCGGAACCTGGCGAATGTCGAACTCTTCGAAGTGGACGAGATCAAAGGCGTAGAACTGGACGGCGATCTCTCGGTTTCCGGCGATTCGCTCTTCGAGTGACGGTTCCGAGGGGCGACCCCCTTCGTCCAGCGCGACCAGCGTGCCGTCGAGAATGGCTCGCTCCACACGCATTTTCTCGGCTTCGGCAACGATCTCGGGAAACTTCGCCGCGATGTCCTTGCGGCCGACGCGAACCGTGATTCCATCCGGCGACTTGATGAGGAAGGCGCGCTTCCCCTCGAATCCCATTTCGAAGAGCCAGTTCGGATCGGCGAAAGCTCCGTCGATCCGGCGGGCTGCCGTCATGGCGCGCAGGTCCGGAACCTTGGCGGGTTCACCTTCCCAGGTGCGACCCGCCGGAGTTCCCGACTCCAGGCTCCATGGAAGTTCGGCTGCGATCGATTGCAAAAGGCCTCCGCCCATCGACTCCTCGGCGGCGCGGGCATAGAGGTCGCGGGCTTTGAAGAGCAGCCAGGAGCTTTCGTCCTGCTTCGTCTTGACGACGTGCCACTCGCCCCGAAGCCGCCGTCCGTAGAAAACCAACTCGAGTTTGCCGGCACCGACTCCGGCTTCTTCGTCCTTGTTCGTGAAGATGTAGGTGCCGCGGTCCCAGATGGTCATGGTTCCGGCCCCGTACTCACCCTTGGGAATGACGCCGTGGAAATCCTCGTACTCGATGGGGTGATCTTCTGTCTGCACGGCGAGCTTCTTGTCGGACGGATCGTAGGAAAACCCCTTGGGAACGGCCCAGGACTTGAGGACCCCGTCCATCTCCAATCGCAGGTCGTAATGCAGGCGGCGGGCGTCGTGCCGGTGGATGACAAAGACCCGTCGGACCCCGGCGGCTTCTTCGTCCCGCCCGCCGGGTGCGGGCTCCGGGGTCTTGTCGAACCGGCGCTTTCGGCGGTATTCCTCGATCGACTTGTCGCGGGGCTTCTCTGCCATGAGAGGGAGAATAGCATTGCCCCACGATCCTCTTGTGAATGCAGGCTGCGATTGCGGTAGCATGATCTCTTCGAACACGGGCGTCGGCCCCTCCGCCGCCGTCCCTGGAGTTGCCGTCGGCCTGGACGGCCGCCATCGACATCGACTTTCGTGGGGCAACGAGGTCACCGCACAGACACATGAACAGCCACTTCGGTCCGCAGGAAATCGTCGAAGCGTTTCTGGAAGCGGCCAACGCGCATGACATCGACAAGTCTCTCAGCTATCTGGACGACCGCTTCGTCTTTCGCGAGAAAGGAGCGGCCACGGGAATGGACAAACGGTCCATGTCCTCGCTTCTTGCCTGGGACCGGGAGATCGATTCGCAAGCCAGTTACGAAGCGCTCGAAATCCTGGAGGAGGAGGTGCACGGCATCTTCTCCGAGTCGAACTCGCTGTACCGCCGACTGGGCATTCCCAAGACCGACTGTCGACTGACCTTTCGCGTCCGGGAAGGGCGTATTCAAGAGCAGATCATCGATTACGTGATGGGAGACGGCCCGACGTTTGACGACGCGCTCGAGCCGTTCCTCTCCTGGGCCGACGAGTATGCGCCGGATGAGATCGAAGAACTGCAACCGGAGGGCGTGATCGTTTTTACCGCCGAGATGGCCAAGTCCTGGCTGTCTCTTCTCGACCGATGGGAGGCCGACGGCGCTCCCGGAAGGATCGGTGGATAGACCCGTCCCCGGCAGCCCCGGATTCCTGGCTCCCCAAGCAAAGGTGATACACTGTGCGCTTGTTCTCGGGCCGGGTTTCCATCTCTGTCATGGGCGGGCGCTGGGTTCGTGGGGAATGAACAAAAGCAGGAGTTGTCATGTCTGAGACCTGGGTTCGCTGCTCGATTTGCGGCAAGGAGATCAAGGTAGGCTCTGCCTTCTACCGTTGCTCGGTGTCCGGTTGCAATCGGAAGAACGCGCCGTTTCGTTTTTGCTCGGTCGATTGCTGGGACGCACACGTCGCCGACAAGAACCACCGGAGTTCGGAGTGCATCGAAGAGGTCGCTCCCGCCCGGTAGGTCAAGTCCGGGGGTCAGCCGAACGTCACCAGCATCACTCCGGCGAAACCGACGGCGAGTCCTGCGATGCGAATCCGAGTCGCGGGCTCTCCCAGCAGGATCACGGCCAGAATGAACGTGAACAAGGTCGCGGTTTGATTGAGCGCAGCCGCGACCGACGCTTGCGCATACTTCATCCCCGCCAACCAAACGACCAGAGATACATAGGTCCCCAGGATCGAACCCGGCAGCATGACTCGCCAGATGTGGCGATCCGCAAGCTTGCGAAATCCCCAGGACCCGCGTGGAAAGACGATGAGCAGAAGAGGAAGACTGAGAATTCCTCCGAGCAGCCTCCACCAGTTGGCCCACATGAGCGGCGATCTTTCCAATAGAGGTTTGACCGTGACGACGGAAACACCCTGAGTCAGGGCCGTTGTCGTTCCAAGGGCAATTCCGATCCACAGGTCGCGACGAGTGAGGCTCTGTTCCGGCGTGCCTTTCATCCAGCCCACGGCGAGGACGGCACCCAGAATGAGACCGACACCCAGGACCTGAATCGGTCCCAGTGTCTCCCCAAGGAAGAGCACGCTCAGGACGATGATCGTCGGGCTGTAGGCCGTGTTCAAAATCGATTCGAGCGCCGCCCCGACCCGGTTCAGCGTGTAAAAAAACAGGAGATCGGAGACGCCAAGACCGAGCGCGCCGCTGACCAGTAGCAGGAAGACTTCGTTCCAGGACGCGTCTCCCAGTCCGAGCGAGTCTCCGGTGATGAGGACGGTGATCGCGAAGAGCGGTAGGACGAGAAAGGTCTTGAACGTGGTCAGAGCGACCGGAGGGACGACTTCTCCCGTCCTTCGAAAGAGGATGACTGCGAAGGACCAGGTGATCGGGGCCGCGAGGGCGAACATCTCGCCGATGTAGGGGATGTCTTCGAGCATGGCCCGCAACTGTAGCTGCAAAGTGAGGGTCGTGGACGGAAGATTGCGGACGCTGGCGATGCCGTTTGCTCCGTTCTCCCCGCTTCCCCTATGGTTGCCGCGGTTCAGATCCGAGCTCGGACCGTTCACAAGGAGGTGAAGGTGGGAGCGAAGTTTGAAGGCGGGGCGGCACGTAGGGTGTCACAAGAGTCTGGGGCGTCACAGGCGTCAAGCGGGCGCGTAACACCGGGCCTGCCAGCGGATGGGGCGCCCAAGGTGGCCGAACGAGGGGCGGTGTCCGACAGTGCGGTAGCGGGAGAAAATGCCGGTCGTTTGATCGGTGGTAGTCGCCCGGTCAAACAGCGCGCGATGGACCCAGGCAGGGTGCTGGAGAGCTTCTGCCCCGTCTGCGGTCACGCTCTCCACCACGAAAAATGCAAAGTGGTTTGTCGCAGTCCCCAGTGCATTCATCGTATCGTCTTCAATTGCTCTGAATTCTGATCGGTCCAATCGAAACCCAACGTAGAGAGTCGAGGTCGAAACCGTCCATGGACGAGGAAACGAAAGAAGGCGCTTCCAACGAGCGCCGTCCCAACGCGGAAGGGAAGGGCGAGTCGTCCGGTCCTCGGCGTAGCGACGAAGGGTCCGAGGGTGGAAAGAACGAACCTCGCGACGACCGTCCTTCGCGCGGAGATAGTGGCGACTCGGACCGGCGCGGTGGCGGCGGTCCCAGAGATGGAAAACCCTACGACCGTGACGCTCGAGGACCGAGGGGTCGTGATTCCCGCGGCCCGCGCGATCGTGACCGCGGCGGGTTCGACCGCGGCTCGCGTCCCCCACGCGGTAGGGATCGGTTCGACCGCGGTTCACGCAATCCCCGTGATCGCGACCGTGGAGGGTTCAACCCAGGCTCTCGTCCTCCGCGCGACGGGGGGCGCTTCGACCGTGATTCCCGCGGCCCTCGCGATCGTGACCGCGGCGGATTCGACCGTGGCTCGCGTCCTCCGCGTGACGGAGGTCGTTTTGACCGCGATTCCCGCGGCCCTCGCGATCGTGATCGCGGCGGTTTCGACCGAGGCTCGCGTCCACCGCGCGACGGTGGCCGTTTTGACCGCGACTCCCGTGGCCCTCGCGATCGTGACCGCGGCGGTTTCGACCGTGGCTCGCGTCCACCGCGTGACGGAGGTCGTTTTGACCGCGATTCCCGCGGCCCTCGCGATCGTGATCGCGGCGGTTTCGACCGAGGCTCGCGTCCACCGCGCGACGGTGGCCGTTTTGACCGCGACTCCCGTGGCCCTCGCGATCGTGACCGCGGCGGTTTCGATCGTGGCTCGCGTCCACCGCGTGACGGAGGTCGTTTTGACCGCGACTCTCGCGGGCCTCGCGATGGCAATCGCGGCGGTTTCGATCGTGGCTCGCGTCCTCCGCGCGACGGCGGCGGATTTGATCGCGGGTCCCGCCCACCGCGCGAAGGGGGGCGCTTCGACCGCGACTCTCGCGGGCCCAGAGGACCACGGGATGGGGATCGCTTCGGAAGAGACCGTGGCGGACCTCGCGATGGGCGTCGGTTCGACCGTGATTCCAGGGGCGATCGACACGATCGGCGCGACTTCGGTTCATCGCGGGGCCACGGCCGTCATGACGACCGGCGAGACAACCGCCGTGACGACGGACGCCGCTCCTCGCACGACGGTGGATTCGTCCAGCCTCCACAGAGAGGTGAGGAGGCCACGCCGACGAGTTCGAAGGTCGAGTCTCGCGCCTATTTCGAACTGATGACCTTTCTCGCCGAACGCCACCCCTTGCTCGTCAACGAACTGGCGAACGTCATCGCGCGCGTCTTCGTCAAGTCCGAAGGGAGACCGGATCGGGACCCGCAGGCGATCGAAGACTTGAAAGAGCCGATTCGCGAAGATCTCGAGTCTGCACTCAACCTGCGTCCGCTTCGTTTGGGAGAAACGACGCCGGGAGTTTCCGCCGAGGAGCGCTACGACTTCTCCAAGGAAGATCTTCTCGATTCCATCGACGATCAACTCGAGCGTCAACGCATTGCCGCCTCCATTACGGACGATGAGCGCCGCGAACTTCTGCGCGGAATGATCCTGACGCGCGCCGTGGACAATCGGCTAAAGGCGTTCTTCACGAACGGCGAAGTGCGTTACGGCAACAAGGGATTTCAGGGAAAGGGCTTCCGCTCTCTGGGACAGGAAGCGATCTACGGCGCCGGCATTCGGTTGCAGCGCGGCGAGCACTACCGATCTGAGGATGGAAGCTGGAGCGGTGACGTCGTGGCTCCTCTCATTCGGGACCTCGGCGTCGCGCTTGCGATGCGTCCGGAGCGGGAGATGGTTCGCCAGGTCCTGAACGCGCAAATGGGGAAAGCCGGTCCACCGATGGACGGTCGTGACCTTCATATCGGCGATCTTTCCTGGGGTGTGGTGCCGGCGTCGGCGCCGCTGGCCATTTCAACGCTGACCGTTGCCGGGATGGGCATGGCCTTCGAGTTGGAGGGCGCACCCCGGGTGGCACTTTCCTTCATCGGGGACGGCGGCTCTTCCCTCGGCGAATGGCACGAAGCGATCAATCTGTGCGCGGCGGGAAGTTTGCCCGTCGTCTTTTGTGTTCAGAACAACCAGACGGCGCTTTCGACTCCGCTTGTCGATCAAACGACCGCGCGCGTTTTTGCCGAGAAGGCGGCAGGGTACGGCCTTCCCACCGTCACGGTCGACGGAACGGATCCAGAGATGATTGCCGCTGCCTTTGCCTGGGGCGCAGATCGTGCTCGCGATGGCGACGGACCGGTTTTGATCGAGTTGATCTCGATGCGAATGTGTGGTCACGCCCACCACGACGACATGCTCTATCTGGGCAAGGAACCCTCGCCGTCGTGGGAGTATCCGAAGCTTTCCGAAGGAGGCTACGCCGACGAAAAGGCCTACCAGTTCTGGTTCGAGCGGGATCCCATTCAGGTCTATCGAAAGAGGCTGGAAGCGCTGGAACTGATCCAGGAAGGCGAGTTCGAGCGGTGGATCAAAGAGGCCGAAGCGCTGGTCGAAGAGGAGGCGCAGGCGGTGATCGAGGCGCCATGGCCGGACCCGGAGGAGGTCGGCACTCGGGTATTCGCTGGGGACACCGTGGCGCGTCGAGTGGATCCACTCATCCGACGTGCTGACTCCTCGGAGCCTGATACCACCTTGCCTCCGCTGGATCCCGGGCCTCCGTTCGACGCGAGTGGCCGCACGTTTTTGGAAGCCGTCCAGCTCGGGGTGCGGGATGCATTGACCGACGATGATCGCGTCTTCGTTTACGGACAGGACGTAGGCGGGAAGTACGGCAACGCATTTCTGCTGTTGCGTCCGCTCCTGGAAGAGTTCCGCGGTCGGATTCTCAACTCGACCTTGGCCGAGGGCGGTGTCCTAGGTGTGTGTGTCGGCGCCGCCATTGCTGGTCGCCGACCCATTGGAGAGATGCAGTTCAACGACTTCGTCGCGACCGGGTTCAACCAGCTCGTCAACAATGCGGCGAAGGTGCGCTACCGTTGGGGACAGGAAGTCCCGATGGTCGTCCGCATGCCGTGGGGTGGACTGCGGAGCGCAGGTCCGTACCACTCGCAGAACACGGAGCCGTGGTTCTATCGGGTGCCAGGTCTCAAGATCGTCTGTCCGTCGACGCCCCATGATGCGCGGGCCTTTCTCGCTGCAGCCGTGGCCGACCCGGATCCGGTCCTCTACTACGAGCACATCGGTCTCTACCGCGATCCGAAGATCAAGCAGATCCTCGATGACGCTGCACCCGAGCCGTTGCCTTTGGGTAAAGCGTCGCTTCGCCGGGCCGGTTCCGATCTCGCGCTCGTCTCCTACGGCGCGTATGTCCACAAAGCTATGGCCGTCGCGGAAGCGCTGTCGGAGGAAGGAATCGAAGCTTCGGTTCTTGACCTCCGTTCGCTCGTCCCGTTGGATCGGGAATCGCTGCTACGGGTAGCCCGACACTGCGGCCGCGTCCTTGTCGTCCATGAGGACACGCGGACGGGAAGTGTGGGGGAGAGCCTGGCGGCGATCATTCAGGAGGAAGCGTTCCTTCATTTGGACGCACCGGTTCGGGTCATTGGAGCCTTGGATACGCCGGTCCCGTACTCGCCGTCGTTGGAAGCGGCCTTTCTGCCGAGTGAAGAGGAGATTTTGGAGGCCGCGCGCCGCCTGTTGAATTTCTGAGAGCAACGGAGGAGTCTGTGAACCTGTTCATCTGCACCTCGGACCCGGTGGGTGATATCATCGGTCACAGTCTCTGCTCTTGGTTACGCAATCTCTTCGACGGTGTGCGACCCTTCTCCGAGCCTGCCGGTTCGACTCCAAACCCGTCCCGGGAAGAGATGATTCGTTCCGCCATGGAGTGTGCGGACTTCGTTGTCGTTTGCATGACTCCGCGAAGCTCACGGTCCGAAAGACTTCATCGGGAGGCAGCCGCGCTGTCGCGGGTCGTCGGGCAGCAGCGTGTTTTCCTACTTCGTTTTCAGATCGACTCCGGCGTTGACCTTGGCCCGATGAAACACTGGAAGAGCAGCGAGTATTCGGAGCAGGGCGTGGTTGATCTGGTACGACAGCTCAACACGGAACTCCGGGAATTGGACAGGGACCGTATTCGTAGTCTTTGCGCTTCGGGGTGGCCGCGCCTGGACGAAAACGTCACGGCTGGCCTTGTCCGCCTGGCGATGGCGGCTCCGACGGCTTCGCGACCGGAGTTGCAGGGCTTTGATGGTCTCCGGCTGACAGACGTCCACATCACCCTACGTGATCACGGTCAGTTGAAAGCTTTTGCACGTATCGTCCTCAACGGTTGCTGCACGGTACGAGGCTTCATGATCGTCGATCCGCTGTCTGGGCCCCTGATCGTCAAGAATCCATCCCGAGAACCTGGTGGACGGGAGATCTTCATGATGACCGGCCCCGTTTCCACAGACTGGTTGCACGACGAGATACTGGCGAAGTACCGGGAGGCAGTTGCACTCGCGGAAGACCCTCCGAGCTGATACCCAGTTGTATCGGAGTCAGTTGAAGGCCGAGCTCGGCTACTTGGTGTTCGACCTCGCGTCCCGCTCCACTCAGGGACAGATGTGCATGTACTGGATCGGGGTTTGGGTACGGTATCGTCGGCCCTTCTCCTCATGTTCCGGCGTCGCCACGAATTGACGGCGTGTCCACGTCTGCCATTCGGCCTCCAACTCCTTCAACGATTTGCCGAAGTAACGGGAGTACTGGTCGAGAGATCCGGCCGACTCCTCTTCGGCCATCTTCAGCATGTTCTGCAGGCCGTACGTGTCGGCGAGGTAGTGGAAGAACGCCGATCGCAATGAATAGGCCTGTGCTTTGCATGGAAGGTTCAAAGCCTTGTGTTCCTTCTGAAGCTGCTCCATCGGGAGGGCCTGTTCGGATTCCAGCCACTGCCCCGCGGCGATCACGATCGGTGTGTCGTACCAAGGAAAACCCCGAAGCGACGGATCGACGGTCAGCGCGATGAGTTCGGCGAATCCTTCCTCGAAGAACCAGTCAGCGTTTTGGTTGCGGTTGAAACGGAAGACGTGAACCATCTCATGTGCGAGGGCCGAGATGTAACTCGAGTCGGAGTTGCCGTACTGGTACAGATGAATTTGCGCGAAAGAGTCGACATGGGGATAGCCTCGCTGTTTGTGGTCGGGCGTTTCGGCCGGTCCCTGTAGGAGAACGCGGATCTTCCGCGGCGGCTCATCACCCAGAAGTTCGGCGATCTCCTCATAGAATTCCTCGCCGCTTGTTGCGACGAGATTCACCGCCTCCGCGGACACTCCATCGACCCAGGAAATGTGCAAGTGAGTCGTCTCCAGAGACCCTTGCTCCGGCTCGGCGGCATCTGCGACCGTCGACGTCGTGATGAGGAGCCAGATCGTGGCGAACAAAGCACAGGCGTGGCCAAGACTCCTTGGGGTCTCTGGGGTCCGCGAACGAATCGTAGCCTTCATGGTTGAGTCTCCACGGTGTAGGCGATCAGTCGACTGGGCTCGGCATCGTGAACAATGTCGTCAGGGTCAGCCACGGAATCGAAGAACTGGGTCACAACGTACATGCGATCTCCGGCCAGAAAGACGCGGTCCTCGCCGGGTGTGCCGGGGCCGCGAACCTGCACCTTCTTCTGGAAGAGACCGCCTGAATCATAGACATCGAACTCGGCCAGAACATCGGGGGCGGTTCTCCAGGTACCGTGGCTCGATTGGATCCACAAGGATCCGTCGGACTGGAAGTTGACCGTGGAGATCGCCGGAAACGTGGGTTCCGTCACGAACGTCGATCCGGGATTCCACGTGGTAATGGACTCGTAGTACCGCTGCCACTTCTCCTTTTCTTCGCGCGTCCGTCTAACGGGAGCGACATCCGGGCGTCGGATGACGTG
Source organism: bacterium (assembly GCA_030431975.1). Taxonomy (GTDB): domain Bacteria; phylum Eisenbacteria; class RBG-16-71-46; order CAIMUX01; family CAIMUX01; genus JACKCR01. Next base: position 130,627 of record JAUIHP010000009.1, on the reverse strand, counting down.
GTCGAGTGATCCGTCCCCGTCCCACACTGAGACTTCGTAGTTCTCGAAGGATGTTGCCACGGCCACGTTGCCGTCAGGGCTTAGGGCCCACCGCCACTCGAAGCCGTCGAACTCGGGCTCTTGAAACTCCATCCCACCGTAGCGGGCGGAGTGATCTTCATGGTGGTAGTGGTGCAGCTCGGATCCGTCTGGAGCAAACGCCTTGAGGAAGGTGCGTTCCCGGAAATCACCGGGGACATCTCCCTGTCCCTGTCGAATGGAGCCGGCCACGACGAGTTTGTTGTCGTCACCCATGGCCCGGAAGATCTTGAGCGAGCCCCATGGCGGCAATGCAAAGTTACCGGCGGGATCGCCGTTGGGAAGAAGTTCGACGATCTTTCCGGGGAAGACCTGAGCGACGCCGAGTGTTCCGCCTGGGACATGAAAGAGATCCTGGGGATTGTAGAACTCTCCCGGACCTTCTCCTTCGCGTCCGATGGTTCGAAGCAGCTCACCGCCTGGAGAGAAGACCGCAATGTGGCAGAGCTGTCCGTCGAGGACATAGATGTTCCCGTCCGCGTCCTCGATGATCTGAGTTACGTTGCCGAAGATCCAGTCGTCGGACTCGCCGCCGACCTCCCAAAGCTTTGTCAGGTGAAGCTCGACCGTTTCTTCCGATGAGATGTTCACGGTCGCGGATTCGGCTCCGGACTCGGATGCGGACTTGGCTGCGGACTCGACGCCGGGTTCCGCGCTGCTTGGCGACGCGCAGACCAATGCAGCGAGCGGCCACGCTAGGCGCCTCGGCTTCGCCAGCGCCAGCGCCAACGCTCGCGCCTTCGTACGCATCAGCGCGTACTGCCACCGCCTGCGTACTTCCTGATCCGCGCTTGTCGCAATCATCCTCGGTCTCTGCTCCATTCGTCCCCTCAGTTCGGCCTCTCCACGCTTCGTACGAGCCCTGACCCAGCCAGCGTATGTGCGCGTAGAACATCGATTCTAATGGGCCGGCGTCCTGCGCTTCGGAGTGCGGTTCGAAGGCCAGAGTCCGCCGAATCGAGAGGGACTTCCACGGAATTGGGACAAGCGGGATTCCAGATGATGCAGGCGGGACGAGACGAAGTTGTCAGGAGTCGGCCGAGTCTGGGATCATTCCCTATGCGGCGTTCGCGAATCGTGTTGTTGGTTGGGATCGCCTGGCTCGTGCTCGGCATTCTCAATGCGTCGAGGCTTCGAATCCTCCTTCCTCAGTATGAGCCCGGCTTCGGCTGGCGCGAGGCTTGGATTTGGGGCCTGCCGGATGCTTTGCTTTGGGCCGTACTCAGTGCCGTGCCCATTTTTCTGGCTCGCCGACGACCTTTGGGACGGCAGGCGCTTCCATGGCTCCTGCATGCCGTTGCAGCCATCCTCGTTGTTTTCCTGCACGGCCTGCTCGACTACTCCGTCAGTCGGCTCATGGGGAACTTCGTCGGAGTCGGCGTTTGGGACGGCACGATGACCCGTGTGCGTGAGTCCTACTACGTGAATCTTCTCGTCTACTCGCTGGTGGTTGGAATCACGCAGTATCTGGTTTCTGCGGAGGAGCTTCGATCAGAACGCATGAAGAGGGACGAACTCGACGCAGAGTTGTCCAAGGCAAGGCTTCAGGCGTTGCGCATGCAGATCCGCCCGCACTTCGTCATGAACGCTCTCAATACGGTAGCTGGTCTGGTCGAGGTCGATCCGGACGCGGCTCGATCCAATCTTCGCCGGCTGGGCGATCTCATGCGGGCGAGTGCGCTGGCCAAGGATGCGAGTGAGGTTACCCTCGATCGGGAGCTGGCTTTCACCCGGGACTACCTGGAGATCGAGCAGGCACGCTTCGGCGATCGACTTCGGTGCCATGTGACGCGCGAGGAAGGAACAGGCGAGTGCCTGGTTCCTTCACTGATCCTGCAACCGCTCGTGGAGAACGCGGTGGTCCACGGTGTTTCGCCCAAGCCGGAGGGCGGGACGGTTGAGGTTCGGTGTCGCAGAGACGGGGATCGTCTGCGCATCGAGGTCGTTGATGATGGAGTCGGCCTTCCGGAGACGGACGCAACGAAGCGTGGGGCCGGGACCGGGACCGGAAGCGGAAGCAGTACGGGAATCGGGATCGAGAATGTCCGGCGACGGGTAGTGGCGCATTACGGATCCGATCACCAGTTCGAACTGCGCCCTCGATCGGCGAGCACTGCTACGAACGGTAAGATGGGTGAGCCGGGAACGTACGTCTTTCTCTCCATCCCGTATCGAATCACGGTGGACCCACAGTCGGGGTCGGACGTGAACTCGGACACGACCTCAAGTTCAGAGTCGTCGATCGCCCCCCGAGGCGGCGTATGATTCGCGTCGGCATCGTGGATGACGAACCCGTCGCCCGGGCGTACCTCCGGTCCATGATCGAGCGGCACGACGACCTCGAGATCGTCTGCGAGAGCGCCAACGGGGCGGAGGCGTTGCAGCATGTGGCTGAATTCCAACCCGAGTTGATCTTCCTTGACGTGCAGATGCCGGGCGTCGACGGCTGCGAGTTTCTTCGGCGCCTTCCGGATCCAAAGCCTGCGGTCGTTTTCGTCACGGCCCATGACGGGTACGCGGCCCACGCTTTCGAGATCGAGGCTGTCGACTACCTCCTGAAACCATTCGACCGGGAGCGTTTCGAAGACTCGCTTCGTCGCATTCGGAAGAGCTTCGCGCAGTTGGAGGCTACGAACCTGGAGCGCCGCTTGCGGTCCATCCTGGACACGCAGGGAACCGGCGACAAACAGTACCTCCGTCGACTGGCGGTCAAACAGCGCGAGGAAGTGATCGTCGTCCCCGTCGAGGAAATCGACTGGGTGCAGTCGGAGTCCAACTACCTGAGAATTCACGCAGGGAAGGCGGAGTACTTCATCCGCCATTCGCTGGCCGCCCTGGAAGCCGCCCTGGACCCGGGCCACTTCGCACGAATTCACAGAAGCACGATCGTCAACCTCGGACGGGTCCGCAGCTTTTCTCCCATCGGCCACGGAGACTTCCGGGTCCACCTACGGGACGGGATGGAGCTCACGCTCAGCCGTCGGTACCGGGACCGTTTGAAAGACGCATTTCCCGAGTTCCGCTGAGATCATCCCGCCGGATCCCCCGCGTTCGGAAATCACGTATCCAACCCCTGGCCCGAGTCCGCTTCTCATCGACTACCCTTGAAGGTTGGCCCCGTCCAGACCGTCTCTCTCCGTCCGAGATGAAGTCGCACTGGGGGAAACATGGCCGATCGAAGGATGCATGCCCGGATGCATGGCCGCAACAAGCCCACGCCGCCGTTTTCGTGGCTGGGCCTGCCGGAGTTCGATCCGGACGTTCCGCGAATCTGGGGACGCCGAACCCGTTGGTACTCCCGGTCGCGATGGACGATCGCCCCCCTGATTATCCTCTCCGTTCTCGGTGCCCGCGCCTTCGGATTCGAGTTTTCGTTCGCACCGGTACTGGTCATCGCGGTGCTCCATCCGATCTACAATTCCGTACTCGTGTGGTCGTATCGCAGGGCGGAGTCGGCGGGCCACTCGGAGGGATCTTCGAGAGTTCAGGTGCTGCTGCTCCTCGAAGTGTTGGCCGACTATCTGGCCATGTTCGGACTCATTCACTTCACGGGCGGCGCCCACAGTCCTCTGACCCTCTTCCTCATCTTTCATGTTATTCTCGCGGCGACTCAGTTTTCCAAGCGACGGGCCTTCATGTTTGCCAGCTGGGCCGCATTGGGAATCTGGATCATCTTCTTCCTGCATGAGTCAGGCGCGGTGGCAGCGCCGCCGATCCTGTTTCACGGTCAATCCATCATCCGTGACCAGGGCCTGATTCTGAGTGTCCTTCGTCTTTGTTTTCTCACCGCAACGTTGATTCTGGCCGGCCTCATTACCGGCAAGATCATGGAGTCGCTTCGTCGCCGCGTCGATCAGGTCGCGGAGGCGACCCGGATGTACTCCGACACGAGCGAGAAGCTGGGCAGTCTCTATGCGATCGTGGGCAGCATGGGGGCCGAGCGCCGGATCCAACCTATCCTGGACCTGGTCGCGGCCCAACTCGATTCCGTTTTCGAGAATGCTTCCGTGACCATCGCGTTGCTCAGCGACGACGGTACGGCTTTGAAGTTCGTTGCGTCTCACGGGTTCTCCGATGACTTCTTCGCTGACCGCGAGATCGAGGTCGGCAACAGCGGCTTTCACAATCGGGTTCTTCTTGGAGAGACGATGGTGCAGGGAACTCTGCGTGAGCAGGATCCGCACCCGCTGCGCCGCCATCTGCATGGACTGGGTGTGCGGTCGTTGATCGTTGCCCGGATGGCGGCGGATGGTCGCCCGATCGGGACGATCGGACTCTATTCCTCGCAGCCGGACCGTTTCCACGACATCGACGCGAAGTTCCTGGAAATGATCGCCGAGCTGGTTGCCATCGCGGTGGAGGATGCGCGCGCCAACGAAGAGAACGAGGGGCTGGTAAAAGAGAGAACACGACTGATGTTGGAGGTCGCGCACAATCTTCGTGCCCCTCTCGGAGCTTCGATGGGGCTGCTCGACCTTGTCGTCTCCGGGTACTCCGGATCCATGGACGAAGAGGCGAGGGGCCATCTCGATCGGGTCGTCGTACGCCTTCAAGCCCTCGACGACACCGTGGGTGAGTTACTCCAGATTGCAAAGTCCCGGGACTGGGCCCGGGAGATTCCGGACGTCGTCGTCCAGGTCGGTGACTTGGCGCGCGAGGTGGAGTCCACATTTCGAAGCGATGCCGAGAAGCGAAAGGTCCGGTTCCAGGTGGACATCGAGGATGCGCTTCCGACCGTGGAGAGCGGCGGGGACCTGGTGGCGAAGATCCTGGAAAACCTCGTCTCCAACGCGATCAAGTACACGCCGGAAGGGGGAGACGTCCATTTGTCGGTTGCGAGTCCGGATTCCGCGCGAGTCCGCATCACCGTTTCGGATACAGGAATCGGTGTTCCCAAGGATGAGCAGGATCGGCTTTTCCACGAGTTCTTTCGGGCGACCAACGCCAAAAAACTCCACGTGACCGGCACGGGCCTTGGACTCGCTTTCGTCAAGCAAGCTGTGGACCGGCACCGTGGTCACCTTTTCCTGGAGAGTGAAGAAGGGAAGGGGACACGGGTCACGGTCGAACTCTACTCGCTCCGGCCCAAAGAGCGCCCGGCCCTGATTCAGACGGCGACGACCTCGGTCTCGCAGTAGGGCGGTGAGGGCGCAAAGTAGTATGCGACGTGCTCGCCCGAAGGGTCTCAGGCGTGGGCGAGTTTGACCCTCAGAACCGACAGAAGATGCTCCTTCTTCAACGGCTTCTGAAACACCCCGGACAAACCGAGTTCGTCGAGTTCCACCGTGTAGCTCAGGCTGTCGCCCACCGAACTGAGCATGAAGATGGGCGCGGTGTTGCCTGACGCACGGAGGTCTTTGACGAATGATGTTCCGGCGTCGACCTCTTCCATCATCATGTCGACGATGAAGGCGTCCGGGGGACTTCTCTTGTAGATCCGCAGAGCTTCTTCTGCGCTGGGCGCCGTCACGATGCGAAAACCTTCCGCGGCGAGGACGGTCTCCAGGTACAAAAGGATGTCGGGGTCGTCGTCCACACACAGGATGGTCGGCTTGTCTTCCATATCGTCCTCGCTTATCTAGTCACCGAGGTCGTGACAGGTGCGGCGGAGTCGCCAAAGCTTCTGAAACGGGACACGAGGAACCGGACTGCGGCCTCGAGATTGGCAGAGGCTCCACTCGACAGCCATTCACCAAACTCGTCGAACTCGTAACCGCGAATGCCCATAAGCCAGGCTTCGGGGCGAGCGTCGTAGAGATCACGGGCCAAGGCCAGGACCGCCGCAGGGGGCAGCTCGTGACTGGTGTATCGGGTGGGTCCGGATTCCGCGAGCAGGGGTACCATGCGGAACGGAGCTTCCGCCGTACGATCCGCATCGACGAAAACGACACGGCGGAACCTCGCGACTTCCCAAGCGTGCTCGACCTGGAGTTGGTACTCCGAGAGGACGGTCACGTCCGAAAGCTCCAAGGTCTCGAGTGCCTCGGCCAGGCGGGGCCCCAGTCCGTCGTCGATGCGCCCGGCATTTCCCCAGGCCAACACCAGAGTGCCTCGACGCGTATCCTCAGACTTGTCCGGCTTCATCGGAGCTTCCGATCGACGATCTCGCCCTGGTGGTCGACGATCGTCACTTCGAGCGGCATCTGGCCGAGAGCGTGCGTTGCGCAGGACAGGCAAGGATCGTACGCGCGGATACCGACCTCGATGTTGTTCAGCATGGGTTCCGTAATCTCCGGCTTCCCGGAGAGGTGGGACTCTGCGATGCGTTGAACGGTGCGGTTCATGGCCTCGTTGTTGTTGGTCGTCGACACGATGAGGTTGGCCATGACGACCTGGTCGTTCTCGTTCACCTTGTAGTGGTGCAGAAGAGTGCCGCGCGGCGCTTCGATGACGGCGACGGCCTCCTCACGACGCGTGCCCCAGGCAGCCACCCGGTCCTCTCCCTGCAGGTCGGGGTCGTCCAGCAGCTCGCGAATCTTTTCGGCTGCGTGCAGGAGCTCGATCATCCGGGCCCAGTGGTAGGCCATGGTGGCCTGGGCGACCTCACCGAGCTTTTCATGAAAGTCGACACGAGCGTTCTCGGCGCGCGGTGTGTCGATGTAGGTGCACGTGTTGAGCCGCGAGAGTGGGCCGACCCGGAACCAACCGTCTTCCGGGCCCGCGTCAATAAGGAAGGGGAACTTCATGTACGACCAGGGCCGTACCTCCTCGCGGAAGATCTTCAGATAGTCCTCCGGAGGGACGCCGTCGATCAGGACTCGTCCGTTCGGATCGATCGCGCGGTACTTCCCGTCGTACAGTTCCATGCGCCCGTCGTCGCCGACGATGGAGAGGTGGTTGGACTTCATCGTTCCGAATTCGGCGAGTTCCTCAAGGTGATCGAGAGTGTACTGGCGGGCCAACCTGACGGCCGCCTCGGCCCACTCGAGCATCTTGTCGAGCTCACACTTCAGCGCATCGCGTTCCGAAAGGCTCAGGCTCTTGTTGATTCCTCCCGGAACGGCGCCTGTACCATGGACCTTCTTTCCTGCCGTCGCCTTGATGATCTCCTGCCCCCAGCGTCGCATGGCTACGCCCTGAACGGCCAGCTCCGGATGGGCTTCGATGACATGAGTGATCGTGCGCTGCTCGCGTGGAGCTTCGAATCCGTAGAGAAGATCCGGTGAGGAAAGATGGAAGAAGTGAAGGGCGTGCGACTGGAACATCTGGCCGTAGTGCATGAGGCATCGCATCTTCTCACCGGTAGGTGTGATCTGATCGAGACCCACGATCTTGTCCACGGCTTTGCTCGCACACAGGTGATGGCTGACCGGACAAATGCCGCACAATCGCTGCACGAGAACCGGAAGCTCCCAGAACAACCGGCCCTGGACGAATCGTTCGAATCCGCGGAACTCGACGATATGAAAGCGAGCTTCGTCGACCTTCCGCTCTTCATCGAGGATCAGAGTGACCTTGCCGTGGCCTTCGACGCGACTCACCGGTTCGATCGTGATCTTCTTTTCTGTCGTCGTGCTCATGACGTTCCCATCCTTCTCAGTCGTACTTGACCAGTTGATAGGGAAGTTCGAGAGGTGCGCCGGTCAGCAGCGCATTCAGTGCGGCCCAGATCGTGTCGGCGGATGGCGGGCATCCCGGCAGGTGGTAGTCCACCTTGACCACCTCGTGGCAGGGATAGACCTTGTCGAGAAGCCGCGGAATCTCGGGGTCATCGGGTATGCGTCCCTCGGGATTGTGCACGGTTGGGCCCTGCAGGTACGCCTCTTCGAAACACTCTTTCAACGGCACCATGTTGCGGAGCGCGGGCACGCCTCCATTGATCGCGCAGTCGCCCAGGGAGATGAGTACCTTGCAGTGCTCGCGGAACTCCCTTAGGACGGCCACGTTCTCTTCGTTGGCGCAACCGCCTTCAACCAGCCCCACATCGACGGTCCCTTCGATGTGCTTGATGTCGTTGATCGGCGAGCGGTCGAACTCGACAAGCTGCACGAGATCGAGGATGCGTTCGTCGATGTCCAGCACCGACATGTGGCAACCGAAGCAGCCGCACAGGGACGTCGTCGCCACTTTGGCTTTGGACATCACTCGCCTCCTTTGTTTGCAGCAACGCTTTCGATGTCACTACCGATCGGCTCCTGATCGTACCGTCGCTCTCCAACCGGAATGGCGTACCCGACTCGCTTCTTCATCAGGCAACCCACCGGACAGGCGCTGACCGCTTCGTCGTCGACGTCGAGTGTCGTTCCGGCGAGGCCTTCGCCGGATGAAACGGCAAGTCGCTTGTCGATGCTTCGGCCGGTGAACCCGAACACGCCCTTACCGTCCTGTTCCTTGGAGGCCCGAACGCAACGAGAGCAGAGGATGCACCGATTGCGATCGATGAGGACGTCCGGGTGGGATGCATCCACCGCCTTCTGAGGAAAGAGGAAGGGATACTTCGGAGCGGTGATTCCATGTCGGTAGGCCATGGCCTGAAGCTCACAATTGCCGCTCTTCTCGCAGAACATGCAGAAGTGGTTTCCCTCGACGAAGATCATGTCGATGATGTTTCTGCGGATCCCCCGAAGTTCCTCGGTGTCGTTGTCGACGACCATCCCGTCCATGACTCTCTGGGTGCAGGCGGGTTGTGGCCGGCCGTTGGCGCGAACCAGGCATACCCGGCATGCGCCAAACGGAGACAGTCCCTTCAGCCAACACAGCCTCGGGATGTAGATCCCGTTCTCCTCGGCGGCCTCGAGGACGGTGACGTCCTTGTTCGCCTGGATCTCCTTGCCGTCGATGAACAGGGTGACTTCATGGCTCGACACGTTCAGACCTCCATCTCATAAGAAGGTAGCCCGGAATCTTGGCCGGCTTTCCTCAGGCTGGTCTCCAGATCGAAGCCAGTTCCGTTGTTCGAGGGATCCAAGGGAATCCGTTGTTCGAGCAACTCGGGGAAGCCCGTGATGAGGGACGTCACGGGGTTGGGTGAGGTCCAACCGAGCCCGCATCGACTGGCGGTCGTGATCGTCGAGGACAGCTCCTTCAGGTAGTCGAGATCACTCGGGTGTCCGTGCCCATCCCGAATTCTGTCGATCCGTTCCTTGAGCAGTGTGTTTCCGACTCGGCAAGGGGTGCAGTAGCCGCACGATTCGTGGATGAAGAAGCCGAGGTACTGGGACGCGATGTCGATAAGATCCCGCCCTTGGTTGAAGACGATCAGCGCGCCACCGGTGGCCAGGTCGTCGTAACACAGAGTCCGGTCGAAGTCGGCGGGAGGAACCATTCGCCCACTCGGTCCCCCGACCTGAACGGCCGCGACATCCGTGGCCCCACAAAGTGCGAGCACGTCGCGAAGAGAAACTCCGAACGGAACCTCATAGATGCCTGGACGGTGACAGTCTCCGGAGATGCTCAGTACTTTCGTTCCCGAGCTTCCGGCCGAACCGATCGAAGAGAACCAAGCTGAGCCTTTCTCGAAGATGCGGGCGACGCAGCAGAAGGTTTCGACGTTGTTGACACAAGTCGGCTTTCCCAGGTAGCCCTTCACCGCGGGAAACGGCGGCTTGAACCTGGGCTGGCCACGCTTTCCCTCCAGCGACTCGATGAGTGCGGTCTCTTCGCCGCAAACATAGGCTCCGGCACCCATTCGAATCTGGATGTCGAACGAGAATCCGTCTGCCAGTCCCGATCCGAGACGGCCGTCACGTCGGCGGGCCGCCAGCACGTCGTCGAGGAAGTGACGCAGGTACGCGTATTCCGCCCGAAGGTAGACGATGCCCTGGGTCGCCCCGATCGCGTAGCCCGCGATGGTCATGCCGTCGAACATCAGGTGGGCCCGCTCGGTCAGGATGACCCGGTCCTTGAAAGTACCGGGCTCTCCTTCATCCGCGTTGCAGATGATGTATTTCTGGTCCCCGGCGGCGGCGCGCGTGTGCTCCCACTTGACTCCGGCGGGGAAACCGGCTCCGCCCCGGCCCCGCAGCCGCGAGGCTTTGATGACGCGGATGACTTCCTGCGGGCTCGAGCTGAATGCATTCGTCAGCCCGGCGTCGCTCTCATAGGGAGCCAGAACGACTTCACCCGCGCGCCGGATGGAGTTCTCGACCATCGAGCGGACGAGGTCATGCGAGTTGTTGCCGTCGCCGAAGGAGTCGGCGAGGAGCGTGCGCAGGTCCTCGGATCCGGAGCGGTCTTTCAGCTTGCGGACGATCGTCCGTGCAGCCGAAGGCGTGAGACGAGTCACGACGACATCGTTGACGAGTGCGGCAGGCGCTTGATCGCACATCCCGATGCATGAGGTGTACTCGAGCGAGACACCGCCCTCGATGTCGCCGCCGTCGACTCCTCCTTTGCCGGCCCCGGCCGATCCACGTCCGACTCCGCCGCCGAACGGCACCCCGAGAGCCTGTTCGAACGCGGCAGCGACCTCATCGCCTCCTTTCATCCGGTCGACCACGTCGTTGCAGACGCGAATCGTGATCTCACCCTTGTCTTTCGTGGAGAGGAAGGAATAGAAGGAGACGACACCTTCGACGTCGGCCCGAGGGACTTTGAGCTCTCTGGCGATGGCATCCATGGACCGGTCGTCGACGCAGCGGAGCCGCTCGTCGACTTCCCGGACGACGTCGAGCAGACGGGTCCGGTCGTGGTCGAATCGCTCGCAGACCTCTCGCACCGCAGCTTCGTTCGAGACACACATCACGTGCGACCTCCTTTCCGGAGCCCGGGGAGGGTTCCGGAGCCAAGTGCGTTCTTATCCGGATACTCGAATATAGGACCGCGGATCCGGGCCGCCCATGAGTGACTCTGCGTATACGTTTCCACCCGATCGAGCTGGGCGACGGGCCGGAAGCTGGCCAACGGTACCTACTGGGCCGTCATCGATGACGGAACCGAGAGACGGGCGGTTCCATTTGTTCTCCTGCGATAGCCCGGCACGGAAAAGCTCGGAAACAGGGAATCGGTTGAGCTAACCTGTGTACGCAAACATAGTCACACTGTCGCCGCTTGAGTGAAGCAAGGCTGGGACGTGACGCCGTCCTTTCGATGGCACAGAAAGAAGCGCATGTATCGGGAAAACTCGGTTCGCGTCCCGGCTACCCTCACTCTGGGCACTCTGCTCTTGTGGACTGCCCATCCAGCCCTCTCCGAAGATGTTGCCTACGACCTGTCCCAGTACCGGACAGGAGATCTCTACCGGAACGAGCTCGTGCTGTCGGGGAACTTCAACAGTTCCCGGGACCAGGGAGAGACCTGGAACCATCCGGAGAACGACCTCGAAACCCGCTCCGATACGGAGTCCTCGGCCTGGTCACATCTCGGCGCGCTCAACCTGTCCTTTACCCGCCTTGTCGAGCTCTCGCGCAAGATTCGCACGACTCATGGCTACTTCGCGTTCCAGCCGTCGTACAACAAGGATGAGCAGTTGTCGGAAGCGAGCTTTTCCGAGACAGCGTCCTGGTCCGATGACCGCGAACTCTCACGCTGGGGGCACGTCATCTTCGCGGGCTTCGGTGGGAGCCACCGGCAGTACGTCGCCGACCAGTTGTTCTGGGAGTTTGGTCTGGACCTGGACGGGGGCGTGGACTGGCGCAACGTTGCTTCCGATCGGGAGGTCGATCCGCTTTCGGGCGATGTGACGAGGGCAGAACAAGAGACCAGCTCGAACAGTCGGAACGCCTCCTTGGAGGGCGACGTTTCGATGGGATGGGGACGACTGTATCCGCTGTTTGATGTCCGAGCCGGGCTCTACATACTCGACGGCCTGTCGGACTCCGGTGTTCTTTCCAGAGAGCCCACCGACGAAGACGTCGAGTCCCTGGGGAATCGGATTCGTCAGATCCGGAACGCTCGGGTCTTCGATTCCAGAGAGAAGAGAACCTACGAGATGCGGCAGCTGGTGGACTTTCTCCAGGAGCGCGGATTGGTGGAAGGTCTGGATGTGGAAACGTTCACCACCATCGATGACAGGTTCAGGTACGCGAATAATCCAGCGAGGTACTCCGGCACCGAGGTGAAAGTGAGCTTCAGCGGGCGGAGAACGGAGTCTCGAGTCACAGACGACGAGATCCGGCGTCGGATTCTGCCGGTCGAAGAGAGAGGGATTACGTATCGTGACCGCGAGAGGAGTGGGACTGAGGATCGGATGTGGGCCCGGATCGACTTTACCTGCGAGGTTCCGCTATCGAAGAGACTGCAGTGGTCCAACCGTGCCTGGGTGTCCCTCTCGGGAATCGACGACGAGACTAAAGTGGAAGATCACTTCTACGGGGATCAGGAGGAACGGCGTGTGAAGAGTTCGTCGCACGAAGACGACGAAGAGCTGCGGCTCTCGGGCTCGGTCGGGCTGGCTTATTATCCAAACTCACGCGACGAGGTCGCAGCGAACTTGGTTGCGACGTATCGGGACCTGGACGAAACGTCGACAGTTCGTTCTGCGACGGAGTCGGAGCGAAGAAGAAGCGAGAGAGAGACCAATGCCAAGTCATTGGACGTGGCATTGTCGTGGACGCGAACTCTGTCCTTCAAGACCCAGCTCGACGTGACCCTGTCTTCCGGCTACGACCGATATGAGGCCGTTGAACGACGAACGTTGCCGGTCGAGACTCCGGTGTCCGTGCGGGGCTGGTCTTCGTGGGATACACGGGTCTCAGTGGGCTACAGCTACTCGATCCTGTAGGCCTGGATCCTGGGGCAAGATCGTAGGTTGGAACCGTAGACCTGGTCCGTAGGTATGGATCGCTCCTACTCTGCGGCGATCTTCTCGAACCCTCTCCTCATCGCCGCCACGAAGCTGTCGACGTCCGCCTCCGTATGCGCCGTCGACATGACCGCAGTGCACGTGTTGACCACGGTGAAGCCTTCATTCAGAAGGTGATCGATCAATCCGGTCAGGTGACTCCGTTGTTCATCGTTCCAGAAGGCTTCGCGATAGTTCCGCGGCGGCTCTGCCCGCATGTGCAGCCGTAGAAGTGATCCGCCTCCGGTAACGCAGGCAGTGATCCCGGTCTCGCGGATTGCGGCTTCGATGCCTTCCCGCATTCGGGTCGCCAGTCCGTTGACGTGATCGATGGCGCCCTGATCGAACAACTTCATCGTGATCAGGCCGGCCGTCATGGTGACGGGGTTGGCGGAGAAGGTTCCCGAGTGGGGGAACTGAACGACGGGCACCAACGGGTCCATCACGCTCATGACGTCGGCGCGTCCGGTGATGGCGCCGACGGGGAAGCCGCCTCCGATGAACTTGCCCAACGCGGTCAGGTCGGGGTCCAGGTCGTACCAGTCCTCGGCGCCGCCGAAACACGATCGAAATGTAATGACCTCGTCCAGAACGAGCAATGCCCCATCCGCCCGAGTCCATTCCCGGATGGCTCTCACGAATTCCGGGTCGGCCGGTTTCAGTCCCACGCGGTGCGGCATCAAGTCCATGAGCACGCAGGCGATTTCGCCTTTGTGCTGATCCAGCAAGGCGAGGGCGCGCTCGATGTCGTTGAAGGGAATCACGATCACATCGGCCAGAGCGTTGGGCGGTGTGCCTTTCGCCACCGGAACGCTGATCGGCCGGTCGACGTCGCCCCAGTTGACCGGCGTCGGATTCTGCGAGACCTCCGCGTAGTCGTACTGGCCGTGATAGGCCCCTTCCACCTTGGCCACCTTGGGTCGACCGGTGAACGCGCGTGAGGCTTTCAGACAGGACATGATCGCTTCGGTGCCCGAGTTTACGAACCGGATCTTCTCGAAGTTGTCGTTTCGGCTGAGAATCAGTTCCGCGAACTCGACTTCGGCTTCCGTTCCCTCGGCGAAGGCCGTTCCTTTTTGCAATTGCTCCGTCACGGCCGCCACGACTTCCGGGTGGGCATGGCCGTGAATCAACGAGGCCATGTTGTTGGCGAAGTCGATCCGCTCCACGCCTTCCACGTCGGTGATTCGCGCCCCCTCACCTTTGACGACATAGAGGGGGTGGGGTTTGCGAAGAACCGTGTTCCGGCTCACACCACCGGGCATGCTTTTCAAGGCCCGTTCGTAGATCTGGGCGCTTCGAGTCGACACCTGTTCGGACACCTTAGTCTCCTTGGACGATGGGAAGCAGTGGAGCTGCGGTTCTTTCCCGCACGTAGTCGAAGTCGACTCCAGGACTGAGTTCCACCAACTGGAAGTGTCCGCCCACGGCATCGACGACGGCAAGGTCGGTGTAGATACGCTTCACGACCCCAACGCCGGTCAAAGGGAACGTGCACGACTCGACGAGCTTGGGAGTCCCGTCCTTCGTCGTGTGTTGAGTGATGACGTAGATCGTTCGCACGCCCGCAACGAGGTCCATCGCTCCGCCAACCGAGGGAATGGCGCCGGGAGCACCGGTGGACCAGTTGGCGAGGTCGCCGTTCTGCGCGACCTGCAAAGCGCCGAGAACGCAAACATCGATGTGTCCGCCGCGAATCATGGCGAAGCTGTCCGCGTGATGGAAGAACGCGGCGCCGGGGTTGAGAGTGACCTTCTTCTTTCCGGCATTGATCAGTTCCGGGTCACCCTCGCCTTCGGCCGGAGACGGCCCCATTCCGAGAAGCCCGTTCTCCGTGTGGTAGATCAGCTCACGACCTTCCGGGACGTAGTCCGCGACGAGTTCCGGAATGCCGATCCCGAGATTGACGTACGAGCCGTTCGGAATGTCGAAGGCACACCGCTCGGCCATCTGCTCACGGGTCCAACCCTGTCGCTGCTCGCTCATGGAAAGGTGACTCCGGCTGCGATCAGAACCGACTCCTGGGCGGGATTCGGGACCTCGACGACTCGGCGGACGAAAACGCCCGGCGTGACGACCGTCTCTGGATCGATCTTTCCCGGTTCGACTACCGACGTCGCCTGGACGATCGTGGTCGTTGCCGCCATGGCCATGACGGGACTGTAGTTCCGGGCCGTCTTGTTGTAGACGATGTTCCCGTGGGAATCGGCGACCTGTCCTTTGATGAGGGTGAAGTCAGCCTTGAGGCCGCGAACCATGACGTAGTCGCGGCCGTCGAAGTTACGCTTCTCGAGGCCTTCCTCCAATGGAGTGCCGACCCCGGTCGGCGTATAGAAGGCCGGAATGCCCGCACCCCCGGCGCGGATTCGTTCCGCGAGTGTGCCCTGCGGAACCAGCTCCAATTCGATCTGGCCGCTTCGGTACATGTCGGGAAAAACCGTCGAGTTGGTGCTGCGTGGGTAGGAGCAGATCATGCGCGCGACGCGGCCCGCTTTGATCAGGGCCGCCAACCCGACTTCGCCGCTCCCGGTATTGTTGTTGACGACGGTGAGCCCGGTCGCACCCTGCTCGATCAAGGCATGGATGAGCTCGATCGGGCTCCCGGCTTCCCCGAACCCGCCGATCATGACGGTGGCGCCGTCGAAGATGTCGGCGACGGCCTCCGCAACGCTTCCGACTCTCTTGTCGATCACGGTATCTCTGCTCTTGCCTCGGCTGTTCCGGTCTTTACTTGTCTCTAGTCCAGGGCGCTCGGCCGTGGCCGTGGCCTCCGCTCCAAACTAAGGTGCGGTCTTTGCCGCGGCCTCTGCCTTGATTCTTGCCGCCTCGACCCTCTCGTACTCGAAAAGGCCGGCTTCGTCGAAGATAACCCGGTCATTGTAACCGTCGAACCAGATGGCGTCGGGATTGCGTCCGACGATGCAGACTTTCCCGCGGTCCGGTGCGTCGGCAGCGTTCCGCAGCAGTTTGAAGACCAGGAAACCGTTCTCAGTGCCCGGGATGCCCTGCAGAGGCTCGTGGGTCACGGCAGCCACCTCGGTCTTGCCCTTGTAGTGGGTGATGGAAAGACGCGCCCGGGTCTCGACTCCCGACAAACCCTTCTGTGATTCGTTCAGGATGTGCCAGGCGGTTTCGATCGGTACGTTGAAGGCTTCGTGAGCGACGATGTCGCGGCCGCAGAAGAAGTAGTGGTTCTCGGCCCCGATCCGTTTCATCGCACGCTGCATGATGCGAAGAGCGTCGGGATCGTCGTTGATCCCCCGAATGATCGGCGCCTGGTTTTCCACCGTGACCCATCCCAGCGAGTTGATGCGTTCCATGGCCCGGTTCGCAGAGTCGTTCCACTTCAAGGACCCGTTCGCGTTCTCGAGATAGTTCCCGTCGGGATCTTTGACCAGGAACTCGTCAGGGTGGTTGAAGTGGGCCATGAGGTGGAGGCCGACTTCGGGGTAGTTCTGCCGGAAGTCCTTGAGCATGTCGACGAAAGCAGAGTCGAAACGGTCCGGGAAGAACGCCATCTCCTTGGTTCCGATTCGAATGGATTCGATTCCGACATCACCCATCGCCGAAAGCCACTCGGCCAGCTTCCGATTCGGAAGAACCATGGGGTCTCCGCCCGACAACAGAATCTCACGTAGCTTTTCGCGGCCTGTTTCCGGGTGCACGCCACCGTTGCTCGCGACAAGTCGGTTGTGCTGCAGCACGTAGTTGGCGACTTCGTCGATCTTGGCCAGACCCTTCTTGGCCACCGTTCCGTCCTGGCGCTCGACTTCCTTGCGGGCGATCAGCTCCTCGCGATAACAGAAACGGCAGTGGGCCGAACACGTCGACGTGACATAGAGCAAACCCAGCTCGTACTTGTGAAGCAGGCCCTCGACCGGGCTGTAGTCCATCTGGTGACCCGGGTCTTCCGACCCCGCCAGGCTCTTCGTTTCGTCCGGGCTGGCCTTGACCAGCCGACGCAGCGGTGGGCTCGTTCGGGCCATCTCGAAGTAGTGCCGCGTCATCTTGACCGGCATCCGCGACTCCACGTCGCGGTCCGTGCCCTGAAGAGAGGCCAGCTCGGCCAGTTCGGCCTCGGAGTAGAAGCCCTTCATGTCATCGGGCACACGGTCGGCGAGAAATGGAGAAATCCCATTCACATTGTTGCGTTCGTACTTGGGACTCTCGACGCGACTGAGGAAGGACTGGGCTCGTTCGGACTGGGAATAATCTGCAGCATGGCTCATAGCTACCACCCGGGTCGGAGGGTTCGAATCCATCACTCTGGGTCCACTTCCATTTACGGTAAACTACGGAGCTTCCCTTACTTCGGTCGGCTCAGACGTGATTCGGATGTGGCTCGGACGTGGCTCGAACGTGGCTCGAAGTTGGCTTCGATTTCTTACCGCACGATGACGACCGACCGAAGCGTGGCTGCTTCCGCACCGTCCAGCCGGGCGAAGTAGATCCCGCGAGGAACGGCGCGACCGAACACATCGGTTCCGTCCCAGGTCCATCGCTCGACGTCCGTTGCTCTGCTCGTAGAGAGCTGCTTCACTAGACGTCCGTTCGCACCGTAGATCGAGAGACTCGAACCCGGGGAAGCGGGACCCTGGGCTTCGAAGGTGACTCGGTCAGAGGACGGATTGGGGTAGGCCAGGATCTGCGCTTGATTCCGATCCGGACCCGCGCCGTCCACTGAACTCGGAAGCGCATACTCGAACGCGCCGATGTCCAGACTGCCGTCTGCAGGGCGCGGTTGGGACATCGAATGGCGTACGTACTCGAATACGGGCGTGTGCTCCGTCGCGATCTCAGACGCCAGCCCACCCCCGGCATCGACGCAGGATGAAGTTTCGAGCAACGTAAATTCCTGCATGTTCAGGTCCGTAAACCCTGGATCGGATCCTTCTACGTTTCCCAGATCGAAGACTTGGCCGGAGGTCGATCCGTGCGACGTAACCCATCCCGACTTGAGCCAGTTGTTCTGCAAGTCGACCGTCCCACCGCTCTCCGCGAGGATCGCAAGTCGCGAGCCCGCGGCGGTGACGTAGACCAGATTGTTCCGTGCGTCACAGTTCTCGCTCGCCGAAGAAAGCCTTAGCAGCGTGGTGTTTCCGCTCCGCGTCGAAACGACCGTGTTGTTGTGGAGGTAAAGCGTGCCGCCCCGATACCTCGAGGTGTCACCGGAGTCGCCGCCGTAATGGATGATCTGACTGTTTCCCGCTCCGTCCGGCTCGATGAGAACGTTTCCGTAGACGAGAGTCTGCGCGTAGCTCGGATCGTTGTAGAGATCAGGGTCGCCACTGTCGACGAGGTCGAGCTGGCGGTTGCCGCTCTCGATCCAGTTGTAGCGGACGACGGCTCCCGCGGACCGGTCTTTGAGATTGTTGCCGAGGCAGCCGTCCCGAAGCGGGCCGAACCGGTTGAACTGGAACAGAACTCCCAGTGCCTCCGTGTAGTTGTTGTGTTCGTAGATCGAACCTTCGATGCCGTTCGTGTGGATGTGGTTGTACTCAACGACGAGGTCGGTCGTCGCACTCCCGCAGAAGAGCCCGTTGCCGCAGTCCCAAAGGACGCAGTTGCGAATCCGAAGGTGCTCTCCTTTCTCGATGTAGATGGCTGCGGAGTTCGAGGCGTAGGAAGTGAGCCCGTCCCGACCCGTGAAGGTGTAGGGTGGTCGGCCGCTTCGGATTTCCAGGTTCTCGATGACGATGTGTGCCGGCATCGTGTCGGGTGGATTGTTGGCGCCCCCGATCTTGATGACGCCCCGGCTTTCGTTCCAGTAGTTGAGCTCTTCGCGGGTCGTCGCGTCGATGCCTTCGATCACCGGAAGATCACCGGAGGGAGAGGGCACGCCGCTGATGACGATCGGTTCCGCTTCCGTGCCTGCTCGGCAGATGACCCACTTCTCGCGGTAGGGAGTCGCTCGATGATGAATCCGAACGGTGTCGCCCGGGAGTAGGCCCTCCCACGGGACGTCACCGATTTCCGGGTAGGGTTGGCCGTCACCGACCTCGAAGGTCGTGGCGGACGCGGGCTCCGAGACAATAGGCAGGAGGCCGGCCACGAAGAGCGGGATGAGGGCGGCGCGAAAGGGCCAATTCATAACGTTTCCCACGAGTTCGGTGGACGCTTTCGCCACCTGTTGTTTCCGCCCCGTTCTGTTGTCGAGTCTATCGTCCCCCGTCTGCAGAACTCGTTCGAAGTGGCTCTCCGTCTTCCGGTTCCGGCCGTTGGGTCGGCCGGGTGGTGCCCCCGGGTGGTTCGCCCGTATCTTGTCCGACTCCCTACCGGCTGATACGATCACCTGCCCGATAAATTCATCAAGGTCGTCAACGCAGCAGACCTTCGTGAATCATCCGGGCTAGGCATTATCTTGGAGAGTCTGCGCTGATGCCCCTTGCTCTCGTTCTTGTCGTACTCGTGGCCGCCGCAACGGGGATCCTCGTCCTCGGCTGGATTGCTTCTCTGGCCAACACTCGCCACATCCGGCTCGTTCTCTTTGCTGTGTTGCTGCTGCTGACGGCCGGCGGGACTTTCTACGCGTTGGCCGGTCGAACCCTTCCGCTGGAAGAGCACCAGATCACCTCCCGTCCCATTCAAGTCGATGATCGTGGCTATGTTTCATCCGAGTCGTGCCGGTCCTGTCATCCGGGCAATCACGATTCGTGGTTTGATTCCTATCACCGAACCATGACGCAGGTGGAGTTTCCCGAAGCAGCCCTCGGCAACTTCGACAATGTGTATCTGGAACTCTACGGCGACAGTTACCGACTCTTTCGCGACGGCGACCGCTTTCTCGTCGACATGGTAGACCCGGATTGGAAAGAAGGGGATCCGCCGGGTCCCGACGGGAATCCACCGCGGGAAACGAACCAGATGGTGATGACCACCGGTTCTCATCACATGCAGGTGTACTGGTATGCGCGCGAGGACAAAGCGCGTTCGATGGGTCAGTTCCCGTTCGTTTGGATGATCGAGGACCAGGAATGGATTCCCCGTTTCGCGGCGTTTCTCATGCCCGCGTTTCACAACCGCGAGTCGGTTCACTCCGAGTCGGGTCGATGGAATGTCACCTGTATCAACTGTCACTCGACGGCGGGAGTCCCGCGGATCCAGAAGGCGGGCCAGGATCCGCACGCACCCGCGCCTCGGACACGAGAAGAGATGGTTGGGCCGGAATCGACGGCCGACACTCAGGTCGCCGACTTCGGAATCGCCTGCGAGGCGTGTCATGGTCCGGGTCGGGAACACATCGAGGTGAATCAGGATCCGTTGCGCCGGTACAGGCTGCGTGCGTCCGGCGAACCGGATCCGACGATCATCAATCCGGCGCGGTTGGATGCCGCGCGCGGATCCCAGGTCTGCGGCCAGTGCCATGCCACGAGCGAACGCGAAGACTGGTCCAGCTGGGCCGAATCCGGCTGGGAGTTCACTCCGGGGGACGACCTGCACGACAACCGCACGGTCATGATGCGGGAGAACTTCGACGACCCGTGGGTGAAAGGTTTCTACGAGGACTTCCCGCAGCTTTTTTCGGGGATGTTCTGGCCGGACGGAACCGTCCGTGTTGCCGGGCGCGAGTACAACGGACTCGTCGATTCCCCGTGCTTCAAGGCAGACAGCCATCTCGATCAGCTTTCCTGCATGTCCTGTCACTCGATGCATCAGGCCTCGGAGGATCCCCGGCCGCGCAAGGAATGGGCCAACGATCAGTTGGCCGTCGGCATGGACGGCAACGAGGCGTGCACGCAATGTCACTCGGAGTATGCGGACACGCAACGGCTGCAAGCCCACACACACCACGCCGCGGGCTCCGGCGGCAGCGAATGCTACAACTGCCACATGCCGCACACGACCTACGGGCTGCTCAAGGCCATCCGTTCCCACACCATCGAGAGTCCGGACGTTGCAGTCAGTCATTCCGGAGGGCGGCCCAACGCGTGCAATCAATGTCACCTCGACAAGTCACTCGGCTGGACCGCGGAACACCTGGAATCCTGGTACGGAATCGATCCGCCGTTTCTCGATGAGTACGAGCAGTCCGTTCCGGCGTCGATCCTGTGGGCGTATTCGGGAGACGCCGCGGCGCGCGCCCTTTCCGCCTGGAGTTTCGGTTGGGAGGAGGCCCATGCCGCTTCCGGGAACGAGTGGATCGGTGCGTTTCTTCCACAGCTTTTGCTCGACCCGTACAATGCCGTCCGGTACATCACCTACCACTCGTTGCGGACGCTGCCCGGCTACGAGGACTTCGACATGAACATCCACGCTCCCGTGCCGGTGCTGCAGCAGGCGGCAGGGAGAGCTATCGCCAGGCACACTCGTCGCCAGCGTGAGCTGGGCCATCCGCCGGGACTTCCCGCGCTGCTCTATGATCCGGGCGGACTTCTCGGTGACGACCAAAGCGTGTATGCCTACCTGCTGCAACAGCGGGACAACTCGATCATCTTTCTCGCGGAGTAGACGTGAACAAGGCAACGGGTACCAAGAAGGACGGGAAGACAACCGGCTCCGGCGGATCCGCTGAGGGCGGGGGCCGTCGCCGCGGAGGTGTCGAAACCGCCACGGGTTCGCGTCATCTTCTCTTTGGGTGGCGAATGCTTCTCGTCTTCCTGGCGGTTGGTCTCGGCCTTGAGATCATGCACGGGCTGAAGCTGGATTGGTACCTGAGCGTCGGTCACGAAACGCGCCGTCTGATGTTCACCCTGGCCCACGCCCACGGAGCTCTCTTCTCCATCGTGAACGTCCTCTTCGGACTGACACTGTTGTCCGGTTCCGGGCACCTCTCACGGGTCCCCCTGATCTCCCGCCTGCTCATCGGGGGCACGATCCTTCTGCCTTTGGGTTTCTTCCTGGGCGGACTGGTCATCTTGGATGGGGATCCGGGGTACGGTGTCGTTCTGGCGCCCGTCGGGGCGGGACTGCTCGTTCTCGGGGTTGCCCTGATCGCGGGCGGACTGCGGACGGACTGATCCCGGCGAATCGGCGACCTCCCCTGCGAATCGGCGCCCCCCCTGGGAATCGGCGACCGAGAGGTTCGGGCAACCCATCCCTTGGGTTCCGCCGGGCCAGCAGATAGAATCCCCGGTCGGTCGATGTGTTTTGGGGGGACCCCGTCCCACCCGTAAGGAGGACTTCGTAAATGAAATCGACATTCAAGCGACTGGCGGTTCTGACCGTCGCTATTGCCATGGCCACCGCCGCGGGCTGTTCCGGAGGCGGGGATTCCGCCCAGGATGCGGCCGACTCCGCCGCGGATGCGGCCAAGGACGCCGTAAACAAGACCCAGCAGGTTGCCGACCAGGCGGCCGACCGGGTGAATGAAACGACGAACGCCATCGAAGAGGCCAAGCAGGATGTCATGGGTGACAGCCCGCTCCTGAACTGGCGGGCCCTCAACGAAAAGGCGCCCGACACCTTCAAGGCAAAGTTCGAGACGACGAAGGGAGACTTCGTCATCGAGGTCCACCGGGACTGGTCGCCGCGTGGCGCGGACCGTTTCTACAACCTGGTCAAGCACGGTTACTACGACGACTGCCGTTTCTTCCGCGTTCTCGACGGCTTCATGGCTCAGGTCGGTATCCACGGAGACCCGAAGGTCAGCTCGGTCTGGACGGCGGCCCGTTTCCCGGATGATCCGGTTCGCAAGAGCAATACGCGCGGTTTCGTGAGCTACGCCATGGCCGGTCCCAATACCCGGACGACGCAGTTCTTCATCAACTACGGTGACAACAGTGGTGGCCTGGACCCGCAGGGCTTCTCGCCGTTCGGTGAGGTTGTCGAAGGGATGGAGGTCGTGGACGGCCTCTACAGCGACTACGGTGAGGGAGCGCCTCGTGGTTCGGGACCGAGTCAGGGACTGATCATGCGGCAGGGGAACGAGTACCTGAACAAGGACTTCCCCAAGCTCGACTACATCAAGTCCACGTCCATCGTCGGATAAGACACGCGGCGCGCGGAGGAAAACATGACCCAGAAGTTTCGTCCCCTCGATCATCAACCGCCGCTTCCCATGGATCAGCTCATCATCCATGAGCAGCCGAGTGAAGAGGCCGTCCCGATGGACATCCTCTTCGTCGGCGCGGGTCCGGCCGGGCTTTGCGGCGCCATCGAGTTGGCGCGGCTGCTGGCGAAAGACAAGGAAGAAGGGGGAAGCCTCGGAGACCTCGAGATTGGGGTCCTCGACAAGGCGGCCAATCTTGGGGAGCACAATCTCTCCGGAGCGGTCGTCAACCCCCGGGTCTTCAAGGAGCTGTTTCCGGACCTTCCCATTTCGGATCTTCCCCTTCGAACGGAAGTTCGCGACGAGGCGGTCTACTACCTGACGCCGACCGGCAAGTTCAAGCTTCCGACTCCGCCGACGATGAAGAACCACGGCAACTACGTGGCTTCGATCTCCGAGATCGTGCGCTGGTTGGGAGAGAAGGCCGAGGGGATGGGCGTCAACGTCTTCACCGGCTTCCCCGCCGACGGTCTGCTCGTCGAAGGCAACCAGGTGCTGGGGGTCCGTACGACTCCGGCGGGACTCAAGCGCGATGGAACGCCGGGACCGGGCGCCGAACCGGCCGGGGACATTTCGGCTCGCGTTACGGTTCTTTCCGAAGGCACACGTGGAACGCTGACTCAGGCCTACCAGCAGTGGCAGAACATCACTCGGAAGTCCGCGCCGATCTACGCACTCGGGGTGAAGGAACTCTGGCGCGTCAAGAAGGCTCCGAAGGATGTCATTCACACGATGGCCTGGCCGCTGCCCGGCGATGCGTTTGGCGGAAGCTGGATGTATCCGATGGCCGATGACCTCGTGTCGTTCGGTCTCGTCGTCGGCTTGGACTATGCGGATCACCGTCTGGATGTCCATCAGTTGCTTCAGCAACTGAAGGAGCATCCTCTCTTTGCTCCCGTCCTGGAAGGCGGAGAGATCGAAGAGTGGGGCGCTAAGACGATTCCGGAAGGCGGCTACAACGCGTTTCCCTCTCGTTTCAGCGGAGACGGACTCATCGTCGTCGGGGATGCCGCGGGTTTGGTCAATGTTCCGACGCTCAAGGGCATCCACTATGCGATGCAATCGGGGGTCTACGCCGCGCGTACGATCTTCGAGGCGTTGAAGAAGGACGATGTCACTCAGGCGACGCTCTCGTCGTACGACAAGACTCTGCACAGCAGCTACATCGCTTCGGATCTCAAAGAGACTCGAAACATGCGTCCCGCGTTCAAGGACGGCTTCTGGCCGGGCTTCGTCAAGTCGGGACTCATGACGGTGACGAAGGGAGCCTTTCCCGGCGGCACCATCGAGATGGAAGAGGACGCCGCCGCGGAGCGCCGTGTCTCCAACGACTATCCCAAGTCGAGCGGACCACATGTCGTTTCGAAGGTCGACGCCGTCTACCGGTCGGGCAACTCCACCCGAGATGACATCCCGAGTCACCTCACTGCAAAGTCGGGGGTGCCGGAAGCCGTGGCCAAGTTCTATGAGTCGCTCTGCCCGGCAGGTGTCTACGAGTGGAACGGGACGGAGCTGGTCATCAACGCGCCGAACTGCGTCGATTGCAAGGCCACGGACATCGTCGGCCCGCGCTGGCAGCCCAGGGAAGGCGGCAGCGGCCCCAGTTACAAGAAGATGTAGCGCCCTCGATCAGAAGTCGGGCTCGGGCCTCGGCCTCCAAGGTCACGCGGGGCAACTGCAGGGAGCTGCGGGGGAGCTACGGCGGAACTGCGGCGGAACTGCGGCGATTTGCGGCGGGCCACGCGAAGGGGTCCGAACGTGGTAGGCTGTGGGACCGGGACCCTGAGGCATCTGTTCGCCCGTCCCCACCGAACGAAGATGTGTCGCTTCCGGGCACGGACCCGGAATGTCACTCCATCCGCTTTTCACGGAGACTACATGGATCGCCTTTTCTCACCCCTTCAAGAGCGGATCGACGGCGTGGTTTTCACCCGCGATCAATTCGGCGAAGAGCACCTGACGAACTATGGCCGGATTCACTATTGGAAGCCGCGATTCGTCGTCAAACCTCTGACGACCCAGGACGTGGCCGAGACCGTGCGCTTCGCGAAAGAGCACGGTCTTTTCGTTTCCACGCGGGGAAGCGCCCACAGCCAAAGTGAACTCGGGATCAGCAAGGACGGCATCCTCCTCGACATGAAGTCGATGGACAGGATCTATGAGGTCGATCACGGCGAGAACCTGGTCGAAGTTCAGGGCGGCGTCGTTTGGAGAGATCTCGTTCAGCACCTGAAACGCTGGGATCTGTCACCGCGTGTTCTCACGAACAACCTGGGCGTGACCATCGGAGGAACGGTTTCGATGGCCGGCATCGGCGTCGCGTCCTTCAAGTACGGGTCGCAGGGCGACAACGTCCACGACATGGAAGTGGTCACCGGAAACGGGGACATCGTCCACTGCAGCCGCGATGAGAATCCGGAGCTCTTCTGGTCGGTCGTGGCCGGGCTCGGCCAGAGCGCCATCCTATGCAAAGCGAACATGATCCTGCGCAAGAACAAGAAGATGTGCCGGAATTACTACCTGCTCTACGACGACATCGGCAAGTTCATGACCGACTCCGAGAAGATGATGGACGACGGCAAGTGGGACTACCTGGAAAGCTGGGCGTCGCCATGTCCTCAGGGGATCAAACCGATCAACGGTGAACGGCGGGTCTTCGCGAAGTGGTTCTATCCCTTCCACCCGACGGTCGAGTTCGATCCGGGGGAAGAACCGAACGACAAAGAGATGTTGGAAGGACTCGACTTCTACGACTATCTCTACACCGATGACCTGCCGACGATCGACTTCCACGAGCGCATGGTTCCCGTCTTTGAACTCTGGAAGAAAGCGGGTACCTGGGACTACATGCACCCGTGGATGGAGTTGGTCATGCCGTGGGATACGGCGGCCGACTACATCAATCAGATCCTTCCCGATCTGCCGCCCGGACTCCTCATCGGCGGTCACATCCTTCTTTGGCCGGCCAAGGGTACCGTGTCCGACTCCAAGTTCTTCATGCGACCCGAGGGCGACAACCTGATCGGCTTTGGGATTCTGCCGGCTGTTCCGCAGCGCTACTGGGACCAGGTTCGTCCCATCCTCGACAATGGAAGCCTCCTCGGTCAGGCCATGGGCGGGAAGAGGTACCTTTCCGGCTATATCAACTTCACCGAGGAAGAGTGGCGGATGCACTTCGGAGACCGTTGGCCCGAGTTGGTCGCAGCGAAGAAGAAGTACGATCCGGAGTGTCTGCTCAATCCGGGTTTCATCAAGTACGGCGATGCTCTGAAAACCGAGCCGGCCGGCGCGAACAGCTAGGGGGGCTCAGGTGACGGTCAAGTTCGGAACGGATGAGTGGGCGGATGCATTGGTCGCCGAAATCAACGGTTCTTCGGAGTACAAGAATGCTGCGAAGAACTGGGCCACGGACTTCAACGGAAACATGCTCTTCGCGTTCGAGGCCGACGATCAGCTGAAGACGCCACTCCAGTTGCTCATCCGTCTCAAAGAAGGTCAGTGTCAGGGGGCGGACTTCATTGATGCCGCCAATCACGACGATGCCGGGTTCGTTCTTCGGGCGCCCTTCTCGCTGTGGAAAGACATCCTCGAGCGAAAGACCTTGGCCGCGACGGCCATTCTTACCGGGAAGATGAAGGTCGACGGGGGCAAGATGACGTTGCTCAAGCACACGGCGGCGAACCGGGCTCTCATTCACTGCACGGCAAGTGTCGAGACGGAGTTCTAGACCCGATTCGACGAAGCTAACTCGGAGAGGTCAAGATGCCGATTCCTCGGGATGAAACGGGCAGGCAAGTCGGTTCGGGGATGGATAGTTGATGAAAGTCCATCTCGTCGACGGAACGTACGAACTCTTCCGCAACTACTTCGGAGCCCCGCCCTCTGTCTCGGCGACCGGGCAGGAAGTGGGCGCAACCCGCGGGCTCATGCGGACGTTGCTCAGTCTGCTGCGTCAGCCCGACGTCACCCATGTCGGCATCGCCTTCGACCAGGAGATCCTCTCCTTCCGAAACCGTCTCTTCGACGGATACAAGACCGGAGAAGGAATCGAGCCGGATCTCTACGCGCAGTTTCCTTTGGCGGAGCGGGCGACGCGCGCGCTCGGCATCGTGACCTGGCCGATGATGGAGTTCGAGGCCGACGATGCGCTGGCCACGGCCGCCCGGCAGTGGACGACGGACCCCCGAGTCGAGCAGATCGTCATCTGCAGCCCGGACAAAGACCTTGGGCAGGTTGTCACCGGTGACGAGATCGTCTGTCTCGACCGGCGTCGCGAGAGAATCCTCAACGAGGATGGAGTGCGCGAGAAGTTCGGTGTCGGACCGGAGTCGATTCCCGATTACCTCGCATTGGTCGGAGATGCGGCCGACGGTATTCCGGGGATTCCCAAGTGGGGAGCGAAGGCAAGTTCCACGCTACTGGCCGCCTACGGAACGATCGAGGACATCCCGCGCGATCCTGTCGTCTGGAATGTGGATGTGCGTGCGAAGAAGGGTTTGGCCGAGAGTCTGAACGCGCACCGTGCGGAGGCCGAGCTCTACAAGAAACTTGCGACCCTGCGGTTCGACGTTCCGCTCGAGGAAACGCTTGCGGACCTGGAGTGGAAGGGAGCCGTCCGCCAAGAACTGGAAAGCTTCTGTGCGGAACTGGGCGAGTTCGAGATTCTCGAGCGGATCGGGCGCTGGCAGGATTCCCGGTGACCAATTTCTGTCGAAGATGCCTTATGGCGGTCCGCGATGATCGCTAGCGGATCGAAGAGGGTCCTTGAGCAGTCCCTTCTCGGTCACTCTACTGTCTGCACGAAGAAACGACAATGTCCAGTAGTCGATTCCGCGCCAGCCGGCGCTGGGGTAGGACGGCATCGGGCGGGCGGCGCGTGTCAAACGGTGTATACTTCACTACTAGGGCTGAGGTCAGCGATTCCAATATCCAACGACATGTCATTGTTGCGAGGTAAGCCATGCCAGCCAGAGTCAAGGGCGTCAATGTCTCAGCGGCTGTGTCGCTACTGGCTTCGGCGACAGTTTGGACGTTGGGTGCTCCGGACGCTGCCGCGCAGGGAGGATGGTTCGGGGAGGCAACCTGGATTCCGGTCGATAGCCAACCTTACACGATGGATGTCGGGCAGCTTGTGGGTGACGAGCGACTCGATGTCGTTGTAGGCACGCGGCAGGGTCAGATCCTTGTGTTCGAGAACACGGGAGTAGGAACTGGTCTGCGACTCGACTCGGAGTTTCAAGTGATCGGTGAGTTTGCTTCAGTCACCGTCGGGAACTACCTGGGAGGCGAGGAGAACGAGATTGCCGTTGCGTTCAACAGCTTTCAGGCACAGGACAGCGTCGTCGTCTGGAAAGATGATGGTGC
This sequence comes from bacterium, assembly GCA_030431975.1. Lineage (GTDB taxonomy): Bacteria > Eisenbacteria > RBG-16-71-46 > CAIMUX01 > CAIMUX01 > JACKCR01. Next base: position 102,476 of record JAUIHP010000009.1, on the reverse strand, counting down.
TGGGTTCGTCCGGGCTTCTGGATTGCTGTCACCGTTTACGATCAGTACGTCGGGAAGTGGGGATGCCAACGGAGACTCCTACGACGACATTGTGGTGACCGGCCCCACGTCTTTCGTCGACCTATTCCTCGGTGGAAGCTCGACGATGTCGTACGGCGGTACATTCACCGTTCGAGTTCACCCCGCGTGCGGCATACCCGAGAGCAACATCAACACGAGTGTCCTCTTGGAGGATCTGAACGGCGATCTCAACGACGATGTAGTGATCGCAGCCTTCAATGATGACCCCGCCTGCAGTCCATCCTGGCGCGGCGTCGGTGCCTTCTACGGGGATGGGACGGGGGACTTTGGACTCATTGATTGGGTTGTGCGCGAGACGTACGACGACTCGCCATTCACACGATTGGTCACCGGCGATTTCAACGATGATGCCGTGGTTGATCTGGCGATAGGTTCGACCCTACTTCACATGTACGTGGGGCCCGAATGGGTTGAGGAGCCAGAGTTCGACCCTGGAATCTCCCCTCGGGAGTTCGCGTTTCTGGATCTGAACGGCGACAGTATCCTGGATCTCGTCGGCGGCAATGCCGGCTGGTTCTTCGTTGCTCAGGGACAAGGAGAGATGTCATTCGACGTGCTTGGCTATTCGAACGCTGGTGTAGCGGGGATCACACTGCTTGACGTCGATGGGTACGAGGGACTGGACGTTGTCGGCGGGGAGATCGACAAGGCGGTGACGATTCACCAGAATCTGCTCTATCTGGACCCGGCGGGTCTCTCCGAGCCTGAGCCGACTGCCACGCCTCCATTTGCCCAGAATCCAATCCAAGGGGGGCGATTGAAGCTGTCCTTCGCTTCTCTTGAGCAAGGACCAGCGACTGCCGCGCTGATCGATCCAGGAGGAAGAGTCGTTGCGTCTTTCCCTCTCATGGTGAGTGAGGGCAATAACGACGAAGAAGTCGATGTTGGCTTGGGGGTATCGGGGAGTTTCCTTTTGAGATTGAGCCTGCCTAGCGGTCGAGTGCTCACCCAGAGACTAATCTCGTTCGGACGGTGACAGAACCTTTGAACCTTTTCTTCAGAGGCTGCGGCTGTGCCTCTGCTCCACGGACTGTTTAGATAGGTTCGAGAACTGTCTCAAATGGCCAATTCCTGATTTCTTGGGCCTCGCTTCGGCGGGGCTCTTTTGGTTCACGGAGACCCCTTAGTCTCTGACGACAGGTTAGCACCCGAGGGCCAGGAGACAACGGGCTGTCATTCGGGCTGATGTCCGGAGATCAGAGACCGAACTCGTTGCCTAGGCCATGGGCTGGGACTTAGGCGGTCGCCACCAAGATGGGAACGCGGTTCTCTACGCCAGCCTCAGCTCGCAGTTCGGACATTCACAGGCAACCCCGGGTCCCGGATTGTCGAAACTCGTCTGACACGCGGGACACGTCAAAGTTGCAGAATCCAAATTGACGACGTGCTGCGCCGCCTGCAACTGCTCTTCGCTCGCTTCCTCTTCCCATTTTCTCTGCAGTGCCATCCGAGACTTTTGAACATCGACGCTCGCGACCGCGAGCTGGAGTTTCGTGCCTCAGGTGTTGCAGCCGCCGGGGGGCATCACGATCTGTGACTCCACACCGACGGACGAGAGGTGCTTTGAGATCTTCTTGAGGTCGGCGAGCCCGCCTTCCATAAGGACCTGAACCGGGGGGGCGTCCGACCCGGGTTGTTCCGTCACGGTTTCGTCCTTCCTTGGAACCGTTTCGCTCTTGGAGGTCGCAGGCTCAGCCGTGACGTCCGGCGTGGGGCGGTCGACGTTCGTCGACTGCGCTGCCGCCGCTTCTGCGGAGGTCCATGCGAATCCGTTGGAGTAGGTGGACATGGAAGCGGCGGGGTTTGTGTCCGGAGTTGCGGCGCTTCGAAGGTCTCTGTTCTGCGCACGTCCGTTCTTCGAACTCTGGCTCCCTGGTCGCCCGCTCGTCGTGTCCCCGGTCCTCGACTGGCCGGCTCTCGAACTGCCGATCGGCGAGGCGCCGCGAGCCTGGGCCTCAGCCCTGACCGACTCGGTGGATCGGTCCAGTTCGTGAGCGGCGGTCGAAGTCCTGGACGACGCCGTCGCGGTTGCCGAGTCCGACGCAGCGTTCATCATCCGCGGAGAGCGGCGAGCCACGGGGTCGTACACACTGCGATCATTTGATTTGCGTTTGCGACGTCGTGAGGTCCGGGATGGCTTCCCGAACCAAGACTGAAGAGTCTCGAACAGCCCCATTTGTGCGACTCCCTGGGTCCTGTGAGTGACTTTGATGTCTGCGACCGGAGACGCGCCTGCCCGCCGAGTATCCCCACCCCCGGTTGGCGCAGTGGAGATGATATCACGATATGGCGAAATCCTGACGTTTCCTCTTCGTTCCGTTACACTCCGGCCTCGGTCCCAAGATAGGATTGCGCTTCGGTCTTGGCCGCAGGAGATGATGGCGCACCGGCAGCGGCCCCGGCCCCGGCCCCGAGTAGACGAACCGTTCAGGATGCCGTGAGGCTCTCGGCGTGACGGATCCCACGTTGGAAAGGAAGCACAAATGACCGCGACACAGGACTTTGTCACGAAGATGTGGGACGACTCGATCGTTCCTGCGCTCAGCGACTTTGTTCGCATTCCGGCCCTTTCGCCGGCTTTTGACGCAAACTGGTCTGGGCACGGGCACCTGGATGAAGCGGCCAAGCTCATGAAGAACTGGGCGGACGCGCTCGGGATTCCGGGAATGACGTCCGAGATCCTGCAGCTCGAAGGGCGCACTCCGCTTCTCTTCATCGAGATTCCGGGAGACACCGACGACACGGTCATGCTCTACGGCCATTTCGACAAGCAGCCCGAAGCCGAAGGTTGGTGGGAGGGTTTCGGTCCGTGGACTCCGCGGGTTCATGACGACAAGCTCTACGGTCGCGGCTCCGGCGATGACGGCTACGCGCTTTTTGCAGAGTTGGCGGCGATCCAGGCGGTCCGTGCACAAGGCGGCAAGGTTGCCCGTTGTGTCGTCATCATCGAAGGCAGCGAAGAGAGCGGATCACCCGATCTGCCTCCCTACATCGAGCATCTTTCGGAGCGCATCGGCACGCCCAGCCTCATCGTCTGTCTGGACTCTGGCTGCGGCAACTACGACCAGCTTTGGTGCACGACTTCTCTGCGCGGCAACATCGTCGGAAACCTGACCATCGACATTCTCAAGGACGGCGTCCACTCCGGCGGAGCGAGTGGAGTCGTACCTTCCAGCTTCCGCATCCTTCGCCAGCTTCTGTCCCGCATCGAGGATCAGGAGACGGGTCGGGTTCTGGTCGACGAGCTTTGGGCCGAGATTTCTCCGGAGCGGAAGGAACAGGTGCAGAAGGCGGCCGAGATCCTTGGCGACAGTGTTCGGGCGAACTTCCCCTGGGTCGAGGGAGCGCGACCCGTCGTCGACGATCCGGCGGAGCTCATCTTCAATCGCACTCTCCGGCCGACGCTTTCCGTCACCGGGATCGAAGGCGCGCCACCGCTTCGTGAAGCTGGGAATGTGCTACGGCCGAAGACCGCCGTGAAGCTTTCGTTCCGTACGTCTCCCGGAGCGGACTGTGCCGCCGGTGCGGCTGCGCTGAAGAAGATCCTCGAAGCCGACCCGCCGTACTCCGCGCACGTGCGATTCAACGCCGAGCCGGGCGCCGGGTTCGACGCGCCGGAGCTGGCGCCGTGGATGGCGAACGCTCTGGCGGAGGGATCCCAGAAGTACTTCGGCAAAGACGTGGTCTATATGGGCGAGGGCGGCTCGATTCCGTTCATGGGGCTGCTCGGCAAGCTCTACCCGGAGGCTCAGTTCCTGATCACCGGCGTGCTCGGGCCCCATTCGAACGCTCACGGACCGAACGAGTTTTTGCATCTTCCGGCTGTGAAGCGGTGTACCGCCTGTGTTGCGGACGTGCTGGCTGCGCACGCGACGCGGTAGTTGACCGGGACAAGAGGCGGGACTGGAATCGGCCCGGAGCGTAGAATGGAAGTCGTCACGGCACTGGCTTTCATGCGACAGGCCTGAGTCCTGGAGATGACGATATGTTCCGCTCTATGGTCTTGATTCCCGTTTCGTTCGTCCTGCTGGCGACCGGTATCGCGTGCTCGGGCTCCGATTCCGTTTTGGATCCGCCGGAGCCGGTCGATGTCACGGATCTGGAGACGGCCCGCGAACTCTGGGCGACTCGCGGCTCGGAGAATTACTCGATTCGTCAGGAGAGGGTTTGCTTCTGCGCGGGACCGCGTTCGTGGAGAGCGGACGTCGAGTCGGGCAAGTTGGTGGCTGTGCATGCCGACGGCTCGGACGGAGGCGTCGTCGAACTCGAGTCCGCGCGAACGGTGGCAGACGTTTTCGATCTGGTGGAGCGGGCCCAAGCGGAGGCTGCTGAGATCCACGTCGAATTCGATCCGGTCTTCGGATTCGCGCGTGAATTCTACGTCGATTGGAACCGGGGAATTGCCGACGACGAGACTCGGTGGAAGATGTCGGATTTGGTTTTGGCCGCTCCCTCTCCGTAGTGCAGTGGCAGCCGGGTTACGGCGCCAAGGATCAGGTTTCTCGATGCGCATAGGTTGCCAGACAAAGACAATGAGCCGTCCGGGCCGGACTCAACGGTGGCACGGATGGCCGAAACGGGAAGCCGCGCTCCCGTCGTGGCGTGTCGTGGCGACGACGGGTTCGCTGGGATTCCTGAGTCTCGTGAGCACTTTGATCTTCGTAAGCATTCTTGTGGGTGTCAGCTGGGCAGAGGATGGGGCGGCGCCGAAAGAAGCGCCCACCGTTGCCGAGTCAGCAAGTGGCGATGACGCTCCGAGCGCTGTTGCCCCTACAGTTCGCCGGTTCTACCTCTCCGGAGGCCGGCTACAAATGCGACCGCCCGTGCGAAGCGCCGGGCTCACCGCATCCGGAAGCGCGTTCATGCGGGAGTCCCTAGTTCCCCCCGGCGCCGGCAGCGATTTCGTCCCGCAGTACTACCAACGAGAGGGCGTTCGCACCCGATCCGGATTGCTCCTCTCTCCAAAAGTCGCGGCTCTCTACGGAATGAGGTACCACGAGTACGGACGTGGAGGCACCACGCTCAAGGGAGCGGACCTGGGCGCAAAACTGGGGCTTTTCAGCGCGGCCATGGCCACCAGTTTTGGATGGATGGATGAGGACACGGCCTGGTGGATGGTGGGAGGTGCGGCTGCCCTGGGAGCGATCTACGGCGGGACGTCGGGTTACGAAAAGGACTCGTGGCGCGAGGAATGGCGTTGGCCCGAAGAGACGGCCGAGACGGATGAGATTCGCATTCGTTGAGCACGTGCGACTCCAAACTACTTGTCCGACCCGTCGAGATTCGCGACGCCGAGTCGATCACTGTTCTTCTTGAAGAGGTGATCAGTGACGGCCGCTTCACGATCATGGAATCGGCCGGAACGGTGGATGATCAGATCAGCTTCATCCGGGGCCTTCCTGTCCGAAGTTCCTACGTGGCCGCGGTCTCGGAATCCAGGATTCTCGGAATCCAGGACGTGCTGCCGTTTTCTGAAGAGCCGGCACTTCTTCACGTGGGCGAGATCAGCACCTTCGTCGCCGCCCGCGCTCATCGTTCCGGGGTCGGTCGAGCGCTCGCCGCGGAGACTTTCGAACGAGCCAAGGCCTGTGGATTTCGCAAGCTTCGCGCAAACATCCGAAAAGACAACAAAGCCGCATTGGCCTACTACCGAAGTTTGGGTTTCGAGACGGTCGGCGTCGCGAGGGAACACGCGCGCGTCGACGGAAAGTACCTGGACGAAGTGATCACGGAGTGTTTTCTCAGATGAGTTCATGGGCGTTGGTGACGGGAACGAGTACCGGAATCGGGTCGGCATTGGTCGACGGACTCCTGGATCGAGGTTGGCGGGTCCTCGGGGTTTCCCGGCGTGCGGTCGAGCGGGAGAACGAGAACTACGCGCACATCGAGTTGGACTTGGCGGACCCGGAGCAGCTGGATCGCTTCACTCGGGTCGAGCTACCTCGCTTCCTGGAGGATCCATCCACGACGCGAGTCGGACTGGTCAACAACGCCGCGGCTATCGGTACGCTTCGCGCCTTGGGACATGCGTCCCCGCAGGAGGTGGCGCGCATCTTCGCCGTCAACACCATCGCACCGATGCACCTCATGGGCACGGTCGCGAAACAGGCGCCAAAGAACGTCCCATTGCGTGTGATCAACCTCTCTACCGGAGCGGCCGGCCGTGGGATTCCCGGACTCGGAGACTACGGTGGATCCAAAGCCGCGCTCCGTCTCGTCGGGATGACCCTGGCCGAAGAGATGGCACAGCGTGAGGACATCGAAATCCTGAGTTACGAACCGGGGATCGTCGACACGCCGATGCAAGTGGAGGCGCGATCCGCCGATGACAACGAGTTTCCCTCCGCCCAGGTTTTCAAAGGGTTTCACGAAAGCGGGTCACTTCAGCCTGCCGAGTCCGTGGTGGTTCCGATGCTCAGCTTCCTGGACGGGCGGAGCGGGGAACGGTTCTCCGAAAAGCGTTTCGAGCCTTGAAACACTTGGGTTCGCAGATTCGGCCAACCAGTGGATGGCAACGTAGTGCCGCTGCAGAAGTCAGCCGTGTTCGCGGGGACGCCCTGAAGAGGTCGTTCGTCGCGGCTGTTGTGCTGTCCTTGATAACGGTGACGACGGTGATGACTGCCGTCGTCACGCGTGCGGATCAGATCGAACCACTCGCCGATCCGTGGGCTTTGCAACTCGTCGAAGCGGCGACCGCCAGGACCCGGGTTCCGGTGCGCTACGACGGGGCCTACGTCTCGATCCCCTATCCGGGCGGTGATGTCCCGGAGGGTACGGGTGTATGCACCGATCTGGTCATACGGTCGTATCGTGTGCTCGGGTTTGATCTGCAAAAGGCCGTTCACGAGGACATGACCCGCGCCTTTGGGGTGTACCCGAAGATCTGGGGATTGAGCCGTCCCGATCGCAACATCGATCATCGCCGGGTCCCGAATCTGCGGACATTCCTCAAGAGGCAGGGTGCGGAGATTCCTCTCGACGATCCGCTAGACTGGGATGCCTTTCGACCGGGTGATCTCGTAACCTTCACGGTCGCCGGCCGGCTCCCTCACATTGGGATCGTTTCGGACCGACGATCGGCGGATGGCGCTCGGCCGTTGATTCTGCACAACATTGGACGCGGCCCAGAGCTGGAAGACTGCATCGATGCGCACGAATTGACCGGGCATTACCGATTCCCGGTGGAAGTTGCAGACGAGTGAGAGGTGAAGGACCGACGCGCCGACCGGATGACGAGTCGGAGAAGGAAGAGTACGGTGCTGATCAAGAGACCCATTCTGGAAGCGATCCGGGATGGAAGCGTCGATCAGGTCTTTCGACGGTGGGCTACGGCGAGGGTTCGCTCGGGGTCGACGCTGAAAACGTCAGTGGGGGTTCTCGAGGTCACTTCCGTCGACGAGGTTCCGGAAGAGAAGATCACGGCAGGTGACGCCCGCCGCGCCGGATTGGAAAGCAAGGCCGACCTTCTCGAACAGCTCGCAGCGCAGCGGTCCGGGTCGATCTACCGAATCCGACTTCGCCACATCGGAGAGGATCCGCGGATCGCGCTTCGGCAGTCGACTCGGTTCACGAAGGCGGAGTTTGCCGAGCTGGACTCCAAGGTTCAGGGGTTGGGTGCGAGAAGCGATGCGGGTCCCTGGGGGCTCCGTATTCTCCGGCTGATTGCGGACAATCCAGGTGTGCGCGCTCCCGACCTGGCCGGAGAGGTTGGGATGATCAAAGCCAAGTTCAAACCGCGGGTCCGGCAGCTCAAAGAGCTTGGGCTCACGGAGAGTCTCAAAGTCGGCTACCGGCTGTCGCCCAGAGGGAAGGCCTACTTGCAGAAGGTAGGGTCGTGAAGATGCCATCCGCCACGGGAGTCGAAGCTCCTTTCGTCAATATCGCCGCCTACAAGTTCGTCTCACTCGACCGTCTCGAGGAGAGGCAGAAGGCGTGGCGCCCTCTTTGCGAAGAGCTGGGCATCAAGGGGACGATCCTTCTCAGTCCCGAGGGGATCAACCTCTTCGTTGCTGCGTCGCGGCAGTCCATCGACTCATTCCTGAACCACCTTCGTGCCGACGTGCCTTTCGCGGACTTGGAAGTGAAAGAAAGTCCGAGCGACCATCTTCCGCATCGACGCATGCTCATCAAGATCAAGAAGGAGATCATTGCCTTCGGCGTCGATGGTATCTCTCCTCAGGACTACACCTCGCCCCGCGTTTCCGCACATGAGCTCAAGGCGATGTACGATCGCGGCGAGACGTTCCATCTGCTCGACGTCCGCAACACCTTCGAGTTCGAACTCGGCACTTTTGCCGGGGCGCTCGGTCTTCAGCTCGAAGACTTTCGCAAGTTTCCGGAAGCCATCGCGCAGTTGCCTGAAGATACTCAGGAGCGTCTTCGCGAAGCGCCGCTGGTGACGTTTTGCACGGGCGGCATCCGCTGCGAGAAAGCGGCTCCGTATCTGGAGAAAGCCGGATTCCGAAACGTTCTGCAGCTGGACGGCGGCATCCTCAAGTATTTCGAGGAGTGCGGGGATTCCCACTACGACGGGGAGTGCTTCGTCTTCGATCAGCGTGTCGCCCTGGACGCCAATCTCCAGGAGACCGACACGACCTGTTGCTACGCCTGTCAGTCCACTTTGACGCGGGCCGACCGATCCTCGGAACAGTTCGTGGAAGGCGAGTCCTGTCCGCACTGTTGGACCAGTCCGGAAGAGGAGAGAGCCCAGTGCGTGTCCGCGCGCAATGAGGCGCTGGCTTCTGTCTCGGATCCACTTCCGGGGAGCGTCCCCTACGAAAACCTTCGGCCGCTTCGTGTGCCTGGAAGATGGGATGGACTCACCGTCATCGAGTTCCTCGAAGCTCTGCGGACGATCCATTCGCGTGAGGACTGGATGCGCGAGATCCGGAGCGGTGCGGTGCGCCGCGAGGTCGGCGGCAGAGAGGTTGCCGGTGGTGCGACTGACGTGTTACGAGCGGACGATGTGGTGCGGTCCGGGAACATCCTCGTTCATGCCGTGCCGGGGACCGTCGAACCTGACGTCAATGGGCGGATCGAGATCCTCTACGAGGATGAGTCTCTCGTCGTGGTGAACAAACCGGCTCCGCTGCCGGTCCATCCGAGCGGGAGGTTTCATCGCAACACGGCCACCTACATCCTGGACCAGGTCTACGCGCCCGGCAGAGTGCGGCCGGCTCACCGACTCGATGCGGACACCTCCGGACTTCTCGTCTTCAGTCGGACCCGTGCTATCGCGCGTAGGCTGCAACCTCAGTTCGAGCGTGGGGAGGTCGAGAAGACCTACCTCGCCAAGGTGGAGGGCATTCCAACCGACCGGGAATGGACGATCGATGCTCGGATCAGCAGCTCATCGCTGGCCAAGGGCGCGCGAAGGGTCGACCCGGACGGGCAGGAAGCGAGCACACATTGTCGGCTTCTTGAAACGTGGTCGGATGGCGCGGCGTCCCAATCCTTGTTGGAGGTGCGGCCGGTGACGGGCCGCACGAATCAGATTCGATTGCACCTGGAGCATGTCGGATTGCCGATCGTGGGCGACCCTCTGTACTCCGGCACCTCCGGGTGTGGGGACGAATCTGATTCCGTGGCCGGTTCAAAGGCTTCAAAGCAGGCGGCAAGCTTGCATCCCGACGATCCGCCGATGTGCCTTCACGCCTGGAAGCTGACCTTCCTCCATCCGACGCGGGGAGAACGGATCGACTTCGAGGCGCAAGAGCCGCGGTGGGCGGAGCGATAAGCTCGCGGCAACCAAGTTTCTGCAGCAAGAGCCTCGCGGCAAGTCGGCTCACAACGAGACGGCTTCTTAGCGAGAAACGCTTCACGACGAGGAGTGATGAATGGCGAAGATTCTGGCATTCGCAGGAAGTACCCGGCGCGAGTCGTTCAACGGCAAGCTCCTGCGTGTGGCGGTCGAAATGGCCCGCGATGCAGGGGCAGAGGTCACCGTTCTCGACCTTGCCGATTTTGATTTGCCTCTCTTCAATCAGGATCTCGAGGCCGCGGGTGTTCCCAAGGACGTCACCAGGCTGAAGCAGATCGCTGCGGATCACGATGCCTTCCTCATCGCTTCGCCGGAGTACAACGCGTCGGTCACTCCGCTCATGAAGAACGTCATAGATTGGATGTCGAGAAAGCATGGGGACGAGCCGCCCCGGATGGCGTACTCCGGAAAGGTGGCTGCGATCGTCTCGGCGTCGCCGGGAGCCTGGGGAGGGTCGCGAGCTCAGCCGCACCTCCAGTTTATCCTCCAAGTCCTTGGAGTGACGGTCGTGCCCCAAACGGTGGCCGTCAAGCAGGCCGGGTCGGTGTTCGATGACGACGGTCAGTTGACCGATGAGGGTACTCGGGAGCGACTGAACAGCGTCGTCAAACAGCTGATCCAGATGACGGACGCTCTGTCCCAGAGCTGAGGACCCTACTGGGCACACGGCACACGGCCGGGTTCTCTCGGCCGTTCTTTTCCAAATTCCTCCCAAGTTCGACCAGACGCGCTTGAAATCGGCTGGCCTAACATGTAACCTGTGAGTTACATGATGACGCCCGACACAGAGACCGCCTTTTTCTCCGCCCTGGCTCACCCGGATCGGCGACGCATTCTCGACCTGCTTCGGCTTTCGCCGGGTTCGAGCGTGGGCGAGATCGCGAGTCACTTTGACTCGAGCCGTATCGCCACGATGAAGCATCTGGCCGTGCTCGAGGACGCGGGGCTCCTCATCAGCGAGAAGGAGGGGAGAGTGCGGAAGCATTGGTTCAATGTTGTGCCGATCCAGCGGATGTACGAGCGCTGGACCGATGAGTACAGCTCGTTCTGGGCGGGACGCCTGGGTTCGATTCAGGAGCGGGCGGAGTCCCGCGCCGCCGAGCGGCGGGAGGAAGGGGAGAAGCGTGCCTGACGAAAAGTCGTCCAAGTTTCAGGTCTGGATCGATGCATCTCTGGAAGATGTCTGGGCGGAGATCACGCGTACCGACGCTCCGATCGCCGCCTTCTTCAATTCGCGGATAGACACGCGTCGGCTCGAGCCCGGGTCCCGGCTGGCCATGCGGTCCCCGGACGGCAAACACACCGGGGTCGTGGGGGAAATCCTCGAGTGCAACCCACCCCACCGCTTCGCCCACACCTTCAAGTTCACACAGTTTGAGGATCCCGAGTGCAAGGTCCGCTACGACCTGGTCGCCGAAGACGGGGGAGTGCGGTTTACCCTGACGATTGAGGATCTGCCGGACGGAACGCGGACCGAGAAGCAGATGGTTCGCGGCGGAACGATGATCGTAAACACGTTGAAGAGCGTGATGGAAACCGGACGTCCGAGTGTAGGAACCCGTTTCTTGTTTCTGCTTTTCAAACTGATGGCCTTTGCCACTCCGAAGAAGTGTCGGAGCGAACACTGGCCTGTCTAACTTCAATACGACGAGTGTCAAATCGCGGATCCTGCGCGAAGGCGACGGCCGCACAAACACATGGAACGAGGAAACTGGGATGATTCGAAATATTGGATCGGTGATTGCCGGGTATGCGGCTTGGACAGTCCTTTGGTTGGTCGGCAACGCCCTGCTCTTTACGCAGGCGCGGGAAGTGGTCGCTGCGGGGGAGGCTTTTGAACAGACGGGACCCCTGGTGGGGATCCTGATCCTCAGTGTAGTCTGCTCTGTGGTAGCTGGTATCGTGACGGCCCGCATCGCGCGGGGCAACACAGCACGAGTCGTCCTGATCATGGCCGTACTGCTCCTGGCTACGGGGATTGCCGTACAAGCCGGTGTCTGGTCACTCATGCCATCCTGGTACCATATACTCTTCCTGCTGATGCTCATACCGGTCGCTGTGACGGCGGGTCGTTGGGCAAGGCCCGCCGCGAGGCCCACGAGATAACGTGCCGGACTGCCGGCCCGGAGGAGATTCGAGCCATGTCACCTTTCCGCCTGGTAGCCGCAGTCTGTTTCGCGATCTCGTCACTCATCGTCGGGCCCAACGACGCTCAGGCCCGCTCAGATGCTCCGATGCAGGTGCGTCTCTCCGGCGGAATGAGCTTCTCCGCCCTGGAGTACACGCAGTCATTGGACGGACGCGCCGTTGGTCGGTCTTCTCCGCTCTCGCTCGCTACCAGCATCCGGGAAAGCCTCCGTATCTGAAGATGGGCCTCGGTCTGGGGTGGCTCAACAACGGAGCTCGCAAGCTGGACGGAAGAAAGGACCGCCCGGATTTTCGGGACTATGACGCCCTTGTCATCGGGGGTGTGGGCGCGGACTTTGACCTCGGAGGACGTACGTTCTTTCAGGAAACCGAGGGCTCGGTCGGCTTGCTCAGCGTCGTCGAGACTTCCCAGTCCCGGCTTTCGACACGAACCCTCCGGTTCAGTTTGGGGGTGGTCTTCGAACCATCCATACCCTGATCGACCAGGATTCAGCGCACGACCGCAAGCTTAACGGGCTCCACCCTGGGATCATCGGTCGAAGCGAAGTAGACTCCGGTCGGCACCCTCTCGCCGTCATTCGACTTCATGTCCCAATTCCACCGGTGACCCCGAACCTCTTCCGACCGCACCAGAGCGCCGGCTGCGTCGAAGATCTGCAGTTTCCACCGGTCACCATCACCTCCCTGCCTCGAGAAGGTGGCTCGACTCCGGATCGGATTCTGTTCGCAGATCAGAGTGGCTCCTGTCGGCGAGGGAGGCCGATCCACCGTTCCGTCCCCATGCACGTCGCCATAGAGGTCCCGGTTGACGTCTGCGACCCAGGTTTCCGGACAGGGAACATGAACGCCCCCGGCGGCGTACGACACCACGCCATGGTCGACGATCGGACTTCGGACGGGTGGCGTCGAGTCATCGAGAAAGTACCCACCGTTACCCGGATGCCTCTTCGTCGTGAAGTAGACGAACTCATTGATGTCGCTATGAACCTGGAACCAATAGAGCGGTACGAACGTCGACTCGACCGGCTCTTCCCAGGACAAGCTTGCCCCGGATCCGGAGTCGGGCCAGTTCGAGTCGGTGACCTCGAAGTCCGCACAGGTGCCGTAGTCGTCGACTTCGAGGAAGTGGTGGTAGTCGAGGGCGAAGGAGACCGCGGCGAGACGCGAGGTCGTCGGAAAGGCGGCGAAGGCGTGAAGAAGCCAATCTCCGCTGACTCCGCCCTCGTATTCGACCTTGGCGTTGACTTCGTCGCACGATTGAATCGCGGCAGCGCCACAGTACTCCTCGCCCGCTGTGTAGACGATGGATGGCTCCCAGTGAAGAACCAGCGTCCCACCGTAGTTGGGCCCGATCCCGTCGGAGATCGTGAATGGCTCGGATACCGCCTCTGCGAAGGGCACTCCGACGGCTTTGATCACGCAGTGATCCCGCGGACCGGCCGGGGCCTCCCACTCAATCTCGACAGTCGCGTTGGGGACGGTGTCCATGTCCGGTGCGGGCACGCTCTCGATCAGCTCCCACGTGTGGCCTTCGTCATAGCTGACCAGGAACTCGACGTCGCGAGCGCAGCGACCACTCAGATCTGCGGAAATCGTACGGACCTCGCCTGCAACCAGGGGCGGTCCGGTTTCGATTTGCACGCTGGTGATGGAACACGGCTCCTCATGAAGCTTGTCGATGATCGTTTCGACCAGGACCGATGAGAAGTCATCGTGATAGGCATTGTGCTCGCTAGGCCAAGCGCCTGTGGTGCTTGGATTGATGTAGATCTCGTCGAACTTGGTTTCGTCCCAATCCAGGATGTCGCCGACCTCTCCGTGTAGCGACCGTTCGATGCCCCAGAGGTCGAGCGCAGAGTTGGCCCAGATGTAACTGCTCGGCACGCCCGTCAACTCCAGCTCCCACCCGATCTTGAAGTGGAAGATGAAGAAGGATAGATGCTCCGCACCCGGAAACACGGCTGCCTTGAGCGCGGGTTGATACGAGCCCGCATAGACGTCCTGTTCTTTCATCGTCAGGTGGGCGGCCTCGAAACCCTCGATTCGGAACCTCAGGAACGAAGTTTGATCGATCCAATTGTCTCGCGCGGCGGCCTGCAGATAGCGGGATTCGATATCGCCGGCGCCGTTGGAAAGGCCGACGTTGAGCGTCCGTTTCGGATACCCGTTTCCGTTCAGACCATTGAGCTCGTGGAAGAAATCCCGATAAACCTGCCCGCCGGAGATCTCGTCACCAACCCCTCGATTCTGCGTGTCTTCCGGTCTCAGGGCGGGGTAGTCCGGGTCATAGACGTTCTCGCGGACGAGTTCCAAGGTTGCCGGTCGCTGGAGCAGTTCTGAGAAGCGATTGAGGGCCGGGACGCTGTTCCCTGCGAGGTCCTTCATTTGCTTCACGTAGTCCTGCAGTTCGACGTTGAGCCAAGCGCCCTGTTGCGGTGCGTCGGCGGACACGAACAGGTTGCAGCCGTGATCGATCTCGTGCTCTTCCGCATAGGCCAGGGCGTATCGGGCGACGACACCGCCCATGCTGATGCCGACCACCCGGGTCTCGAAGGGAAGGTCCAGCTGTTCCAGCTTCCTTAGTGCACCCAGAACACCCATGGCGTTCTCCCGAACGCTGGCGCCGCCGTCGGCATAGTTGTAGACGAGAAGGTCGTAATCCGGCGGAAGCTGCTCTCGTAGCGGTAGCAGGCGACTCATATAGAAGGACGGCCAGGTCTCGTTCGTGGTGTCGACTCCCTCGATCACGACTACCGGTCGATCGAGGATGCCATCGTCACTGAGATACCCGGTCATGGAGTCGCCCTCGGGAGAGCGGAAGGTGACGTTCGGCTCCGCCAGGGTCAGGACGTCGAACGTCGCCGTGCGGGGACCACAAGCTCCCTCCGCGGTGATCGTGATCTGCTCGTGACCGATTTCGCCGACGGGTGGGGCTGGATACTGCCAGTGAATCGGTTCGACCTCGGTACCCACGAAGTCCGCAACCGAATCGCCATCCATGTCGACTTCGTACGATTCCCAGAACAGACCGCAGCCGGTGTAAAGAGTCTCAGGCTTCGGCAGAAAGTAGAAGTTCTGTGCCCAGCCTCCGGAATGGTGGAGGTAGTTCTTGTCGTGACTCCGCGTGTCACTCACGGGAAATGCGGAATCGTCTCTGTGGAAGTACCTGGGATAGAGGGTGGAAGACTCTCCCTGGGTTGCGAACGCGCTCTTGCCGACTGAGAGCGCGACAAGAGAGATGAAGAACAGACATACGTGTTTCATGGCGACCTCCGTCCATGTCGAGATGCAGCTACGTCCCTGTAGCAGTGCCATACGACGGGGGGTCGACCCCGCCAGATACGGGTTCTGCAAGGTGTGGTCCTGACGGAGGGGAATGTGGGCAGGTCTTGGTTGCGGGCTGGGTGAGGGCGGCGTGAGGGCCGCGAGGGGGCTGGGGCGGGAGTGAGAATCGGGAGCCGGGAATCGGATGCCGGATTCGGATCAGCGCCGGTAGACGCTCTTGATTCGCCCCCAACTGGTTGGATCGGTCCATTCCGACGGATCGATGACTCTGAGCGGTACCGTCGTCCACTCCTCGTCGTGCGTCACGTCCTGGACGTGGAAGATTCCGAAGTAGGCGGCGCGCCATGAGTACTCGCCGGGCTCGCTGGGCGCGACTCCATGAAGAACGAGAGGAAAGGCAACGGAGTCTGCGTCCACACGGCCTCGTAGGTCGTCTCCGGTCTCGGTGGGGCCGGCACGTCGATCGATCTCATCACCGGACTCGCCGTAGAGAAGTGCGCGAATCCAACCGGGTTGGTTTCCTCCTCGAAACTCGACTTCGACGGATTCCCCAGGCAGGTAAAACTCGCGGGCGGTGCGTGCTTCCATTTCGCCGCGGTGGTTGTGGCAGCCGGCGCAGGTGGGATTGTCGTCCGCATGGCAGCTGGTGCAGAGTTCGTACCACAGCTCTTCGACAGCATAGGCGGGCGAGCTCGGCCAAAGGACTTCGGCCTGCGGGACGAGCGGAGGGAGGAGTGAGAGCACGGCGGTCACGGCAACCACGGCAACCATGGTGATGAGTTGCGGCGCAATGGGACGCCGTACCTCGTGACGTGGCATCCGGTGGCGTAGCAGCTGATCACGTGGCAACTGGACATGTGGCAGCTGGACACGTGGTATCTCGGGTCCCAGTATCTTGAGACCGGCTACAATGGAGCCGGAGGGGTCTGCGCCCCGTATGCGGACGAAGGAGTTCCGCGATTCGGCCCCGGGTCGAAGGGAATGCCTTTTGAAGAATCGAACTCGACACATCTCAGCGATCATCATAACCGCCCTAGCAGGGTTCGGCTGCTCAATCCCGGCCTCCGTGGAGGAGAAAGAAGGGATTCCTCGCGATCACACGGTCGATCTCGATGGTGCCTTTCATCGGTCCGGCGCACGCGATCCGTTCTTTTTCGAGAGCGGTTGCGCCGCGGTGCCGTGTCATCACGCTGATCTGCGGGGAGGTTTTGCTCGTACGGACCTTGATGGGAAGCCTGGGTTGGAAGTGGCGGCGGCTCCCTCCTGCTATCAATGTCATGGAAAGCTCTGGGAGGATCGGTGGCCGGAGCAAATCCAGATCTGGGCACCCTCTTCGAGCGTTGTATGGAGACACGGATCTGTGGCGCTCCTGGAATGGTGGGCGGAGCCGGCGGAGTCTTGGACGGCGACGCTTCTCGAAGGTTCTACCGTGGTGGCAGAACTTGCGCAGAGTGTGTCGGCGGAAGGTGTGATTCGAATTGATCATGTGAATGCGGACTGGGGAGTCGGTTCGGACTACCGCGTCCGGCTCGAGTCTGCTGGTGGCAGCACAGCGACGAGTCGCAGCTTCTCGATCTGCGCGTCCGGTTCCGGACCTGAGGTGACGGCACCCAACGGGTCCACCGACGTTGTTTCCGGGCAGGAGTTCGTCGTCCAGTGGAACTGTGCGTCCGGAGTTGTCATCGATGCGTTTCTCCAGAAGGATGGCGTCCACATCGCCTCGGTACGCGATGGCGCCGGCAATACAGGCGTGTTGCGACGAACGGTTTCTCCTTCCTGGGGGACGGGTTCCGGATACCGAATCGAGATCGTCGATGAGGAAGGCAACGTGGGTACGGGAGAGGAGTTCACCATCCGTGCGTCGAGTGACCCCGTTGGATAGGAGCCTCTGGCTGCCACGCGTGGTGTTGGTTTGTTGCATCGGGGTCCTTAGCCTCGCGCTTGCGGCCGGATGCGCCACGGTTCCGGCGTGGGAGAGGGATCGCCTGGCCGATCCGCTGATGCTCTTTCCCGAGGATCGATTCGAAAGATCCCTGCATGAGCAACATCTCGAGTACCGCGAGGGTTCGGTTGGGGGTAGCAATGCGCAGGGAGGGGGCTGCGGTTGCGGGTAAGAACGTTCGTTGTCACGGTTTTCGCAGTAGCCTTCTGCAGCCGTCCACTGTCAGCGACGAACGAGGTGTCCGTCGACTTCAACGGGTACTCCGACTCGGCTGGGGTCGATGTTCTCTACCCATCGGTGACTCTGCGGCGAGACCTTCGTCCGACGACGGAAGCTTCCGTTCGTTATCTGGTGGATGCCATCACCTCGGCTTCCATGCGAAGTCAAATCGATGTCGATGGAATCACCTCGGCAACCACTCGGGCCCATGGTGGACCGACAGGGTCGTTCGATGAAGTCCGTCACGAGTGGGCCGGCGGAGTGACTCAGGAAATCGGCTCGCGCAACACGGCGTCCGCAAACTTGATCTATGGGACCGAAAACGACTACGAATCGGTGTCCGTGGCACTGGCCGCGACGAGATCCCTGGCGGAGGGAAACGCACAAATCGAAGTCGGCGTCGTCCGCAGTTGGGATGAAGTCACTCCAGTGACGAGAGACTGGAAACGGAGCAAGGACACGACCAATTGGTCGGGGTCACTGACCCAGGCGTTGACCCGGCGCTCGATTCTACAGATCAACGTCACGCACACCGCGATGAATGGCTACCTCGCGAATCCCTACCACGTCGTCGAAGTGATCGACCCTGCACAGCGCGAGGTCTATCGTCTCGAGGAACGGCACCCGTGGACTCGGTCGAGAACGGGCGTCGGAGGTTCACTCAAACTCTCGACGGGGGAACGGTCCTCGTTGGAGTTCGGCTATCGGTGGTACGGGGACTCGTGGAATGTTGGTTCGCGAACGTTGCATGGCGGGATTCACCGCGCGTTGGGGTCCGCCGATCCGATTCGGCTGAGTCTCGGATGTCGCGTCTACTCTCAAGGTCGAGCGGAGTTCTTTAACGCGTTCTACACGGGCGATGAGGCCTACCGTAGTGTGGACGGTCGACTGGACGAACTGAAGTCCACAGAGTTGGAACTTCAGGCCTCGATGCCGGCAACGATGCTGGGATGGCATGCGGATGAAGGCGAGTCGCCGCGGGTCTCGATGCGGCTCGTTTGGTATCATCGAAAGACGGCTCTTCCGGATTGGCATCAGCGCTCGTCGACGCTCCGGGCCGTCGTGTTCGGCCTCGGCTTTCGATACAGCTACTGAACCTTCCGGGACGCCGAAGACGTCTGAGACCGGACGGCTTGGCTCGCGCAATTCTGGTTCGGGCCGAAAACAAGCTAGGACTTCGGAAGAGTCAGCTCGAACGATGCTCCGCCGTCGCCACCGGAAAGCAGTTGAAGCTCACCGCCGATCTCGCGGGCGAGCCCTCGGGCGAGGGCGAGACCCAGTCCGATACCCGGACGGTCGACGGTATCCGGTCCCCGCTCGAAGGGGCTGAAGACCATCGCGGTCTGACCGGAGGCGATTCCCTTGCCATGATCCGTGACCACCAGTGAGACGCTCTCGCCCTGGTCCCGACACTGCACGATCAGCGGCAGGCCTTGATTGTCTCCGGCGTACTTGCAGGCATTGTCGACCAGATTGAACAGAATGTGACCGATGGCGTCGACGTCCGTCCGGACGCGGTGGTTTTCGCACGGACCGGCTTTGATCTCGATACTCAGCCCGGCACTCTCCGCTCGAGACCGCAGGGGTGGCGACAGCCGTTCGAGCAACTCTCCCAGCGTCACGGTCTCCAGCTGCGACCGACGTCGCCCTTCTTCCATCTGCGAGTAGGCAAGTACGTT
Source organism: bacterium (assembly GCA_030431975.1). Taxonomy (GTDB): domain Bacteria; phylum Eisenbacteria; class RBG-16-71-46; order CAIMUX01; family CAIMUX01; genus JACKCR01. The sequence goes on along the minus strand of JAUIHP010000009.1, from coordinate 83,362 downwards.
CTCGACAAGTCGGGCCAGTCGTTCGCTTTCATCCCGCAGGGTCAGGATGTACTCGTCGCGTTGTTCGTCGTCCTGGACCATCCCTTGAGAGAGCATGTCCGTGTACATGCGGAAGGTCGTGAGAGGAGTGCGAAGCTCGTGGGTGACAGCAGCGGCGAATCGAGTCTTCTTCTCCGCGAGGGCGACCGTCGAACGGAAGGTGAATGCGACGGCCAGGAGTCCGGTGATGACACCGAGCCAACTCAAGGCAAGGACGACATGAGTCGGACTTTTCCATGAGGTGCCTTCGGCGACCGGAAGGGGAGAAACGATCGTGGCGGGAAGAGTCGCCAGCACCGCGTCCGGTCCACTTCGTTCCGTCGTCGTGAGCGGGTTGATCTCGGCGAGCGGAAGCAGATCGCGAATCTGGTTGACCATTTCTTCGTGAAGGGCCGGCCAGCTGCAGAGGAAGCCTTGGAACTGCTGGGCTCCATCGACGATGACCCGCCGAACGAAGAGAAGCTCCGGCGGCTCTTCGTTTTCCATCGGGAACCAAAGCGGCAGGAAGGCTCCGAGCCGAACTTCACGGGCCGTGCTCTGCGCGGACAGCATGTTCGCTGTCTGGTTCTGGGCCTGGGCCAGAGTCTTCGCTGCGCCCTGCCTCTTGCTCAGTTCGTAGTCGGGCCGGCTGCCGGCGAACTTGATGGCAGGTTCGGTCGAAGGCAGTCGTTCTTCGAGAAGCTGCTGCATCCGTTCTGATTCGCGAAGGCAGGCTTCGAGCTCGGTCTCTCCGAGAAGCTTCGAGACACGGGCGAGATGCTGGCGAGCCTCTCTTCTCTCGGAATCCGTCGCGGATGGATTGGAGACCTCCGGCGAACTCAGTTCGTCGGTGGTGTCGACCTGAAAACGTACAAGGAAGAAGCGCAGAGACTCCGCCTGCTCGGAATCCGTCGTCACCGACAAATAGTCCGAGTAAGGCCGGGAAGCTTCCAGCGCAAGTAGGGGGCCGAGCCACGAGTCGATCCGCCACAGAGCAAGACGAACGTCGTCCTGGTACTCCTGCAGACTCGCGGTGGATCTCTCGGCGCGCTCCATTGTCAGAAAGCGCGTCGTCATCCATCCGAGCATGACGAGGATGGCCGTTGAACAAGCCACGTAAATCGGCCACCCGTTTCGGATCAACTTCATCTGGCTCCTGCCCTCACCGAGTCTGCGAGCATGTAACCCTTTCCACGTACGGTCAGGATGATCCGCGGGCGGCCGGGGTCCGGCTCGACTTTGTCGCGAAGCCGCGCCATGTGCATGTCGACGGTTCGGGTTTCCATTCCTGCGGGATCGATCCCCCAGCATCGGGTCAGCAACTCGTTTCGGTTGATGGCCCGGCCACGATGCGAGGCCAGGTGCCTCAGGATGGCGACCTCCCGCTCTGTCAGTGACGTGCGCTCCTCATCGCTTCCCACGACCTCGCAGCGGGACAAGTCGACCCGGCGTCCCTCGGCTTCGATCCATCGGACAGGGTCCGGGCGTTCCGGGGAACGTCGGAGGACGGCCTCGACGCGCGCGATGAGTTCCCGCGCGCTGAACGGTTTCACCACGTAGTCATCCGCCCCGCCTTCGAGCCCTCGAACCCGATCTGCTTCCGCACCGCGAGCGGTCAGCATGATGACGGGAAGAGTCGGATAGACAGTCCGGATTTCTCGCAGCACATCGAAGCCTTCGCGGCCGGGAAGCATGACATCGAGAAGGACGAGATCGATCGGGTGCTCCTCAACCAGTCCGAAGGCATCTTCACCCCGGTCCGTCTCGACGACGGCGTATCCGGCGAACTTGAGCGCGTCGACGACTCCGCGCCGGATCGGGAAGTCGTCTTCGACGACGAGAACGTGAGGGCGTGCCATCAAACGTAGCTCCTGGTGACCTTTCGAGACCGTCCGAACTTCCCCGGGATCCTTACGACACTCTTCGACAACTTTCCGAACCCATCTTGATCGGATCCGGTGTTCTTTCAACAGTAGAGCAGACCCCGGAAAGATTCGAGAACAGACACGAACGCGGCGGAGACGACTGTGTGGGAGAACAAGTGCGACTCCACCGCGTCGTGTCATCTTTGGGTTGCGTCGTTCCTAGCAACCTCCACGCGATACGAGATAGCTGCGCTCACCCACCCGAAGCCAGAAGTCCAGGTCCTGTTGGGCGGGAAGGGTGGCCTTGGCCGAGAGCAGGCGAACCAACAGGTCCCAATCCTCCGGGTCGGTCAGAAGCACCACCGCGTCCGGAACCCGTGGCGAGCCGCCGACCATGCGGACATCCGCGGAGTTGCCGGCCCGAAGCTGAGCGGCTCCATCGATCAGGGCATCGAAGGCGGCGACCTCCACGTCATTTCGTTGCGGGTCGAGACGGATGAGGTGGGCCTGCGGCGGAAAGCTGGCCGCAGCCCGAGCCTGCTGGTAGAGCGGACCGGGCGAGGCCGCCGACTGAATCGAGTTGGGAGCGGAGAAACGCGCAGCCGTGAATCCGGCAGTCCAGTCGGCCGGGGTGTTGGAGACTTGCGGTAGGGCAGGCGCGCATGATGTTTGGGGTCGTGCGGCTGTGGCTGCGAAAGGGGCTGCGAAAGGGGCTACGACGGGGGTACGCGGCGAGGTTTCCGTAACGGTGGCGACCTCATCCTCGACTTCTTCGAAGGCGAATCCGCGAGCCTTTGCCTGGCCACGAATCGCTGTGCGCAAGACGTTGTCGAATGAAAGGGACGCATCGAGTCCGGCTCGTTCGATCTCGTCTTTGATGAACCGGTCCCGTTCCTTGCCGAGTTCGCCGATCTCCTTCTGGATCCTGGATCGGTCCTCTTCCTTCTTCGCGACGAACTTCGATCGGGCGTCCTTGGGAAGCGACCGCATCTCTTCCGGTAGTTCCGAGTCCTCGATTTTGGCCAGATCGACCCGACCTTCCCGGACGGCATCGACAAGGTCCCAGCTGCAGCTGTAGAGCTTGCTCGCCTTGGTGCATCCACGGGCGGCTTGCGCGGCAGTACCCAAGGACGCGGCATTTGAGTCCTGTCGCTTCTGGTTGGCGGCGCCGGCGGCTCCCGAGCTTCCGATGGGAATGTAGGTATCATTCAGATCCTGGCTGAGCTTGGCCAACTTCAGGTCGAACGGCGTTTCGACAACGACCAGACCATCATTCTGGTCGATCGTGGCAAACGTTCCGCCGGCCAGTGTTGCAACGTGACGCCAACCCAGTGCGATCGGATCTTCGGCAGGGCCGCAGTAGATGGAGTTGACGACGATGTTCTCTTCAGCGAGTTGCGCGCAGACGTCCTGGTAGCCGAAAGACGGATCCTGATCGGCCGCTTCGTTGCCGGCGACGACGGCGATACGTAGCGTCTGCTCTGACTCGTTCCACTGCAGGGATCCCGTCCGACGAAGGACCCGGGCGACATACTCCTGGCCACCGTTGGTGGTCAGAGCAAAGAGCTGTTCCGAGATCATGTCGAGATCGGTGGTCAGCCCGGCATCGACGTGGACCCAACCGTTCTCCGCAAGATGCCCGTCGTTGCCGAACGTGAGCAGCGCAACCTCGAGCTTCGGGGTCGGCTCTGCCGTGGCCAGATCGTTGACGATGGCCCAGAGCTTCTGTTTGGCCGATTCGATGAGCCCGTCCATGCTGCCGCTGGTATCGAGACAGAGGGCAATCTGAATGAGCCGTGATTCCTCGGGCTCCGTTGCGGCCTCGGACTTCACGGTTGTCATCGCGGTCAAGGCGGCAACCATGAGTGCGGTGACGGCGGGAAGGACCGGCCTGCGGCGGACGGGGAGGTGGTCCATGGAGGAGTTCCTTTCTTCGGGGTCGTGAGTGCCTTTCCTATTTGTACGGCTGGATTGTCGAGGCGTGGGTAACAGGTTTGTAACAGAGCCGCGTAGCCGAACTGGAACCCCTTGCCGGGGGACCTATCCGGCCCGTCGATGCGGCCCACCGATGCGGCCCATCAGGCCCATCAATGCCGGTGTGGTACTGTGATTGAGCCCGACCAGAGACGCTGAGCACCGGGTGCCAAGTGCCAAGTGCCAAGTGCCAAGTGCCGGGTGCCAAGTTCCAAGTGCCGAGTGCCAAGTGCCGGGTGCCGGGCGCGCGGCGGGCGACGGGCGACGGTTGCTGTTCCGTCCCGAAGGTATTTCAGGAGAACTCCCGTGATCGACGCCTCCAGTTTGCGAGCCCGTTTCCCCGGTGGCCGCAGGTGCCTGCTCCTTGCCTTGACCTTCATCTTTGCGAGTGGCGAAATGGCCGAAATGGCCCATGGGTCCGACGGTGTCCACACGACCTACCTGTGGCACATGCATCAACCGATCTACTGGCCGGACGAGAGCACCTGGAACCCGGGACGGTACGAAACGGCCTACGAAACGATCGTGCTTGGGAACAGCCAGAACGACGTCTTCTCGATCTTCGACATGGACGACCGGGTGGCGGCGTATCAGCAAGCACCGCGCGATGCCGTGGGTTCGATCTCGGATCTCGCCGAGGCCGGAGCGCAGGTCTCCTTCGCGGGCGCTTTGATCGAGAATCTCTTCAGCCTGGCAGACGCCGGTTGGAACGGCGGACGTTATGCATCCGATTGGTACCAGCCCTACCGAACGGCCCGCTCGTGGAGCAACGGCGCCGGAAAGCCGCGTTTGGAGCCGGTTCTGGTCGGCTTTCACCATGCGATCGCACCACTGATGGACGATGTCGCCTTCCGGATGGAACTGGCCTGCGCGAAAGAGATCTACGGCGATGCCTGGGGCGATTCGAACTTCTCGCAAGGCTTCTTCCCGGCCGAGATGTGTTTCAGCGAACGACTGATTCCAGCCCTCGTCGATGCAGGTGTCGAGTGGTCGATCGTCGGTGATACCCACATCTCGCGTGCCTGTGCGGACTATCCGTACGCGGCAAATGAGGACAACTGCGATCCGCCGAATCGCGCCGACCAGATCAACCCGGCGCAGGGGACCTACACCCAGCACACGATCTCTCGCGGCGTCACGGTCAAAACTCCGTATCCCTATGGATTCACTCCCCACCGGGCGGAGTACGTCGACCCGGAGACAGGTGCAGCGTCCCAACTGGTCGTGGTACCGGCGTCCAACGCGATGGGATGGGACGAAGGCTACGGACTCTATGGAACGGGCGACATCGACGGAATCGCGGCCGCAAACGATCCGGAGCGCCCGATGCTGGTCCTCTTCGCACACGATGGGGACAACGCATGGAGCGGAGGCCACAGCTACTACTACGAGAACGTTTCGCAGTTCAGCCACGCCGCAGATGCGGCCGGCTACACCCCGACCACCGTTGCCACCTACCTGCAGGACCATCCGGTGCCTCTTACCGATGTCGTCCACGTGGAGGATGGCGGCTGGGTCAATGCCGATGGTGACTTCGGCAGTCCCCAGTTCATCAATTGGAATTGGCCGTTGGTCGCCCAGGACGGAAGCTTCGACATCCCCGGCGGATGGGCCGAGGACGAACGGAACTGGGCTGTACTGACCGCCGCGCAGAACCGTGTGGAGACCGCCGCGGCCAATGTCGTCGAAGTACGGCCGACGCATGTTGTCGACCCGTTGCTTTCAGGGACGAACGACGCCGAACGCGCGTGGCACTTCCTACTTGCCGGTTATGAGAGCGGATACATGTACTATGGCGCGTCGATCGACATGGAAGTGAAGGCGACGTTGGCCTGCAACCATGCGACGGCGTTGGCGGATCCACTTCTTGTCGGCGGTGTCGACACGGTCGGGCCCACGATCTGGCTGCCGCAGCGGCTCCCATGGAATCCGGGTGGATTCGGAGGGGGAAGCCTTTGGGGGTATCCGGGCGGACAAGGTGCGCCGATGGACTCGACGTTTCATGTTTGGACTTTCGTCCACGATGTCAGCTCGCTCGCCCGCGTCGAGTTGAAGTTGCGGTCGGATCTCGATGGCTGGAACGATCCGTCGAATTCGGACAATGAGACGTACGCAGGCGGATCCGGAGTGGGAGGCTGGACGACGCTTCCCATGAACTTCCGCAGCTTCCCGGTCGGAGAACCATGGGACCTTCCGGAAATCGATTTCTTCGAGCTCCCCGATTTCATTGCCGACCAGTACTGGATTGAAGTCACGGGCTTCTCCGACGTGCTGTTGGACTACTACGTCGAAGCCGAGGACATGAACGGAAACGTCAAGCGCTCTCCGATCCAGCATGTCTACGTTGGGACCGGGAGTTCCGGCGGCGGACCGGGAGATGGCGTTACCTGGCAGCCACACGCGGACGAAACCCTGTGGGACAACAACGACGGTCAGGATTGGTCGGTACCGGTCAGCGGCGGATCCGAACCTCCCTTTGTACTCGATGGCTCCTTGGACGCAGGCGTACCCCTTCTCGCCGAAACCGGAGAGTTGGCGCTGTGGGGAGAAGTGCGAGATGGGTTCCTCTATGTCGCGGCGTCCGCCGCCGGCGAGGCCACGAACCTGGATCGCTTTCTGCACGTTGCGCTGTCCCCTGACGCCGCGGTCGCCGCCCCTTGGGCCAAGGACGGGGATGTTTCCGAGTGGGAAGCGTTTCTTGCCCGGGAGGAAAGCAACGGGTGGAGCGGTTGGTTCGATTCGAACTCCCAGGTCGTGACGGACGGCGGCGGTTACGGGCACGCCAACGGCAGTGTGCTCGAAGGTACCTTGTCGCTGGACACTCTGGATCCCGACGGGATGCTGAGCGAGGTCTGGGTCGCGGTGGCCGCCTACGGAACGGACGATGGCGGGATTCTCGAAGCACAAGCTCCCGCAGGTAACGGTGATGGCGATCTGTTGGGCTCTGCAGAGTACGTCACGATTCCGTTGGTCAGCGCGGAAACCGATGCCCCGGATTCAGCGTTCGATGACACGGACGTAGTTCGTGACGCACTTCAAGACGCGGAAGTCGGACCGAACCCCGTTTATGATCGAGTCGAAATTCGGTTCCGAGCCACTCCGGCGGGTCCGGTGCGACTCGACCTTTTCGACGTCGCGGGACGAAGGAAAGCCAGTCGCGCCTTCGAAACGGTGGAAGCCGACCGCATTCTCTGGGCGCCGGAACTCAAGCTGACTTCCGGAGGCGTGTTCTTTCTTCGTCTCCAGTCCGGATCTCAGTCGACGGTGCGGAAGCTCTGGTTCCAGTAACCGCTGCCTACTTCCCGCCCCCGCCGCCGATCCAGCCTCGACGGATGAAGTAGTACACCATCCCTCCAGCGACCAGAACCATGACGCCTAGCACAACGAAATACGAGTTCCGCTGCTGGAGCTCCGGCATGTTCTCGAAGTTCATGCCGTAGATGCCCGCGATGAACGTGAGGGGTATGAACACGCTGGCCATCAGCGTCAGCACCTTCATGACTTCGTTGGTGCGGTGACTGACGTTGGCCATGTAGATCTCGGAGAGACCAATGGCCATCTCGCGGCTCGAGTCGATCAGCTCCATGATCTGCGCGTAGTGGTCGGCCGAGTCCTTGAAGTAGGCCCGAACTTCCTTCGAGATGAACGGAGTTTCCGCGCGGCCCAGTTCGTTGAGAACCTCGCGCTGTGGGCGTCCGATTCGCCGAAGCACCGTCAGGCGCTGACGGATCCGGTGAACGTCCGCCAGGATGTCGGCTGCAGGATTTTCTGTAATGTCGGCTTCGAGTTCGTCGAGCTGTTGGGAGAGAGACTCGGCGATGGGATAGAAGCGGTCGACAAGCGTATCGATGAGGGCATAGACGAGGTAGGGAGGGCCGAGCTGTCGGATCTGTCCGATACCGGCCACCAGCCTCTGCCGAACGGGATCGAAGAAACCGAAGTAGCGCTCCTGAAACGTGACGACCCAGTGAGCCGTGAAGAAAATGCAGACCTGAGGCACGTCCATGTGTCCGGAAGTACCATCCACCATCGGCATCCGGGCAATCACGGTATGAAATTCGTCTCCGATATCCGTCTTCGCCCGATGTGGGACGTTGATTGCATCTTCCAGCTGGAGGTTGCCAAGGCCGAACATGGAACCGAGTTTCCGGATGCGTTCCTCGTTCCCGAATCCCTGGATGTCGAACCACAGGAATCGTTCATCCTCCATGTACCGCTCGATGTCGGAGTCACTGACCTCACGGAGGGTCTCGCTTCCAGACTCGTCATAGACGGTAATGTGGACCAGAGTCTCTGGGGAGTCCTCGGGAATGACGAGCGTGCCCGGCCTGGATCCGATCTCGGGATTCATCTTTCGAAATGGCATGAGCTTGAGCTTCCTTGCTTTCTGACGGTCAGCGGACGCCCCAGAAAGATAGCAGACCCACGAATTTGCGGTCAGGTCGGGATGGGGGCTTTCGTTTGCCTCAGATCCAGAACGTTGTCCGGTCTGCGCGACCCGGCCTTGAACGAGTGGATTGGGAGTCTGCGGAAGCAGGCGTGTAGCAACAGTCGTCGACATCTGCTGAAGCAGAGAGTGGTAAGCTGCGGACGTCTGGAACAACAGCAACACAGGAGGCTCTCCATGACCCCGTTCCTTTCCCGCTCGCCGCTGTACGTGGCCTGCGTCATCACCGCCACCCTTGCGTCCTCTGCGACCGTCACTTCCGCAGGAAGTCCGCCGTTGCAGTCGGGATGGCCTCAGAGCATTGGGCAGACCGTTCCGTTCAGCCCGACGGGCGTGGCACTTGCCGACCTCGACCAGGACGGCTCCGATGAAGTGGTCGTCGGGTCCAGCAACAGTCTTCTCTATGCGTGGGATGGCTCAGGAACGTTGCTCAGTGGGTTCCCGGTCAACGTCGGCGGGCAGATTCAGTCCAAAGCCGCAGTGGCCGATCTCGACGGGGACGGCGATCAGGAGATCCTGGTTGCGGTGAAGACCGGGAATCTCGGGATCTATCATCACGACGGAACCGCCTTCGCCGGTTGGCCGCAGACAACGGGGTTCACGTACGGCAATCTCGCTCCCTCCGTCTATGACCTCGATGATGACGGGACTCCTGAAGTCCTGATCGGTGGCGGTAGCAACGTGCGGGCGTGGTACGCGGACGGAACGGTCTATCCGGGATGGCCGCAGACCGTGTCCGGAAGCATCACCGGGACTTTGGCCATCGGTGACGTGGCCGGTGACGAGGCTCCGGAGATCTTCGCCATCTCATCGTCGAAGGAACTCTACGGATTCCAGGCCGACGGTACAGCCTTGCCCGGCTTTCCCATCAACGTCGGTCTTTCCAGTTCCTGGGCGGCTCCGTCGATTGGTGACTTGGAAGGGGACGGGTCCCGCGAGGTCCTGGTCGTCGGTTACGACTTTGGGGTTTCGACATCCATCAACGCCTACAACGGAGACGGAACCTCCGTGGCAGGTTTCCCCGTCACGCACACGAGCGGCCAGACCTTTTCGTGTCCCGTTCTCGCCGATGCCGACGGTGACGGTGACTTGGAGATCTTCAACGCAGGCAAGATCAGTGGCGGGACCTCCTTCTTCGCCTGGGACCACACGGGCACGGTTCTAACGGGATGGCCGGTCATGACGGGACCGAACATGGAGTGCTCCGCGATCGTGGCCGACTTTGACGGTGCGGCCGGCGGAGAGATCGCGATCGGCGACAACAGTGGTCCCGGAACCATCTTCGGATTCAACCTGGATGGTTCGACGGCGACCGGATTCCCGATCAGCAAGCCTGGGATTGCCTTCCCGAACAGCCCGGCAGTCGGCGACGTCGATGGTGACGGGGACCTGGAACTCGCGATGACGACTGGAGACGGTTCCGTCTCGGTCTGGGACTTCGCGACGTCGTTCGATAGTGACGCGGTCGAGTGGGGAACCTGGTTCCACGACAACTGGAACACGAACCAGCACGGCTTCGTCATTCCGTTCAACGATCCGACATCCGTGGATGGTCTCGTTTCCCGTCTCAACTCCATCGTCGTGCGGCCGAATCCGACGCGGGGCGGGCGTACCTCCATCCTGCTGGAGCTGGACCGAAACGAATCGCTGGTCCTGATGGCGATCTATGACTCGAACGGGCGCCGGATCCGGAGCCTTGCTACGGATGGCGGGCTGGAAGCCTCCTGGGACGGATTGGACTATCGCGGCGTCCCGGTGTCGTCGGGGACGTACTTCGTTCGCGCGCAGACTACGCGACGTTTGCATAGCCATCGTCTCATCGTTCTTCGGTAGGTGGTCCAGAGCCGCTCATTCCGACACGGCATGGCGTCCATCAGTAGCGCGTCGATGCTGGGACGGAAAGGATCAGATCAGGTCAGGGACGACGCGATGACGAACGTCAGCCACGCGGCGCTGTAGGCCAACGCGGTCATGTAGACGATCTGGAAAATCGGCCAACGCCAACCCCCGGTTTCGCGCCGGGTCACGGCGTTGGTCGGTAGACACTGCATCGCCAACACGAAGAAGACCAGAAGACTCATGCAGGTGGCGAAGCCGAAGACGGGTGTTCCGTCCGGCCACACCGACGAGCGGAGGGCGCCGTACAGGGAGTCGCCCTCTGCACCCTCCTCGCCGACTCCGTAGACGACGGCCAGCGTGGAAACCACGACCTCGCGGGCGGCGAACGACGCCAGAACTCCGACGGCAATTTCCCAGTTGAATCCAAGAGGGCGGAAGACGGGCTCGATGGTGTGGCCGAGTCGGCCCAAGGCTGAGTGCTCGAGTGCGGCGCGCGACAGAATCTGTTCCCTTGCCTCGTCGGCCGCCGCACCGGTGGCTTCCAACTCGGAAAGCTGCGCGGTAACCGTCGCGGGTGGGTTCGTCTCATCCATCTGAGGAAACGTGGCCAGCGCCCAAAGTACGATGGAGATTCCCAGGATCACCGTACCGGCCCGACGGACAAAGACCCATGCGCGATCCAGTGTCAGCAGCAGGGCATCCCGCAGACTTGGAAGCCGGTAGTTCGGCAACTCGATGACGAGCGGGCTGGTCCGGCCGGGAAGCAGCGTACGGCGGAAGAGGAAACCCATGACCAGTGCGGCCACGATTCCGAGACCGTATGCGCCCACGAACGTCAGAGACGCATAGAGCGGTTGGCGGGGAAAGAGAAGTGCCGCGACCATGGCGTAGACCGGTACTCGTGCCGAGCAGGACATCAGGGGGACGACGAGGATAGTGGCCAGCCGGTCCCGATGATCTTCGATGACTCGCGTCGACATGATGGCGGGGATCGCGCAGGCGTGGCCGGAGAGCATGGGCACGAAGGCTTTTCCGGGAAGTCCGACCTTGTGCATGAGCTTGTCCATGACGAAGGCGGCCCGCGCCATGTAGCCGGAGTCTTCGAGCAGAGCCAACAGGAAGAAAAGGATGACGATCTGCGGAAGGAAGATGAGCATCCCGCCGACGCCGGGAATGATTCCATCGACGACAAGACTACCCAGGATGTTGTCCGGCAGCCGGCCCGCGACCGTCTCGCCTGCCCACGCAAAAATGCCGTCAATCATTTCCATCGGATACTGGGCGATCCAGAAGATGAGAAGAAAAATAGCGGTCAGGACGACACCGACCGAAAGAAGCCCGAAGACGCGATGGGTGAGCAGCCGGTCGATGTTTTCCGTGTGACGACTGGGGAGTGGCTGCGGCGAGGTCACGCTTTGCTTGGTGACGCCTTCTGCCCAATGAAAGCGAGCGGCGTAGGGACAGGTGCCACAGGTGTCGCACGAGTGGAGAGTGGCATCGACCCGGGGAAGAGACTGAGCATCGAGCAGCGCTGTGATCTCGGACTTCAGTTCGTCCAGCCCCTCGCCGGTCCGTGCCGAAAGGGGAACGACCTTGCACCCGAGTTGCCGGGAAAGCTCGTCGGAGTCGATGTCGATCTTTCCCCGCCGGGCTTCGTCCATCATGTTGAGGGCGACGACGACGGGGCGCTGCAGTTCAAGGACCTGTCCGGTCAGGAAAAGGTTGCGCTCCAGGTTCGTGGCGTCGACTACGAGCACGACGACATCCGGCGGAGTCTGGCCGGTCGCTTCACCGATGAGAGTGGAGTGGGCAACGCGCTCTTCCGGTGTTGCGGCGTCCAGGCTGTAGAGCCCGGGCAGATCAATGAGCTCGATTCGCCTCTGCCCGAGAAGAGTGGCCGCGCGCCGGTGTTCGACGGTGGTCCCCGCAAAGTTCGCCGTCCGTGCTCGGAGCCCGGTCAGGCGATTGAAGAGGGAGGTCTTGCCCGCGTTGGGATTACCGATCAACGCCACGGTGGCGTGCTGGGACAATGCGGGGTTGGGAGTGCGGGACTTCGTACGGTCGGGCGCGGCTAGTGTCATGAATCTCTCAGCAACTGTGACAGGGCTGGACCCTGACTTCGGCCGCAAGTCTGGCGGCGAGGCCGATTCGGGTCCCGAGAACCCGGATGATCATAGGGTCGCCGCTTTGGACCATCTGCACCTGCCGTCCCTGGCAGACGCCGAGAGCTTTTAGCCGGGCAACGTCGGCGTCTTCGCCCGTGACTTTGAGAACGACGGCGATGTGATTTGGGGAGAGCTCGCCCAGGGAGATGGCCGGGGCGGGCCGGCATACGGCCGGAGACGGGATGTCTCCGGATGCGAGGGGCGACCCCATTTGCTCGTTCGGCTGCTCGTCCAACTCGAACATCCGTTCTGTCGGTCTCCTCTGGCCAAGGTCGAAGTCCAATCCAGGGCGAATCTGCAGTGTAGCACGTCGACATCCGCGGGGGTGTCCCGGGGAAGCGGCGGTGGGTTGCCCTCGCGGCGATTAGGCCCCTACGATCCAACCTATGAAGCGCTGTCTCCTTCTGACCGATGGTACCGAATCGGCGGATGACCGACTCGTCTGCCAGCCGCTCATCGATTTGGGCTGGGACGTTTCCTTTCGCAACTGGCCCGACGTTCCGCCGTGGCCGGTATGGCGCCCTGGCCCGACATCCGCCTTGGAGCCCGGACCGGAAGCGGACATTGTCGTCATCCGATCGACGTGGGACTACCATCACCGGCCTGCTCGATTCCTCACCGTTCTCAATCGGTGGAACAGACTAGCCTATCTCGAGAACGCGCTTCCCTACGTCCGTTGGAACTCCCGCAAAACCTATCTGGACGGTCTTTGGATCGCAGGGATCCCATTCGCGCCGACCCATTTCTCCGACGGGATATCCCGCTCGGAGCTGGAACACGCCCTGAAGAAGCTTGGACCGAAACTTGTCATCAAGCCGCAGGTCAGCGCCAGCGCGGAACGTACCTTCCAGGTTACAGCTTCGTCGCTCGCTTCCGAGTGGCCCGTCATCGAGCGAGCACTCGCCGGGAAGCCCGTGCTCTGCCAAACCTTCGTCGACAGCATCGTCGAAGAGGGTGAGTACTCTCTGATCTTTTTCTCTGGAAGGTTTAGCCATGCGGTGATCAAAACGCCCGATCGCGGAGACTTTCGGGTGCAGGAGGAGTTTGGGGGAACGACCCGCCCGGTCGTACCCGATCCCGAACTCGTTCTCGCCGCAGAGCGGGCGATCGCGGCGGCAACTGGGGCCGTCCGCCTCCACGATGCCCCACCCCCGCTCTACGCGCGCGTCGACATGGCGCGGGGCAACGACCGCGACGAGGAATACTGGCTCATGGAGCTGGAACTCATCGAGCCCGGTCTTTTTCTCCGCACCGACCCGGAAGCACCGTCCCGTTTTGCCGCGGCTATTGACGAGCGAGCCTCAGCTTTCTGGGCCGGACACTAGTCGGCCGACTTTGCGAAAGGTGCCGTTCTGGCTAGTCGGGAATGAATTGGACCGAGACGGAGTACCTCGCTTCCGATTGCGATACCAGTGCGCCGGGGATATGGATGCCGTGTGTCGTAGCTTTGGCGCCGATCGTTAGCTTGAAAGGAACGTCCTGCGAGGATGGTGTCTTCAGTTCAATCGAGGATTCGCCGTCGGCGAGGAAGAAGTTCCGCAGGTTGGCCTGGAGCGTGGCTTCCGGCAGACAGTCGTGTCTGCCCTCCTGGCAATAGGACTCGCCGCGATCGTCTTCCAGGCTGCTGGTCGACAGGTCGGTTACGGTTAGTCGAACCGTTCCGGGGCCACGAGCGAAGATAAACCCCTCCACGGACACGCCACTTTGTGCCTCGATCCAGGCGACGGTGGCGCCGTAGTCGCACTGGTGCGGATTGAAGCCGTCGTCGCGAGAGGACGACAAACTCAGGTCCACCCGCGATTGGAGTTCCACTGTGATCTCGTCCTGAGACGTCGAGATGATCGTTGGGGCCACGCTGCCGGAGACGTCACGCTGCATTCGAACGGCCTCGTCTTCTGCGAAGCGGCACGGTCGAACCAGTTCATCGGTGAAAGAGTCAGACAACTCGCCGCATTCCGAGCCAGAGCAGACCGTACTGATGCCGGGAAACAGGCCGGCCCGGATCCACACGCCGCTGTTTGTCACCTCTGCGGCTGCGTCGGGAGCCATATCTACCGTTACGGGCGGAAGAGTGATCTGTGTCCCGCTTGGAGAGGTAAGGTGAAAACGCAACTCCACGGCGGCCGCGACCGGCGTCATCTCGAATGTCCACCGACCGTCACTCGCATCCGTCACGCCGGTACCCGGGGAGGTGACCGCACCCGTTGCAATCAGCGAGACGTCATGGTCGAGCAGGCGGTCGGACGTGTCACCGTTCCGATAGAAGAAGACGGGAACCGATGCGGCTTGTCCGACCCGGGGCCAGGCCGGAGGCAGGCCAACGCGAACACCGGAGCTGGCGACCGGGATCGAGATCCGCCGTTCATTCTCGTCCCCATTCGGTGCGACGGCCTCGATGACCAGTCTCACGGAGTCGGCATCCATCGCCCTCACGGTCGTCTCGAAGACACCTTCGTCATCGGTTGTGCCCGTCACGGCGCCGAGAAGCGCGTTCTCGGATTGCAGACTGAGGTCCGTATCGGGAACCCCGACGACTCCGTCCGCTTCACGCCGGCCGACCAGAATTCGCACCGGAACGGTCACACTGACGGGAAGCGGATTCTCGACTTCGACGAGAATGGCCAACTCTGTGCAGCCTTCCAGTTCATTCAGGATATCGAGGCTCTCCGTTGAGCCGCTGTACATCGCGGACTGAGCGTAGTAGCAAAGGATTTCTGCGTCCGTCAGCGCGGTCTCGTCGTAGCTCTGGGTGAAACCGAGTTCGGTTTCGAGCTGCAGGTTCGTGAACTGGGGAGGACTGTTGGCGTCCAGATCGAACTTGGCCGTCGTGGTACCGCCGGTGTATCCGTCTCCGTTGAGATCGAAGCGCGAGTGGTCGGCGAGGTCGTTGCCGTTGGCGCGTTGCTCTTCGAAGTGCTGAAACTGCCGGAGGAACTCTTCGATGTCGGTCTCGTCGATCCTTCCGTCCGGTTCGGCCGCACCGCTGCCGCTCGTCACCACATCCAGGAGGGTGTGGCGCATCGAACCCTCCAACAAATCCTGATCGACGGAGAGTGCCGCGACGTAGAAATCGAGGCTACCGTTGACGGTCGACTCTGCGTTCGCGAGCCGGATCCGTTCCAGAACTGCACTCGGAGACATCTCTCTCGCCATGGAACGAATCCGATAGGCGAGACCGGCGACCAAAGCTGCGGCGTGTTGGGGTGCGGAGCCCGCGGTCGTCGCCTCGGTGCAGCCGGAACCGATGCAGAGACCCACGACGTCCTGAAATGCGACGACATCCTGTCCGGGAACAGCTCCCGGCGCGCTTCCGTCCAAGTTTCGGCCTCCGACCGTAAGGACATTGGATGCGGAGTCGAGGTTTGGCAGAACCCCGTCCGAGCTGAAGGCGAAGCCGAGAGCCTCTCTCTCGTCAGGACCGAGCTGGGAAATCATCGTGGTCAGTTGTCCCGACGCAGCCAGCGCCCAGGGCGACGTCACGGCTGCGGACTCTCCGTTGGCGGTGGTTCCCGCATCGACAATGTGGACCGCACCGCGCAGTCCGGAAGTCGCATGCCACTCGGTAAGCCAACTGAACGCAGCGAATGCGCGAAACGCAGGGCTGTCGTTCGAATGGAATGTCTCCGTCGAGAGAATCGTGAGGAGAGAGTTCTCGTCCGCCTCCAGCCCTAGCCGGACAAAGTTCGCAAGTTCGAGCGAAAGCTCTACGAGATCGAGGCCGTAGCTTCCGAGCCCGACGACGTCACCCCCCAATCCGGGCTGGACTCCCGGAGCCTCGCTGTCCCAGTCCGCGCAAACGAGAGATGCACTCAACCAGGCCGCGCGGGCCGTACTCGATGGGGCGCTGGACGATCCGGGAGTGGCGATGAAAGCGGACATTCCCGCGGCGCCGGTCCCCGAACCGAACGAGGCCGTGATGATGCAGCTTGCATCGTCCGTGTGATGCGCGGCGTTCAAGTTCCAAAGGGCGGGGATCCGAGCTTTCTCCTGAAACTCGTAGGCATCTCCGTTGGGAGGCAGCTCTCGCAACGGGAGAGGTTGTCCAGACCCCGACGACGCCGAAGCCACCCGGGACGGCTGCGCGAAGATAAAGACGGGCGATGCCTGCACCTGTTCGACGCGATCAAGAAGGTCCGCGGTCGTCGCCGCCGGGTCGATTCGCAGCGTCATCCAACCGCGACCGCTGGAGGTCGAAATCACTCTTGCGTCCAGGTCGATGAGTGCTGCGTTCAGTTCACCGACGGAGACTTCCGGCGCGACGACTGCCGTGATTCGGGAGAGGCGGTATCCTTCTTCGGTGATCTCGGAAGGAGCGACGGGTGACGGCAACATGGTGATGCCGGCGGAACGAACCGCAGACGATTCCTCACCCGGCAGCAGGATCCCGTTGGGATCCGCTGGAAGGACCTGTTCCTGAATGGGGGGCTCTGAAGGCTCGGTCGCCGCGCGATCCCGAGAACAGGAAAGGAGACCTGGTAGCAGGAAGGCTGCCACCAGTGAGTAGGTTGCCACGCGGAGGGCCGGCTCACGTTCCAGAGGGCGCATCGGAGAGTCTCCTCGACAATCAGAGTCCGTTCACGTTTCGGGGTCGAACCTAGCCGTCCCCAATCACACGGGGCTCACACGTTTCGGCCGCGGATCCGCTTTCGGCCGCCGCAGCCCTGCCGGCGCGCCGCTTGAATCGGGCATCCGGATCCCATAACCTTATTCATGACAGTGTCTTCACTGTGTTTGGAGTAGCCCTCTGAGAGTCCTCGATTCGAAAATCACGGCGCCCGCCTCGCGTCCCGGGACGTTGCACCGCCATGTTCCGGCGCTGGACTCGGCCGGCGAAGTGGCCGTCTTTCTTGTCGCCCCGGCTGGGTTCGGCAAGACCACTCTCGCTGCTCAGCTGCTGCAGGATGCGCATCACCCGTCCGCCTGGATGACGCTCGAAGCGCGAGATCGCCAGCCGGACCGCTTCGGCCGGCTCCTTTGGGCGTCGTTGCAGAAGGCCGTTCCCTCGTTCGGCAACTTCGGAATCGAAAACGAACCCGGACTCCTGGGATCGCCGCCGGACCTGGCGGAGGCCCTTTGCTTCTTCGCGGCGGAAACCAAGACCGAGAAGACCTGGATTTGCTTCGACAACTTCGAGGCTGTGCAGGAAGAGCCCGGATGCGTGACGGCGTTGCGCACGTTCGTCGAGCACGGACGGGAGCGCTTCCGCGTGATCGTGACGACCCGTCATGGGGCCGGCCTCGAGTTGATGACGCTCGAAACTCGGGGATGGGCTCGTGTCGTCGAGCAAAGTGAACTCGCATTCGGACGCGAGGACGTGGCCCGTTTGCTTTCAGCCGCGCAACTGCCGGACGGTTTCGCCGATCCGGAAGAGGTTCTTACGTGGACGGACGGCTGGCCCGTTGCGGTACGGCTGTGGGTGTCCATGTGTGCCGAGGGACGTGCGCCGGCTCGCGAGACATACGAGTCCAAGGCCCATCGCTTTGTCGACGAAGCCCTGCTCGACGGTTTCGATACGACAACCAAGGCTCAGATGGCGAAGTGCAGTCTTCTCGACACGGTGGACTCATTCTCTTGTGCCGGTCTGGGGATGAAACGGGAAGAGATCGAGGCGCTCGTCTCTCTGCTGGAATCGTCGCGTCTGCCCATAGAGAAAAGCGCGGACGGGAAGATTCGTTTTCATTCTCTTCTTCGTTCAGCGCTGACACAGCATCTGCGCCGCACGCACGATGAAACGAGCGTAGCTGCTCTCATCGACGGTCTGGCTCGCTACTATGAGTCGGAGTCCGAGGTCGAAGCGGCGATGAAGCTCTTGTGCGAGCACGGTCACGCGCGCGCATCTCTGGAACTGATGGGACGACATGCCCATGTTCTGGCCTCAGACTGGGCGTGGGTAGAGTCGTGGCTGCAGACGATCCCGCAAGAGTTGCGAACCCACGGCGTCTACATTCGAGTCTATTCCCACTTGTTGGCTCGAAAGGGTCGGGCCGACGACGTCATCACGTTTCTCGCTCGCTATCTGGATCGGCTGGAGGATCCGACCGACCAGTTCTATGTCTGGATTGCCTGGGCCATGAACAGCGTCTACAGCGGTCGCGTCTCGTCAGCAGAGTTGGCGCCGGCGGTGCAGCATCATGTCGACAAATGGAGGGGAACGGGTTTCGCCGAGAGGGCCGGGCAGGCTCGTTTCGCGCTGATCTACGCGACGGCGGAGGAACTTCGATTGCGAGAGGCGATCGGACTGCTCGAGTCCGAAATGGCTTCGCCTGACTACGAGAATGAGCTGGCCGTGCCCGAGGATCGATTCATCCATCGTCGGCTGCTGCTCGTCTGGCGCACGAGCCTTGGAGAGGCCGTCGATGCTGAACTGGCACTGTTGGCTGAAGAGTGCGCGGAGTTCTCTGACAAAGCATCCGAAACTCGCCTTCAACTTGCGGATGTCCAGCTTCTTCGTGGAGACCTGACGGAATCGCTGCAAACATTGAAGGCTCGGGAGCGAGCCCGGCCGGACACGGAGTTCCACGATCCGTTCGATGATCTCGACACGGCCATCGTCAAGTGCGTCTGTGAGTGGAAACTCGGCCGGCAGGAAGACAGCCTGCAAGAGCTGGAGGGATGGTCACGACAAAGTCGGCAACTCAGCCGCCGCACGTTGGTCGAGTTTCAGTTCCACCTCGCGTCCCTCCGCATGCAGATGGGTCTCGATCCCGATGTCGATGCTGGCGCGAGTGTCGACGCGGAAGCCGCGAGGGTCGACGTAGGTGCGGATGTCGTAGGCGACGCGAGTCCGGGTGCTCCGGGTCCGGGGGCTCCGAGCCCGGGTGCTCCGACTCCGGGTGCTCCGCCTCAGAATCACGGCTGGTTGCGCCTTCGGTACCTGCTGTTCCTGGCTCAACGCGACCAGAACGATGGCCTCCGGCTAACGGATTGCGGCCACGAGCTGGTCGAGATGACCCGCCAGTCGGAAATGAAGCCTTGGATGATGACTGCGCTGTTCATTCTTTCCCGCGGGCGGTTCCTTTGCGGAGACGAGAAGGGAAGCCGTGAAGCCCTCTTCGAGGCGCTGGGGATTCTCGACGAGTTGGGTTGGAGAAGTTACCCGGGCAGTTGGCAGGCTTTGACGGCGTTCACGTTCGTTCGCGCCGTGCTTTTGGGTTTGCGTCTCGAAACCGTGCGACGGTTGGTGACGGGGGAAGAGGCCATCCCACTTGAAACCGCTTTCCGCGAAGCGCCAATGTCATCCGAGAATCTGGACGACGTTGCCCTGGAACGTTGGGTTGACGAAGCGATCGCCCTGGGTGTTCGGGGGCTAGTCGGAACCCACGGGTGGGACCGCGTCCCTGAAGCGGCGACCGAACGATATACGCAGTGGAGTCGCACCGCACCGTTACCCAAGCTTCGCATCGAGACCTTTGGGCGTTTCGGAGTGCAGGGGCCTTCCGGCGGGATCGATTTTCGGAGGTCGGCCTCGAAGCGGATCCTGCAGATCCTGTTGATTGCGGAAGGGCAACCTGTCCCGGAAGACCGTCTGATCGACGCATCCTGGCCCGAGGCCGATCTGGACCGGGGTCGGCGAAGCCTTCAAACGGCAGTCAACGACCTTCGAAAAGATCTCGACGACTGCTTCACTCCCCGCAGCCACTCCTATGTTCTCTACGAGGACGGCTGTTACTCCCTGTCGCTTCCGCCGGGATCGGTGGTTGATTTCTGGGAGTTCCAGCGGACGGCCTCCACGTGGTCTCGATCCGAGGCGAAGTTCGGTGAGTTCCCTGCGGATAGGTTGGAGGAAGTCGTCGATTGGTTGGCGCTGGCTCGAAAGGAGTTTCTTCCCGAAGCGGCGTATGAAGATTTCGCCGAAGCAACGCGCCGACAGATCGAGTCGATCCGAGAGCATCTGACGCTTTCCGTCGTGGGAGCGCTACGCAAGACCAGCCGCCGGGAGGCTGCGATCTCGCTCCTTAGGAACACCATCGCGGCGTATCCGCTTTGGGACGACGGGGTCGCAGCCCTGGTCGAGACGTACCTGTCCTCCGAGCGAGCCTTGGCTGCCGGATTGGTGCTCCGCGACTATGAGGAACGGTTGCTTCGCGAAACCGGATTGCGGCCGGATCCTCGGTTCGTCGATTTGGCTGCGGAGATACGCGGTCAGATCGGTTCTCAACTCTCCGCTTGAGTTCCCGCAAACCTCCCTACCCGCACAACGATCACGCACCGAATCCACAGCCTCATTTGCCAGGCCTGGGTTACAATCGTTGGCGGGAGAGGAGGGCCAGAGTTCGATGTCTGGTTCCAAAACAGCGCCGCGTCCCCGTCCGGGGGGGCGGGAGATCGTCGTACGCGCTTCCTTGATGTTGGGCTCGTTGGCTCTCGGTTTGGCTTTGGCCGAGGGGGCGGTCCGCGCGCTCGGGATTGCGCCCGAACTCGGGCGCATCGAGAAGGGGCGGTTCCAGCTGTCCCGAAACCCCAAGATCGGATACGAACCGGTTCCTCTCGACTATCGCGGCGATCAGATCAAGTTCTTCGACTACAAAGGCGCGAGCAACAAGCTGGGCTATCGTGACCGGGATCACGATGTCGAGAAGCCCGAGGGCGTGTACCGCATTGTCCTGATCGGGGACAGCATCGGAGCCGGGCTGCTTGTCGATGACTACGAAGACACGTTTCCTTTCATCCTCGAAAAGGCGCTCCTGGATGCCGGACGTCCTGTTGAGTTGATCAACTTTTCCGTTTCCGGTTATAACACGCAGCAGGAGGTCGAGACGCTCAAAGACCGGGGACTCGCCTATGACCCGGACCTCGTGCTCGTTCAGTTCTGTCTCAACGACTTCTACCTCGACAACGGCAACATCATGGGCACGCTGCTGGACCAGGAACTCGAGCAGGGATCGACACCGTCGGCGCGCGTCGCTCCGATTCTCGTTCAATCCGAGTTGCTGAGGCTGATCTCGTTTCGGTTGAAGAAGCGGGAGGCTCCCAACCTCCGCGACCTGGCCCACGAGCATGAGAAGATCACCGAGAACACGGTGGCGCCGTCCCTGAAAGAGCTGGCATCTCTGGCCGAAGCAGAAGGGTTCGACGTTCTCGTTGGAATCTTCCCGGCGGTTCGGGATCTGACCCAGTACCGCTATGACCGTGAGCACGGTTTCAGCCAGTCGGTCATTGCGAGCGCCGGACTTCCCTGGGTCGATCTACTGGAGCCGATGCAGACGTGCGCGGAAAACTCAGCGGAGCCCTTCGGGTACGACATCTTTCACCCGACCGAAGTCGGGCACAGGTGTGCCGGTGAGGCCTTGGCTGTCGAAATCGAGCGTCGCTATCTGGATGGCAGCATTGCCTCCCGCCGGTGAGCCGGCCGGGTCTTTCGCGGCGCTTGCGCCGTCGCTTGGGTAGCACTTTCCCTTATCCCGACCTGGGCTGCGACTTCGCTATTCTGCGGGTTGGTCTGATCGGAATCGGATCACCGGCCGGTCACGACATCTTTGCAGCACTCTCGAGTTGGAGGAGGGACAGACACATGCGCGGGTTGATCGTAATGATGTTGGCGTTCCTGGTGGGGGCGCTTTCCGTGTCCGAACTGGCGGCAGGGCCGGAATGGGGACGGTCCGATGGTGAGGTCAAGGTTTTCGGCGCCGGATTGACCGGCGAGGAGACCATGCTTGTCAGCACTCTTCTCGCCGACCCGGACGCCTATGTCGGCAAGACGGTCCGTGTCTCGGGAATCGCCGTCGGGGTCTGCGCCCATCGGGGTTGCTGGGTCAATATCGCGTCGGACGTCGAGGGCGATGTCGTCAGGGTCAAGGTGACCGACGGGGAGATCGTTTTCCCGCCGGAGATCATGGGTGACGTCATTACGGCCGAGGGCGTGTGGACCGCGAACAAGCTCGACCTGGAAACGACCAAGCAGGTCTGCTCGCACAAGGCGAGCGAGGAAGGCAAGCCGTTCGATCCGGACTCCGTCACAGAGTGCATGACGCTCTACCAGATCACCGGAACCGGAGCCGTCGTTCAACCGGCCCCGCCCGCGAAAGAGAACTCCGACTAGTGGGCCCTAACCAGCCCACTCGCCAACAGGCATGAAGAAGTTCCGGGCGGTCTGCCGTTGGCTGCACCGCGAGCTGGGCTACCTGACCGTGGGCCTGACTCTGGTCTACGCCATCAGCGGGCTCGCGGTGAATCACGCCCATCATTGGGACGCGAACTACCAACGGACGCGGACGGTCGAACACATCGAGGCGCCTGGGAATGGTCCCACCCCCGAAGTCACGCAAGTCGTGCTCGAGCGCCTCGACCTGTCCGAACCCGTCAAGAACACCTGGCGGGCGGGGGATGATCAGCTCCAGGTCTTCCTCGAAGGGGCCAAGCTCACCGTGGACCTCTCAACCGGCGAAGTGGTGCGGGAGGGTTTCGAAGAGCGTCCCTGGCTCTACGAAATGAACTTCATGCACCTCAACACCGGTAAAGGCGTTTGGACGGTGATCGCCGATGCCTATGCGGCAATTCTCATCGTCCTGGCCGGCTCCGGCATCTTCCTGGTCAAGGGACGGAAGGGACTCGTGGGACGCGGCGGTGTGCTCATGATCCTGGGGATCCTGCTACCGATCATTTACGCGCTGCTGATGTAACTCGCAGATTGCCTCGCAGATTGCCTTATGCTGCCTCCACCATGAGCGATCCATCACGTTCACGAGTCGACCCGGCGGAATGGACCGCTGCTTCGAGTTCCGGCCTCGTCGCCTGTGCCCATCATATTGCTGCGGACATCGGAGCCGGGGTCCTCGCTGACGGCGGAAACGCGGTCGACGCCGCAATCGCCACATCTCTGGCGCTGGGAGTCGTCGAGCCCGCGGGCTCCGGCCTGGGCGGAATGGCCATCGCCACGATCTACTGGGCAGACGACGGCAAAGCCACTGCCTTTCCCGGTGCCTGCCGAGCCCCGGGTTCTGCTCGCCCAGAGGAGGTCGCGGCCTCTGCGCGCTACACGGGCCACCGTTCGATCGCCGTTCCGACCAACGTGGCGCTGCTCGACACCATCCACCGACGCTTCGGTTCGTTGCCGATCGAGACTTTGGTCGCGCCCTCACGGGAACTGGCAGAACAAGGATTCACCATCACTCCGGGGCTGGCGCGTTTGACGGAGACCTATGCTTCTGCACTCCATTCCCATTCGGGTGGAAAGGTCTTTCTGCAGACCGACGGATCTCCGTTGCGAGCCGGTGACACTCTTCGACAACCCGCGTTGGCGGAGACCTTGAGTCGGCTGGCGACGGAGGGGCTACAGGATTTCTACAGGGGCGGGATCGCCCGAGCCGTGGTGGAAGACTCCCAAGCCAACGGAGGTTTTCTGACCCGGAAAGACCTGGAAGATGTCGACGACATCGAGGTGGTCGAGCCTGTGGTCGGGAGCTTCCGGAATCGGAGCTACTTCTGTCCGGGGACACCCGCGGGCGGACGCACGCTCGCAGAGATGCTTCATCTCGTCGACGAGATGGTTCCCGAGCCTCTGGATTTTTCGGACCCCGAGCATGTCCGTTTGTTGGCCGCCATCATTCGCAGGGCCCGTTCCGACCGTCGGCGCTACCGGTATCAGGACTCGACCGAGCCGGACTTGTCGTCGCGCACGTATGCCGCGGGAGCAGCCCGGGAGCTTCAGCGCGAATTGGCGGGAAGTGACACCCACAACTCGGAGGGAGGAGAGACCAGTCACATTTGCGTCGTCGACTCCCATGGCAACGCGGTTTCAATGACACAGTCCATCGAAAGGTCCTTCGGTTCCAAGGTCCTCACGCCGAGGTTGGGATTCCTCTACAACGGGTACATGAAGGGATTCAAGGTTCGGGACACCCGGCATCCGCATTTCCTGAAGCCGGGAGCCCTGGCGCGCTCCAATGCGGCGCCGGCCATCGGGGTCGACGATACCGGCGTTTGCGTCGTCGTTGGCTCGACGGGTTCCGAACGGATGTTGTCGGGAATCCTGTCCACGTTGCTTCGACTGGAATCCCAGTCACCGTTCGAGGCGGTGGCCGGCGCCCGCCTCCATGCCACCCCCGATGACGAAGTGCTCATCGAGGCGGACGGCTTTCACAGTCCCTGTCTGGAACGTCTGGAAAACGGCGGGTTCACCGTCAATCGACTGGAGCGGTATTCCTTCAAGTTTGGGGGCCTCCAACTGATCTGCGTAGAAGGCTCCGAATATGTCGGCGTCGCCGATCCGAGACGGGACGGCGCCTGTCGGGCAGCACGTGGAAACGATGCCTTTTGACGGCATTGCAACCGCCGGGTAGATTCGCAGGCGGGTAGAGGGCTCGAGGAGGGCGCATGACAGAGCGGGAATCAGTCCCAGTTCTAGGTTGGCGTGAACGTATCGACTTCCCGGAGTGGGGGCTCAGTCGGATACGGGCCAAGGTCGACACGGGGGCCAGGACCAGTGCGATCGATGTGACGAACGTCGAGGAGCTGCCGGACGGACTCCTTCGATTCGAAGTGGTGTCCAGAACGAGCCCCTCGATTCGAACCAAGACGGTGACGGCTCCGCTTGCGCGCAAGTCCACCGTCAAGCCCAGCAGTGGGAAGGCGCAGGAGCGTTACGTCTGCGTCACACCGATTCGAATCGGCGAACACGAATTCGAGATCGAGGTCAGCCTTGTCCGCCGGCAGGGGATGCTCTGTCGAATGCTGCTCGGTCGCATGGCCATTGCCGGGCGATTTCTCGTCGATCCTTCCAAGAAGTACATTCAGACCCCGGGGCGGAAAAAATGAAGTTAGCGATTCTTTCCAGATCTTTGCGCTGCTACAGCACCCGACGTCTCCGCGAGGCGGCCGTTGACCAAGGGCACGATGTCAAGGTTCTCAACACCTTGCGGTTCACCATCGACCTGCGGGAAAAAGCGCCGGACCTCTACTTCCGGTCCAAGCCTTTGTCACACTACGACGCGATTCTTCCCAGAATCGGGGCGTCCATTACCTATTACGGCGCCGCCGTCGTTCGTCAGTTCGAACAGATGGATGTCTACACGCCGAACACCGCCAACGGAATCATCGGTTCACGCGACAAACTTCGCGCCCTACAGATTCTCAGTCGGCATGATCTCGGAATCCCTCACACGACCTTCGTCCGGGATCGGTCGGACGTCCTTCCCGCCATCGAACGGATCGGCGGCGCTCCGGTCATCATCAAGATCCTCGAAGGGACCCAAGGCGTCGGCGTGATCCTGGCGGAAACGACAAAGGTGGCGGAAGCGATCATCGAAACGCTTCAAACCGCAAAGCAGAACGTTCTCATCCAACGATTCGTCAAAGAGAGCAAGGGCCGGGACGTCCGCGCTTTCGTCATCGGCGACTCGGTTGTTGCCGCGATGCGGCGTACCGCGCAGGGGGAGGAGTTCCGCAGCAATGTCCACCGAGGCGGTTCGGTCGAGGCCCTGACCCTCGACAGCGCCTACCAGGACACGGCGGTGCGGGCTGCGCAGATCCTTGGACTCCGGGTCGCCGGTGTCGACATGCTCGAGGGGAAAGACGGTCCCCAGGTGATGGAAGTGAACTCATCTCCAGGTCTGGAAGGCATCGAACGTGCGACCAATCTCGATATCGCCGGCGCGGTCGTCGAGTACATCAGCAATCAGGTGAAGTTTCCGGAGATTGATCTTCGCCAACGTCTGACCGTGTCGAAGGGCTACGGCGTTGCCGACGTCCTCATTCCCGAGGGGTCCCAACTCGTCGACCAGACGATCGAGGGGAGCGGACTTCGTGAACGGGACGTCGTCGTTCTCAACCTGCATCGCGGTACGTCCGTGATTTCCAATCCGAAAGGCACGCGAGTCATCGAGGCCGGGGATCGACTCCTCTGCTACGGGAAGCTCGACTCGATGCGGGACATGATCCCGGCGAAGCAGCGGAAGAAGAGAAAGGTGCGGGCCGAGCAGTTGGATCCGAATGCAGAGCCCTCGACGGAGGCGCCGCGTTCATGAGTGCGGGAGGCCAAGGTTGGGTGGCGGACGGGGTCAAACCCGGAAAAGAACTTTCTACCAAGGTCGTCCTTTCCGAGACGTACTCCAGTGCCAATGTCTCCATCCCGGTGACGGTCTGGCGAGCGAAGAAGGATGGACCTTCGGTCTTCGTCACGGCGGCCATCCACGGTGACGAGATCAACGGTACGGGGGCGATCCGACACATCCTCGGCCAGCGCCCTTTCGAACTGATCGCGGGCACCCTGATCCTCGTTCCGGTCGTGAACTTTCCGGGATTCGAAAGACACAGTCGCTACCTGCCCGACCGGCGGGATCTCAATCGATCGTTCCCCGGTTCGTCCACGGGAAGCCTGGCGGCGCGGATGGCTCACTCCTTCTTCGAACAAGTCGTCAAAGGTTGCCAGTTCGGGATCGATCTCCATACTGCGGCGGTCCGAAGAACCAACTTCCCCAACGTTCGTGCGGACATGTCGGATGAGCGCCTCGCGGCGTTTGCCAAGGCTTTCGGCGCTGAACTCATCGTCGACGGAGGAGGGCCGAAAGGATCTTTGCGGGCGGCCGGGAATGCGATCGGCTGCGCGACGATGATTCTGGAAGCCGGAGAGGTTTGGAAGGTCGAACCCAGCGTTGTCGAGTACGCCGTTCGTGGCGTCAGGAACTGTCTTCGTCATTTGAAGATGGTCGAAGGACAACCGGAAGAGCCGGCCTATCGTTTTCAGACGGACTCGACGAAATGGGTACGGGCAAAGCACGGGGGCTTCCTGCAGTTCCATGTTGCGCCCGGAGACATCGTCGAGGAGGGGCAACCACTGGCAACGAATTCGGATCTGACCGGATCGGAACAGAACATCGTGCACGCTCCCCGCGACGGAATCATTCTCGGAATGACGACGTTGCCCTCCGTGGCTCCCGGCGATCCGATTTGTCACCTGGCCTTTCCGAAGCGCGGCACGCTCCGGCGGATCGAACGCGTCGTGGACGACCTTCCACGGGACGCGCTTCACGAGCGAATTCGTCAGGACCTGGCTCGAAGCCTGTTCGTGACGACGCCGGAAGGCGACGACATCTAGCCCGACGGGAGAGAAGCATGCGTCGTCGCACATTCATGTTGGGGCGTCTCTGCGGCGATGGCTTCTCCCGAAGTTGTCGTAGCTACCCAACCCCACGGAGATTTCATGGCTGACCAAACCGCGAACGAAAACCGCACGGACTTCGAGGTTGCCATCGTCGGGGGTGGCCCCGCCGGTCTCTCGGCTGCCCTCACACTAGGGCGGGCACGCCGCAACGTCGTCCTGTTCGACGCCGGGTCGCCGCGCAACGCACCGTCTCCGGCAGCACACAATGTGTTCACGCGAGACGGCGCATCACCGCTCGAACTGAATCGTATCGGACGCGAGCAACTGTCACCGTACTCGTCGGTACAGGTCCGTGAGTTGAATGTGGCCGATGTCGTCCGCAGGAAAGATGACACGTTCGAACTTCGAAGTGATGACGACGGTCGCGTTACCGCGCAACAGCTCATCTTTGCCACCGGATTGGTCGACGAACTTCCGCAGATCCCGGGACTTCGCGAACTGTGGGGGACCGGCGTTTTCCACTGCCCGTACTGTCACGGATGGGAAGTTCGGGATCAGCCGTTTGTCCTCATCGCGCAGAGCCCCCGTGCAAGTCACCTGGTCCATGTCCTTCGCGGCTGGTCAGAGAACATCACGTTGTGTGCGTCCGAGGGATTCGAGATCGGTGACGAGGAGCGGCAATCTCTGACCCAACTCGGGGTACGTATCCGTCCGGCCGTGGAAGCCGTCGTCGGCGGGGCCGAAGGACGGGTTGCGGACGTGGTTCTAGTGGACGGAGAACGTCTCGGACCTGCGGCTGTATTCACCACCGCTCCCGTCCGCCAACGGTCCTCCATCCCGCAGCAGCTCGGCTGCACCGTCCACGGTGAAGGAATGTTCGCCGGCCTGATCAAAGTCGACGAGCGAGGCTTCTCCGGTGTTCCCGGCATTTGGGTCGTCGGTGACGCCTCCCAGGGCTTTCCTCAAGTGATTGCCGCGGCCTACGAAGGAACGCTGGCGGGCGCCATGATCAACAACGAGTTGCTCATGGCGGGGCAGTTGCCGAGTGGGGTGAGGGCCCCACATTAGCACCTGAGATGCCGATCGTGGCGTTCGCCTTGATGAAACACGATTCTAGAGACGGGACGCCAGCAAGGTCGCGATTCCCAGGAACGACAGGAACCCCACGACGTCCGTTACCGTCGTCAGGATGATCGATGAGGACTGTGCCGGGTCCTGCCGCAGCCGCACCAACACGATCGGAATGATCGCGCCGGCCATTCCCGCGGCTGTCATCGAAAGGATCATGGAGAGGAAGATCACCATGACCAGTCCGAAGGAGCGACTCCAGACGTAGACCGCCGCTGAGGTCGTGATCGCGACGGCCACACCGTTGAGCATACCGGCGATCGTTTCCTTGGAAGCCACGCGCCACCAGTGGCGAAGCCGAATCTCCCGAAGCGCCAGTCCGCGCATGGTCACGGCCAAAGCCTGGGCTCCCGTGTTTCCCGACTGTCCGGCGACGACGGGCAACAGGATGGCCAATGCTGTGAACTGGGCGATCGTGGATTCAAAGAGACCGACGACCGCCGCCGCCAAGAACGCGGTCAGCAGGTTGATCTGAAGCCAAGGAAGTCGTTTCCGAACGGCAAAGAACGGCGACGACAACGCGCGTTCGTCCTTTCCCGCACCGACCATGGAAAGCAAGTCGGCCGTTGCGGCCTGCGCCATCGTCGCAAGGATTTCGTCCTGACGAAGGACGCCGATCACTCGGCCTTCGAAGTCCACCACCGGCAAGGTTCGGGCGCCGGACTTCTGGAGCGTTTCGAGCACCTCGTCCCGCGGAGACAGGGCCGAAACCTGAGCCACGGGCGATGAGGCCAGCGAGCGCAACTCTGTTTGGGGCGGGGCCAGGATCACGTCCTGGATTGCGACGCACCCAACCAGGCGATTCCCATCTTCCACGAGGAAGATGTCCTGCGCGCGGTGCTTGCGGATGGCCCGCAAACGCCGGGTCACACCATTGACGTCGGTATCGGATCGGAAGGTCGTGACGCGTGGATTCATCATGGCGCCCGCCGTGTTCGGCGGGTACGACATGAGTTCACGAATCTCCTGGGCGAGTCCGGGCGTGAGCCGTTCGAGACATGCGGCGCGCGCCCTCGCCTCCCAGCGACTGAGGAGGGCGGCGGAACGATTCGGTTCCGACTTTTCGATGAGCGCAGCGGCCCGCTCCGGGTCCATCTTCTGTAGCGAAACCGCGGCGGCGCCGGAGGTGAGACGTCGGCTGACCTCCGCGGCAGTCGGAGTCTCCAGCGTGTCCAAGAACTGTGCAGAACTCCGTGTGGGCGTGCGTTCCAGTAGCGCCGCCACCCTTTCCGGATGTAAAGCTGCAAAGACCGCAGAGAGGTGGAGGAGAGGCGGAGGGGATGTAACCAAGGTATCACTCGACGTCGGGTTCGTCGCGTTTATGGCTGTCGTCATGAGCGCGATCCCTCCGCGTCCGAACGTACCGGGGCGATGGCGTCGGCAAAACCGCCCAACCCGATTCGGAACAATTCGCCCAAAGCGGAAACGGTGCGGCTTTCGGCATAGCCGGCGCGGCGGGAAGACCGGGCTTTGTGGATGGCTCGCGTCGTTAGGACACCTTGAAGGCGGCCCTTTCGATCGACGACGGGGACGGCCGTGGAATGACTCCAGACCGGGTCGTCGAGGATGCGGTCGAACGACGCGGTTGTTTGAATGCGAAAGTCGGATTCGACCTGGATCGACTCCAAAAGGTCCTTGGCTTCCGCTCCGACCATGGCCGCGATCTCGACGGTTCCGGTGAGCTGCATATCGTCATCGACCAGGTAAATCGGCTGGTGCTTGATCTCCGAACGTCGAAAGGCGCGGCGCGCGGACCCGATGGTTGCCGTTCCCAATAGCGCCAACGCGACCGGCTCCATGAGGGCTCCGGCCGTGTCCGGCTCAAACCTGGCGGCGCCCCGAATCTGCTCTGCCTCTGACTCTGGAATCCCTCCGAGCCAGGACTCCCGTTTCGTGGGGTCCAACACCCGGAAGATGGCTGCGGACCGCGAGAGGGGTAAGGATCGGAACAGAGCGATGGGACGAACGTCCGGAAGAGATTCCAAAGCCTGAGCGGCGGCCGCGGTGCTCATGTTTCTGAGTACCCTGGAGGCTTCTGCCTCCGGGAGCTCGGCCAGAATTCCGGCGGCGAACTCAGACGGATGGGATTCGAGCTCCGTCGCTACCTCGGCGGGAAACTCCGAAACGAAGGCTAGGGCAATCCTGGTCGGCAGCTCCATGCATCCTCCATGGTTCGAGCTTCAGACTCGCGGGATCCAACCGTCTGTCCGGCAAGAATACCAGGTTTGCGGTACTCTACGACGAACGGGTCTCATCCCAGCCGAATGACTGCAGCGGGAGAGGAGGAGTTCATGGAAGGGATCTTTGATATCACGACATGGAACCGAACTCTTCGCGAGTCCTGGACGGAGATTGCGGAGGGCGCGGGCCGGTTCATCCCGCTTCTGTTTCACGCACTGGTCATTCTTCTCGTCGGTTGGGTGGTCTCCCGGCTTCTCGGCTATCTGACTCGCCAGGGTCTTCGACGGCTCGGCCTCGACCGTGTCGCGGCCCGTACCCAACTGACGGAGGGATTGCGAAGAGCAGGAATAAACCGGCCTCCATCGGCGGCAGTGGGCACGGTGGTCTCCTGGCTCGTGATGCTGGTCTTTGTCCTCTCCGCGGTCGAGACGCTTGGGGCGCGCGCGGTCACGACCTCCATCGACCAGTTGGTTGCGTTCTTCCCGCGGATTCTGGCCGCCGTACTCATCATCGTCCTCGGGTTGCTTGCCGGGCGGGTCGTGCGGACCCTGATCGGATCCGGCGCGGCGATGGTTCGGTTGCCGCGTTCCGATCACGTCGGAGCGTTGGCTCAAGGCGGAGTGGTTCTGATCGTCTGCGTCGTGGCTTTGGAGCAACTCGGCATCCGCACACAGGTCCTCGTCAACGCCATCACCGCTCTCTTCGTCGTCATCGGGATTACGGTCGGCGTCACGTTTGCGGTCGGTTCCAGCCGAATCGTGACACACATTCTGGCCGGCCAGTATCTGCGTCAGCGCCTTCCCGCAGGAACCGAGGTAGAGGTCGTTGGCCGACGCGGAACCGTCGAGCATGTCGGCGCCGTCGACACCTCGTTCCGCGAGGGAACAGAACGGTGGAGCGTTCCCAACGCGGTCCTGCTGGAAGAAGTCGTCAATCACTAGTGGACCGCAGGAGAGATCGTGAACGGTGAGTCATCGACGGAGTTCGTTACCTGGTTGGGCATCCTTCTTTGCCTTTCGCAATCCGCGCTTTTCTCCGGCCTCAACCTGGCTATGTTCGGCGTCGGGCGACTGCGACTGGAGACGGAGTCGGCAACCGGGAACGAAGAGGCGACGAAGATCCTCAAACTGCGGGAGGACTCGAACTTCCTCCTGACCACGATCCTGTGGGGGAACGTGGGCATCAACGTGCTGCTAACCCTACTCGCCGATTCCGTGCTGACCGGGCTCAGTGCGTTCTTGTTTTCCACGATCGCGATTACGCTCCTGGGCGAGATCATTCCGCAGGCGTCCTTCTCGCGGAATGCGATGCGAATCGGAGCCGCCCTTTCCCCGGTTCTGCGGTTCTACCAGTTTCTGCTCTTTCCCCTCGCGAAACCCACCGCATTGATGCTTGATGCCTGGCTGGGACCTGAACTCGCGATCTTCTTTCGGGAAAGAGATCTGGAGGAACTCATGCGCAGGCACGCGGTGTCGCACCATGCGCATGAGATCAGTGAGGTCGAAGCGACCGGAGCGGCCAACTTTCTCGTCCTCGATGATCTCTCTCTCGATGAGGAGGGCGAGGTTGTCGACCCATCCAGCATCATCCAATTGCCGTTCGATGGAGGACGCCCTCAGTTTCCCCAGTACGACGCCGATCCGACGGACCCGTTCCTGAGACGGATTCATGCGTCGGGAAAGAAGTGGGTCGTGATTTCGTCGGAGGACGGGATGGCTCGACTCGTCCTGGATGCGGATGGATTCCTGCGTCGCGTCCTACTGGAACAGGGCCGCGTCAATCCGATCAAGTTCTGCCACAAGCCGGTCGTCACCAATTCGACGGACGAAAAGTTGGGACATGTTCTCGAACGTCTCCGGGTCGAGCCGCAAAGCCCTGAGGACGATGTCATCGACCACGACGCCATTCTTCTCTGGGGCCCGAAGACGCGCAGGATCGTCACGGGCGCCGATATCCTGGGACGCCTTCTTCGCGGCATCTCCAAGGTCGAGGAAATGGCAGCTCAAGACAAGGCCAGGGCACGGGCAGAAAACCAGATGTCCAACCCAAGGTAGCTCCAGGCAAGACGCGCCAGCCGGTCCGGGGTCAGCCGGCAGCTAATCGCCGCCTGTACCATCCCCAAGATACCGCCGCTTCGCTTCGGCCCAGGAGTCATCGTGCTGTAGCGATAGCACGTGACCGTTGATGACTTCGCGGAAGCGGCTTCCCGGCGCCAAACCGATCCCGAAGTCCTCCCGAACCAGTGTCCCCGGTGCAACCGTCAACCACGGTTGGTCGGTGCGGCTCATGTACTGAAGAATGGGAGCGTCATGAAGGACGACTTCGACCTCACCGTCGCGGACGCCGTTGGCGGCTCCTTCCAGAGTCGGGTAGGAACGAACCGTGGATCCGGCCGAGTTGGCAAACTGCTCTGCGCTGGATCCGGCCAACACGCCGACGGTCAGTTTGGAAAGCGGACGGTCTCGAAGTAGATCCTGTCCGAGCTGGTTGGCTGTCAACGACGCTGCGATAGAAGCCGTGAACCCGGCGATGATGATGAGGCTGGCGAACATCCAAATCAGTGCGACGACGCGACCGCCGACGGTTCGGGGAGACTTGTCTCCGTAGCCGACCGTCGTCATGGTGACCGCAGACCACCAGAAGCCGTTGCCGAGACCGCGTAACGGGTGTTCACCAAACTCGTCCGGGTTCGCCCTTCGCTCGAAGAGCCACACTGCGGCGCCCGCGAGCAGCAGGACGAGAGCCAGAGCCCCGACGGCGCCCAGAAACTCGCGGGAAGCGAAGCCTCGGAGAACGGCCAGCCATCCCTGTTGCTCGGCCTTGAGGTGCGCAACCGCGAGACCACCGACGAAGTAGGGATGAGAGAAGTCGATCCGCTCTTCCCGCTCCGCGGTCATGGTCAGTGCAACGGGAGCAGCATCGACGGCACCGGATGCAAGTGCATCGATCGTTTCCCGGAGAGGGAGCTCCTGATACTCGAACTCCCAACCCAGGGACTGTGCGATGTCGTCCCAAAGTTGGATGGAGAGTCCGGTCCACTGACCGGCGTTGTCGCGCAATGCGAAAGGGGGCACTTCGCGAACGGCCACGCGAAGGGATTCGGAGGACGGTTCGGCACTGGATTGCGCTACGGACTCTGAGAGACAAAGTAGCAGCATCGTTGCGGCTAGGAACCACGTCTTGGCGGAGTTAGGCATAGCGTTCCTCCTCTGGTTACGAGACACCGCACCGTAACACATTCGTCAGGGCTTTCGGGAACGCTACAGGGGGACGGCTACCCGCCGATCATCGCCCGCGCCGCCGCAATCGCGGACTCCAAGAGTACGGACGGGCGGACTCCAATGACAACGACACCGACCATCGCAATGACGATGGCGGCCGCAGTTGTGAAGGGTACCTCGACACGACCGCGGTCCCCCGGCTCTTCCATGTAGATGCTGCGTGCGATCCGCAGGTAGTAGTAGAGGCCGACGACGGCGAGGATGGCGCCCAGGAAGACGAGCCAACGCACTCCTGCTTCCCACGCCGCCCAGAAGAGCAGGATCTTGGCCCAGAACCCGGCCACGAACGGAATCCCGCCGAGGGAAAGTAGGAAGAGCAGCATGGCGAGCCCGAGCCAGGGACTGCGACGGGCCAGGCCGCGATAGGCGTCGATGTCATCGCTACCGCTTCGGCCGACGACTTCGGCGACGAAGAAGGCGCCCATGTTCGTGAACACGTAGGTCGCGAGGTAAAAGAGCATGACGCCGAGGCCGCGTTCCGTCCCGATCCCCAGTGCGAGCAGAAGGAGCCCGACGTGGGCGATCCCGGAGTAGCCCAGCAGCCGTTTTACGTTGGCCTGGTTCAGCGCGAAGAGGTTTCCGACGAGCATGGTCGCTGCGCAGACGGCGAAGAGCACCGGCCACCAGGTGTCGCGAAGCGGACCCAGCCCTTCGATGAAGAGACGCGCCAGAGCGGCGAACCCGGCGACTTTGGGAACGACCGAGAGAAACGCGACGAAGGGCGTCGGCGCTCCCTGATAGGTGTCCGGAACCCACATGTGGAAGGGGACGGCTCCGACCTTGAATCCCATTCCCGCCAACGTGAGCAGAAGCCCAAGGACGAGGAATGGTGACGACGGCGCCTGCGCGATCTCGGAGAGCATCGTCGTTCCCGTCGCACCGAAGATGAAGGACATCCCGTAGAGTGTGACGGCAGCGCTGACGGCTCCGGTCAGATACAGCTTGAGCGCACCTTCGATGCCGGGCTTCTCCGTCTTGTGCATGGCGGCCATCACATAGAGAGGAAGTCCCATCAACTCGAACGCGACGATCAGCAGAATGAGTTCACGCGCGCCGGCCAGAAAGAGCATTCCGATCAAAGAAAAGAGCAGCAGCTGGAAGTACTCGGCCTGACGGCGGGGAATGACCCGCCCGACGTGATCGAGGCTGGCCAGCACGCCAAGCGCCGTCGCGGCGAGCATTGTCCTTTGCATGTAGAGCGTGAAGTCGTCGAGGACGAAGGCGCCGCCCGCGACTTCGCGACCGGTCTCCAGAGCCCAGCTGGCCCCGAAGATTCCGAGCAGTCCGATGAAGCTCAACCACCCGGTGGTGCGTCCGCCTTTGGCTCCGGCGACCAGGTCGAAGACGAAGACGACGAGCCAGAGCAGCGCGGTCAGAATTGGAAGCGCCAAGGTCTCCAACATCATCGGGCTCCCATCTGTACGACTTCAAGGACGCGGCCCAAATAGGGGCCGGTGCTGACGTCGACGAAATCGAGAACAAGGCGCGGCCACGTTCCGAAAAGGACGAGGCAGATACCCAACGTGACCAATGCGACCCACTCGACGCCGCGGGCGTCTGTCATTCCGGCGTAGCGTTCCGCCGGACCCGGTCCCCAGAAGATGGCGCGGCAGGCGCGCAGGACGTAGACGGCGGTGAACCACGCGGCCAGCACTGCGGCCACGCCCCACCACGGAGCCAGTCCCTTCCACGCGCCGATGAAGACCAGGAACTCGGCGACGAATCCGGCCAGTCCCGGCATACCCAGCGACGAAAGGCAGGCCAACGTGAAGAAGACCGCGATTCCCGGCATGACTTTGGCGAAGCCGCCCATCTCGAAGATCTCGCGGTTGTGCGCCTTCTCGTAGATCAGTCCGACCAGGGCAAAGAAGAGGCCGGTCATGATGCCGTGCGCGAACATCTGGTAGACGGCTCCGTTCCAACCGTCCTGAGTCAGGGTGGCCGCGCCCAGCATGACGAGTCCCATGTGGCTGACCGAGCTGTAGGCGACGACGTACTTCAGGTCTTTCTGCCACATCGCGGCCAAGGCGCCGTAGACGATGTTGATCACGGCTACGACCCCGACGATAGGCGCCCAAACCTGCGCTCCCTCGGGAAGAAGGACCATTCCGACGCGGATGACTCCGAAGGCGCCGAGCTTCATGAGTACGCCCGCGTGGAGCATCGAAACTGCCGTCGGCGCCGACGCGTGTCCGTCCGGTGACCAGGTGTGGAACGGAAAAACGCCGGCCAGCGTTCCGAACCCGAGCCAGATGCAGGGGAAGAGCCAGATCTGTAGCGAGCGCGGGAAGTCGGCCTGTTCCAGGTCGAGCAGCGAGAACGAGTTCATCCCCGCGCTGAAGTACATGGCAAGGATGCCGACGAGAATAAAGGCGGATCCTGCCAGGAGCATGAGCGTCAGCTTCATGGCCGCATACTCACGCCCCCCGACGTCGAAGGCTCGCATTGCGAAGCCGAATGGGCCCCGGATGGGAACCTTCTTCGCTGTTCCCCAGATCCCGATCAGCAGGTACATCGGAAGCACCGCGATCTCGTAGAAGAGGAAGAACATGAAGAGGTCGATGCTGACGAACACACCGTAGACACCCGCGACCAGGGTCAAAAGCAGGATGTAGAAATCCTTGTCCCGGTCGCGCAGATTCCAGGTCGCCCAGGCGCCGGCGAAGATGATGAGGCTGGTCAGAAGAAGAAGCGAAACTCCCCAGCCGTCCAAACCGAAGTCGAGGTTGACGCCCGCGGACGGGATGACCGGGACTTCCCATCGGAACTGGTAGCCGCCGACGGTCCGGTCGTAGCCGAAGGCCGCGATGAGCGATCCGACCAGGGAGACGACCGTCGAGGCGAGCGAGATGACGCGCACGGCGATCCGCTGCGACGACGGAACGAAGAGCAACAGAAACGCGGCGAGCAGCGGCGCGAAGACGATCGTTGGAAGCCAGAGAGGGTTCATCGTGCGTTCGTCCTCCTCATGATCGCAGCATCCCGAAAGCAATTAGGAGGATGGTTCCGGCCAGGACGGCAAAGACGTAGTCGGGCGCGCGTCCGGTTTGGAGGCCTCGAATCTTCGAACCGATCTGGATGGTTCCCCATCCAATGTAGTTCATGAGCCCGTCGATGACGTAACGGTCGACCCAACCGGAGACCGTGGCCACCAACAGCAACCCGTTCCGGTAGGCCGCAGTCCAAAACCGATCGAAGGGACCGGCCAGGATGAGATTGCGAATCGGATTCAGCACCATCGGCGCCGGCATCGAACGGGTCCCGTAGCGAAGTACGCCGAAAACGATACCCGCGGCAGCGAGTGCAAAGGCCGTGATCCCGACGGGAGTGATGGCGAAGTGGTACTTCTCGTGCCAGCTCTCCGCGAGCCAGTGCGCGAGGAACCCGGATCCCACCGTGAGCACACCCAGGACGATCATCGGTAGGAGCATGCTGGCAGGGGCTTCGTGAGCGTGCGCGGCATGCTGCTCGAGGTGTCGGGAAGGCTTTCCGAAGAAGGCGACGAGAATGACGCGGGTCATGTAGAAGGCCGTCAACGTCGCCGCCGCCAGACAAAGAATGAGCGGACCGGTCAGGCCGGCGTGGTGCAACTCTTCCAGAATCAGGTCCTTGGAAAAGAACCCGGAGAAAACGGGGATCCCAGCCAAAGCGAGAGCGCCGACGATGAAGAGTAAGGCGCTGAACGGCGTCTTCTTTCGAAGCCCGCCCATGTCGTAGATGTTGTTCGAACCGACCGCGTGAATCGCGGCGCCGGCGCCGAGGAAGAGAAGAGCCTTGAAGAACGCGTGGGTCGTGAGATGGAGATAGCCACCCATGATCTCACCGGTTCCCAGCGCGGCCACCATGTAACCCAACTGCGAACAGGTGGAGTAGGCCAGCACCTTTTTAATGTCGTTCTGGACGACGGCGATGCAGGCGGCAAGAAACGCGGTCGTCGCGCCCACCCAGGCCATGACCGCGAGCACGGACGGAGCCGCTTCGAACAACGGAAAGACGCGAACGATCATGAAGACGCCGGCCGCCACCATCGTGGCCGCGTGAAGAAGGGCCGAGACCGGAGTCGGACCTTCCATGGCGTCGGGAAGCCAGATGTGGAGGGGAAACTGCGCGCTCTTTCCCATGACGCCGACGAATAGAAGTGCGGCCACCGCCACGGCCACTCCGCCCTCCAAGTGATGGTCCCATCCGAAGCCGCCGGTGACTGCGTAGAGGATCATGAGAGCAATGAGAATGCCCATGTCGGCGAACTTCGTGACCCAGAACGCCTTCACCGCAGCCTTGGCCGCACTCGGCTTCGTCCACCAGAAGCCGATCAGCAGGTAGGAACAGAGTCCGACCAGCTCCCAGGCCAGGAAGAGAATGAGAACGTTCGGAGACAGGACGAGAGCGGCCATCGAAAAGAGAAACAGCGATTGCCACGTGTAGTAGCGGCCCAACGACCCTTTGGGTTCTTCGTTCAGATAGCCGATGGAGTAGATCTGGACGCAGGTGGCCACCAAGGTGACCACGACCAACATGCTGGCCGAGATGCCGTCCAGACGGACGCCGATCTCCGCGATGGTTTGTCCTTCGCTGATCAGCCAGGGAATGCTGACGATCTCCGCGTCACCGTGCGCGGAACGTCCCATCAGAGCCAGGACCGATGCGACCAGGGACCCGACTGCCATGAGCGACGAGAAAATCGCCGCGGGAATCCCGGAGCGCCTGAGAGGCAGCACCAAACCCAGAATGGCAAAGGAGGCCAAAGGCAGAAACAGTGCAGTCAAAGCGAAGTTCATAAGCTCAACCTCGCATCGTGGAGGCGTCGGTCGCTTCCACCGATGACCACTGACGGTAGACGAGAATGATGATGGCCAGTCCGACGCCGACCTCGACGACGGTCAGTGCAATGCCGAAAAGCGCGAAGGCCTGTCCCAGCAACGTCTGCGCGAACCTCGAAAAGGCGACGAGGTTCAGGTTGACCGCGTTGGCCATCAACTCGACGGAAAGAAGGATCGCGATCAGGTTCTTCCGGGTCAGAACGCCGTAGATACCCAGGGAAAAGAGGGCTCCGGCCAGGAGGACGTACCCGAACAGTCCTGGTCCGTCACTCAGATTCATGGGTCCACCTTTCGCGCGAGAACGATGGCGCCGATCATGGCAGCCAGCAGCAGAATCGACAGCACCTCGAAGGGAAGGACGAGATCGCGAAGGACCATGCTTCCCAATGCCTGCGTGTCCCCAAGACCGCTGCTGCCCGCGTCGCTGCCGCCCACTTCGTAGCCGACTCGCGAAGCCTCCGAAACGCCAAAGACGACCAGAGCGAGAGCGGCGAGGGCCAGAGCGAAGGCGCGAGCGCGGCTGGTCGAACCGTGTTCGATGTGCACGCTGCTCAAGCGTCGTGTCAGCATGATCCCGAAGATCATGAGCGTGACGACGCCGCCGGTGTAGAGCAGGATCTGAACGGCGGCGAGGAATTCGGCATGAAGGGTGACGAAGAGGCCGGCAGTGGCGGCCAACGTGAGCCCCAACCAGAGAACGGAATGAACGAGATCGCGACTCGTCACGACCTTCCAGCCAGCCGTCAGGAGAGTCGCTCCCAGGACGACAAAGGCGATCCACTCAAGCATCGGGCTTGGTCTCCGAAGGTTTCGGGGCGCGTTGCACCTTGGGCGGAGCCTGCATTTCCTGCAGCTTCGACGGAGTGGCCCAGGTCAGCTGTGCCAGCTTCTCGTTTGCGTAGAGCTTTTCCATGGTCAGAAGAAGGTCTTCCCGCTGGAAACCGGGCTTCTCCTGGACCCGCATCATGATGATGGCGTCGGCCGGACAGACCTGAACGCAGAGCTCGCAGATAATGCATGCGTTGAGGTCGAGGGTGAAGTCAGTGCACCAACCGCGCTTCTTGCCGGTCGCCGGTGACTCGGCTTTCGGTCCCGCCTCCACGGAGATGATCTCGGAAGGACAGATCTTTTCGCAGAGCTTGCAGCCGATACAGGCTTCTTCGCCGTGCTCGTCGTGAACGAGAGCGAAACTCGCGCGGTACCGCTCGGCGCGATCGCGCGACTCCTTCCACGGCAAAGGCTCGGTGTTCTTGGGCCGTGCCAGGTTCTGGATGCTGACGCGAAGCGCCTTGGCGAGGCTGAATATGCTCATCGAAGGTGTACCCAGATCGCGCTGGCCATGACCAGGACCAGGCCCAGCGGCAGGAAGATCTTCCAGCAGATCGACATCAGTTGGTCCGCGCGGTAGCGAAGCCAGGACCAGCGAATCCAGAAGATGGTGGCGAAGATGAGAACCGTCTTCAGCATCATCCAGTGGATACCGTCCGGTCCGGGGCCTTGCCAGCCACCCAGGAACAGGAGGGCGGCAAGGGCGCTCGCGATGAAGGTGTGGAGATACTCCGCAAGATAGATCAGTCCGAAGATCATCCCGCTGTATTCGGTGGTGACTCCGGCCACGAGTTCGCTTTCCGCTTCGGGAATGTCGAAGGGGATGCGATTGGACTCGGCCAGTGACGTCAGAAAGAAAAGCACGAAGGCAAGGAAGCCCGGCCCCGGAGGCCACAGCGCAAACCACTGTCCGCCTTCCTGAGCCGCCACGATGTCCCCGATCCGAAACGAGCCGGAGAGAATAATCGGGACCAACGCCGCCAGCAGCAGCGGAATCTCATAGGAGATCGCCTGCGCCGCGGCGCGCATCGCACCGAGAAGTGCGTACTTGTTGTTGCTGGCCCATCCCGCCATCCAAATGGGAATGACCATGAGGCTGGAAAGTGCGAGCGCAAAGAGCAGTCCGATCGACGGATCCGAACCGACCCATCCCGGACCAAAGGGGATGACGGCGAGCGTGGCCAAGGGTGCAATCACGACCAGCACCGGCGCCAGATTGAAGAGCGGACGGTCGGCCGAGAACGGAACGAGGTGTTCCTTCTGCATCAGCTTGAGCAGGTCCGCGATCGGTTGAAGCAGACCGGCGTACCCGACCTCCGTCGGACCGGGACGATTCTGCATGCGAGCCGCGAACTTGCGCTCGAACCAGACGGCATAGGCGGCGACACCCATCGCTCCGGAGAGGACGATCACCCCCATGATGAAACCGTGCAGCCAGGGGTTTCCAAAGAGCGTCATCGGTCCACCTCACCCAGGATGAAGTCGAGAGAACCCAGCGTGGCGACGATGTCCGAGACCATGGCGCCCGGGCCCAGGTACGGCAGCAGGGACGCCGCGTGCAGGGAAGGCGGACGGATCTTCAGGCGATAGGGCTTCGGCGTTCCATCGGAAATGACATAGGTCCCGAGTTCGCCGCGCGGAGACTCGATGGACGCGTAGGCCGATCCCGCCTTGGGCTTGACGTTGGTCGGACCCTTGACCGGTTTCAGCGAAGAGATCGGACCCTCGGGAACGCCGTCCAACAATGTGAGTGCGATGCGAATGCTTTCGCGCATCTCACGAACGCGGACGAGATAACGGGAATAGGCATCACCGGCCGTCTCCACCGGGACTTGAATGTCGATCTCGTCATAGGCGGCGTAGGGTGCGTCGCGGCGAAGGTCATGGTCGACGCCGCTGGCGCGAAGGATCGGGCCGGTTGCACCCAACTCCATGGCCAGGACCGGATCGATGACGCCTACACCGATGGTGCGTGCGCGGAAGATAGAGTTGCCGACGAAGGCTTCGTACTCTTCGACGCGTCCGGAGATCTTTTCCAAAGTCTGCCGGACCATCGCGTCCCATCCGGCCGGGATATCGTGTCGGTTTCCGCCGACCTGGTGCGTGTTGTAGTGGAAACGGCAGCCGGTCAGGGTCTCGAAGAGATCGAGCAACATCTCCCGCTCGCGGAAGGTGTGCATGAAGAGGGTGGCGCCTCCGCCGATTCCTCCTCCAACATCCAGTCCGAACGTTCCCAACCAGAGAAGATGCGAGGCCACCCGCTGGATCTCTGCACAAATCGTGCGGATGTAGCGAGCACGCGGAGGTACTTCGGCGCCGAGCAGTGCCTCGAAGGCCATATTGATGGCCATCTCGTTCATCATCGGAGAGACGTAGTCGTTCTTGTCGACGATGGGCGTGATCTGCACGTAGGTCAGTTTCTCGCAAAGCTTCTCCACGCCGCGGTGGAGATACCCGAGGTAGGGCACGGCTTTGATGCAGGTCTCGCCGTCCAGGTAGAGCTTCACCCGGAGGACGCCGTGAGTCGACGGATGCTGCGGGCCCATGTTGAGCGCCATGAGGTCGGCATCCGGATCGTAGGAATCGATGTCTATATAAGGATCGGGTCGATCGATGATGGTCAGCTCGTAAGGGACCTGGACGCCGCCGACGTCGACGGTACGGACGGGTCCCGAGCCGGCACCCTCCGAGCCGGTAGTTCGGCTCGCCGCGATCGCGTTTTCCGTTCCAGTCTTCGAGGCCACCGTCGTTATCTCCACGGATAGTGCTGCGTCTCGATCGCGTACTCGCGGCGCAGCGGGTGACCCGGCCAGTCTTCCGGCATCATGAGACGCCGAAGATCCGGGTGTCCGTCGAAAACCGTTCCGACCAGGTCGTACTGCTCTCGCTCCTGCCAGTCCGCGCCCGCCCAGATGCCGGCCAGCGACGGAGTGGTTTGGCCCGTCGGAACCCAGACCCGAAACGGGAAGGTCTCGGTCGGGCGACCGTCCGCCGTACGGAGACGGCGCACCCGGTAGGCGACCAGGGTCCGGTCGGGGAGGTCTTCCTTCTCGTCCGGCGGATAGTGGGTGGCGGCGCAGTAGAGGAAGACGTAGAAGCCTAGCTCCTCTTTGAGGGCGCGGGCGAACTCGAGCACGTCCTTGGTCTCGACGA
Organism: bacterium; assembly: GCA_030431975.1. Lineage (GTDB taxonomy): Bacteria > Eisenbacteria > RBG-16-71-46 > CAIMUX01 > CAIMUX01 > JACKCR01. Next base: position 40,626 of record JAUIHP010000009.1, on the reverse strand, counting down.
CCGGTCCGTCTTCGGGTACTTCCTCGATTCCGAATCGGCCGGCGAGCTGCGTAAGTTCCTCGGAGAAAGACATTTACTTCTTCTCCTCGTTTTCTGGGGCGGAGGCCGGCTCCGTAGCAGCATCCGCATCCGCGGAACTCGTCCCAGATACCGGTTCGGGCCGCTGCGGGCGCGGTGGCGCCCCGGGTCGACGCTCCTCACCGCCGAAGCCAAGTTGTTGGCAGGCTTCGAGTTGGTCCGCACTGATCTGCTCAGGCCGAGACGGATCTCCCAGACGGGGGATCGAGGGAGCGCGCAGACCGGCGGCCGTCTCCGGCCGGGGCTCCGGGGGAACCCAGGTGCCGTCCCGCTTCGCCTTGATCTTCTCCTGCAGCCGGCGGACCCCCATCAGAAGGTGGTCCGGATTGGGCGGGCAGCCCGGGACGTAGACGTCGACCGGCATGAAAGTGTCGACACCGGGCACGACACTGTAGATGTCCCGGTAGAAGTCGCCGCTGATGGCGCAGCTTCCCATGGCGATTGCCCACTTCGGCTCCGGCATCTGGTCCCAAAGCCGTTTCACGCGCGGCGCCATCTTCACCGTGATGGTTCCGGCGATGACCATGACATCGCACTGCCGGGGCGTTCCCCGGGAGATGGTGCCGATCCGGTCGGTGTCGAAACGGCTGGCGGCCGTGGCCATGAACTCGATTCCGCAGCAGGAAGTCGCCATCGGGAACAGCCAGAGGGAGTTCCGGCTTCCCCAGGAGAGCAGCTTGTCCGCGGTGGTCAGGCCGATGTCGAGGCCGGGCATCCGTTCGAAGACATCGAAGCCCGGGCGTTCAAATGACTCGTCGTCGCGGTTCACTGCCACCGGAGAGCCCCCTTCCGCAGGGCATAAAGCCAACCGAGTAGAAGAACCCCCAAAAACAGGGTCATTTCGACGATGGCCCACAGGCCCAGCGGTTCGATGTTCAGTGCCCAGGGCAGCAGAAACACCGCTTCGACGTCAAAGAGGACAAAGATCAAAGCGATCACGTAGTAACGAGGGTGAAACTGGACCCAGGCGATTCCGTCGGGTTCTTCACCACACTCGTAAGTCTCTCCGGTCGTGGGGACCGGATTGCGGGAGCGAACCCGGAGGAAGGCGGAGAGCGCGACCAGACTGAGCGCGATGAGCACGGCGACCGCGAGGAAGGCGACCGCCGAGATCCAGGGCTGCTGCATGAAGTCCTCTTTGTTGCGTCGAGTTCTGGGCGTCGATTCCGAGCCGCGACCGCAAATGCCGGCTGCTTCCGGCGGGCCCGCGTACCGGAGCCAACCGGGCCATGCTAAGGACATGATCAGCCGGGCGCAAGAGGATGCCGGGTAGGGAGAAGTCACAACCCGGTTTCCGGCGGAAAAGGCGCCCGCCTGTCAGGGCGGATTTGGCTACACTCGGTTCTGCTGGACGATCTGCGGTCACAAGGGGGAACCATGCGCAAAGCCATCCCGGGCTCGGGGGCAGAGATGCGCCCGGCACCGCTTTTAGTTTTCCTTCTCGCCTTTTGGTCTTCGTTCTGCCTGATCACGACCGTTTCGGCCTTCCAACCCGTCGACCACAGCAGTCAAACGCTCGACTTGCGTCTCCCTGAGTTCGATGTCTTCGGTCTTCAATCGGAAGACGTCGATCGCGCGCGCGAGCTGGCGTCGTTGCGAGTTCAGGACGAGTTTGCGGGGCGTTGGTCGGTTCATCTCTGGAACGCCCAGACCGGAACGCCCTCCGCGCTTCTTGGGAGTGGGTACGAGACGGGCATGTCCCTGCGAACGGACGGGGAGGCCGAGTCGGCGGCCCGAACCGCCTTCCAGTCCGTCGGGGATGCGCTTGGAATCGAGACTTTGGAGAGCCTTCGTCTACGGCGGGTCGTTCGCGTCAAGGGCAAGGTCGCGGTGCACTTCGAACAGACCTACCAAGGCCTCGAAGTCGTCGGTGGACGTGCGAACACTGTGTTTCTCGACACGGGCAGGCTCTTTGCGATGGGGTCGGACTACCACTCGGAGATCTCCATCGATTCCCGACCCGGAATCTCGGAGCGCGACGCCGTTGCCGCAGCCGCTGCTTCGGTCGAAAGTCGCGGCGCGCGGGCGGAGTCTTTTTCTGTGTCCGAAATGGATCTGTCCGAAAGCCGGCCCGAGCGCCGGCCCGAACGGCAATCCGCACGGCAATCCGAACTGGTCGTTCTCCCGGTCCCGACCGGACCGACCGCGTTCGAAGCCCGACTGGCCTGGCGCGTGCGCGTTGTGACGAAGGATCCGCTCGGTGACTGGATCACCTACGTCGACGCGCAAACGGCCCAGATCCTGTCCCGCACAAACGATGTGCACTTTGCCGATCTACAGGGTCAAACTCAGGGAGATACCGAGGTCGGGAACTACTGCTACGGTGAGACTCCGGATCTGCCGTTGCCCTACATGACCGTGGCCGTCGACGGCGTCGGTGAAACGACGAGTGACTCAGCGGGACAGTGGTCGTTTCCGGATGCCGGGGATCAGCCTCGATCCGTCTCTGCGTCCTTCACCGGCCCTTACGTTGATGTCCAGGTCGACGGCGAGCCACGCTCCCTTTTCGAAGGAGTTTCGACACCCGGTGAACCGATGGCGATCTCGTGGACCGACGCCAACTCCCGCCAGGATGAGCGAGACGTTTTCTATGCCGTGCAGCAGGTTCACGATCTCTTCGAACAGTTCGATCCGGGTTGGTGGAGGACCAACCAGCCCGTAAGTGCATTCGTCAACGTTCAGGGATGTTGCAACGCCTACTACCACAACGGCGCGATCCACTTCTATCCGGCGTGCCAGTCGTGCACGAACACCGGAGAGGTCGTCGACGTCGTGCACCACGAGTACGGCCACGCGGTGCAACACGCGATCCTGGGAACCCAGGGAAGTCAGGGGCTGGGCGAGGGAAACTCCGACATCCTGTCCAACATCGTCATCCAGGAATCAATGCTGGGACGCGGCCTTTATTATGATTGCGATGAGGGAGTTCGAGACTCCGACAACTACCTCTCCTACCCGGAGGACGTGCTCGACCAACCGATCCACAGTGCCGGTCGCGTCATTGCGGGTTTCCACTGGGACGCCATGCAGGAGTTTCAGAATCTTCTCGGAACCGAAGCCGGCACGTTGAAAATGGCAAGCGATTGGCACTTCGGGAGGCTGCTTATGCAGCCAATGCTCCAACCGTATCAGGCGCTGGCCATGTTCATCATCGACGATGATGATGGCGACCTTACCAACGGAACTCCGTTCTACGAGGTCTATGAGGCAGCAGGGCTCAATCACGGGTTCGTGAGCCCGCGGATCTCTTCCGGAGTCGAAATCCAACACGATGAACTCTGGACTTCACCTGTCTACGTCGGCCGACGTGTCGAGGCCGAGATCGAAACGAGCGCAAACTCCATCGTTTCGGCGGAACTACATTTTCGACGTGAAGGGGAAAGCGCCTACACGGTGTTGCCGCTCGACGCCGTCGGCGGAACCAGTTTCGAAGCCGTGTTCCCCGACCTGAATCCCGGCGACACGGTCGAGTACTACCTGCGGGCGGAGGACGACAGCGGCCACGAGCGCTTTCATCCTCCACTCGGCTCCCTCACGCCGTTCGATTTCGACGTCGCGATCTACTACGACCCCATGGAAGCCGCAGGCCTGTGGGTCGTTGACCCGGACGGCACGGATGACGCCGTCCAGGGCGCGTGGCGCAACGGTCCGCCGACCTGGAGTCCGATCCAACCCGGTGAGGACAAGACCCCGAACCCTGGAACGCGTTGCTGGTACACCGGGCAAGGTCCGGGAGGCACCTATCCGGATCAAGGTGATATCGACGATGGAACGACGACCCTGCAAAGTCCGGTCTTCCGGGTCCACGGAACGAGCCGGCTCGAGTTGAAGTACTGGCGCTCGTTCTCGAACGATGAAGGACCCAATCCGGGAGAAGATCCATGGATCGTTCAGGTGCGAAACGATGATGGTCCGTGGATCGACGTCGAACACACGTTCCAGTCCACGAATGGATGGGAGCCGATCGTGGTTGACCTACTCGGGCTCGTCGATGATCCGGGCGATCTGCGATTCCGGTTCATCGGACAGGATACCGGCGGACCTTCCTTCGTGGACTGCGCCGTCGACGACCTGACCCTCCTGACGGAGTTCACGGCAGCGGAGGTTCCGGAAACACCGAACCTGCCGGGATCGTCAGGCGCTCCGTTGGTCTACGCTTTAGGGTCCGCGACTCCGAATCCGTTCGCGGGACAGGTGGAGATCGAGTTCTCGGTCCCTGAAAAAACCGTCGTCGATCTTTCGCTCTTCGACGTTACCGGCCGCAGAGTCGAGAACGTCACAAGTGGAGTCTTCGAACCGGGAACCCACCGTGTCCTCTGGGACGGTCGGGAGAACGCCCGTTCGCCTCTGGCGTCCGGCATCTACTACCTGAGGATGGAGGCGGGCCCCTTCGTTGCGACTCGAAGTGTGACCGTACTGTAGCTTGGGGGCTTCTCGATGAGTGCCGAGGCCCGCCCGAGATTCACGGCCGTGCCCGCGCCGTCCGTACCGTCCTCGTCGTCTGGGTGGTCCGCGTCTTCCGCACTGAGTCGGACCGCTTCCTGGGTGTATCAATCGGCGACGCGGCTCGACCCCCTTGAGGACGCCGGATCTCAGTAACAGGAGTGTATTCATGCCAACCATGACGAGACCAACCTGGGTGTTCGGATCGGTCGTAGCGGCGGCGCTGGTGACGACGGCCGGAGTTTTCGGCTCCGCGGAAGCGCGGGAGTTCGACTGGGTCGAGGCCGACGCAATTGACCTGTCGTGGAACCCAAGCTTCCTTCGGACGTGTTTGGCTCTGACCGCCGACGGGGAGCCGGTTCGGGCCAGCCTGATCTCCGCAGAGCAGTCCGTTTCGTTGACCTTCTTCGGCGACGTGCGTCTCGATCACCGGGACACGGATGGCAACCTTCTTTGGAGCGACCTTCTCACCGGAAAGGTTCACGTCCAGACCCTGGAGGTCCTCGCCGCCGGTGACATCGTCCTTCATGGGACGTACCGTGGTGAGCTTCACTGGAGCGGGGAACAAGCCCTCTTTGATCCGACGGAATCGAATCGGGACTTCCTGATGAGGCTGAACAGTGACCGTGAGGTCGTTTGGCTGCTGGACTACGACGAGACGAACCCAAGCGCGTCCCGAATCGAAACGCTTGCCGTCGATGAATCGGATCAAGTGTGGCTGGGGATGACGCTCTTGTCGGGCGGTTCCGTCCTTCGCCGGCTCGCGTTGGATGGAAGTACGGCAGAGGAATACGTTCAGGCCGGTGCCCACGGTTTGTCCAGCATCTCTTTCGACCCGGACGGATCGGCCTGGGTCGCTGGAGCCACGAGCAGTGGACTTCACTCGTTCGGAGGCTTCGAGGCGGAGTCCCCGTTCCCGTACGCGATGTACCTGGCGCGCTACGACGCCGCAGGAACGGGTCAGTGGGCGCACTTCATCGAGGACGTAACCGGTCAGTTTCCGAGAGTCGTCGCCGACGGGAATGGGGCGGCCTACTTTGCCGGTTCTCTCCATGGTGATTTCGACTTCGGAAACTTGTCGGCCGACGGCGTCGACTGGGTCTTCGATTTCTTCCTGACAAAGGTCGATGCCAACGGGCAGTTCCTTTGGCTCCAGGAAGTGCCGTCCGGCGTCGGCGGTGATGCCGGAATCGGTGTCGGGCCTTTCCTCGATGCGCATCCTGAGGGCGTCGTGTTCTCCGGGTTCTCCCGCCTGAACGTCGACTGGGGTGGCAACGGAGAGATTCCGCAGAGCTGGGGGAGCCAGGACGCGCTCGTTCTCGGATTCGACTCCGACGGTGACGTCGAGTGGGCGAAGACCGCGGGGTCTACCGGCTATGACGTGACCGACGCCGTCGCCGTGGATGATTTCGGAAACGTCTTCGTCGCAGGCCACGTCAGCGAGAACGCGCAGTTCGACGACGAAACTCTCGGCACGGCCTGGGCCAACAACTTCATCGGCAAGTTGGGCGCCGACGAAACGCCGGCAACCACGCCGTCCGTGGGGCTGAGTCTCCTTCCGGCGACGGTCTCTCCGAACCCGGTCCGGACGGACGCGCATTTACGATTTCGGATGGAACAGGCTGGTGTCGTTTCCGTGACCGTGTTCGATGTTTCGGGAGCGAGAGTGAGCGGACCCACTTCGCATCGGGTCGACAGTGGCTGGAATGAAGTTCCCTGGTCGGCCGCGGATGAACTCGGGCAGCGCTTGTCGGCGGGGGCGTATCGGCTTCGGGTCGATGCGGGAGCGCGGCGTTTCCATGCGGCCGTGACGGTGCTTCCCTAGCCCAGACTTTTCACGAAGGTTACCGCGGTGACGAATAGTTCGGGCCGGGCTAGGCGGCGTGGCTCTGTCTACGCCGCGTCGGGTTCCCGTCGGTCGCGCCGGTGACTCGCGACTCGCGCGAGTTCCGCAATCGTCGAGATCAGGCGAACCCGCTCGATCGGCTTCGTGGCGTAGTCAGAGCAGCCCGACTCCAGGCAACGGTCGCGATCTCCGGACATGGCGTTCGCCGTCAGCGCCAGGATCGGCCCGTTGTAGCCGCGTTTCCGAAGCGCCGCGGTGGCAGCGTAGCCGTCCATGACCGGCATCTGCATGTCCATGAGAATGACGTCGAATGCCTCAGTCAGCCCGTCGGCTTCGAAGGCCTGGTCGACGGCTTCCCGCCCATTTGCCGCCGTGACCACGGTGGCTCCCGCACGACCGAGAATGTGGCAGAGGAGTCGCTGGTTGATTTCACCATCCTCGGCCACGAGGATGCGTATGCCGCTGAGGGCATCGGAAGACGGCGTGCGTAGCTGGGGAGCTTCCACCCTCTTCGGCGCACTGGGCCGGTCGATGAGGGAGACGCCTTCCGGGACCTCGGGTGCAAAGCTGAATTCGAAGCAGCTGCCCTTTCCGACCTCACTCGTCGCGGTAAGTTCCCCACCGAGGAGTTGGACGATGCGACGGCTGATGGTCAGGCCGAGCCCAGTCCCTCCGTAGACTCGTGTCGTCGTGGCGTCAGCCTGAGCGAACGGCTCGAATATCTTGGCCATCTGATCGGGCTCCATTCCGATTCCTGTGTCGACGACCTTGAAGCGGAGAGACGCCGCCCCACCGGTTTCCTCGAACGCGACCGAGACGGTGACCCTGCCTTGATGCGTAAACTTGATGGCGTTGCCGACGAGGTTGACCAGGACCTGTCGAATTCGCGTCGGATCGGAAACGATCTGCTCAGGGATAGACGTTTCCCACTGTGTTTCGAGCTTCAGGTCCTTGAGGTCCGCCCGCACACGCAGAAGGCTCTCGACTTCGTGGGTGATCTGCGCCGGTGAACACGAGATTCTCTCCATCTCGATCTGACCGGCTTCGACCTTTGACAAGTCGAGGATGTCGTTCAGAAGTGAAAGGAGGTACTCGCCGTTGCTGCGGATGGTCGAGATCGCCGACTGTTCCTCGGCCTGGGAAAGGTCACCTGCTTCGAGTAGCTCCGTGAATCCGAGAATGGCCGTCATCGGAGTTCGGATCTCGTGGCTCATATTGGCGAGAAACGCGCTCTTGGCTGCGGTGGCTTCTTCCGCCCGGGAGTTCGCCTCTGTGAGAATCCGATTCGTTCGTGCAATGGACTTCGATCGCTCTTTGAGTTCTTCCTGTGTCTTTTTTCGCTCGGAGATGTCGCGAACGATCCCGGTGAACATCGTTTTGTCGTTTACGGTGAGTTCGCTGATCGCAAGGTCCATCGGAAAGGTAGAGCCGTCCTTGCGTTGACCCGTGACCTCGCGGCCGATGCCGATGATTTTCTTCACGCCGCTGCGGATGTATCTCTGCATGTATCCGTCGTGTTCCTCGCGGTAGGGAGAGGGCATCAGCATGCTGACGTTCCGGCCGACCATTTCAGCAGTCTCGTAGCCGAAGAGCGATTCCGCAGCAGCATTGACGGATTCGATGTTGCCGCGTTCGTCGATGGTGATGATGCCGTCCACTGCGGCTTCGACGATGGCCCTGGTCTTGGCGTCACTTTCCTTCAGTGCCGCCTCACGCCGATTCCATTCCGTAATGTCGCGGTCGGTGGCGACAATGATGTCTGATGACGGGCCTGTTCCCTGGATCAAATGAATTGTGCTGAGAACGTCGATAAGCTGGCCGTCTGAAGTGACACGTTGCGTCTCGAACGGGGGGATTCGCCTTCCCTCGGCGAGCTTCTGAATGGCGTTCTGCACCTCGTCTGCGCGGTCCCGGGGCAGAATCTCCCGGATGTTCATGCTCAGCGCCGTCTTCTCGTCGTATCCGTAGAGCCGCTCCGCTCCGGGATTCCAGGCAGTGATGTTGCCGTCGGGATCAAAGGCCTTGATGGCGTCGTCGGAGTATTCAAGCAATGTGGCGAGTCGTCCGAGCTGTTCCTTTGCTGCCATCCACTCGGAGGTGTCACGGACGATGCCGACGAAGATCCTTCGATCGTCGAGTTGTGTCTCGTGCACCCTCAGCTCGAGAGAGAATTCGGATCCATCATGGCGACGACCCACTGTTGGCCACGGAGTACCTGCCAGTCTCGAGGGGTTCGCTTCGCTTTCGGTGTCGGAACTCCAAGTGGGCAGTAGCCGGTCGACGGGTTTGCCCACGACGGAATCCGCGGAGACTCCGAACATTTTCAGAGCGGACAGGTTTGCCGACTGGATGACGCCGTTCTCGTCGAACGTGACGATGCCGTCGACGGAGGCATCCAACACTGCCTGCAGCAGTTCGAGTTTGTCTTCGGGGTGAGCGAAGTCGCCGCGGGAGCGGTTCTGCATCCGGTGTTCCCATGGATATCGGAAAGTAGGTCGACGGCCTTAGACACGGTCTCGCGTTGGATATCGGCGATCGCTGCGAGGTCCATGAGTTGTGAGAACGTCCGGTCGGCTCCGTATCTGCGCGCGGGTCGCGAGGGGGCCCGGCGGGGATCCGGGAGGGGATGAAAGGAGGAAAAAAGGGACCAAAGAAGGGGCGCAACCGAAAGGGCCGCTCCCAGCCCTTTCCTTGGACGCGCCCAACTCCTTGGACAGTTCATGTGAGATCTCGATGCAGGCTTCGCAACAGGCTTCGCAACAGATCTCTCTTTGGATTTCGCTGGAGGATCTACTTGCTGGAGCGTTCGATAGCGGACTTCGCCGCAGCGAGAACAAGGTCTCCGGGAATGCGCACGCGGTGGTCGACGTTGGAGTAGACGAACTGAACCTTACCGGCGGTGTCCACGATCAGGACGGCCGGAACGGGTAGTTGGTGATGGTCCTGCCCGGAGGCTCCTTCCAGGTCGAGTCCATACTGCTCATAGCGGGTCAATGTTTCCGGGTCGACCTCGAAGGCCAGCCCCAGCGTGCGCGCCGCGGACATCGGGCTGTCCGAGAGGAGCGTGTAGGTCAGCTCCAGATTCTCAACGATCTCTCGCTGCTTTTCGGGCCGGTCCGGGCTGACGGCCAGGATCTGGTAGCCGAGGGAGAGGATCTGGTCCTCGATCTGTTGCAGCTCACCGAGCTGCGTATTGCAGTACGGTCACCAACCGCCCCGGAAGAACACGAGGAGCGTTGGTTTCTCGGACACGCTCTCGGCGAGGTCGACGGCGCTTCCGTCTGCGGCCGTTACCATCGCCGATGGTAGTAGTTCTCCAGCTTGGATCGGACACGTCTCGGTCGGCCAGGCAGCCGGGCTACCCTCGTAGGCTTGAGCGCTGGTAGAGGCGACGACCATCAGGGTCAGCGCCAGAAGCGACCAAGGCAGCTTGGAACTGTTCGGACGAATCATGGGAACTCCTCGAGTTGTGGGTGAAGAAGGCTACGGGTTGTCAGTGGTCACTGTTCTGTGAGGTCGCCTCGCAGAGTCATCTTTCCGAGGACGGTTGCGCGGGGGTACGCCGCTTTCGGGATAGGCACGTCCACCAGGCGCGAATCTCGCCTTCCGGGTTGGTCATCTCCCCGGCTCGCAAGGACACGAGCTCGAGTTCCGGCTCGATGGCCTGAAGAACCTCTGTCGCATTTCTGCGCGGCGGACCTTCGTCTCTCGCCGGGCCTTCGGTACTGCCGATGAGGCTCAGCCAGACGCCACCCATACGGAGTGACTCGGCGACGCGTGCCGCGAAACGGGTCCGTTCCGTGTCCGAATCAAAGACATGAAAACAACCGCGATCGACCACGGCGTCGAAGGGCCCGCCGGGCGGGCTTTGCGTGAGGACGTCCCACAGCTCGTAGCGAACCCCGTCCGGGTTGGGATGGGTCTTCGCCATCTCGATCGCTTTGGGAGAGATGTCGACGGCGGTGACGTCGAAACCGGCCGAGGCGAAGAGGCGGGCATTGGTTCCCGTGCCGCAGCCGATGTCGAGCAGGCGTCCCTTGGGCAGCCACTCTTTCTGGATGGCCTCTTGGAAGCGCGGATCGGGGCTGCCGGTGTCCCAGGGAAGGTCGTTCGTCTGGTATCTCTCTTCCCAATTCGTCGGCGTCGTCATGGTGTGTCGAACCTTTCTGTGCTTCTTTGCTTCAGCGCCCCTGCGCGTCTCTTCAAGGCCAGGGAGTTACGCTAGGGAATTCGGATGACGAGATTGCGAATCTCGGTCATGTCTTCCATGGCGAAGCGGATGCCTTCGCGACCGAGGCCGCTGTCCTTGACGCCGCCGTAGGGCATGTTGTCGACCCGCCATGACGGCACGTCTCCGATGATGACACCGCCGACGTCGAGCACGTCCCAGGCTTCCATCATCTTGTAGAGGTCGCGCGTGAAGATTCCCGCCTGCAGTCCGAAGACGCTGTCGTTGACGTCATCGAGCGCGCTCCGGAACGAAGAAAAGCTGCTCAGAACCGCGACCGGTCCAAAGGCTTCTTCTGTGCAGATCTTGAGATCCTTGGGGACATTCTCGAGGAGCGTCGCGTCGAGCATGGCCCCGTCTCGTTTGCCCCCGACCAGCACCTTGCCTCCCGCCTTGCGAGCCTCGCTGATCCAGTTCTCGAGCCGTTCGGCCTCGCCGGTGGAGATCATCGGTCCGATGAACGTCGACTCGTCTTTGGGATCGCCGGCGACGAGCTTCGCCGTGGCTTCGACCAGTCGATCCCGTGTTTCGTCGTAGACGTCTTCGTGGACGAGAATGCGTTGAACGCCGATGCAGCTTTGGCCTGATTGGTAAAAGGCGCCGAAGATGATCCGGTCGATGGCGTCATCCAGATCGACGTCGCGGTCCACGATACACGCTGCGTTGCCGCCCAGTTCCAGGACGACCTTCTTCTTTCCCGCACGAGCCTTCAGGTCCCATCCGACGCCGGGGGACCCGGTGAAGCTGAGCAGCTTCAGCCGATCGTCGACGGTAAAAAGGTCGGCGCCGTCCCGCCGCGCCGGCAGGATCGAGAAGGCGCCTTTGGGCAGGTCCGTTTCGGCGAGGACTTCACCGATGACCAGAGCTCCGATCGGGGTCCGGCTCGCCGGCTTCAGGACGAAAGAACAGCCGACCGCGAGAGCCGGAGCGACTTTGTGTGCGGCGAGGTTGAGCGGAAAGTTGAACGGAGAAATGAAGGAACAGGGGCCGATCGGTACTCGCTTGAACATGCCGTGTCGACCCTTGGCTCTCTCGGAAATCTCGAGGTTCATGACCTCGCCATTCATCCTCACGGACTCTTCCGCGGCGATACGGAAGGTGTCGATCAGCCGGGAGACTTCGCCCCGGCTGTCCTTGATCGGCTTTCCCGCTTCGATGCAGAGAGCCATGGCCAGCTCGTCAAACCGCTCGGTGAACCGTTGGACGCAGTGGTTGAGAATGGCCTGCCGTTCGTAGGGAGGCATGCGGCGCATCGCCTCGTCGGCTTTGGCCGCGGCCGCAATCCCCTGGTCGATGGCTTCACTGTCCGCCAACGCGACGCGAGTCGCCACTTCGCCGGTGAACTTGTCCGTGACCTCGAGATCCTGGTTCGCGGCAACGGGTTCGTTGGCCAGATAGTACGGGTAGCTGTCGTTCAACATGCTTCGCTCCTTCCGGCTCACAGCGCCGCGCTGAGGTCTCGGATCTCCTCGTTGAGAATGCGATCGTTTTCGCTGTAGTCGACGGGAACCTCGATGAGATGCACGCCGTGCTCGGCGTGACAGGACTCAATGGTGGAGAGCAATTCCTCTGTCTTGTGGACGCGGTGACCGTGTGCTCCGTAGCTTTGGGCGTAGCGCACGAAGTCGGGGTTACCGTAGTCGAGACCGTACTCCTCCAGTTCCATCTGGGACTGCTTCCACTTGATCATGCCGTAGGCGTCGTCACGTAGGATCAGTACGACCAGGTTCATGTTCAGACGCACGGCGGTTTCGAGTTCCTGCGAATTCATCATGAACCCGCCGTCTCCGCAGATGGCCATGACCTTGCGGTCCGGGAAGACGAGATGGGCCGCCATAGCTGATGGAAGGCCCGCGCCCATCGTGGCCAGTGCGTTGTCGAGAAGGACCGTGTTCGGTTGGCGGGCGGCATAGTTGCGGGCGAACCAGATCTTGTAGATGCCGTTGTCGAGGCAAATGATGCCGTCGTCCGGCATCGCCTTTCGGACATCCGCGACGAGTCGGGTCGGTGCGACCGGGAAGCGGGGATCTCCGGTGCCTTTGGCGATGTGGGCCTGTAGATGCTCGCGAGCCCGTTCGAAGCTGGAGAAGTCCCAGTTCGGGTTGGGGCGAACACGCTCTCCAAAAGCCCAGATCGCGTTGGCGACATCGCCGACGACCTCGACTTGCGGAAAGTAGACGGGATCGACGTGGGCAGAGGAGAAGTTTACGTGAATGACTTTGGGCCCGTTTTCGTGCATGAAGAACGGTGGCTTCTCCACGACATCGTGACCGACGTTGATGATGAGATCGGCGTCACGGAAAGCCACGTGGACGAAGTCATGGTCGGAGAGCGCGGCGTTGCCGATGAAGCGCGGATCGTTCTCCTCTACGACACCCTTTCCCATCTGCGTCGAGACGAATGGAATACCCGTCCGGTGAATGAATTTCCGCAACATGTTCGAGGTCATTTTACGATTGGCGCCGGCGCCGATCAGAAGCAGAGGCCGCTTTGCCGTCTCGATGAGATCGACCGCTTTTCGAATGGCCTTCTCCTCGGCGACCGGACGGCGGGTCTGGCTGGCCGGGATGACGCGCGCATCGGTTTCTTCGCGGGCCACGTCCTCGGGGAACTCGAGGTGAACGGCGCCCGGCCGCTCTTCCTCGGCGCGCCGGAAAGCTTCCCGAACACGCGGCGGAATGTTGTCGCCGCTGACGATCTGATGTGTGTACTTGGTCAACGGCTTCATCATCTCGCAGACGTCGACGATCTGAAACTGACCCTGCTTGCTGGACTTGACCGGCTTCTGCCCCGTGACCATGAACATCGGCATCGCGCCGAGTTGAGCGTAGGCCGCGGCCGTGACCAGATTGGTCGCGCCCGGTCCGAGGGTGGCCATGCAGACTCCGGCTTTGCCCGTAAGACGACCGTAGGTGGCCGCCATGAATCCCGCGGCCTGCTCGTGTCGGGTCAGAATGAGTCGGATGCCCGACCGGGATAGAGAGTCCAGGACGTCGAGGTTCTCTTCTCCGGGGATTCCGAAGACGTACTCGACGTTCTCGGCTTCCAAGGCGCGCACGAAAAGTTCAGAGGCCTTCATCAGCTGCCCTTTCCTCGAGGGTTTCGGGGACGGTGAACGGGCAAAGACTAGCCCGACACAGGGACCAATGCGCCCAGAACCTGCAGATCGCCGAGAATTGGCCTTGGCCGAGCCTGCTCGCGTATTCTCGATCTGTGTGGCCGATCCGGTCACCCAACGACTCGACCCATGAGGAGCAACTCGGTGGAACCCGTGGCTTTCGATGAAAAAACGGAGCGGTGGCGTGTCTCTCTTCGACAGGGGATAGCGCTTCGAACAGGATTGGCACTTCAGTTGGGGATGGCGCTGCTCCTGGTTGCCGGTGCGGCAATGGCCAAGCCGCGTGCGTACCAACTCGATCTTCGTCCGGAATGGACCGAAGACGGACGCCGATTCTGGTATCAGCGAGATCTTCCGGGTTCGCGGCGAGAGTTCATTCTTGTCGACGCTGAGAACGGAACGCGGATGGCGGCCTTTGACCATGAGCGGTTGGCGGAGTCGCTGTCCATCGAGCTGGGCCGGAAGGTCTCGGCCGACCGGCTGCCGGTCGAGTCTCTTTCTCTTTCGGGGACGGGAACGGGGACGGGGACGGGGGCGATCGCGGTGCACGGATCTTCGGGATCGTGGCAGGTCGACTTGGAGAGCTACGAACTCCATTCGATCGAAACGCCGGCTCAGCATCTTGGGCTTCCCTTCGACCTGAATCCCAGGCCGTCCAAACAGTCCGGGGCGAACACCGAGATCACCTTCGTGAACCGGTGGACAGACGAGGTGCGAGTCTTCTGGAGTGACGGATCCGGTGGCCGGCATCTCTATGCCACCTTGGAACCGGGTCAGCGGTATCCCCAGCACACGTTTCAAGGTCACGTTTGGATCGTCGTCGGTCCTGAAGACGAACTCCTTGCCGTGTTCGAAGGGCCGGCCAAGGCCGGGATCGCTATCATTGATGGTCGCGACCCGGCGCCCGGTGTGGAGGGAGACACGTCAGCCGAAGCGGATGCCAGGGACGCCACGGATGCCACGGATGCCACGGACGCCACGGACCCTGCGGATCCCGCGGATCCCGCGGACCCTCCGAATGGAACGGCCTCCGGGGAGCGATTGGACGGAATCCGCACCCCATCTCCGGACGGCACGTGGTCCGCTTTTGCCCGCGACGGCAACCTGTGGATCCGGAATGAAGTGACCGGTCAGGAGCACGCAGTTAGCTCGGACGGATCCCCGGACGATGGCTACCAGAAGAACGCGCAGAGAGAGCGCCTCGTCGAGATGCAGTACGACGCACAGGATCCTCCGACCGGGCAGGTCGACGTCACCTGGGCGCCGGACTCACGCCACCTCATTGCGCTGCGCTCGCAGATCGTTCCGGAGAAATCCGTCCACATGGTCGAGGCTGCTCCCGACGATCAGCTGCAGCCGAGACTCCACTCGTACACGTACCTCAAGCCCGGCGACGAGATTCCCGTGCGGCAGCCGCGGCTGTTCGACGCGCACGAGGGCCGCGAGATCGAGATCGACACCAGCTTGTTCCCGAATCCGTGGGGCTTCTACGACTACCAATGGACCGAGGATGGAACCCGTTGCTTCTTCATCTACAACCCGCGTGGGCACGAAGGGCTACGTGTCATCGAGGTCTCTACTCCCAGCGGAAAGACGCGCGTCGTCGTTGATGAGACGACCTCAACGTTCGTCGATTACTCGAGCAAGACCTACCTGCATCATCTGGAGTCGCGCGACCAGCTCATTTGGATGTCGGAGCGCAGCGGTTGGAATCATCTCTATCTCTACGATCGCGCCACGGGGAAGGTGGTGAATGCGATTACCGAAGGGGAGTGGGTGGTTCGAAGTGTCGAGCGGGTGAACGAGGACGATGGTCGAGTTTGGTTTCAGGCGATGGGAATCGTCGAAGGCCAGGATCCGTACCTGATTCACTTCTGCCGGGTTGATTTGGACGGCAGCAATCTCGTGGTGCTGACCGGGGCTGACGAGGAAACCGCGCCGCCTCCGAGTGGGTTCGTCCCGTCCGCGAATGCCGAAGTGCGATCGGACGGAACCAGCTTGTTTGACGGCCACGGCACGCACGAGATCGAGTTGTCGCCCGACGCGCGATACTTCATTGACTCGTGGTCCCGCGTCGATCAGCCGCCGGTTCACGTGCTTCGCGAGACGGAAACCGGGCGCATCGTCTGTCCGCTCGAAGTCGGGGACGCTTCAGAGTTCGTTGCCGAAGGGCGTCGGTTCGCCGAGCCGTTCGTGGCCAAAGGACGGGATGGAGTTACCGACATCCATGGAATCATCCACCGGCCAAAGGACTTCGACCCAACCCGCTCCTACCCGGTCATCGAACAGATCTACGCCGGTCCCCACGGGCAGCACGTTCCGAAGAGATTTCGGGTGCTCTATGGAAACCGGTCGCTCGCCGATCGCGGGTTCATCGTCGTACAGATTGACGGAATGGGGACGAATTGGCGGTCGAAGGCGTTCCACGACGTCGCCTGGAAGAACCTGATCGACGGTGGGTTCCCGGATCGGATTGCCTGGATGAAAGCTGCGGCGGCCAAGTATTCGTACATGGATCTGACGCGAGTGGGAATCTACGGCGGAAGTGCCGGAGGTCAAAACGCTCTTGCCGCACTGTTGACCCATCCCGAGTTCTACGAGGTCGGAGTGGCGGACTGCGGCTGTCACGACAACCGAATGGACAAGGTTTGGTGGAACGAGCAGTGGATGGGCTATCCCGTCGGTCCTCACTACGCCGAGCAAAGTAACGTCACCCTGGCCGGTCAGCTGGAAGGAAAGCTCCTCCTCACCGTCGGTGAGCTCGACCGCAACGTCGATCCGGCTTCGACCCTGCAGGTGGTGAAGGCGTTGATCGATGCGGACAAGGACTTCGAGATGCTGGTCATGCCCGGTGTCGGCCACGGAGCGGGCGGTACGGAGTACGGGCGTCGTCGTCGGGAGGAGTTCTTCGAGCGACATCTGCTGGGCGACGAGGCCCGTGACTAGTCCCCGCTTTTTCTGTCGTCCTCCTCCCCAAAAGAACGCCTTCCTTACTGAACCGGGTGGGATTCCCTGGCAGATCCCGCTGATTCCGACTCGATCGCACCGGGTCGGAATCCCCCGAATCACCTGGGGCTCTGTCCAGGAGGACGTCCTATGTATCTGCCGTACTTCGGTTTTGGCGGGCTCAGCCGCCGCTCGTCATCTGTGTCTTCTCCGTGGCCTACTCCGTCCGCACTCTTTGCCAAGGCGACCGCTCGCGGGCTGGTCCTGACTTTGGCCGCGCTGGTCGTCGTGGGCTGTTCCGATCGGGATGCCGTTTCGCCGCCTGACGATCCCGACCCCACTCCCACCGATGGCACCCTCGATCTGAGTCTCGATTTCGGTGTTCTCGTCGGACGCCCCGGCATCGAGGAATCGGGCGGGGAGCCGTTGGATCTCACGCTGCGCATCACACAGTTGGTGGACGGATTCGAGACCGAGGTGACCTCCGAGTCGAGTCAGGTTTCCGAGTCCGCGACGAGCACCGAGATCGAACTCTCATTGGCCGAAGGCGCAGACTACACCGCCCACATCGAGGTCCGCGGTTCCAGAACCCGGGCCAAGGGCAGCACGGATGTCGGGCTGCTTCACAAGGGTCAGACGCCGTCCTTCTCGATCACGGCCGAGCAGTCGACCTCGGTCGCGATCTCGTTGGAGGAACTCGTACCGCAGCTTTGGATCCAGGACGTCGAAGGCGTCGCGCATGAGTTGCGTTGGTCTCCGGTCGGCGCGGCCGTCCGGTATCAGGTCCAGCGAATTCAGGAGGGTGCGGAGCCGCAAGTGACGGCGACGACGGAGCTCGAACAGATCTTCGAACTCCCTCCCGGAATCGTGTCCGGCGGTTCCAACGTGAACTACCGCGTTCAGGCCGTTCTCGCCGACGGATCGGTCTCGGCGTTTTCGGAGTCACAGAATGCAGTCGAGCCAGGATCGATTCCTCCGGCGGCCGTCTCGGATCTGGCCGTGACGCAGCTGACCGAAACCCAGGTCATTGTCGAGTGGACGACGCCTGGGGATGATGGGCTCATCGGTCGTGCGGATCGCTACGAACTTCGTTATGGAATTGCGCCCATCGACGAGGTGAGTTTTTCGAGCGCGCTGTTGGTTTCGACCGCGCCGCCAAATGTGCCCGGGACACCGGAATTCGCGGTGATCAGTGATCTGGCCGCCGACCAAACTTACTACGTTGCCCTCGTAACCTATGACGAAGCGGACAACCGATCGCCGCTTTCCAACGTGCTCGAGATCACGACGCCCGAACCGCCGGATGCCGACGCGCCGACTGCGGTCAACGACCTGACGGCCAGCGTGCCGGAGGAAGGCGTCATCGAGCTGCGTTGGACGGCGCCTGCGGACGATCGGGACGGTGCGGCACAGGCATACGAGCTTCGCTATTCGACGTCGGAACTGACCGAGCAGAACTTTGCGGCAGCCACGATCTACGGCGCTGCACCGTCACCCGCATCTCCCGGGACCGAGCAGCAGCTCACCATTCGTGATCTCGAACCCGGCGACTATCAGTTCGCGCTGCGGTCCACGGATGCTGCGGAGAATCGCTCTCTGCTTTCCAACGTTGCGATGGCTTCCAACCGTGACCAGTCCAGCCCCGATCCGATTGAGGATTTGGCGGTGACCGATGAAGGCGCCGGTTCCGCCCGGTTGCGCTGGAGTGCGACCGGCGACAATGGAAGAACCGGGCGGGCCGCGCGCCATGACATTCGGTACGCCACGTTCGAGATCGACGATACGAACTTCAAGGATGCGACTCCGATCGATGCGCCGGACCCTGGAGAGCCGGGCACGTCTCAGGAACTTCTCTTGTCGGACCTTCAGGCAGAGACGACCTACTGGTTTGCGCTGCGGGTTTACGACGAGGCCAACAATCGTTCCCGCACCTCGAACCTGGCCTCGATGACGACAGGCGACTTCGAAACACCCGGTGCGGTCACGGACATGGTTGCCGAGGAAGTGACGGGAACACGCGCCACCTTCTACTGGACCGCACCCGGAGACAACGGAGATCGCGGCACGGCCACGACCTATGACCTTCGCTTCAGCTTCGATCCGATCACGGACCAGAACTTCGATGAGGCCTCCCAGGTCGGGAACATGCCCGCGCCGTCCGAGGCGGGGACGAACGAAGTGGTTCAGCTCGTGGCTTCGGAAACGGTCGAGGTCTACCTGGGCATGAAGGTGCTTGACGAGGTCGGAAACGAATCGCCTCTGTCCAACGTGATCTTCGTTCGGTTCGGGGACGACCCACCGACAGCACCGACGGGCCTAAGTGCGGAAGCCCTGGGGCCGGACCAGATCCTGTTGTCGTGGAACTTTGCTCCTGATGATGAGGAGTACTTCGAGGTGGAACGGAAGGGAGACGGTGAAGCGGACTTTCGCCGAATCGGTGTCATCGATCGGAACGGTTTCGCGCCGACGCATGCACGCGGAGCCTCCGAGTCGCACGGTCGCCCCTCGTTGACCGCGGTCGTCGAAGCCAACCGCGACGCGATCGGGCAGGGTGATACTGCCGACGGAGCCAGGATCAGCGTTCGGGCCCGGATCAGCGGCGGGTCTGACCTCGTCCTGACTTCGACCTCCTCCCACCAGCGCGGTGGGGACATCCAAGCCACCAACGTCAACCTTACCGAGAGGTCGAACTACACCTACCGGGTTCGCGCCTTCGGCGCCGGAGGCCCGTCCGCCTACTCGAACGAGGCGACGGCGCGAACGCTTCTGGCGGCGCCGAGTGGTTTCGAAGCGGAAGAAAGCCAGCCCGGCGTGATCTCCCTGACTTGGGATCAGCAAAAGGACACGGACAATTACGAGATCCGGCGGGCTCGCGTCGGCGAGGGGATGACTCGATACGCCGATGTCTCCGGAGACAACCGAAGTTTCGAAGACGATGCCGTCTCGCCGGGCGCGACCTATCAGTACCAGGTCGTGGCGGAAGCCGAGGGTCAAACGGCGGCGACGGACATCAAGTCCGCGCTGACGGGGGATGTCGATCCGGAATGTTCCGTCGAAACGACCGGGTTGGACTTCGGGGACGTCGAAATCGGATCCCGTCGCGGCGGTGCGGTCTTCATCACGAACACAGGAGGCGGGACTCTCAGTGCGCGTCTCGTATCGGAGTGTTCGGACTTCCTCGTCGAAGACGCTCCCTTCGAACTCGAGCCGGGAGCCCGGGCTGTCCGCGAAGTCGTCTTTCAGCCGACCCGAACCGGAGAGCAGCGTTGTGTCCTGGCCATTTCCGGTGGTTGCGGAACCGTCATCGCAACCGGAGCGGGCTTCGGACAGGCCGTTTGTGAGGTGGAATCGCCGGACCTCTATTACGGAGAGGTCGAGATCGGACAAAGGGTCGATCGCGACTTCATCATTAGGAATGTGGGCAACGGTGTCCTCGAGGGTGTGCCCAAGGTGATCGCCGAAGGGGACTTCCGACTCTTGAACGAGAGCGAAGAGGGATACCGCCTTGCGCCCAACGAGTCGGTGCGGCTGACGGTTCGCTTTCAGCCGACGGCGGAGGGGCGTCACTTTGCCCGGGTTCAGTTCGGGAATGACGGCTGCACGGATGTCGACCTGATCGGTCTCGGCGTCGGTGAGGCTTTGGGTTGCGAGTGGAGCAACTCGAGTCTCGATCTCGGAGAGCTGGCTGTCGGTTCCAGCCGGACGGTGACCGTCGAGTTCCGGAATCGCAGTGCGACGCGCCACGCCGGTCGACTCGAGCTGCAGGACTGCAACCTGGGTCTCTCGGTCGAAGGCATCGGAAACTACGACCTTCAACCGGGGCAGTCGCGGGTCCTGAACGTGACTTTCGCACCTCAGGTCGAAGGGCTGGCCCGCTGTGCGATTCGGCCTCTTCCCGAGACCGGTTCCGCCGATGACTGTGTGCCACTCGAGATCTCGGGCCTGGCCGTTGTCGAGGAAGCCTGCGAACTCTCCTCCACGGAAATCGACTTCGGAACCGTCGAGGTCGGGGGTGCCGAGAGCCGCGCTCTTGAGGTTTCGAACATGGGTTCCAGTGCCCTGGTCCTTCGTCCCCGCTTCGATCGGGATTGTTCCGCCGTTTTCAGCACTCGCGGCAACGAGTTCCGTATCGAGCCGGGAACGGTCGGACAGATCATCGTCGTCTTCGCGCCGACGACGGCCGGGCAGAGCTATGACTGTGCTATGTACCTCGGAGAAGGTTGCAGTCCGATCGAGTTGCGTGGCTCCAGCGAGGCGTCGACCGAGGTGTGTTACTTCGATCCGCAGCGGCTGACGATGGGCGATCTGGTCGTCGGCGAGAGTTACCGGCGCACGTTCCGTGTACACAATACTTCGTCGGGGACGCTCAACGGCACGTTGGAGACCAACTACCGGCCGCAGGTCGTCTCGATCTCGATGCCGAACTTCATCATTCCGCCCGGTTCCAGCCAGCAGTTCGAAGTGACCGTCAACGCAATCGTCGGGGAGTATGGCGTCAGTATCTTCTCGGATGCGTTGGACTGCGAACCGATGATCCTGGAATGGACAGGTGTCCAGCCGGTCGCCGAGTGCTCGGTGACACCGCCTTCGTTGGTCTTCGCCTCACCTCCAGGTGTGGGGCAGGTGCTCAACGCGATCATCGAGAACACCGGGACGACGACGCTGGAACTCGACGTCGGTTACCTGACGGACTCCGGCCCGTTTCGTATCATCGGCGGGGCTGGGCCTCGTACCCTTTTCGCCGGTGAGACGCACACGGTGTCCGTGTACTTCGAACCGACCGAAGGTCAGCAAGGGGCGCACGTCCGGCACCTGCGGCTTGCCGCGGACGAGAACGCGAACTGCACGACGTTGACGATGCTTGGGACAGTGACGCAGTAGCGCGGCCCGGAGGCGCTAGGGAAGAGGTTCGTGGAGTTCGGCGTCCAACCAGGACACGAACTCCGCGTCTCCCAACTCGGCCCGCTTGTTCACGAGCAGCTTCGTATCGTTGCCGACGGGAACGCGCAGAAACGGTTGGTTGGAATCGGCAGCGGAGAGGATCTCGTCGACGACGAGTTCCGCATCCTGAATCTCGTTGAAGACCTTGCTTCCGAAGTTGCCGCGCCACAGTTCCCGAAGCTCGTCGTAGGGCGAGTTCTCTTCGTTCTCGGCGGCATCCTGCCGACGGGCCGATGTCGCGAACTGCGTCCCGAAGAGGCCGGGCTGGATGGACACGACGCGGATTCCGAAGCTCGAGACTTCGTGGTGAAGGGCTTCGGATAGAGCCTCGACGGCCCACTTCGACGACTGATAGAAGCCGCTGCTTGGGGAGCCGATCCATCCGGCGATCGAGGAGAGGTTGATGATGGCGCCCGACTTTCGTTCCCGCATGTGGGGGAGCACCGCCTGGGTCATGGAGATGAGGCCGAAGACGTTGGTGTCGTACATTTCCCGAATCTGGTCGAGGCTGCCTTCTTCCTGGACAGCGAAGTAGCCGTAGCCGGCGTTGTTGACGAGGATGTCGATCTCGCCGAACGACTCGCGGGCCTTCGAAACCGCGGCCGTAATCTGTTCCGGCTTCCGGACGTCGAGAGGGAGGCGCAGGATCCGGCCTTCGTCATTCGTTCCCAGATCAGCCAAGGTCTCGACGCGGCGTGCTGTCGCGACGACCCGGTCTCCGCGGGCGTGGGCTTTCTCCGTCAAACGACGTCCGAAGCCCGTGCTGCAGCCGGTGATGAACCAAGTTCGGGACATGGCGATTTTCTCCTAGCTGGGCCTGTCCAGGTCGGGCCGGCCTCGTTCTTGGGTGCGTCTCTAACTCAGGCCGCAGGCTTTCTTGACGTCGCCCAGCACCTGGCTTGCCGTTTCTCTCGCGCGCTGCGTACCGTCGGCGAGAATCTTTTCGACTTGCGCTGGGTCGTTTTCGAACATGCGCCGCTTCTCTCTCATCTCATCGAAGGTTTCGTGGATCTTGTCCAGAAGCAGCGTCTTGAAGTGCCCGTATCCCACGCCTCCCGCTTCGTACTGTTTGCGGACGTCGGCCAACTCGTCCGGAGTCAGGAAGAGTTTGAGTAGTGCATAGACGTTGCAGGTGTCCGGATCCTTCGGGTCCTCGAGCGCCGTCGAGTCCGTGACGACCCGCATGACGGACTTCTTGAGCGGCTTGTCATCGTCGAAAGGCGCGATCGTGTTGCCGTAGGATTTGGACATCTTCTGGCCGTCGGTGCCTGGAACGATGGCGGTGTCGTCGAGCGTGATCCCCTCCGGCAACTTCAGGACGCCACCCTCTCCGGTTTGCGGATCAAAGTCGGGGCAGTAGGTCTGGTTGAACTTGGTGGCGATGTCGCGCGTGATTTCGATGTGCTGAATCTGGTCCTTGCCGACCGGAACGCCGTCCGGCAGGTAGAGGAGGATGTCGGCTGCCATGAGAACCGGATAGGCAAAGAGACCGAAGTCGATCAGCTTGTCCTTGGCCACGGCGTCTTTGTAGGCGTGGCCTCGTTGCAGCAGAGCCATCGGAGTGACCGAGCCCAGAATCCACTGCAGCTCGCTCGTCTCCGGTACGTCGGACTGTCTCCAGATGACGGCCTTCTCCGGATCGAGACCAAAGGCCAGGTAGTCGATGGTCACATCGAGCGAGAGCTGACGAAGCCGCGCACTGTCGCGGATCTCGTCCAGGGCGTGGAGGTCGGCGACGAAATAGTAGCCCTTGCCCTTGTTCTGCAGGTCGACGAATTGCCGGATGGCCCCGAAGTAGTTTCCGAGGTGAGGGCGTCCGGTGGGTTTGACCCCGCTGAGGATTCTCATGGTCCGTTCCTTAGTGGTCCGGTGAAGGTCCGGTAATGTCCGGTGGTCCGGTGGTTTGGCCCGTCCTGATGAAAGGTGAAGCGGGGAGAATACATGGACAGCTTGGGCAGAGCCAAGTCCGGCGTCCGGTGTTTCGTTCATTCACATCTACCCCAGCGTCCCCTGCGCCCGTTCCCAGACTTCACCCGCCGCGGGTTCCGGCCTCTTCGGGTATCCTTCACGGATGTCGACACCGGCAACTTTCGACTCGATTCGCGACTTCTGTCTCCACGTTCTGGAGTCACCGGACCTGGAATCGAAACTCGCGCGGCCCCGTGGTCGGGATGGCGCATTCCTGCGTGCGGACCATCCCGGTGCGCCCATCCTGCTCGACCGACCCGTGCGTGCCGATCACATTCAGATTCGGGGTGGGTCGGACAAGCTGCCTCACCTGCATGAGTTGAAGGACGGACATGCCCGTGCCGCCTGCCTGGAGCGCTTTGCCAACCACGAACTGATGGCCGTCGAACTGTTTGCTTGGGCGTTGCTCGCGTTTCCCGAGATGCCCTCCGGACTCCGTCGCGGGCTCCTTCACGTTTTGGAGGAAGAGCAGGGTCACGTTCGGCTCTATCTCGATCGCCTCGGCGCGCTCGGATCCGGGCTCGGACAGAGTCCGCTTTCGGACTACTTCTGGCAGCAGGTTCCCGGCATTCGCGACAGCTCGAACGGTCCCGCTGCGTTTCTATGTGTGATGGGATTGACGCTCGAGCAGGCCAACCTCGATTTCTCGCTGCTCTATCGTGATGCGTTTCGACAACAGGGCGACGAGGAGAGTGCGCTGGCTATGCACCAGGTTCACAAGGATGAGATCGGGCACGTTCGGTTGGCTGCGCGATGGTTGGTGAAGGTGGCGGCGGGGGAGTCGGACGACCCGGACACACCGGACCCACCGGACCCACCGGACGCTCCGGACGACCCGCGCGACCCGCGCGACCCGCGTGACGTCGACCTCTACGCAAAGTATGTCCCGTTCCCTCTGTCGGCAGCGCGGGCCAAGGGACGCCGTTTCGATGTGGCTGCCCGCCGGAGAGCCGGGCTGAGCGAAGCGTTCATCGACTATGTGAGGCGGTCCAAGCCGTACGAGAACCTCGGTCCCCGCGAGACTTCCGATCGGTGAGCGACATCAGTCGCGGCGAAGAGCCGGCAACCAGCCTCTATGCCAACTTCGGCGCGGAGGAACAGAGGGACGCGAAGCGCGCGGGGCGCGAACTTCTGCGATTGGTTTCGCTTTGGCATCGGCTGTTTCCGCAGGACCCGGGTGTAGTCCTGCCGCGCAGTGCGTTTCCGCCCGGAACGGAATGGACGCAGGCTGAACTCCCGTCCGCGGCGTCGCAGCGTGGGATCTTGTCCGGCTGGCTCTTCGCCCAGCGTGGATCGATCCCTTGGCTGCCGAATGAAGAGTGGGCGTCAGCCGCGCGCAGTACCGAGGCCACGGCGGCGAACACACCGACGACGAACCCGACGGCCAACCCGACGACCAACCTGACGACCAACTCGGTCCCCGATCCGCGAGTCGTTCGAGAGGTCCACGACAAAGCGTTCACGGCCGGCGTTGCTCCGACGATTGCCAGAACGACCTGGTCAATGCTTTCCAAGGCCCTCGAGCCGGAAGAGCTCGAAGCCGAACACATCGAAGAGATCATGCGCGGCTGGCCCTCCAAGTGGCGGCAGAGATTCGTTCTCAAACCTCGCATCGGGACGAGCGGGCGCGGCCGGGTCGACGGAGCCGACGGACGTCTCGATGATGCGGGGCGACGAGGTTTGTCGAAGTTGGCCGCGCGAGGAGGCGCCATCCTCGAGCCCTGGTTCGAACGGGTGCAGGATTTGTCCGCTCAGTACTGGGTCGATTCGGCAGGGCGCATCGATCTTCTCGGGACGACCCAACAGATTCTGGGAGAGAACGGGATCTACCTCGGCAACGAAGGCGTGTTCTTCAGGGGTGAAGATGGACATTTTGAAGTTCGCTCCGGCCATTGGAGTGATTCCCGACTCATTCATGATTCCATTCGGCTGGTAGAGCGGGCGGCCGGAGGCGGCTTTCGCGGACCGTGCGGAATCGACGCGTTTACCTATCGGGATCACGTCGGGGGCGAAGTGCGGGAAGTGCTTCGGTCGCTTGTCGAGTTGAACGCGCGTTACACGACGGGAACTGTTGCCCTCGGGTGGCTCGAGATCGTTGCGTCATCCGTTTCGCCGGAGACGCCTATCTCCGGCGAGTGGCGCTTTCTCTTCGCACCGGACATGGTCCGTCGCTTTCTGGGTGATGGAATCCTGCCGAAGACCGAGGACGGATGGCTGGTGTTTGACGTCGGGCCCTCGGGGGACCCGGCCATGGTGGCTCTACGACTCGAGTCATCCTGATTGCGACACTGCCAGCTCTGTGACTCGAGCCTTGCCGGTTGTGACATCCGCTCAGCCCCGCGTCGGCCGTTCTCCCAATGTTACGGAAAATGTCTGTGGTTTCCCGTCCCGCAGGACGATGACGTCGACCGTCTCTCCGGCGCCAATCTGGGAGAGTGTGCCCCGAAGGTTTCGACTGGAGACGACGCGGCCGTCGATCTCGAGGACAACGTCCCCGGATTCGAGTCCGGCTTTGTCGCAGGGGCCGCCTTCGACGACGTTGCGCAGAAGGATGCCTTCGTTTGTCTTCAGGCCGAGTTCCTCGCGTTGTTCCGCGCCGAGTTGTCCGGGCCAGACGCCCATGTAACCCGTCTTGGCACGTTCGACCTCGATGGTTTGCGAGGAAAGGCCGGATCGGGAAACTTCGAACTTGGCGATGGAACCCGGCTCGATCTCAGCGAGGAGGTCGCCTAACGATCGTTCGCCCGGTGATCCGACTACTTCCACTTCGTTGATGGAGTCGACGAAGTCGCCGACCGCGAATCCGTTTTCGTCCGCCCGTGAGTCGGGAGTGACATGGGAGACGTACGCGCGAGGGGATTCATCGTCCTCCGTCAGTTCCAGATGCAGGCCGAGCCAGCTGACGTCATGGATGAAAGCCAGCCGGTGGTCTCTTTCCGCGACGCGGTCGGCGATGGCGTAGGCCAAACGAACGCTGCGCTCCAGTTTGTCGAACTCGATCCGTTCGATGTGATCGTCGAGCTGGTGATACTGATCGTGGAAACCGGAGAAGAAGGTGAGGAAGGGAACACCTCGCGCATAGAAGGCCGCGTGGTCCGTTCGTCCCGAGTAGTTCATTTCGCCCCATTCGACGTCCTGGGGAGCGTCTTCCAACGCGTCCTCAACCAGCTCCGGAAGCCCGCGAGAGAAGCCGTCTCCCGTGAACGCCAGCGGTTGGTCGGCGTTGCGGCCGATCATGTCGATGTTGAGAAGGAACGCGACCTTCTCCAACGGAATCTGTCCCTGTTCGACCATGGCTTCTGAGCCGAGGAGCCCCTTCTCTTCCGCAGCAAACGTCGTGAAAACCATGGAGCGGCGCGGCCGTTCGTCGCGGGAAGCGAAGGCTTGGGCGAGGGTGATCACTCCCGTCGTTCCCGAGCCGTTGTCGTCCGCTCCGTTGTAGACGGTGTCGCCCGGACCGTCGTAGGCGCCGAGGTGATCGTGGTGGCCGCCGACCAGCACCCAGTCTTCCTTCAGAAGCGGATCCCGGCCTTCGAGGTATCCGGCGACGTTGCGACCGACGAAGTGTTTGAGTTCGTCGGATCTTCCAACGGAGAGCTCCGCACGTAGGTCGCCCAAAGGAACCCGGACCGGCCAGAGGTTTTCGTCGATCTCGGTTTGAATCCCGGCCAGGGTGCGTCCGGAAGCGGCGATGAGTTGATCGCCGACTTCGCGGGATACGTGGACGGCGAGAAAGGGAAGTACTTCTTCTTCGGAGTCGGTCGTGTCACCGGCATCGTTGCCTCGTCCGGCTCCTCTCGCACCGCCCTCACCCTGCGCACGAGGGGCACCCCGTCCGGGGCCGCCCCCGCCGCGTCCTCCCGGACCTTCGGACTCCAGCTGAAAGGTCGTGTAAAGCCGGAGGTCGTCGGCCTCGTCCTGGTGATGCAGCGGATCGGTAACCAGAATCATTCCGATCGCGCCGTGCTCCTGGGCGGTTCGAGCTTTGGTCACGAACGTTGCGTGATCGGTGGACGCCTTTCCATCAAACGGACTCTCCGCGTCTTCTTCGCGAGGTTCATGACGCAGGATGAAGACGATCTTGCCTTCGACATCCAACCCTTCGTAATCGTCGTAGTTGAGATCGGGCGCTGAGATTCCGTAGCCGGCAAAGACGATCGGGGCTTCGTGTGAGCCGCTTTCGCTGAACGGAAACGGGCGCATTCCGATTCCGGGAACCGCCTGGCCCGGAGTCACGCCCGCTTCGCTGCCGTTCCAACGAAGGTACGTTTCGCTCTCGTCGAACTGCGGGGAGTAGAGATCGAACTCGAGGAAGTAGTCGTCCTCACCCGGCAGCGGAGTCAAGCCCGCCTCACGAAACTTGGCGGCGATGTACTCCTCGGCCATGCGGCCGCCCTCTTCGCCGGTGCCCCTTCCCCGAAATGTGTCCGAGGCGAGGACCCGCAGGTGGGACTCGAGCAACTCTTGATCAATGAGGTCCATTCCAGGCGAATCGCCTGGGCTTGCCTCGGCCGCCAGGCTGCCAGGAATCGAAAGGACTCCCGCCGTCGCGAGTGCGAGCGCGAGTGCGAGCGGGATGGGGCAAAGACGGTGTGGATGCTTGTTCTTCATGTTCGGGAGTATAGAGGGAGGCTTCGGCACTTTCCGAGCCCACTGCGACTCTGTGGGTGTTTTGACCCGAACGAACGTGCTTGTTCGAGTATCGACTACATCGACACGTAGTTGGGAAAAGTCGGTGGAGTTTGGCCATACCGGATTCGTCCTTCGGTGTCGGACTCGCTCCCTCTATACTAAGAAGTCACTGGAGGCTAGGTCGCGCGGCGCTGGCGGATAACGTTGGAATTGGAACATCGTGAGAAAACTGCATCCTAGCCGCACGTCCGGTCGGGCCTCGATCGGCGCCACCTTGTGTCCGCAGCTCTGCTCGATAGCAGTGGCGGCCTCCTTTTCGTTAGCCTGTCTTGCGGCCTTTGCCGGGCATGGTTTTGCGGCGGAGCACCTCGTCGAACCGGACGGTTCCGGTGACTTCCCCACCATTCAGGACGCAATCACAGCTGCCGCAGCAGGCGACACGATCAGCCTGGGCGCCGGGACCTTCCTCGGATCGGGCAACCGCGACCTGACCTTCTCGGGCAAAGAGCTGCTCCTGCGGTCGACTTTCGCGTCGGCCGATTCCTCGGTGGTCGATTGCGAGGCGGCGACCCGTGCTCTGAGCGTTGCGGCCGGTGACACACTGCTCGTCATCGAGAACATCTCGTTCGTTTCCGGTTCGGTGACCGGGAGTGACGGTGGCGCTATGTCGATCACCTCGGGCGCACGTCCTGTGTTCGACGGCTGCCGGTTTCTCGGTTCCTCGACGGACGGTTCCGGCGGTGGGGCTTACGTATCCGGATCGGAACCCACGTTCACGAATTGCGTCTTCTCCGGGAATGCCGCCCTCGACGGGGCCGGACTCTTCCTTGCCGACTCCAGTCTGGTTGCCTTCGTCGGCTGCACGATTGCGGGCAACGAAGCGACGGACGACGGCGGGGGACTCTACGTCGAAGGGAACCGGACCCACTCGATCGAGCGCACCATTGTTTGGAACAACTGCGCCGCTGACTCCGGGGCGACAGGATTCTTCGAAGTTGTCGCGGATGTCGACTTCACGTGTTCGGCCGTCGACAGTGCGCTTGCGGCCGGGGCCGGCGATCTTTCCTACGATGCGAACACGATCTTCGAGGATCCGCTCTTCTGTAGCGCGGCGGTTTGCACCGACGCGCCGACGACGGGTGGCAGCTATACGATTTTCGACACGTCGCCGTGCACGGCGGCGAACTCTCCATGCGGGCTGCAGATCGGTGCGCTCGGAGTGAACTGTGTGACTCCGACCGGCGCGTGCTGTTTCGCGGACGGAAGCTGTCTGATCGATACCGCAGCCGGCTGCGCCGGTGCCGGTGGGGCCTATGAAGGCGACGCGACAGTCTGCTCGCCGAATCCGTGTCCGCAACCGACCGGGGCCTGCTGCGCGACGGACGGTAGCTGCACGATCGAGACGGACGCCGACTGCACGACCGGTGGTGGAACCTATCAGGGTGATGACACCGAGTGCTCGCCGAATCCGTGTCCTCAGCCGACCGGGGCCTGCTGCGCGACGGACGGTAGCTGCACGATCGAAACCGACTCCGACTGCATGACGGGTGGCGGGACCTATCAGGGTGATGACACCGAGTGCTCGCCGAACCCCTGTCCGCAGCCGACCGGCGCCTGCTGCCTCGTCGACGGCAGCTGCACCGTGGACGAAGAGGTGGACTGTCTGGGAGCTGGCGGTACCTATCAGGGAGCGGACACCGTTTGCCGCCCGAACCCGTGCCCTGCGTTCACGGTCCTTCCGGATGGAAGCGGCGACTATCCGACGATTCAGGCCGCGATCGACGGAGTGGTCGAAGGGGTCAACATCGAGCTCTCTTCCGGCATCTTTACCGGAGTCGGAAATCGGGATGTCGAGTTCCGCGGAAAAGAACTGACGCTGAGATCGGCGAGCGGGGATCCGGATTCGACGATCATCGACTGCCAACGATTAGGCCGCGGATTCTACTTCCGAGAATCGGAGGACACTCTGACAGTGGTGTCCGGAATCGGCATCCACAACGGCCAGGTCAACGGTGCCGCCCGAGGGGGCGGCATCGCCTGCGTTGGGGCCTCTCCGTATCTTAAGAATTGCGATGTACTGGGCGCCGCTGCGGATGCCAACGGAGGGGGGATTTACCTCCTCGACTCGTCGCCCTGGCTCGACGGCTGTCTCCTCGCGGGCAACGAAGCCGGAAACGGTGGCGGTCTGTATGCCGAAGGCAACTCCAAGCCGGTTTTGATCGGCTCGACCGTTACCGACAACGAAGCACTGACCCTCGGCGGCGGAATCTACAGTTCCGTCCCGGACACGTTGCGGCTGACGCAGACCATTCTTCGAGAGAACTGCGCGGGTTTCAAAGGCCCGGACGCGTTCCTCTATGACATTGCGACCCTGCTGGTCGTCGAGTGCTCGATCGGCGACTCGACCGGCGTCCAGGGATCCGGTGAAGCGAGTTGGGGAGTGGACAATGTCTTCGCCAATCCTCAGTTCTGCGCGGACATCGTCTGCACGGATGCGCCGGATACGACCGGAAACTACACCGTCAGTGCGAACTCCCCGGCTCTACCTGCGAACAACGCCTGCGGACTCCCGATCGGCGCGCGCGGTGAAGGATGTGTCGGAAACCCGACCGGCGCCTGCTGTCTGCCGACCGGCGGTTGCGCCATCCTGGAAGAAGCGGTTTGCCTGGAGGAATCGGGAACGTACCAGGGCGACGCATCGGTCTGTGATCCCGACCCATGCGATCCCGGGGGCGCCTGCTGCCTGGACAACGGCTCCTGTCTCGTTCGGACTGCGACATTGTGTACGGGCCTGGGCGGAGACTACCTCGGTGACGATACCGGTTGTTCGGCCGACTCCTGCGCCATTCTCGTTCAGGCCGACGGCCTTGGAGACTACGCCACGATTCAGGACGCGATCGATGCGGCGGTCAACGGGACCGTGGTCGAGTTGGCCAACGGGACCTACGTTGGGACCGGAAATCGCGCGGTTACTTTCGGCGGAAAGATCATCACTCTTCGTTCGGTCAGCGACGATCCCGATTCCTGCCTCGTCGACGCCGAGGGCGCGACACGCGGGTTCTACTTCAATGGCGGGGAACCTGCGGGAACGGTGCTGCGCGGAATCGGTATTCGCAACGGCGCGGTCACCGGCAGCGGTCGTGGGGCTGGAATCGCATGCGTTGCCGAATCCTCGCCGACGCTGATCAATCTCGACATTCGTGCCTGCGTCGCGGACGCCGAAGGAGGTGCGTTCTACGCATCGAGCGGATCGCCGTCTCTCATCGATTGTGTGATGACGGGCAACGTGGCCGATCTCGGCGCCGGCGTTCACATCGAAGGATCCGCGGACCTGACGCTGATCGGCTGCACGCTTTCCGGCAACCGGGCAGGAGATCAGGGCGGAGCGGTCTACGCCGGGGGCAACGGAGTCGCTATCGAGCGTTCGATCCTTTGGGGAAACTGCGCTCTGGACGGCCCCGAGATCTACAACGCCACGGTCGGAACGAGTTCTTCGCTCGTCTGTTCGTCGGTCGACACAATGGGAGTTGCGGGAAGCGGGAGCTCCAGCTTCGACGTCAACACTCTGTTCGTCGACCCGCTCTTCTGCGGTTTCGACACGTGTGCCGTCGCTCCGACGGACGGAGGTGACTACACGCTCGCCTCGAACTCTTCGTGTCTGGCCAGTGTCAGTCCATGCGGTGAACAGATCGGAGCGCTCGGGGAAGGGTGCGGTGCAGCGGTCGTCGGTGCATGCTGCTACGACGACGGTTCCTGTCTTGTTCAGTCCGAGAATATCTGCGACTTGCAGGGTGGGATCTATCAAGGGGACGCCACGATTTGCGATCCCAGCCCCTGCAGCGTGCCGGGAGCGTGTTGTCTGCCGAACGGAAGCTGTGACGTCATCGTCGAGACCGCGTGTACCGACGCATTGGGCAGTTTCCTCGGCGTGGGGACTGTCTGCGGTCCCGATTCCTGCGCGGCATTCGTTGTTGAGGCGAACGGCTCCGGGGACTTCACGACCATCCAGGATGCAATCGACTTCGCCGGACCCGGCGCCACCATCGAGCTCGGGAACGGAGCGTTCCAGGGGACCGGAAACAAGAACCTGCGCTTCTATGGGAAGCCGTTGACGCTGCGTTCGCAGTCCGGTCGTCCCGACTCGTGTTTTGTCGATTGTGAAGGTTCCGGGCGCGGTCTCTACTTCCGGGACGGGGAAGGACCGGACACGATCGTCGAAGGCATCGGTGTTCGCGCCGCTTCGTTGACCGGGACGGGGAGAGGGGCCGGTGTTGCGTGTATTGCGTCGTCTCCGACCTTGCGCAACCTGTTGATCGCCGGCTGCTCGGCAGAAGGAAACGGCGGAGGCGTCTACGCCGCGGGTGGGACGCCATCGCTCGAAGGCTGCACTGTCGCAATGAACGTTGCGGCTTCGGGCGGAGGCGTGTTCCTGGAAGCGGATGCGTTGGCCTCGATCACGCGCACGATCGTCTACGGAAACTGCGCAGTGGGAGATGATGCCGATGAGGTCTTCGTCGCGTCGGGCTCACAGGCGCAGTTCTTCTGCTCTGATGTCGACTCGACCGGAGTCGCCGGAGACCTGGTCTACGACGGGGACACCATTTTCGACGCTCCGATCTTCTGTGGACCCGACTCCTGCGGTTCGGCTCCGAGCGTGGATGGTGACTACTCCCTGAGTGTCGCTTCGCCATGCAACGCGTCGTTCAGCCCGTGCGGAGAACTCATCGGAGCCTTGGACTCGGTCTGTGCAGACGGGATCGGCGCGTGCTGCTTTGTCGAGTTCTGCTTCTTCACGAGTGAGGCCGACTGTGTAGCCGGAGATGGGGCCTACCTGGGTGACGGCACGGTCTGTTCTCCCGATCCCTGTCCGGAGCCGGGCGGCTGTTGTCTGCCCGATGATACGTGCCAGTTGCTCATTCCCGCGGAGTGTGAGGACGCGGGCGGGCTCTACCTGGGAGCCGGCATCGACTGCCCAAGCGGAGGCTGCAGTTTCAATGCGGGCGGAAGCCTGATCGTGCACGCAGAACCCGGTCTCAGCTATCAGAACGGAGCCACGTACTGCGACAGCACGTCGATCACGGTCTGTGGGCAGGGCGTCTTCACGGTTGCCGCGGCGGATACGGTGGTCTTCCATGTCATGGCCTCGATGTTGGATGGAAGCATGCCGCGCGTCGCCGGCGTGACCTTTGGAATCGAATACGATGAGGCCGACCTCAACATTCTCGACTTCGGCGCCTGTGCGGACTTTGAGCTGGCGGAGTCGAACTGGCCAGCGCCGGGATCCGGTACCGCGGTGACGTGGGGTACGGCGCAAACCGATTCAGCCATCGAGGTCTACTGGTTCGCCGTCGAGGTCCTGGGTGAAGGGCCCTTCCAGTTCGAGTTGGTCGAGCATCCGGTCCAAGGTGCGTCGTTCGGAGACGATCAGGTTCCGACGCAGCTCGATCCCGTCACGTGTCTCGGATCCCTCGGGTTCGGCGTTGCCGGGTTCAATTGTTGTCAAACGACCAGTGCCGAGGATCCCACCCTGGGCGGCGTGTTGGTGACGCAGCTGCATCCCGCGCGTCCCAATCCGACCGAAGGCCGAACGGCGATTCGATTCGATCTCGCGGATGACTCGCAAGTCGACCTTTCGATTTACGATGCCTCCGGACGGCGGGTTCAGGTATTGCGCGATGGACCACTCTCCGCGGGACGGCACGAGTACTCGTGGTCTGCAGGGAGCGGGGAGCGGACCATGGCGGCTGGTGTCTACTTTGTCCGTCTGCAGGTCGTCGGTCGGGAGACGATTCAGAGCGTCGAGAAGCTGGTCATCGTCGAGTAGGTCTATCGCGGGCGGGACTGTCCCGTACGGCCGAGCCTGACCCGACCGTGCCACGCCCGCTCCGGCCAATCCCGACCGTGTCACGCCCTACGCCGGTGTCGCCTCGACCTCACGCGGCCGCACATGGACGTCGACCAGTTTTCCGCGCCGAAGCACACTCAATGTGACTTCCTGATCGATTCGTTCCTCCGTGAGTTGACGATGGACGTCGTCGATGCCCCCGACCGGTGTCCCGTCGAAACGAACGAGTAGGTCTCCCTCCTGTAGCCCGCCGTTCTTACCCGGTCCCTTCGGGTCGAGGGACACGAGGCGAATTCCGCTTTCGATATCCAGTTCGTGTGCCCGAACGAGGCGACGGTGCACCGGAACGTTCTGCCCGGCAAAGCCGAGATAGGCCCGTCGGATTCGGCCTTTGCGCATGAGTTGCTGTGCGACGAACCTCGCGGTGTTGATCCCGATGGCGAAACAGATGCCCTGTGCCGGGCGGATCATCGCGGTGTTGACTCCGATGACCCGTCCACGGGAGTCGATGAGAGGTCCGCCTGAGTTGCCCGGGTTGAGTGCGGCGTCGGTTTGGATGACGTCGTCGATGAGCCTTCCGTTGCGGGACCGAAGGGATCTTCCGAGTGCGGAGACGACTCCGGCGGTCACGGTGTACTGGAACCCGTACGGGTTGCCGATGGCGATCGCGACCTGGCCGACCCGAAGGTCGGATGCGTCACCCAATTCGGCGACGGCGAGATCGTCTCCCTGGATACGGAGGACCGCGAGGTCGGTGTCCGGGTCGTCTCCGACCAGAGTGGCTTCCGCTCGCGTGCCGTCGATACGCGTGACATAGATGCGCTTTGCTCCGTGTACGACGTGGCTGTTCGTGATGATGAAACCGTCGGGGGTGAAGATGAAGCCCGACCCATGGCCGCCGGGAACGAGCTGTTCTTGGTGGGATGGGTTGCCGGCAGGGTTGCCGGACCGGTTGTCGGATGGGACTCGGGACGGAAGTGCCGGGAAGTCTTTGCTCTGGGCGGCCGGACCACGTGGAAGAGTACCTCGCCGGGCGGTGCCTCCGCGTCTGCCCTTTCGGCCGCGGGGTGTACCTGCGCTGTGACTTGCGAGACGGAGTGTTTCGATGCGGACGACTGCCGGGCTCGTGCGCTCGGATGCGGAACTGACGGAGTTCGAGTAGGAGTCGAGGAGATCTTCGTCGGTTGCGGCGTGCGAAGTTGCGTGGACTGTGTTCATGCTGGGGTTCTTTCGGTTCTGCCTTGGTTCTGTTCTGTCTTGTTCTGTTCTGCTCTGCTTGCCTGTCTGGGTGAGCCGTTGGATGCGGGGCGCCGGGGGGCGATTGGCGTTTGTTCGGGGAAAGTCGTAAGGTATGCGGGGCGAAATGGTTGCTTGCCGGCTCAAAGAGTCCACCAACTGAGGAAGCGTCCGCGTACGGAAGAGGAGAGTTTTCCAATGTCTGACTTGTCGATGGAACTGAAGTCCGCTGGCCGTTTCCGAGTCTCGAGTGCGGTAGCTCCGACAGCCGCAGTGATCTCGGCCTGTGCGGCCGTGGCTTCGTTGACCGTCCCCGCGGCGGCGCAATGGGATCAGGTCGAGATCGGAGTGACGCAGCTCACCGATTCCATCTACATGTTGACCGGTCGCGGCGGAAACATCGGGCTGTGCGTCGGCGACGATGGCGCGTTCCTGATCGACGACCAGTTCGCGCCCCTCACCGAGAAGATCGTTGCGGCGGTCGCCGAGGTCACGGACAAGCCGATCGAGTTTGTCGTCAACACGCATCGCCATGGCGATCACACCGGCGGCAATGAGAATCTCGGAGAGGAAGGCAGCATCATCGTCGCCCACGAGAACGTGCGGCGCCGTATGTCTGCGGATCAGATCAACACGCTCTCCGGCGAGGTCGACCCGGCCAAGAGTCCTGCCTCCCTGCCGAAGCTTACGTTCACGGAAGCCGTGACATTTCACTGGAACGGTGAGGAGATTCACGTCTTTCACGCTCCCCATGCCCACACCGACGGGGACTCCATCGTTCACTTCAAGAACTCCAACGTCATCCATGGCGGTGATGTTCTCTTCAACGAACTCTATCCCTTCGTCGACACCAACAGCGGTGGCACGGTCGAGGGAATTCTCGCCGCCACGGACAAGATCCTTGCGCTTTCGGACGAGGGGACACAGATCATTCCCGGTCACGGACCTCTTATGGACCGGGCGGCACTCGTCCACTACAAGAACGTCGTCTCGACCCTTCGCGATCGGATCCTTGCCGAGATTCGAGAGGGGAAGTCGCTCGAGGACGTGGATCCCATGGCGATTTGCGAGGGGTACGACGAGACCTGGGGCGGCAAGTTCCTGGACGCCGAGACGTTCGTTCGGATCTGCTTCAACGACCTCAATCGAACGAGTGGGATGAAGTAGCCTCGAGGTCGATTCCCTGCATTCCCTGTGAACATTACGAGCTTTGGTCTCGTCGTAACTACGAGGAGCTTCGTGGGGTGCCGGACCCGCGATCGCGGACGAAGAGCGCGCCAGGCGAGGACAGGGCCAGACCAGACCTCTGAGCTGGCCGGCCTCGTCTGCCTGCGCGTTTTGTTTTGTGCGGAGTATCCGATCGGGGGGTGTATGCGTTTTCGGGGTGATGTTCTTGGGTGCGTGGCGGTCCTTCTGGCGCTCCAGGTGATTGCAGAGCAGGTATTTGCATTCGAGGCTCAGTACCATCCAACTCTTACGGTCGAGCCCGCCAACGGTTCGATCCATATAGATGGGGACCTCTCCGACGCCGGCTGGGAGGGGGCTGCGGTGGCCGACGGGTTCGTGGAGACCAGCCCCGGTGACCAGATCGAGCCCCCGGTCCAGTCTCGGGCTCTGGTCACTTTCGACGAGTCGAACCTCTATGTCGCCCTGATCGCGGAAGACAAGGACCCGGCCTCCATCCGTTCCAGCCTCAGCGAGCGCGACAACATCTTTCGCGACGACTACTTCGGGATCATGTTGGACACTTACGGGGATCTTGGGTGGGGGTACGAACTCTTCGTCAACCCGCTCGGGATTCAGGGCGATCTGCGGATGCAGTCCGATGGGAACGAGGACATCACCTTTGACCTCGTCTGGCATTCCGAAGGGAAGATCACCGAAACCGGGTACCAGGTGGAGATCGCCATTCCATTCGCCAGCCTTCGGTTTCTGGATCGGCCCATCCAGGAATGGCGGGTGAACTTCTGGCGCGACCACCAACGCGAGGTCAGACGTCGATACGCGTGGGCGGCGCAGGATCTCGACGACCCGTGCTTCATTTGCCAGTGGGGTTATCTCAAGGGCATCACCAGTATCAGCCCCGGTAGCAACGTTGACGTCATCGCGAGTGTGGTGGGCGCACAAAGCGGACGTCTGGCCGACCCGGACGATCCCGAGACTTTCGAGAACGACGATCCCGATGGAGATATCGGCCTCAACTTTCGGTACGGCGTGACCTCGAGCTCGTCGGCGGAACTCACGATCAATCCGGACTTCAGCCAGATTGAATCGGACGCCGGTCAGATCGACGTCAACAACACGTTCGCGTTGTTCTTCTCGGAGCGTCGTCCCTTCTTTCAGGAGGGGAGCAATCTGTACAGCACGTGGATCGATGCGATCTATACGCGGACGATCAACGATCCCATTGCGGCGGCCAAGTTCACGGGGAAGTTCGGGAAGACGAACGTGCAGTACCTGGTGGCGCAGGATGACAGTTCTCCTCTGATCGTTCCGTTCGAGGAGTTCAGCGACGTCACGACGCTGAGGAAGTCGGTCACGAACATTGCGCGCGTTCGGCAAGGTTTGAGTGGGGACTCGTACGTTGGTGCATTGGTCACGGACCGCCGGCATGAAGGGTCCGGGTCCGGTTCGGTCGTTGCCGTGGATGGACGAATTCGGTTGGCCAAAGGGCTTCAGTGGGAAACTCAGGCCGCGTTCAGTCACACTGCGGAGCCCGAAGCCGCGGATGTTCGCGATGGTGCAAACATCGGCGTACCGTCGACGGAGCTTTGCGAAGACGACGCCGACGGAAACGAAGTTTGCGCCGAGCCGCGGGAAGACTATTCGGAGTTTGACGATGGAGAGTACACCGCGTCCCTCGATGGTGAGAGCTTTGCCGGCCACGGTGTCTATACCAGTTTGGAGTACGGGAATCGCCGGTTCGCCGCGGACTTCGACTACCGCGGATACTCGCCGACGTTTCGGACGGAGAACGGCTTCACGACCCGGAACAATTATCACGAGGCGGTCTACTGGAACGCGCTCTACTTCCGTCCCAACGGAGCGTTGATGCAAAGCTGGAACATGAATGCGAACGTCGGCCGCGTATGGGACTACGACGGGCGCTTCAAGGATGAGTGGTTCCAGCCCAATCTGAACTTCAATTTCATTGGCCAGTCCTACTTCGGATTGAGCGCGCTTTGGAGCAAGGAGCGATTCGCGGGAAAGACGATTCCGGGGATTCGGCGGCTCAACATCAGTGCGGAATCCCGTCCCTTGGAGACGGTCGGAGTCGGGGCGTACGTGGGGCGTGGCGATCTCATTTATCGAAACTTCCGCGATCCGCAGCTCGGGCTGTCGTTGATTGCTGGAGTGGACGTCGATCTGAAGCCGACCGATCGGCTGAGGTGGTCGTCCTCCTGGGACTACGCGGAGATGGAGTCGAAGCGGGATGGCAGTAAGCTCTTCAAGGGTTACATCGTTCGCACCCGCGTTGACTACAGCTTCAGTCGCCGCCTGTTTGCTCGTTGTATCCTCGAGTACGACAACTTTCGCGAGGGGTTGAGTGTCGAGCCGTTGGTCACGTACCAAATCAATCCATTTACCGTCTTCTATGTTGGGGCGAACAGTTCCCGGCGGGAGTTTGATATCTCCGACAAGAACGGGTTGGACGAGTTTTGGCTCGAGGAGACGAACCGGCAGTTCTTTGCCAAGATTTCGTATCTGTGGCAGATCTAGCATCTGGCTCTTTAGGGTCTCGCAAGGTTTCTTGCTTAGCACGGTGTTCAGCTCCAACTAGGCTGGACCTTGACCGGACTGGCCGCCAGCGAACTGTCCTTGACCGGCCGGCCGGGTAAGTCTGGACGTTTCCCAGCCTTGTTGTCCCAGCGTCCAAGTCAGGCCCCCGGGAGCCGTCCCCGTCACTTTGATGGACCCGATAGTGTGAATACCCTGCAGGTGACACGCCGCGCAGAGAGTGATCTTGTTCTCCGGCTCGTCGGATCCGTTGGCCGAGCGGAAGACGATGTGATGGACGGTGAGGTTTCGCCGGGCCGTGCAGTACGGGTTCTGGCACTGGAACCCATCCCGGGCCAGGGTGGAGAACTCCGCCGTCCGCCGACGGAAGTCTTTGTCCTCGTCGACCCATCCCGCCTGGACGTGTAGGAAGAGCACTTCGAGACACCACCAGTCCGGCTTGTCGTCACCGTATTGAGCGCGGAGAACGGCAAATATCTTTGCAAGGTGATCGATGGTGTCCGGGACGAGGTGAAAGGTGAGGTGGCTGTCGGAGGGACAAGAGGGATCCGGGATCGGTACTGGGATCGAAGTCCTTTCAAGGTCAGCGAGGGCGGCGTCGAGGCGGCGCGCAGAGAATGTCCGGTCCGTCTCGGCGGCTGGTTCGCCGGAGCGCGCCGAGAATGTCCGGTCCGGTTCGGTGGCTGACTCGCCGGAGTGCGCAGAGAATGTCCGGTCAGCACTCGGGACGTCTCGGTTCTCACTGAGTGCAAAGTCCACGGAACTACCCGCCGTGATCCTTCCTTTCCCGAACTCGGCCTCCAGCTCACGAACCCGATCATGAAGCTCGTCGGAACGGATGGCCGACGGATCCGCGAGAAGCTTCCTGGCCACCGCGGGCCACACGGACTCCTCCGGCGGTTGCAGCCCGGGTTGCGCGCGCAATGAAGTGTTCTTCGGGAGCAGGTCGTCATGGGCCAGGGCCCACTGCACCTGTTGACGAAAGTGTTTCGCCGGCAGAGTCCAGGCCCTGGGAATCCAGCGGCGCAAGGTGCGTTCGTCCGCGCCGGCCTGTTCGAGCTTCTTCAGTTCACGCCACACCGGTGTTCGAAGCTGCGGGTCCGCTTCCGCCGCTCTCAGTGTTCGCGAGAGATCGGCGACCCGGAGCCATCGATGAACGGTTCGCGCCGTGCGGCCGAGTCGAGTCTCCACGTAATCATCAAAGGATGCGAAGCCATGCCGGACAAAGGATCGATCCTTTCGAAGTTGGCGAAGGCAATCCAGACGACGACGTTCCAACACGCGCATGTCCGCCTCCAGTTGGTGGAGCCGATCCAACGCCCGTTGTAAGTCGTCAGAGGAAAGAGGCTCCACAGGAGTGGTGTTCGCGGTCGTGGCACTTGCGTCGCTCGAAGTCGCGAAGCTTGCATCGGTCGAGGTGTTGAAGCTTGCGTCACTCGAGGTGGTGGCGTTTGCCGGATTCGAGGTCGTGGAAC
This sequence comes from bacterium, assembly GCA_030431975.1. Taxonomy (GTDB): domain Bacteria; phylum Eisenbacteria; class RBG-16-71-46; order CAIMUX01; family CAIMUX01; genus JACKCR01. Next base: position 132 of record JAUIHP010000009.1, on the reverse strand, counting down.
CTTCATCCAAGAGATTTCGGAGCTTCCGTGACAGTTCGCGCTGCCGTTGACGGTGATGGTCGGACCAGAGGCCACGCCGCGTCTCGACACGTCCCGGACGAGACATGACGAAGCTTCGCCCGTCCGTTTGCT
>JAUIHP010000035.1 GCA_030431975.1 bacterium | reverse complement strand
GAGGCGGTCCGGTGGGGCTCACTTCACATTCGACCGCGGGGGGGATTTGGTGACGAGTGGGGTGGGGGTGGCGCGGGTCTCATAGTTTCGTTCGACCCGCACCGGGCCGCCTCCCCCGACGGGGTGACCAAAGGCGATTCCTCGGAGGACCGCAGGTTGGGTCATAGAGGGGCTCACTTCACGTTCGACCGCGGGGGGGGATTTGGGTGACGAGTGGGGTTGGGGTGGCGTGGGGCTCATTGGTTCGTTCGACCCGCACCGGGCCGCCTCCCCGGACGGGGTGCCCAAAGGCGACTCCTCGGAGGACCGCAAGTTGGGTCGTAGAGGGGTGGGCAGCCTCACACGAGGGGGTTAGTCGATTTGGCGTTCGACGATGGGGCCGAGGTATGGGATGTGGAAGCGGTCGCCGCGGTGGGCGCGGATCATGAGGAACACCCAGAGCAGGAAGATTCCGATCAGGTAGACCTGCAGGAGGTATCCGTAGAGGAAGCCGACGATCGGGAAGTTGGCGAGGAGGCGGAGGACAATCCCGCCGAGAAAGATCGCGAATGTGCCTAGTATCGACTGCAAGGCGTGAAAGCGGACGAACGGGTCATCCCGCTTCCAGGCCAGGACGAGAATGCCCGAGAGCGCGACCAGAAAGTAGGACGCGGCCGCAGCCTGCTTGGCGGCGACGTCGGGCTCTTTGTGGTCCAGGTCGCTCACGTCTCCTCCTTGGTTCGAGGGGTGAAAACTAAACCTGCCCCGCCGCTTCCGCAACCGGCCAAGTCCACGAGGTCACTCCGGAGGAAACTACGCATACACGCCGGGAAAAGTTCGGTCGGTGGAGTCGACGGCATCCGGCTGTCCCAAAAGAAGAGACCCGGACCGTTCCCACGAACGCCGGGTCTCTCGAAGGGTGGGCCGCTCATCCCAGTTCCGGGTCGAAACTCTCCTGGACCTCGGAAAAGGTTATGGGGAGTTCCGAATCACGTCTTAGCTGAAAACTCGCAGCCCTATATGGAAAACCTTGAACAAGCTCGGGAGCCTTGTCGGACCGGGTAGCAATCTGATCGGCCTCCACCGCTTCCAGATTGCCTCTCTGCCGGGGTTGGGTTTCATCAGACCCGGCCCGACAAGAGCCTCCGAACTTACTTGGGTTATAGCGATATCCGTGCCAACGCCGCCCTTGTTTCCCATCTGTCGGGCTAAACATTGAAATAAGAACTAGTTAGAATTGGGAAGAATCTTTGGGCGCAAGAACGAGGGGCTGAGGCCCGGCAGCCATTCGTTCCTGCGGTGCCACCGACAAGACCCGAACTCCCCCAACTCCCTTCATGACAGGTAGTTATGTGTGGATACCACGGTACCACCCCCTATCGACGTCCGTATGTAACCGCCTTTGAGTTGTGGACGGAAGATTGTGGATGGCACAGAGGCTAAGTCCCTTAACCGAAGCTACGTTGCCGAACCGACACTCGGCTGGTGACTGCAGTGCCGATCGGGCTTCTCGGAAGTGCTTGCCGCGCCGACGCTTCGGAAGCGAGCATCCGCAATCTTCCGTCCACAACCAAAAGGAAAAGCCCGGCAACGGGGCCGGGCTCCTGGAGGGCTCTGGTTCGGGCGGCCCCTCGCTGGACCATGCCGAAACGATCTAGATCACAGACCGGTTAAAAGAGGCCTGGGAAGTTGTAGGTCGCGGAGAAGCGAATCGTCGTCACAGTTCGGTCGAGGCTGACGACGTTCGGGTGCTGCCCCAGAGGGGTGATCGGCGTTCCCTTGTCGTCGTACAGGATCCGCCGCCCCTCGTCGGGATTCGGATTGAAGATCGCGTCCCACACGGAGTCGCCGTAGAACTCCGTCTCTTCATAGGAAAACACGTCGACACCCAGGTCGTAGGTGACCCGGTCCGTCTCGAACGAGGCGCCGAACGAGTACCCGGTCCCATCCGGCTGTTGGCCATTGGGCCCGTTGTATCGCACGCCGATCGTCTGAGCCACGGCGAATGCGGAGAGTTCGTCGACGGGTAGACCGTCCTCCGCGGCTTCGACATGCGCATAGCGGTAGGAATAGTCCAGACTGTCCGCTGCCAGGTACGGCAACTCGGTGGATCGGTAGCCGAAGCGGACCGGTATCTTCCCCCAGCTCTTGTCGAAAAGGACGTACTCCGCACCGAAAGACAGCTGCGTGAGGTCGGCATAAGGTACTTCCGGACCGGGCGCGTCCGGAATAGGACCGTTCTCGAAGGTCAGCCAGTTCACGTCCACATCCTGAAAGCTCTGGGCGGCGGCACCGGTGTAGACGACGCCAGTATCCCCCATCTTCTGGGACACATAATCAGCGGTAAGCCAAAGACGGTCGATCGGCTTGATGGCGGCTCCGAGGGAGAGCAGGCTTGGGATCGTCAGCTCGTACCCACTCAGAGTCCCAAAGACCCGGATGGTTGACGTCCCGACTCCGGTCGAGGAAACGACTTCGTACGAGCCTCCCGTCACGTCAAGGGTGTACTCGGGAGTAAGGCGGCCGGCGAGACGCAGTCGGTCCCCGAGGCGCACCGTGGCCCCGAGATCCATCGAGAAACCATCGTACTTTTGCGTAAACCGCTCGGTCGAGGGAGGCGGACTGCCGCCACCACCGGTATTGACCCGGGTCGAAGCGGTCAGCCGGCTACGCCCGGTCAGGAAGTTGGCAGTTCCGCCGACGGAGATGCCGGGTGCGACCTGGAGCGCGAGCGTTGGGCCGAAAGCCTCCACCGACCCTCGTTCCTTCGAGTCATCGGCGACCGTGACCGGGAATCCGCCACCTTGGTCGAGGAGGAAGTCCTGAACGGTTTCCTCGGCCCGGGCCACATCGGCGTAGCGCCGCCAGGAGAAGCCTCCTACGAACTTGAGACTGCCGCGCTGGATCAGCGGGACACCGGCCGCGATCGAACCGTACAGCGTTTGGCTCTTGAGGCGACTGTCGTAGCTCGAAATGGCGAGCTCCGGTGACTGCGGAATCTGCAGTACACGGGGAAAGCCGGTCGCGGTGTCGCTGGAACTGCGATTCAAACCGTCGACGGCCAGAGTGAAGTCCTCGAGCATCGCGATCCCGGACGGAGTCCAGCCGATGGCCATCGGATCGTCAGCCATCGCGATGTAGGCCGACCCCATGCCCAGGGCACGCGCATCGGGCCGTGTGCCGAGCATGTCGAAGGGCCGGTAGTAAAGGTTGGGCGCCAAACGGGCCAGCGTATCAAAGCCGAAGCGGCCGGCATCGATCTCGATGGATTCGAATTGAGCCCGGCCGGGTGTGGCCGCCACAACGGCGGTCAGGGCCAACAGAAAGCGAAACAGGGAACGACTCACGCCAACCTCCGAGATTAGGAACGCTCGCCCAGGAGAAAACCAAGAATGACGCCGGAAAGTCCCCAGAAGGTGACGTTGCGAAGCGTTGTCGGCCCATCGAAGCCGACCCGCTCCACGCCCTCGACCTCGGACCGCAGGAGCACGATCTCCGGGATTTCGTCGTCCACCGCCATCCGCGAGTCTCCCAGCCGAAGCGCAGCTTCCTCGACGGAGCCGGCCGACTTCTCGAGGACGACACCCTCGAGAATGATCGTGGTCTCGGAAACGGAGCTGATCTGGGCTCGATAGCTGGAACCGGCATCGACATAGCGGACGCTCGAGTCCGTATCGATCTTGCCGTGCAGGCTGCGGTCATTGGAAAAGAGCAGGACCACGTTTTCCTGGGCCTCGAAAGCACCGTCATCCACGGGGATACGCTTTGCACAACCCGTGGTCATCAACGTTGCCATCAGAACCAGGCCGACTCCACGGAAGAGCCAGGAGCGAGGGTACATGTAGGATCTCCAGCAGCGGGAACTCGGCTGAGGTAGGCCCGGGTTCTGAGACGACCTGCGAATCTGGGCCAACCGATTCCCCCGTCCCCGCGTTCGGGCCACCGCCCTTGAATCGGTATTCTCCTTCCCCGGTATCGCGGCACTATAGGCAACGCATCCACACCGGGTCAAGTCCGGCTCCGACCAGCAGGTCCGGCTCCCTCCCGCATCCTCCCTAAGGTAGACTCTTGAGAGTGAAGGATTTGAACCCAAACCTGGATCGCCGACCGTGAGTCCGCCGCTCGAACGGTGTCCGCCGCTCCACCCGTACTGGAATCAGGCCCGGGCTCTGGCCGCAGGGATGGCCCAGTCGGATGGCGTCCGGACCTTCGCCCTCCGTGGGATTCCGGCCGTTTCCGTGTCGACCGGCGACCCGTATGAATGGGGACGCTGGGGTTGGGAGGGGCCGGAGCGCTCTCAAAGGCTTCGGGCCGCCTTGGCGGATCAAGGGTATCTGGAGGTTGGGGAAAGAGAGTTTCGTAGCTCCCGGTTCGCCACCTCGGTGGTGGTGCCTCCTCCCCTGGATTCCCTGACTGAGGACCCGTTCTCACCGACTCGGGAGACCCTCCGAAGCGATTCCGTCATCGTCCTGCTCACGCCGCTCCAGGCCTTTGCGAGTCTCATCGACGAGAGCCGCGGCGTGCTCGGGGCCGCAGTCCAGTCCGAGATGTTCCACCTGTTGCGGGCTCAGCCCATTGATCTGGATCGCCTGATGGCCTGGGCGCGGACGTCGGGGTTCCAGCGGCTCCGGGTGCTGTTACCGAGCTTGGAGGCGGCGCAGCGGATCGCGGGCGGAGATATCTCCGGTCGGAAGACGCCGCACGGAGGCGCAGCACCCAAGATGGCCGACGGGGTGGCGGGAGCCGGCGCCCTACCTGGCGGGAAGCGAAGCCGAGCGAAAAGAGCGACCGGCTGACCGCGACCTGGACTAGGCCGCAGCTTCGGTGACGTCGTCCAGGTAGTAATCCTGCAAGAGGTCGTCGATCTCGATTCCGAAGTCCATGGGATGGCATCCGGCCTTGATTTGATAGCGCGGGTCGGCCAACGCGCCCTCGGCCAGAGCCCGCTCCTCCCCCGGCGCCAAACCGGCGGCCGCCGCTTCCAGAATGCGAACGCGCGGACGGTCCACTTCCCGAGGCTGGGACGGAGGCTCGGTGACCACGGCAAGCTCGCCGGAAGCCAGTCGAACCAGCGACCCGACCGGATAGAGCCCGATCAATCCGACGAACTCCCGGAGGAGATCCGGATCGAAGACCCGGCCGGTGTTTTCGATCATGTACCGGACGACCGCATCCGGAGTGAAGGGACGTTCCATGTAGACGCGACTCGCCGTCATGGCATCGAAGCAGTCTGCCGTCGCGACGATCCGGGAGAAGAGTCCCTGCTGCCAGTCTTCTCCCAGCTTCGGATAGCCGGATCCATCGAACCTCATGTGGTGTTCCGCGCAAACGAGCATGACGCGAACGGCCAGGTCACTGGCCCCGCCCATACGAAGGAGTTCGCGCGCGCCGGCCAGCGGATGCTTCCGCATCAGTTTCCATTCGGCGTTGTCGAACTTCCCGGGCTTCCAAAGCACCTTGCGGGGAACGCGGGTCTTCCCGACGTCGTGGAACATGGCCGCGACGCCGAGGCTGGCCAGCTCACTGCGTGGCAATCCGAGCCTCTGTCCCAACGCGACGGAAAGGACGGCGACGTGAACAGAGTGCTGGAACGTGTATTCATCAAACGAGTGGATCGCAGAAAGACCGAGCAGCGAAAACTCTTCCTCGACGACGGTGTCGATCATTTCGTGGACGACGGCCCGGGTCTTGCGTAGCTCGGGAATCCGATTGAGCTGCGCCTGCTTGAAGACATGGCGGGCGCCGCGCAAAGCGCGGAAGAACGTCCGTCGCGCCTGGCGACGTCGTTCATTCGGATCGAGTGCGGCCGCGTCCGACTCCGGACTGTAGGGAAACGCGGTGACGCCGGGGACGACCTCGACTTCCTCTTCGAGGACGACGCGTTCCACGCCACGACTGTCGGTGACCTTGACGGCAGCTTCGCTTTCGAGAAAGACCTGATCGAGTCGTGAGTAGAGATCGAGAAAGTTGGAGAGGTCCTGCGGCTCGATCGCGGGATCCAAAACGAAACCGCCGATGCCGAACCGTTCCAGGTCGGAGCTGAGCGAGCGCGCCAGCAGTTTCAGATCACCGTTGGTGCGAACTCTTTGTCGATCGATGACCAGATGTGGTCCCGAACGCTGCACCCGGATGGGTTCACAGTCCGCCTGTGCCTGCAGCATCTCACGGAGCGACTCTTCTTCGGCCGCCGTCCGTTGATCCGTCGAGCCCCGAAGCTTTCGCGTCTGCATGGCCAGGAAGAGCTGCTTGATGAGGAGAATGCTCCCGTCATCCTGCGCGAAGACTTCAGTCAGTTCACGTCCGAGCAGACTCATGCCGCCTCCTGTCGCGCCGGGGCGGCACTATCCGCTTCGATCCAAAAACGTTCGAAGCGACGCAGAAGGTCCGGCCGCTTCCGGCGCCACCTTTGCATCAGAAACTCCCGAGCCTCCGGGCCAAGTCGGCTCATCGCTTCCAGCGCGGCCTCGGCCCGCTCGCTGCGCTCACGAGAGGGCCAGAATCCGCGTTGCTCGGCGAGCCGCGCCAAGACCGGCAGGACCTCTTCCGGCGAAACCCGGCCGGCGGCGTGAAAGAAGGCGCGCTTCTCTTCAGGAGCCTTCTTCGCGAAGTTCTTCGAAACGACGATGCGCAAGAGAAGCTCCAGAGCCTTTGCGCCTCCGCGCTGAGCCAGAGCCCCCGCTGCCGCGACCCGAACCCGCGGTTCCGGATCCTCCAACGCTTCGGCCAGTCCGTCGTAGGCCTCGTGGGAGTCCGTTCGGGAGAGCGCCCAGGCGGCCCGGACCCGAACCTCCGGATCCGGTGTGGTCATGAGCTCCCGGACCTGATGAGCCGTCTCCCGGTCCAGTCCACACGATTCTTCGAGGGCCAGCTTTCGCACTTCGGGGCGGGGATCGCTCAGGCAGATGCGTTGAACCTCTGCGCTCTCACGGATCCGCACCCGGATCTGCTCGAAGGAACCGGCCAGGTCTTCAGACCGTTCGTCCAGGCAGAGGCTGACCAGATCCGGAACGACTTCCTTGGGAACTCGCGCCAGGAATCCCTTGGCCGCCTCCCCGTCCGAGGGATGCAGGTGGTGAGCCCGCGCCGCGCGAATGTAGAGTTCCGACTGAAGGAACCAATCCCGGGCTCTCCCGAGTGCAAGGTGGACGGAGTCGATCTCTCCGCCTTCGGCTCCCAGGTGCTTCTCGAGGTTGGCGAGGATGGCGAAGCGCTCCGTCGTCATCAGGACTTCCAGGTAGTCGACGAGGTACTTCTCCAACCGGGGAACTTCCTTCGTGTCGTTCTCGACGCGAAGGATCTCGAGGAGCAACCGGCCGTACTTGAGCGGCGTCGTTTCGGCAATCTCGTTTCGATAGTCGGCGATGACGGCGAGACGCTCGGCCTCGGTCAGGCCGGCGGGAGCCGAGAGCGGCATCTCCTGAATGACGATCTCTTCATCCGTCGCCAGGTAGTCGTCGAGCGGAGGCTCGTTGGAGATCATCTCCTCGACTTCGAGCTGCTCGTGGGAGACGTCGTCGGCTTCGGGCTCGTCCTCTTCGTAGAGCAGATAGCCGACGTGGGTGAGGTCGCTTTCCCACAGAAGAATGGAGAGGTCTTCGTCAACCGGATTGAGTTCGCCGGAACGGGCCCGGGTCAGAACCTCGAGCAGCCGCAACACCTCGTCGGCGTGGATTCCGATAAGAAAGCGGATCTCGCGAACACCCAGATTGAAGAGATGGTCGGAGAGGCCATCCGCTTCTTCCTCGCCCTGACCGGCGGGAACGGGGATTCCGTCCACGTAGGCGCCGTCTTCCAGGAACGAGAGCGAGACGCCCTCAACGTGCTCTTCGATAGCTTCCGCGATTTTTCGGGCCAGGCGATCGGATGTCTCCATCCGAATCCGACTACCCTCCGGGTAGAGCTGGCAGGCGCGCAGAGCGCGGCGGAAGTGGCGATACAAGTCGATGGGATCCATGAAACTCCGGCGCGTCGCGGCCCCTCGCGGAAACTACGCTCAGGGAGGTAGATCGGCCGATTCCGTCTCAACGTTGAGCGCCGATTGGTGGCAAGGATGGCGGGAGAACGGCAGGAAATGGGCAGGATCGGACAATTCCTGATCGTAGCGGCGGCCGCCGCATCGGAGCCGAACTCGAGTTTGACGGCGGATGCCGCAGCGGAGCCGAATTGAGTTCGGCGGCCAATGCCGCATCGGAGCCGAATTGAGTTCGGCAGCGGATGCCGCAGCGGAGCGCCGAATGGGTCCTGGGCCGGCGCCCCGGTGCAGCGCTCTACGGGGCCACGTTCGGTCGCGGGCACGTGAAAGGCCCGGTCGCCATCTTGCAACCGGGCCAATACGTTCTCCTTCACCGGCATCGCCGCTGATGAGGAATCGTCATCCGCCGACTACAGCATCGGCAGGTACTTCTCGACCTCGTACTGCGTCACGGTGGTCCGGAACTCGTCCCATTCCAGCTTCTTGTTCTCGATGAACTTTTGGAAGACGTGCTCGCCCAGGGCATGGCGCGCCAATTCGGACTTCGCCACTTCCTCGACGGCCCGGGCCAACGAAGCCGGAAGTGTGTCGATACGATTGTCGTTCCGTTCGGCCTTGCTCATGTCGAAGATGTCCTCCTCGACCGGGTCGGCGAGTTGACGGTTCGAGCGAACCCCCTCGAGCCCCGCTTCCAGCATGACCGCGAAGGCCAGGTAGGGATTGCAGGCCGGGTCTCCGCTCCGCAATTCGATGCGCGTGGCATTCTCCTTCCCCGGTTTGTACATGGGGACGCGAATGAGCGCCGACCGGTTTCGCTGGCCCCACGCCATGTAGACAGGAGCTTCGTATCCGGGCACGAGCCGCTTGTAGGAGTTGACCCACTGATTGCAGACTCCGGTGATCGCCTTGGCGTGGTGAAGAACTCCCGCCATGTAGCTTTGTCCGACAGTGGACAGGTGCCACTTACCGTTGGCGTCGAAGAAGGCGTTCTTTCCGTCCTTGAAGAGTGACTGATGGACGTGCATCCCGCTTCCGTTGACACCGTGAATGGGCTTGGGCATGAACGTTGCGTAGAGACCGTTCTGTCGCGCGATCTGCTTGACGACGTAGCGATAGGTCATGCAGGTGTCGGCCATTTCGAGCGCGGACTGATAGCGCAGGTCGATTTCGTGCTGACTGGGCGCAACCTCGTGATGGCCGACTTCGACTTCGATGCCCAACTGTTCGAGCGCCTGAATCGTCCGGTGACGAATGGTGTTGCCGAGGTCGTCCGGGACGAGATCGAAGTAGCCCGCGCGGTCGACGATCTGCGGGTTTTCACTGTCGGTGAAGTAGAAATACTCGAGCTCCGGCCCGACGAACATCTCGTAGCCTTCTTTGGCCGCGGCCTCGACAGCGCGACGCAGGACGTAGCGCGGGTCGCCGTCGTAGGGAGTGCCGTCCGGGTTCTGGATGTTGCAGATCATGCGGGCCGCACCCTGGCCGTCGACTTCCCAAGGCAGGATCTGGAACGTGGAGATGTCCGGGAACGCGATGAGGTCGGACTCGTAGATGCGGGCGAAACCTTCGACGGAGGAACCGTCGAAACCAAGCCCTTCATCGACCGCTTCCTCGAGCTGGCGTGGGGTGATTCCGAAACTCTTCAGCATTCCGAGAATATCTGTGAACCAAAGGTAGATGATCCCGATCTCTCGATCGCGGATCACCTGCATGAGTTCGGACTTCGTCGTGACTCCGTTCATCGTACGACTCCTGGTGGGTTGGGATCCTGCGCATGCCCGGCCTTTCTTTGGGCGAGCACCTCGCGGATCAGATTCATGAGTTCTGTGTCATCGGGATGGGAAGCGCTGGAGCCGACCGGGTCCCTGGTCGAGTCTTCGGCCGGCGCGGACCCGACATTGACCGACGGACGGCAAGGAAGCGGAGCGTCCCTCCCCCTCGTCGGGTCGGTCCGAAGCAAACGGCCGACCTCGTCCGCATTCAGGGACGTGACCTGGCCCAGCAACTCGGCGTAGAAGAGAATCCGCAGCCCGTGTTCCAGCCGCTCCATCGTGAAGTACGCGGTTTCGAGGTCGGGCCCCACGGTGACAGCACCGTGATTGGCCAAAAGAACCGCGTCCGAGCCATGGATGGCTTCCACAACGCTCCGGCCCAGTTCAGGTGTACCCGGCGTCGCGTAGGGAGCCAGGGGCACGCGGCCCAGGGTGAGGACGAGTTCCGGCAGGACGCAGTCTTCCAGCGAGCGGCGAGCCACGGCGAAGGCCGTAGCCACCGGCGGGTGGGCATGGACGACCGCGTGGACGTCCTCTCGCTCGGCGTAAATGGTCCGATGAAGATCCCACTCCGACGAGGCACAGCCATGCCCACGAAGGACTCGGCCCGACTCCTCGATGTCGAGGACGTCCTCCGGTCTGAGGTATCCCTTCTTCGAACCGCTCGCCGTCACCCGAAAGGCGTCGGCAGGCAACCGAACGCTCAGATTGCCGTCGTTGGCTGCAACCCAACCCTTGGAATCCAGCCGTCGTCCGATCTCGATGAAGAGGGCGGTCTCGTCCCGTCGCGGCGTTGAAGGCGTCGTTCCGGGCGGCGGGTAACTCAAGGAAGGTGCGTCCATCTCCAGTTCGGTCCAGTTTCGCAGGCCAGAGTGCGTCGAAGCGCTTCCGGTAGACCGTCGATGACGTCCGTCGGGCGCAGCGATCTCGGATCCGCCGGGGTCGCGCATTCGGCAGCCAGGCCGTGAAGGTGGGAACCTAACGTCGCGGCTCGGGGTCCGTCCAGACCTTGCGCGAGAAGAGTCCCGATGATTCCGGATAGAACGTCTCCCGAACCTCCGGAACCGAGTCCGTAGTGCCCCGTCCCGTTGACCCAAACCCGTCCGTCGGGTGCTGCGGTCACCGTGGGCGCGCCCTTCAGGGCCAACGTCACCCCCCAGCGGGTGGCCCATTCGCGCGCCGTCGCAATCGGATCGTGGGACCACTCCTTCTTGGGACGTCCGGTCAGGCGTTCCATCTCGCCGTAGTGCGGAGTCAGGACGAGTCCACCCGGAGAGCCTGCGGCCCGAATCTCCCGCGCCCGCGGCACCCAGGAATCGGGACCCCAGTCGGCGAGAACGTTCAGTCCGTCGGCGTCGATGACGAGAGGTCCGCGCCAGCCACCGAGCAGTTTGAGGACGAACCGGTCCGTGTCCGGAAACCGCCCGAGTCCCGGCCCCACAACCAGCGCGTGCCAGGAACCGTAGTCGGCCAGGATGCGTTCGGCTCCACGGGCCAGAGCCTGTCCGTCCTCCCCTTCCGGCAAGGCGACGGTCATGGCCTCGGTCACGGCCGTTTCGATCCACGGGGCGAGGGAGGCGGGCGTGCAGACCCGAATGAGTCCGGCCCCCATACGTTGAGCGGCCCGTGCAGCCAGGGTCGGTGCCCCTGTCATTCCGGGCGCCCCACCTGCGACGAGAAGGCGACCCCATCGCCCCTTGTGGTCTCGCCCTTGGGGGCGCGGGACCCACTGGGAAACCATCCGAGGACACACCAGGTCGGCATCCGCGCCGACCGACTCCTCGACCGAGGAGGGGATTCCGATGTCGACGACGTCGACGGGCTCGGCCAGTTCGCGGACCGGGGCGAAGGGAAAACTCCGTTTGAGAGCGGACATCGTGACCGTCCAGTCGGCCCGGACCGAAAGAGCATCCGGGTTCGCGATGTCGCCGCTGGACCCTGAGGGAATGTCGACCGCAAGGACACGAGCTTTGAAGCCACGATCGAACCGGGTCTGAAGCCCGGTCAGGGACCCGGTCTGGGATCCGGTCTGGAACTCGGCCAGACGCTCGATCCACTCGGCAGGCACGCCCCGCGCCGGTCCCTGCAGGCCCGTTCCTAAAAGAGCATCGACGATCAGGACTCCGGGAGGCGACGACTGGGACGACTTCCCACAATGGCGGCGGAGGGACTGCCAGTCGGAATCCGCTGGAGTCGTCAGCAGGACACCCGACCTTAGGAGCAGATCGACCTGGGCCGCCGCGTCCCCGGTCAGCTCTTCGGGACGACAGGACATCCAAACCTTGGGGTGCAGTCCGCGATTTCGAAGCAGCCGCGCCAGGACAAGGCCGTCGCCGCCGTTGTTGCCCTTTCCGCAGAGAATCCAGATGGCGGTCTTGTGCAGGGGCGGAAGAAGCTGGCCGGGACGATCACCAGGGCCGGGATGGCCTGGATCACCGGGGGACGAGGCAAGGGCGCCGCTCCGCCACAGGAGGGACCGTAAGATCCCCCGACCGGCTCGCTCCATCAGTTCGAGTCCCGGCGTTCCGCCCTCGATGGTCCTGCGGTCCATCTCGCGCATCTGAGCCTGGCTCAAGAGCTTCACAAAGAAACCTCAGGAAGTTTGTGAGCCGTTCAACTGGTCGACGACGTCCAGCAGTTCCTGGATATCATCGACCTCGAAATCAGCGCCGGACTCCTCGGTTCCGAAGGTATCCCCGTACCGGGCGAAGACCGTCTTCATGCCGACGCCCTTGGCCCCGATCATGTCCCGCTCAGGCCAGTCCCCAATCATGAGGACCTCGTCGGCCCCCAGTTCCAGCAACTCCAACGCCTTCCGAAACGGCGCCGGGCTCGGTTTGCGTTCCCCCGTGTCATCGAAGGTGACGACGGGTCGAAAGACGTGTTCCAGCGCGAGCTGGTGCAGCCTTTGCCACGCCTGAAGGGACGGCGCATCGGAAAGGACCGCAAGCTTCAGGCCCTTTCGCAACAGCTCCATCAGCGTCATGCGCACGTGAGGATAGAGGATGAGATAGTTCGACCGGGCACGCCGGTATCCGACGATGCCGGCAGCCAGGATATCGGGTCGGACCTTCCCGAAGACGTCCTTGAGCAGGCGGTCGAAGACCTGCTGGTCTTCAATCCCTTCCCGATCGTAGATCTCGAAGATACGACGATGGGCTTCCTCCTTCGAGAGGGGAAGCCCCATGTCGATCATGCAATCGATCGCTGCCTTGACCGAGGCTTCCTTCATCTTCATGAAGTCGGTCAGGGTGTTGTCGAGGTCGAAAATGACGGCACGAATCATGAGACGGTCTTCATCCTGAATCCGGGCCACTCGGACCCGGCTTCCGTCCTGGGCACACCCATACCGGGAGCCCGCATCCCTACGGCCTTTCGTATCGCTACGTCGACCCGTTCGAACTACTTCGAAGACTGGCTAATGGACTTGCCGTAGCTGATCTCGCCGTTGTCGATTCGGATATTGAATCCGCAGGTCGGATTGCTGCAGGCCCATGCCTTGAAGCGAATCGGCGCACCGTCGCGCCCGTAATCGGAGAGCGGCAAAAGCACTCCGTCCTTACACTTCATACACTGGGCGTGTGAACCCTCCATGGGTCGCCTCCCCTCACCGGGCCCTTTCGTGACCCTGTCCCGCGCGTAAACGCGCATCCTCCCCGCTTCCCCACGCTGGTCGTCCCCTGCGAGTGCCGTGTCTGGCGAACGACTCGCCTCCGCAATCGTCAGAACGGACCTGTGCGGAGTCAAGCGAATTCGCGGATGGGCGGAGTTCTCAGGTCTTGCGTTCTTTCTTTTCGGCTGCCGGAAAGAGGATGTTGTTCAGAATGAGACGATATCCGGGCGAATTTGGGTGCAGCCGGAGGTCCGTCGGAGGATCCCCCACCCGGTGCTGGTAGTCCTCAGGGTCGTGTCCCCCGTAGAACGTGAACGTTCCCTGCCCGAAGTTGCCATGGATGTACTTGGCTTCTCCGACCCCTTCCGTCTCGGCCAGGACGATGGTCGACTTTTTGAGCAAACTTTTCCGGAAGGAGGTCGTTTGCCCCATGAAGCCCGAAATGACGTTGACGTGACACTGGGTCAGCATCGTCGGGACGGGGTCTTCCTTGGCCGAGAAGTCGAAGAGGGTGAAGAAGTCGGCCCGCTGCCCCCTCCGCACCGCCTCCTGCGTCATGTCGATATCGGAGTACTCATAGGCCATCGGATTCATCTCGAGCTTGAAGTTCTCGAAGACAAAGGTGTTGTCGTAGTTGAGACGGGCCTGGCACCCGGGATCGGGGCGGTCTCCGTCGAAGGGAACGTCGACGATATCCACACCTTGCGCCGCGAGGGCGATGTCGTAGGTGTCACAGGCGGAACACATCGCGAAGAGAAACCCGCCCTGGGCCACGTACTCCCGAATCCGGCGGACGACGGCGTGCTTGTGCTCCCAAACCGTGGCAAAACCGGCCTCCCGGGCCGCGGCCTCGAACTGCCGCTGCTGCTCCATGTACCAGGGCGCGGTCGCATAGGACGCATAGAACTTGCCGTACTGCCCCGTGAAATCCTCGTGGTGGAGATGCACCCAGTCGTACTCGAGGAGGCGGCCGCCGATGACATCGTGATCCCAGACCTTGTCGAAGGGAATCTCGGCGTAGGCCAGGGCCATGGTCACGGCGTCGTCCCACGGCTGCTTGTTGGGCGGAGTGTAGACACAGATTCTGGGCGCCTTCTCGAGCAACACGATCTCCATGTTGTTCTGCTCGATGGAGTCGTAGATGCGCCCGATGTCCGCGCTTCCCACCTTGTCGAACTGAACCCCCGCGAGCAGGCATTCCCTCTCGTTGGCCCGGGTTTCGTCCATGACGAAGGAACCGCCACGGTAGTTGAGCAACCACTCTACGTTGTCCCCGCGTTCGAGGCTGCGAAAGGCGACACCGTAGGCCCGAAGGTGATCCGTCTGTTCGAGGTCCATGGGGATGAGCAGCTTGGCCTCAGCCGCCACCGAGAGCACCAGGCTCAAAAGAGTGGCGGCCACGACACGGGCGAACCCGGCGGGGAGCGACGATTTCATTCAAAGTCCTTTTTCTAACGTTTCGCGAGGTCGGCCAAGTCCAACCCGGCCGGGGATACGCAGATCTGTCGCGTCCGCTCAGCCCCGCAGATGGGTCTCAGACCCGAAGTGGGAAGAGCTGTCCGGGCCCCGCCCGTTCAATTCATCGATGCGGCCGCGTACTTCCGGTGTCTCGATGGAGGTCGGAAAACGCACCAAAACATCTTCGTAGATCTCGAGGGCCAGAGCCCGCCCCCCCGCCTGCTTCCGGTAGTAGTCGGCGACGATCTTGAGACCGCGCGGCGCAAAGGTCGATTCCGGATAGCGCTCGGCCAGATCCTTGGCCACCGCATGGGCCTGTTCCGGCTTGCCCAGACCGAGATAGATCGACGCTTCCTCGAAGAGGAGATTATCCACCGCTTCGCTGTCGGGGAATCCGTCCTGTGCTTCACTGACCAGAGCGAGCGCACGCTCGAGCTTGCCCAGCTTCCGGTAGTAGCTCGATTGGGCCAGTGCGGAGAGCGGCACACCGTCGTAGTCGCCGTTCTCACCGATGACGAGAATCCGGTCCAGAGCATTGTTCGTCCACTTGGACGTGCGGTACTCGTCGACGATTCGGTAGTAGGTTTCCTCGGCCTCGTCGCTTCGCCCCTGGTAGAAGAGCATTTCTCCCACCTGAAACAGCGCTTCCACCCGGACACCCGGATCCGTCGCATCGTCCGCCATCTGCTGGTAGATCTCTCCCGCCTTTTCCGGTCGCTCGAGAAGAAGGTGACAGTCGGCCATGGCCAGCTGCAGCCGGTTGGCCGTCTTCGCGTCTTCCGCAGTCTTGACCGGCGTGACCCGGGTCAGCAGCTCTGAATAGACCTCGAGAGCCTCGCTCTTTCGTTTCAGTTCCTTGTCGAGGATCTGCGCTTTGTCTTCCAGAACCTTGCGACTAAGGGCGCCGTCCGGGCTCTCCGCCACGATCTGATCGTAGACTGCGAGGGCCTGGTCGATGTTACGGAGTCGCCGAAGCGTCTGGGCCTTCCGGTTCAACAATTCCAGACGGAGTCCCACTTCCGGCTGCATTTCCAACGCCACGTCGAGCGCCGGGAGGACATCGGCCAGCTCCCCTTTCGATTCGAGGAGCGCGGCGTAGGCCATGACTTCGGCGCCCTGCGCCTTGCGGTCCTGGTCCAGCTTGCGGGCCGCCTCGAGTGCGTCATCCGAACGGCCGGCGAAGTAGAGAGCGGACAGGCGCAGGCGATAGAGAGAACTGTTCTTCTCACGAGACTTGAGAGCCTTCTCGATCTTCTCGACCGCAGTGTCTCCCAGACGCCCGGTCAGGATGAGGGACTCGATTTCGCGCGAGACCCAGCGGCCCCGTTCGCCAAACCGTTCCTGATACTCCAGACAGAGTTCCAGAGCTTCGACGTCCTGTCGCAACTCCCGATGGATGCCTTCCAACTCCTGAAAGAGCACACCCGGCTCGGGCGAGTTCTCCATGGCACGACGATAGAGGGGAACCGCTTCCTCCAGCCGCCCCTCGCGTCGCAGCAACTGGGAGTAGACCTGAAGGACGCGCACGTCCCCGGGATACTTCTTGTTGAGTTCTTCGAGAAGGGACAACCCGGCTTCGGTCTTCCCGTCGCGAACGAGAAGCTTCGACTTCGAGATCGTGGAGTTGACCTCCCGCTCGACCTCAGAGACCTTGCGGGCCTGTGCATCGGCATCGGCAGCGCCGAAACAGCACACGGCGCAGGCGAGGAACAGGGCCAGGCCCAGAGTTCCCAAGTTACGGAACGACGACACACGTCGTGGCATGGATACGTCTCCTGACGTTCGCTGCGGCTACGGCTTGTCCGCCAGCGACTCGTAATAGTCCTCGACGAGCGAGCGGAACTCATCCGGGATCGGATCCTGACTTCCCCGGAGAATGCCTCGGCGAAGCAGCTCTTTCTGACCCAGTTCCTGCGCAACCGGAGGCGGCGAGTCGCGATCTTCCGGATTCACACCGGTCCGCGCCGTCCGCTCTTCCTTCTGATCCTCGCGGCGGATCGACTTCTGCGCGGTCAAGAGGCGGGAGAGAATCTTCTCCTGCCGCTCGAGGATGCGGTCGTCGATCTTGTTTTCCTTCTTCATCTCGTCGACGACATCGCCCATATCCTCGGCCAGTTCGTCGAGTCGTCCCAGGATGTCCTTACGGCCTCCCAGGCTCTGCTCGAGTTCGGCGAGCCCGCGACGGATCATCTCCTGTCGCGCGGCCATCTCTTCGAGCTGCTGCTTGGAGCCGCCCTGCTGCTGCAGTCGCTGTTGTTGTCCCATCATGTTCTTGCTGTCGCTGTTCAGCTGCTGCTGCTGGGCGGAAAGACTGCGCATCTTGCTCATCGGGTTGTTGCAACTTCCCGACGACGGGTTGTTGCACATCTGTTCGTTGGCTTCGAGCAGCTCGATGACGGTCGAGTTCAGCGTGTTGGTCGACTTCGTCCCCTGAGCCATCGCGGACTGGCGATTGCCCTTCTCGAAAGCCTTAGTCGAGTGCTCCAGGGCATTGACCGCGCCGGACATCTCCCGCGTGAGATCCGGGGAGAGAATTCGGGACTTCTTCCCCAACTCGTAGAGGTCATTCAGGCTTTGCCGGGCCGACTTGGATAGCTGCGCCTGCTCCGCCGCCAGATCCCGGGTCGGCTGGCTGGGCGCCCGACCCAAAAGCCCTTCCTGCCCCTCACTGACGTGAACCAGCTGCCCGGAGATGCGGAAGAGATCGCGCGTGATGTCCTCCTGCTCCTCCTGAGCCACGTTTTCCTGAGCCTGCTGCATCTGCTGGGCAAACTCCTGCAGGTCCTGTTCGGCCTGACGACCGAACTTCATGCTCTGCTGGGGACTGCCCGACATGTTCTGCTGCGACTGCTCCATGTTCTGCTGCGCTTCGTCGAGCTTCTTCTGCGGCTGGCTCTCGGAAAGCTCTTCACTGAGCTCTTCCCAATTCTCTTCCGCTTCCTTCTGAAGTTCGGCCAGCTGTTCTTTCAGTTCTTCGAGCTGCTTCTCGAGTTCTTCCTGCTTCTTCTCCATCTCTGCCCGCTCTTCCGGGCTCATCGGAGACTCGGAGGACTGGGCCTGATCCTGCTGCTGCGGATCACCGGAGTTCTGGTCGGACGGATTCTGCTCAGAAGAGTTTTGCTCCTGATTTCCTTCGGAGGACTCACCCTCCTGCGAGTCGGACTCGGAAGACTCGGATTCAGAATCGGACTCAGAGCTCTCGGAGTCGTCACCTTCCTGTGACTCGGAATCGTCGCCCTCAGCGTTCTCACCCTCGGAGTCTTCGCCTTCGGAGTCTTCGCCCTCCGCGTTCTCGCCCTCGGAGTTCTCACCCTCGGTGTCTTCACCTTCAGAGTCCTCGGCATCGTCGGAGTTCTCTCCGTCGGCGTCGTTCTGCGGGTCGTCCTGAGGCTCATCCCGATCCTGCGGCTCGTCACCCATCTTGCGAGCCATCTCGTCGTTCAGTCGCTCCTGCTCCTCCAAGAGACGCTGCGATTTCTGAACCAGCTCGTCGAGCTCTTCCTCGTTCTTCATCCGCTTGAGCAGTTCGAGCGTCCGCTCCAGGCTTTGGGACAAGTCCTGCTGACTCATCTTCATCTGCTCGAGCGTGTTCTCGACCTTGTTCTTGTCCAGCTCCTCGAGCGCATCCTTCAACTGGTCCATCTGCTGCTGGAACTCAGGATTCTGGATCTCTTTGGAGAGCTTGTTGATCTCTTCGACCTTGGCCAGAAGCTCCGGTGAAAAGAGTTCAGCCTGCTGCATCTCCTCGAGAGACTGGTCCAGCGACTTGGAAAGCTCTTCCAACTTCTTCGTGACGTTTTCCTGACGCTCGGCCAGGTCTTTGAGGGCTTCCTGCTGCTCCCAGTCCATGTCCTTCTGCTTCCGGAGATCGGAGAGAGCCTTGTCCAGCTCGTCGCGAATCTCCTCCTGCTCGGCGCGAAGGTCACCGACGTCCCCCATCTGCTCGTCGCGATCCTTCTCGACCTCGGCGTAGAGCTCTTCCAGGGACGGGAAACGGATTTCACTGGCCGGACCCCGGACCGTCTTGGGACCGGAGATGACGTCGTTGTCCGTCAGCTCGAGGTGGTACTGGATGACGTCGCCCGGGACGAGCGCAATGCCTTCCAGATCCCAGTCGTGGACGACGCGCGCTTCCCGGTCGCCCTTCCAGGTGGCCAGGCGCTCGCGCACCTTCGGCTGATCGTTGCGCTGATAGACGAGGTCGAGACGGGAAAGCCCGAAGTCATCCACACAGTCCGCGTCCAGCTGGACGATCATCTCGGGCGGAAGGTCGACGGAGACCTCCGGCGCCAGCTGATAGAGCGTGGGCATGCGGTCGGCAACCGGTTCGAGCTTGAAGACTCGCGAATTCCACTTCACGTCCTCCAGCTCTTCCGCGGTCAGCTCGACGGTGTAGGAACGGGTCTCGTCCATGCGGAGTTCGGCAATGAGGAGACCGTCGTCGGCTTCGGTCAGAGGCTGGCTCGTTCCGTCCTCCCAGATGAGCGAACCGTCCGTACCGGGTCGTCCCGTTTGGATTCCCAGTCGGAGTTCCGAACCAAAGATCGCGGAGACGTTTCCGTTGGCGGAGAGTTCCTGGCTCTTCGGAAGTCCGGTGTAGGCCGGCGGCGTCACGCTCTTCCGGTATCCGACGGCGCGGAGCGGCTCCGTAACCTGGACTTCATAGGTCTGGGAACGCGCATCCTTCGTGGCCACGGCGTATTCGGAGTTTTCGACGAGTCCGCGGAGCGCCGCGGCAAACTCCGTTCGTTCGTCACCGTCTGCCGCGGCGGCTCCGGCGTTCATATCGAGAGTCCGCCAGGCGCCGCCGTCGCTGCGCCAGAACAGCTGGGCGCCTTCGGCGTCGGACGGAACGGATGCGGTGATGGAAAGGACCTGACCCCGCTGCAGAACGACGTTCCCGGGGGTGACATCGATGCGGATGGCCGGCGGCAGTTCATAGGTGCCCGGCGTCGCGATCCGCGCCAACGCTCCCTGGAACGACTGCGGGGCTACGAAGAAGAGGGCCACAGCCACGGCGACCGTCGCGAGCGATCGGAGCCACGGTCCACGGACACTGCGCTTGGGAGCGAGTTCGCCGAAGCGAACGCGACGGACCTGCTCGATTCCCGAGTCGACGGCCTGTGCCGCCAGCCCGCGGGAAAGCGGATCTTCCATGGCGTCGAGGCGGGATTCCAGCTCGTCGGCATTGACCAGCTCGTTGCGCCGCAGGGACAGCCGGTGCTCCAGATGACGGAGGAACTCCTCATACTGAAGGCGATTTCGCGTCAGATAGCGGACCGCCACGACCGCCGCTGCCACCACCGCAACCGCAGCCATCGCCGTGGGCGCCCAGCCGCTCACCGGGTGGAACCGGAAGAGCATTCCCAGGGCCACCGCGGCCAGGGCCAGCGGCAGTAGGAACGAAACCGCCAAGGACGCGGCTTCGACCCACCTCCTGCGACGAAAGACGCCGTGACCGGATCGAGCGATGTTGCGGAAGCGTTGTGCTTTCTCCATTACCGTTCTCCCGGTTTCCGAGGGCCGCTCTCCCGAGCTGACGCTTCGACCCACGGCAAACCTGCTGGTGGACTAATAGGACATAGCGTAGACGACTGTGTTCACGGCCATGCGCATGGCCGCTTCCCGAACCTCAGGCGGATTCTTGTGAACGTGATCGTCCTCGATTCCATCTCCGATGTCCGACTGGAACGTATAGAAGACGATCAGGCGGTCACCGTCGAAGATTCCGTAACCCTGCGAAGGCTTCCCATCATGCTCGTGCACCTTGGGCGGTCCCCCAGGGAGGTCATAGAAACAGTGGTAGATCGGATGGCTGAACGGCACTTCGACCAACTTTCGGTCGGGGAAGACCCGTTGCATCTCCTTGCGGAAGGACTCGTCCATCCCATAGTTGTCATCGGCAAAGAGGAAGCCACCCGCCAAGAGGTACTTGCGCAGGCGATCGACTTCGCTCTCGGTAAAGCGGACGACCCCGTGACCATTCATGTAGAGGTAGGGGTAGCTGAAGAAGTCGGGATCGAGAATCGAGACCCGGGCCTCGTCGATCTGCGTGACGACGACGGAGGTACGTTTCCGAATGGCCTCGGCCAGGTTGGGTAAGCTGGACGGATTGCTGTACCAGTCACCTCCCCCACCGTACTTGAGCCGGGCGATGGTCAGGCCGGGCCCGTCCGCACCGGTCAGCCCCTGGGCCTGGGCTTGGGCCCGGATGAGGACCGCCTCGCCGGTCAGAAGCAGGCCGACGGAAAACAGAACCGCGAAGAAACCTACGGCCAGGCGGCTTTTCGACCGCTGACAGGGGGCCGGGGGGAGTTTCCAGTCGGGGTGGCGCAAGGTTCGGGGTCCTTCCATCGATGCGTCCTCGGTACGCTTTGAAAACACGAGACTTGGATCGGTTCCCGGCCTCGTGCGCAAAGAGCGTCTCTCCCCCGAATTTCGGACCCTGACCGGACCGAGTCGGCGCTCTTCCTCCCTAGTCTAGCATCGGTAAAAAGCTGTGCAAAATCCCCTCCGCGCCGGAAACGCATTGTTTTTCGTCAGTTCCGGGGACCGGCCACGCCGATCCACCCGCGGAGGTCGTCCGCGGACAGATCGGATCGGTGAAAAGGGGCCAGGGATCGGGATCGGGATCGGGATCGGGATCGGGATCGGGATCGGGATCGGGATCGGGATCGGGATCAGGATCCGGGATCGGGATCCGGGACCGGGGCTAGGCCTCGGGTGCGGTGACCACCTCGTTCTTGGAGATTTCGAGCGCGATGGCCGAGGCCACGTAGATCGAGGAATAGGTACCGACGACGATCCCGATGAGGATGGCGAAGGCGAAGTCGTGGATGACCTGCCCGCCGAAGAGCCAGAGGGCCCCGGCAGAGAAGAACGTCGTAATCGAGGTGACAAGGGTCCGGGACAGCACCTCGTTGATGCTCGTATCCATGACCTCTTCCAGACGGCTGCCGATCATGGTTCGCGATCGTTCCCGGATCCGGTCAAAAACGACCACGGTGTCGTTGATCGAGTACCCGCCGATCGTCAGCAGCGCCGCCACGATAGGGATCGTGAACTCGATGTCGAAGAGCGAGAACACGAAAACGGTTAGAAGGACGTCGTGAGCCAGCGCGGCTACGCCCCCGAGTGCGAACTTGAACTCGAATCGGAACCCGACGTAGAGAAGGATCAGGAAGAGAGCCACCCCGACGGCACGGAACGCCTTCCCGCGGAGTTCTGCTCCGATGCGTGGCCCAACCAGTTCTTCGAGTCTGAGATCGGCTTGGATTCCCGGGTGTCTCGCCTCGATCTCCGAGGCAAAAGCAGTGGAAATGCCCTCCTCGTCGGGGGCTCCCACTGACGCTTCGTCGTCGGCAATGGGAATTCGAACGATGAAGTCCGTCCCGTCCTCACCAATCTCCTGCACTTCCCCGCCTGCAATACCCATGGCGTCGAGGACGCTACGAAGTTCATCCACCTCGAGCGGCTCGGAGAACTGGTACTCGAAAAGCCGCCCGCCGGCGAAGTCGACGCCGAGCTTCAGCCCCTTATGGGCAAACAGGGAAACGAAACCGACGATGATGAGCAGCGCCGAAACGACGTAGGTCCGGCGCCGGATGCTCATGAAGGGGATATGGGTGTCGCCAATGATTCGAAACATGACGCGCCTCCTTAGATGGACAGCTCATCGATGCTGCGACGAGAGGTCACGGTATCGAAGAGTGTTCGGGTCACGACGACCGCGGTGTAGAGGTTGGCGATGATTCCGATGCCGAGCGTCACGGCAAATCCCTTGATCGGACCGGTTCCGAACCAGAAAAGGACGATGGCGCTGATCAGAGTCGTCAGGTTGGCGTCGAGGATGGTCGAAAAGGCCGAGTCGTACCCTGATGCGATGGCCAGGCGGGGCCGCTTCCCGGCGCGGATCTCCTCCCGAATGCGCTCGAAGACGAGCACGTTGGCGTCCACGGCCATTCCGATGGTCAGAACGATTCCGGCAATACCCGGAAGCGTCAATGTTCCCCGGAAGAGCGCCAGTCCGGCCATGAGGAAGGTGATGTTCAGGGTCAACCCGATCAGGGCAATGACGCCACTGGCCCGGTAGTAGATGAGCATGAACAGCCCGACCGCGGCCGCTCCGATCATCGCGGCGAAGAGGCTGGTCCGAATCGAGTCCCGTCCCAAGGACGGCCCCACGGTCCGTTCCTCGAGGAAGTCGAGGTCCGCGGGGAGTGCACCGGCCCTCAGGACGATGGCCAGGTCGTTGGCCTCGGTATCGGAAAATGAGCCGTTGATCGAGGCCTGACCGAAAGGAATCTTCTCGTTGATGGTCGGGGCCGAGGAGACGCGACCATCAAGGACGATGGCGAGCTGGCGGCCAACCGTATTCGCGGTGACGCGGGCAAAGTCCTTCGTCCCTTTCGGCGTGAAACTCAAAGACACGCCAGGCTGGCCCGGTCGGTTCGGATCGAGTCCGATGACCATGGAGGCGGTCTTGATACCCTCTCCCGTCATTTCCGGGGCCCGCTTGAGGACGAAGATCTCGTATCCGACGAAGCCGCCGCCCAGATCGCGGGGCTTGCTCAGGACGCCGAGGTCCCGGCCCGGCGGGATGAGATCCGCTTCCCGCGCGTACTCGACCAGCTCGAGAATCCGGTCCTTATCCTCGATCTGAACTGCGGCGGAACCACGGGGCAGGGTCGGGTAGTCGTAGAGTTTGTCAATAAGAGGGCGGGTCTCGCCTGGAGCGAGGGTCGGCACGGCGAGCGGCTCGTCTCCGGATCCGGCCTCGCCGTCCCCGCCAGCGACGTCATTTCCTGCACTTCCGGCGTTGGACCCAGAGTCTGTGCCGTCGCTATCCGACATCCCGTCGTTGGAGCCCAGGCCGGTCGTATCGGCGGCCTCTTCCATAGCCCCGGTTTCACCGCTCATGGCGTTATAGAGAGCCCGGTCGACCCGATCCAGGATCATCGCGCTCTCTTCCCGGTCCATGACGAGCTGAAAGTGGAGCTGGGCCGTGGCCCCGATCAGGTCTTTGACGCGCTCCTGGTCCACCACTCCCGGAAGCTGGAGGAGGATTCGGTCTTCTCCCTGGCGCTGGATGGACGGCTCCGCCACACCGAACTGGTCGATACGATTGCGGAGAACCTCCATGGCCCGGTCCATGGCGTCGGGAACCTGCTCGTCGGTGAGTTCGCTTCGATCCAGAGCGAGCACGAGGTGCATACCGCCCAAAAGGTCGAGTCCAAGCTTGAGGGACTGGTCCCGAAGCTCAGCAACCTCGGGATCGCTGCCGTAACGTTCCTCGGCCGGCATGCTGTAGAGCCGAATCGACGGCAGGAGCGCCCATCCCGCCAAAGCGATGATGCCGAACAGGACCAGTATTTTCCAACGGTATGGAGTCATGCCCATCCCTTCCCCACAGCCCCGCCTAGGGACGCGACCGGGAATCACGCACAGATCCGGCAGGATAACGAGGGCATGAAGAAGACGTCAACACCGGAGCCAGATAAGGAAGACGGCCGGCCCGAAGGCCGACCGTGACTGGAGAGGTGCGAGGCGCAGGGCAGCCTCGGCAAATGTTTCGAACCCGCGACGCCGTTCTTGCTAGAGGGCGGCTTCCAAGCCCAGCCGGGCGAAAAGCCCCGTCCGCTGGTCGCGCCACTCGACGATGCGAACCGTCGGCTGACCGTCGACGAGTTCGTCGTCGTAGGACTTGAAGAAGTAGATGGCCCGGTCCCCGGACACCTTGTAGATGATGTTCTCACCACCCAGGGGATCCCGGGTCTCGACCTCGAGTTCGACGTTGGTCACTTCGACCTTGGTCCAGGTCAGGTCCGGAACGTCGTCACCTTCGTCCACGGCCACTGCGGTACCCGGGATGTACTCCAGACGAATCTCCAGAACCAGCTCACTCTCGAACATGTTCTTCGTCGACTCGCGCTCCTCGTCCCAAAGCCAGAACGGCGGAAGGTCCTGGTCTTCCTGAACGTCCAGCGGATCGAAGACGAACTCGAAAACGTTGTGGTCGAACAGTTTCTCGTACTCGAGAAGTTCCTTCTCGACATATGACGTGATCAGATTCTCGAGAACGTTGGCCTCAGAGGTCTGCGGCAGGTACTGGGCCTCGCCATCTTCTGTCGGCTTTGATTTGTCCGGAGAGAAGAGGCAGCCGGTCGAGGCAACGGCCAGAAGCAGGGCCAGAAGGCCCAGGCCAAGCGTGTTGTGGTTACGAAGTTTCATGCGTCTTCTTTGCACCTCCATCAGGGGTTCTTCTTCCATTGTACATCATCGGCACGCGGGGCCGCTCGGCATTAGGGACTAAAACCCGGGTCCGCCCTCGATGCGGAGCTTGGTCCAAGTTTCGTTCCCGGAGCCGTCATCGTTGTCGATCCATCGGTAGACCTCCCAAAGGCCTCCCGTATCCCGGAAGTAGAGGTCACACGTCCCGGAGAAGACGATGGTTTGACCTCCCTTCTGGAAAGCGACACGATAAATCAGATCTTCATAAAAGCGCTCCGTCGCGGACTCGTCGCGAAGGTCTCCCTGTGGGGTCCAGGTCACGGTGACGGACTCGTCGTCCCGCCCCAGGATCGCTTCATGCTGCACCTCTTCCTGGATCCGTCCGTAGCCTCCGGCGAAGGCGGAGTTGAACTCGGTCTCATCGACTCCGGCAGGAATGTACTCGTAGCCGTCCTCGACGATGGAGTCGACAAAGGTGATCGCGCTCTTGAACTCCATCGCGACCTCCATGTTGACCAGGACCGTATCGGGATGGACCGGGTTCTTGAACGGAACCGCTTCCGAGGTCGGATCCTCGGGATCCCGAGGTTCGAGCAGACCACAGGCACAGAGCCCGAGAAGGAGACCGCACCACTTTCTAGAAGATACGTGAAACAGAAGCCTGCCCTCTCCAGTCGCTTTCCTCACGGGTCGAGGAAAGACGTTTCAGATCGACGTTGAGCGAAGAGTCCGCACTGAAGTAGTGACGGAATACTCCACCCCACGTGATCTCCGTGCGCGGGTCCCGATTCACGGCCCCGGACACGAGGTTCTTGTTCGTGTCGAACTGGTAACGCTGGTTGTAGAAGAGATCGACGCTGGCATGAACGGCCAGCCGGATCTCGTTGTTCAAGACCTGTTGGATACCTTTGGTGTCCTGAATGTACTTGCGGATGCCGTCTTCCGGATCGATGCGGAAAGCGCCGGAGTCCCGAGCCCTGAAGTCGTGGTCGAAGGACATGAGAATGCGCTCTCCCAGGCGGGCATTGAGCGTCGATCGAAGCTGGCTGGTTCGGGTGAGCTTGCTTCGGTCCTCGTCGAAGGGAAGCGTACTCGAGTTGGCGGTGACTGTGATGTCCTGGGACAGTTCGAGACGCGGGTTGAAAGTCCAGGTATAGCGCCCGCCCGCCGTGATCGAGGTTTGATCCGTGTTTCCGTTGGCCCGAGCGGCGGCGATGGCGATGGTCTGGTTGCGCCGGTAGTTGAAGTGAAGCGTCGGCACGAACTCGTCCGTGTTCGAGAATCGTTCCCCCAGCGCATACGTGAAGAGCGCTTCGACGCGGTTTTCGACCTCGTCCCGGTCCTTGTCATCCTCGTAAAAGCTCTGCTCCAGCTCCCCGCTCGCGCTCATGGACAGAGAGACGTTTCGGCGCCAGGACTTCCGCACGGTGCCTTTGATGGAAATCGTTTCCTGGGTGTAGTCCGGACTGTTCACGGAGTCGGCCGTGTAGTCCCTCTCTTCGAGTCCGCCGTCAAACTCGAGTTCGACACCGTCGAGCATGCTCCACGCCGGACCCAGGACGTAAGACGCGATGAGTCGTGTGTCCCACCCGTCACTTCCCGAGCCGTTGTCGGAAAGGTCGAACGTCGATCCGATTCGTCGCAGATTGGCAGAGAAGTCGAGACCGATACCGAAGTACGGCTCCCCTTTGGTATCGAGGGAGAAGGAACGTTCCACCGCGGTTCGAGTGTCCTGTTGTTCCTCGGCGGACGAGAAGTCCTGGGTGACGCTGCGTGCCCAGTAGGCTCCGATTTCGAAGAACCGATTCTGGTCGCGACGCCAGCCCGATGCGATCCGAAGATCGCGTGCCCGGTCCCGGTTCGTCCCATCGAGGAAGCTGACCAGTGACGAATCCCCGGAGGCTTCCTCCAGCCGGGTCGAGAAGTCATCGGTTCCCCGGCTCCATCCGGCTTCCGCCGTGAATTTCCAATCCGTCGCCGGCACGAATCCCAGCGCAGTGCCGAAATCAAGGACACCTCCGTCGGACGACGTGGAGTCCGCGTCGCTGATGCCGGTGGACGTCCGGCTGAAGCGTTCGTTGATCGACGTTTCCTCGGTCGCACTGAGATCCGCGGTGACGTCCCAGTAGAAGCTGTCGTCGACACCCAGATCGGGAGCCACCAGGCGGAGGCCGCTCCACGAACTCGTCAGCGAAACAGCCGAGTCATTTTTGACCTTTCGGCTGAACGTCTCGCTGGAGTTGCTGCGGCCGGTCGAGAACGCGGTTCCGACGGTCCATCCCCCGAGGCTTTGGCCGGCGTAGGCCAGGCGGGTGTCCCCCTTACCGGACTGCTGGCGACGGTTGTTGCGTTCCTCGTTTCTCTGCACCCGCACGTTCCAGTCCGAATCGACGAGGACCCGGCCGAAGTGCCTGCGGACCTTGAGCAGTTCCTGGAAGGTTGTCGAACCGCGGTTGACCTGGAATTTGGCGGTCAGTTGGGGATGGATTCCGATCCGATCGAAGAGCGTCGGATAACGGGTGGAATCGGCGGGGACCAGGTCCGGCGGCCCCTCGACCTGACCCGTTGCCTGACCGAAGGCAAGATCTGCTGCGAACAGGACGAAGAAAAGCAGGAAAGAGCCCAAGCGCAAGCCGCATGCGCCGAGAGAGGGGCACGTGGGCAGGCAATATCCGGTTGTCTTGGCTTCAGGAACCGGAGGAAGCAAGCGATCTACTCCGCCCATTCGGGCTGCTAAGAGTCTGAGGTCAGGTTGCGCAAGAAAGTCGCGTTACCAAGGATCGCTAGGTCGTCCTCCGAAGGATGGGTCGGGTCATTCTGTGAACAGTTTCGATTCTAGCAAGGTTGGCGAGGCTGCGTCCATGGGGCGATTGACGAACCACGGCCCCTACCGATAGAGTGCCCCGATGCCGCTTAACCTCATGGATGCTTTCAATTTGGCCAGCTTCCGCCCGGATCGGGCATCTGCCCCATGAGCGCTTCGCAGGGCTCGACCCGTGACAAGACGACCGGTGCGCTGTACTGGACGTTCCTTCCCCGCATCGTCCAAATGGCCATTACGCTGGTCACGTCGGTCTACATCGTCAAGTCGCTGGGCGACTTCGAGTACGGTCGGCTGAAAGCCCTCGACCCAATCCTTCGGGTCATCATCATTGGGATCAGCTTCGGGCTCGGGCAGGCTCTCAATCGCTTCGTCCCTGAAATCCGGCTACAGAATCCGGGGTCCGAAGCGCGGGCCCTTCTCTATCGA
Source organism: bacterium (assembly GCA_030431975.1). Classification (GTDB taxonomy): domain Bacteria; phylum Eisenbacteria; class RBG-16-71-46; order CAIMUX01; family CAIMUX01; genus JACKCR01. The sequence goes on along the minus strand of JAUIHP010000035.1, from coordinate 10,628 downwards.
TGTCTGGGGATCCAGTCATTGCTGTGGCTGGCCACCTTGGGTGGAATCTTCCTTCTTCGCGGCTTCCTCTACGAAGTACAGCACGAGTACGCCCCACTTCTGATCCTGGGCGTGCTCCTCTCGATCGTCGAGATCTGGGCCCAGTCTCTCAACGCCTATGCCACCGCGTCCTACAAGACTCGAGAAGTCGCGGTCGGCATTTCCGCCGGCTCGATCTTCATGGCGGCAGCCACGTGGTACCTGCTCAGCCGCGGACTCAAGATCGAAGGTGTTCTTTGGTCCCTGGCCATTGGGCATGCGGCCAACGTGGTCTTCCTGACCGTCCTTCTTCGGCGGCTGCACGAACCGGAGTCGAGCCTTGCCGTTCCCCAGTCGAGATTCCCGTTGGGACGACTCTTTCGGTATGCCCTTCCCTGGGTGCCGAACAACGCGCTTCACTTCGTAGTCTGGCGCTCTTCGGAAACCGTGTTCCTGACCCGCTACCACGAGCCGGAACTCTCCGCCTACTTCGACCGGGCCTACGCACTTCCGCAACTAACCATGGAGTTCATCCCCCTGGCCATGCACTCGCTGCTGTTGGCCAGCTTCTCCGAGTCGTCGACCGTCTCGAAGGAGCGCATGCCGAACTTCATCGCCTACTACTACCGGCTGCTCTTCTTCGTCGTCGTTCCCATTGCCTATGGCGGCATCGCCATCGGTGATCTGCTCCTGACAACGCTCTATCCGGACCTGGCGCCGGCCGGACCGTACTGCCGCGTCTTCTTCTTCATCTTCATGCTGACGTTCTTCGGGACTCCACTTTCGATGGCCGTCTATGTCATCGAAAAGGTGTGGGTCAATCTGCTCCTCAACGTCGCCTACGGCGTGGTCACGATCGGACTGGATCTACTGCTCATCCCGAAGTACGGGCTGATTGGAGCGATCATTCCGACCGCCATCGTCACGGCGTTGACTCCGTTCGTCCGCTACTGGATCGCCCGCCGTTATGTGCCCGGGATTCGGATCCCGTGGGGTTTCATCGGCCGGGTCTACGTCGCCGCAGCGCCGGTTCTGGGTCTTCTACTGCTCCGGCCCTATCTCGACGGCTTCATGGGATTGTTGCTGGCCGCGCTTTACGCCGCAGTGGCCACCCTGATCGGCTATCGTCTCTTCCGTGTGCTGGGGCCGACGGAGCGCGAGTTCATCGCCAACTCCAAGTTGCCAGGACGCGATTGGGTTCTCCGCATTCTTTGATCGGAACACCGGCGAGTGATCGACCGCATCGAGATTCTCTACAGCCGCCTGAGGCGACTGGTCAGTCGTAACCGCTGGACCGCGCGCATCCTCGGCTTCCCTCCCGCACCCAAAGAGCGCCAGGAAGGCGTCGGGCTCATCCTCGTCCAGATCGACGGACTCGGTCGCCAGGTGCTGGAGCGAGCGCTGATGGAAGGTCACATGCCGTTCGTTCGGCAACTCATCCGCGAAGAGGAGCATCGACTCTTCTCACTTTATTCCGGGTTGCCGAGCAGCACTCCCGGATCCCAGGCGGAACTTTTCTACGGTGCGCGCACCTTCGTCCCGGCATTCGGATTCCGCGATCGGGAGTTGGGTCGCGTCATTCGCATGAACGACCCCTACACCGCTTCGCGAATCGAAGCCCGACTCAAGGAAGACCACGTCGGTCTCTTTCGCGGAGGAAGCGCCTGGTCGAACATCTACGGGGGTGAAGCGAACGAGTCCCACCTGACGGCCGCGACGACGGGAATCCAAACCGTCCTTTCCGCGCTCAATCCGCAGAAGTTGATTTTCGTCCTGCTCGGCAACGGCTGGAGTCTGGTTCGATTCGTGGCCAACCTCGTCATGGAAACACTGCTCGCGTTCTACGACTTCTTTCGCGGAGCCGTTTCTGGTCGAAACTTTCTGGCCGAGCTGCGTTTCGTGCCCACGCGCGTCATCGTGACCGCAGGGATGCGGGAGGTCATTGCCGCCGGGGCCGCCGTCGACGCCGAGCGTGGGCTTCCCGTCATCCAGATGAACTTTCTGGGCTACGACGAACACGGCCACCGACGCGGGCCCGACTCCCTGTTTGCACTGTGGACGCTGCGCGGCATCGACAAGTCGATCCGGCGTGTTTGGAACGCAGGACACCGGAGTCCGGTGCGCGACTACCAGATGTGGATCTATTCCGACCACGGCCAGGAACCGACCGTCCCCTACCCGGTTCGCTATGGCGAGAGTGTGGCGCGAGCAGTGCGCCGGATTCACGAGGAGTGGCTGAAGTCCGAGTCGGAAGTCGCTCTTGCCGATCGGCACACGGTCACCCGCCGGTCCCCCGAACGGGAAGAAGCCGAGGCGTCCCAGTCCAGCCGAACCGAGGCGAGACGGCAGTGGTTGGAGGACGAGCTTCCCGAGTGGTTGCGGCTGGCCGAAGAGCGCGATGCCGCTCGGCAGGGCAAGTCCGGGTGGGATGATGACGGGCGTATGGGACCCGGACGGGAAGAGGCCGGACGCATGGGATCCGAGCATACGGAACGGGCCGACCACGAGTCGGACGACGATGCTCGTCCCGAAAGAATCGAAGTCGTTCACCAGGGTCCGGTCGGATTCGTGTATCTCCCGGAAGAGCCGACGACGGAATCGCGACGTGACCTCGCCCGTCGCATCGCGCTCGAGGGTCATATCCCCAGCGTGGCCATTCCGGCCGGCGATGAAGAGATCGAACTCTTTCTTTCCGACGGTCGGGATCTACGCCTTCCACGGGATCGCGCAGAGTTCCTGGGTGAACACCATCCGGAACTCGATCGGGTCAGCGAGGATTTGGTTCGGGTCGTTCAGCATCCGGACGCGGGCGACATCGTTCTCATGGGATTCAACCGTGATGAGCCCATGTCGCTGCAGTTGGAAAATGGTTCGCACGGTGGTCCCGGGCCGCGCGAAACCGGCGCTTTCGTGCTCTTGCCCAGAGAAGGGCCGCGCCCGGCTGGAGGGCGGCTACGGATGTCCGAACTTCGCGACCTCGCTCTCGATCACCTCGAAGGTCGCGGGGCCGACGTGGCTCAGGGATGGCACCGTGCGGGTGACTTCCCTCAACGATTCCGACTGCTTTCGTACAACGTCCACAGCTGCCGCGGAATGGACGGCGTCTTTTCACCGGAGCGGATTGCCCGCGTCATTGCGCGCGAACGGCCCGACGTCGTCTGTTTGCAGGAGCTCGACAACGGAAGTCGACGATCCGGATGGAGGCATCAAACAGCAGAGATCGCGCGCGCCATCGCGGCAGAGGCCGAGTTCCACGGGATCTCCCGTGTCGACGACGGTGAGTTCGGCAATGCCGTTCTGTCGCGTCATCCGATGCGCACCGTTCGTGCCGACACGTTGCCGACCGATTTCGGAAAGGAACGAGGAGCCCTCTGGGTCGCGATCACTTTGGGTGACATCGAAGTCCAGGTTTTAAACACTCACCTGAGTATCGTCGAGACGGAACGTCGGCAACAGGCGGACGCACTGGTCTCCGCAGACTGGCTGGACCATCCCGACTTCCGCGCGCCTTCCGTGGTTTGCGGTGACTTCAACGCGGGACCGCGGTCCTATACGTGTCGACGGATCGGCGAGCGCCTGAGTGATGTCGACGGCGACCTTTGGCGGCCGCGGGAAACCTGGAGTTCGAGAGTTCCTCTACGCCGCATCGATCACGTCTTCGTTTCGGAAGGGTTGGAGGCTGCCGACGTGCGTGTCCCCCGGGACCAGCTGACCCGTGTGTCCTCAGACCATCTACCTTTGGTCGTGGACCTTGTTCTCGACGTTCAGGGCGTGGCGTCCAGTACCACAATGCGCCGCGCCGCCGACGACTCCGGGGTCGCCAACCGCAGCCAGTAGCTGCCGGCCGGAAGGTGGGCCGGACGGTCGATGTGCAGTTCGTGCGAGCCGGACTCGCGCCACCCCAGATCGTGACCGTGGGCGATGCGTCCCGAAGCGTCCATCCAATCAAGTCGAACCTCGGCCGGTGTCGCAAGTTCGAAGCGTATCCGGCTGTGGTCCTGAAACGGATTGGCCGGCGCCAGAAAGTGGATCGAAGTACGGAGGTCCGTGACTCCGACCGGCCCCGCGCCCGGCTCCCAACCGACCGGAACGTAGGGCGCGACCTCGACGTCATCGATTCTCCAGCCAAAGCCGCGTTCTTCTTCGAGGGTGCCCGCACGGGCGCCGAAGCGGGCCCGAACCCGCAACGGAGCGCCGGTGAAGCTCGTCAAGTCGACCCGGACTTCGGTCCAGGGCTGTGTCCCGGAAAAGACCGCCGTCCCCTGTGGGAAAGGATCACCGTCGATGGCCGCGATGATGTGGGTGTACCCGCCTTCCGGGATGAGCGTGGTCCAGGTTTCTCCCCCATCGGCACTGGCCTCCAGAAGACCTCCGTCGACGGCCTGCCCGGGGGAAAGCTCGCCAGCCTCGATCGTCTGCCAGTAGGACAACCAACCGTTCTCCGGGACCCAGAAGTCCGGTAGATAAAGGGACACGTCGAGCCCAGCGTCGTAAGTGTCGTCGGACGGATCGCCCACGGTCCAACACTGCGTTCCGCCGCCGGTGTGGTTGTCGACACTCGTGACGTGCCACGTGCTGTCCGCTGTCCAATACGGGTCGGGCACTTCGATGTCGTCAGCAAAGCCGTCCGGATGAAGCGTCAGGACGAGAGCCTTGTAGGCATTGACCCGCCCCCACCCCATGAACTCATCGAATCCGGGAACGTCCTCGGGAGCCCAACCGACTTCGTCGTCCGCGGAGTCCTGCAGAATCTGGCGGATCTCCGACGGGGTCAGCGTCGGATCAGCGCTGGCGATGAGGGCGCAGACTCCCGCGACAAACGGGGTCGCCGCCGACGTCCCGTTGAAGAGGTTGAAGTAGTTGGTCGAACTGAAACCCAGGTTGCCGGTGCGGTCCGTCGTTTGGATGCGAACTCCGGGCGCCACGACATCGATCTCCGGCCCAAAGTTGCTGGCCCAGACTTCACCGTCGCAGGAACCGACGCGTTTCCGTTCGTCACAGGGAGAGGTCGCGCCGATCGCGATCGCGTCGGGGTACCGGGCCGGATAGATGACGGGATCACCGGTGTTCCCGGCCGCGCAAAGGACGACGCACCCGGCGGCGACCGCGTCCTCGATGGCCGTCTCTACCGAACTGAAGTCACCCGAAGAGTTGCCCCAGGAACAGTTGATGATCATTCCGTCGAACTCGGGTTTGCGGGACGCGGCATAGTTGATGGCGTCGACGCGCTCGGCGATCTCCCCTTCGTCAAGAGAGACGCGGAGCGGCATGATGCGGCAGTCCGGGGCCAGGCCGGAGACCCCCAGTTCGTTGTTCTGAACAGCGCCCGCGATCCCGGTGACCAGAGTGCCGTGGTTGCGAGTGTCATCCGGAGACGGATCGGGATCGAGAAAGTCCCAGTCTTCCCCGTCGCGCGGCAGAAGGTTGGGCACGAGGTCTTCGTGCGACATGTCCATTCCCGTGTCGACGAAGGCAATGATCACGTCGGGATCTCCCCGATGAATCCACCACGCCGCATCGGCCCAGACGTCGGCCGTTTCCTTCCAGCTTCCGTTGCCGGGATTGCGCAAACCCCACTGCGAAAGAAAGAGCGGGTCGTTGGGTGTGGTCAGGGCATCGTCGAACCCGAGGTAGCTCGGTTCGGCAAAACGAATGAAGGTCGTGTCATCGAGCCAGCGCTGAAGCTCAGAGTCCAGGTCGGTTTCTTCCGGAAGGGAGATGAGATAGAAACCCGGGGTGTGGTACCGACGCAGCACCTCGGATCCGGCCGCCGTAATCCTGGCCTCAGCCTGCTGCGGCGTGACCGTGTCCTGAAAACGGAGAACAAGACGATCTTCGAAGAAGTACTTGCGGAACCCTTCCTCGTCGATGCGAACCGGAGAGACGCCCGCGATCTCGGGGCGTGCTTCGAGAAAAACGCGAGGCTCTTCCGTGCGAAGGATCGCGGTCCGGGTTCTTTCGCCGAAGCGACGCAGGGTGGCGGTCGCTTCCGCGCGCAACCAGCCTTCGGCCTCGATCGGCGTGACGTCTTCTTCGAAGCGGATGAGGTACTCGCCAGGGATCCCCTGGAGGCGAACCGTCTTGCCGGTCCGGGGCTCCGTCCATTCCATGCGAGCTTTGTCGAAGTCCTCGTCCGAAGCCGGGGACGGTGAGACAACAAAGGCCGCAAGGATGAGGGGCAGGAGCCCAAGGGACCGGACTCGGGTCGCGAGTACTCGCGGCATCGCCCGCTATCCGTCCTTCCGGTCCCGGTCGGCTTTGACCAGATTCGTCGCACGGTGCAGGGACTCGAAAGTTCCGGCGTCGGTCCACCAGCCGTTCAGGTAGTCGAAGTGCATCTGTCCCCTGTCGATGTAAGCATTGTTGACGTCGGTGATCTCGAGCTCGCCGCGACCCGACGGCGTCAGGGTCGGAATGACGTCAAAGACATTATCGTCATACATGTAGATGCCCGTGACCGCGAAGTTCGACTTGGGCTGACTCGGTTTCTCTTCGATACGAACCACACGGTCCCCATCGATTTCGGCCACGCCAAAGCGCTCGGGATCCTGAACCTCTTTCAGAAGGATGCGCGCCCCTTCGCCCTGTTCGCGGAAGGCATTGACGTAGGGAGTGATGTCGTCCTGGATGATGTTGTCTCCGAGGATGACGACAACCTTCTGGCCGCGGGCGTAGTACTCGGCCAGTCCGAGTGCTTCCGCGATTCCACCCTCCCCTTCCTGGTAGACGTAGTCGATGTGGCTGAGCCCGAACTCCTTGCCGTTCCCGAGCAGGCGGAGGAAGTCACCGGCGTAGTTTCCGCCCGTGACCAGGAGGATGTCTTTGACCCCGGCGCGGACGAGCGACTCGATGGGGTAATAGACCATCGGCTTGTCGTAGACGGGAAGGAGATGCTTGTTCGTGATGGTGGTCAGGGGGGCGAGCCGTGTGCCCAACCCTCCCGCGAGAACGATGCCGCGCATGGGCCCTCCGGAAACGTGTCTGAATGCGTGAAGGCCCGACAGCATGCCTGGGCCGAAGCAGGGAAGGTACCACCCCCGAACCCGCCGGGGCCAGCAGCCCGGTCACTAAGAGTTCAAGGACGCCAGGTGCTGTAGCGGAGCAGGCTCCAGATGATCTTGACGCTGGCTCCGATCGTTCCGCGAATCGTGCCCGTGACCTTGCTTTGGCCCCCGCGGCGGTGCCGGTTGCGAACGGGAATCTCGTGGCAGCGGAGCCCGGCCCGGGCCGCCTTGATCTGCATCTCCACGGTCCAGCCCCAGTTCGGGTCCTCCATCCGGATCGACTCCAGGGCCTGATAGTCGGCCGCACGAAATGGACCCAAGTCCGTGAAGCGAACGCCGCTGACGAGCCGGATCCAGGTCGAGGCGATCCAGTTCCCAATTCGGGCCTGCGGGAGAACCGAGCCGGGCTCACGCTCCCCCGTCGCCCGGGACCCGATCACGAGATCGGCCTCGTCTTCCAGAACGGGAGTGATGAGGCCGTCGAAGTCTCGCGGGTCATCGCTGCCGTCGCCGTCCACGAAAACGACCGCACGAATCGGGGGATCCTGGCGGCGACACCATTCGAGCCCGGCCAGACAGGCGCTGCCGTAGCCGCGGCGTGGAGCCGGAACCACGACCGCTCCTGCATCCCGTGCCCGTGCCGCCGTCTCGTCGGTGGAGCCGTTGTCGGCCACGACGATGGCGCGCAGGTTCTGCGGGAGTTCTTCCACGACCGAAGCGATCGTGATCTCCTCGTTCCATGCAGGGATGATCACGGCAACGTCGGACCAGTCCTTGCTGGGCTTGTTGCCGACAGTCTTTCCGACGGGATTGCGGCCTCTGTTCGGGGCGGTGTTCACGATCGGGAACCGTAGTCGTGTGTTTCGGAAGCGTCAACCGAGGGCGACAAGGAAAGAGTGACTGACGGCGGATGGATCGGCTGAAGTTTCGCTTTGTCGCAGTCGGGACGGGAGCGAATCCGCTAGACTGCGAAGCTAGATGTTTGTGGACCGCGCCCGGCGACCCCTCACTCGAGGGACCTCGCCGAACATCGACCACAAGGACGTGACACCCTGATCGGCGCGAAAGGATTTCGCCATGCCCCGCGGGTTCATTCTCCACCCGACGTACTACATCGAACGCGGCCGGGCCATCGTTCACCTTTTCGGCAAGGACGAAGAGGGAGACTCCTTCGTCGTTCGCGACGACCGCTGGCGCCCCCACTTCTTCATTCGCACGGAAGACGTCAAGGCCGCCCAGGATGTCGAGACGCTGGAGATCGTCGAGAGCGACTGGACGACTCCGAACGGTCAGCCGGTCAGCCGCGTCTACGTGCCGACGCCACCGGAGACTCCGGCCATTCGCGACGCGCTGCAGGACGCCGGCATCGCCACCTTCGAAGCGGACATTCCTTTTGCCACCGGCTATCTCATCCAGCATCAGCTACGGGGCTCTGTCGAGATCTCCGGCGAGCACAAGGCGGGCAAGCTTCTGAAGAAGGTCTTCGTCAATCCGGACCTGAAACCGTCTGACTGGGTGCCGGAGATTCGCATTCTTTCTTTGGACATCGAGACCGATCCGACGGGACGGCAACTTTTCTCCGTCGGTCTGGCCGCGGAGGGAGTCCGCGAGGTCCTCATCATCGGATCTCCCCCCGAGGTCGACGGGATCGAAGTCATCGGCTGCTCGGACGAAGCCGACCTCTGCTACAAACTCGTCGACCGCATTCGCGACATCGATCCCGACATCATCACCGGCTGGAACGTCATCGACTTCGACCTTCGTGTCCTGGAAGAGGTCTTCTCACGCTCACGCGTTCCTTTTCAAATCGGACGGGCCAATCTCCCCTGTCGCCTTCGATTGGAAACGGGCGCCGCGTGGGGCTCTTCACGGGCCATCATCCCCGGCCGAGTCGTCCTCGACACTTTGAACGTCGTTCGCGACAGCTTCATCAAGCTGGACGACTACCGTCTGGAAACCGCCGCCCGACAGATTCTCGGCAAGGGTAAGACGGTCGGCGCCGTCGACCGGGCCGGCGAGATCGTTCGAATGTTTCGGGAAGACCGTGAGGACTTCGTTCGCTACAACCTGGTCGACTGCGAGCTCGTGCTCGAGATTCTGGAAGCGAAGAAACTGATGCCGTTGGGCATTCGTCGGTCACAGGTCACGGGAATGCCGCTGGACCGACTGGGCGGATCGATCGCCACCTTCGACTTCAGCTACATCAGCGCGCTTCACGCCAGGAAGCAGGTCGCACCGACCGTACCGCAGGGACGGATCAGCGCCGCCCTGCAAGGCGGGTTCGTTTTCGATCCGACACCCGGGCTCTACCAACAGGTCGGAGTGCTCGACTTCAAGTCTCTCTATCCTTCGATCATTCGAACCTTCCGACTCGATCCGTTGCGCGTCATTCCCAGAGGCGAAGAGCCGACCGACGGTGAGGTCCTGATCTCCGCTCCCAACGGCGCGCGCTTCGAACGGACCGGGGGCATTCTTCCGAAACTTCTGGACGACTTCTTTCCGTTGCGGGAGCAAGCCAAGGCCGAGGGCGATGAGCTGACCTCGCAGGCACTCAAGATTCTCATGAACTCTTTCTACGGAGTCATGGGAACAACGCGCTGTCGCTTCTACTCACCGGAAACCTCGAACGCGATCACCGGCTTCGGGCAGAAGATCCTGCGTTGGACCCAGAGCGTACTCGACCGTGAGGGCTACCAGGTTCTCTATGGCGATACCGATTCCCTCTTCGTCGACCTGGGCAAGGAACCGGATGCAAAGAAGGCGGCGGAACGCGGACGCGAGTTGGCCTACGAGATCAACCGGCGACTGACCGAAAGGCTGAAGGCCGACTACGGCGTGGAAAGCCTACTCGAAGTCGAGTTCGAGTATCTGTTCTCGCGCCTGTTTCTACCCGCGCTTCGCCACTCGACGGAAGGAAGCAAAAAGCGCTACGTCGGTTTGCGACACGTCGGCGGCAAAGAGACGCTCCACTTCGTGGGGCTGGAATCCGTCCGGCGTGACTGGACCGATCTGGCCAAGGTCTTTCAGAAGGAACTGATCGATCGCATTTTTCACGACCAGCCCGTCGAGGACTACACGCGCGACTTCGTCGACCAACTGCGCGGAGGAGCGTTTGACGAGCAACTCGTCTACAAGAAGGCGCTTCGCAAGGCGACGGAGGAGTACACCTCGACGACTCCGCCCCACGTTCAGGCCGCGCGCAAGATGAGCGGGAAACCGCCGCGGATCATTCGCTATGTCTTTACGATCGACGGACCCGAACCTGCGGACGAGCGGAAGAATCCGTTCGACCACGAGCATTACGTGGAGAAACAGATCCGCCCCATCGCAGAATCGGTCTTTGGACTGATTGGGCTCGACTGGGAACGGGTCACGGGCGTGCAGGGAACGTTGTTCTAGACTAACGGGTCACGGAGTGTGGGAACGCTGTTCTAGCCTAACGGGTCACAGCAGTGCGGGGAACGTTGTTCTAGACTAACGGCTTCCACGTTGACGAAACTCTTGAAACGCTGCGACCAACCGTTCGAACTCGGGAAGGTCCAACGTCTCGGCGCGACGACCGGGGTCGACTTCCGCGCTTTCCAAGATGTTCTCACTCTCGTCTCG
>JAUIHP010000034.1 GCA_030431975.1 bacterium | reverse complement strand
TGGGGATCTTCGTCGTGTGGCGCAACTGGATCAAACGAAGACGGGAAAAGAAGGGAACGGAGACCGCGGCCATGGAATGTGGCTTGGCCGACCGGCCACGCAAGTGGGCAGATGCTCTGAAGCGACGACTCTTTCCAAATCGGGTGGCCTTACCAGCACCATGGCCCGACTACTACCGACGGCGGATCTTCACCCCGGTCTTGGGCGAGGGGCAGACGGAGCACCAGTTGAAGTACGCGTTCTAAGGCCGAATGAGGCTTGAAGCGGCGGGTTGACCGGACGCGACCTGGGCTTTGGTCAGCAATCTACCGGCCACAACCTACCGGCCACAACCTACCCCCGCTGCGCGAGGAGTACGATCCGCTCCCGGTCCGAGACGACGACGCCTCCCGGCTTCTCCACAGTGATGGCGAAGAGAAACGCTTCGTCGACGGCGATCTTCGGATCGATCGGAATGATGACCTCACCGCCGGTCACGTCGAAGACTCCGCCGTCCACGGGATACCGCTCATCCCGCGTCTTGTCGAAGACCCAGAGTTGGTACTGATCCACGGAAGGGTCGTTGACGTGAAGACCGGAGATCCGCATGTAGCCTTCGTTGCGGGAGTCGCTCCAAACGACGTCACCACCCGCGCCGGATGCGTACCCGTCCTCAGTGGCTGTCCAATTCATCTGGAACAGGTCGGTAGCTTCCGCGACAAGAGCCGTGCGCAGCTCGAGAGGTGTCGGAGGAGTTGCCGGGGCTTCGCTCGGCGTTTCCGAAGGTGGAGTGTTCTCCGCGCGGTCCTGATTGGAGTCTCGATTGAGTCCGGTCATGACGGCAAAGAGAACCGCGGCCGCGGCGACCAACCAGGGAAGCCAACGTCCGACTCCGACTCCGCCTTCGCCTTCGCCTGCCGCCACGTCTCGCCGAGTCTGTGCTTCGGTGATAGGAACGACACGCGGTGGTTCCGCTGAGATCGGCGGGGTGGCTCCATGAAGTTTCGCTGCGGGTGCGGGTGTCGGGGTCGGTGCTGGTACGGGTGTTGGTGCCGATGCCGAGGTCGATGTCGAGGTCGATGTCGATGTCGATGCCGTTGCCGTTGCCGGCGATGAGGCCGGATCGACGAGCTGAAGAGACGCCGGGACCGTTTGGGCCACGCGGGCTTTCATGTGAGCGGGCATTTCTTCGCTGTCATCGAGGAAAGCCAACTCGAGTGCAGCGCTCGCCAACTCGAACTCGAACTCGTCGATGTCGGGATGCGCGCGAAGCAGGCCGTCGAGCTCGCTCTGCTTTTCGGAGCTGAGGCCCTCGGTCGCCCGGTCGGCAAGCAACTGGAGCGTGTAATCGCGGGTGTTCGTGTTCATGGCGACACTCCCGATTCCTCGCTCGCACCGGCTGCCTTGATGCGCTCACGCACCGACTGCAGTCCTCGACGAATATGAGACTTCACTGTTCCCAAGGGCATCTCGATCGCTTCGGAAATGTCGCCGTGTGACATTCCCTGAAGTACGGCCAACTCCAATACTTTCTTTTGTTCCGGACGCAGGTCTTCGAAGGCGCGCGCAGCTAGGACGGCTTCGGTTCCACGCTCGATCGAGACGTGTTGATCTCCTGCGATGTCGAAGTTCTCTGGAAGATGATCCGTATCGATCTGCCGCTGGCGCTTCCGCATCCGGTCGATGACCCGGCGGCGCGCAACCATGACGACAAACGTCTTCTCAGAAGCCTTCTGCGGATCGAAACGTTCCGCGCTCTTCCACAAGTCGATGAAGATTTCCTGCACCGCGTCTTCAGAATCGGAAGGGTCGGAAGCGTACTTGCGCACAACGGACCAAACTAGCCCGCTGTAGGCCTCCATGAACTCTTTGACGGCGGATGAGTCGCCTGCCGCGATTCTGGGGAGGATGGATTCACTCAAACCGGACGTGGGCCTCTTTGCGGAACGAGATACCAAGGGTCGAGGAGAAGCATACTCTCCACGACCCCTTGCATCCACGCTTATCGAAGGGGCGTCCACGGCCACTTGATCAGTTCGGGAGAAGAACCGTGTCCACGACGTGGACGACGCCGTTGTCCGCAAACAGGTCTGCGGAAACGACCTTGGAGTCATCGAGGAGGAGACCGCCCCGCTTCTCCTGGATATCGATCCGCTGTCCGTTGACGGTCTTGATGTTTCGGCGGGAGGCCACTTCTTCCGCGTCAAGCTTACCGGGAACGACGTGATACGTGAGAATGGCCGTCAGCTGGTCCCGGTTCTCGGGCTTGAGAAGAGCTTCCAGCGTTCCCTTCGGCAGCTTGGCGAAGGCTTCGTCGGTCGGTGCGAAGACGGTGAACGGACCGTCGCCCCGAAGCACATCGACGAGGTCCGCAGCAACGAGGGCCGAGGTCAGGGTCTTGAAGCTTCCGGCGCCGATGGCCAGATCGACGATGTCCGTCATCGTCGCGCTTGCATGAGCTTTGTCATGGCTGTGGTCGTAGGAGGCGCTCTTGGAACTTGCGTGGGATGACCCACAGGAACCGGCCTTCGAGGTCTGGTAACCAGCCACCAGGACTGCGGCCGCCGCGACGAGGATAGTCAGCTTCTTCAACGTTCAAACTCCTTTTGCGGACGTAACCTGCGGACCCCGGGGCCTTGGAGGCTTTTCGCGGGGCCCAGTTTTGATTTCCGGCCTAGGCTCACGGAAGAGTTCGCTTCTATTGGAAATGCGGATGCGATCGTCTTTCCTGGGATCGCTTTCGCTAGCGGTTTCCCCTGATACATCCCGTCGCGGCCGCGGGATACTCTGGGAGCCCGAAGCTGGTAACACGAACCGGCAACGCGTATCGCGGGGCCGGCAGTCGGGCAGGTCCGGCTCGTTTAGAGGGGAATGAGCGGGGCTCCGTCCAATGTCGGTACCCGCGCTTCTCGCTCTGGCTGCCTCCGGGTCGCGTCCCACCCCTTCAACTCATGAGCCCGCTGCCTCCCGTGGCAGGATTTGCTAACGTCACCGTTTGCGCGTGTTTCCAATCTCTTCTTGCGATGAGGCTTCCATGACCCGAGTCGATTTTTCCCAGCCGATCCATCCTCTCGTCGAGGATCTGAGTGATCCCTTCGTGCCCGTTCCAGTCGAGAGCGCTGAACTTTCCGACTTGGACGACCAGGTCCTGGTCGACTCTATTCACGACGGCCACATCATTCCGAGTTCACTCGGGACCTTGAGCGACGCCGCTTGGAAAGACTTGGAGTTTGCCTACACGGATGAACGCGACTGGGGCGCTCATTACGTCGCGGACGCCGTGACGCGTCACCTGGGTCTTCGCGACTACAAGAAGGTGCGGTTGATGCGGCCGCTTCTCGACTTCAATCGTTTCGCCGGCATCAACGAACTCTCGTTGGGACACGATCACCGGGATGCCATCTTTCCGCCAATGTCGGTGCACCTGAATCGACGCCAGTGCCGGACGTTGATGGAAGAGGGATACGACCGGATCGACGACGCCCTGGAGTCCTGGATCGAAGGCAAGAAGATCAAGCTCGCCATTCATACGTACCGACCGGCGAACGACATCGGAACCCAACGCCCTGCGGTCAGCCTGATCACGCAGTCCGCGTCCTACGAACGGCAGACCGATCTTCGTCGCGCTTCATTCTACGAGTTCTATCCGCGCCAGCTGGTCGAGTTCACCGCCGACCGCATGCTCACCTACCGGATGGCGTCGTACCTCGAGCAGTCCTTCGTTCCCACGGGTTTGAACACGCCGTATCTCCTGCCGGACGGCAGTGTGGAGATGAGGGCGCAGGTTTGGCTTTTCATCCGCTTTCTTCGTGAACACTACGAAGAGAAGGGAACCGTGGCCCACCGTGGCACTCGTGAATACGAAGCGGTGTGGAACATGCTGTTGGGAACCAACGGGCGGTCCGCCGAGGCGACGTCACTTCGCGAACAGCTCCATCAGGCGGCGCGTGTTCCCAAGAGTCAGGATCTGGACTTCCAGAAACTTCAGGAAATATATGACGGGATCCGGCAGTACCTCGGCGTGAATCACGGGCAGATCGTGGCCGAGTACCGGTTCTCGCCGGAACGGACCAGCTGCATCATCATCGAGGTGCGTCGCGACTACTTCCTCGAGATGGAGCCCGGTCCGCACGGGCATGATCGTCCCGTGTCGGTGAACATGGACCGGGTGGAAACGGTGTGTCAGGCGATCGCTGCGGCGACTCGGGACTACTTGAAGAATGACCTACCGAAGCGGCGTGAGCACTATGTGGAGATGCACAAGAGTTCTTGAGGACTCGATCTCGCCAGCCATCGGCGGTTCCACGAAGGAAGTAGATGCCAGCCGCGGGGCGGAGTCGCCGGAGTCGCCGGCGGGCCACGTCCGACGAAACCTGCCGGGCCGGTGAGCGCTGCCGACTGCCCGGCCCCGAGGAGCATTTCATGACCCTGGCTCACTACATGAAGGAAATTCGGGACACCGACGATCCCCGTGTTCCGTTGTTTGGTCTCATCCTTCACTCTGATCGTGACTCTGGAGCGGTGGAGTCTGCCCTCCAGGACGACCTGCTTGCCGAGCGGCTGCACGGCACGTCGGGGGAGCGTTGGGAGATTGCCGTTCTCAAGCTGATCACGTCGAGAACCAAAGCCCCAACGTTTCGAATGCTCGTCAACAAAGGACGTGAGGAGACCGGCGGCCGGAGCGGAGAACAACTTCAGGCTCTTCTCGACGACGTCTTCGACATCAGGGACGTCAGCGAGCTTCCCCAGTTCGTGATGTTCACCACAGTCCCCGAGTCGGAAGAAACGGAGATCATCTCGTGCAAGTTCTCCCTCGACTCCAAGACCAAAGACCAGGCCTTCGAGAAGATGTTCCTGATCGCGGAGGCCAGCGCAAAGGCGCTCCACGGGATCGACGAGGAGAACTTGGGAAATCGCGTCCAGATCTTCCACGTGGTGAAGGACGCGATCGCTCACGAAAAGGGGGTTGCGGCCATCAAGCGGATTGCCCCGGGACTGGCGAAGGGCTTCTTCAAAGCCTTAGGGAGTCTCGCGGGAGATCCGACATGAAGGATCGGTTCCAACACTTCCGGGATGAGATGGGCGGATATCATGACACTCGCCGCGCCGTTCTTCTCGGCCGTTTCGTCGAAGACCCGGGGGTTGTCCATCACGAGTCCTCCCACGGGCGCATCTTCATCAACACCCTGGACGGCCAACTCCTCTCTATTCTCAACCTCATCCTACGAAGCGGGGACCTTGACGGCGGCTTGCAAGCCAAGGTCGAGTCGTTGGTCGATCGCATCGTCGAGACCAGCCTATTCGCGCACGAAGCCTGTGCAACCTACCTCGGCGTCAAGACCCTGCCGGCTTCGGAGACGGAGGCCGAGGTCGAGGGACTGGGTCCAGAGTACCGACGCTACTACGAGTGGCTGGCGTCGAGCATCGACCCCTATTGGAAAGGCACGTACGTTCAGCATCTCATCGGCTGGAACGTGGCCGTATTGACGTTCTCGTCCTATCTCGTGGACGAGGTCCTGGCCAGCCCCATAGGAGCGGCGATCGAACTGACAGAGTCCCTGCGCGGCAACGATCGGCTGGCGGTCGTGCTTACTGGTTTCGAGCAGGCGTTTCGAGCAGGAGAGTTCGACGACTTTGCGTCCATCGCCCGGACCGTCGCGGCCGAACACGGACACGGGGAATGGGACCTCGAGTCGGACGAATGCTGGGAGAAGTTCCCGGAGATCGGAACGGAGATCGAGATTGCGGTCTCGCGCCGAACTCGGGAGTGGGCTCGCTCAGCACTCGAACTACCCTTCTTTCCGGACGACCGGATCCAATCGACGATGACAGAACTGATGGAGAAAGTGAAACCCTTCGGGATTCTTCCCGCCGACCCGGATATCTTCGGGTCCACTCACTCCTCCGAGCTCGGCCTGGTCACAGAGACTTGGAGCCTGGCCGGATCGATCGTCGAGAACTTGCGGCCGATCGTGGCACCGTTGATTCCCATTTCGATCCTCCGCTTCGTCGAAGGGGCCCCGTCGGTCGCGGTCGTGTCGGATCACCCGGCGGCAGGGACCGGACTCTGGACGATCGTCCGC
This sequence comes from bacterium, assembly GCA_030431975.1. Taxonomy (GTDB): domain Bacteria; phylum Eisenbacteria; class RBG-16-71-46; order CAIMUX01; family CAIMUX01; genus JACKCR01. The sequence goes on along the minus strand of JAUIHP010000034.1, from coordinate 33,709 downwards.
GGAGACGGGAACAAGGCGTCGAGACGGGAGCCGGTTCTCGCTCGCTTCCCTCGCGAAGACGTCATGCGCTGGCTCGGCCGGGAACGGTCTCCCGAACCCGAAGTGCGAACCGTGACGATCGCTCTGGAAGAGCGCAATCCACAGCCAATGTCGCAGTTCTGGAATGAACTGGGCGACGACGAGGCCCGGGTTCGGGATCTAGCGAACGGGCGAGTGTGTTGGTACCTGCTGGGAAACTACGTGGAGTGGCTTCGCCTCCTCGGGATGACGGGCTCCCTGCATCTCTTCCGACTGTATCCCGAAGGTTGGCAGGATCACTTCCGGCAAGGGCTGGAGCCGTCGCTCCTGGCCGGCACCGCACTCAAGTGTCTTCGGGCCTCGCAGGTTAACAATCTGTTCCTTCGTGTCTTTTCAGCAACAGCGGCTGCGTACCTGGAGTCGTTGGAGGGCCGGATGATGGATCAGGGGAAGATCCACTCCTTCCCTTCCGAGGAGCTGGGAAGCGTGACCCGCACGGCGAGTTTGGCGAAGCAGCTGGTGGAGAAGGTGTGGCCGTACTACTAGCCTTGATTCGTCATTCTAAGCCGCCGATGTGGCCCACCGAAGCGCGTCTTTGAAGGTCTTCAGAACGGTTTCATTGCTGCCGATCCTGAGGACAGCGACGCCGTTGGGTCTAACGATGGAACCGGCTCGTGCGAACAGCTCGAAGCGAAGCGTCGCGGCCCGTTTCAGCCGATAGATTGCGGTTCTCTTCCTCGTCCGCGACCGTCGTGGAGCGCCCGACTCGATCTGGAAGCTGGTCAGAAGGGTGTGAGTCAGGACCACGATCTGTTGCCATGCACTGTTGGCTCCGTATCGGGCTGTGGGTGCGGAAGCGAAGGCCATCTCGTGTTTCATTTCTCCGATGGCTTTCTCGTGGGCACCGCGACCGCACATGAACGCCCAGATCCGATCGAGACTCCAGGTGAGGTTGGTCACCATCGCGGAGTACTCATAGGTTCCGTTGTCCGGGTCGAAGAGATCGAGCTGATAGTTGCGCCTTGTTGGGATCGAGGTCCGGCGGCGGAAGATGCGGACTCGGATATCCATGTTCCAGTTCTCTAGGAACAGGCTCGTCTCGAAGCCATCGACATCGTCGGCCACCCGATTCCACTCTTCCTGATCCCGGATGAGCTTTTGCAGGTTGAGCCACGGCCAGAACGGCACTTTGATCGCGAAGTCGACGCCCCGCCTCTCCAGGAGACGAAGGATCGGAGCCTGGAAGAAGGCACCATCCATTCGCATGCGCACCGTGGTCTGCGATCCCATGGTCGTATCGACCTGGTCGAGAACATCTCGAAGGAACGGGATAGAAGCTTTCCCGTCGTGGACGTTGCCGCTTCGGTTCTGGACCCGTAGAACGTGACCGGTCTCGGCAAGGTATGCCGTGACCGGATAGTAGCTCGGCACTTTTCGATGATGCGGGTTGTACCCGCGCCGGGCGCGCTCGACCTGGAGTCCTGTCGAGACGACGGTGCCATCGACATCAACGGTGATCGTTCGCAACTGACTCCGCTCGACCATTCGAGCGACAAGCTCACCGTTGAGTTCTTGAAGAGGACGGATGGTCCGGCCACGGAAGCGCTGCAACCACCGGCTCAAGGTTCGGTCCGTCGGCAAGTGAGTCAGTCCTGCAAAGCGATGGATCATTGGGTCACCGTCGAGGAATCGAAGATGATGAAGACGTCGGCCACCGACCACGATCAGCCCGACGAGAAGAAGAACCATAGAGACAAAGGAGAAGTCCCCGCCGAACGAGTGGCCCGAGGTGTGCCGTCGTAGCGCCTCGTGGAACCCTGAAGACCGCAGATACCGTCGAAAGACCTCAAGGCCAGCGTACGAAGTGAGCCCAGCCGCCCCTTGTTCGATTCGCAGAGCCCCATTGACCCGGAAGGTCAAATCGCGTTTCCTTCGCCTCACAGAATGTGGCCTTTCGTTTTTGGTTCTTGGTTGTGTGGTAACTCCAAAAACCACGACGAAAGGCCCTTCTGCAACCCCCTAACTTCTCTTCAGGCCACTTTCTTTTGTCGAATCAGGGTTGACTGACTTCCCAATGACGAGGGATGAGATCGATCGTCGATACGCTTTACTTACGATGGCAGTCGATCTCGTCCAAAGAACGATGCGGCCAGCTAGCCTTATCCTGTGGAAGTGTGAGGGTGTTGAGATAAATCAAATACTCTCCCTTCGCGACCGTGTCGCGCCAGAGGAGACAATCAGCTGTTACTTTGTAACAGATCAAGACAGCCCGGAACGAGAGGCTGAGCTCAACGCGATTGGTGTGGGTACCGTCCGTGCCACGATGGATGACTTGATCCAAGAGGAACCTACCGTCTCGGAAGTGCCGGCTATCGATGGTGAGCACTGGCGCCGCGGTGACGTCGTCTATCAGCTACCAAACGTCGCATCCCTAACGGATGGGATGCTTGAGATGTTTCCGAAGCTTGAGTCTGTGGTGGCGACCGCTTCTGGACGGGATGACTTCCTACTCGGTGCGCCCGCGACGATTGCAGATATTCGGGACGGGCGGGCACTACGCAGGAAGCTCATGGATGACGCAGTTTGGCCGGCGTTCACGGAAGCGCTCACGGACAGTCGGAGTAGGACGAACTTCGTCCTGGTAGCTGGCAGAGGTGGGGCGGGTACGACGACTCTGCTTTGCCAGCTCGCCGAGCAGATATCGAGAGACGAGGTCGCGCCCTGCGTCGTTTTGGCTCGGTCACTCGGTCGCTCAGAGAAGGAGTGGTACCGAGCCGGGAGAATCGTTGGCGAGATTTCGATCTTAGTTCAAAGAAAAGCCGTCGTGGTGATCGACGCCGTGGACCTGGACGCAAGGCTGCTCGACCAGCTGGCACTGGGGTCGGAGGAGAGAAGAGGTGATCTGGTCGTTGTTGTTGGAGGGCGCGACGAGCTTGTCGAAGAGCTCGCAACAACACTGCGTGTACGTAGCGATGACGTAGTGAGGATCCCAGAGACGTTGGGCGCAGGGGAGTGGCGCTTGCTCGCGCGGATCCTTAAGGTCGCAGGGTTCTCGTTGCAGCACACCGAGGAGGAGTTGACGGAGAGGCTGCAGGCCGTGGGATTGTTGTTGCCAGCAGTTTACGAGGCGACTGATCGAAAGAATCGGAAATTCAAGCAGATCGTGATTGAGGAGTATAAGAGGTACGAAGCGGACGTTGGCGTACAGAGAGCATATCGGCTCGTCTGTTCGGTGGGTGTCTTCGGGCTGCAGTTAACGCAGTACTGGCTTATAAAGGCTGTTGGCAATCTGAATATGTCCGACGTCCCACGCGTCCTGGGTGCGCTAAGTGCGGACATAATCGTGGAGTCGACGAATAGTCGCGCGCAGGTAGAGGGTGAGATCCTAGTGGCACCGCGCCATCGGTTGATTGCCGAGGCTGTGCTCGAGACGGCGGTGCCGGATATTGATCATCGACTTACAGATTTGCGATCACTGATTGAGACCGCCAACTTGGCCTCGGTGACCGAGGGTGGGGTTGTCACGGCCTTGTTATCACGGAAGGGGCGTCTTGCGCAGTGGTTGGCGACAGCGTGGGATGCCAGTCGGAGTCGGAGGGAACTCATCGATCTCCTGTCAATCGCACTTGAGCATCGAAGCGCGATCCCGATTATTCGCATAACGTTGCTGCATCAGCTAGCGCTGTTGTTGCGGAGTGTAGGAAAGCTCGATCGCGCGATCACAAGGGCGGCCGAAGCCTACGAACTGGACACCGGCAACACTGCATCAGCTCATGTTCTTGGATTGGCCCACGAATCGAGGGCAATCGACGCGTGGAAGAAGTTCATTAGAGGCGGCGAGCGGGATGCTGAGGTCTTGGCGCGAAGTCACGAATCGGACGCGATTTCCTTTTTCGATCAGGTCAGGCGCCAGCGTCCGCAGGAGGAGTACGGCTACGTAGCAGAAGCTAGGTACCTCCGAAAAAGGCACGAAGCGATTTCGAGTGGGATCGATGAAGAACGCGAGAGTAGCATGCTGGCCTTGCGGTCGGAGGCTTTTCTTGGACTCTCACGATCCCTGCGATTGCTGGAAGAAGCGGCGATACGAGTCGGGAAGAGCAACCTTCTGGAGTCGAAGGAGGCTAGGGTTCAGGTCTTGACCCAATTAGGTTCGATCGAGAAGGCGCGCGAACTGATTGACGAGCTCCTAGCGGAGACGACTGACCCGGCGAGAAGGAACGAGGTGCTTGAAACGAGTCTCGGTTTGGCCGTTACGAATCGGGAATGGACTCGTGCCGTCGAGATGGCGGCTCAATTGAAGGACGCTGGGAATCGCGCCCCATTCACGTACTTGGCGGCTGATGTGGCCCTCGTGCACATGGGTCGCACTGAGAGTCGGTTCGACGAGTTCAGGGATTCTGCCGAAGAGTGGAATCGGGAGGACGTGGAGACTCAGATGCGTTGGGTCGACATCTGTATCCAGGAGGGAGATGTCTCTCGGGCAAAGGCGGCCATGAGGCGGGCGGGTAGGGCGGCGCAGTCTCGCGGATATACAAACCGCGAAATGAACCGGCGAAAAGGCATCCTCAGGGACGGGAACCGTAGTCGACATCGCTTGGGTGGTCAGGTCGTTCGGCTATTCGGTACTCACGAGGGTATAGTCCATCCGGAGTTGGGGGATGAGTCTTTAGATTGCTACTTCAGGGTTCACGAGGAAATAAGGGAGGCTATCTCAATCGGATCGCGGGTCACCTTCCATTTATCTTGGTCGGTGCGAGGCTTTCGAGCGGAATCTGTCCTCGTAGTCGACGGGTCCAACTAGAGCTGAAGCGCGAGTTCCTTCCCGACGTCTTAGAAGTCCTGACTTCCAGGGCCTCCAAATCCCTCGCGCGCTCGCAAATCGGGATGCCCGTCCATAGCAAGTGGGAACTTACAACGTATCAGTAGCTCAGAAAAAGGAGAACACGGAAGTCCTGCTTTCTTCCTTCGTGGTTGTCCGCTCATTCTGCGAAAGGCTCTGTAGAGGGAAGAAAGAAACCCCTCGAACGTCGGGCGGAACGTTCGAGGGGTCTTCAGCTCTTCAGGCCCGGTCGGCTTGTGGACCCGAGTCGCTACCAAACCGAACTGAACTAGTGCGTGATGGTCGGATCCATGGTCTTCGCCTGGTCGATCCAACCGCTGATCACACTGGCCGCCGGAACTGCATTGGTCAGGTTCTTCTCGGCGTTCATCTCTTCCATCTTGGTTGCGAGGTTCTCTGCGTTGCGAGTCCGCAGCTCCTTGACCGTGTCGACGCCGGAAGCCTCAAGCAGCTCGGCGAACTGTGGGCCGACGCCGTTGATGCGCATCATGTCGGCCATGTTGGCCCACTTCAGCAGCTGGCCTTCGCTGAGTCCGGTGGTGTCGGCGGTCTTCTTCCGACCCGACTTGTCGCAGCAGAGCTCGAGGAGCTTCTCGGTGGTCGTGATACCGGCTGCGCTCAGCTTCTCGCCGTAGGCGGGACCGATACCTTCGATTTCAGTGATCTTGTAGGCCATGGTGTGTCGTTCCTTTCGACTTCCTGGGTCGGCCGGAAGCTCGGGTCGCCGTGGAATCGGCGCGAACCTCGCTGCTTCCGTTTGCGTCTCGCCGTATCTACGCGGTAGCTACTACCAGACGCTGACTCTGTTCCTGCTTCTTGCATCCGAGCGCCGCCGGAGGCTTCCGGCGGCGATTCTCTCAGTCCATTGGCCGGTCGATCAACCAACCTTGACGCCGAGGGCGCGAATCGTCTCCATGGTCAGGGCGCCGACCGCGAGGTTGTTGGCGCGCTGGAAGGAGCGGACGGCGTTCAGCGTCTGGGATCCAATGACTCCGTCGACGTCACCCGGATTGAAGCCCTTGGCCTTCAGGGAGCGCTGGATCTCATAGACCGTGGCGTGGCCGAGGTTGGTCTCACAGAGGATCGGACGCCAGTCCATCTTGCCGTCGGTGACCTGGATCCGCTTGGTGACCTTGTCGTAGGTCGCCGGGATCTCGATCTTGCGGGTCGACGGAGGCGTGACCATCTTCCGGACCTTGACCGTGTCGTACTTGGCCGGGATGGAAACCTTCTTCGTCGTGGCCGGAGATTTCACGACCTGCTTCCGGACCGTCTTGTACTCGGCCGGGATCGTCTTCTCGCGAGTCGTGGCCGGGCTCTTGAGAACGCGCTTGGTCACGGTCTTGTACTCGTCCGGAACCTCGACGAGGCACATGATCTCACCGGTGGCGTCATCGACGCGCTCGACCGGCCCGCTACCCTTCTTCCAAACGGTGTGGGCGGCGCGAACCAGGACCTTCTCGGTCACTGTTTCGTAGACCGGCGCAACGTCCTCGATGATCTTCTGCTCGTCCTTGACGAGAACCCGCTCTTCGACCCACTCGTAGGTCGCGGGAACGATCTCGAGACGCTCCTCGGCCTCGCGAACCAAAACCTGCTCGGTGACCCACTCGTACTTGGCGGGGATGACTTCGAGCTTCTCACCGGCTTCCTTCTGCATCACGGTCACTTCTTCGGTCTTGTAGGTCGGCGGGACGAAGACGCGGGCGTAACACTCACCCGGTTTGGCCGACGGAGGCAGGAGTTCCGGATTGATGAAACCCGGGTTGCTGCTCGAGCTGTCCATGGACTTCTCCATGGTGGCGAGGCGGGCGCGGAGCTCTTCCAGCTCCTTCTCCTTCATCTCCAGCTTCTTCTGAATGTCGGTGTCCTGAGCCGTAGCGACGTCCACCGAGATGGTTCCGACGGCGATCACCCCGGCGACGGCGAAAGCAATGAGTGGCGTAAACTTGCGCATTTCCGTAGTTCCTCCTGGGTCCCCGAGACCCTTTTGCGGCTCCGCGCCCCTCTCCCGAGAACGAGCGGAAAGGCCAGCAGTTCATCGTCTAGTACCGGAATCGAGGAGGCCGCGACCGGGCCCCGGACTGTTCGTTCCGGCTTCCAACATCCCAGACATGGAGGATGTGAAAAGAGTCACAAGTTCTGCACTTTTGGTTTCATTTCTCTTTAGGGGGATTGTTTTGCAAGGAGTTACGTGTCATCCGCGCATGGGCGCAGGACGTGAGTTAGATTGTCTTGGGGTGCGAACGAAACTGGGCCGGTGCTGTTGGAATTGGCCGAGCCTCAGGAGTTGCCGAATCGTGAAATCGATGGGCTGCGTACACGAATGGAAGATGCTTTGGATGCTGACCGCGATGGCTCTCGGTGTTTCATCGTGTGTTTCCGAACAAAGCGAGACGACGGATCCCGGTTCTGCGGAAGAGTCCGCAGATCACAGCGCGACTGCGGATGCGCCCGTGGCGCCGAATCGTCTATCGGTTCTCGGACTCGAGTTCGTGCGGGTGCCGGCGGGAACGTTTCTCATGGGAGCGGTACCGGGAGACGACGCGGCGGAGCCGTCCGAACTTCCCCAACACGAGGTCAAACTCACTCGTGGTTTCGAAGTCGCCACGACCGAGGTCACCGTTGGGCAGTTCCGTGCGTTCGTCGAGGCCACCGGATACAAGACGGAAGCCGAACTGGATCCGAAGGGCGGTTGGATCATCGATCCGGCCACGAACCAACCGGAGCAGAAGCCGGGCGTGCATTGGCGTAACTGCGGTTTTGAACAGGACGAGAACCACCCGGTCGTCCAGGTGAGTTGGGTCGATGCGGAAGCGTTTTGCGCCTGGTTGTCCGAGCACGATGGACGTCGCTACGGACTGCCGACCGAAGCGCAGTGGGAATACGTTTGCAGAGCGGGAACGACCGGCCGCTACTGGTTCGGAGATGAGCCCTTCCTTCTCGTCAACTCCGCCAACATCGGCGATCTCTCACTGAACGCGGTGTCTCCGGTCATCGAAGGCCTGGCCAAGTGGGACGACGGCGCTTCCTACACCGCGCCGGTGGGGCAGCGGGCTCCGAATCCGTGGGGACTGCATGACGTGAACGGCAACGTCTGGGAGTGGTGCGCGGACTGGCATGACCCTGCGTACTACGTGCGCTCGCCCCGCGTCGATCCGCAAGGGCCCAAGCCGGGTGAGGGCGGCCCCGATGTCGGCAAGATGCGCTCGATCCGCGGAGGGGGTTGGTACGACGGACCGGAGCGGCAACGCTCTTCGCAGCGCGCCTGGTTCTTTCCCGTCTTTCGTTCCTGTCAGCTCAGTGGTTTTCGCGTCGTGCGCGATCTGTAGGTTTCGAGTCTATGAATCTTCTTTTTGATCTGGACGGGACGTTGGCCGACCCGTTTCCCGGCTTCGTCAGTTGTCTGACTCGGGTGTTTCAGCAAATGGGGCATCCGGTGCCTCCCGAGTCCGACCTACGTCGATATGTGGGGCCGCCGCTGGACCAGACGCTTCTGCAGATTCTCGGGAATGAACAAGACGCACGAGAAGCGCTGCGTCTCTACCGCGAATGCTATTCCGAGCACGGCATCTTCGAGAACGATGTCATCGAAGGTATCCCGGAGACTCTGAAACAACTTCAGGCAGACGGTCATCTGCTGTTCGTCGCTACATCGAAGCCGGTCGTCTTCGCCCGTCGGATCGTGGATCATTTTGAGTTGGCTCCGCGGTTTCAGGCGGTCTACGGGTCGCAGCTGGACAACCGGCTGACGGACAAGGCCGAACTCATCGCGCACATTCTCGAAAAGGAAACACTGGCTGCTTCCGAGACCGCGATGATCGGGGACCGAATCTTCGACCTGAAAGGAGCCCGCGCCAATGGAGTCCGCGGGGTTGGCGTACTCTGGGGCTTTGGGGATCGGGAAGAACTCGAGTCGGCGTCTCCCTTCGCTCTGGTCGAACAGCCGTCGGAACTTTGCTCCCTTTCCTGGGAAGATGTCGTACCGGATTCCGACGAAACTTGAACGGCGCTTGCAGCACGTGCAACGAAGGAGGCTTCGTGCCCTCGAACCCACAGTCAGATCTCTACTACGCAGCCTGTTGCCAGGTGGACCAACCCAACCCGACCCGTCGCGACGAAATGCCCGCGAACACGACACGCATGTTGGCCATGCTCGAACGCGCCGTGGTCGGATACCAGCCGTTCCACGATGTGCGACTGGTCGTCTTTCCGGAGTTCGCCCACGCCGCGCCCGTCTACTTCACGCCGAGGGAGTTGCTCGACCATTTGGCTGTGGAGATTCCCAACGAGCACACGGGTCGCATTGCGGAGAAGGCGAAGGAGCTGGGCGTCTACGTGCAGACCGGCAGCTTTCTCGAAGTCGACCCGCGCTGGCCGGACACCGTCTTCAACACGACCTGTCTGATCGGTCCGAACGGCGAGATTCTCTCGAAGTACCGGAAGGCGAATCCATGGATTCCGTGGGAAGTGCACGCGTCGCCACACGACATCGAAGACTACCCGGACGATCCGTTCCCGGTGGTCGACACGGAGATCGGAAAGCTGGGAGTGGCGACGTGCTACGACTGGCTGTTCCCGGAAGTCACTCGGGAGCTGGCACTCAAGGGCTGTGAGGTTCTCATCCGCATCTCGGCGTACATGGATCCTTGGGGAGCGACGTCGCCGATGGACTGGTGGACGATCGTCAACCGGTGCCGGGCTCTCGAGAACACCGCCTACGTCGTGGCGTGCAACCAGGGGGCCGAGGCGTCGAACTATCCGCCGTTTTCGTGGCCGGGCGGAAGCATGGTCGTGGATTACGACGGCCGGATCCTGGCCGAGGCCAGTCCGGGGCCGGGGGAGAAGATCGTCGTCGCGCCTATCGCTTTGTCGACGCTGCGTGCGGAGCGGGAACGGCGTATCGGGCACGACATGCGAGCGCACCACCGGGCTGAGCTCTATCCCCGTCAGCGGGAAACGGTCTATCCGGGAACCCCGGATCCGGCCCGTCGACTGGTCGGCGAACAAACGGAATTGATCCGCAAGGTAAAGCGTCGGCTGAAAGGGGAGTGACTTCGGTGACGCGGTTGCCGAGAACTGCGGAATCGCCAGCGGCCGGCGGGTCTTCGGCGTCCCGGCTTACTTCCCGGCGGCTGCGTCGACCGAGTCGTGGATGTCAAACACGCCATCCATCTTGGTCGCTTCGAAGACCTGAAGGATTCGGGGGTCCTTGCAGACCACGGCGAGTTCCTTCTTTCTTTCCTTGGCTTCCTGCAACGCAAAGACGAGCACGCCGAGATCGAGACTCGAGAAGAACGTGACGTCCTCGAGATCGACGACGATCCTCGGATAGTTGGCGTCGCGAACCAAAGCCTTGAGCAAGTCCTTGAACGTGCGGCGAGATTCGTCGTCCCGACCTTTGGGAAAACTCGTGACGACGGCGGTGCCGACCTTCTTCAACCCGGATAGTTCCATCCCTTCCTCCTCCAGAACCGGGATCATACAACAGACGGCGGCGGATCAGCCGATTCGTTGTAGACGAACCCGGGTTTCCTGCTCTTCCCGGTCGCGAAGGTAGCGTATCTGGATCTCGTCCCCAGGATTGAAGTTGTCCAGGGCCAGGTAGAGGTCGTCGTAGCGCTGGATCTGCTGGTCGTCGATTGCGATGATGATGTCGCCAAGGATGATCTCACCGCGCCGATTCTGGACGGTTCCGCGGAGGCCGGCACGGTCGGCCGCTCCGTTGCGTTGCACCTCGCTGATGATGACCCCCCGGATTCCCCATCGAATGGCGAGGTCATCTTCGATCAGGCGAATGCCGAGCCCGGCTCTTTGTGTTCGGCCGAACTCGATCAGCTGCGGGACGATTCTCTTCACGGTGGAGATGGGGACGGCGAACCCGATTCCGGCACTGGAACCGCTGGTGCTGTAGATCGCCGTGTTGATCCCGATGAGCCGCCCGGAAGAGTCGAGGAGCGGTCCGCCGGAATTCCCGGGATTGATCGAAGCGTCCGTCTGAATGACGTCCGTAATCGTCGTCCCGGCAACGGATCGGATCTCCCGTCCGAGTGCGCTGACGACTCCCGTAGTCAACGTTTGATCGAGCCCAAACGGATTCCCGATGGCGATGACCTTTTGGCCGACCATGAGGTCCGTGAAATCTCCGCGTGGGAGTGGATCCAGTCGGACCTTGCTGACGTCGATCCGAAGCACGGCGATGTCCTTGTTCGGATCGTGACCCACGACCTCGGCGTCGAGAACGGACCCGTCCGGGATCGTCACCGTGATGTTCTGACTACCCTGGATGACATGGAAGTTGGTGACGATGTGGCCCCGGTCGTCCCAGACGAAGCCCGATCCGGATCCGCGCGGCACCTCACTGACGTTCCGGCTGAAGAGTTGTCGGCGGTACTCGGTCGTGTTGATGAAGACGACCGAACTCGAAGCGGCGCGGAAGATGTCGACCGTATTGCGCTCGTCCTCGAGCAGCGCCCGGGGTTCATTGAACTCGGCGGAGGCCGTTCCTGTGCTGACGATCGAGGCCAGGATGATCAAAGCGATACGGACGGTGCGAGTCATTCATCGTTCTCCTTGGGGTCGGATCCTAACACTCGGATGTACGGCAGGGTCACGCGCCCGGTTCCGGATCCGCATGGGTGCGTACATTTGATCGGCTCGTGCGAGCCGGCCCACCCACGGGGCGGTTCGCAACCTATACTCGACGCTCACGTAAGCCGAGTCGGGAGCTCTTGGGGTTTGCAGTAGTGAGTCCACCGAAGGACGAGTCCAGCGGGAAAGGAACGAGCGACGCATGGGTGAGGCGACCGTCGACGATCGGGTTCGGGGCGATGGAGATTCCCGACCGTTGAAGAGCTTCGTAACTTCGCGACCGGTCGCCATTCTCATGCTCTTCCTGGCCGCCGTCGTCTTCGGGTTCTTTTCCTACGGGCGGCTTCCGGTCAACCTGATGCCGGAGCTCACCTATCCCACGTTGACCGTTCGGACCGAGTACGGCGGCGCCGCTCCGGAGGAAGTCGAGAACGACATCAGCCGTCCCATCGAGGAAGCGCTGGGCGTTGTCGGCGGACTGGAGCAGATCAGCAGCGTCAGCCGGGCCGGTGTCAGCGACGTCGTCCTCGAGTTTGCCTGGGACACCGACATCTCCGATGCGACGCAGGACGTGCTCGAAAGACTCGATCTCGTCTTTCTTCCGAGCGAAGCCGAGAAGCCGCTCATTCTTCACTTCGATCCGTCGTTGGATCCTGTCCTCGAACTCTCGCTGGCCGGAAGTAGCGAAGAGTTTCAGGGCGAAGAGGGGCTTCGTCGACTCCGCCGCCTGGCCGAACTCCAGGTCAAACGATCCCTCGAACCGATCCGCGGTGTCGCGGCCGTTCGCATCAAGGGCGGGCTCGAAGAAGAGATCCACGTCCTGGTCGATGAAGAGAAGCTCCGTCGAAGCGAGCTCTCCATTTCCCAGGTCATCAACCGGCTGGCGCAGGAAAACATCAACGTCGCCGGAGGGACGATCCAGGAGGGTCGCACCGAATATCTGGTCCGCACCGTCAACGAATTCCAAAGCGTTTCGGAAATCGGCGAGACCATCGTGACCCGGGTCGACGACCGGGATGTGCGGATCTCGGATATCGGGCGCGTCGAGTACGCACACAAGGAACGACAGATCGTGACCCGGACGGACGGGAACGAGAGCGTTCAGATCGAGATCTTCAAGGAGGCCGACGCCAACATCGTCGACCTCGCCAAGCGAATCAAAGGCACGGTCGGAGAGATTCGGTACGCGGATCCGGATTCGACGGTTGGTGGAGGCGATGGACAAGGCGCGACTGCCGGTCCCCGGAATTCCGGGGGCGAGCGGGGCCGTGGAGGGCTCGCGCAGCAACTGTACGAAGCGGAGGGAGCGGAACTCCGACTCGTCGCCGACCGATCGCTCTTCATCGAGAGCAGCATCCGTGAGGTCCGAAACACGGCGGTCCTCGGCGGGTTGCTCGCGGTACTCGTGCTTTTCCTCTTCCTGCGCAATGCAACGTCAACGGCGATCGTGGCGCTGTCGATTCCAATCTCTCTGCTCGTGACGTTCGCTCCGCTTCAGATCCTGGGCGTCTCGCTCAACATCATGTCCCTCGGAGGGCTGGCACTCGGAATCGGGATGCTCGTCGACTCGTCGATCGTGGTGCTGGAATCGATCCATCGATGTCGGGAGGAGGGGGATGACCTGGTTCCCGCTGCCATTCGCGGCACGGAAGAAGTGCGGGGTGCGGTCGCGGCGTCTATCCTGACTTCGATCGCGGTCTTCTTCCCGATGGTCTTTGTTGAAGGCGTCGCCGGTCAGGCTTTCGGCGACCTTGGTCTGGCGGTCGTCGTCTCGTTGTTGGCGTCGTTGGCCGTCGCCATCTTCTTCATCCCGATGCTGGCGAGCCGACGCGGGATCTCGTTGAACGCTACCGGCTCGGGCGACGTGGGCGTCGAAGCACGGACGAAGAGCAGCTCGTCCACCTCATTGCGTCGCTTTCGTCTCAACTCTTGGTCGGTCTTCGCCCGCGACTTTTCACGGATGCGCTGGGCGGTCCGCCTGACAATTCTGCCCCTCGTCTACCTGCTACTCCGGCTGATCATCTCCTCGATTCTCGAGGTCTTCGCACGCATCGTGCTGTTCGTCTTCTCCGCGGGGGTCTACGTTTTCTCACGCCTGGTCTGGCCGGCATTGAGCTCAATCTTCAAAGTTCTGGGTTGGGCGCCGGTCTGGGCGACGAACAAGATGCTGGACGGAATGCAGTCGGGATACCCGGACGTCCTTCGTCTCTTTCTCAAGAATCCGTCCCTTGCGGTCTTTCTCTTGATCATCATCTTTGCCGTCACCGCGGGCCTCGGCCGCTCGCTGGACAGTGAACTTCTTCCCGAAGTGCGACAGGGTGAGTTCACGTTTGAGGTGGCTCTTCCGGTTGGAACCCCGCTCGAAGAGACGGAGAGGATTCTCACGCCGGTCCAGGACATTCTGCTGGCCGAAAGAGAGCACATTCGTGCACTTATTCTCACGCTGGGCTTCGATCCTTCGCAGTCGCAACGGTCCGACGAAGGAGAACACACGGCCCGCTTCAAAGTGCTTCTCGACGGTGGTGGGCGAAACGCCGATCGTGAAGACGACGTGGCCGAGCGCATCCGGAAGAGGCTCGACGTCATTCCTGATCTGGATGCCCGCGTTACGCGGCCGGTCCTTTTCTCCAGCAAAACTCCGATCGAAGTGGAGGTTCACTGCGACGACCTGGACCGGATCCGGACCTACTCGGACCGGGCGATGGAGGTCTTGGCCGAGCTTCCAGAGCTAACGGATGTGCAGGCGACCTTGCGACCGGGTGCGCCGGAAGTACAGGTCGTCTATGACCGGGAGCGCCTCTCCCGATTCGGACTGAACATCAGCCAGGTGGCAGGGCTCGTTCGAGACAAGGTCAAAGGAGCGGAGGCGACGAGATTCAACCGGGTCAATCGCCGCGTCCCGATCCTTGTTCAACTGGAAGAAGAAGACCGGCGTATGGTCGAGGATGTCTCCGACATCATCGTCAATCCGGGTGCGGAGAGGCCCATTCCTTTGGCTGCGGTCGCGGAAGTCTCCCTGGGAGAGGGGCCGAGCGAGATTCGCCGCATCGACGGCAGCCGGGTAGCGGTGGTTCGGGCCAACCTGGCCGACGGATCGCTGAGTGCAGCCACGGACGCGATTCGCAATGCGCTCGAGTCGGAGATGGATTGGCCGTCGGACGTCTCGTACCTCATCGGGGGACAGAACAAAGAGTGGGAGCGCAGCCAGAGTTCGCTGCTGCTTGCACTCGGACTGTCGGTGTTCCTCGTCTACGTCATCATGGCCGCGCAGTTCGAGTCCCTGCTGCATCCGTTCGTCATCATGTTCACGATCCCGCTCGCATTTGTCGGAACGTTCCTTGTGCTGAAAGCGCTTTCGATCCCGCTTTCGGTCGTCGTCTTTCTCGGGATGATCATGTTGGCGGGAATCGTCGTGAACAACGCCATTGTCCTCGTCGACTACATCAATACTCTGCGGCGGCGTGGAATGAACTTGGAAGAGGCCATCATCACCGCCGGGCAGGTTCGTCTTCGGCCGATTCTCATGACGACGACAACAACGGTGCTGGGACTCCTGCCCATGGCCTTGGGCCTCGGTGACGGAGCGGAGATCCGGACCCCGATGGCGATCGCCGTGATCAGTGGGCTCCTCAGTTCGACGTTTCTGACACTCTTCATGGTTCCGTCGATCTACGGCTTCTTCGAGACCGTTGCTGCGAAGGCCCGCCAAAGCCTGGGGCGCGGTGAGGACGAGATGGTCGCGCACGGCCGCCCGGCGCAGGAGGTTTGAGGATGGAGAGTCGTCATCCCGGCGGTGGACTGGCCCGATTCTCTCTCAACCGTCGGATCAGTGTCTTCGTTCTCTTCCTGACCGCCCTGGTCGTGGGCTTCGTTGCGACCCGGTGGATCCCGGTCGAGCTCATCCCGAGTGGATACACCGAGCCGTCGCTTCGTGTGGTTGTGCCCTGGCCGCAGGCTCCGCCCCAGGAAGTCATGGAGAAGATTGCGGAGCCTTTGGAGGAAGAGCTGCGCACCGTGCGTGGTGTCGATCGTGTCGTTTCGGTCTCTGCGAGCGACAACTGCCGGGCCTTCATGCGCTTCAAGCAGGGCACGGACATGGACGTCGCCTACCGCGAAGTACGCGACCGTGTCGAGCGGGCCCGCCGTCAGTTTCCGGACGATGTCGATCACGTCTACATTTTCAAAGACGATGCCTCAGGGATTCCCGTTTTCGTCATCGGGATCGCGGTTCCGCCGGACGTCATCGACTCCTACAACCTGATCCAGAAGCAGATCATGCTGCCGTTGGAGCGCATCGACGGCGTCGCCTCGGTCAATGTCGACGGTCTCGAGGAAAAGGAGATCATCATCGAGGTCGACCGGGATCGACTCGATGCTCTGGGCCTCAACATCTATGACCTGGCGCAGGATCTTGCCGGCGACAGTTTCAGCATGTCGAGCGGCAACGTTCGGGCAGGGTCGCGCAAACTTCTTCTGCGCTCGATCGCCAAGTACCGGAGTTTGGAGGAGCTGCAGAACCGTCCGGTCGCTCCGAACGTCAAGCTCGCTGACGTGGCGGACGTTCGCTATGAAGAGCCGGAGAAGGACTACCGCGTCCGCGCGATGAGCAAGCCGGCCTTCGCCCTCATCATTCTCAAGGAAGGCGAGGCCAACGCCCGCGAAGTCTCGGAAAAGATCAACAAGGTCTTCGAGGAGATCCAGGCCAACCCGCGGCTGGCCGACGTCGAGATGATTCCTCTCTTCGATACCGGAGAGGTCATCGACGACGCGTTGAGCAAGCTGCTGAACAGCGGGTTGATTGGGGCTGTCATCGCCGGGCTTGTTCTGTTCATCTTCCTGCGCCGGTTCCGACTCACTGCAGTCGTCAACTTGTCTGTGCCGCTGAGCCTGCTCATTGCGTTGACCGTCATGTACTTCGCCGGCGAGACGCTCAACATCATTACTCTGCTCGCGCTCATGGTCTGTGTCGGATTGCTGGTCGACAACGCCATCGTCGTGGCCGAGAACATCGATCGCATGTACCAGTCCGGGAAGTCGCGGCGAGAGGCCGCCATATCGGGCACCGGTGAGATCGCCCTCGCCATCACGATGTCGACGTTGACCACCGTCGTGGTCTTCCTGCCGGTCTCGCTCATCGAAGGACCCGGGCAGTTCTTCCTGCTGCGGATGTCGATTCCGATTTCGGTCGCATTGATCGCGTCCCTCTTCGTGGCACTGGTGTTCGTTCCGCTGAATGTCTATCTGACCCTGCCGAAGACCCGCGAACCGCGCGAGCCGTCGCCCCTTCGCCGCCGATACAATCGGTTCACGGATGTCCTGCGCCGGGGATACGAGGCCACGTTCGATCGACTGGCTCGGATCTACGAACGCCTTCTCTCTACGTTCCTCTTTCGTCGCCTCGACCTGGTGCTCGTGCTCCTGATCGTTGTTGCTGCCACGATCGGAATCTCGAAAGGGCGCCTCAGTCTCGTCGAAATACAGGAAGGAGAGGAAGCCGGGTTCACCATCGACGTGGAAGCTTCGGACGTGAACACGCTCGAGGACACGGAGGAGTGGTTCCTACAGGCGGAGGCGTTGGTCGAGAGCATGGCCGTCGAGTTGGATCTCGCCGGCTGGTTCCAGTTTCACGACCGAACCGGCGGGACTTTGCAAGGCTGGTTCAATACGCCGCGGAACACATCTTTGACCGGCCGCGAAGTGACGGAGAAGGTTCTCGAGGTCTTGCCGGTGCAGCCCGGGATGAAGCTCACTACCGGAAATGAGGATCAGACCGCCGAAGGCAGCGACGACGAGACCTTCCGTGTGGTGGTTTACGGTGAGGATCCGGAAATGCTGGGCGAGGTCATCGCCGACCTCGAGCCGTTGTTCGTCAACGTGGAAGGCGTAGTGGGAGTCAAGAAATCCCTCGAGTCCGCGCCGAATCAGCTCGGCATGGTCATCGATCGGGAACGGGCCCAGCAGCTGGGCGTCGATCCCCGCACGGTCGCCGGAGTTGTCGGATACGCACTCCGCGGACAGTCGCTACCCAAGTATCGTGATGGCGGTAAAGAGATTCCGGTTCGTGTCCGCTTCGAGGAAGAGGACCGAAGTTCGCTCGACGAACTCGGGAGCTTTTTCGTTCCGACTGCGGAGGGCGGCTTTCTTCCGCTCTCGTCGATCACCGAGCAGGAGATGCTGTCGTCGCCGGAATGGATCGTGCGCCGGGACAAGAGAGTGGCGCGAAGTCTGACCTTGGACCTGGTTGAAGGGGAAGAGAAGGAGACGCGGGAACGCCTGTCGTCGATTCTGCGCGCCATCGATCTGCCGGAAGGCGTCACCTTCAGTGCCGGTGTTCGGGCTTCCGGATTCGACGAGGATCTGCGCGGTCTTCTCTTTGCTCTCGCGCTATCCATCGTCTTCATCTACCTGCTGATGGGGCTCCTCTTCGAGAGTTTCATTCTGCCGCTGTCGATCATCTTCACCATTCCCCTGGCCAGTCTCGGGGTGATGTGGATTCATCTACTCGTCGGCCGTGACATCGACTTCCTCGGTGTCGTCGGCGGGATTCTCTTGGTCGGAGTCGTCGTCAACAACGGCATCGTTCTCATCGACTACGTCAACCGGTTGCGGGCCGAGGGCCTCTCCCGCGTCGAAGCCATCCTGCAGTCGACGCGCCTTCGCTTCCGTCCGATCATGATGACGGCGATCACGACGATCGGGGGCATGATCCCGCTCGCCATCGCGGGGCGGACCGAGATCGGGATCAGCTACACGAGTTTCGCCTACACCTTGATCGGCGGTATGACCACGGCGACGCTTCTGACGTTGCTGGTCGTGCCGATCTTCTACACGTTCTTCGACGATCTCGAGGGAGCGCAGAAAGGGGCGCTGCGCCGGGCTCTTTCGTGGAGGGTGTTCCGACTACCCGGAAAGAAGCCGTTTCTCGGCTCGCGATGACGTCTTGGAAACAGAGTGTGCGTGCCTTGCAGGGTGCGGCCCCCTCGAGGGCTCTCGAAGATGGAGGCAAGGAATGGGAAGTCCAAGCTTGAAGGTGGCAGCGGCTCTACGTCGTTGAGGAAAGGGGTGACTCTGCCGTGGTTGTCCGCTACCTGGTGGAGTCTTAGTAGTTCCAGCGTCCACACAAGAATCGAAAGCAGGATTATCGATGAGAAGATTGGGTGCTTTCTTTGGCTTGATGTTGGTACTGACACTTGCTTTCGCGGTCGGCGCGGCTGCGGCAAGTGTGGGCGAAACGGCGTCTCTTCTGGTCGTTTCGATCGACCGGCCCGCGGAGGGTGGCTTGGTGCTGGTCGACCCCCGGGGTGGAGTCTGTAGCGAAGGCGTGACTACGATCCCGGATGCTGTCATGTATGTGTCATCCGACGACGGCGTGAATGAGAGCGAGAATCTGACCACAGACTTCGTGACCGTGGAGATATCGGATGCCGTTCCGGGGATCTATACCGCGCATGCCAGGGCGAGGAATCTCAGGGACGCAGGCATTCTCACGGTCAACTCGTTTGCCGCGGAGCACCCATGCGGGGAAGGCGTCGAAGGCGTTTGGGCGAGATACAGGGGGCATGGCGCCGTCGTCTACAGATTCTCTTTGTCAGTCGAAGAAGACGGAACGTGCTCGGTTACTTCGGTACGACAATGAGATGGGCAGCCGAAGTTAACGATTAGGATGTTCGTTATTGGCTGCGACGTCCAGCCCCAGATGGTGGGCATGGAACGCCAGAACATCCGCCCGCTCTTCGATCCACTTCGACGTCGGTTTCCCCGCCCCGTGTCCGGCAGCCACGTCGATGCGGATGAGGGCAGGACCGTCCCCTCCCTGCGCAGCCTGCAGCGCCGCCGCGAACTTGAATGAATGGCCGGGAACGACGCGATCGTCGTGATCACCGGTCGTGACCATCGTCGGCGGATAGTGCGTTCCGGTCATCAGGTTGTGCAGCGGTGAGTAGGATAGGAGCCAACGAAACTGCTCCGGGTCATCGGCGCATCCATAGTCGCTGACCCATCCCCATCCGATCGTGAAGAGATGGAAGCGGAGCATGTCCATCACGCCAACCTCGGGAGCACAGCTTCCAAAGAGGTCGGGCCGTTGCGTCATGACGGCGCCGACCAGCAGTCCGCCGTTGCTGCGCCCCTGCATCCCCAGCTGTTTCGGGGTGGTCCATCCGCTTTCCGAGGTCAGCCAGGTCGCGACGGCAATGGCGTCGTCGAAGACATTCTGTTTGTTGGCGAGACGACCGGCGTCGTGCCAGCTTTGGCCGTACTCGCCGCCGCCGCGCAGACATGCGACCGCGTAGAGGCCGCCCTTCTCGACCCAGGCCAGCCTCTCGGCCGAGTACGACGGTGTGATCGAGATGTCGAACCCACCGTATCCATGAAGAATCGTCGGGACGGCCCCATTCGGCTCCACATCTTTGCGACGAACGAGGAACACAGGGACGCGTGCCTGCCCACTCTGTACGAAGACCTGTTCCGTGATGATTTCCGGGCGGGCCGGGTCTTCCTGTGGTCGAAAAACGCGTGTGGTTTCCCCGGTTTGCAGGTCGTGTGAGTGAAGTTCGACCGGATTCGAGAAGCCGGTCAGTTCGAAGAAGACCAGCTGGTCTCGCCGCGAGCCTCGAAAATCGAGAATGCTCCCTAGAATCGGGAGTTCGACCACGGACACGTCGTCTCCGCCGGTGGGCAGGTGAACCGTGAGACGCGAGGTCGCGTGATGCCAACTGTGGACGACGATGCGCTCGGCTCCCTCCGGACCTGCCAGCACGGCCTTTTCGATGCGATCGTCACTTTCTGACACCACATCCCGCCACGCAGAGCCGTCGGCCGTTCCTTCCGCGGGGACGGAGATCGCAACGATGCGTCCGTTGGGAGCGTCCTTGTTCGTTCGGAAGTAGAGCTCGTCCTCGATGCCGCCAAGAAACTCGTAAGCGGCATCGGCCTGCTGTAGGAACGGACGCGGTGTCTCGATCCGCCCGTCGACAAAGGATGAGAGGAAGATCCGGTTCTCCGGATGCGTGCCTTCCCAAATCCGGATGATCAACCTCCGCCCGTCGTGCGTGAACTCAGGTCCGAAGCCCCACGTGGGCTGATCTTCCTGCTCGAAGACGACCGTGTCGTTGGCCGTGGAGTCGCCCAGTCGATGCAGTTTGAGCTTCTGCCTCGTGCTCTCTGCCGTGAACTCCTGTCCTTCCTTGGGCTCGTCGTACGCGACGTAGAGAAAACCGGAACTGTCCGGCAGCCAGGCGACGTTCTCGAACTTGGACCAGCGGACGACGTCGTCTGAATCCTCGCCACTCGCAACGTCGCGGACTCGCCAGACGTTCCAGTCCGACCCGGAATCCGACACGGCCCAGGCCAGGTGGCGCCCGTCCGGGGAAAGCGCGTATTCACTGAGGGCGAGGGTGCCTTCCTTGGAAAGCGCGTTGACGTCGAGCAACGGTCTGTAGTCGCCGGCGGAAGGAACCTGCCCGGGCTCGGGAGTGGCCACCCAGAGCACCGGCTGATTGGCCAAACCTTCCTGACGAAGCTGCAACCAAGTCCCGCCCTGTCTTCTCGGCGCGCCCTGGGAGTCATGATTCTTCAATGCAGCGAGGCGTGTCCGAAACTCGTCCCGCCCCGGGCGATCCGCGAGCGCCGCGTCCGTGAACTCGTTCTGACGCGTGATCCAGTCGCGAACTTCCGAACTGGATCCATCCTCGAGCCAACGATAAGGATCGCAGATGGAGACGCCGTGAAGGACATCGACGACATCGGAATCGGCTCGGGTTTGCGGATAGGTCATGGGTCGGAGTTCCTTACTTTGGGTTCATCGCCTCGAGTCTTGGCGCGTTGGGTCTATCACCCTGATTTCATCTTCCGCGGGGGAGGGGATGATCCCACGAGTTCGCCTCGAGGCCAAGAACGCGATGCTTCGGCGAGAGCGCGGGGTTGCCTTCGAGAACCGCACGGTCGATGGTACCCTTGTCCATTGCACTCAGAACTCATCCGAGAGAGGTCGACATTGCGCTCCAGGAACGGACTTTCCAGCATTCTCGAATTGACCATGGCGCGGCATCGCTTCCGCCTCGGCGCCGTACTCCTGCCTGCCTGCAGCGTTGCGTGTGCTCTGCTGCTGTACGCATGCTCCGGCGGAGAGAACGGAGGCGGGAATGGAACCGATGATCCGACTTCCGAGTCTGTGCGGTCCGAGTCTCCCCAGACGAACACAGGTGCGCCCGTTCCCCACGACCACGATGGGGACGGGGTCGCCGATCACGGACCGGATGCGCATGGATCCGTACCCCACGACCACGATGGTGATGGTGTTCCCGATCACGGGCCGGAAGCGCACGGGTCCGTACCCCACGACCACGATGGTGATGGTGTTCCCGATCACGGGCCGGAAGCGCACGGGGCCGTTCCCCATGACCATGATGGTGACGGAGTTCCCGACCATGGGCCGGGTGCACACCACGAAGATCCGCGAGAGGCCTATGCGAAGAACTGGAAGCCGCGCCCGACCCCTCCCAGTGGTGCCGAACTGGCCCGGCTTCCGAAGGACGGCGGGTCGAAGTGGAATCGTCTCGTCTTCGAGAAGAGTCCGTACCTGTTGCAACATGCTGCCAATCCCGTCGACTGGTATCCGTGGGGAGACGAGGCGCTCGAACGGGCTCAGAAAGAGGAGAAGCCGATCTTTGTTTCGATCGGCTACTCGACGTGTCATTGGTGTCACGTCATGGAGCATGAGTCCTTCGAGGATTCGTCGATTGCGGACTACCTGAACGCGAATTTCGTCTGCATCAAAGTCGATCGCGAAGAACGTCCGGATATCGACAACGTCTACATGAATGCCGTCCAGCGAATGAGGGGGCGGGGAGGTTGGCCTCTCAACGTCTTTCTGCTTCCGACCGGTGAACCGTTCTTCGGCGGGACCTACTTTCCGAGGGAAGATCGCGCAGGGCAACCCGGCTTCCGCTCGCTGCTGGCCCGGGTCGTCGAAGTCTGGACCCATCAGCGTACCGAGATCGAGAACAACAGCCAGATCGTTGCGAACGAGGTGAAGGCTTCGCTGGCTGCACAGTCCGGGACGAACGTGGGTGACGGACTGTTGTTGCAGGCCCAGGAACAGTTGCTGCAGAACTTCGACGCACTCAACGGCGGATTTGGTACCAAGCCAAAGTTCCCGCGCTCGCATACGCTTTCGTTTCTACTTCGGCGCCATGCGCGTACGCAGGATGAAGCCGTTCTTCGCGCGGTCGAGACGACCTTGGACGGCATGTATCGCGGGGGTATCTACGATCACCTCGGCGGCGGTTTCCACCGCTACTCCGTCGACGAGAGGTGGCGCGTTCCCCACTTCGAGAAAATGCTCTACGACCAGGCTCAGCTCGCGAAGTCCTATCTCGAGGCCTATCAGGTCACCCGCAAGGATGACTATGCGGATGCGGCACGGGGAGTGTTTCGCTACGTGCTACGGGACATGACCAGCGACCAGGGTGCCTTCTATTCAGCGGAGGATGCAGACACTCAGGGGCAGGAGGGCCAGTTCTATGTTTGGACACCTGCCGAAATCGAAACCGTTCTGGGTCGCGAAGACGCGCAGCTCTTTTGCGGCGTGTACGGTGTGTCCGAGGTCGGGAACTTCGAGCACGGGACGTCGGTCCTTCATCTTCCGGTGGCGTTGGAAGGAAAGGCCGAGGTCTTGAACATGAAGCCCGAGGCATTGGAGGCGAAGCTTGCGCCGATGCGGGAGAAGCTGCTGGCCCACCGTTCGAAACGGGTTCGTCCAGGTCTCGACGACAAGGTCCTGACAGCGTGGAACGGATTGATGATTTCGTCGCTCACGTATGGTTCCCAAGTCCTGGGTGACGACAGCTACTACGAAGCGGCTCGCCGCGCCGCAGATTTCATTCTCCAGAACCTGAGACAATCTGACGGCGCACTCCTTCGACGGTATCGCGACGGGGAGGCTGCCATTGCCGGCTTCATCGACGACTATGCGTTCTTCGGAAACGCCCTGGTCGATCTCTACGAGACCGGGTTCGAGGTCAGATACCTGGAAGCGGCCACGGAGCTGGCGGAGCAGATGAACCACCGTTTCTGGGATGACGCGGACGGCGGGTACTTCCTTCAGGTCGAAGGGGATCCCGGCGGAGACTCGGCGGAGGCGGCCCTTTTCTTCCGACCGAAGGAGATCTACGACGGCGCGGTTCCTTCCGGAAATTCTGTGGCGGCTCTTTTCCTGACTCGGCTTGGTGACCTGACGGCGAACTCCGACTACTCGGAGAGGGCATGGAAGCTGAAGGAAGCTTTCGGTGGACTGTTGGCCCGAAACCCATCGGGGCACACGCAGCTTCTCCTTGCTCTCGACTACGCCGTCGGGCCGTCGATCCAAATCGTGTTGGCGGGGGAGCCGGAGGACGCCTCGACGCAGGAGATGCTGCAGGCCATTCGTGACCGCTTCCTCCCGAACAAGGTCGTCGCGTTGAAAAGTTCCGGTCCCGAAGGCGATCGGTTGGCGAGAGTCGCCCCGTTTCTGGAGTCGTTGTCGTCCACAGCCACCACCACAGCCACGGCCGGAGCGACCACGGCCTATGTCTGCCGAGACCATGCCTGCACACTGCCGACGACGGAGGTCGCGCAGATGCTCCGTCATATGGATGAGGTGCGAACCGGCCCCCCGCAGTAGATCTATACGAAGCGAACGATCGTGCGTCACACGACAGCGCAAAGGCAATGATTGAACTGAGGGACTCCAGGTGATTGTTCAAACACGGATCTTTCGGTACGAATTCGGGTAACCACTACGTAACGACGATCGATCCCGGAGTGCAACGCATCTCAAGGGTCGGAATCAGCGAAGGACCCAAGAGGAGGGTTCCCGTACTATGATCGACTTGATGGAAGAAGCGGTCACCTCGGAGGGAGGAGCCAAGTTGGCGGAAGCGAAGTCCCCGACGGTCGAGTACGACCTCATTCAGCGCCTGCGTGGTGGCGACGCGACTGCTTACGAAGAGCTCGTCCGCGAAAACGTAGGGCGCATGCTGACCGTGGCTCGGCGTTTTCTCAAGAACGAAGAGGATGCGCAGGATGCCGTTCAGGAGGCGTTCATCAACGCCTACCGTTCGATTGATCGGTTCGAAGGAGGCTCCCGCCTTTCGACCTGGTTGCACCGAATCGTGGTCAACGCTTCCCTGATGAAGCTGCGGTCCAAGCGACGTCGCCCGGAGTCCTCGATCGAAGAGCTGCTTCCGACTTTTCGCGAGGACGGTCATCTCGATCCGCCCGCCTCCCAGTGGCGCAAACTTCCGGACACGATGCTGGTCCGGGACGAAGATCGGCGGTTTGTTCGCGAGGCCATCGACAAGCTGCCCGATACGTATCGTAACGTCCTTCTTTTGCGCGACATCGAAGGACTCGATACGGCCGAAGCCGCGAAGGTTCTCGGCATCAGCGACAACGCCACCAAGGTTCGACTGCACCGGGCGCGTCAGGCCCTGCAACAGTTGCTCGAACCCCGCTTCCGGGAGGGAACGCCGTCTTGATCCGCTGCAAGGATTTCATTGGCTTCCTCGACCGCTATCTCGACGACGAACTGAGCTCGGCCGAGCGTGAAATCTTCTCCAACCACATTCGCGACTGTTCCTGCTGCGGCAAGTACGTCGAGAAGTACCGCAGCACCATCCGTCTCGGAAAAGAGTGCTGCGACGGAGACTGCATTTCAGAAGATGTTCCGGACCAGCTAGTGAATGCGATCGTTCAGGCGATGAAAGCGTCTCCTCCGAAGCACGGCTGATCCCGCCGGACGAATCCGATGTCCGCGACCGATTTTCCACTACGGGTCTCCACCCTCCTCCTCTTCATCTGCCTCCTCACGATGGTGAACTCGACTTCGGCTTTGGCCGGGCCCCACGAAGGGGGAGTTCTCTTCGTCCACACCGACGACAGCGTGGTCTTTACCGACGGAGATGATTTCTCTGGAGCATCCTCCCTGGGCTGCGAGTGTGGGGACTTCGGTAAGTGTCCGCTCGGAGATCCCACCTCGGATCGTAGCTCCGAACCTTTCGTGTGGTGGGTCCTGGCGGCATTTCCCGATGGGTGCCCGCAGTTGCAGGGCATTTCGTTCGGCGTGGAACACCCGGGTTTGGACACGTTGGATTTTCTCGCCTGGGGACCGGGCAGCGGTTTCGAAGTCGCGGACATCGCGTGGCCGGAAACCGGGACAGGAACCGTGGTGGCCTGGCAGGAGCCGATTCGAACTCCGATCGTGGAGGTCTACTGGTTTGCCGCGCAGGCTTATTACGGTGCGGGGACCTTCGAACTGACCGGCCACCCGCGGGAAGGCGGACTCTTTGCGGATGACACCATCCCGCCGGTCATCGACTCCATAGTCGGCTATGGCAGTCTTGGCTTTGCCGGCGCGGTGGGAACGTCCCCATTCGGAGGAACGCGAACCGTGGAGATGAGTTGGGGCCTACTCAAGCAGGAGTTCGGCTTGGGGAGTCTCCATTCTTCAACTTCGCGTAGATGATGCGGTCGTGCGGAGGCTCGTCTCGAACCGACAGTCCTCGCCGCAAGATTCCTTCCTGCTCGTAGCCTGCCGACTCGGCGACCTTCCGTGATGCGAAGTTTTCCGAACTGCAGTGCCAGGACAACCGGTGGAAGTGCCACTCGGCCCACGCCCAGGCGGTGAGTGCAGCCAGAGCCTTTTGTCCAAGCCCTTTTCCGGCTTCATCTCCCCGGATCCACATGCCGACTTCGCACCGCCCCCCTTCGAGCGGTCCCTCGCGAAGGTGAAAGCCGCTTCCACCGAGTACGCGCTTTTCCTCGCGGTCGAAGATTCCGATGAGGAAGTCCTGGTTCAGCAGGTAATGCGCCCGGAATCTTCGGACCCGTTCTTCGCAATCATCGGGATCTTCCGTCGGCACTGCCCAGATCATGAAGCGTTTCAGGTGATCGTAGGAAACGTTGAGTGCCTCGGCGAGCGCGGTCCCATCACCCGGCATGAACGAACGCAGAACGAGATCGGGGGTTTCCCATCGATCGGGGGCAAAGAAGTGGCTCACTGGGTCGCGTTCCTTTCTGCGGCGCTGTCTGGGGTGGGTGGTCAGAAGTCGGGGTTACATCACGAAGACGCGCGGTCCACCGAGCAGTTCCTGCCACTCGGGTGAGGGACTGAGGTTCTCATCTCGCCACCGGTCGAGCTCGTCTCTGGACGCTTTGGAGAGTAACTCCATCATCGTTTCCATCGTGCTCTCGCTGATCATCATGGGGAAGTCGCCAAGTAGGAGTTCTGTTCCCTGGCAGAGGGCGATTTCGATCCGTTCGTCCCGTGGAGTGACGCTCTGGCCGGTTACGGCGCAGTTCGACAGCCACGGATCGAGCCCGTCCGGCAAACTGCGGAAGGAGTCTTCCTGAAGCTCTCTTCTGAGTCGGAAGTAACGGTGGTACATCCGACCCATCTGGGATCGGTACATCTCTTCGATTCGGCTGAGACTCTCTTTGGACAGAGAACTCTCGAGCTTGTCCCGACAGGTCATGCAAAGGGCGAACTCGTAGACCGTCTCTGCTCCACGAAGAGCCTTCTCGATCAGGTAGGGGACGCCGGAGTCGGTCAGTTCCGTCTCGCATTCCACGCAGTTGGTAAAGGGGCTGGCCTTTTCCACGCTGTGAAAACGAGTGGGAAGGGCGATGCGTTCCGCCACGTTTTCCAGGTAATCGTCGTCCACCACCGGCCTCCGTCACTACTTGCCCATTGCGCTCCGGTAGCCTATCAGAGCACCCAAAGTCTGGCCAATCCGACGAGTCCTGTCGAGGCTCCTGCGAAGAGCCTCGCCTAAGGAAGTGTCCCCAATCCGCCGACACGGTATGGCAAGCGATGGAACTTCGGAAAATCCTCGACCTCGCCGAATGAAGCAGGCACAATCACCGTCTTATGCGTGTTCGAAACCGAAAAATCGAGATCAAGAACGACCGCGACATCGAGGCGATGCGGACCGTCTGCCGCCTGGCTGCGGATACGCTGACCAAAGTCGACGGCATCATCCGGCCGGGCCTGACGACGGAGGAGATCAATACCTTCGTCCACGAAGACACCATGGCCAAGAACGCCAAGCCGGCGCCGCTGAACTACCGCGGATATCCCAAGAGCACGTGCACTTCACTGAACGAAGTCGTTTGCCACGGCATTCCGACTCCGGATCGCGCCCTGGTCGATGGCGACATCATCAACGTCGACATCACCCACATCTACGAAGGCTACTTCGGCGACACCAGCGCGACCTTCTATGTCGGTGAACCTTCGGACGAAGCCCGCCATGTCACTGAGGTTTGTCGACGTTCCCTGGACATTGGTCTCGCGCAAATCAAAGATGGAGCGCGACTGGGCGATATCGGCGCAGCCATCCAGGAATTCGTCGAAGGGCACGGCTGCAGTGTTGTCCGCGACTTCGTTGGCCATGGAATCGGACGCAAGTTCCACATGGAGCCGATGGTCACCCACTACGGTAAGTACGGTAATGGAGTGAAGCTCAAGTCCGGGATGATCTTCACGGTCGAGCCGATGGTCAACATGGGCCGGCACGACGTTGTGATTCTGGACGACGGCTGGACCGCCGTGACCGTGGACGGATCCCTCTCTGCCCAGTTCGAACACACGATTCTGGTCACGGACCAGGGGTGCGAAATCCTGACCCAGCGGGATCAGGTTCTCACCCAAAGCGAGCGATTCCCCGACTTCTTCGGCTGATCCGCCCGGCCCATCCTGCTCCGCTCGTGACGCTCGCGATGCGCGTCAAACCGTCGCGACTCAGCAGGAATCGGCGACGAGGACGATCCGCGTCCGGATCCCTACCCCTCTTTTCGGTGCAACCCCGATCCCGATGTCTCGTCACCCATAGAGGGCGGGTATACTCCGCTACTGGGAGAGGTCACCGCGGCCCGACGGTCGCCTACCGAGGAGTCTGACCTGATGAAGAACTCGTCCACGAAACAGGAATGGTCTCGCCGGGCCTTTCTCCAAAAGTCGGGGCAGCTGGCGGGCGCGCTGTGTCTCTGCGGCAGCTCGCTCGGATTGATTCCCGAAACGGCCGGTGCTACCTCCGGGTCTTCGGCGTCGCGCGCAATGACGGGGGTGACCACGCACCCCGGAAGTCTACGTGGGGACGAGCTGACCGGTCTCCTTTCCGAACTCGTTTCCGACCTCGAATCGAAAGGGCTGTACGCCTCGGCCTTTCACGAACGGCGAGGGGGCCTGAACGCGGGAGCCAGCCGCGGTGAGAAAGCGATCAATCGCGACAGCGAGACCGCGGGAGTCTGCTTTACCGCGTATGACGGGCATCGTTTTCGGGAGGTGACGACCGATCAGATCGATGCCGACAGTCTTCGGCGTGCGGCTGGATCTCTGAAGAACGAGCTGCAGCGTCCACCGCGTGGCGCGATCGCTCCGGATCCCGGGCCGAGACTTCGCCGTTCGGTCGAGACTCCGATCCAACGTGATCCTTCCATGATCGAACCGGCGGAGTGGGGACGTCGTGCAGAGGACACGCTGGAGCGAGTCCATGCATCCGATCCACGCATCGTTTCGGCTCGTGCTTTTCTCAGCCACAACTGGCGCGAGACGGAATTCGTAGGACGGGATCGCGTCGTTCGTCAGAAGATCCATCGGGTCGGTTCGGGCGCGTTCGCCTTCGCCATGGAGAAGGGAAAGACAGCCCGGGCGTTCGTGCGCAACCTCGGCGCCGGAGGTTTCGAGAACGTCCGCTTCGATGACACGAAGATCGAGGAACTGGGAAGGGTTGTCGAGGACCTGCTGGCGGCCGAGCGCATCACGCCGGGGCAGTACGAAGTGATCTCGCATCCCGCGGTGACCGGCCTGCTGGCTCATGAATCGTTCGGCCACGGCGTCGAGTACGATCAGTTCATCAAAGGACGAGCCAAGGCAGCGCACTTCCTCAACAAACCGGTCGCTCCCGAATTCGTCAGCATTTGGGATGACCCGACCCAACCCTCGGCCAACGGGACGTACTACTACGACGACGAGGGCTGGGAAGCGACGCCGACCCAGATCGTGGAGGGCGGAATCTTCCGCCGTCCGCTGACCGACCTCTTCAGTTCACATGAGGGAACTGCGCAACGCACCGCGAACGGTCGTCGCCAGAGTTTCTCCAACAAGGCCTATGCACGCATGTCGAACACGTACTTCGGCAGCGGAGAGACTCCGGTCGAAGAGATCTTCGCCACGTTGGAGGATGGGGTTTACCTCGAAGGATTCCAAAGCGGGATCGAGGATCCTCACGGGTGGGGAATCCAGTTCACGTGCAACCGAGGCTACGAGATCAAGAACGGTCGACGCACCGGACGCATCTTCAGTCCGGTCGGTGTGACAGGCTACGTCCCGGACATTCTCGGTTCGATCACGCACGTCGGAAATGACTTCGAGCTCGTCCCCGGAACCTGTGGCAAGGGACACAAAGAGTACGTACCGGTCGGCACGGGCGGCCCTCACCTTCGCTTCACGGCGAACCTCGGTTAGGAGGCCAATGATGTCGATTACGTGGGGACGCCCCAGCACGGAAACAGGAACAGGAAACGGGAACAAGATCGAAGCGACGTTCGAGGCAGTCAAGACCGCGCTGGGCCGCCGGCCCGATGTCGATCGGTGGCGACTGACACGAACCGTTACGCGGGAACGTCAGCTTTACCTGGTTCGGCACGATGTCGAAGCAGAGCGGACGATTCTCCGTGAGAACGTCGCGGCCACGCTCTTCGTCAGGAACGGGGACGAGGTCGGAAGTTCGTCATTCGAAATCAAACCCGGGCAGGAAGCACGTGTCGAGGGTGAGATCGCCACTGCGGTCCGGTTGGCGAAAGCGAACGGGTACCGCGACTATCCGAAGATCGATGCGCAACCATTGCCGACCGTGGAAACGGTGGACCCCGAGATTGCGCGAAACCCACAACGTGGATTGGAACGTCTGCGTGAGGAAGTGACGGGCGCGACCAGTCGCCCGAACGTGAACTTGGCCTCGGCCGAGTTCTTCGTGATTCACAACGAGAGTTGGATGGAGAACTCTCAAGGGCTGGAAGCGGACTTCTGTGGGACGCGGACGACCGGTGAGGTCGTTATTCTCGGGCGGGATTCCCAGGGCCGGGAGGCCGAGGTTCAGGACCTGCGCTATCGTCGGCGAATCGAAGATCTCGACGTGAGCGGTTGGGCTACGGAGTTGGGAACACACGCGCAGGACGGGGCACGTGCCGAAGTCATGTCGTCGTGGTCCGGGCCGGTGGTTTTGCGATCCAACGAGTTGGACAGTTTCGTCCGGCCGATCGTCGGGCAACTCTCCGGCGAATCGAAGTACCGCCAGATGTCGAGCTTCGAGGTCGGGGACCCAATCACCGAGGAAACGATTCGAGGCGATCGCATCACGATTGCATCCGATCGCACGCTCCCCTTCGGTCTGTCGACGTCGCCCTGTGACGGGGACGGAGTTCCGGCAGCTCGCGTTGCCGTGGTCGAGGACGGACGGGTTCGGCGCTTCTGGTCGGATGCACGCCACGCGCATTACCTCGGACTGAAAGCCACCGGCGACTGGGCCAATCTCGTCATCGAGCCCGGCAGTCGCTCGGCCGCCTCGCTGACAAGTGGCGGAGATGTACTCGAAGTCGTGAAGTTCTCCTGGTTCACGCCAAGCCAGGGCACCGGTGACTTCGCGAGCGAGATGCGGTTCGGCTACCTCCATCGCGGTGGACGGCGGATTCCGGTCAAGGGCGGAGCGGTGACCGGGAATGTCTACACGGGATTGTCCCATGCCTACTTCAGCCGGGAAACGGACTTCATCGGCGACGGGCTCGTGCCGTCCCGGATGCGGCTGGAAGGGATGGAGATCGCCGGCGTCTAGGCGGGAGAGGGAGGGGTCGTGACGAGTCCGTGCGCTCGGTTGATGTTGTGCGTTGGCGCGACCCTCTGCCTCCTCTCATGCGGCGCCGACCGCAGTTTCGCGGACATTCTGACGGTGAAGGTCGACGGCACCGGGGACTTCGAGTCTGTTGGTGATGCTGTCGAGGCCGCCCAGGATGGCGATGAGATTCGTGTGTTTCCAGGTGTCTACGATGAGCGGCTGGACGGCGGCGAGGTCCGGGTTGTTATTCGCCGTGCAGTCAGCTTCTCAGTTGTGGGCAGCGGTGACGTGCATGTCTCACATCTACTGATTCGCGCTTCGACAGCCGGCGGTCAGGCTACGATTCTGGTAGAAGGGATTCACTTCTCAGGCCCCGGGCCCGTACTACACTTTCTGGGCGCCGCCCGGGCAACGATCCGTTCCTGCGTGTTCGAGGGCCTTGTGGCTTCGTCGGTGGGGGAAATCGGCGGAGGTGCCGTCTACGGTGCGTTCGACCTAACCGTTGATAGATGCAGATTCGTGGGATGTGAGTCCGATTTTCAGGGTGGCGCCCTTTCTGCTCCTTTCTCCCTCC
The DNA here is from genome assembly GCA_030431975.1 of bacterium. Lineage (GTDB taxonomy): Bacteria > Eisenbacteria > RBG-16-71-46 > CAIMUX01 > CAIMUX01 > JACKCR01. The sequence goes on along the minus strand of JAUIHP010000034.1, from coordinate 1,815 downwards.
TGGTATCCGAGTCAGAGTTTGTCGGCTGCGCCGCTCCGGTCGGGGGTGCCATTTATGGGGGGCTCGACTCGGTCGTGGAGAACTGCCTCTTCTGGAAGAACACGTCACCGGGAGCGTGCATTGAAGGTCGCAACCTAAAGGTTCGGGGCTCGGTGTTGTGGTCAAACGATTGTAAAGAGGCGGTCAGGAGCGACGACAAGGGCTTGGCTCTGGGCGTAACTGTCGAGAACTCGACTATCGGCGAGACATCCGGTGGAGTCGCGACCGCCAGTGAGTTTGGAGTTCGAATCCGATGCTCGAACGTTCTTGATGAAGTGTTGCACGAAAGCATTGGAGGCGTGGACTCGACCAACGTCATCAGCCTTGATCCGGAGTTTTGCGCTCCCGATAGTGGAGACTTCAGCCTGAAGCCGACCTCGCCCTGTTTGGAGGGCGCTGTGCGACCGTGTCCTCAGATGGGTCCGTTGGGTATCGGTTGTGAGCTGACGCCGGTCGTGTCTCGCTCGTGGGGCGAACTCAAAGAGATCCTTCGAGCGAACCCAGAACTCGACACACACAAGTAGTCTGGGTCCCTACGGATCCCGGATCGGAGTTTCGTAGATGAGTTCATCGAACAGAGACTCCATGACCGTTGGGAGTCCCCAAAGACTCGAATCCGTCGGCTCACTCGGGACGGAATTCGGTGTCCACCCGCAATGACGTAGCGTCTCGGCGACGATCTGGTGTCTGGAAATGTGACCGTGAGAGAGGTGCCGGCCGAGACGCTGGCGCCTTTCGATCAGGGTCTCTGAATCGAAACCGTCGTCGGATACGTGGATGCGCCCCGGGCCCTGCCCGTACGTCTTGCCCTGGGGAACCAGCCCAACGAGTAGCTCCCTCCAGTTTTCGAATGCAGCCTTGGATCCGCCTTCCACCCCATGCTTGTCGTCCCCACCCTCGATTCCCAGCTTGGAAAGCTCTGCCGGATCACCCGCGAGTAGCATCCCGGAGGCACGTGGCCACCGGGTCGTGATGTGGGGGAGCACGGCCTGCAGGTGATGTTCGTGAAACTTTGCGAGCGGATTCCGGGCCGGGAAGTCACGAAGGACGGAGTCCAGGTCAGAACGGGTGGCGCGACGTACCTCGGTACGTCGACTGTCCGCGCGCAATGGAAGCAAACCGTAGCCGTCGACGGCCTCGACCCGGAGATCCTCGGGGAATTCTTCGTCCTCTGTCAGCGCCGCAGGGTCATCCAGAACGAGAACTGAGGCGCGCCGAGCCAAGGCGCCGAGTAGTCCGTTCATCACCCCGGCCTCGGGTTCGACATAAGGGTGATAGAGCACCCCGGCTAACGAGAGTCGCTGCTCGGTCGCGCGCATTCCGCCCAGCAGAAAGCGGTGACCCTCGACGGAACTCGTACCCAGGTGACGAACCGTCTCGCACACCAGAAGCGAAACCCCGAGTTCACGCGACCAGTTGGCGGCATGCTGCAGTCCGTGACTCCAGAAGCCTCTTCGCGCCGACGTCATGAAGTAGGCGACGTAGAGGCCCGCCTCGCGCGGCGGCGCCTCGAGATGCACGCTCACACGGCTCGGCGAAATGGAAGGGACGGGCATAGCGATGACGTCCGACTCCGTGATCAGGCTACGGGCTTTGCGTCGACAACTGCTTTGCCTGCCCACGTCGCCTCCGGCTGAGCGCCGAGAATGGTCGAAGCAGGAACGATACGATGTCCTCGACGATGATGACCGTCGTCGGGAGCAGAAAGGCAGTCAGGAAAGTCGAGACGGCCAGTCCTCCCATCAGGACGAGCGCCATCGAGTAGTAGTAGACACC
>JAUIHP010000048.1 GCA_030431975.1 bacterium | reverse complement strand
TAACGAGTCGCCCAGGGGTCGGGGATTCGGTCTCGAGGGTGCGACTTTGGAAGAAGTAGACACCGCCGGGAACCGGCCGTCCGTCGGCATCACGACCGTCCCAGTCGGCCTCGGGTCCCGTTCCCGTGATGGAGCGGACTCGGCGGCCGCGCGCGTCCAGAATCTGCAAGGTCCAGCCGTCCGTCGTCGAAACGTCGGCTCCGGCTTGGAAACGAACCGCTCCGGTGGTTGGGGATGGGCTGGCCGTCCACCGGGAATCGAACGGAAGTCCATCGACGGACGTCGTGACCAGCGCCAAAACGGCCTCTCCGACGTTGATGCGGCCGGTGCCCAGTTGTTCGTCGTAGGGTTGGTTGCCGGGGAGGTGATAAATCGGATCCACACGGTCCTCGATGTGGTCTTCGATCCGGTCCTCCCTCCACGTCGGACGGAGGGCTCGAATGAGCGCTGCTTCACCGGAAACCAACGGCGTAGCGAAGGAGCAACCCGCACCTTGGGCGTAGCCGCCTCCGGGATATGCGCTGCGAACTCCGTCACCGGGAGCCGAGACCAGGACCTCATCGTTCCAGTCGGAAAAATCGGCTTTGACATCGACGGAGTCCAGCGCAGCGACCATGATGACCTTGCTGCTCTCACCCGGATAATATGCAGGCTCTTCCCGGCTCTCGTTTCCTGCGCCGGAGACCATGATGATCTCCTCGTCTTGTGCGCGTTCGAACTCGTTCTGCAGAAGGGACGCGCCCTCCGGCGATCCGAAACTCATGTTGATGACATGGGCTCCCGCCTCCCGTGCAAAACGGACGGCCCGAGCCACGGTATAGTCATCCGAGCGTCCCTCGTCGTTAAGGACGCGGATCGGCAGGATGTAGGCATCGGGCGCAACCAGTCGAACCAGGCCGGCCACCATCGTTCCGTGACCAAACCCGTCATCAATGAGTCCGTCGCCGTCGTCGTCAAGTCCGTTCGCCTCTTCCCACGGCTCATTGTCTTCGTCGACGAAGTCATAGCCAGGTAGGAGGCGCCCTTGAAAGACCTCGTGTGCGGGATCGATCCCGGAATCGAGGACGGCGACAATCACGCCCAGGCCGCGTGTTTGGGCGTGGGCCTCGGCCAGGCCGAGACGGGTCGCCATCCCCTGATCCTCGTAGTCTGTAATGTCGCCGCCGATGAAGACCAGAACCTGCTGCCGGATTCCCTCCGGGTTGTCCTCGATAAAATTCGGTTCCGCCTCGAGCACGTCGGGATCGTTGGTCATCTGTAGAGCCAACGTCGGGACATCACCGAGACCCGTGGCATCAACCAGGTGAATGATCCCGTCATCGAATGAGTCCAACGTCGTGGTACCCCACCGACTGTTTACATCATCGATATCCCGACCCGGGAGCAGTTCGACAGCAACTTGGTTCGGGACGTATGGCGGATCACCACCCATGGCAAATGAATCCAGGGAGAAGAGGCAGACGACGCATCCGAGCAGCAGGCCCCATTCAAGCGCACGGAAGGGTCCTGGTCGGCCCTGGAAAGACCCGGTGGCTACGGGGCCGTTCGTTGTCTTGGACTCTTGCGATGAATGCCAGTTCACTGTCTCAATCCTCATGAATGTTTTTGCATCAGGCTGGGGAGCCTTTCCCACCTACTCTACAAGGGTGGGACTTCCCTGCCTCTCTGATACGAAAAAAACGGAGATTCCCGTCTGTTGAAGACTCGTTCCGGCAAAGTCGACCCCCTGGATATCCGACGGCTCGCCAATGGTGACGAGTCGGAGTGGGTCCGCTTCTGCAAGCTAAAGACCCGTCTAATGTTAGCCGCCGCCCACCGCGTCGGGCTGGGTCCGACCGAGACCGAGGACCTGGTCCAGAACGCAACTCTGGTCTGCTATCACGCGGTCGCAAGGCTGAGGGACGCGAAGAGCCTCGATTCCTTCGTCTACCGGATTGCATACCGACAAGCCCTCGAGCTGGTCCACAAACGGCCGCCGGAAGCGGAACCCGAACTGCCGGACGGCGGGAGCGTTTTCGACTTGATCGCAGATCCGAGGGAGTCGGAAACCGACGCATTGGAACGCCACGAAGTCGCAGAACAACTGGGTCGCGCACTCGCCGGGATGGAGGACCGTTGCCGCAATCTCCTAGAGCACTTGTATCTTAGCGGAGCCACTCCAGGCTACGAAGAGGTCTCGGCAAAGCTCGGGATGCCAGTGGGCAGCATAGGGCCGACCCGAGCCCGTTGCCTCGATCGACTACGTTCGAGGCTGAAATCTGTATCAGAGGTTGGCGTCTTCACCACTGCATGGCGTGAGGGAGAGCCAGGTACGGACTCCCCAACGAGCGGAGAGGACTGATGGAACGGAACGCAAAGCATCTGGACTGGCGGCAGGCGGTAGACGCGGCCGACGGTCTCGCAGCCGCCGAACACTTGAGCGGATGTTTCTCTTGCCAGGACCTGGTGGAAAGCGCGCGGAAAATGATCGGAGCGCTGCGGTACCAGGCGGTCGGGCCCTCACCTGATCGGGCAGAGAGCCTGGTCAGGAGCCTGCCGACAGCCAACGTCACGGATCTGGCGGCCGATATCACGTGGGCCTTGGCCGAGGCAGACCGGCTTTCTGGAGTCGTGTCCGCAGGACAGACGCTGAGGCAGCGGTTGACGGACGCACTTCGCCGCTTCGAAGCCGTACTCAAGGCCGACTCGTCGACCAATCTGGCCGTGGCGGTTCGGGGTTCGAGTGAGTCGGCTAACCGCGTTTTGGTCTACGAAACACCCCTTCATTCGCTCTCCATGGCCGTGGAGCCGTCTGCCGATCCGTCCGCTCCCGGCACGGACGTGACCGGGCAACTCGTTCCCCAGGAAGGCGGTGAGATTCCGGCCGACTCCCGACTGTGGCTTGAGTTGGAAGACGGAGAGGAACGCGAAGCCGAGTTGGATTCCTTCGGACAGTTCGAGTTTGCCGACCTTCCGACGGCTCCGGTCCGAATGACGGTCATCCTCGGCGAAGATCTCATCGACGTCGGTCCGTTCCCTCCGATGGAAAGCCGCTAGCTGATCCAGATCAAGTCCGGCTCGACGCTACGGGAGACGATGCTAAAGTCAGGCCGTGGCGTTTGAACCGGAAGTCGAGTCCGCAGATTCACTGCGCAAGCTGATCGAGAGTTCGCCCGACCCGATTGGGCCGGAGATGGCGCAGCGCGTCCGGACGCGACTCGCTCAGCTAGTCCTGGCACAACCCGACGAAGCGCACAAGGCGGCATCCGCGCTCGCCTCTCGGATCGACAAGGCTCCTCTGTCCAGGGCCTGGGCGCAGCGCAGTTTGGGCGACGCACTCGTGTACCTCGGACGATTCGAAGACGCACGTTCTGCCTACTCCGACTCCGTTGAACAAGCCGAGGCCGCATCGAGACCGGACCTCGCCGGACAGGTCCTCGTTTCGCTCGTCGGCGTGCTGGCCCAGCAGGGGCGAGACGACGAAGTATCCCCGTTAGCCGAGCGGGCCGAGTCCCTGTTGAAACAAGCCGACGACCGTCCCCAGCTGGCTCGTCTTCACGCCTCCCTCGGAAACGTCGCTCACCACCGCCAGGACTACACGCGGGCTTACAAACACTACAAATCGGCGCAGGCAGAGTTCGAAGCCATCGGCTCCCCGGACGCAATGCGTGTCGTTCTTCGTATCAACCTCGGAAACGCATGCACAGAGCTCCTTCGGACTGCGGAGGCGCGTGAGGCATTTCACCGCGCGGAACACGAAAGCCTGGAACTCGAACTCGATCTCCTGGCGGCGCAGGCGAGACTGAACCGCGCCGTTCTCGAGTCGCTTCGCGGACAGTATCGACTCGCCATCGACCTTCTCGAGCAGGCGGAGGAAACCTTTCGCCGCGAAGAAGCACAGGAGCTGCTGGCTGCAACGCAACTGACCCGGGCCGAGACCTACATCGAACTGGGGATGAGTGACGAAGCCGCCACACTCGCCGAAGACGCCGCGGCCACCTACCGCGCCAGTGGAATGGAACTCGACGCGGCCCTTTCCGAACTGGCGCAGGCCCGGGCTCTCCGCGCCGAGGGGAGGCATGAGGAAGCGCACGCGCTCTTCACCGCGGTTCAGGCCTTCTACCAGGACAGAGGTCTACGCGGCGGAGAGGCCCTGGCCATCCTGGAACGAGCCGCCGGCGCGGCTGTCGCATCCGAACGCGTGGCTCTGGCACGTGAGGCGGCACAAATCTTTGACCACCTCCACTTCGCCGAGTCGCGCCGACGAGCCCGGCTCATCGTCTCCGATGGCCTCGTCGAGATCGGACGGATTCAGGAAGCCCGCGCCGAACTGACTCGCTTGGGGAAGGAACTCGATTCCACCACGAGCAGCCGGAGGGCCGATTTCTGGCGGGTCCTCTCCGACGTGCAGGCCGCGGAAGGATCCCGGATGGAAGCACTCAAGAGTCGCCTGCGCGCCGTACGCACCACGGAGGACGAACTGCTTCTCCTTCCGGGCGCGGAGCTTCGTCTGAAGAATCCAGGTCAGGACAACGTCCATCGACAACTCCTCGAGCTGTTGGTGGAGGATCCGGCTGTCGGTCCTCCCGCCCTTTTTCGGACCATCGAGTGGGCCCACGACCGTCGCTCGCAAAGCGGAGTGCGGACAGGCGGGGACTGGCAGGCTCGCCGCGAAGAGCTGGCCTCCATGCTTCACCATCTGCAAAAGATGGAGACGGATGCGATTGCGAACGAGGACGCGCGAATCGACGATCAAACGGCGGCCAGGACACGACAGGAGATTCGGCGGATCGAGCAGGGACTTCTCTCGTCGGTCCGCGCCGCGTCGCTCCGCAGAAGCTCGACAGCCGAGGCATCTGTCGGGGAACGGGTCCGGGATCGAGCCGACTCCAGACTAGGCCCGGTCTCCCGACAACTCCGCGACGGCCAGAGTTTGATTCAGTACGCAGTGGTCTCGTCCGGCGTGGTCGCCGTCGTCGTCCGAAAGGGTCGTGCCCGCGCCTACCGTCTGCCGCTTCAGCGTCCCGAGCTCGGCCGTCGCGTTCGTCGATGGCAGATGCAGCTCGAGTCCTTCGCCATGACGTCGGGTGGGGTCCGCAACCTCGACTTTCACCGGGCGAGCGCCGACCGAATTCTTTCCGCGTGGTCGCAGGACCTGATCGAGCCGCTGCTTCCCGATCTCGAGGGGACGAAAGAGATCATCGTGGTTCCGCACGGCATCCTGCATCAGGTTCCGTTCGAAGCCCTACGCCTGGGCGATGAGTACATCGATGAGACGTGGCGGGTTCGTCGCGTACCGTCCGTCTCCTTCCTGGGCCGGAGCGCGTCGAAACGGACTCGCGTCGTGGAAACGGATCTCGTCCTTGCGACGATCGAATCCGGACCGCCGGGAGCGACGCCCGAATCGAAGCTTTCCGCCTTTACGTCTTCCCGCCGAACCGAGGACCCGACCGCGGATATGGTGGTGCGCGGACTGCAGGAGTCACGAACGGCGCACTGGATCACCCACGGCGTCTTCCGGGAGGACAACCCTCTGTTCTCCCGCTTCGCCACTCAGGACGGGGCCCTCTTCGCGGCGGATCTCAAGGGGAAGACACTTCCGCTGCAGCGTCTGGTCCTCTCGGCGTGTGAGAGCGGACGTGTGGTAACGGGGCGATCAGACGACCTGGCCGGAGTCGTCGTGACGTTTTTGGAGGCAGGTGTCGAACGCCTCGTGGCCAGCCACTGGCGCGTGCACGACGAGGCGACGATTCGGTTGATGGACGGCTTCTACGAACAGCTACGCGATCACGAAGAGGCGGAAGCCATGCGCCGCGCCGGGCAGGCGACCCGACGGGAGTGGAATCACCCGTTCTACTGGGCCGCCTTCGGGGTCTACGGTTGAATCATCAGACCAATCCAGACGGCGGGCCGCCGAGAGTGCCGAATTGCACTGAGGGGACAATCCCAGCAACCCACCATCCGGAATCCAATCGGCTTCACCTCAGCACATGAAGCACCTGACTGCGATCACCCTCAGGGGTCTGCAGCCGCAGGTAGTAGGTCCCGGAGGCCCACCGTGTGACCGGCACTTCGATGTCGTGTACGCCGGCGCCGAAGGTCGCATCGGCAATCCGTGAAACTTCGCGGCCGCGCACGTCAAACACCGTCAACCGAACCGGGGTCGGCTGAGGCAATGCCAGGCGCATCGTCGTCCGCGTGGTCGCCGGATTCGGAAAGCTGCTTAGAGCCAACCGGGCCGGAAGGTCGAGATTCGGGGACGTGTCGGTGGTCGAGCCGACCTGGAAACTTCCTTCCGCAAACGCTCCCCCATTGAAGGAGCTGTCCACGGCCCGCAGCGACCACTGATAGACACCGTCGGGAAGACCGGACAGCGCCCACTGGGTGCCTGAACTGACGTTCCCCGGCTCCGGGAGGCGACGTGGAGTCACCCACTGGGTACCCTGACCGTAGACCTCGAGGTCATAGGTCAGTGCGATCGACGGAGTCTGGTCATCCACGGCCGGATCCCAACTCAACGAGACCTCGCCGCCCGGACCGACGACGGCCGCCAGGTTCGAGGGCGCGGCCGGCGCCTGATTCTGCGCATCGACGTCGTTTCGGTAGGCATGCATCTGAGCTTCGACCAGGCCATTTCCACCAGGCACGAAGTACTCTCCGGCGATGAAGTAGTCGAGGTCGAGATCACCGTCGAGGTCGAACCAACTGAAGGTGCCGCCGGCCGTCCCGCTGGCTCTCGGTGCCGGAAGTTCGTTCTCCG
>JAUIHP010000047.1 GCA_030431975.1 bacterium | reverse complement strand
GAGGCACCGGCCGAGGCCATTATTCCACCACGCCCCGCCGGGCCGGCCCGAAGCCATATGCCGACCACGGCCCCCGCGCCGGAGGCCTGGAAGAGCGGTCGGGTACCGGAGGGTTCACCCCTCCCCCTGCGCTTCACCGACCCCAACCTCGAACGGATCCACCAGAAGATCGAGCGCGGAGACCGACTGGACAAGGTCGACGGTCTGGCCATGCTCCACACGCGTGATGTTCTCGGGCTGGGATCGCTCGCCGATCGTCGCAAGAACGAGCTCTGGGGCGATCAGGTTTTCTTCGTCTTCAATCGGCAGATCAACCCGACCAACGCGTGCGTGCTCGACTGCAAGTTCTGTGACTACGCGCTTCGCCCTTCCAACCCTGAGCACTACGCGATGTCGATCGACACGGTGCTCTCGAAGATCACGCCCGAGCTGCGCGAAGTCCACATCGTGAGCGGACTCCATCACAAGTGGAAGTTCGAGTACTACGTCGACATCATTCGCGAGATCCGCAACGCGTTTCCAAAGATTCAGATCAAAGCCTGGACGGCCGTGGAGATCGACTTCTTCGCAAAGATCTCCAAGAAGTCGGTAGAGGAAGTTCTGGAAATCCTGGTCGACGCCGGACTGAACTCGATGCCGGGCGGCGGTGCCGAAGTCTTCAGCGAACGGGTCCGCGCGGAACTCTTCCGTCACAAGATCGGCGCGGAAGAGTGGCTTCACGTCCACCGCGTAGCCCACAACATGGGAATTCCCACGAACAGCACGCTGCTCTACGGCCACATCGAGACGATGGAAGAGCGTGTCGATCATCTCTTGAAACTTCGGGACCTGGAAGACGAAGCCCCTGGATTTCTCGCATTCATCCCGTTGGAGTTCCAACTCGGATACTCCAACCTGCGCGAACGAAGCGCTTCCGCCGTCGACGGACTTCGCACCGTCGCGGCTTCACGGCTTCTGCTCGACAACATTCCGCACATCAAAGCCTACTGGGTCATGTTGGGTGAAGAGACCGCTTCGGTTGCCCTCAACTTCGGAGCGTCGGACATGGACGGAACGATCCTGGAAGAAAAGATCGCACACGCCGCACTCGCCGAAAGCCCGGTCGGCCTCGCTCGCGACCGCTTGCTCCACCTGATCGGGGAAGCGGGCAAGTTGCCGGTCGAGCGCGACGCCGTCTACAACGTCATCCGCCGTTACCCCACATGAAGACGCGTCCGAGAGTAGCGCGCATCCCCTACCTCAACGCCGCTCCCTACTACGTGGAGTGGGATCGGCTCGACGGTCTCTCCGGAACCGGATGGGACCAACTGCAGATGCCGCCGCGGCAGCTCGGGGTGGCCATGGAACGCGGGGACGTCGACGCGGGGCTCATGGCCGTGGCCGACCTGAACCGAATGTCTGGCGACTTTGAACCCTTGCTCCTTTCCGGACCCGAGGGTTGGTCGTCTTTGGGGATTGCCAACCGGGATCGGGTCGACAGCGTCCTACTTTTCGTGCGTGACGAAGAAGGCGGGCGAACTCTGGGCGGACGCCGTCCCCACCTGGATTTGGACCGGCAGGACGCGGAACGACTAAACGGAGTCGTCATCGGAGTGACTGGTGAGACCTCCACGTCCTATCGACTGCTTCGGCTGGTTTTGGAAGTGCGGCACGGAATCCGCCCCTCAGCCTACCGCCGACTCGATCTGGCTCACGTTCTGGACCCGAGTCTCAATGCCGTTCTTCTCATCGGGGATCTGGCCCTGAAGTGGCGCTACCACACCCCATCGGGATGGGTACAGGCCATGGATCTCGCGCGGGAATGGTGGACATGGACCGATCGGCCCTTCGTTTTCGCGCGTTGGGCTGTGCGCAGGGGGCTTCCGGAGGCGATCAAGCTCGATTTGGCCCGTTTCCTGGACCGCTCCCTGGAAGAAGGTCTCGCCGACCTGCCGGGGATCGCGCAGCGGATGACGGCCGGGACGGAGCTCAAAGCCGAACACCTCCTCGACTATCTGGAGAACTTCACCTACCGGTTGGGCGCGGAAGAGCTGGAAGCCGAAGCCAGGTTTCGCGAGCTTCTGGCCGATAACGAGATTCCCTGCACCGCAGATTGACGGTCCAACGCCAGCCCGTCCCGCCGGAGCCTCGAATGGCTAAACGCCCCTTTGACAGGGAACTAGCCGGGCAGTACCCTTCTGCCGATTCGCATCGGGTCGGCCCGGCGGGCTCTTCTCGCTATGGTTCTCGCTTCGGAACGCCGAAACGAAACTCGATGCGCAACACGCCTGGCGCTGACCCCATACCGCAAAAGGACCCGGGAGGTTCGATATGAAATCGATCCTGAGAATCGCCCTTGTCGCAACCGGCCTGCTGGCTGGAGCCGGCACCGCCTCCGCGCAGCTGGAAGCCAACCTCGGTGCACTGGATGACGAGAACGCGGTTGGCTACCTGACCCCGCTTTCGACCGCTCTGTCGGCGACGATGAATTCGTCGGTCTTCAAGACCGGTCACGTTCCCAAGTCGGGAGCGAGCATTCACCTTCAAGCGAACATCATGGGCGTGACCTTCGATGACGAAGACCGCACCTACAGTCCGTCCGATCCGGTGGGATTCCAGAGCACCGAGTCCGTCGACGCCCCGACGGTCATCGGAGACACCCAGGCCGTCGAGCAGCAAGGCGAGGCCGGAACGCGACTCTGGCACCCGGGCGGCTTCGACGTCGAGAACTTCACGGTCGCTGCACCGCAACTCGAGATCGCCGGTTTTATGGGAACGCGGGCCATCTTCCGTTGGATCTCGCTCGACCTCGGTGACACCGATCTCGGAAAGCTCGAACTCTTCGGAATCGGAGTGCAGCACTCGATCAGTCAGTACCTCGACCCGGACTTTCCGGTCGACCTCGCTGTCGGCGGTTTCTATCAGAACTTCGACATTGGGGACGGACTCGTCGACACACAGATGTTCCAGTTCATGGTGACCGGGTCGAAGCAGTACGGAGTACTCGAGCCTTACCTCGGATTGGGCTTTGACACATTCGACATGAGCGCCGACTACACGGATGAGCAGGACTTCTCCATCGAAGTCGACTTCGAGAAGGAGAACAACCTCCACCTGACCGCCGGTGGCCGTCTCAACTTTCAGTACTTCATGATTCACGGCGAAATGAACCTCGCGGCAGAGACCGGCTTCGCCGCCGGCATCAGCCTCGGGCTGTAAGAAAGGAGGACCCGATCATGAGACAGAAACTTCTCTCCCTGACCGGCCTCTGTTTGACGACGATGTTGCTCGCGGGCAGCGGCTGTCCGCTGATTCCCTCCATTGAAGAGAAGGTCGTGCAGTTGGCGGCGGGCGCTTCGGTCATTCTCGAATTCGAGGCCGACGGCATCATCAACGACAAGGGTGAGAAGGTCGTTTTCGACTTCGGGCAGGAGCTCGATCTGCTGGACATCATCGACGACGCCGGGATCGACGTCGAAGATGTGATCGAGATCACTTTGGCCGGCGTCTCCTACCGGGTGACCGTCCCGGACCCGGATCCGACGCGCCGCATCGTCGACTCGTCCGTCACGGTCGGACGTCTGGGTGACGATCCCCAGGCCGCACTGGTGACGGCATTCTCGGACGACGCGGGTGTCGCCTACGACTTCCGGACCGCGCCACTCGATGCAGCCGGGGTGGCGGTCGTCAACAGCATGCTTGCCGAGATTCTGGCCGACATCCAGTCAAACCAGAATCCCACCCTTGCAGCCAGCGCCACCTGGTCGGGACGGTCGGAACCGGCAAGTGAGGACACCGACTTCACCTGGGAACTCAAGGTCGACATCACCGTCGTCGGTGAGATCACGGTCGACGCCCCGGAGTAGTCGCGAGCCGACCCACCGGTACGGTTCGTTGGCATGGATCTCCGGTGACTTCGTCGTTGCCGGCCCTCCCCCGGACGGTGACTCGGAAAGCAATTGGTTGGAAGCCCGTGTCGATACTTCGGCGCGGGCTTCTCCTTGTTTCCGGGATCGAGACACACGGGGCCCCAACCGGACCGAAGGTGGATTCGTCCGCGAAAGTTTGGTGAATCGAGGGTAGACTCCCAGATCGGTTCGCTTTGGAAGAGGCGCCCCTCGCGGCGCCCGGTCGAGCAGGGACTCGAGTCAGGTCTCGAGCAAGAAGGAGATGGCTTTGAAACGAACGAGCGGAATCGCCTGGTCCACGCTGGGCTTCACTCTGATCCTGGGGTCCATGATGATTGCCGGGTGCGGAGGAAACGAAGGCTCCGGCGAAGCAGGCAGCGGTGGTTCCGGGAGTTTCGACGGCGCGAGCCAAGGGGGGGCAGCAGCCATTACAGGGGATCCATCGAAGGTCGTCGCCTCCGTGGACGGCGACGAGATCACTTTGAAGCAAGTTTCCCGGGTGGTTTCCGGGTGGCGGCAGGGACGTGCGCCGGACGTCAACCCGAGCGCTCCGGAAGCGGAACTCCAGACGAGGGCAATCGACTTTCTCGTCGAGCAGCGCCTCCTCTCCGCGGCTGCGGACGCCTCGGACCTGGTTCCGACATCCGAGGATCTCGACGCGTCCTATCAGCAGGTCCGGTCGCAGTTCCCCACGGAGGAACAGTTCAAGACCGCATTGTCGATGCAGGGCCTGACCGAAGAGGAGTTCGCCCAAGGCTTCCGTCAGGACGTCAAGATTCAGTACTTCGTGCAGAAGAAGTTCTTCGAAACGATCACGATTACGGATGAGGAAGCCAAGACATACTTCGAATCTCATCCCGAAGAGTTTCAGAGTCCGGCCCAGATGAAGGCGAGCCACATTCTCATTCGCGTTGCCCCGACGGCGACTCCGGACGAGGACGCCGCAGCGAGATCCAAAGCCGAGTCCGCGCTGGCGCGCGCCCGGTCCGGCGAGGACTTCGCTGCCTTGGCCCGCGAGGTATCAGAGGACGAGACGACCGCGCCCAACGGCGGGGACCTCGGATTCTTCGGTCCGGGAATGATGGTGCCCCCGTTCGATCAGGCCGTGTTCGCCATGAGCCCCGGTGATGTCTCGGACATCGTCAAGACCCAGTTCGGCTACCACATCATCCACGCCGTCGATCGTCAGGAGCCGCAGCCGATGGAGTACATGGACGTCGAACCCAGGCTCAAGCAGTACCTGGTTCAGCAGCAGGCAAGTGAAGACCTGCAGGTCTATCTCGACGAGCTGCGGGCCGCAGCCGATATCGACCGCGACATCTAGCGTCCTCTGTCACAAGTTCGCCGCCAGTCCCGGCGATGACGGCCGCTGCTGGTGACGAACTTCTGATGGAGGCCCGCGAGAGTCCTGCTAGCGCTTCAGCGGCCGGAACCGGTCTTTGAGCTTGCCCCATGACGTCTCGATGATCGGCGTCGACGCGCACGGATCGCTCTCGCAGTCGACGCCGTCACCCAGCCACAGTCCCCCGGCGCCTTCGCATTCCGAGAAGGTTGTAACCATGCAGTCTTCGTCGAAACAGCAGGCGCCGGCCCGGGCAAGGAGACAGGTCTCCGGGATACAAGGCTCTCCGTCTCCCTGATACTCCCCGCCGATGTCAAGGCACTCGGGCTCTGACAGAAGGACACACTCCGCCTCGGGATTGCAGCAGGCGCCGGTGGCGCCCGGGCACGGAGCAAACCCGGCCACGCCGAATCCCATCGCCCCAAGCGCACTGATCGGATCGAGAATCGCGGGGATGCTGTCGTCCGCGAAGTAGGCGCCCCTTTGAGGATGTGGGATCAGGTTCATCGTTCCCGACAGTCCCGAGTCCACATAGGAGACGAACCAGTAGACCTCGGTCACCGACGTCGTTTGCGGCGTCACCCAAGCCAAAGCGGCTCCCTCGCCGGACTGCGGCCAATCCGACGTCTCGATGGCCAGGTCGCCGCAGTGTCCCGTCTCGGAAATGTGGACGCAACCCGGGTACTCGACTCCGAAGTTGATCCCGGTCAGTCGCGGTTCGGCGTCCGGATCGAAGATGGCCAGGGCATGGAAGACGACGGGCACGTCCACATTGACCGTCGACGCCGCGTTGCCGCAAAACTCGAGTTCCGAGGTCCCACAATAGCCGTCGCCCGGACCGGTCAGCTCGATGTCGTCGTTGAAGTGAAGAATCAGGGTTCCACCCGCGTTCGGACCCGGGTCACCCCGACGCGTGGAAGGGGTGTAGTTCTCACCGCCGGTCATCGGCTGCGGGCCCGGACACTCGGGTTCCGGACACTCGAGTCCGTCGCAGCCGACTTCGCCCAGCCAAACACCACCGAGGTCGTCGCAGTCGAAAACATCCAGGACGAAACACTCACCCTGATGACAGCAGGCGCCAATCGGCGGCTGCGGGCAAGGGTTCGGACTGCAGTCGGTCCCGTCTCCCAGATAGCTCTCCTCGCAGAAGAATACGTTGGAGAGTTCACAGTCTCCGTTGGGTGAACAGCATGCGCCGGACGGCGGCTGCGGACAGGGATTCGGTTCACATAGTTCATCGTCCCCGAGATAGTCGCCGTCACAAAAGTTGATACTGCGCAGTCGGCAGGTTCCATCTTCATAGCAACACGCGCCGATCGTACCCGTGGAGTACTCGACGCCGATCCCCAGTGCCTGCGTCGGTCCCCACATGTCGCTGACGTTGCGCCAACCCGTGCCGTACCCGAACTCGTTATCGGGAGGTACCTTTGACATCGGCTCTACATCGCTTCCAGGCCCGTCGACGTCCGCTGCGATGAAGAAGGCCGCGATCCCCGAAGGCCAGTCACCCCAGAAACCTGCCCACCACTGGTTCGTCGATGGAGTTCCGTCGATGGAGAACGAATGGCGGCTGATGGCCGGCCACCGGGCCACGTCACCCGGATCGAGTCCGGCAGCCATGGCCACGACAGCTCCCGGCCGATCGTTCCCCTGGTCCCATATGTAGACGTCGATCGGCTGGTCGACCTGACCGCCCGTTTGCGTCAGGTCGAGGTAGACAGCACAAACTGACGTCACACCTGAGTACGACTCCGCGAAGGCGCCGAAGTCAGGTGGCGAGTTGCCACCGTACTGCCAGGCGTAGCCGGTTTCATACGTTTCGTCGGAGTTGAAAACGATCGTGCCGCATGCGCCTCTGGCGAACGGAGCAGACACTCCCTCGGCGATCGGGTCCAGTCCGACAGCCTGATTGGCCGCCCTTGCGGAAACCGTGACCGCGACAGAGAGAACGACAACGATCAGCCATCTCAGGTTCCGAGACGACACTGCGAGCAGACGGCGTACAGGATTCATCCGTGCCTCCGGAGCATTGTTCCGCGAGCCGTTCTACGAGAGGGGGCTTACAAGCGTAGCTGATCTCGAGGATTTCGAACCAGCCCGAACAGTTCCCGCGGCCGTGTGCTGATCTCAGACTCGACGGGCGCGACGGGTACCTGTTCGTGCGAACCGAAGGCGCGTCTCTGCCGAGAAAGAATGTCCGTTCGAGGTCAGGGAGCGGAGATTTCCAGAATGCGGCACTGAACCTGGAGGTGTCCCTCGGACGGTGAGAACAGGTACGACACCCCATCTCCGTACGGATACGGAATCACTTCAATGGTTCCCTCGAGCAGGTCGCCCGGCGAGGCTGACGCGAGCTCTTTCAACCAGACGTCCTCTGTCTCGTCTCTTTCTTCGACCCCGACCAACCTTGCGGCCGGGTGATGAAACCGAAACGTCAGGACAGGGCTCTGTCTCTCGTAGCCCAAGAGACCGAGTTCGTTCGGCTTGTCAGACAAGACCTCGAACCGGGTGTCGCCCGCCATGGTCAAAAGGCGGCCAGGCGCGTAGAACTCGTCGAGTTCGGAGAACGCGTTCTTCCGATTCTTTTCGGCACAGATGGCGCAGCTGTCACGAAGACTTTGGGCAAGGAGGGTCAGTGCATCCTCCGGAAGATCCAGTTGGGCGGCGGCTTTCCGGGCGGAAGCGTGGCCGGCCGCAGCTTTCCCAACGGGCCCATCCCCAAGGGCCGCTTCCCCGACCGCGGTTTCTTCGAGTGCTGTTTCTTCGAGTGCTGTTTCTTCGACCGAAGTTTCCTCGACCCTCTTGTCGGCCCATGCGGTGGATCCACAAAGTATCACCACCGCGACGCACATGGCCCGAACGCTCGTGGCCGCGAGCCACGGGACCGGAACGCAGGGGCGACCATGCGATCTAGAAAAACCAGCGCAATCCGAGTTTCGAATCCCAAACGGACGCGTCATGCGCCGTGCTCCTCTCCGTCTCCATCGAAAGATTCCAGTT
>JAUIHP010000033.1 GCA_030431975.1 bacterium | reverse complement strand
AGAACTTGGCGGGAAGACCGCCTTCACCCACCACACGGAAGCGTCGGCCGTGTAGCCAGGCAGGTTCGTGCCGGCGGATTCGCAGTCTCCACCCAAGTCATACATTCCACAGTAGTCTGGAATGTCATTGGTGTAAGCGGTCCCATCGCTTCCCACGATGAGCGCTCCACCTGCATTCGGTCCAGCGGCGGCCATGCCAGCGGTCAAGCCGAGACACATGACGCCGGAGAGAAACCCTACGAGTTTCTTCATCCGATTGACCCTCCACAGAGTTTGGTTGCGCACACAACTCCCGCCCGTAAGGCGGCGCTGTTGAGCCCGTAGTTGTCAGTTGCACACTGCCATGGGTACAGGAAGGCGAGAAACACAACGGCTCGGCAGAACTTGCCGTGCGGACCCCTTCCCACTGTCCAGCATCCAGGCGAAATGATTGTATTTGATTGGGCCGGATCGACCAATAGGTAAAAGCGTGGCCCATTTCGGACAGAAGCAGGCCTTTAGTGCATGCTACGCACCCATTTGGCGTCCCATGAGGACGGGAGAGCGGATTCCTTTCGCTTTCCTAACGGTCCACAGCAATGGACAGGTCGTCCCATATGTCGTAAGGCAGTCGTGGACGTCGCCCGAGCGGTGTTCGGGGGTCACCCGTCGCAGGAGGCTCTGGAAAGCATCTTGAGAGCCGGAACGGAATGGGACCGGGCCTGGACGGGCCCATCCACAGCCCAACCCGTGGCACCAAGGCGGCGTCGTGCGGGCAGACACGCCGTCAGCGCGAATCCAGACGGAGAAGCAGGTCCCGGTACGCCTCCCCACCGTACGGGTCGTAATCGAGCAGATGCATGACCAAAGCCTTGGTCTTCGCCGGGTCCTCTTCACGGTCTATGTAGATGGAGAGAAGTCGGCGACCCGCCTCCACCGGGAAGGAGGGCGGACGGCCGCTTTGAAGGCTGGAGTGGAAACGAAACTGAATCAGTCCTTCCAGAAACTCTGCAGCCTCGTCGGACCGGCCGGTCTGGGACGCGGCCTGAGCCGCTGCGACCAGGACTTCTTCGGACATGGTTCCGCTTTGGACCCAACCCTCGAGGTGGGTCCATGCTTCGTCCGGCCGTCCGGCATCGATCAGCGTCCACGCATACAGGGCGTCGGTCGACTCATTGTGTTCGGGCAGCGAATTGACCAGCTCGGCCGCCTCGGCCACCGCGTCATCAAACCGGTCGAGTTCGCGAAGCGCTTCGATCTTGGCCCACCGGAACGCGGCCTCTCCCGACCCGATCGAATCCAGCAGTTCGACCGACTCTTCGGCCCTCTTCGCCAACAGCAACGCCCGAGCCCGTTCCAGTCCGATCGAATCCGGAGGGAGCGGATCCCAGACGAGTTCGTCGAAGTAGGTCAGCGCCAGCTTCGGCGCACCTTGAACGAGCGCAACGTAGGCACGCTTGAACTCTTCTGTCTGCTCTCTGTACAAGTTTGCCTGCTCGGCGGGAAGTGCATCCATGTACAACTCAAAGACCTCGCCGAGATTGTCGCCCCACAACTCTTCCGGAGTCGGCTCTTCCGGATCCTGAGCGCGCTGTTCCCGGTCCGGCCGATCCGGAAGCAGATCCGAAGGAAGGCGCTCCGGGCTTCCGCCCGACTCCCGCCGACTCGACCCGAGCCGATGCAGCAGCTCCTGGATGCTCGACGTTTCGAGGTCATCACCCGCCAGGTCCAACGCTGTTTCCGCGCGGTCCCGGGCCGCCGCAATCTCTCCCGCCTGTTCGTAGTTGCGCGCTTCGTCCATCCGGGCGGCGACCATTCGCTCCCGGACCAGACGCTCATTCTCGACGACCCAGGCCTGGTCGGTTCCGTCCAGCTTCGCGGCGTTCTTCTGCAGCTCGAGCAGCACCTTTCGCGCCTCGTAGTCTCGGCTGCCGGCGACCAGCTCCTGTGCCTTCTTCATCTTCTTCTTGGCATTGAAGCCGAAGAGTCCCATTCGTCTCGTTCTCCGCTCCTGATTCCCGTTTTCGTAGCTGACTACATCCGCCTCGTCATCGCGGTACCGGCACCGTCTTCATAAGATGTCGATCCAACGAAGCATCGTGGAGCCGGTAGCTCTGCGGAAGCGAAAAGATGAGGTCTTCGACGACTCGTATCGGGACACCATGAACGGCCCCGAGACGTACCCACTCGTTCAGATCGATCTCCGCCTGCGTCTGCGGCGCCGCAAGTTCAGTATCCGGCGGCAACTCCGAGAAGAACGCGTCGACACTTCGGCGGAAAGGTTCCGTCTCCCCAAGAACGACGAACTCCGCGGAGTAAAGGAGGCGACCTGTCCGAGCTGTGCGAATCTCGACATCCCAGCCGGGTTGGAAGGCACGACCATCTCGCGGGAATGGGACGGTAACTCCGTACTCCGGACTTCCGGGATCGAACCGCCAGAGTGCGAGCCGCTGGTCCCGTGAATTGCGTGGATCGAAGTAGAGAGACATGTGGAGGGACTCTTCGAGGGGCTCGGCAAGGAACAGATCCAACCGGAGGGAATCCCCCTCCGAAGGGGCGACCAGAGAGCGAGTTCTACCGGGATCCAACTCGATTCGTCTACCGCCGATTTCGGCATCCACCCGCGAAACTCGTACTTCGGATTCCGCCGCGCTGGAGCGACCTCGCAAGACACGGCGCACTTCGGTTGCCAATTCAGGAAGGTCGCTTCGAAAGACGTGGTCCGGAGATTCGATCATCGCGGTTCTCCACGGCCGTAGCGCGGTCACCACAGAACCAACGCGCCGGACCAGATCGCGGCGCGACTCGTCGGACACTTTGAAGACAGGCAGAACGTCTCCATCAATTCCGGTCGCGACATCCGCTCCCTCGTGAAGGAGAAGCGGGCCGTGCAGACGAAGCGGAGTCCTTGCCCCGAAGTAGTCGAGGTCGACGTCGACCCAAACCGGCTGTTCTTCGAACTGCTCCTGCTCGACGAATGCATCCAGTTGGTCGAGGCTCAATGCATGAAGTCGAACAGCACCGGGTTTCCAAACCGTTTCGGGGGCGGCGTGGGCCACAGCAATGGGCAGAAGCCGATCCGGTTGTCCCGCTGCCACGGCGGCCCGACGTTCGGTTAGCTCCCGACCGTCATCGCGGTCGCTCGAGTCCTTCTGACTGCTCGAGTCCTTTCGAACGAAGGTAAGTTGGCCGCCGTCTGACCGGATCTCAAACGAGGCGTCCTGAGACGGCCCGGAGAACATCGAGATCTCCGGTTGCACCCAATAGATCTCGTCCACCCATCCCAGGAAGCAGGCCACGGCCAGATAATGCTCCGGACTCAGCGAGTACAGAAACGGTATCCAGTCTTCGGCGTCCTGCGGACGAAAGTCGGTGGGCGGCGCCGGTGCGGGTGAAAGGCCAAGTGAGCTGCCGAAGTGAATCACCGTGATCGGATCCACGACCGGAGTCGGCCCGAAAGACTCCGCCCAGGCCAGGAGCGCGAGTTGATCCCGACGCATCCAGTAGAGGTCCTCTTCCACTTGTAGCACGGTCCCTGGATACGGTTCCCAACGACGGGCCGCCGGATCCGGTTCGACGGAAGGTTCGGAAGAGCAACCAGCCAGTACCAGGAGAGCGATTGTGAAGAGGAACAAGGTTCCGGTGTCCATGAGGCACTGGCTGCGCGATCGAAACGACGCCGCTGCGATTACGGGCACCGTCGAGGGACTGGCACTCAAGTCTGCGCCGACAGGATGTGCGCCGAGCCTGACTGGATGTGCACCGAGCCTCACTGGATATACCCCAAACTACGGAGCCGCTCTTCCTGCTCCGGACTGAGGTGCCGAACCTCGCGTTTGCCACGGTGTCCCGTGATGAAGGACTCCCGGTCTTCCTCCGGAAGGAGGTACTCCGTAACCGTGTACGGCGTCTCATAGGTTGAGACGAGTTCGAGCATCTCATCCATCTCGGCAACGAGGCGCGCGTGGTCCGGGTTCGAGGGGTCAACGGCAGCAGGTCGAATCTCGAGCGGGTCGTTGACCAGGTCAGAGACGCTTTCCACCATCTGCTCCCCGGTCGTCGGGTCGAGCATTCGAATCAACTTCTGCGTCCGGCCGCGCAAAGCATAGAAGTCCGGATGCTCGTTCTCCGGCGTGGCGACGTTGGGGAACTCGACCAGGATGTTGCGATCGGAAACCGCCTCTCCCCTGAGGACTGGCAGCAGCGAACGACCGTCGAGATTGTCGGGAACGGCGAGACCTAGCAAGTCCATGACCGTCGGCGTGAGATCCAGCGGGGAAACGACGGGATCGAGCCTGGCAGGCGGGTTCTCTCCGCGGGACTCATACCATCCCTGCGGCATTCGAATCGTCATCGGAACGCGCGTCGTCTCCTCCCAGAGCAGCGCGTGATGTCCGAAGTAGGTTCCATGCTCCCCGAAGCCTTCCCCATGGTCGGCCGTAAACACAACCATCGAGTTGTCCCAAACCCCTTTCGCGACAAGCGCATCCATGAGCACACCCAAGGCATCGTCGACGTAACGAATCTCCGCATCATAACGATCGACGTAGTCAAAGAAGTTCAGGGTATCGCCGTGCGCCTGATATGGCGGAATCCGCCCACGGGGAATGTTACGGACCCGGTCGGTCTTGTACATGTCGTAATACTTCTGGGGCGGCTTGTACGGACCGTGAGGATCGATGAGATTGACAAAGAGGAAGAAAGGCTCTGGTGGATCCGAATCAAGCCACTCCAGGATCGAACGAAGCGTGCTCGACGCTCTGCGCTCGTAGTTGTTTCTGCGACCTTCCCGCTGGTCGAGGAAGTCGTCATAGATCTGGAAGCCTTGATTGATGCCGGAAAAGTCGCCAAGAAGAACGAAGTTGCTGACGAAGCCGGCAGTCTCGTAGCCCTCATCGAGCAAAGTTTCGGAAAGTGTCTGGGCGTCTTCGTGAAGGACCATTCGGTTCGAGCGCACTCCGTTACGAAACGGGTACTGCCCCGTCAACATCGATGCGTAACTGGGACGCGTCGAACCGCGTGGGACGACGGCGTGATCAAAGGTCGTCGCAGAGTCGGCGAAGGCGGCGACCCGTGGCATCGTCGAACGGTCATAGGCGTACATGTCGGTTCTGTCCGGGCGCAACG
This sequence comes from bacterium, assembly GCA_030431975.1. GTDB lineage: Bacteria > Eisenbacteria > RBG-16-71-46 > CAIMUX01 > CAIMUX01 > JACKCR01. The sequence goes on along the minus strand of JAUIHP010000033.1, from coordinate 44,342 downwards.
TGTCGACTGTCAGAAAGAGTATGTTCGGCTTTTGGTCCTTCGACGGCCGATCGCCCTCTGATGCGCACCCGAGGAGTGTCAGCAAGAAGACCAGCAAGGGCCAGACCCGGTAACCCATTCGAGATGCGGGCCTGCGCCTTGTCCGCCCCGCCCGTTCGACCCTTGCGGTCCGGATGACTTGATCGGTTCGGCCCCGGTTCGTGGCCGCCCGACCACCTCGACTAAATGGATTCGTCATTCTCTTCGATTCGCCATCTGGATGGGCCCAGTGTCTTTGATCTCTAAGTAACAATATTTGCAACGGCTTGAAAGTTCTAACAGTTTTCCTGCAACTAATTGAGTGAACGTTCAGTAGAGTGCGATCGAAGAACGAAACCGAGGGACAGCCCCAGCTAAAGAGGACACAGGAACATCCATGGCCGAAACATCCGCCCGCCAGTCCAAAGGGCGCTCCCGCGACCCGGTCCGAACCCGGTCTAACCTGCTCCTGGCCGCCCGCGAGATCTTCAAAGACGAAGGTCTCAAGGGAGCCCGGATGAGCGCGATTGCAAAGAAGGCCGACGTTCCCCAGGGACTGATCTACCACTACTTCGAGGGGAAAGAAGAACTCTTCAAGGCGGTCCTGGAGGAAGCCCTCGAACCTTACTTCCGCTCCACGGTCGACCTTCTGGAAAAGGCCGGTGAAGCCGAAGGTGGAGCCCATCCGGAAGACGCGCCCTTGGGTCTGTTGGAAAAGGCCATCCGCATGCACTTCGAGTTTCTGCGTGCGAACCCACACGTCGCACGGCTCATGTCCTGGTGGGAGGCCGACCAAGGCTGGCAGAGCGGACCACTCCTGCCCAAGGAGAAGTCCGACCTCTGCTCCCTACCCTATGAACTCGGTTGCAAACGGATTCGGGAAGGACAGGAACAGGGATGGATTCGTTCCGACCTGGATCCCCTCCGCGTCATCGACTCGTTTCTTTCACTCTCCATGAACTGGCACATCAACGCGGGGCGTCACCTCGTCGAGTCCGGCATCGATCCGGCCGACGAATCGTCGGTCCGAGGATTCCATCAAGACGCACTCGAGCACATCGTCGAACTGGTGCTGAGAGGCGTCGCCACTGACAAGAGCCGCGTTCGGAACGGCTCGGGAGGTCCGAATCATGCGCCGCAATCGTGAACGTCTCCGAGATCCCCGACTGTGGGTCGTACTCGCGCTGGTGTTTGGGGTGGCCTTTGTCACGACAGACCGGCTGCGCGCCCAAAAGGTCGAGACGCAGCCGGCCACGCATGAACGAGCGATCCCGGTTCGGGCACAGATCGCCTCGCCGGGAGACACCGGCCCCTTTCGCGCCACGGGAACTCTGACTTCCCGACACCAGGTCACACTCTCCTTTGCCGTATCCGGAGTCGTTTCCCGAGTGGCGAGTTCGGAAGGCGATCCGGTCGAAGCCGGTTCGCTCCTCGCCTCTCTGGACCCGGTTCCGTTTCACGCGGCCCAGGAGCAGGCGGCAGCCCGAGTCGATTTCCTGCGAACGCGCCTCGACCGAAGTCGCAACCTGGCGCGCGAAGGAGCGATCGCGAAAGAAGAACTGGATGCAGACGAGGCCGACCTGGAGTCGGCGGAAAACCAGCTGCGCGCGCTGAAATGGAACCATGAGCGGTCCAGGCTCACGGCTCCCTTTGGAGGCCGCATCCTGAAAGAGTCTTTGGAAGTCGGACAGGTCGTTTCTCCCGGAGTGCCTGTCTTCGAACTGATCGACACCGAGAACCTGGAACTCCGGGTTGCGGTCCCGGCAGAGGTCTTTGCTGAACTCGACCTCGACGCTGCCGCCACCGTGTACCTTCCTGATCGACGCGAACAATCCGTGCGCGCGGAGCTGGCTCACCTGCCTGTTTCCGGGGATCCCCGATCCGGCTCCATTCCGTTGAGACTGTACGTAGACAACTCATCGCAGGTCCTCCTCCCCGGAACCGTCGTCTGGGCGGAACTGCCCCGGTCCGCAGGCGACGAAAGGGTCAACGTTCCTCTCTCTGCGCTTCGCGTCGACGACGGTGGGGCGTCCGTCTTTGTCATCGAAAACAACCACGCCACGCGGATACCGGTGAAGACAGGGTCCATCCGCGAGGAGCGTGCCTCCATTCTCTCGGGGCTGCGTGACGGACAGCTCTACGTGATCGAGCCGCCCGACCGCCTGCGCGACGGCGATGCCGTCCAGGTCGTGGAGGGCTAGCACATGTCGATCACGCGCTTTTCCTTTCGCAACTATCGCTTCGTCATCGTCCTGACCCTGGCCGCACTCGCCTTGGGCAGCGTCGGCTACATGAAGATGCCCCGACAGGAAGACCCGACTCTGTCTGCGTTCAGTGGGATCATCACAGTCATCTACCCGGGCGCTTCCGTTGACGAGATCGAAGAACAAATCATCGAGCCCCTGGAAGAAGTCGTCTTCGCTCTCGAAGAAGTCGAACTCGTCGAAGCGACGGCCCGTCCCGGTGTCGGCATCGTCAACGCGGAGTTCCGAGAGGACTCCGACAAAGAGCGCGCCTACGACCTGCTGCTGCAGGAACTCTCGTCCGTCGAGCCCGAGTTTCCGGACGGCGTCATCGACGTCCGAACCTTCGCGGGAAAACCGAGCAATGTTGCCGTCCTTCAGCTCGTGCTTCACGGACCCGGTGAGACCCGTGCCGACCTTCTGCGGTGGGCCGAGGAACTCGAAGGAAGACTTCGGCCGCTTCCTGACGCCAAGGAAGTCGCACTGCGCGGTGACCTCGAAGAGGAGATTCACGTCACCGTAGATCCGGGCCGTCTCTCCGAGGCCGGGCTCACTCTGGGACAGGTCCACGATGCACTGCGCGCCGGAGAATCACGCATCCCGGGAGGCGCTGTCACCGCAGGAAGTCGTCGGCTGTCCGTCCGGACCATCCCCCGCTACGAGTCGGTCTCGGACATCGAAGCCACGGTTCTGCGCACAGTGGAAGGTCGCCCGGTTCGACTGGCAGACGTCGCCGTGGTCGAGCGGGGACTCGCCGATCCGAACTATCTGGTCCGGCGCAACGGCGAACCCGCAATCAGCCTGACCGTAACGTTGAAAGAAGGACACAACGTCTTCCATCTCGCGTCGGATGTGGAAGAAGTTCTCGAGAAGTTTCGCGGGGACCTTCCGTCCGAGATCGAGATCAGCGTCGTCGCCAATCAGTCCGAAGACGTGAGACGACGTCTGCACACCTTCGGGGGCAGCCTTTTGCAAGGCGGGCTCATCATCTCGTTCTTCGTCGCCGTTCTCGCGGGATGGCGTCCTGCACTTGCCGTCGTTACGGCTCTCGTTCTTTCGGTGGGGATCAGTTTCTCCCTGCTCTCCTGGTTTGGGATCGCGCTACAGCAAATGTCGATCGCCGGTCTTGTCGTCGTGCTCGGTCTTTTGGTCGACAACGCAATCGTTGTCGTCGAGTCGATTCTGCAACGGCGAAGAGAGGGAGCAGACCCGCGAACGAGCGCCATCGAGGGTACGGACCGCGTCGCGGGGGCCGTGGCCAGTTCCACGGCAACAACCGTCGCGGCCTTCATGCCGATGCTGCTCATGGCCGGCTCGGTCGGCGAGTTCACACGCGACATCCCCATCGTCGTCTGCCTCGTTCTGGTCGTCAGTCTCTTTATGGCGCTGCTCATCACCCCACTGGTAGCGGCCCGGTCGATGGGAGACGGAAACGAAGGCCGCTCGCTGAGCCCCTGGTTCCGCCGCACCATCGTCGAAGGTGCGTACCGCGGAATCATGGAACGCGCTTTGCATCGCCCGCGCCGCGCGGTTCTCATCGCCTTCGGTCTCGGTCTCATCCCCTTTCTCTGTGCTCCTTTCCTTGGAATGAACTTCTTCCCCAGGGCGGAGAAGTCGATTTTTCTGGTTCGGGTCAAAGCACCGGAAGGGACGGCCCTGACAGAGACGGCGGAACGATCTCTCCAGGTCGAGGACTGGTTGCTCGAACAACCAGAAGTCGTCGGAGTGACGGCCAATCTCGGTGAAGGGAATCCGACTGTTTACTACAACCAACTGCGGGCCGCGGCCGCGACCAACTTCTCTGAGATCCTGGTTGAGATCGATCGGGACCGAATGCAGGCACTTCCCGACGTCGCGCGTCGCGCCCGAACCGCGTTCGCCGACAGTCCCGACTTCGTCGTCGAAACCAAGACGTTCGTCCAAGGTCCACCCATCGGGCTTCCCGTTTCGGTGCGGCTCTATGGAGACGATCTCGGACGATTGTCCCGGCAAGCCGACGAACTTGCCTCGGAGCTGCGGGAGATTCCCGGCGCCATCAACATCTTCAATGGACTTCGTCCCGGCCCCGCTCGACTCGACTTGGAAGTCGATCCCGTCCTTGTCGATCGGCTCGGGTTGAACGGCGGCTTCGTGGCTCGGGAGGTCCGCCTGGCTTTGGCCGGAGGACAAGCCGCGGAGTTGCGACGGGACGGCGACGACATCGCCGTCATCGTCCGGACCACGCATGAGGGGGACGAACGCATCGATGACCTCGAACGCATTCGCGTTCCGTTGCCGAACGGCGGCTCCCTTCCGCTCGCCCAACTGACCCGGCCCGTGCTCGCGCCGACCTACGCGGAGATCTCCCATACCAACCTCGAGCGTTCCGTCATCGTCGGCGCGGACGTCGACGGGCGCCTCGCCACCGAGGTCATGACCGATCTCATGCCATTTGTGAATAGCCTCGAGCAGGATCCGCAGGAAGCCTTCGAGATCATCGGTGAGGACGAAGAACGCGATCGGGCGTTCCTTTCCATGCTGACCAACGTCATCGTCGCGGTCGGACTGATCTACGGAATCCTCGTCCTTCAGTTCGGATCGTTTCTCCATCCACTTCTCATCTTCACGAGTATCCCCATCGCCTTCGGAGGCTCGGTCGCGGGACTGTTCCTCAGTGGCTGGTCTTTCGGCTTCACGGCGTTCATCGGACTTCTCGCGTTGACCGGAATCGTCGTCAACAACGCGATCGTCCTCGTCGACCGAATCAACCAACTGAGACGGGAAGGAGAGCCGCTCGACGTGGCCCTCATCGAGGGAACGACGAGCCGCTTCCAACCCATCCTGCTGACGACGATCACGACGATCGCCGGACTCATTCCGCTGACGCTGACCGGAAGCAGTATGTGGGGTCCATTGGGTTTCGTCGTTATCGGGGGACTGGTCTCGTCGACCGTCGTTACCCTCCTGCTCGTCCCCACGCTCTACTTCCTCGTCGAGCGGCGGAATGAGGCAAAGGATCACACCGGTCGAAGCGGGAAACCGGCCCAGGACCAAGACTCGCACCTCGCTGGACAGGAGCGTCGGTCCCTTCATGAAAACGCTCTCGCGTCGCGACGCGATTCGTCGACGGAGGAAGTCCCCTCCCGTCGCAAGTCGGGGCGACAGACGTCAGTTCATCCTTCGGGATTGGCGAAAGGACTTACGGTCCTCGCGATGATCTTCAGCTTCTGCGCCTCGCACGCGTCCGCATCCGCATCCGCATCCGCATCCGCATCCGCATCCGCATCCGCATCAGCGAGCCCAACCGAAAAGCCGCTGTCCTTGTCCGACCTGTCTCACCTCATCGAGTCCGGCAATCCGGAACTGGCGGCAGCCCAGTTCGACCAACTCGCCGCGGAAGCCCGTGCCCGCGCGGCCGCGAGTACGCGGTGGCCGGCTCTTCAGGTTACGGGCGCGTGGGAAGTGACCAATGATCCTTCAGAGACTTTCGGACTCAGCCTGTTGCAGGGCGCCAATCCTCTGACCACCGATCTCGATCAATCGGTCGACGTCGTTCGCGGAGAGATTGGAGCCCGATGGGTGCTTTGGGATCGGGGCCGGAACTCTCTCATCGGGTCGGCGCGTGCGGGAGCCGACGCTGCCGGCGCCGTGTGGGAATCCAACCAGGCGGCGTTGGAACTGGCGGCGGCGGAACTCTTCTTCGGACTCGTGCAAGCGCGTGATGCGGTTGCGGTCCAGGACGCGGCGTACGAGCAGTTGCTACGGGAAGCGGAAGACGCCGCCGCACGCTTGGACGTGGGACGAACGACCGAAGCAGATGTTCTGGGTCTCCGGGCTCGGGCCGCGGAAGTCCTCTCGGCCCGAAGTAGCGCCGAAGAGTCCGTTGCGCATTTCAACGCGCAACTGCTGCGACTCTTTGGAAACCAGGAGGTCGTTTCCTTTCAACCGAATCTCAACGAAGCGGTCCCTGGGGCCCCGTTCGACGACCTGAACTCCGCGGTTGCCGCTGCGATCCAGAACCGTCCGGAACTCGGCGCGTCCGCTTCCGGAGTCCGGGCCGCAACACTCGACCGCAAGGCTCGCGCCTCCCAACGATGGCCGAAGCTGGTCGGGTCCGCACGATACAGCGGCTTGGCTCCGGAAAGAGACTGGGACTCGGAAAGCCGAAGCTACGCCGCTTCCATCACCATGGAATGGAATCCGTTCCGCGGCGGAGGCATCGGGGCGGAGGTCGACGAAGCGGAGGCTGTGCTCGGCCGTCGAGAGAGCGAACACCTGGGTAGACGCGGGGACATCGCCCGCGAAGTCAGCGACGCATGGCATCGCGTGGAAACGGCAGAAGCACAGCTCGCCGCCGCCGAGGCGGGGGAAGCCGCGGCGAACGAAGCGTTTCGCATCGTCGAGCTCCGGTTCCGGGAAGGACGGGACACACTGGCCCGCTACCTTGAAGCAGAGCGGTCCCGCACAGCGGCCGCAAATCGGCAGGTCGCGGCGCGATCGGCGCTACAGAGCGCACGGGCCCGGCTTCGCTGGGCTTGCGGACTCACCGTCCTCGGATAGACTCGCCTCCACAGCCCTCCCCTGCTGAAGTGTGATCGTGAGAGAAACACTTCTAACGCCGGATGAAGGCTGCGGAAAGCGAGTTCTTAGATGCCGATATCGACCATCCTCATTGTCTTCGGATCCTGGCTTCTCATCCTGACGTTGGTCCTGATCTACTTCTTTCGGAACAGGAGCCACCGGTCATCATGAACGAGTCCGTCGACCCCGCTCTCTACATTGGTTTCGGTCTCTATCTGGCCGTCATGGTCGTGGTCGGACTCATCACGGTTCGTTACATGCGCGGCCTCGATGACTTTGTTTTGGGCGGACGGCGCCTCGGTCCGTGGGTCACCGCGGTCAGCGAGCGCGCAAGTGGAGAGAGCGCCTGGTTCCTCCTTGGCTTGCCCGGCGCCGCCTACGCGGCGGGCTTCCGCGAGTTCTGGTCGGTCATCGGAATCGCCTTCGGCATCCTCGCCAGTTGGACCCTGATCGCCAAAGGGCTCCGCCGAATGTCTGAAGAGAGCGGCGCCCTGACCATCCCGGACTTTCTCTGCTCCCGCTTCGGCAAGGACGACGCCGCTCTTCGCGGACTCGCGACCCTCATCATCCTCGTCTTCTACACGAGCTACATCGGCGCTCAACTGGTCGGGGCGGGACAAATCCTCGAGGCCACGTTCGGTCTCGATCGGACACAAGGCATGCTGATCGGGGCCGTCGTCGTTCTCGCCTACACGGTTCTCGGCGGCTTCCTCGCCGTCGCCTGGACGGACCTCGTGCAGGGCCTGCTCATGGCAGCGGTTGCTCTCTTCCTGCCCATTCTGGGAATCATCGAGTTGGGTGGGATCGACGGTTTGACTTCGGCCCTGGCCGCCAAAGCTCCGGCCGAGACGGCGGGCGGTTTTTCTCCCATGCTGACGATGGATGCGGGGAAGACCGGCCGCGCCTTCTTCTTCGGGGTCATGGTCGCCAACCTTTCGTGGGGCCTGGGCTACTTTGGGCAACCTCACCTGCTCACCCGCTTCATGGCGATCCGAAAAGTCTCGGACCTTCGACTGGGAACGCTGATCGCCATGTCCTGGGTTCTGATTGCCTACTGGGGCGCGGTCTTCATCGGATTGGTCGGAGTCGGAGTCCTGGGACCGGACCTGGCCGAACCGGAGCAGGTCATGCCGCTTCTGGCCAAGGCTCTCGTTCCGGCATGGTTGGCGGGCATCATCATCTCGGGCGCGGTCGCGGCTATGATGTCGACCGCCGACAGTCAAATCATGGTCGCCAGCTCGAGTTTGGTCGAGGACGTCTACGTCAAGATCGTTCGAGGCAATCGCGGCGGAGACTCTCCCGCCCGCCTGGTCCTTTTGGCGCGTCTCTCGGCAGCCATCATCACCGGCGCCGCTTTGATTCTGGCGTTCACCAACCAGGACCTCATCTATGAGATGGTCAGCTACGCTTGGGCCGGCCTCGGGGCCGCCTTCGGTCCCGTCATGCTCTTGGCCATCTGGTGGAAGCGGCTGACTCGGGGCGGCGCCATCGCCGGAATGGTGGCCGGGGCGGCCTCGGCCATCATCTGGAAGAACAGCGAGGCCCTCGGTGCCGTGCTCGATCTAAAGGTCGCGTCGTTTCTGATCGCTTTCGCGGCCGCAATCCTGGTATCCATAGCCGGCATCGGCAGTACGGTTCTCGACAAAGGACGGCGCAACAACGCATGAGTCAAACCCGCGGCACAGGCTTTTGGATCTGCGCGATCCTCCTTCCCGTCTCCCTCGTCCTCTATGTGGTCAGTCTGACCATGGACGTTGCGCTCATCGAAACCACGATCGGTTTCGGTCCGATGCAGAAGACGACCACGGAAGCGATCAAACTGCTCTCGACGATCAAGACTCTCTACGAAAGAGGAGACTGGTTTCTGGTCGTCATGATCACGGCCTTCACCATTCTCTTTCCGATCAGTAAGTACATCGCCCTGGCCATCGTCATGGGTTCCCGGACGGCCCGCTCCCGCTGGCTCTCCTTCGTTAAGAACTTCGGACAGTGGTCGATGGGTGACGTCTTCGTCGTCGCCCTGGTCGTGGTCATCGTTCGGATCAACTCCTCGGTCGCCCAGGTCGGAGTCAGCGTCCAGCCAGGACTCTACGTGTTCGCGGCTTCCGTTCTCACTTCGATGGTCGTTTCGACCATCCTCGCCTACCGCAGTAAGGAAACGGCATGACTCCCAGAAAGAAGAAGGCAGCACCCCGTCGGAAGAGTTCGGGAGGCGCCGGGCGCGCGGGCAGGAACACCGGGTCCGGGACCGGCAGCCGGACCACAGGTGGACGGAACTCCGGGAACGGCCGAGGCGGCTCGAGTCGCAGTGGCGGCACCGGACGAAGCGGTGGTTCCAGTCGCAGTGGAGGCCCAAGCCGCAGTGGCGGCCCAAGCCGCAGTGGCGGCCCGAGCCGAAGTGGAGGCCCGAGTCGCAGTGGCGGACCTAGCCGCAGTGGCGGACCGAGCCGCAGTGGAGGCCCCAGCCGTAGTGGAGGCCCCAGCCGTAGTGGAGGTCCGAGTCGTAGTGGAGGTCCGAGTCGCAGTGGCGGCCCCAGCCGTAGTGGCGGCCCCAGCCGTAGTGGCGGCCCCAGCCGTAGTGGCGGTCGATCCGGCACTGGACGTGACGGTGCCCGGCGGACCGTCGGGAGCCGTAGCGGGACCGCACACGACACCACGAGTCGTGGTGGAGCCCGCCGGCGTCCGGGAGCCGGAAGCTCCCCGACTCGGCGCGAAACCCCACGGCGACGCCAGTCCGAGCGACGTCCGAAACGCGAGGTCCTCGATAGACCTCGTTTCGAAGCGGGCGAGGACTCCTTCGACGACGAAGTCGTCTTCTCGGACCTGAGCGCCTTCACGGATTCTGACCACGGGGACCCGGAAGGCATGAGCCTGGGTCATGCTGCAGTGGAGGACGAAGACGAGGGACATCTCTTTGGTCGGCATGCAGTCGCCGAAGCGTTGGCGGGAAACCGGTCCGTGCTTCGTCTTCTGGTTGCCGACGGAGCCGGCGGGCTGACCCAACTCATCCAGGACGCCGGCGAACAGGGAGTGCCGGTGCAGCACGTTCCGCGGATCCACCTCGATCGATTGGCCGGGACGGTCAAGCACCAGGGCGTCGCGGCCATGGTCGCGGCCTATGACTACGTGAGCCTCGAAGAGTTGTTGGAAACGGCCCGGGGACGGACCAAGACGCCCCTTCTGCTGCTTCTCGACGGCGTCCAGGATCCGGGCAACCTGGGTTCGATCCTGCGAACCGCAGAGGCCGCCGGCGTCGACGGGATCCTCCTACCGAAGCACCGCAGTACCGGACTGACGGCCTCCGTCGCCCGAAGTTCGGCAGGGGCGATCGAGCACCTTCCCATCGCCAGGGTCGGCAACCTCGCCACCACCGCGGCCCGGCTTCAGGACGACGGCTTCTGGCTGGTGGGAACGGACTCTGAGGGAGACACCGACTTTCGTGAGGTCGACTACTCCGTTCCGCTCCTTCTGGCGGTCGGCGGCGAAGGAAGCGGCCTGGGTAGAGCGCTGGCCAAGCGTTGCGACTGGACCGTCCGCATCCCGATGCACGGCAAGGTCAACTCTTTGAACGCCTCGGTTGCCGCTGCCCTCCTCATCTATGAGATCGACCGCCAACGACGTCCTTCTACCAAGCAGAGCACGCGATCGGCCAAGTCCAGGAAGAAGACGAAGGCGTAGCCGGGAGAGGGTACGGTGACGGCCGAAGGATCCGGGGTTCGTCATTCCCCGCCCTCCGTGCTACGCTCGCACCGACTGATCTGAGTGTCATCAATTGGCTCGACGACTTCTGAACCGCAACGGTCCCCCAAGCGCGGCACATGGATCCGAAAACCTTTGAGGCCGACATCGAGCTCGCCCGAGCTGTCGACACGGGTTCCGACGTGGCCTGGAATCAGTTCGTCGCTCGTTACGCACCGCTTCTACTATCTGTCATCCGAAGACGCCATTCACGGGACGAAGACTTCGTCCGGGACGTGTTTGCCGATCTCTTGGTCGAGCTACGACGGGGCGCACTCGGCAAGTACGAAGGACGTTCCGCGCTGTCGACCTGGCTCGTCGTCATCGCCGAGCGCCGGACTCTTGATCACCTTCGTAAGAAACTTGGACGCAGAGAGTTGCCCGAGACGATTCAACGATTGAGCGAAGTCGATCAGGAGGTCTTCCGGCAGTTCTTCTGGAGCGGCCGCGGACTCGTCGGCACACGGGAGGCACTGCTGGCCAAGGGACACTCGCTGAATGCGCTCGAGCTTACCGAGAGCCTCGATCGAATCGAGTCGGAGCTGGACCCGCGTAGCGTGCGGCGTCTCGCCCAGGACCTCGCGGGGATACGCCATGTCCCCATGGAAGAGATCGAGACCGAGATCGAGTCTCTCGGCGGCCCGTCCACGTCGCCGCCGGATGCCTGGATCGACGAACAGGCCGCCAAGGCCAAACTCGAGGAGTTACGCCGGGCGGTCGGCGAGCTCTCCGAGGAGGAACAGTCCGTGCTGCGCCTTCGCTACCAGGAACAGCAACCCGCCGACGCCGTCGCGCAGGAACTCTCTTTGGGGGACACGCGGAAGGTCTATACGATTGCTGAACGGGCCATTCGTCACCTTCGCCGCAAGTTGGGAGGAGGCCAGTGAAGCCGCAAGACGGCGAGGGCGCCGACCGGAAACCTTCGAACTCGGAATGCCGCTCCGGATGTGGCTCGGGTTTCCATTCGGAATTCGCCGAGTCCCGCCGACCCCATCTCCTGAAGGAGAAACCTCGCGCGAGTGCCGCGCTCGCGTATTCTTGCCACGTCGAGAACGCGGGGGCCTAACCATCATGAATACACACATTTCGACGGATCAGCTCGCGGAGCTTCTAGAGGACCCCGACTCGTCCGAACTACGTGAGGTCAGGAGGCACCTGGATCGCTGCCCCGCCTGCCAGGCGCTTTACCGCTCGGTCATCGACTCATTGCAGGACCTCGACCCGGCAACTCCCATTCCGGAGTCGTACCTGGCCGGAACGGTAGATTCCATCCGATCGGGAGGTTCAACCGAAGTTGGGGCGACTTCCGGATCGGGGGGTTCCGCCGGCAAAGAACACTCGCCCGCGACGGGAGGTTCGCCTCCCCCGCGCAGGTTTCCCGCACGGGTCTCCGTAGCGGTCGCGGCGGCCGCAGCCGTTTTCGTGTTCGTGCTGGTGAATCGGGACTCGACTCCGCTTCCCCAAGCGCCCGAGGCTCTCCAGGCAGCTCTTTCCCGCAGCTCATCGTCCGGCCTCGTCCTCCCCGGCGGTTTGGCCGTGGCCCCTGAGGAACCGGTTTACAGATCGGGCTCCGCCGATACCTCTCTGATGGCTGTACTCGCCCAGATGGAATCCAATTTCGACCACTCGGATTCACCTCGACTGGATGACGGAACGTGGCTCGTCTCGGGCTACCTGGCTGCGGACCGGCTGGATCAGGCACGGTCCTGGCTCGAACTGCTTTCCGAGGAACACGGAGAGCACGCCCAGCTCCACGTACTGGCGGGAATCCTGGCGTACCGTGAAAACAATCTGGAGCGGGCCGAGGAGTACTTCCGACTTGTGGAAGGCAGTCAGCCATGGGGTGAGCTGGCCCGAATGGATCTCGCTCTCGTCCTGATCGAAAACGACAAGCTCGACCGCGCGCATCAGATTCTTCAGGACTTGTCGCGCAAAGCCGAGAGTCCGGACATTCGGTCCAGGGCTCGCCGCGAACTCGATCGGCTGGACTAACCCGCCCCGACTATCGTTTCGCCCAGGCCTCGTCTTTCCTCGTCCAAGCCGATAATCCACTGATCCCGAGTTGCGTTCCGAAGGCCCCCCACTCGTAGGGATGGTGACCTTGTTTCCATTCCTCGACCTGCACGTCCCGCAGCGCTCGAACATCGGAGCGTTCGCCGCCGCCTCGTCGTTCGAGGAAACCTGCGACCAGGCGCGCTGCCGCATCGTCACGGACCGGCCAGAAGGTTTGCACGACCGCGCCCGCACCCGCGTCCAGGAACGCCTCGGCCAAGGTCGGAGCTGCCGCTCCATCCCGCACCGAGACCGGCGCCCCTGTATCGCAGCCGGAAAGAACGACGGTGTCACAGCCGGAAAGGTCGGCCCGACGCACATCGATGATCTCCAGCACGTCACTGCTTCGGTCGGGATCGTCCGCTCCCGCCAGTGGAACGAAGGTTAGGTACGGGTTCTCCGGACGACGCACCAAATGAGTCGCAAGATGCAGGAACCCGACACTTTCCCACGCACCGAGCAGCGCATCCTTGGTTGCAGACTCGCGTCGCAGGACGCGTAGGCGCGGATCGTGGGCCGCAGCCGCCTTCCCTTCCAGTTCCGCAAAAGCCAGGTCCGAAACCTCCGGGAAGCGGCGGGTAAGACCAGGCGACACGGTTGGATTGACGAGCATGAGCCCATCATCCCGAGTGGTGTGAGGGAAGGTCCGCGACTCCTGGGAGGAGGGTCGAAAGATGGCGAGCTCGGTTCGGGAAGCCCAAGGCTCGTAGGTCCCGTCAACTCCGACGTTCAGCAGCCCAGGGGGCAGTTGTCTCAGAAAATCCGGCACCGTCCACAGGACCGGCCTCGCGTCCGTCGCCGCTGCAGGTGGCCCTTCCTCGGTCGGACCACCGACAAGCTGCCGGTGCAGCAAACGAAGCCCCGCCGCCCATTCGATTTCAGAGGAGGGGCCCGACGGATCCAGCGTGTCGAGAAGGTTCGCGACACCGTTCCGGAGTTCCGTCGGCGTCACCTCGAGCGTGTCCCGGATCACTCCCCCGGGTCCATGCGTCCATCGACAAACAGAATCGTGTCCCAACGCGAAGAGGTAGTGGGTCCCCCCCGTCTGTTCGATCCAGGCCTCGATGGCTGAGACCGCCTGTCTGCCGGTGGAAAGCAGTCCCGGGGGCGGGACGAAAGAAGCCGGGACGGTATCGGGAACGGGGGTCGGGACGGGAGTCGGGATGGAAGTCGGGCCGGAAGTCGGCATGGTTGCCGGAATGGAGCTTTGACCCGGGCGGCGCCCGATTCGGCTGGGGAGGGAGCGCCACGCGAGTTCAAGTTCGTACGACGACCGTGCGTCATGCCCCCAAAGCAGGTGGCTCTGCCGGCGCATCCGTTCGCAGTTGTTGAGAAGGAAGTAGCTCGCGGGACTCGGTTCGGATGTCTCGAGAATCGGGACCAACCGCCCGAGTGCAGCCACAAGTTCGTCCCGCGCTCTCTCGCGGTCGACTTCGAGCCAGGCATCGACAACGAGCGCCTCCTGCTCGAATTCGTCGTCCGCGGCGCCTTTCAGCCACGCCTCCCGCCGGCTCAACACCTCCAATGCCTCTGCCGGTCGCCCGAGCAGGAGGAGCGCACGCGCGTGCTGGGCTCCCAGCCGGCTGGCCGCAACGATGTTTCCGATCACGTCCGGATTCCGAAGGACCGTATCGAGATGAGCCCTTACGGGCTCCGGCCGTCCGAGATCCAGAAGGGCGTCATGAACGTTGGCCCGCATGAGGTCACGCATTCTCGGCTGCATGAGTTCCGCCTCGACGAGGACCCGATCCATCGAGGTGATGAGTTCCTCCGCCCGCTCAACCTCACCGCGGGCAACGCGGAGGCGAAGCTCAGTTCCGTCGACGAGAAGTTGGTTGTGGCCCCATCTTCTTGCAACCGACCTCGCCTCCCGCAGGGCCATTCGTGCGCGGGGTAGATACCTCTCGACCGCCTCCCAACACTCGCGGTCGCCCCAAAGCTGCATGATCTCCGAGTAGAGCCGGGTCGCATGAGGACCGGCCACGAGCTCCTCGGCATAGCGCAACCCCTGTTCGCGCAGATCCTCTGCAACCGCGAACCTCCCCTCCTTCTCGTACCAGTTCGCCAGGAACAGCGAGAGTCGGGTCGCGTGCAGACCGTAGCGAGTGCGGACGGCTCGGGAGAGCCCCTCTTCCAGATAAACGAGTGAGGAATCCCGATCCCCTGCTGTCGAATGCAGAAAGGCCAGGAGCCCGAGAACCTGGTACTCCGTCTCCCGCTCCTCCATAGACTCGGCGACCTGAAGAGCCTGCCGCGCATGCCGCCAACCCAACTCGGGATCGAAATCGAGGGCCCGGTATGCCAGGTCCGTCTCGAGATACGGAACGTAGAAGGGGTCGCCAAGACTGCGCGCAACCTTTCGAACCACAAGCAGCGAGTCGTAGATGGCACTGACCTCGCGATCCGCCGCATAGTTGAGCCGAACCCTCGCGTCTTTCAGCCAGCGACGGGTTTCGATGTGCTCGGCGGACAGCGTGTCCAACATGACCGCCCAAGTTCGGACCGCGCCGTAGTCGTAGATGCCGACCATCCCGTCCCCCAGCCGTTCGAGGTAGGGACCGAGTTCTTCGCGCGCCGTCGCGAACTCTTCCGGGGACAATCCCGTCAGATAGATGTCCAGGTTCTTCCACGTCGTGTAGAGGCGGCTGGTGCCGAGTTGCTCGAACTGCCGGTGGCGGCTTTCGACCTCGGGGGTTTTTAGAGCCTCCCGAGCATCCCGCCGAAGCATTGGGACCTCATCGAGCCTTCGCTCCGACGGGTCAGCGCCACAGGCGACGGCTAGGAAGGTCAGGCCGGGGACGAGCCAATGAAAGACTCGGGCGAGATCTCGCAGAGATCGGCGGGCGACACGCTGGACACATCCGGAACTTATTGCAGAAGAATCCACTAGAGCCATCGTCTTACAACTGGACTAAAGTGCCCAAGCGGTTTTCGTGGACGTTTGGCAGAAAGAATTCCAAAAAACGTTCGTAACTCCGGCCATCACGTCGACTCCCCAGCATGGGCCATCAGCTTTCTTGGGCTGACCCAAAGGAAAGGGAGCCGCGGTGCGCCGAGACTCCATCAGGCTGGCCGTTTTGGAGAGGGGGGCCAACTTGAAGGACATGCGACCGCGGCTCCTCGATCTTTTCAGCGAGAGGATCCACACATCGAATACCCCGGAGTTGCGAATCCACTCCGGATCCCTCAGGCGGTCGGCCCCGATCGGTCTGCCCGCTCCGCCTAGATCGCTTCGAACACCGACCGGATGATGGCGATCGCGTGATCGAGCTCTTCCTTCGTGATGACGAGCGGAGGAGCGAAGCGGATGATGTTCCCGTGGGTCTGCTTGGCCAGAAGCCCCTTCTCCTTGAGAGCCACGCAGGTTTCCCAAGCCTCGAAACCATCTTCGAAGACAACGGCATTGAGCAGGCCGCGACCCCGCACCTGAACGATCTTGGGCTGATCGATCTTGCGCAGTTCCTCCCGCAGGTACTCGCCGTGCTCCGCCGCGCGATCGGCCAGCTTCTCGTCCTCGAGCACGTCGAGCGCGGCTGAAGCCACGGCCGCTCCGAGAGGATTCCCTCCGAAAGTCGAGCCGTGCGTTCCCGGCGTGAAGACACCCAGGACGTCCTTGTCAGCGACGACAGCGGACACGGGAAAGACTCCCCCGCCGAGCGCCTTGCCAAGACACATTGCGTCCGGCCGCACACCCTCGTGGTCGACGGCGAACTTCTTGCCCGTCCGGCAGAAGCCGGTCTGGACTTCGTCCGCGATCATGAGCACCTTGTGCTTCGTACAGATCTCCCGAACCTTGGTCAGGTAGCCGTCGTCGGGAACACAAACTCCCGCCTCTCCCTGAATCGGTTCGACAAGGAAAGCCACGGTGTTCTTGGTGATCGCCTTCTCGAGCGCGTCCGCATCGTTGTAGGGGATGACCTTGAAGCCCGGCGTGTAGGGACCGTAGTGCTCTTTCGCGTCCGGATCCGTCGAGAACGAGATGATGGTCGTCGTCCGGCCATGGAAGTTCTCTTCGACCGCGATGATCTCCTGCTGACCATTCGGGACGCCCTTGACCTTGCTGCCCCACATCCGCGACATCTTGATCGCCGTCTCGCAGGCTTCCGCGCCCGTATTCATCGGCAGCGCCATTTCGAACCCGGTGTAGCGGCAGAGCTTCTCCAGAAACTCACCCATCTGATCATTGTGGAACGCCCGACTCGTCAACGTGACCCGGTCCGCCTGATCCTTCAGCGCCTGGATGATCTTCGGATGCCGATGCCCCTGGTTCACGGCCGAGTAGGCGGAAAGGAAGTCCATGTACTTCCGATCTTCCGGATCCCAGACCCAAACGCCCTCCGCCTTCGCAATGACGACAGGCAGCGGGTGGTAGTTGTGCGCACCGACCGTTTCGTCTTTCTCGATGATCCGCGCGCTCGAAGAGAGCGTGTTCGTATCCGCCATGAGTCTGTCACTCCCGCTAGGTTAGGGTTCGGAGCCGAGATATCCGGCCCAGTATACGGACCTCATCCAAGTGTCGTCACGAGCTTCTCTCGCCTCCACGCCGTTTCCCCCCTCATCGCGGGGTCGGCGGGGGCGCCACCGTCCGTTGCGGTCCGGCGGAGTCGGCGCGGTCGGTCTGCGGCTTCGGCAGTGCCCTTGGCGAGGGGCGCGGCCGCAGGCGCGGGCGGCTCCGCCAACCCCAGGACCATCCTCAATGTTCGTCGGGAGAGGGGGAGGCAACCGGTGCGGACGAACGAAACTATGAGACCCGCGCCCCCCCCACCCAACTGTCTGCACACCCCCACCCGCGGTCGATTGTGCAGTGAGCCGCACCGGTTGCCTCCCCCTCTCCCGACGAATCCCGAGGCAAGCCCTCCGGGTCTCTCCGTCCGGTAGAAGCGGCAACGACCCAAGCACCCCGCATCAAGTCGGTAGGACCGACACCGATGGCGGTCGGGATCGGAGAAGCCGATAACCCCTCAGGTGGAGGGGACCCCAAACGCGTGATAGCCTCGAACGCATGCAGATAGACGACTGCGAAGGCTCAAGGCGGGAAGAGAATCTGTGGTGAAAGCGCCGAAAGACAGATCGCTTCGTCGAGCAGCAGCACTGGCCAAGATCACGCGGCTGGGGAATCCGAATCGGATCTTCTGGGAGAGTTCCTGGAACGCCCTGGTTCTGCAGTTGGCGTTGCTCTCGCTTCTCATCCTGGCGATTCTGCCGGCGCCGCCGGGACTGACCGTCGCGGGCGTTCGGGCTCTGGGGATCTTCGCGGTCTGTTTCGGACTTTGGGTCTCGGCGACGCTTCCTTTCGCCATTACGGGACTGCTCGCTCTTTCGCTGCTTTCGCTCTATGAAGTCCTGCCGACGAACGAGGCGTTCGCGCTTTTCGGCAACAGCGCGGTCTTCTTCATCCTCGGGGCGTTCATTCTCGCGGCCGCCATCATGAAGTCCGGGCTCTCCAAGCGGGCGGCTCTCTGGCTGCTGGCCCGTTTCGGGGGTGGGCCTCGCATCCTCATGTTCGGAATCCTTTTGATTTCCTGGTTCTTCAGTTTGCTCATGGCACAGCACGCGGTGGCGGCGGCGCTCCTTCCGGTCGTGCTGGAGCTGGTCGCGGCGGCCGAAAAGTCAGGCGACGCCGAGGCGTCCCGCTACAGCAAGGGTCTCCTTCTGGCCATGGCCTACGGGACCGTCATCGGGGGAACGGGAACGCTCCTCGGTGGCGCCAGGGGCCCCCTGGCCTTGGGAATCCTCAAGAGTTCGACCGGCGAAACCATCTCGTTCTTCCAGTGGAGCCAAGCTGTCTTCCCGGTCACTTTGGGACTCTTGCCGGTTGGAATCCTGCTTCTCGTCTCCCGCTACGGTCGGGTCGAACTGCCCGTGGCGGAACTTCGTCATGCCCTGGAAGAGCAGATCGAAGCGCAGGGGCCGATGAGCCAGAAGGAATGGGGAATCGCGGGGGTCTTCCTGGCGACAGTCGTTGCGTGGATGACATTGGGCAGCTACGTCGACATCGCCACCGTCTCGATACTGTCCGCGGTGTTGCTCTTCGTCTTTCGCCTGGTCTCTTGGAACGACACCGAGGAGTACGTCAACTGGGGCATCCTGCTCATGTTCGGGGGCGCAGTCGCGCTGGGTCAGGCCGTCTCGGCCACCGGGGCTGGAAGCTGGCTGGCGGAACACCTCCTATCGTGGGCCGTCGACCAACCGCTGGTCCTACTCGGGATCCTCGCTCTCCTCGCGGCTCTTCTGACGGAAGGCATGACCGCGGCCGCCGTCGTTGCGCTTCTTCTCCCGCTGGGTGTCGGATTGACCGGGGCGAACGCGATCGACGGGACTCCCATTGCGTTGACCGTGGGCTTGGCCGCCGGACTGGTCTACAATTTTCCCACGGGTGCACCCGCCGTGGCCCTTGTCATGACCTCGGGACGCTTGGAGATCAAGGACATGCTCGTGACCGGCATACCGATGACGATCCTTTCCTGGCTGGCCGTCATGGCGACCATCAAGTTTCTCTGGCCCGCTCTCGGACTGCTCCCCTGAGCCAAAGGTTCCTCATACCATGAGCGGCCCCGTCTGGCAGGAATTCGCCGGCAACATGCGCATCGGCGCCCTCACCGGGATGATCGGTGGCGTGATCCTCGGCCTTCTCTTCGCCGCGGCGACGCTTGCCCTCAATCCAATCCTGCTCGGCTCGAGCCGGGATGTCGTCGTGCTCACCCTTGGGCTCGTCCTCGTCTACGGCGTGTTTTGTCTGGCCCTCGGACTGATCGGGGCTCTGGGAAAGACCGCCATCTTCGCCCGCACGGGTCAGCATGTTTCCGATACGAAGACCGCGGCCTTCGTCACCGGCGCCGTCTTCTTCACGATCTGCGCGGTCTACGGCTACAGCTGGTGTCGATGGCATCGTATCGGTGGACTCGGGCCGGAAGGGCACGCGGGGACGGAACAGATTCCCATCGTCCTGACGATTCTGGCGGTGGCCGCTCTCCTGGCTCGGCTCATGACCTACGCTTTCTACCTTCTCATCGTCTTCTTCAAGAAGCCGGAACGTCGTCAACCGGGGGACCTGACGAAAGCGTTTCTCGTCCTGGCCTACATGAGCGTGGCCTTTGCAATCTTCCTCACGGTCCTGCGGCTGACGCGACCCGACTCCGTGCCCGCGGTCGCCCTGAAGCAGGAAGACATCGTCGAGACGGCGCCGATGCGCGTCCTCGCGATCGATGGTCTGGGTTCCACCGATCTGCAACGTCTGTCCGGGCGAGGTTTGCTCGATCCGTTGGAAGGGTATCTGCGTGGGAACGCCGCCGAGGTGGCCTGGCCGGGGCATGACATCGCACCAGCGATTTGGACGGAGGTCGCGACGGGCCGACCGTTGGAGGGACACGGCATTTCCGGATACCAAGCCCAGGTCGTCCGGGGCTTGTCCCGAAGCTTCACCGTCGGACCGAATCAGGTGGGACTCTTTCAACTCTTTCAGGACGTCCTCCCCTTCTTCCGGTTGACCCGTCCGGTTCCCCTTCGCAGTTCGATGCGCGGCTCCAAAGGTCTATGGAATATCGCGACGGACGCCGCGTTGACGACGGCGGTGACGAACTGGTGGGTTTCCTGGCCGGCGGAACGGGTTCTGGGCGTCGTCATCAGCGACCACACGTACCTGCGACTTCAGGTCGAAGCCGGGAATGGACTTCGTTCCGAAGGAGAGACCTATCCCGGGTCCCTGCTCGCCGAGGTGGCCGGATTTGCGGACGCCGAAAACGAAACTGTGGCGTCGGCCGTGGAGACCTTCGAGACGTTGGGGCTTCCCGGGGACGTTCTCCAGTCGGATGTGTTTTACGCGCGCGCCGCCATGCACGTGCTGGGCACAGTGGAACCACACCTTTGGATGCTTCATCTCCCCGGTCCGGACGTGGTTCGGCGTCTGTTGCTGCGGGACGTTCACGATCCTGTCGAACGAAAGAGGCGCCTCGATGTGGCACTCGACACCTATGCGTCCACGATCTTTCCGATCCTCGCCCCTCTTGGCGCAGAACTCGGTGTTCGCACGGTCTGGCTTTCGCTGCCCGGTACCCCGCTTCCCGGCGAGGATGCACGTCAGGGTCGGATCGTCGTTTCCAGTCCCGAACGAACCGCGCCGAACTCGGAGCTTCCCGAGGTTCATCTCCCCGATTTGGCCCCGACCTTCCTCTGGTTACTGGGACTCCCCTTCTCGGAAGACATGCCGGGTTCCGTACGCACGGACTTCGCCGACGCCGACACCCTCGGCCCGCCAAGATCGGTCGTGTCCTACGGGGGGTTGAAACCACCGGACGAGCCGTTCGAATCGTCGGTGACCGACCCGGCCCGCCTGGAACTCCTGCGCAGCCTCGGCTACATCGACTGATCGGACACGGCGCGGCCACGAACGCGCGGCCGGGCTTCGCGGTGGACAGTCCGCATTCTCCGGCGTTAGTTTCGTGGCTTCATCTTGAAGAGGAGCAGTCCGTGTCCTACCTGGAATTCGAAGAGAAACTGGCGACTTGGCTGACGGAACTCGCGCCCGTCGAGGCCGACGACATCGAGCTCAGCTTCACCAAGCCGCCCAAGCCGGAAATGGGAGATTTGGCCGTCGCGGCCTTCGATCTCGCCAAGAAGGCTCGGCGCAACCCGGCGGAAGTTGCCGGCGAATGGAAGTCCGCGGTCGAAGCCGCGCTGGCCGCCGAGTCGGGACTTCCTGACTGGATGGACGTCCCGGTGACAGAGGTACGCACGGCCGGCCCCTATCTCAACCTCCGTCTCGACGCCGCCTCCCTTGCCCGACGGGTCGTCCGGGAAATCGTCGAAGAGCGGACCGACTACGGACGGCAACCCGAGAACAGCGGCCGGAAGATCATGCTCGAGTACTCCTCGCCGAACACGAACAAGCCGCTTCATTTGGGACACGTTCGCAACAACCTGATCGGGATGTCTCTATCTAACCTGCTCTCGGCTGCCGGACACGAAGTCGTGCGCGTCAATCTGGTCAACGACCGCGGCATTCATATCTGCAAGTCGATGCTCGCCTACGAACGGTTCGGAAACGGCGAGACTCCGGAAAGCTGCGGCGAAAAGGGAGACCACTTCGTCGGACGCTACTACGTCCTCTTCGATCAAAAGATGAAGGAGGAACGCGCAGGCTACGCCAAGAGCCACGGCGTCGACCTCGAGCGGTTCAGCAAGGACGCCAAGAAGGAACTCGAGGGCGACGAACTCAAGGCACGGAACAAGGAAGAAACCGAGTTCGACGAGCGGTTCGACAAAGAGTCGGAGCTCCTGGGCGCGGCCCGCGAAATGCTGCGGCGATGGGAGGCCGGCGACGAGACCGTTCTCGAGTTGTGGAACCGGATGAACGGTTGGGTTCTCGGTGGGTTCAAGCAGACCTACAAACGCATGGGTTCCGAGTTCGACCACTGGTACTATGAAAGCCAGACCTACCAACTGGGCAAGGACCTGGTCGAGAAGGGGCTAGGCCTCGGTGTGTTCGAAAAGCACGACGACGGATCGGTCTGGGCCAAGCTCGAGTCCAAGAAGTTGAAGGACAAGATCGTTCTACGTTCCGACGGAACGAGTGTCTACATGACCCAGGACCTGGGCACTTCGGTGATGAAGCACGAAGACTTCGGCGCCGAGCGGTCGATTTATGTCGTCGGCAGTGAGCAGCAGCATCACTTCAAGGTTCTCTTCGCCATTCTCGAGCTTCTTCAGTTCCCCTGGGCCTCCGGTTCGTATCACGCGTCCTACGGCCTGGTCACTTTGCCGCGCGGTATGGGCCGGTTGAAGTCGCGGGAAGGGACGGCCGTCGACGCCGACGATCTGCTGGACACACTGCACGAAATCGCAGCGGCCAAGATTCGCGAGGGCGGCTACGCAGAAGGCGACAAAGCCATCGAGGCAGCGGCGGAGATGATCGGGCAGGGAGCGCTCAAGCTTTATATTCTGCAGGTCAGTCCCGAGAAGAACATTCAGTTCGATCCCAAGGAGACGATCGCGTTCACCGGTGACACCGGCCCGGCCGTTCAGTACAGCCATGCGCGCATCCACGGGATCGTGCGCAAAGGGATCGAGCAGGGACTACTGACCGAGTCCGACGTCGATGGCGGTTTCCTGTCCCTCGACAGCGCCCCCGTTCACCTGTTGGAAGAAGACGAGGAGCGGGACGTCATCCGCCGGCTGGCCGACTTCGGAAAGGTCATCGCAACTTCCGCGGAAAACCTGACCGTGGCTCCCGTGGCCAACTATCTTCTGGACCTGACCAAGGCCTACGCGCGGATGTATCACGAGCATCCGGTACTGGGAGCGGCCTCGGCGGAACTGATGAAGGCACGTGTTCAGTTGGCGCTGTGTGTCGCTCAGGTGCTCCGGAACGGTCTGGCCGTTCTCACGATCGAAGCACCCGAGCGGATGTAAGTGAGCGGCGATCAGCCCCCGCAGTTGCAGGTGGCGCTGCCGGCCCGGTAGCAGTGATTGCACGAAACCTTCTGAGCCGAGAGATAGCCGACTCCGCAGTCCTCACACCACGTGTCGGTGCCCGTCTTTCCCGTGTAGCAGGCTTTGCAGTCGACCCGGGCGCCGGCAACATAGCCGTGGCTGCAACCGTCACACCAGACGTCGGCCTTACCTGATGCCCCTTGAGCGCAACCTTCGCAGGAGTGGCCCGAAGTCTGAGCCATCTCCTTGGTCGAAGAACAAGCCGGAAGAGTCATGGCAAAGACAGCAACGAGACAGAGAAAGAGAAATGTTTGACGCATCGAGTGCGATCCTTTCGTGCGGAACACCCCTCTCCCAAGAGGCGCTCGAAGGTTCGACGTAGCGCACCATCCATGGGGGCGCCCGTGCTTGTGGATACGAACGGCCGAAGGGTAGAATTTCGGCAGCTGTCGGGAAAGTACGTGATTTCACTGGCTCGGAGACAGGGGCGGGGCCTTCGAAAGTCGCTCAAGCGAGCGACGCGGACGGCCGAGATACAAAGTACAAGCGGCTGTTGTCCGCTCCCGCGACCCTCACTCGCGGAAAAAACGACGCGCACGGGTAGGAAGCCGAGCCGGGAAACCGGTCTCGGCTTCTTGCTTAGCTCGAAATCGAATCGTTTTCGAGTGGCGACGGCGGTATTCTGCTTCTGGTGTCACCGGAACCGCTGGCTGGCAGCCCAAAACACGAACCGTGAACTCGGTGGCCTGGGCTGTCGCGCTCCGTCTGCCGTGACGGACAGGGTACAGGTCTCTATTTTTGCTCACTGGAATACGAGTACTCGTTTCGTGGCTCCTCGCCGCCGTTCTCGCCATCTCGGCGGCGTCCGCGGACTCCGGAGCTATCCGCACCGTCTTCGTCGTCCGCCACGCTGAGAAGGCGGCGGAGCCGAAGAAAGATCCGCCTCTCACCGAAACAGGGAGTGCACGAGCGGACCTCCTCAGACGGATGCTTCTCGACGCTGACGTCTACGGACTCTTTGCCACGGAACTTCAACGAAGTTCGCTGACGCTCGTTCCGCTGGCAAACGAGCTTGGGCTACTCATCACCGAAGTCGAATCGGACGATCCGTACGGAATGGCCGAGACCGTGCTCGCGGCGGGGCACAAGGTCAGCGTCGTTTCCGCGCACAGCGACACCGTGATTCCGATCCTGGAAGGCCTGGGAGTGGCCGACCTGCCGACCCCGCCGATTCGGTACGACGACTTCTTCATCGTGTCGATTCCGGCGGAGGGTGGTGCTGGTGTCCTCCGTCTGAAGTACGGCCCGGAGTCCCGCTAGTCGGCTCCGCGCTTGGCGACCAAGTCGAAAACGAAATCTGCGCGACGGAGAATCTCGGCCTCCAGAGAGCCTTGTCGGTTGCGAAGCAGCCATGCCGTGCTCGTACCGGTCCAAAGGTCTCTCAGGATCTGGGCGAGCAACTCGAGATCGGTCCCGGGAGCGACCTCTCCCGTTTCGACACCAAGCTC
Organism: bacterium; assembly: GCA_030431975.1. Classification (GTDB taxonomy): domain Bacteria; phylum Eisenbacteria; class RBG-16-71-46; order CAIMUX01; family CAIMUX01; genus JACKCR01. The sequence goes on along the minus strand of JAUIHP010000033.1, from coordinate 19,795 downwards.
GAGGTAACGAACGAAGTGGCGCTGGGCCGCCTGCTGAGTCTGATCATCGAGCGCCAGAAGATGGGGGCGCGCTACGACCTCCCGGAACAGAACGTCGTAGGTAGCCCCTTCCGCTTTGATCGTTCGCGCGACTTTGCGGAAGTACTTTCGGAAGCACTCCCGAGCCGAGTCCGCCTGCAGCTTCTCTCCGAACTCGTGGAGGAAGTCGAAGAGTGAGCGGCGGTACTCGACGAGGAGAGCGTCCTTCGTCGGGAAGTAGTTGAAGAAGGTGCCCTTGGCCACATCGGCGCGGGCCACGATCTCATCCACCGTGACCCGGTCGAATCCCTTCTCCGTAAAGAGTTCGAGCGCGACGCCATAGATGTGCGCTTTCCGTTCGGCCTGTCGTCGAGCCCGGCGCCTCTTCCCTTGCTCGCTCTTACCTTGTTCGCTCTTACTCTTTTCGATCTTCACTTCGACCCTGCCCCCACTCTTCCCGCTAAAGGCCCACTGCGTGCTGCCACCCAAACTTCTTCCGCCGCTTCCTATCGAGTAGGCCCGGGCCCTGCAGAGCGAGCCCGCACGCACGGTCGGACAAGGACTGGGTGGCGGCAGCCGGGCGGTGGCCCTGAGAAATGATATTGTTGACCACGGTCATTTTATGACTACAGTCACTTTGGCGCCACCCATTCCAACCAAGGAGCCACGGATGAACACTGCCGCCCCCCAGTCTCCACGACTATCCGCAGGAAAAAAGCTCGGTTTTTCCCTACTTCTCGTTGCCTTTCTCTACCTCACCGTCGAGGGCTTGGCCTTCCTTTTCTACAAACCGATCACCGGTGAGTCCTTCGGTGACCCCGGCATCGGGGAAATGGTGGCCCCGGAAGAGCCGGACGTGCGTCCGGGCCGCGAGCAGGCCGGACTCGGAATGCGCGACGCCGCCATGTCGATCCATCCCTACTTCGGGTATGTCTACACGCCGCGCAGTCCCGAGGACGAACCGGGCCGCATCCCCATCTCCGAGGATGGGTTCCTTGACGAGCTACCCGCCATTCGTAAGAAGGAGGCGGGGAAAGTTCTCGTCGGGATCTTCGGCGGTTCTGTTTCCGGCCAGCTCGGGACTTTCTTCTCCGGCCGATTGGAGGAGGAACTCCGCAGACTTCCGGAATTCGACGGCCGGGACATTGAATTCCTGCGCCTCGGCATGCCCGGTTACCACCAGCCCCAGCAGGTTCAGCAGCTGACATGGATTCTCGCCCAGGGCGGCGAACTGGACATCCTGCTCAACATCGACGGTTTCAACGAAGTCGCCGTCCCTGCCGCCCTCAACGCACCCCAGGGAGCCAATCCTCTCTTCCCCATGAACTGGAGCATGGTCTCCCTCGATGTACCCGATCTTGAACTACGCCGAAACATCGGAGCCGTGACCTACCTTCAGGAGCGCCGACGCTCCCGTGCCGAATCGTTCCGTCAGTCCATCTTGTCCCGATCGGTCCTGGCCAAGCTGATCTGGAAGGTAGACGACCTTCGGATGGCGCGCGACATCGCGGGCTACGAATGGGAACTCAATCAGTTCCAGGTCGACGAGGTGCCCTACTTCATTCGAGGACCGGAGCGTTGGCATGACCCGGACGGCGGGCTCGTCCCTGCCTGTGTCGATGTCTGGAAACGGTGTTCCATTCAACTGCAGGCACTGTGTGAGGCTCACGAGATTCGCTATCTGCACCTGCTTCAGCCGAATCAGTACCTGCCCAATTCCAAGCCGCTCTCGAACGATGAACTGGAGAAAGCCTTCGACGCAGAGGGCCCCTATCGCCCGGTGATCGAAGAAGGGTACCCTTTGATGCAGGCAGCAGGAGATGAGTTGGCCGCGCGCGGGATCGAGTTCGTCGACCTTTCTCTTCTCTTCGAGTCAGAGAGGCGAACGGTCTACGCGGACAATTGCTGCCACTACAACGCGCTCGGAAACGAACTGCTCTGCAAGGCAATTGCCCGCGCCGTCGGTGGAGTCCGCAGCAACGAACTCTAGCCCAGCTTTATTCACGAAGGCCGGCTGCGGTAACGCCCTTACGAATCGTTCGGGCCGGCTGATCTGTCCGCAAGTCAAAGGGAGGAACGATTGGAATCCAAACCAGTCACCACGGAACGCACCACGGACTGGCCGACCCTTCCCAGCGGTGACTGGACCGACACGCTGGAGTCGCTCCATCTCTGGACACAGATCGTCGGCAAGATTCGCATGGTGCAAATGCCGTGGATCAATCACTCCTGGAGCGTGCCGCTCTACCTGACGTCACGGGGAATGGGAACCTCGCTCGTCCCTTACGGCGGCCACGGATTTGAGTTGGAATTCGACTTGCTGGGGCACTCACTTCGACTCTCCACCACGACGGGGGAGCAACGATCCGTTCCTCTGGAATCGCGCACCGTCGCGAGCTTCTACTCGGAAGTGCTCGACTCCATGCGGTCGGTCGGAATGCCGGTCCGTATCCATCCGGTCCCGAGTGAAATCGCCGATGCGATCCCATTTCCCGAAGACGACAAGCATCAGTCCTACGACCCGGATCACGCGCGAGCATTGTGGCAGGCTCTCATTCACTCGTCGCGAGTCTTTACCCGCTTTCGGGCCGGTTTTCGGGGGAAGGTCAGCCCCGTTCACTTCTTCTGGGGAAGCTTTGATCTCGCGGTGACACGCTTTTCGGGCCGGCCGGCTCCACCCCACCCCGGCGGAATTCCGAACTTCCCAGATGATGTCGCACAGGAGGCGTACTCCCACGAGGTCACGAGTTGCGGGTTCTGGCCGGGGAACAGAGAAGCGCCGGACCCCATCTTCTACGCATATGCCTACCCGACTCCGGATGGGTTTGCGACGGCGAAGGTGCACCCCGCCGAGGCGTTTTGGCTGGAGGCTCTCGGGGAGTTTGCCTTACCGTATGATGCGGTGCGAAAGGCCTCGGATCCGGACTCCTACCTGATGGAGTTTCTGGAGAGCACGCACGCGGCGGCGGCGGACCTTGCCGGTTGGGATCGGGAATCGTTGGAGTGCCGACATCCGGATGGTCCGGACTGGTGGCAAAGCCGCAGCGACCGAGCCAACTAAGCTCGACTTCGACATTCTTTCGCGAGCTGAAGCACGTCGGAAAGAGTCATTTTGGGGCGACATCAAACCAGGGGCCAAAGGAGTCCACACGTGAGAGGTTTTCCAGGCGCACCGGGCGTTTCCTTCAGCAGTTCTGCCGACTCCCCCAATGGATCTGACGGTTCCCTCGGCAGACCGACCGTCTCGCACAGGTTCCCTTCGGTGTTCTTCCTGCTCGGACTGATCGGTGCAAGCGCACCCGTTCTGGCCAATGACCTCTGCGACCTCAGCGACGAGTTCGACGACCCATCCACTCTCGCGGCCTGGAACCGAATCCACGAGCACGAAGAATGGTTCGCCGACCAACTCGAGGTCCTCGACATCGACAGTGTCGAGCCGGGACGGATGACGATCATGCCGTACACCGTTTCCTGGTATCAGGACTGGCGCGGACCCCTCGTCTTCAAAGAGGTGACCGGCGATGCGGCTATCACGACATCGTTGACCGTGACCGGCCGCGACGGTGTTTCGGTTCCGGGCTCCGACTATTCGCTCGGAGGCCTGCTCGTTCGAGAGCCACGAAGCGTGACGCCGGCAACCTGGACCCCCGGAGGTGAGAACTACATCTTCCTGTCTTTGGGATACGGACAGGTCAATCCCCCGTCCTTTCAGTTCGAAGTCAAGACGACCGTCGACAGCAACTCCAACCTGGAACTGAGTCCGGCTGCCGGCTCTTCCGCCCAGATTCAAACCGCTCGTGTTGGCGAGTACGTCATCACGCTGCTTCGCGAAGCGCCGGGTGACTGGCGCGTTCACCGGCGATACCATCGACCGGACTTCGGCTCAACTCTTCAGGTCGGACTGGTCTGTTACACCGACTGGCCGAAGTGCTCGACCTTCGACCCGTTTCATCACAACTCCGTAACCATCGAGCCGGGCATGGACGGAGACCCCAGCCCCGGAACGCCTTTCGAGCCCGATGCATTGGCGCGTTTCGACTACGTGCGCTTTCAGCGGGTCGAGTTGCCGACTCATCTGGAAGGTCTGGACCTGACCAACCCGGGGACGGTTCCGGACAGCGAGCTCCTCGCCTTTCTCGGCGGCAACGCGTTGCCCGAGGAGAACGAAGACTGCACTCCCGCCCACACCGAAGGACCGATGATCGACAGCGACCCGACAACCTCAGGCGTCGGGATCGATGGACTTCGTGTTGGACCGAACCCGGTCGCCGGGACGGCAGAGATCTTCCTGTCTTTGTCTCATGCCGGGGACGTCGTCGCTGAGCTGCACGACGTGAACGGCAGGACGGTCATGACAGACTCCTTCGGGTATCTCGGGGCGGGAAGCCATCGTCTTCAGCTGCAAACGGAGAACGTGGACCTTCCGTCGGCCACCTACTTCCTGAGCCTGAGTGTGAAGGGTGAGAGCGGTCGAACTGAGGGTTGGGCTCGGACAAAGATCGCGGTCCTTCGCTCGGTGCACTAGACATTGGGAAGTCACGGCGCGGTGGACCTGAAATTCGCTTAGGCCCACGAGGAAACAGCGTTCGTGAGGAGTCCTGGCAAAGCAAAGCCTACGCCAGGACTCGCGCCAACCTTTCGACGGCCCACTCGGCGTCCCCGGGTCCATTGCCCGGGCCGAAACTGAAGCGGAGAACTCCGCTCGCGTGGGTGCCCAAAGTCTCATGCGCCTGGGCCGCACATTGGAACCCGGCCGAGGCGATCACCCCGGCGGTTGCAAGTTCTTCGGCGAGTGCGGACAGGTCGCGACCTTCGACGGTCAGGGCGATGGTTGGGAGCCGTTTCATCGCGTCCGTGTGGGCATGAATGACAACGGAGTCGAACGCACGAAGTCTGGATTCAAACAGGCGGACCTGATGGCGTGCCCTCTCGAGCCGATCTTCGTTCTCGGGCTCGGAAAGCCACGCGATCCCGGCAACAAGTCCGGCCAGCGCGGCCCGGTCGATCGACCCGACATCGCAGTAGCCCGGCATCGGCGCACAACTACGGGTCTCCCCATTCTTCGGCAACTCGCAAACGGCGTTCGGCGAAACCATCGCCACCGTCGGGGCGACGTAGAGCCCTCCCACTCCCCACACTCCCTGCATGGCCTTGTGCGCGGTGAATGCGAGCAGGTCGACACCCAGGGCCTGCACATCGATGGGCATCCAACCCGCAATCTGGGACGCATCGATCAGGCAGAGTGCGCCGAACTCATGTGCCATCTGGACGACCTCCTCATACGGAAGGATGTCCCCGGTCACATTGCTGGCGGCCGTGATGGCGACAAGACGCGTCTTACCCTTGGATAGTTCCGCCTTCAAGACATCCACGGACAACGCCGCACCATCCCCCGGTGGGATCGTTGTAACGGTCACCCCACGGGTCGCCACGAGTTCTGCCGGCCGCACGGCAGCGTGGTGCTCAAGAGAGCTCATGATCAGCTGATCGCCCGGCTGCCAGTCGTGATCGAGGATGGCCGCAGACAACGCCGACGTGGCTCCGGGGGTCAGAAGCAACCGCTCGGGTTGTACGATTCCAAACGCGCGACAGACCGCTTCATGTTGCTCCGCGAGTCTTCGGGTCCAGGAATCGACCGGGGCAATCAGCGCCTCGCGAACAGCGTCACGGACAGGCTCCGGTTTCGGCCAGCTGGTACCTGCCTGATTGAGATAGACGTCCTTCAATGCTTCGCCTCGCCGAGTTGGGTCTGGAATGCGAAGGGCCGGTCCTGAGACCGGCCCATTGCGTGTCTTTAGGGATGATGCGCGTTGGTTCTCGCGCCTCCCAGTGCGATCAGCGAACCATGAAGAGCTTGCCCGCCGCCGTCACGGTGCTCGCCTGCAGCTTCAGGTAGTACCCACCATTGGGAAGGTTGCGACCGTTGGCATCCTTGCCGTCGAAGTCGACCTCGTACTCTCCGGCCCGGAACGACGCGCCGGACGTCACTTCGCGCACCATGCGACCATCCGGGGTGAAAATCTGCACCTTCAGGTTCTCGGTGTCGTCGGAAAGAGAGAACCGGATCTTGGCTCCCGGAGCCCACGGATTCGGAGACTGCTTGACCAACGCCAACGGCGGAGGATTGTCACCGAGGACCACGTCCGGAATCGCAACGACCACGCCATCCTCGACCATCGTGCGCGTATGGACGAAGAAGCGGGACGCGTTCTCGAACCGAGCCTCCTGCGTCAGTTGGTGAACGCTCCCGAGTTGCTCGGACGGCGCACCGTCGAGAGAGATCGAACCGGAGATGGCGAAATCGATCGGCGGCTGACCCAGACCGCGGTTCATCCGGAGAGATCCGGCAATCGTGACCTGCCCCGGGGCCGAATCGAGCAGATTCGCCGTCATGCTGTACTGGGAAAACAGCCCGCTCGCATTGGCTACGGTGTTCGTCGACTCGAAATCGAAATCGATATCGTTGTCCCCGTTCTGGACGAGCGAGAAGGTTCCGGTGATGTTGCCGTCCGGGGATACCAACTGGAGGTTGCCGCTCAGAGCCTCACCGCCGATAGCGTAGATACCCTGGGTCTCGGGCGGCGTCGCCAGAAGCCCGAAGAGCGTCGAAACGAACGCGGCGTCCGCATCATTGGTGGCCGGCGAGGATTCGATTGCAATCTCCGCTTCGTTCGGAATGAGCCAGCCCACACCGTCGGCGTTGAAGGGCGCGGCCTCGGAATCGCCGAAGTCTCCGCTCGTTGCGAGAGTTTGGTAGTCGTCCATCCGACCGAAAACGACGTCGGGATCTCCATTCCGTGCATCCGACCACACGGCAAACACCGAGCGATCATCAGAGATGCACTCGATGTAGTCGCCAAAGTTCGGAGCGATGTTGGAAGGAACGCCGCACCAGGCCACGGAAGTGTCGCTCATTCGACGGTTCGGCCCCCAGGTCTCTCCGCCGTCCACCGACTGCGTCACATAGAAGTCGCAAAGACTGTTGTTGCCGGAGGCCTTTCGACGGTCGTACCACCCGACGGTTACGCGGCCGTCTGGGCCGACCGAAACCTGCGGCCAGAACTGCTCACTCGTATTGTCGTTGTCGTTGAGCTTGATCTGATCGGTCCAGGACTGACCGTTGTCATCGGAGTAACGAAGGTAGCTGTCGTAGTTGTTCGCTCCGCCGTCTGAATAGACAGCGTAGACCCGTCCGCGGTAGGGGCCATCCGTTCGATCGACGGCCAGAGACGGCCACGTAATGTTGACCCCACGGTTGAAGCACTGCGGTGACTGCCCCGCCGTCGGCGCGTTCGTGTGAATAAGAACCCGAGGCCCGACCCAGCTGCTGCCACCGTCCGAGGAATAACGAACGTAAAGGTCCGCGTTCCCGGAGAAGAGAGGCTGGACCCACGAAACGTAGATTCCACCGTCGACTCCGACGGCGGGGTAGTAACCGTTCGTCGAGCTACCAGTGTTCACGGTAAGCGGATTGCTCCAGGACTGACCCCGGTCGTCCGAATAGGTCAGACGCCCTTCGCTGTTCCCGGGGAATCCGACGTACGACATGTAGATCCGATCCATCGTTTCGTCGTACTCGAGGTATTCCTTGTCCAGCGTCCATCCGTTGTCGTTGTAAGCCACTGCGTTCTGCCACACCGGCGCGGCTCCGTTGAAGGTGCCGCGGTTGATGGTGAGACCACTACTGCTTCCGCGGTTCAAGGACGCGTAGACCCATTCGTCGTTGGGAAGTGACACGATGGCCGGATCTCCAAAGACGGAAGTTCCGCCACCGCTCGGCATGTCCCCGCCGTCGGTGAAGCTCACCCCCCGGTCCGTGGAGTAGCCGTATCCGGATAACGTGCTTCCATCGACGAAGCCCTGGCCGTCGTTCCATCCGACAACGATGAAGTCACCATTGACTGCGATGCTGACCTCGGACTGCGTGATGCCGTTCCCATCTGCGTTGGGATCGCTGACGACAACGTTCTCCGGTGGTGGCATCAGACGCTCCGCCCCCCCTGCCGGAACGGAAAGGACCGGGTCAAACGGTCCCTCGGGAAGATCGAGCTCTTCCAGGACCCCGGACGCGTTGCCGGCGGTACGGTTGCTGGACTCGAGAGCGGCGACATCCGAGCCAGCACCCGAGCCGGCATCCGCGCCGGCCCCGGCACGATCGACCTGACCGCCGTTGCCGGAGTCCTGGGAGTAGAAAAGGGTGAGCGCAAGCGCAGCGCCGCCCGCAAGAGCGAGCGCAGGGAGCAGGGTTCTTCGCATGTGTTGCCTCCGAAGAGTGGGAATGTCGTGGGCCTCACACAGTGGCCGGGAGAAAGTCTAGTCGACGATGCGCCAGCCAAACAAATGAATGAGCACCCCGGCACCGAGTGCCCCGGCGAGAAGTCCTTCACGTGCTGTCTCGCGTGCTATCCTAGATAGGCTTTGCGGAATCACCCCAGTTTCCGTGACTAGAGACGAACCGGAAGGTCCGGAATGTTCGCAGCGCCCTGGGTATGCGAACCCACCCGGCCCCTCGAATCGACGAAGGACTCATCGTGCACAACCCTCATCATCCTGAAACCCTGTCCGGACCCCGGCTTGTCTGGGTCGGTTCGTTCCTTCTCTCCTTCCTCGGCTTGAGTGCCGGTCTGGGTACCGCTCCGGCGAACGCAGCGTGGTCCTCTGATCCTTCCCAGAACCTCACCGTGGCCGACGGCACGGGCGAGCAGATTCTGCCCAAGGTAGCGGCGTCACCGGACGGCGGCTGCTTCATCAGCTGGTACGACGGCGGAAGCGGGTACGACGTCCGGCTTCAGAAACTGACCCCCTCGGGGGATTCGCTCTTCGGAACCGACGGGGTTCTTGTGGCCGACCGAAGCTTCAGCTCGGTTCAGGATTACGCCCTTGACGTGGACACCGCAGGCAACGCGCTGCTCGTGTTTCGTGATGACCGTTTCGGAGGAACTCAGATCACCGCCGCTTCGATCGCCCCGAACGGAGGCACGAACTGGGGACCGAACGGTATCCAACTAACGAACACGACCGACTTCGTCGCCGCGCCAAAGATCGCCGGAACCTCGGACGGCGGCGCCGTCGTCGCTTGGACGCAGGATGTAGACACACGAGTGCAGAAGCTGGGAGTGACGGGAAGCGTGGAATGGGCATCAGACGTCGTTCTTACCCCGGACATAGGCAGCTACTCGGCCAGTGATCTCCATGACGCCGGCACTGACGCCATCCTCTCGTTCATTCACCAAACGGGCGGATTCGGAAGTCCTCGTCACATCCTCGCGCAGAAGATCGACGCGGACGGCAACCTGGTCTGGAACAGTGACCATGTGGCCGTGTTCGACGGAGGTTCGATTCAGTTTGGAAACTTCCCCACCTTCCAACCGGACGGATTGGGCGGCGGCGTCTTCTCCTGGTACGACGCGGCGTCGACGCAGCTGCAGTGCTCCGTGCAGCGGATCCTTGCCGATGGAAGCGAAGCGTTTGCGCACAACGGCGTCGTCGTCTCCACGGTGGCCTCTCGCGTTCGGGTAAGTCCGAACGCAGCCTTTGATCCGACAACCGGCGACATCTACGCGTTTTGGAAAGAGCAAACCTCCTCGCAGGCCCAGTCCGGAGTCTTTGGTCAACGTATCGACTCCGGCGGCAATCGCCTTTGGACCGACAACGGAGTGCAGGTCGAATCCATCTCTTCCGATGACGTCGGCTCGATCGTGACCTGGGTTCTTGATTCCGGTGCGATGGTGTTCTGGGATCGGGCCCCCTCGTTCGGACAGGACCGCATGTACGGCGCCCGCCTCACTTCCGACGGTGTGATCGACGTTGGACCGTTCGATATCGCTTCGACCCCTAGCGGCAAGTCACGCCTTCAGGTCGACGAGTCCGGAACGGGCTACGCGGTCCTGGCCTGGCAGGATGGACGGTTCGACTCGGGCGGAATCTATGCGCAGAACGTCTGGCCGGATGGAACACTCGGGCAGGACCCGGCCTCCGTCCCTGGAACCGGCGACCCGAACCTGCCAGCCGGCGCCACGTCGATGGTCACAGCACATCCGAACCCGTCCAGCGCCGGAATGACGATTTACTTCCGATTCGACGCGCGGTCGGTCGGAGAAGGCGTCTCCACCTTCTCCCCACTCACGGCCGAGGTCTTCGACACTCGCGGGCGCAAGGTGATCGGTGGATTACTCGTCGGCGAGAACGGCCGGTGTGAATGGAATGGAAAGGACGACTCCGGGCGTCTCGTCGCGCCCGGAGTCTATTTCGTGCGAGTACCGACGCTCGACGTACGCGCCACGGTCCATGTCGTTCGATAGAAACGGCGTACGACGGCAGGCCGCGGTCGGCGGGTCGCCGTGCTCCTGGATGGTCCGCTGGGTTCCGGATGGCAGTCAGTTCGTTGGACGGGCGTCGGCCCGACCGGTGAACGTCTTGCGGCCGGGGCCTACCTTCTGAGGATCGAGCATCGTGGCCAGTCGGAGACTCGCGCAGTTCGCCTGCTGCCGAGCCATTGACATGCCTCTTCGGGCAAGGGGCGCGAATCCCTCCAGGTGGTGCTGAAGGGGACCCGGCCCCCGCCACGTCCAAAGGAAGACCGGCCTCTCGTTGAGGCCGGTCTTTCCTACCCGGGTGTCTTCCGTTTCCGGGTTCTTGTCCCTGGTGTCTTCCCTATTGCGTTGCCTTCGCTACCCGGCTCAATTGCCGGAACGAAGGACGATCTTGCGGGTCTCCGCTCCGGTGTCATGACTCATGCGAACGAAGTACACGCCGTCCGCTGCAGACTGCCCGGTGGAGAGCCGTCCATCCCACTCGACCGCGTGCGTACCCGCACTCCAGTTGCCCTGGCCCAAAACCTGGACCTCACGCCCCGTCGCGTCGTAGACACTCAGACGGACGCGGCTTTCCGCAGACAGCGAGAAGCTGACCGTGGCCGAGCCGACAACCGGGTTGGGACTGACGGATTGGAGTCCGGTCGGCGTCCGCCAATCCGGCGTCGTGATCTCCCGAGCTGGTGACAGCTGGGGAACACCGTCGTTCGAAATGGCCTCGAGACGATAGAAGTAGCGGGTCGACGGAGCGGCGCTCCGGTCGGCGAAACCGTAGACCCCGTCTCCGGTCACGAGTTCATCCGACAACTGCTCCCACGTCTCTCCACTGTTCTCACTGCGATAGACGAAGAAGCCAGCGTGGTCCACTTCAAGGGCGGTCGCCCATCTCAGGTTGACCTCTCCCACGGCGTCGCCGGCCTCGGCATTGAAGTAGGCGAACGCCACCGGCACGACTGCGGCGGACTCGACAGCGCCGATGTCGCAACCGTTGCCGTCGGGCCGCGGAACTTCGCGCTGATCCATGTTGTCGACTTCCGGACCCATGCAGATGGCATCATCACCGGCATCGATGGCCGGGCTTCCATCCAGAAGATCATGGGTTTCCGTCGTTCCGCCGTTCAAGCCCAACGGCGCCAAGACCGGATCCTGGTGGATGTTGTTGCCGCCCGTGATGACCGCACCGGCCGGAATCTCGATCACACAGTAGTCCGCGTTCAAAGATCCAAACACATCCGGTCCCGAAGGGGCCGAGTTGTCACCGAAGATGACGTTGCCGGCCACGACGAGGTTGTCGGCGCTGTTCTGGAAACCACCGCCGTTACCTGCCGCCTGGTTCTCCGCGACGGTGACGTTGAGCATCGTCATCGTGCCGGCGCTACCGGCCTGCTGGAAGATTCCACCGCCTCCGCTGGGAGCCGGCCGTGTCGCGGTGTTCCCGGAAACGGTCGAGTTGTAGACGTTGAGGACGGAGGCTCCGGAGTTCCAAAGACCGCCGCCTTCCCGCGCGTTGTTTCCCGACGCCGTCGAACGATCGAAAACAGCCGTCGCTGCGCCCGCGCTATGCAGACCGCCACCGTTACCCGGATTGCTTCCCGCGTCGTTTCCGCGAAGCGTCGTACGTACGACCAACAGGTCGGCAACGTTCTCGATTCCTCCGCCGGCCCGGTTCGAGGAGTTCCCCGTCACCATGGAGTCATAGACTTCGGTGAGTCCGCCGACGTTGTTGAAGATTCCGCCACCGCTTCCCGACGTACCGGTCGCGTGATTTCCGTCGATGACGCAGAGATTCCGAACGTAGAGGTCGCCTCCGTTGTTGAAGAGCGCGCCGCCACCGTCGTCCGCTGCGTCGCCACGGGCTTCGTTCCCGGTAAAGACCGAGTTGTCGACCGTCATGACGCTGCGTCCGCCGCCGGTCGCGTTGTTCCAGAGGCCGCCCCCTTCGCGCGCGGCGAGGTTATCGGCGATCTCACAGTTGTCGACGTTTACCGTGGAAGGTCCGTCCGCACCGGTCACGTGCAGGGCTCCGCCGTTTCCGGGAGCCGCCGTGGCCGGAGAAACACCCGTGTTGTTTCCGCGCATCTCGACTCCCGACAGTGTCGTCGTCGTGAAGCTGCGAACCTCGATTCCACCACCCGCGCGGTTCGAGCGGTTGCCGGAGATTTCACCGCCGGTCACGCTGACCGTCCCGTTGTCCTCGACGAAGATTCCGCCGCCGGAGCCTGCTGCCCCGTCCGCAACGTTGTTCGTCACGAAGCTGTCCGTAACCCGAATCTCTCCGCCATTGTTCTGAAAGAGGCCGCCACCGCCCTGGGTCGCATCGTCTCCGGACGCCCAGTTGTTGTCGACGGATGCCCCGTCCTGAATCAGCATGAGGCCACTGCCGTTCCAGAGTCCGCCACCCTCGGCTGCGGCCGTGTTCGTCGTGAACGAACCGCCGCTGACGAGGACGTTCCCGCTGCCGGTCACGTGGACTCCACCGCCGTTACCCGGCGCAGCTACGGCCGGAGCCATCCCGGCGTTGTTCCCCTCGAACCGTGTGTTCATAAGGTTGGTCTGCGACTCGGGCCGGGCCTCGACGCCGCCGCCGGCGCGGTTGCAGATGTTGAACGCAATGGTGCCGCCGTTGACATCGAGCGTGGTTCCGTCGTTGGTGAGTACCCCACCACCGGAGCCCGCGGCGCCCAGAGCGGAGTTGTTGGTGACGCGGGAGTCGATCAGTTCGACGGTTCCGGCGTTGTTGAAGACGCCGCCGCCCCCATCGTCGGCCGTATCGCCGTTCGCTTCGTTGCTGTCGATCGTGACGTCATTCACCGTCATGATTCCGCTGTCGTTCCAGAGTCCACCACCCTCACGGGCCGCCATGTTTCCGGTCACGCTTCCGCCGGTGATCGAGACAGAGCCCGGACCGGTGATATGAAGCGCGCCGCCGTTTCCGGGGGCTGCCGTCGCCGGTATCACACCCGCGTTGTTGCCTTCCAGATTCGTCGATTGAATGGTCGTCGTGGTGTTGGCCCGAAGCTCGATGGCTCCACCGGCCCGATTCGCAATATTGCCCCAGATCGCAGAATCCGTGATCTCGAGCTGCGAGTCCTCTTCGACGAGGATGCCGCCGCCGGAACCGGAAGTTCCCGTCGCCGTGTTGTTGGAGACGTTCGCTTCGTCCAACTGCAGCAGTCCGCCGTTGTTCTGGAAAAGGCCGCCGCCACCCTGGCTGGCATCATCACCGGCCGCGGTGTTTCCATCGATGGAGACGCCACCGCCGACCCACATGGTTCCACTTCCATTCCACAACGCTCCACCTTCGGCGGCCGCGCTGTTTGCGGAGAAGAGCCCACCGTCGATCATCGTTCCACCGGCGCCGGTGATGTGGATGGCTCCACCGTTTCCGGGCGCAGCCGTCGTACCCGAGCCGATGCCCGCGCCGTTGCCGGTGAAGATGGCGCCCGCAATGCTGAGAGCCATGGCCTCACCCGATGCATCCTCGATGGCTCCGCCGGCCCGATCTGCAAGATTGCCGGAGAGAACTCCGCCATCGATTGTGACCGTTCCTCCCGGACCGTTGAAGATCCCTCCGCCCGAACCCTGGGCTGCGCCCCCGGTACCGGTCGCCTGGGAGTTCGTGATCGAACAATCGGTCAGATCGAGCGAGGCTGTGTTGTAGATCGCCCCGCCGTTGTCGTCGGTCACACTCCCGTTCGTGATCGTGAACCAACCGAAGCTCGCGTCGGTTTGAACATTGAAGACCCGGCTCATTCCGTTGGCGTCGACGGTGACGCTGGCCGAGGACCCATCAATCATGACTCCTTCGTCAGGGCCGGGCATCGCGTCAGCGATGATCAGTTCTCCGTTTTGCAACAAGATCGTCGATCCGGAAAGAGCCGAGTCAAAGACGATCGTGTCGTTCATATTGTCACCGGCTACGCAATCGCCCGACGTCAGGTCCGCATTGGCATTGGCGTTTCCGATAGCTTCCCGCAACGTGCAACGACCGTCGGCGGCGACGATGTCCCCGCTGTCATCGACGGTGATCGTGGCCGCAAAGGCCGATCCCGCGCCGAGCAACGAGATTGCAGGAAGGATGAGCAGACTACTCCTAGGCATAGAAGCTCCCTTGTATGTTTGGTGAAAGCGCGGTCGAGCCCCGGCCGGACCCGTGCGTTTTCTGTGCGCAACCATCCGCTCCACCCGTCGGTAGGACGAACAGCGATTGTTGCGGCGGCAGCGCCCCGGAATGGGGCAAGAGCATCTAGCGGTTGGACCCGAACGAGGGCTGCGGATGCACCTCGGGCGGGAAAGATACCCGAAAGCCATAGTGGCAGAAGCCAGGTGCCGTGGCGAGAAATATCTCTACGAGAAAGCGAAACCTAACGGGGAGTCCGACTTCTATCCGGCTCCGAATCCCGTTGCCGATCCAGCTGCGGATCCAAGATGCCTCTCACCCACCGAATTCCGACTTTCGGTGTACGAAGTCGAAGGCCTCCCGAACTCCTCGTTGAAGGAGGATTGGCGGGGCAGGGCGGTAAGCGGTTGCCGCCGGATACTTCGTCGATCTTCCTCTCAATTGCGGTCTTCGAATTCAGTCGACCAAGCAAAGGCAAAGCTGGCCCCGCCTCCACGACTTTCCGGTCGGAAGTCGTTGCGACGGGGCCGGCAGCGCCTCCTCATCGCCCCCTCGTCGATCACTCATCGTATTGGGCCGAGAGGCACCAGATTCTCGAGTTCGTCCTCGGTAAAGAGGCGGGAGCGCGTCAGGAACCGAAGGCCTTCCGGGCCTTCGAGCGAGAACATTCCGCCTCGCCCTGGTACGACATCGATGATGAGTTGAGTGTGTTTCCAGTACTCGAACTGGGCTCGACTCATATAGAAAGGGGACTCGCCGATGACACCGAGCTGAACATCCGAGTCCCCGACCATGAATTCGCCAAGCGGGTAGCACATCGGCGAACTTCCGTCGCAGCATCCGCCCGACTGGTGGAACATCAGATGTCCGTGTTTCGAACGAAGCGTCCCGATCAGGGCCAAAGCGTCTTCGGTCGCGGTCACACGTTGAATCACTGCGTACTCCATTCACGGAAGAGGTTGCGGGAGGCAGAGAGAAGGGCTCGACCCGGGGGCCGGAGCCAAAGGCGCCGACCCGTTCTGGTGGTGAGCAGTAGTAGTGAGTCCATTCTCCCTGCGCTCCCGCAACTCGGGGCGGCCTCGGCCGCGACGCCAAGGGGTCGCCGACGACCCGGCCTCAGCGCCCCGAACTTCGAATCGGCTGATCTGGATCTAACGCTCTCCGGCGGATGCGACCATCTTCGAATCCATCGGAAGTGTCGATTCGAGGCTTGAAGAACCTCGAGGCTTGAAGAACCTCGAGGCTTGAAGAACCCCGAGGCTTGAAGAACCCCGAGGCTTGAAGAACCTCGAGGCTAGAAGAACCCCATCGCCTTCGGGTTGTAGCTGACAAGCAGGTTCTTCGTTTGCTGGTAGTGATCCAGCATCATCCGGTGGTTCTCACGTCCAATTCCGGACTGCTTGTAGCCCCCAAACGCGGCGTGAGCCGGATAAAGGTGATAGCAGTTCGTCCAAACGCGCCCGGCTTTGATCTCACGCCCGAAGCGATAGGCCCGGTTTGCGTCGCGGGTCCAAACTCCGGCTCCCAGTCCATACAGGGTGTCGTTGGCGATGGACAAAGCCTCTGCCTCGTCCTTGAACGTCGTCACGGAGACAACCGGGCCGAAGATCTCCTCCTGGAAGATGCGCATCGAGTTCTTACCGCGAAAGACCGTCGGTTCGACGAAGAAGCCGTCCGTGAAGTCCCCGCCCAAATCAGCCTTGAAACCCCCGGTGAGACACTCCGCCCCTTCCTGCTTCCCGATGTCGATATAGGAGAGGATCTTCTCCATCTGTTCCGTGGATACCTGCGCTCCCATCATCGTTTCCGAGTCGAGCGGGTTCCCTTGCTTGACCGCGGCGACACGGGCCAGCGCCCGGTCCATGAACTTATCGTAGATCGATTCCTGAACGAGAGCTCGCGACGGACAGGTGCAAACTTCACCCTGGTTCAATGCAAACATGACGAGCCCTTCGAGAGACTTGTCGAAGAAGTCGTCGTCCGCGGCAAGGACATCGTCGAAGAAGATGTTGGGAGACTTGCCGCCCAACTCGAGAGTGACCGGAATGATGTTCTGGCTCGCGTACTGCATGATGAGCCGACCCGTGGTCGTCTCTCCGGTGAAGGCGACCTTGGCCACCCGGCTCGAGGAGGCGAGAGGCTTGCCGGCCTCGAGACCGAACCCGTTGACGATGTTGATCACGCCGTCCGGCAGCAGGTCCGCGATCAGTTCCATGACCAGCAGAATCGAGGCCGGAGTCTGCTCGGCCGGTTTGAGGACGACGCAGTTCCCAGCCGCCAGCGCAGGAGCGAGCTTCCATGTCGCCATCAGGATCGGGAAGTTCCAGGGAATGATCTGGCCGACCACGCCGAGTGGCTCATGGAAGTGATAGGCCACGGTATCGTCGTCCAGCTCGGAAAGAGTGCCTTCCTGCCCGCGGATACAACCGGCGAAATAGCGGAAGTGATCGATGGCCAAAGGAAGATCAGCCGCCAACGTTTCCCGAACCGCCTTGCCGTTGTCCCAGGTTTCGGCCACCGCGAGTTTTTCGAGATTGGCTTCCAGGCGGTCTGCGATCTTGTTCAGGATGTTGGCCCGCTCAGCCGCAGCCGTACGCCCCCAGCTGTCAGCCGCAGCATGCGCAGCGTCCAGCGCGAGTTCGATGTCCTCGGCGCTGGAACGGGGCACTTGGCAGAAAGCTTTGCCGGTGACGGGCGTGACGTTGTCGAAGTACTGCCCTTTCACCGGAGGCGTCCACTTTCCGCCGATGAAGTTGTCGTACTTCTTCTGAAACTCAACCTTGGCGCCGTCCGCACCGGGGTTCGAATAAATCATCTACATGATCTCCTTCCGAGAGAACTAGGGGCATCCTGCGTCGACGCCGGACCCATCAAGATCCGACCTTCGGAATCGTCCAGGTCCAGGAGATACACGCGCCGTGCCAACCGAGGAATTCGACCGTAACCTCATGGTTTCGCTATACTGCGATGGATGAGGGGAGCGTCACATGAAACACATGGGACGCAGCGTTTCGAGACAGTGTCACGTTTTGGCACACATTGGACATCCGTTCTCCAGGTCTCTCACCGAGATCCACGGCGGAGGACGCGGTGACCAGGGATCCGGACGACATCGTGCCTCTCCGCCCTTGTACAGACGGACTTCAGGAAGCGCGGCGCAGCCTCCTCGAGCGGGGCGAAATCAGCGTCGACCTTCTTCACGCCCCGATCGCACGCTCATGGCAAAGGTGCCTCACGTCCGGACACCGCCCGAATGACCCGCCTCGTGACGATCCACACGTAACCGACGGCGAACTCAAGCGCGCTGCTGCCCGCCGGGAGGAACTGCTCCTCCACGCCGGCCCCGCGATGGAACACGTTCACCGACAGATCAATGACGCCAGCAGCATGATCATCCTCTCCGATGATCGAGGGCTTCTTCTCCGGACGATCGGTGGTTCCCAGTTCCGTAGCCAAGCCCAGAAGGTGGCATTGACTCCAGGTGCCTCTTGGCTCGAAGAAGACCGCGGAACCAACGCCATCGGAACCGCATTGGCGGAAAGCTCACCGTTGGTCGTCAACGGCGCGGAACACTTTCTGGAACGGAACACCGGCCTGACCTGCGCTGCGGCCCCTGTCCACGATCCGAGCGGTCGACTGCTCGGAATCCTCGACATCTCCGGCGACGTCGGTGGACACCACCCCCACACCTTCGGACTGGTACGGACGGTGGCCAATCTCGTCGAGAGTCGCATCTTTCATCTTCGACATGCAGGAGATGTTCGTCTGCGACTGCACACGGGGCCCGAAGGCTTGGGCACCGTCGGCGAGGGACTCCTTGCTCTGGACGCCGACGGCGCGGTGCTCGGTGCGAATCGGATCGCTCTGGCCATCCTCGGATTCGACTACGAGACCCTGGTGGGCAAGAGCCTCAGTCACCTTCTCGACCTACGCCTCGACGACATTCTCCGGTCCGGGGCACGACGACCCGACCAGGTCCTCCCCGTTCGGGGCCGGGACGGTGGCCGCGTCTTCATGCGCGTCGAGTCGGCGGCGAAACGCTTTCGGCCACGGCCCGTTTCCACTTCCTCGGAAGAGGCACTGGAGCGGCTCGATACTGGAGACACGCAGCTTCGCCAAGCGATCCTCCGGGCCTCACGCGTCCGGAACCGAAGCGTTCCCCTTCTTCTTCAGGGAGAAACCGGAGTCGGAAAGGAAGTCTTCGCGCGAGCCGTCCACGACTCGAGTCCACGCAGTGGAAGGGCCTTCGTCGCCGTCGATTGCTCCGCACTGCCGGAAGGTCTGATCGAGTCCGAGCTGTTCGGCTATGCGCCCGGCGCTTTCACCGGAGCCCGCAAGGAAGGTTACCCGGGAAGAATCCGAGAAGCACACGGGGGAACACTCTTCCTCGATGAAATCGGCGAGATGCCGATCCTGCTCCAAAGTCGACTTCTGCGCGTCCTGCAGGACCGGAAAGTCACACCGCTCGGTGGCGGAAGCACCGTCGAGACCGACTTCGAACTCACCTGCGCCACCCACCGCAATCTCAAAGCCGAGGTCGCCGCCGGACGGTTTCGCGCTGACCTCTACTACCGCGTCAACGGACTTACGCTCAACCTGCCCAGCCTAAAAGAGCGGACGGACCTCGCTGCCCTCATCGACAGCATCCTCGAGGACCTCGCTCCCGGTGAAGGAATCTTTCTCGATGAGCAGATCACGAACGCCTTTTCCCGTTACGACTGGCCGGGCAACCTGCGGCAGCTCTCGAACGTTCTGACCACGGCCTGCGCCCTTCTGGGGCCGAGCGAGCGAAAGATCACGTGGCAGCACCTCGGAGATGACCTCGTCGAGGATCTACCGTTGCGGAGTTCGGGGACGATCGATTCCGTGGATCCCGCCGACGATCTGCAAACGATGTCCGAGACCGCGATCCGGCGTGTCCTCGCCGCGTGTGACGGCAACAAAGCCGAAGCGGCGAGGCGGCTCGGGATCAGCCGCAACACTCTCTATCGCAAGCTGCGACGGATCTCAAGAGTCGCCCTTTAGCTTTCGGTTGTGGCCTGAGGATTGGTGACGTTCGGGAACGGGATTCGCAGTTCCCCGAGCATGACCGACCGAACTCCGTCACCCGGGGCGATCTACTCGACCTACAGTCCCCCCTTCTGCCCGAACCGTGACTGTTCCTTCCACTTAGGGAACAGACGGCAGTGGCACTACGTTCGCGACGGCTTCTTCACCCGCCCGTCGGACCAGCGCCAGTTTCAGCGCTTCCTTTGCCGTCACTGCGGTCGACGGTTTTCTACGCGAACGTTTTCCGCCACCTACTGGCTACGGCGGAGAAACCTGCTAGCGAGGGTCGCCCAGA
>JAUIHP010000008.1 GCA_030431975.1 bacterium | reverse complement strand
GCCTTCGTTGGCGCAGTCGTCAGCCGTCAAAACGAGACACTCTCCGCTTTCGAAGCAGCAGGCACCGTCGAGGACGGGCTGCGGACACGGGTTGGGATCACAGGACGTGTCGTCGCCCTGGTACTCACCGCCTTCGGTGGCGCAGTCGTCAGCCGTCAGCACGACACACTCACCACTCTCGAAGCAGCAGGCGCCGTCGAGGACCGGCTGTGGACACGGGTTGGGATCGCAGGCGGTCTTGTCTCCCTGGAAACTTCCTCCGGCGGTGACGCAATCGACTTCGCTCAAGACCTCGCAGGATCCGTCCTCGAAGCAACAGGCGCCGGTCAAACCGGGTTGTGGACAAGGGTTGGGGTCACACACCGTACCGACGCCCTGATAGCTTCCTTTTGCCGTCGTACAGTCCTCTTCGGAAAGTAACTGGCAGCTCCCATCGACAAAACAGCAGGCGCCGACGTCACCAAGTGCGGGGCCGCCTGTAGCGTCAGTTCCAGAGCTTGCCAGGTTCTGGTCGGTACGTGGCGATGTGGACGGATCGGAGCTACACCCGGCCACGAGGACCGTGACCGCCGCTACGATCAAACACAGAGTTCTTTTCATTGGATGTGCCTCCCGGAAGGGATCCATTTCTTGATGCATGAGAACGGAGTGTCGGACGAGCGACTCGAGGTGTGTATGAGTCGCCCATACTTCGGCATCCGGGGCGGCGTCAGCCGAGCCTGGGTCCGAAGAATGATTGGGTCGCTTTTCGCCCATTGGGTGGATAGGAACCTCCACCATGCCCAGCGCTAGTGTTCGGCGTGCGGATGAGAAGCTGAAGGCGTTTCTTCGGGAACGGAAGACGAAGCAGATCTCGCCCGAAACGAGGACGAAGAGGATCAGGAGGAAGACGAAGACGCCGCAGCATGTGCCGCGGCGTCTCGGGAGATTCGGTGAGCCCCTCTAACTGAGAAAGGGCGCAACCGGTTCTTTTAGGTCGGATCTAGCACAGATCAGTCGAGCAGAATGGCCTTCCGCGTCAGCTCCTGACCGTCCTTGTCCAGACGATAGAAGTACGTTCCCGCGGCGGCGCGCTCACCGAGCTCGTTGGTGCCGTCCCACTCCAGGACATGACCACCGGCGTTGTACGAGCCGTTGGCCAGGGTCTTGACCAAACGTCCGCTCACGTCAATGACCTGAACCGAGATATCGGCCTGGGTCGGCATCGTGAGAAGGATCTTGGTCGAAGCGGAGAACGGATTCGGGCTGTTCTGCGCGAGCTGAATCTTCGTCGTCGTGCCCGTGGCATCCGGAGCGTCTGCACCGACGCCGCCGATGTCGAAGAGGTCGCGGAGTCCGATGCGGAACTGATCGAAGCCGTACTGCAGGATGCCCTGCGCGTTGACTTCCTGACCCGGCTCCGGATCGAACGGGATGAGACCGAAGTTGTCGAAGTCGACTCCTGCCGAGTCCGCACCCTGGACCAACTCCCACTCACCGAACGCCGGAGAACCGGTACCGTTCGAGTCGAGGAAGGCGCTCTCGATCCTGACGAGCTGGAATTCCCACGGCTCGGCTGCGTTACTGGTCAGCAGCGCGTTGTATGGGATATCAGCGGCTGTAAGCAGGTTCGTGACGACCGAAGACGGGCTGGGGCCGAGGTTCTGCCAGTTGTTGATTCCACTTTGGAAGTTCAGCTGCGTGGCGCCGAAGAACTCGTTGACGCGCCCGGAGACCTGGACGAGGTCACCGACGGCGACGTCTCCGTCCTTGGCCACGCGGGAGTAGATCCCGTCCCACATGCCACCGTCGTCGTCCTGCAGGTAGTAGTACGTGCCTTCGACGGCCGTAACCGTACCTTCGACCGTGACGATGGAGTTGAAGAGTGGGGATGCATCGTCGACGGCCGGGTCGGCGACGAACTGGATCTGGGCAATGGCGGTGATTCCCTGGCGGAAGTCAGCCGTCTGGTCGAAGTCGCCGTCGAGCCCCGTATCGGACCGCGAGTCGAAGACCGTGACCGTTTCCGGATCTCCCGGGGTCTGAGCACTGGTCGTCAACTCGATGACGTTGGGCTGAACGAGGGACGCACTGAGCACCGCAGCGCCGGAAGCGAGCTCGTAGTTCTTCGGATCGGTGTGGACGGCGGCGTCCAGCGGGACGCCGTACTCGACGTTGACCGACGTGTTGCTGGTGGCATAGGCGCCCTGAAGGACCGGTGGGCAGTCCAGGCCGAGGTCACGAAGGCAGTCACGCGGAGCAATCTTGTACTGGCTGAAATTGAAGACGAGCACTCCCTGGACGTACTCGAGTTCGGTGCCAGCAGCCGGGACGTCGTAGTCGAATCCGGAGTACTGCTCGACGAGCAGGGAGTCGCCGGTACCGTCGGACTCTGTGCGGACGTACCACTCGCCGAAGTCATCCTCGCCATAGGCATAGAGCGTCGGATCACTGCTGTCGACGCGGATGAGAACACTCTCATAGCCCTCGGCGTTGGCGCCGGTGTCGTTCACCTCTGCGATCGTAACGTCGTAGGGACCCGGGACTGTGTTGTCGCTGGAGATGATGTCGATGTTGTCGGAGCCGCCATTCGAGGCGTCGATCTCGGAGAAGTCGAAGAACTCGATGTAGTCACCGCGTACGTTGACCAGGTCACCCTCGGCGATGCCAACCGGGTTGTCGGCGCCGGTGTAGACCCAGATTCCGCTCCACTGACCGTCGGTGAAGTTCGGTTCCGGCTCCTGGACGAACACTCCGAAGACGCCAACTGCGGTCACGATGACCCCGTTGACCTCGACGGGGTCGTTCTCATTGAACAAGCCGAGCTGAATGTCTTCGATTCGATCGTCCGCGAAAGAAGCACTGGCGCCGGCGGCGAGCACGGCAAGACCCAGCGCAAAACTAAGCACACGCTTCATCAGGTGTGGACCTCCTCAAGTGGATGGCTTTGTAGTCAGTCTCCGCCCGAAACTGATGGAGCAAGGATTATACGTTCCGAAAAGAGGGCCGGTCAACGACAGGGCCGCACGGGATGTCTGAGAGTTTGGTGAGCCGAGGGTTAGAGAAGTGTTCGAATCGGGAGCGGCCGCCGCTATGGCTGCGCTTTGTGCGGCATGTCGTTACGGGAGAACCCGTTGCAGCAGCGCTTCCCCGACGGTCAGATCGTTGTCGTTCCGCGTGGAGCGGGCCAGGTTGAAGGTGACGATCGCGAGTTTTCCGGGGGCGCGGCGGGACTCGAGCCCCAGGACCGCGGGCGTCGTCTGCTCCGGTTCGTACCGTTCCGGGTCGAGAAAGCCGGGGGCAACGGAGAAGAGAACGTCGATGTCCTTGGCCACCTGCATGAAGTCACTGGTCGAGGTCGATCCGCTGATCTCGAGCGGCGCCGCGTCGAGTGGTGTGTCCACGTCAGACCCGGGCCGGAGACGGATGTTGTGCTCCCCGGTACCGATCTCCCGGTAGTAGCCCTCGATCCCGGCGATCTGTTCTGCAAAGTCAGGTGTCAGCGCGGCAGAGTCCCCGACCGCGTCTCGATACACCAATACCATGTTGCCGCCGTCTTCCAGGTAGCCGGTGATGGCCTCTTCGGCCATGCCCATATTGAAGAAGCAGGAGGTGTCGTTGGTCAGGTTGCGGGCGCCTCCGTACCAGACGACTCCGTCGAAGATATCGAGAAGAGGGCGAATCTCGGCCGGAGATCGGAAGTCACCGCGCTCTTCGATGTCGTAGACGAAGTAGTCGTCCGGGGCGAAGCCGTCGAAGACCGCGCGGAAGAAGGTGTCCTCGGTGCTCTCACCGGGCGTGTCGCTCGATACATTGTCGATGAGCAGGTATCGTTCTTCCGGAGGTGCCTCCACCATCCAGGTGTGTTCGATGACGTTGCTGGGAGTGCGCGCCTCGTCGAATGCCCGGACGAAGATCGTCCGTTCTCCGAAGCTGTCCCCGAAGTCTTCGACCTCGAATGCGAAGAGGGTGTCGGTCACGGCGCGGCCGTCGGACTCCTCGTCCTCGCCGTCCAGCCAAACGCGATAGCTGGTGACGGTGTTTCGGCCGTCGAGGTCGTCTGAGGTAAATGCGAAGCTGACTGCGGGAAGACTGATCGTCGGTCGCGCCACGATTTGGGACCAGTAGAGTTCCGGCGCCCAGTTTTCCAGGCGGAAGGTTTGGGACCGTCCGGTCGGGTCGACCAGGCCTTCGTCGTCCATGGCTCGCACCTCGAAAGTGCGCTCGGCAAACGTGCCCTCGGTCGGAACGATGAAGGTATCGACGGTCGCCGTCGTGAAGTAGTAGGTCCCGTCATCGAATTCACACGGCTCGAGGGGAACGCGCGGTTCCCATCCGCCGTCCCAGCGAATGCAGTAACCGACGACCCGTCCGTCTGTGTCGCTGCCCCACCAGCGGAGGATCTGGCGGTAGTTGACGGTGTCGAGGCTCGTTCCCTGGATGGTGAGATAGGTCTCCGGAGGCATGTTCTCCGGGAGTGGGCCGGCATCCTCTTCACAGCCGCCGAGCATCAGGGTTCCGAGCAGAACGCTGACGAGAAGGGTCCATCCGGCAACGTTGGTTGTGGCCGCAGAAACAAACGATGTGCGCGGTAGTTCTCTCATCATTTCAGGATCATGAACTTTCCAACCTGCTTGTCACCGGACTGCAGGTCTTCCACGGCAAAGAGGTAAAGGCCACTGGCAACGCCCTGGTCCTTGCGCGTCACCAGATCCCAGGCAGCCATGCCGCCGGGCAACGTCGGGAGGTCAGACTCCGGGTTGCTCGTGTCGGATGGATCGTAGATGCCGCGGATGTCCGTCGGCTGATACGTGGCGGAGTCGAACTCGATGGTGTCGACGAGGTCTCCGGACAACGTGTAGATGCGAATCATGCACCGAGAGGGGAGGTTCGCGAACCACAGGTAGCGGTCACGACCAAGGGCTCCGTCCCAAGCCGCGTCTCCACGGTAGGGGTTGGGGAACACCAGGACGTCCTCACCCTCGCCGATGGCGCTGGCCGGGCTGCCGCTGACGACAAAGGTGCGGTTCTGCGAGAGCCCGCTTTCCAGGGACTCGATTTCGGGAGTGCCCGTGTCGAACGCGGTCACCGCTGTCCAGTACTTGAAGCCGTCCCGAAGTCCGGTCACGTCGTAGCGGTACTTGTACTCGATGTCGTCGATGACGATGGGGTCGACGAGATTCTCCAAGCCGGTGTTGTAGAAAACGGAGTCGACGACGTCGGCTTCCAGGATGGGGAGAAACTCGCTCTCCAGGCGACTCTCACTAATGTAGACGCGGTATCCCTCGAAGTCCTTCGTACCGCTCTCTGGATCGACAAAGTCTTCGGGCGCATCGGTCCAGCGAAGGGTCAGCTTGTTCAGTCCCGGTGTCACCAGGAGCTGAGGCGAGGGCGGAGGCAACGGGATGTTCAGGTTCAGGTCGAAGGCGGTCTGGGCCCAGCCGGCGTTGAAAATGATGTCCTGCTGAGGCGTGCGCCCTGCGCGGCGGTCTGCCTCTCCACCGACCCAGGCGAACGTGACCGTCACCTCGTTGCCCGGCTCCAGGATGGGGAATGGGCCGACGGAGATGACCTTGACGGGGTCGTTGTTCCCGGCCTCCGAGCCGGCGGTGGAACGCGCGGCGCCGTTACTCATCGTGAGGTAACGGTCCTTGTCGAAGATCGGGGCGTCACCGATACGGTCGATTTCGTCACGCCAGTTCCACCAGTTGAACGAGACGGTCAGACTGTCGATTTCGTAGGCGTTGCCGTTTCCGTCGCGGGCTCCAAGGAGTTGGTATCCGGACCAGGCCGGGGCATTGCCGTCGTCATCATTGAAGTGGTGTTCCGTGCACAGCCGAAGGGAGTCGACCCAGGCAATGTCCTTGTTGCCGAACCAACCTGACTGCCATCGTTCCTCGCTCGGCTCCTTGTAGCCGGTGGCGAGCTCGGCGTACATCCCGGCGTAGACATCGAAGATGGGGTCGAACTCGTTCACGTTTTTGATCGTCATGTTCATGAGGATGATGGCGTCGAACGGTTCGAAGCTGAAGAGCAGCGTCTCGGTATCGATTTGAACGCCCAGAGGCACATGATCTTCGTCCGTTCCACTCCGCGGCTCGATGTCGGAGAAGGAAAAACGGAAGTCCTGCTCACTTCTGGCATCGGGGGAGAAGAAGCGGCTGTTCGGAAGATTGGAGAGCTCGGTGATCTGCGTCATGGGCAGGAACTCACTGTCGAGTTCGCGTGAACCGTAGCTTCCGGCCACCGTGGCGGTCGAACAGAGAGTGTCGAGACGGGCGCTGATTCCACCGATCCAGACGCCGGCGCGGACCAGGTGCTCGATGTCCGATCCGAGTGGGTACTCGAAGGACGGCTCGCGCGAGGCCAGGTTGTTCCCGACGAAACCGTCGTTGAAGAGGGTCAGGCCCACGTTGTTTCCCGTCGTAATACGAGACTCGAAGGAAATGTCATCCTGCGCGACGGCCGGGTGGCTCGTCATGCCTCCCATGGCGACGCCGGCTCCGAGGAATGCAAGGACGGAGAGAAAAAGTCTGCTCATGGCTGCCCCACGCCGGAGGTGTCCGGCACGCCGGCCAGTTCGAGTCCGACGATGCGATTGTTTTCCGTGTCTGCGACGAAGACGAAAACCCCCGAGACCGCGAGATGGCGGGGGGCGTCGATTGGCGTGTCCAGTTCGATCTTGGCCGCCGTATAGACAGAGTCGACGAAGCTGCCATTCGCGTCGAACTTGAAGACCCGGTCCGAGCCTGTGTCGGCGACGTAGATGTTTCGCAGGTCCCCACGGTCCGTCGACACGCCTTCGGGTGACGACAGCACGAACTCTCCCGCGCCGACGGGCTCTCCGGGGGCCGCGACGTTCGTCGTGTCCGTCCGAAGCCGTTGGACCCAGTTCTTGCCGGTGTCGGCAGTAAGAAGGAAGTTGCCGTTGAAGAAGAGCCCGTTCGGCTGCGTGACGAACCCGAAGCCGGAACCGAGGTCTGAAATGAGGCGGTCGAGCGTGCCGTCCGGGTTGTACTTGTGGACGACGTCGCGGGTCGCATCTGAAACGTAGAAGTTCAGGAATTGATCTGCGGCCAGACCGCTGAACTCAACCCAGTTCGAGTCGGAAAAGACGGCGCGCGGAGATCCACCGGTGAAGTGGTAGCGCTTGACGGTCATGTCGCCCGCGTCGGCCACGTAGACGTAGGTCGACTCTCGCTGTGCGATGGCAATTCGAACCGGTTGTGTCAGGCCTTGGAAGTCTGCGATGAAGTCGGGTCGAATCGGACGTTGCTGCTCGGTGAAATAGGGGACGACGCGGCTTTCTTCCTCGATCACGTAGACCCAGGCTCCCTGACTAGCCATGGCAGTGGGGGAGGAAATGTCCCAGATCTTGGCCAGGTTGTAGGTGTTTGCGATGGCCGTGTCCTGCGCGTCGGGCTGCGGCGGAAGTTGGAACTCCTGTCCGCAGGCCGTAAGGAGGACCGCTCCCGCGAACGCGACGAACCAACCGAAGAGTCCGAAGCGGGTAAGGGCCCAAAGCCGACTGGATTCATTTGAACTCGGGTCGATTCCAGCGTTGGTCCGATTCGCTACGGGTGCCGGAGTGGGCACTGGAGCGGGCGTCGGCGTCGGCGTCGGCGTGGAAGTCCGTCCGACAGAGTTCATGCGGTTTGTGTCGTTCATAGGGCGAAACCCATACCGACGCGATGGACGTCCTCGAGGTTGCCCCCGTTGGTGTAGGCGTAGTCGAACACTCCTTCGCGACCTCCGAATCGGAACTTCGCTCCCAGACCGGCGGAGAAGCCGAACTCGTCCGCGGCGAAGTCGTAGCCGGACCGAAGGGCGTACGAATCCTGGAACCAGTATTCGCCGCCCAGTAGCAGCGTTTCATTCTGATCGGAGGGATGAACGATCTGGCTTGCGACGGTGAAGCGATGTTCTCCGCGGGTCATGGCGTCGATGGCAAAGCTCAGGTTGAAAAGAGTCGGCGGAGAGAATGCGGCGTACTCGACGTCGGCGCCCGAGACGCTGCTGAAGAAGTCTCCGGTCGGCTCGAGGTCGGGCCCGAAGTGCGAAAGCGTGATGGCGATCCGAGAGTTTCGGAAGCCGAGTTGGTAGATGGTGCCGGCGTCGAAGAGAAGTCCATTCGTGACGGGCCCTCCGACGTTGGATGCCAGGTCTTCGCGGAAGAACTTCACGCTGGCTCCAATGGTCAACCGGTCCGTGAAGAGCCGGGCGAAACTCAAGGTCGCCAAGACGTCGGAGTAGGAAACGGTTCGCCCTGTTCCTTGCGGATAGAACTCGGAAGTCTCGTCGAAACTGGTCGAGGCGAAAGCCAAGCCGATGGCGAGCTGACCCTGAAGCGCATCAAAGGGCGTACCGTAGGCTACCGAACCCATGTCGATGTCCCCGGGCCACTTCATGTAGGAGAGGTGAGCTCGGTTCATTCCCTCGGGATCGAGGATTCCCGCCGGATTGAGAAATGTCGCCTGTGGTCCGGAGACGATCGCGTTGTACGCGCCGCCGAGGGCTACGCCGCGCGGATCGAGACCGATCTTGAGGAAGGTTCCGCTGGAAGTCGCAACGCGTTGGACTCCCAGTTCCGTCTGCGCCATCGCCTGGGGAACGGCGCAGAAGCTTCCGGTCAGAAAGAGCAGGGCAAAGACGACGACTCGAGTCAGTTGCTTCATCGTCTACCACTCCATTCCGATGCCGACACGGAAGTGACGGGGCGACGCCTCGAGAGAGGGGTCGGAGTAACGGTTGATCGTTCCATGGATCGAATTGCGAATTCCCTGCGCGGTTCGGGTCAGATTCTCGACGTAGATAAGGTCAAAGACTTCCTGGTACTCCGGAGTGCCCGGCGTCAGGCCTTCCAACCGGAAGTCGCGGTCGTCGACACGAATCTCGGAACCGGTAATGTCGATCAACTCTTCGTCGGTCAAAGCGAGGTTGTCCGGGTTGTCGCGCGGGTCGATGCCCAACTGGCCTTCGCCCGGATTCCACTTCTTACCCGTGGAAGGATCCACTTCGATCGGGCTCCGCCGATCGAGAATGTTCCAGCCCTGCAAGGTGAGCTCGAGTCTGCGCCCGCCGACGGTAAATCCCTTGGTCAGGGTCAGGTTGACGGTGGAATCGATGGGACCGTTCTTGGAGTAGGCGAGGCCGGTGGTCCGTCCCTGGAAGTCTTCCGGGGTGTATGCGCGTCCGGACTGAAGCAGCAGGTAGAGATTGAGGCGGAAGTCTTCCGGAAGATGAAGCCCGAGAATTCCCGGTCCCTGCTCACCACGGGGGACGAAGACGTTGAACCAGCTCGTAAACTTGTGCGGACGGTTCCACCACATGAACTCTTCTTCCAGGGATGTTTCGCGAGCATCGCCGCCGGACTCCTGGACGAGACGGAGTCCGTTCGGATCGGAACTCTTACCCTTGGCGTTGGAGAAGGTGTAGGTCGCACCGTAGGACGTGAAGTTGACGCGGCGTTGCCGCCACTCGATCTCGACTCCGCGGGAACGGGCGTAGTCGAGGTTGCGATAGACGAAGAAGACGGCCTGCTGCGTTTGGCGCTCGGACAAGGTGATCTGCGTCGAGGTCGGATAGTCGTAGATGTCCTTGTTGTAGACCGAGACCTTGAGCGCCTTGTCCGCCGTGAACTGGTGGCCGATTCCAAGCTCGTACTGAACGGAGATTTCCGGGTCGAGGTTGGGATTCCCGATGTTGGGGAACTCCTCGGAACTCTGTGAGCTGCTCTTGGCGTAGACGTAGAAGTAGGCCGGGCGTTGGCTGAAGTGTCCGTAGTTGAAGAACAGGTGCGAGTTCTGGCTGATGGGGTGGGAGACCTGAACCCGGGGGGCGAGGTGTCCTTTGAACCGACTGCCGAAGAGCGAACTCGTGTTGTCGTAATACTCCTGGGCCGTCGCTTCGGTGATCGTCGGACGGTCCTGCCGTTCATAGAGGTTCTCGACCTGCTTGCCCGGGAACCAGTAGTCGTACCGGAGCCCGACGTTGGCGATCAGGCCTTCGAACTCGAGCCGATCCTGGAGGTAGAGAGCACCGGTCGTCGGAAAGACGTGGAAGAGATCGAACTCTCGGCCGAGAGGATTGTTCTCGTCCACGGAGGACGCATTCAGGCTCATGTACTGAACGTCTTCGTACTGCGTGTGCAGGCCCCACTTCAGGTCATGCCTCTTGTAGATCTGGGTCCAGTCCCAATCGAGAGCCCACGTCTTGATGTAACGATCGCGGTAGGAGGTCGGCTCGCCCTCGTCCCGGAAGTAGGGCGTGTCCTGCTCGTTGGGGACCGCGTCGTCAGTGAGCGTGTTGTACTCGTACCAGAGCTGACCGCGGACGTCCTGATGCCGGGCGGTGAAGAAGCGCGTGACCTTCATCTGATGGATGAGGTTCTGCTTCACGGTGTGATTCCAGGTGAAGGAGAAGGAGTTTCGGTCCTGGCTCACCGTGTAGTAGTGGTCGAGGCGACGGCTCCAGGACCAGGGGTAGTTGTTGACGTTGCGGTTGATCTGCGCAATGTCCACGTCGTTGAAACCCTGGCCGAAGGTGAGGTTCTTGGTCAGCGAGACCGAGAACTTGTGATTCGGCGAAGCCTTCCACGCGGACTTGAAAAGACCGCGCCACTCGTTGGATCCGCGCGGGTAGAAGAAATTTTCGTAGCGGAAGCTGTTTCCGAAGAGACGGTCACGGTAGCTGGAAATGAGTTCGCCTCCGTCGTCGTTGACGGACGGAAGGTGGCCGTCACTGACATCGGCGGCGACGTTGAGGAAGAAGGTGATCGGTCCGCTCTTGTCGCCTCCGATGGGCTTCAGGATGTTGGAAACCAGGGGGAGGGGACCACTGATCTGGAAGTCGAGGAGGTCGACGTTCCAATCGTCGGTCAGCTGATCGGTGGTGTAGCCGAGGTAGCCGTGGTAGTCGTCGCTACCCTCTTTGAGTTTGGCTTCGACGATTCCGGAGAGCGCCTGTCCGTACTTGGCGTCGAATCCACCGGTGATGATGTTCACTTCCGCCACGGAGCGGGCCGAGATGGCGTTTCCGCCCTGGGACTCGCCGGAGAGGAGGTCTCGCATCTTGACTCCGTCGACGACGTAGAGAGTCTCGTCGGAGCGGCCGCCTCGGATATGGATCTTGTCGCGGTCCTTGGTCACTCCGGCCTGCTGCTCGACGACGCTGTCGAGGGTCGGCTGCACGACCAGCTCTTCGATGTCCTCGGCCGTGACCTGGCGGATGGTGGAGCCATGCTCGACGTCGACGAGAGGCCGTTCTCCCGTCACGACCACTTCTTCGACTTCTCCCACCGTCGTCGGCTTCAGCCGAATCTCGACTTCGGCCGTCCGTTTGTCCTCGACGGTGACCGACGCTTTTCCGGACTCGTAGCCCATGAAGCTGGCCTGCACGTCGTAGGTTCCGGCCTCGACTCCGCCGATGACGAAACTTCCGTCTTCGCGCGCGATGGCGCCGCGGTTCGTCCCGACCAGCGAAACGTTCGTGAAGGGGAGGGGATCGGCCGTCTTGTCGTCGACGACGCGGCCGACGATCGTTCCCTGGGCCCAGCTCATGGAAACGGAAAGCAGCAAGAGCTGGACCGCCAAAGTCAGGGAGCGGAGGCGGACGGCGCGGAGCAGGGAATCACCGAGTCTCTTCACGAGGTTTCTCTCTTGGATTGCGTGATCCACACGGCAGTTCGGTGGTTGGCCAAGGAACGTGTGTTCGCGAATGGGTGGCAGATGCCCCGTCCTCCGGTGCGAACTCGGGGGAAGCTAACAATCCACCTGATGGACGTCAATCACCAGGGACATGAAGTCGCCGTGAGCCTGACTGCGAGGGAGTGCGGATGGGCCTTGGGAACGGGCTGTGGGAACGGGCTATGGGAACGGGCTATGGGAACGGGCTATGGGAACGGCCATGGAAACGGATGGGTTATGGGAACGGACCTTGGGAGCGGACGACGAAAAGCGGGGGCGTCGTCTCGCCCGCTGGCCGAGTTCCCGGTGCGGGCTCGGCGCAGATTCAGCTGCCGGCGATTTGGATGGAGGCGGAGGCGCCGATTCGGGTGGCCCCGGCCTCGACCATCCGGCGGGCGGCATCCGTGTCCCGGATTCCTCCGGCGGCCTTGACGCCAAGCCTCGGGCCGACCACTTCCCGCATGAGGCGGACGTCATCCAGCGTGGCTCCGGACGGACCGAAGCCGGTCGAGGTCTTGACGAAATGGGCTCCCTCTTCCTTGACGATCCGGGATGCGGTCCGTTTCTCGTCGTCGTTGAGGAATGCGTTTTCCAGAATGACCTTCACGATCACTCCGGGAATCGCCGCGCCGACGACGGCGGCGACATGCCTGGACACGGTCCGGGTGTCGCCGCCTTTCAAGGCTCCGATTGGGATGACCATGTCCACTTCCCGGGCTCCCTGGGCGACCGCGACCTGGGTTTCGTAGGCTTTGACTTCAGCACGGTTGGCGCCGTGCGGGAAGCCGATGACGGTGCAGACGCGGACGGGGCTGTTCTCGAGGACCCGGTGGGCCACGGGAACCCAGATGGGCTGGACACAGACGGAGGCGAAGCCGTGACAGTGGGCTTCTTCGCACAACGTGACGATGTCCCGCTCGGTGGCTTCCGGTTTGAGCTGCGTGTGGTCGATCATCGCCGCCAACTCGCGGTCGACGGCGCCGACCCCGGGCAGGCATCCGACGCGGGCGACCCCGTACTCCTGAAGAAGGCGGAAGCGCTCGGCGTCATGTCCGTTTTCGAATCCGGGGACTCGGCAGCCGGCCGGGCCGCAGGAGGGAACGGCGTCGTAGCCGCCTGAAGAAGTCGCTGTGGGGCCGGACGATGCGTCGCCGTAGCCGCCTGAAGAAGAGGACGCCGTGGAGCCGGATGGACCCTCGCCATAACCGCCTGAAGAGGACGACGCTGCGCTCGGGTACGCACTCGTCGGGGCTGCCTTGCCGGCGGAGCTGCCGGCGTCCGAGGGATTGGCGCCTCCACCGGCCAGCCGGCGGGAGACCTCGTCAGCGATCTGTCGAACCCAGGTTTCCGGGACGTGGGAATCACTCATCGGGGCGATCCTTCCTTGAACTTCGAGTCCTCAAGCTCCGCGGACCTTGAAACTTCCAACTCAGCGGGTCCCTCTTTGATCAGATTCGGGTCCCCTGAGCCCACTGCACTGGCATTCGGTTTGGGCAGGGTCGGGCCGTTGGCAACCGCACTCCTCCCTCGGACCGTGGAGATCCAGCGCCCGGATCTTATCGACCCGTCGAGCATGCCGCCCGCCCTCGAACTCGCTGTTCAGCCACAGTCGAAGGAGCCGCGCGGCCTCACCGGGATGGACGACCTGCGAACCGAGCACGAGAACATTGGCGTCGTTGTGGGCGCGGCTGTTCTTTGCCGTATACGGGTCGTGACAGAGCGCGGCCCGAATTCCGGAGAGTCGATTCAGAGTCATCGTCGATCCGACACCGGCGGCATCGATCATCAGTCCGAGCTCGGCCTCGCCGCTTTGAACCGCCTTACCGACACGGACCGCGATGTCCGGGTAGTCGACCGAATCGGTGGAGTCACATCCGCAGTCGAGGTACGGGACTCTGAGTTCCTCCTCGAGGAATCGTCGGAGCTTCTCTTTAAGAGGGAATCCGCCGTGGTCGGCACCGATGGCGAGTCGTTGCCGGGGACGGTCCAAACGGTCCGAAATCCGTTCCAGGTTTCGTTCCTCGTAGAGCGGGCGAGGGTCGTAGGCAGTGCGTTGGCTCATGTCGTGGGAAGATGCGCCCGATCGAAGGCCCCCGGCAAGAGCTGAGTCACGGTTTCGCCTCCGGCAGGCCGGGCGTCGGTTCCCCAGAAGATCCTGAGCCGCGGAGCAAACTCCGCCAGGATCTGCAGCGTCGAGCCGCTGGGAGGTCCGGCGTCAGAGGCCCCGCGAGGACCTCCACGCAGAATCAGGACACGGAAAGACTTGAGGCCTTCCATGTTTGCGGCGTAGAGGGCGACCACTTCGGCTGCGGAGGGGCCTTCTCCGATCGGCAGGACTTCCGGGCCGGCAAAGATTCGGCCGCCACGGACGAGGAGGGCGGCGCCTCTGGGTGCGGTGGCAGACGCGGCCGGACCGGATTCCGGCTGCTTGCCGGATTCCGGCTGGGTAGCGAGTTCCAGGCGCTTGCCGGACCGCGGGGGCTGTCCGGACGGAGAGACGGGCGGGAGCTGTGCGGCCGTCTTGAGAAGTCGATGCGATCGGCGGGCGGCTTCCCCTGCTGCGGAGACGAGTTTGGCCCAGTCTTCATCCGTCACGCGGGCAAGGACTTGAGGGCGTGAGTTCGAGTCACGCGAGAGGGCGTGTCCTGCGGGCCGGCTCAGCGGCTGGGCTCCAGTTCTGAGGACTCGGCTGCGGAGCAGTCGAAGTCATCCCATTCGTCCGCGTCTGCGTCCGATTCCGCGCTCGACTCCGCGTCCGCGTTGGCGGCGCTGCCTGCGCTACCCGCATGGGCGGCACCGTTCGATGTTGGCTCTGCCTCTCGAAGGCCGGCGAAGCCGGGGTCGGAGAGTCGGTCGAGGTACTCGCCGACGGCACGCGTCACACCCTCGAGACTTTCTTCTTTCATCAGGCGGCCGCGCAGCCACGAGATGTTGGGCATCCCGCGCAGATAGCCGGAGATGTGCTTTCGCATCTCGAGCACGGCACGCTTTTCGCCCTTTTCCTCGACGTTTTCGGTCATCAGGTCGAGGTAGAGCTGGACCCGGTCTTCGAATCGGGGACGACCGGGATCGGCGCCTCCGTCCAGAAGGGCTCGGGAGCGCGAGAAGATCCACGGGTTGCCGATCGCGCCGCGCCCGATCATGACGGCGTCGCAATTCGTGTGCTCGAACATGCGCAGGACGTCCGAAGGGTCGGTTACGTCACCATTCCCGATGACGGGAATGGAAACCGCCTCCTTGACCCTGGCGATCCAGTCCCAGTTGGCTTTGCCCTTGAACATCTGACACCGGGTGCGGGCATGCAGTGTGAGGGCCTGAACGCCCAGGTCTTCGAGTCGCTTGGCGAGGTCGACGATGATGATGTTGTCGTCATCCCAACCCAGCCGGGTCTTGACCGTGACCGGCAGCTGCGTTGCCTTGACGACGGCCTCGGTCAGTTCGAGCAGAAGATCGGGGTAGCGGAGCAGTCCCGACCCGGCGCCGACTCCTTTGCAGGCGACCTTCTTCACTGGGCAACCGAAGTTGATGTCGATGACGTCGGGCCCCATCTGCTCGGAGAGACGGGCAGCTTCGACCAGGGCTTCCTTGCGGTTGCCGTAGATCTGGATGCCCACCGGATGCTCGTCCGGCGCGAGGAGAATCTTGTTCTTCGACTTGGCAATGTCCCGAATCAAACCCTCGGCGCTGACGAACTCGGTATAGACCATGTCCGCTCCGAACCGACGACATTGCCGACGGAAGGGGCGTTCGGTGACCGCCTCCATTGGAGCGAGAAACACCGCGCGGTCGAATTGATGGGAGCCGAGTTGGAACATCTGATGATTGTGAGGGAGGGCGGGCCTACGGGGCAACGCGAGACCGCAGCGCTTCGAGCTTCATTCGCTCGTCGCCGCGGATCGGCTCGATCATGTCCGGATCGTCGTTGTCGTTGAAGCGAATCCGCCGCATGCCGGGCTCGAGCTGCATCGGAGATCCGTCCCGGTCCGTCATCATCGCATTCCCGTCGAGTAGGCAAACGCAGACGCTGTCAGGAGAGCAGATGACGGCCAGCGTGGTTCCCATCACGTCGATCCGGGAGCCCGGTGCATCGATCGAGAGGGGAGCCTGGGCCAGGCCCTCCATGCTCGTGACGCGGATTTCTCCGTTCGTGATTTCCAGATCGCTGCCTGACTTCCCGATGGTTGCGGGGACGGTCATCTCCACTCCCGGTGTCGCCACCAGCTTGTAACGATCGCCGACCTCGAACTCGAGGACGGTCGCCATGTCGCCCTCGACGTGGAACATCGCCCCAGGGACGAGAAGGTCGCGGTAGGCGTCCGTGTCGGTGACGGGGAACGTAAGGCCGCCGATGGCGACGGTGCCGCCTCCTTCTCCGCGAACCTGGAACTCGCTCGTCGGCGGTCGGAAGAGGAACAGGAATAGCGCGGCCGCCGCCGCCATCGCGGGGAAGAGGAAGAGGCGAAGGTTTCGTCCCCGGGAGGACGGCTCGCGTCGCCGCGACGAGTCCGAGCCGAATGCGCCGGAGCTTTCGTGTAGCGGGGACTCGAAGGCGCCGGGGGTGCTTCCCGGGGCGGCTGCTCCGGTCGCGCCGGAGTCGTCGCGGGTTCCGTCCACGGCATGCAGAGTCGGCTCGTCCAGCGGCTTGGAAATCTTGCCGTGGGCGAACTCATCGCGCAGCCGGGCGAAAAAGTCCGGATTCGGTTCGGAAACCGGAAGTTCACGCAGCTGTTCCTCGAGCTTCCTTTGCTCGGGAGTAATGTCCAAATCGTCGCTGCTCATGCGCCGTCTTCCTCAAGTAACTCGCCCAAACGGGCTAACGCACGGGAGTACCTCTTTCTCGCCGCCGCGTGACCAATTCCAAGCACCTCGGCAATCTCGTCATGGCCGAGCCCCCCGTAGACGTGGAGGACGATCGTCTCCCGCATGGGCTCCGGTAATTGGTCGAGAGCGGCCACCAGGCGGCCCTTCTGCTCGCTCGACTCCAGGATTTCCTGCGGGTTGGCCACCGCCGCGGGCAGCCGTTCCTCGATACCTTCCCGGTCCTCGAACCCGAGAGTCTGTCGGGCCTGAGCTTCGGCCTTGGAGGCCCAGTGCTTGCGGCAGGTATTGAGGGTGATGGTCGTAACCCAACCACTCGGGTCCCGCTCCGGATCCAGCCGCTCGACCGCCCGGTAGATGCGGTAGAAGACTTCCTGGGCGATGTCCTCTGCGGTCTCCTTGTTGCGAGCCGTTCGCTGGGCAATCCGATAGACACGCGGGAAGAAGTGATCGAAGAAGGCGCGCAGAGCCTCAGGGTCCCGTTGACGGACCGCATCCAAGGTCTCCTTGGAGAGCGACGGCGTTCCCTGTCCGGCGGAGTTCGGGCCGGGAGAGGTGAGGGCGCCGGTCGGCGTTCTGGCCTGTTCATCACTCACCTCCGTAATCTAACCTGGACCGGCGAGTTAGACAATCCACCCATGGCGAAGGACTCCAGAGGGGAGCAGAGATCGGATGCTGGAACGGTCCGTCATCGACGAGATCCGTGGGATTCTCGAGGAAGAGGACCTGGAGCGGAAGCTTCGGGCCACCGTGAAGCTCTGCTCCGCTGCGCGGAAGCTCGGAACCGAGAAACTCTCCTATCCCAAGACGGGTGAGGCTCCACTAGGTGTGGTCCGCCCCGGTCGGCCCCGCGACTGGACGGTCGTCGAACCCCAGGAGATCCGGGACCGGCCCAAGATCGGCAATCCCGAAGGGCGCTACAAGCTTCTCCACTCGGTGGCCAACATTGAACTCGCCGCCATCGAGTTGATGTTGATGGCCGTCGCCGACTTTCCGGGCGAGCCCCGGGAGTACTACCAGGCCATGCTCCAGGTCGCCGGCGAAGAGGTCATGCACACGCGGATGCTGATGCGGCGACTGCGAAAGCTCGGAGGCGAGTTTGGCTCGGAGCCCGTCCACCTCGGGCTGTGGAAGACCGCGACCGAGTGGACGGATCTGCCCGGTCGACTCGGGGTCGTGCCGCGCATTCTGGAGGCACGCGGGCTGGATGTTTCGGAGAGCCTCCGGGACAAACTCGGAGCCGCCGGCGACGATGAAAGCGCCGCCGTGTTGCAGCGGATTTACGACGAGGAAATCGGGCACGTCGCCATCGGTACGACCTGGTACCGGGCCGCCTGCGAGCTACGGGACCTGAACCCGGAAAAACACTTCATCGAGTTGGTCCAGAGATTCCAGCCGAAGCGGAGCAAGCGGCCGATCGACAAGGAAGGACGCCGGGCGGCAGGCTTTACGGATCGAGAGATCGCCGCGCTGGCGGGGGAGCCGGTCGAGCCGTTCGAGTAAATCGTCAGCCGGTTGGAGGCCGCCCTTTTGGGGTGAGCGTGCAGACCTTGGCCAAGTGTGCGGGCCGATCCGGATGCGGGATCTTCCACATCTCGGCTCTGGGCGAGCGTGCGGGCCTTGGCCAAGTGCGCAGAAGAGTTCAGGAGGAGACCTGGGCACAGGTTGCAAGGGTGTGCGTGGCGAATTCGGCTGCAGGCGTCACCGAACGCGAGGTCTGGCCGTGACGGCCCCAGCCTGTTCTCAATGAGGTGCGCTCGCGACCGCAAGCCCGTCGCAATGCCGCGGTTGTCTCCGGGCCTGATATCCGCATTAGACAAACAACGAACAAAAGTTCGTTTAATGCTTGACTTGTACAATTGAATGCCATAGTTTCAGATCAACGACAGGGAATCGTCGCTCTCCGAAAGAATTCGCAATGCCGTTGACTACTGCAACAATCGCGCCGCCGAAGGGCAGTGTGTGTTTCGTCGATGCCGCGGCTAAGGTTCACCGATGTTCGGAGACCGCGTCTTCCACTTTACGCCCGCGGGGCGAGCAGGTTGGGTCTGCTTCTGGGTCACCCAAGGAGAGTCTTGACGCTCGGATCGCACAAGCGGTGACTCGAATCCACGAGACGAAGCTGCGGCGACTTGATCTCGCTGGCCGGATACGTCGGTACGTCGATCCACTGGACTTCGGGTACTCCAGGCTCGCTGACTTTGTGAAGGAAGAACTCGGGATCAGCCATCGTTCTTTTCAGGACGCGGTTCGTGTCAGTAACGGGATCTCCTGCCTTCCTCTTGTCCGGCGGGCCATGGCAACGGGAATGATCTGTGAGTCCAGGGTCATGACGATCCTTCCGGTCCTTACCCCAGAAAACCAAGTCGATTGGCTCAGAGAAGCGGCCCAAGTTACGACGGAGGAACTGAAAGTACGCGTCCGGCTGCAGCAGAGTGGGAACTCAAGGCAGTTTGATTGGAGGAAAGGGTCGGATCCCGACCCTGACTCCGGTTCCGGCTCCGAGGCCGAATCTGACTCCGACTCCGACTCTGGTTCCGGCTCCGGCTCCGGCTCCAGCTCCCACTCCGGCTCTCACTCCGGCTCTAGGGCAGGCTTGCATAGAGGGACGGAAGGAACTACAGGGTTCGGGGAGGAACCGGCTCGCAAGGACTCAGTGATTGTCCGAATCCCATGCCCAGCTCGGCATCGTTGGATCGTTGACGCATTCAGTGAGGACGTAGCTCGCCGCACGGGTGGGTATCGAGCCATCCGCCGGTCGTTCGAGATTCTCCTTGCCGAGTTCTCGTCTTCCGTTCGGGAGGACGGTCTGGGGCGTGCGGCACTATCCGACCCAGCCGGGTCGAAGTGTGAGCCATCAAAGCCGCTGGATTCACCGGAATCACAAGAATCACCGGAAACTATGCTGCGGCTGTCGCGAAGCGTCACTGCCGTTCAACCGAGTGACGATACCTTTGCCGTCTTCAGGGGTTCGCGGACTCCGCGGGATATGGACGCCTGGCTCGCTGGAGAGCTCGCCGCGGAGCGGACTGACTCTCGGGGTGAATGCGATGATGGCAGTGACGACACTCCGAGCATTTGGGTCCAACGGTTTCGTGCAGCGGAGGCGCAGATCCGTTCGCTTCAGAGTCAGACGGCCGAACTGCTCTACGAGGTTCGCCTGACCCAAGCGTGGCGAGGCTTCGGTTCCTCTTCATTCGCAAACTACGTGGAAGACCGAGTGGGCGTCACGGTCCGGACGGCAAATCATTGGATCCAGGCTTGGCAGACTCGGTCTCGACTTGCCAACGAGGCATGGTCATCCGCTGAGTTGCGAACGACATCGCTCTTGGCCCTTGGATCCCTGGAACGCGCCGGGGCGAGCGGAGTGACCATGGGTCTCTGGCTGGAACGAGCGTCCAACGTGTCCGCCACAATGTTGGAGGAACAGATTCGCTGGGCCCTGGCTCACGACGATCTTCTACCAACCCGAGGTACGGAAGCCGTAGATCCGTCGCACCGACTTCGTTACGCGCCGCCTTGCGAAACTGCGTGGCCGACGATCGCCGCGAAGCTTCAATCAACGCCGGAGTTGATTTCGCTGCCGGAGTTTCACGATGCCATGTCGGAAAACGTTCCGTGCGACCCGGCGGAAGGTGCGGGCGACTTCGGGAAGATTTCTGCGCGCCACTGGCGGGACATCCTACGTGTGCCCGATCCGTCAGAGAATTGTGACTCACACATCCAGTTTCGAACGGATCGCCACACGCTGGAAGCTCTGGATCGCGCGATTCTTCACACTCGTGCCAGATACGGAGTCGACAAACCAGATTGGTGGTGTGTCGAGGTCATGATTCTCGAAGTCCGGAACGGTTGGGGCGCCGAAGACCGGGACTTCCGTCGCCGAACCGCCGAGTTCGGCATCTTGGCTCGCGATGGATTCCAATGTACGTCGCCGCGTTGCAGTTCGCGGAGGAACCTGAATGTTCATCACATTGTGTTTCGATCCCAAGGAGGGTCGGACGATCCCTCCAACCTAACGACGCTTTGTGCTGCTTGTCATCTGCAGGGCGTCCACGCCAAAGGGACGATCACAGTGAAGGGGCACGCACCGGATGCTTTGAGGTGGACCTTCGGCCTCGACCCAAGTCGCGGCCCGGCCGTCGATGCGTCATCGCTTGTGGTTCGGCCGTGGCTGTCCGAAGCGAGGTCCACATGCTAGTCCCGCCGCCGGGCCCAAACCCGAACCCAAACCCGAACCCAAACCCGAACCCAAACCCGAACCCAAACCCGAACCCAAACCCGAACCCAAACCCGAACCCAAACCCGAACCCGAACCCGAACCCAAACCCGAACCCAAACCCGAACCCGAACCCAGACCCTCTACCGCACGATCACCAAACGCCGAACTTCTTCCCGCCCTGCAGCGCCAGTCTGTCGCGCCCGAACGAAGTAAACCCCGGATGGTGCCGTTTCGCCGCTGTCCATCCGGCCATCCCAGTCCACCCAATGCAGGCCGGGTCGGGTGTCCTGCTCGACGAGCTGCACGATCCGTCGTCCCTGCGTGTCAAACAGTTCGATGTCGACCTGACTGCCGAGCGATCCGACGTCGTAGGCGAGGCGCGTCCCGGTTCCGCCGATTGGATTGGTGAACGGCGCCAGAATTCCAGAGTCGGAGATTCCCGTTCCGCGTTCCAGCGTGGCCAGGAACCACCGGTCGGGATCGAGGGCGACTCGATCGACGGCAAAGTTCGCCTGGATCACGGTCTCCGTCTGTTCCGCCGACTGCCAGACCACCGTGCTGGAACTGTCGCCGTTCGCCGAGTAGAGGCGGACCTCCCACGGAAGGGGATAGAAGTCCGGCGACGTGGGGAAGGGTTTTCCGTTGGGGTAGACGAGGGGCGCCAACGATTGGTCGAGATTGAGTTGGACTTGGCGGCCGTCGGAGCTGGCGGGTCTCCAGTCCCATCGAACGGTGGGGCGTCCGTCGCCGTACAACCACGGCCCGAAGTACCAGCGCAGATCCATTCCGGCCAGGGTCTCTGCGAGAAAGATGAACTCGGTCGTTG
The DNA here is from genome assembly GCA_030431975.1 of bacterium. Classification (GTDB taxonomy): domain Bacteria; phylum Eisenbacteria; class RBG-16-71-46; order CAIMUX01; family CAIMUX01; genus JACKCR01. The sequence goes on along the minus strand of JAUIHP010000008.1, from coordinate 232,652 downwards.
TTGCGTTCCCGTACTGGCGGTCCCCGCCCTGGACTTGTTCCCGCAGAATCTGGAAGAGCGTCTCGTCGCCGGCCTCTTCACCCATTTCTTCCCGCAGGATCCAACGGAGCCCGTGCAGCACCCATGCACCTTTCCAGTAGACGGTGGCGCCGAAGGTGGCGGTGGGTTCGACGATGGGACCTTCCAGGAAAATGGAGAAGCGCCGGTTCCGCATCCAATCATGGTAGGCGGCCAGCCCGCCGCGGGACTCGGCGAAGAGGGCCTCGCAGTACGTGGCAAAGCCTTCGTTCAGCCAGATGTCGTCGAAGTTCTCCGGCGTCACACAGTTCCCGAACCACTGATGCGCAAGCTCGTGGGCTACGGCCCAGGCAGTGGTCCCGTTGCCGCGGATGAACGAGTTGCCGAGGCTGGTCATCGTCTGGTGCTCCATGGCTCCCGACCAGTTGACTTCGGCATGTCCGTACCGCTCGACTCGGATGTCGGTGTTGGCAAACGGATACGGGCCGAAGAGCTCCTCGAACACGTCCATTGCTTCCATCGCTGCGGGCAGGTCGACTTGGGCGTCTGCCAAATCCTCTGGGTAGACGAAGTGGTCGATGGGAAACTGCACGCCGGTCTGCGCCGAGGTGTAGGTGTCGGTCCAGGTCGCATAGTCCGACATGGCCAGCGACACGTTGTACGTCGCCATCGGGTATTCGGTCCGGAAGCGGGTCGTCGCGGTTCCGTCCCCGTTCTCGATGCGTTCCTCCAACAGGCCGTTCGAAGTCACGATGAGGTCGTCTCGCGTCGTGACCTGAACACTCGTCGTCGCTTTGTCCTGAGGCGTGTCCTTACAGGGCCACCATTGACCGGCCCGGTCGGGCGTGCTGATGGTGGCAATGACGGGCCCGTCGTTGGGTGCCTCGCCGTGTGTGTCCCACACGGTCCAGTTGGAAAAGAAGGTGGGGCCGGGCTCTCCGCGATAGCGGACGAGCAGGTACGTTTCGGTTTCGTCGAGCAGGAACTGGCCGAGCTCCACGCGAATCTGACGCGAATCGATCCGGACCACATTTCGCACTTCAAAAGTGTCGGCGACGACCTCGACGATTTCCAGGTTCGGGTAGACGTCGAGAACGATTGCGTCCAACGCCTCGAGAACGGTCAGGTCGATGCGGACCGATCCGGAGATGGTTTGTTTTTCGGGATCCAGGGTCAGGTCGAGGTCGTAGTGCCGGACATCGTATTGACGCCGTGGGTCGTCGTCGTCGATTCCGGATGTAGACGGAAGGGATGAAGATGCAGCGACCGTGGTCGGTGCCAGGTCTTCTTGAGTCAGACTGGCCGAGCCGTTGTCGGCAGCGTCCGTGTGGAACTGCGGCAAGGCGGCTTCCGCACTGTTCGGCCGTACCACGGTGCAGGAAACAAGAACAACGCCGCAAATTGCGGCCCATGTCAGGAGATATCTCACTTGAAAGCTTCTCATGCCGAAAGGATAGGACATGCAGGCCATGGATGGGAACGGGCCTGGCGCCGAGTCCGGTCCAACCCGGTCCGGTCCAGCCAGGTCCGGCCCAGCCCAGCCCAGCCCGGGTCGGCGGACGTGTTGTGAGTGCTTGGACGCTTTGCTAGCCTTGAGTCAGGTGTAAGAGAACCCAGGTCAGGAAACCAGTTTGACGCAGACGACCCAAAACGAGATCGAGGCTCTGGTCTCCCTTCTCTCCGACGAGGATCCGCGCATCTACGAGATGGTCGCGGATCATCTGCGCAAACTGGGCGCCAGCGCCATCCCGACGCTGGAAGGGGCCGCGGAAAGCGACGACCCTCGGATTCGGATCCGTTCCCGTCACCTGGTGGGTGAACTACGACTTCTCGAAGTCGAGCAGGAGCTGGACGATCTGGCCTCGGTCCCGGATCCGGAGCTGGACTTGGAGTACGGCTGTTGGCTGATCGCCCGGACGGAGTTCCCGGGGCTGGAACGCAGCAAGATTTCGGAGCCGCTGGATCGGCTGGCCGAAGAGGTCGGGAAGAAGCTTCAGGGTGTCGAGGATCCGCGGGACCGAATCAAGATCGCCAACCACGTCCTCTTCGAGGACTGGGGGTTTCGTCGCGATCACCGCAACTACTACGACCCGGACAACACCTTTCTCAATCGGGTCCTCGAACTGCGGACGGGCGTCTCCGTCTCCCTGGCCACCCTCTACGTGCTGGTCGGAAAGAGGCTGGGTCTGCCGATCTATGCGGTGGGGATGCCGAACGCGGTCCTCAACCGTTATGGCGATGAGGACACCAACCTGTTCTTTGATCCGTCGAGTAAGGGGCGCATGCTCACCCGTCGTGACCTGGCCCAGTACCTGAGCAGCTCGGGCTACTACTTCAAGGACGGCTACGTCTCGAACTCGACGTCGAGAGACCTTCTGATCCGGACATTGCAGCACCTGATGGTCTCGTACTTCGGTCACGACCATGGCAACCGTCTCTTCCGTTATCTCGAGCGTTTTCGCACGCGGCCGCATCCGACCGCGGACAATGCCGATTCCCGTTCTTCGTAGGGGCCCGTCGGCAAACTCGGGCCGCGCCAGCCGGCACTACGCGTGAAGGCGAGACAGCCAACGTCGACAGAGTCTGCCTGGACCTGGGGCCTGCAGTGCTGCCTTCACGAGTTTGACCCGGCTAAATCGCGTTGATACCGTATCTCGTCGCCAAGGAGGGACTGACGTGAAGACCATCATCGAACCGTTCCGGATCAAGTCCGTCGAACCCATCCGCATGACCGAGCGCCCGGAGCGCACCAAGCTTCTCGAAGAGGCCGGGCTCAATCTCTTTCTCCTGAACGCCGACGACGTCATCATCGATCTTCTGACCGACAGCGGGACGTCCAGCATGTCCGCCATGCAGTGGGCCGCGATCATGAAGGGTGACGAGTCCTACGCGGGGAGTCGTTCCTATCACGAATTCGAACAGGAGGTCCGGAACCTCACGGGTTTCGAGTTCGTCATTCCAGTCCACCAGGGGCGTGCTGCGGAGAAGATCCTTTTCACGGTTCTCGACCGCCCAAACTCTCCGAACTCTGCGAACGCGGTGTACCTGGGCAACACTCACTTTGATACGACCCGCGCCAACATCGAGTTCACGGGCGCAAAGGCCTTCGACCTACCGATCCCCGAGGGGCTGGTTCCGGCAAAGCGCCACCCGTTCAAGGGCAACATCGATCTGGTCCGTCTCGAGGCGGGTCTGAAAGAGCATAGTGACAATGTCCGCGCGGTCATCCTGACCGTGACCAACAACAGCGGCGGCGGACAGCCGGTGTCCATGGCCAACATTCGCGCGGCGTCGGAGTTGGCGAAGTCGCACGGCGTTCTTTTCGTCCTGGACTCCTGTCGCTTTGCCGAAAACGCCTACTTCATCCAGCAGCGGGAACCGGGCTTTGCCGACAAATCCGTCTTCGAAATCGCCCAGGAGATGTTCTCCTACGCCGACGCTACGACCATGAGCGCGAAGAAGGACGGACTGGCCAACATCGGTGGTTTCCTGGCGCTCAACAACTCCGAGTTGGCGATGGCCTCGCGAAACCTACTCATCCTGACGGAGGGTTTCCCGACCTACGGAGGACTGGCGGGGCGTGACCTGGAAGCGGTGGCGCAGGGCCTGCGTGAAGTGGTCGACGAGGACTACCTCCGCTACCGGGTTCGGTCGGTCGAGTATCTCGCGGACAAGTTGGAAGGGGGAGAGGTCCCGCTCATTCTTCCCGCGGGCGGACATGCGGTTTATCTGGATGCGGGCGGCTTCCTGCCGCACATTCCGCCATCCCAGTTCCCGGGTCAGGTCTTGGCCAATGAACTCTATCTCCACGGGGGCGTGCGTGGCGTCGAGATTGGTTCGGTCATGTTCGGCAAGACAGACGAGACCGGCGCGCACGTGGGGCCTCCGATGGAATTGGTTCGGCTGGCCATTCCACGAAGGGTCTACACGCAGAGCCATGTCGACTTCGTTGCGGAGGTCGTGCTCGAGGTCTTCGCCCGTCGTGAAGAACTGCGCGGTTTGGAGATGACATACCAGGCCCCATACCTGCGCCACTTCACAGCCCGGTTCCGTTCGATATGAGCGGGATGAATCGCAGGCCTCTGTCCCGGTCCCTCACAGGCGCTCTGTTTTGCCTTGGGACCCTGCTCCTCTTTGGAACCGCCGCGGCATCGCCCCCGACGGCAGCCGAGGTTGGATCCCGGCTCCGCGCCGTCTCCGGTCAGTCCGGTGGCCTGATCAACGTTTCAGAACTGTGCCGTGATGCGAATGGCAATCCGATATCGATCGCACAAGTCGGGAACGGCGACGCGCGTGAACCGGGAGTCCTGGTCGTAGCCGGACTGGATGGACGGCACGCGGTCGGAACGGAATTGGCGTTGCGTCACCTGGAAAGGCTGGCAGGGGACGCGGAGTCGGCCCGGGCCGCGTTGGGAAGCACCACGCTCTACATCATTCCGACGCTGGTCCCGAGCGCTTCCGATGCTCTCGGGAAGGAACCGCGCCGTGCTCGGTCGACGGCTCCGGGCACCGGCGACCACGATCATGACCATGACGGACTGCAGAACGAAGACGTAGCCGACGACCTGGACGGGGACGGTGTCGTGAGGTGGGTCCGGGTCCGGGATGACGCGGGTCCCTTTCGGACCGATCCTTCACGTCCCGAGTTGCTCTTTCCGGCAAACCGCGAAGAGGGAAAGACGGGGCAGTGGCGACTGCTGGTCGAAGGACGCGACGATGACGGTGATCGTGTGTGGAACGAAGAAGAGGATGGCGGAGTCCTTCTGTCGAGCAATTTTCCGTTCGAGTACGAGTGGTTCGCCCGAAACCGTGGCTTTCACCAGGTCAGCACCACGGAGACGCGCGCGCTAGCCGACTTTCTGGTGGCGCATCCCGAAGTGGGAGCCGTTCTCGTCTACGGGTTCGAGGACAACCTGCTCCAACCGTGGCCGGAGGGAAAGTCCTCATCGCCGAACCTTTCGGGATCCCGGTGGGGACGGCGCCCGATCACGCTTCCGAACGAACATGATCTTCCTCTGGTCCGCGAACTCAGCCGCCGCTACCAGGAGTTCCTGGGATTCGAGAAGCCCAAGAACAACCTGGCTTATGGCGACTTTCTGCACGACATCCTGCCCGAGCAGGGCCAGCCGATTCCTTCCGCGTCGGACGCGTCAAAGGGCGGGTTCGGATCGTTCGCCTACTTCCACCGGGGCCGACTGGCCCTTATGACTCCGTGCTGGACGCCACGCCTGCAAATGGCGTGGAACGAACTGGACGCAGACGCCGCAGAGGACGCGGACGCCGCAAAGAAGGCCGCGGAGAAAGAAGGAGCTTCGGAGCGCGAGACTTCCGGGGGAGCCACGCCTACCGATTCTCTCGAGCAGGATGGGGCAGCGGAGCCTGACGCGATGGCCAAGCCCGACGCCACGCCAGAGTCCAATCCCGATGCCACGCCCAAGCCCGACGCAACGCCAGAGTCCGATCCCGATGCTACGCCCGATCCCGACGCCACGCCCGAGCCCGACCTCCCAACCGAACTCGAGACCTACGCCGAGTTTCACGACTGGCTCGTCGAAACGAACCCCGACGCCTGGTCCCCCTGGCGTTCCATTTCCCATCCGGACTTCCCCGACCGGCAGGTCGAGGTTGGCGGTTACGCCCCTCTGGCCTGGGTGTACCCGCCGGACTCCGTTCTCGACCGTTTGACGGAATCGCATCACGACTTCCTGCTCGAGCTTCTCGAGGTCCGCCCCCAAGTCGGGCTGCGCGCGGCGTCGCTTCAGTCCTTGGGCGCGGATGTCTACGAACTGGTCTTCGAAGTCGAGAACACGGGATACCTGCCCGACGTGCTCGGCCAGGGTGTCTACTCGACACACGTCCGGCCGACACGTTTCGAATTGGACCTGCCGACGGGCGGCGCGGTGCTCGGCGGAACCGAGCGGGAGTCGATGGAACGTCTTCCGGGAGGGGGCGAAATGCTTGAAGTCCGACGCCTTCTGCGACTGCCGCAGACCGGCCCGGTGCGGATCAACATCATCTCCGAACTGGGTGGCCAGGACGATCGAAGGATCGCTGTCGGCGAGAGTTGGAGGAGACCATGAGTCGAACAGTCTTGAAGTCAGACCGGACCTCACGTCGCGCACTGTTCGCATGCCTCATCCTAGCCATCCCATCCGTCCTGGCTATCTGGAGCCCGGCCACCGTGTCTGCGGCGAGCCTCATGGGTTTGGGAACACCAACCGACCCGAAGGTCGAGGTGCACTGGAACCGATTCTCCGACACGGACGGTCTTCACCGGATCCTTCGTGAGCTTCATCAGGCGTACCCGCAATTGGCCGAACTGGTCGAGCTGGGAAAGAGCTACGAAGGCCGCAGCATCCTCGCATTGGAAGTGACGAACGAAGCGACCGGACCCGCTCGGGAAAAGCCGGCCATGTACATCGACGGAAACATTCACGGCAACGAAGTACAGGCCGGGGATGTCGTCGCCTATACGGCCTGGATGCTTCTCGAGTCCTACGGCAAAGTGGATCGGATCACGAAGCTGCTCGACGAGAAGGCTTTCTATCTGGTCCCCACGATCAATCCGGATGGTCGCGACCACTGGTTCGAAAACCCAGCCAATCCTCATCTCTTTCGAGGCGGAGTGGTTCCGGTCGACAACGATGGGGACGGCCGTTTTGACGAGGACGGGCCGGACGACATGGATGGCGACGGCCACATCACGAGCATGCGGATCAAAGACGAGTGGGGTCGCCACGAGCCGGACCCGGACTTTCCGGACTTTCTGCTTCGTGAGGTCGACCGGGACGAGAAGGGCAGCTACCGGCAACTGGGCTGGGAAGGCTTCGACAACGATGGCGATGGCCAGATCAACGAGGATGGTCCGGGCGGCTACGACCCGAATCGAAACTGGCCCTGGGGTTGGCAGCCGGAGAGTGTTCAGTACGGTGCCCACGACTACCCGTTTTCACTTCCGAACACCCGCGCCGTCTCCAACTACGTGGCGGCTCGTCCGAACATTGCTGCGGTCCAGACCTACCACAACGCGGGCGGCATGATCCTCCGCGGACCGGGTCAGGAAGGCGGCATCCTCGCATCCGAAGATGACGCCGTCCTTCGTTTCATCGCGGAGCGCGGCGAGGAAATGCTTCCCCATTACGAGTCGCTGGTTGTCTGGGACGACCTCTACACAGTCTGGGGCGGAGAGTTCGACTGGTTCTACGGCGGGCTGGGCATCCTCAGCTTCACGAACGAGATGTGGGACCGCGACAACTACTTCCGTCGCAGTGCCGCCTCGGGCGCCGACGGACAACGGGAGTCGCAAACCTTCCGCGACCTCGTCCTGATGGGCGAGGGATGGACTCCCTGGACCGAGTTCGACCATCCGCAGTACGGGCGTGTCGAGATCGGCGGAACGCCGAAGAACTTCGGTCGTGTACCTCCCGGCTTCCTGTTGGAAGAAGAGCTGCACCGCAACACGGTTTTCACCCTGTACCACGCCGAGTGCATGCCGCGAGTCCGGATCGCGGGCGTCGAAACGGAAAACCTGGGTGGCGGTCTACGTCGACTTTGGGTCACGGTGGAGAACGAGGGGGTGATCCCGAGCCGTTCGGCCCACGATGTCTCCAATCAGATCACGCCGCGGAACGCGGTCGTCGTCGAAGGGGTGGAGGTCATTCGCGCCGGCCGGCTGCCCGACCCGCAAAGGCGCGACCAGGTGGTTTGGCAGGAGGCGCGACCGAGTCGGTTGCTCCTGGAGTCGATTCCGGGCTTGGGACGGGTCGACGCGGTCTTCCTCGTCGCGGGGGGAGGTAATGCGCGGGTTCGGGTGGAGTCGTCCAAGGGAGGAACGGACAGCCAAGCTGTTCGACTGCCCTGACTTCACGACCGGCCTTTGCGCTGGTCTTCGCCTTTGGGTAGTCTGCGCCGAATGGCGAACGAGCATTCGACATCCCGCGACTCGGCCACCGGCCCGGCCCTTGGCGCTGCCACCGATCCGGCCCCCAGTCCGGCCCTCGGCCCTGCCACCGGTTCGGCCACTGGCCCCATCGTGATCATCATCCCGGCCTGGAACGAAGAACGCTCCCTTCCCGGCGTGCTGCCGAAAGTTCGTCAGGCATTGCCTGAAGCCGAGGTGCTCGTCATCAACGACGGTTCGACCGACCGCACGGCCGAGGTCGCTCGAGCGGCCGGGGTGCGGGTCGCCTCCCATCCGATCAACCTGGGCTACGGGGCGGCGATCCAAACGGGCTATTTGTATGCGGCCCGGCGTGGGGCCCGGGCTGTCCTGCAACTGGATGCGGACGGCCAACACGAACCGGAGTTTCTTCGGAAGCTGCTTGCCGAACTGGAAAACGGGTTTGACCTCGTTCTGGGCTCCCGCTTTCTCGACGGAGCGCGCCGCTACCGGGCACCGCTGGTCCGCCGTTTGGGCATGAAGCTGTTCGGCGGGATCTCGGGCTGGGTTCTGGGACGCCGGATCACGGATCCGACCACCGGGTACCAGGCGCTTTCTCCAAGATTGGTGCGCTTCTATGCCGAAGGCGACTTCTTTCCGCCCGACTACCCGGACGCGGACGTGCTGATCCGGGTCGGGTTGGCCGGATTCCGCGTCACCGAGATTCCGGTCGACATGTATGAAAGCGAAGGCGCCTCCATTCACTCGGGTCTGAAGCCGATCTACTACGTCGCCAAGATGCTCGTATCGATCGCGCTTCTGTTGACCTCGCGTCGGGAGTTGACCTCACGCCGGGAAAGGAAGGTCGTGTGACACCACAGGCTCGCATCTTCGTCGCCGGGCTGGGTCTCATCCTGCTGCTCGTTGTTCTGCGGTCGCAGCGCAAGAGCCGGATTCAGTTCGAGTACAGTGCGCTCTGGATCGGTCTCGGGGTGGTCATCGTCGCCGCGGCCGTCTTTCAGAAGAGTGCCGACCGGCTGGCGGCCTGGGTCGGGATCGACTATCCGCCGGCGTTCTTCTTCCTGGTCCTTTCCTTCTGCCTGCTGATCATTCTCTTCCAGCTTTCGGTTCGGGTCTCGACTCTCTCTGACCGCCTGCGGCGGGTCGCGCAGGAAAAAGCGTTGCTCGATGTCGGGATGGGACCAAGGGATGGTCCCGAGCCACCCAACCGTCCCAGCGACTTTGATGGCCGGGACTCCGGCGGAACTTCGGGCGCCGGGCGTTCCAGGCCGGACGCGCCCGCCGGAACGAGCGGTACCTCAGGACCGGGCGGGCGCATCGGATCCGACTCCCGTTCCACCCCCAACAGCACCTCAGATGGAGAACAGCGATGAGCCGGACCCGGATCGAAGAAGCCTTTGCACCTCAGGGAACACTCTCCCGGGTACTGGCCCCGGACTTCGAGGTGCGACCCCAGCAGGCCGAGATGGCTTCGGCGGTTTGGGACGTCCTGGAATACGGGGGAGCGAACCTGATCGAAGCCCCCACGGGCGTCGGGAAGTCGCTTTCCTACCTGATGCCGGCCATTCTCTACGCACAGCGTGAAGACCAGCCGGTGGTCATCTCGACCCACACGAAGACTCTTCAGGACCAGATCCTGGAAAAGGAAATCCCGCGCATCGCCCGCATGGTTGACCGGGAGATCCGGGCTGTCGTGCTCAAGGGACGGGGAAACTATCTGTGCCGTGCCCGGTGGGAGAGCTTTCTCGAAGAAGCCGACGGGACCACGGAAGGGGAGCGGGTCGTTCGACTGCTGGCCGGATGGGTCGAGGTCACAGAGACGGGAGACTTCTCGGAGGCCCCGGAGCTTTCCTTCCGGGATCGCGCGGTTCTGTCCCGAATCGCCAGTGACGAGCGCTTCTGTGCCTCGGCTCGCTGCAACGCAGAGACCGGCTGCTTCTACAAGAGGTCGAGAAAGCGGGCCAAGGATGCGCACATCATCATCGTCAACCACGCCTTGTTCGTGCTCGACCTGTTGGGGAAGGGCGGTGGCGTCCCGGACTACGAGGCGGTCATTCTCGACGAGGGTCACCACCTTCCCGAAGCAGCGGCCGGACCGCTGAGTTACGCGGTGTCGGAGGCGTCCCTGGAGTCGTCTCTCAAGGGACTGGGCGGCCGCGGAGAGCCGGGCGTCACCGACGATCTGCGGCGGGTCCTTCGCATCGTGACTCATGCCGAGACCCGAAAGTCTGTGCTCGAGCGATTGCGTGAATTGGATCGGGAGACCGGTTTGCTCCTCAAATCGGGGCGCGGTTTCTGGAACGAAGTGCGCGGCTCGCGGCTTTTTCCTCGCGGAAAGGAGCGCGCCCGCTTCGGGCCGTCGTCCAACCAGACGGAAGGTTTGCCCGAGGCATGCATGGAATTCTGCCGTCAGTGGGCCGAGCATCTTCGCCGCTTTCAACCCCGCGTCGACGAAGTGGCGAGTCTCTTTGATGACGAGGGAGGCGAACTGCGGGAGCCGGCGGCGCTTCGCGAAGCGCGGCGCCGATTGGAGCGTGCCTTCGAGTCGCTGGGCCAGCTCGAGAATCTGGTCGCGCCGACCGAACGGGACCATGTCTACTGGATCGATCCGGCGGGGCCGGGTGGCGTGACCTTGCGAACGACTCCGCTGGAAAGCGGCCGCTATCTTCGCGAGTCCCTCTACCAGAAGAAGCGGTCGGTGATCGTGACCTCCGCGACACTTTCGGTGCTCGGTGACTTCGGTCTCATGGCCGACAAACTCGGAATTCCCGAAGCGGTTCGGGAGACTCTGGCCTTGCCGACCCCGTTTCAACTGAAGGAGCAGGTGCAGGCCTGGGTCCACACCGGAGCGCCCGAGCCGAACAGCCCGGACTTCGTGCCGACGATCGCTTCCGGAATCGAAGAGCTGGTGACCCGTCTGGGCCGGAAGACCCTGGTCCTCTTCACCTCGCACGATGCGCTGCGAAAGGTGGCGAAGCTCCTCGAAGGGCCGCTCGCCGCCCGCGGGATTCCGCTGCTGGCCCAGGGGCTGTCGGGCGGACGGCGCCAGATCCGCAGCCAGTTCATCGACGGCAAGGAAGGCGTCCTTTTGGGAGCCGCGTCGTTCTGGGAAGGGGTCGACTTTCCGGGGCAGGAACTGGAAATTCTCGTGCTGACCCGCCTGCCGTTCCTCGTGCCCTCCGATCCTCTGGTCGAAGCGCGGGTCGAACGAATCAAGGCGGGCGGCAAAGACCCGTTCGCGACCTATTACCTTCCCGAGGCGATCCTGAGGTTCCGTCAGGGCTTCGGCCGACTGATCCGCCGACGGGGGGACCGCGGTCTCTTCATCGTCGCGGACCCGCGCATCCGCCAGCGCGGCTACGGGGCGCAGTTCGCGGAGGCGGTCGGAGTTCCGCTTCGCGAAGCCTCGGCCTGGGACGAGATCGCTGCGTCGGGGGAGGAGTGGTTCGCGAACCCTTCGTAAGACTTCGGTGCTATTCTCGAACGCAAACCATGATCCGCACCGATGATCGCACCGAACCATGGAGGATCCATGTCCACGGCGACGATGACAGGCGCCCGCCCGGTCCGCGCGGCGCGAGGAACGAATCTCACGTGCCAGGGGTGGCCGCAGGAAGCTGCCCTTCGCATGCTCATGAACAACCTCGATCCGGAGGTGGCCGAGAACCCGGACGAGCTCGTCGTCTACGGGGGCACGGGGCGGGCAGCTCGTAGCTGGCCGGCTTTCGATGCCATCGTCCGGACATTGACCACTCTGAAATCGGACGAGACGTTGCTCGTCCAGTCCGGAAAGCCGGTCGGAGTCTTCCGCACGCATCCGGAGTCGCCGCGCGTCCTCATCGCAAACTCCAACCTCGTTCCGCGCTGGGGAAACTGGGACTACTTCCGCGAACTCGAAGCGAAGGGTCTCATGATGTACGGCCAGATGACGGCCGGTTCCTGGATCTACATCGGCACGCAGGGCATTCTCCAGGGGACCCACGAAACCTTTGCCGAGGCCGCCCGGCAACACTTCGGTGGCGACCTGGCCGGACGTTGGGTTCTGACCGCCGGTCTCGGTGGAATGGGAGGCGCACAGCCGCTGGCCGTGACCATGGCGGGCGGGGTCGCGCTCTGCGTCGAGGTTGATCCGCACCGCATCGAGCGACGGCTGGAAACCCGGTACCTCGACAAGTCGACGGCATCGCTTGACGAAGCACTACGCTGGGTCGATGAGGCGGTGGCGAAGAAAGAGGCCGTCTCGATCGGGCTTCTCGGTAACGCTGCCGACGTTCTGCCCGAACTGGTCCAGCGTGGCGCGGCTCCGGACCTCGTCACGGATCAGACCTCAGCCCACGATCCACTGGGAGGATATGTCCCGCACGGTCTCTCCCTCGAAGACGCGCTCGCGCTGCGCGAGAAGGATCCGAAAGGCTACGTCGAGCGCTCGATGGCTTCGATGGCCCGTCACTGCGCCGCCATGGTCGACTTCCTCGACGCGGGGCGCATCGTTGTCGACTACGGAAACAATCTGCGCGGAGCGGCCAAGGAAGCCGGATTCGAGCGGGCCTTCGACTATCCGGGTTTCGTCCCGGCTTACATTCGTCCGCTCTTCTGTCGCGGCAAAGGTCCGTTCCGTTGGGTCGCGCTGTCCGGAGATCCTGCCGACATCCACCGAACCGACCGCGCCGCGCTGGAGCTCTTTCCCGACGATCCGGTGCTTGCCCGCTGGATTCCCATGGCGCAGGAGCGGGTCGCCTGGCAGGGCCTGCCGTCACGAATCTGTTGGCTCGGCTACGGGGATCGGGCCAAGTTCGGGCTCCATCTCAATGACCTGGTTCGCAAAGGCGAGATCTCCGCACCCATCGTCGTTGGACGTGATCATCTCGACTCCGGTTCGGTCGCCTCGCCCTTCCGCGAGACCGAAGCGATGAAGGACGGATCAGACGCGGTGGCGGACTGGCCGATCCTGAACGCGCTGGTCAACACGGCGGCCGGCGCCCACTGGGTGTCCGTTCATCACGGCGGCGGGGTCGGGATCGGAAACTCCATCCACGCCGGAATGGTCGTGGTTGCCGACGGGACGGACGAAGCAGCGCGGCGACTGGAACGAGTTCTGACCTCGGACCCGGGAATGGGAGTGATCCGTCACGTCGACGCCGGCTACGAAGAGGCGATGGCCTGCGCGCGGGAGAAAGGTGTTCGCGTGCCGATGGCGGAGGGATAGTCCAGGTCAACCGGACAAGTGACCGATCGATTCATGAAGGTCTTCACCGCAGCGGACCTTGGTTACGGTCGACTACAACGGGCTGGGGGAACGCACCTCTGTGGTGCTGATGGGAATGGGTAGCGTGGAACAGAGAAGAAACATCCTCTCTTTCATAACACCGATAGCAATCAAGGAGTGACGGCTTGGTGAATGTCGACGAGGACCGGATTCGGGCGCAGTTCGAGGCACTGGAAGACAAGCTTCCCGAACTGTGGAGGCAAATTTCAGGCGGAACGTCCTGGGAACACACGTCGGTCGTCGTTCCGTCGATCAGCTTCGACCAAACGGAGCTGACCAAGATCCAGGGTGTTCCGTTCTACGAAGAGCGCCTTCTCTTCACGCTGATTCGCCTGACCAATCCCGCTGCACGCCTCGTCTACGTCACGAGCCACCCGATCCATCCGGAGATCGTCGACTACTACCTGCAACTTCTCTACGGCGTTCCCAGCGGCCATGCTCGACGTCGTCTGCAGATGTTCTCGGTCTTTGACGGAAGTCCGGAGGCGTTGACGGACAAGATCCTGGCGCGGCCGCGACTGGTGCAACGGATTCGCCACGCGATCGGCGACACCAGCCGCGCCTATCTGACCTGCTTCAACTCCACAGACCGGGAGAGGCGCCTCGCCGTCGAGTTGGGCATTCCGCTGAACGGAGTCCACCCCGACCGTTTGTCGTACGGAACCAAGTCCGGTGCCCGTGGCGTCTTCAAGGAGAGCGCCGTGCCGGCCCCGCGCGGGATCGAGAACATTCACAGTGAGGACGAACTTCTTCAAGGGCTCGAGGATCTCTGGTCAGAGCCGTCTCCGCCGCGTGCCGCTGTCGTAAAGCTGAACGAAGGCTTCGCCGGACAGGGGAACGCGCTCTTCCAGTTCCCGTCCACGCGCGAGTCGGACGAGTCTGGACGTCGATCCCAGCTGCGACAGGCCCTCACCGAGATGAAGTGGTCCGCCGAAGACGAGAACCTGAAGAAGTTCCTCTCGCAGCTTTCCCGCATGGGGGGCGTCGTCGAGGAGTTCGTCTCCGGGCACTCGACGAAGTCGCCGAGCGTGCAGATGCGCATCACTCCGACCGGCGAACCGACTCTCGTTTCGACGCACGAACAAGTCTTGGGCGGGCCGACGGGACAGGTTTACGTCGGTTGCCGGTTCCCGGCGGACCAGTCCTATCGGACGACGCTGCAGGACTACGGCTGGCGCGTCGCAAAGTGTCTCAGTCAGTACGGGGTCATCAGCCGCTTCGGTCTCGACTTCATGGTCATCTCCGATGAGTCGGGGAACTTCGACATCCATGCCATCGAGATCAACCTGCGAATGGGGGGCACGACCCATCCGTACATGGCGCTCCAGTTTCTGACCGGTGGAGAGTTGGACGCGGAGTCCGGGCTCCACCTATCAGCTCGCGGAGAGCCGAAATTCTATTTCTCCACCGACAATCTGAAGTCGCCCCACTACCGCGGACTGCTTCCGGATGACCTCATGGACATTCTCATCGCCAATCGACTGCAGTTCCGTCCGTCGACGGAAACGGGGGTCGTCTTCCACATGATCGGCGGCCTTTCCCAGTACGGGAAGCTCGGCGTGACCTGCATTGGGAACAGCCCGGAAGAAGCCGACGCCCTCTACGACCGTTGCGTCGCAGTCCTCGATCGCGAAACGGGGGCTCGGAAAGACTCCGGCGGGGAAGCATTCGGTTGGGTCGATGCTCCCTTTGGCGGGATGGAGTAGTTCCCGGCCGAGACCATCTTACGCCGGAAGCTTGTCTCACACCCGCCACCTGCACCCGCACTGCGCCCACACCCACACCCCCAAACCTAGCCGGCCTTCTCTTGCTCGAAAAAACTGTGTCGGGTTTCGCCGCCGAACCCTCGCCTTCTTTGTTGTTGGTGAAATGCGGTGAGATTCGGACTCCTTCGGCCTGATCGGGGAGACGCGCTCACCGCCGACATACGATCCACAGAGGAAGAGATGAAACGAACCATTCTTATGGCCGTCTCGGGCACGCTCTGTCTTGGGTTCGGTGAAGTCACCGCTCAGGAACTGGTTCTCGACGCAGTCAGCGCGGTCGGCGGAGTTGCCGTGAACTCCGGTCATTCGTTGCGAACCGTCGCGGGTACGCCACTTGCCGGCGCGTCTTCGGGGGGTGCTCTGGAACTTTGGACGGAACTCCCGTTTCCGGGGGTGCCGATACCGTCCGGAGTCGGGGGACCGGACGGCGTGTTGCCGATTCATGCGACGCTCAGCCAGAACGCTCCCAACCCATTCTACCCGTCGACCCGGATTCGCTTTCAGGTCGGGTCGAGCTTGACCACCACGGCGACGTCCCCGTCTGCCGCGACCGAGAACCCGACTCGATCCGACGTGGTCCTGACACGACTGGAGATCTTCGATGTTGCGGGGCGGGTCGTGCGGGAGCTCGTGAACGAACCTCTCGCGGCCGGGAACTATGAACTCGATTGGGACGGGCGAAACGCCGTCGGTGACCCGGTTCCGACGGGAGTCTTCTTCGCCCGACTCACTTCGGGTGCGACCCACAAGACCATTCGCATGGTCCTTTCCAAGTAAGCGAATCCAAGCGACAAAAGGAACAAGATGATGAATTTTCTCATTCGCTTCTGCGTCTTTACGCTGTTTGCCTGTATGTGCCTGGGTTTCGCCGGTGAGAGCCGTGCGGCCGGACCGGATCTCATGAACTACAACGGTTTTCTTCGGGACAACGGCGGGGATCCCGTCAACGGAACCCCGGAACTGATTTTCCGCATCTACAGCGCGTCAACGGGCGGAGCCTTGCTCTGGTCGGAGAACCATGGACCCGTCACTGTCCAGGACGGTGTCTTCAGCGTCGTTCTGGGCGAGATTCGCGCCATGGACGAGACGCTCTTCTCGGCGGATCGGTGGATCGAAACTTCCGTCGACGGGACGGCGATGGCGCCGCGACGCCAGTTCCTGAGCGTCCCCTACGCCATGCGGGCGACCGTAGCCGACGTCGCGTTGAATGCAGAGGGGGATACCGACTGGACGATCGACGGATCGAATGTCCACCGTGACGACGGAAACGTTGGGATCGGAGAGACGGAACCGGTTCGCAAGCTACACATCGAGACGAGCGATCTTGGCATCGATTCCGGCGAGATCTCCGCGAACGTGGACATCATCGTCGAGTCCAGGGACGCGTCGCTCGGGCTCTACAGCGATGGGACTGGGGAAAACGGTTCCTCCGTCGCTCTCTTCGAGTACGACGGTGGTGTGCCTCGAGACTCGTGGTCGATGCGACGCGATACGTTCGGATCCGACTCGGAACTTCACTTCATTTACAACGACGGCGCTTCCGGTGACACGAAACTCATGATCGAAAAGAATGGGGACACCGGCATCGGGACCATCTCTCCGGGCGCGAAGCTCGAGGTCGTGGGGGACGTGGAGGCCGAGGAGTTCCGGGCCGGACAAGACCTCGGACCGACGGCGACGCCGGACTTCGGAGCCACCCACCGGGACAACGTCATCTGCGCCTGGGCGCATGTCCGTGGAGACGGGGTCATTCTCAGCAGCTACGGTGTCGATTCGATCCTTCGGTTGGCCGCGGGCCGCTACGAAGTCCGGCTGCAGAACACGTTCTCGAACGGAGTCTGCGCAACCGTGACGGCCCAGGCGGTCAACGATCCGATTCTGGCAACGACCAATGTCTCGCCGAACTCCATCGACGTGGTTACGAGGATCTTCATTCCCGGGAACCACAACTTCATGACGACGGACAACGCGTTCTACATCCAGGTGACGGCACGTCCGTAGTGCCGGGCGGGGGCGTTTGAGGCGGGATGACCACGAAGGGTACAATGCTCGGGTTGAGTTTCGGTCCCGGTATCGGGGCCAGGCCACTGTCACTCTTCCCGAGGATGTCCCCGATGTCCGATCCCGTCGAAGCCACAGAGATTCTCTCCGAGGTCACCGGTGGCAGTACGTCGGGAGTGGATCGTCTCTTTCCGATCGTGTACGACGAACTCCGGCGCATGGCCGGCGTCTACATGCGCAACGAGCGGGACGATCACACGCTCCAGCCGACGGCCCTCGTCCACGAGGTCTACATGCGACTCATCGATCAGTCGCAGCAGACCTGGCAGAATCGTGCCCACTTCTTCGCGATCGCCGCACGCGCGATCCGGCAGATCCTTGTCGACCACGCTCGGCGACGCGGGCGAAAGAAGAGAGGCGGAGGGCAGGCCAACGTTCCTCTGGAGGATGCCCTGGGAGTCGCCGTTGACGACGGACGGGTCGACCTGGTGGCTCTCAGCCTGGCCATGGAGGAATTCGGGCAGCTCCATCCCGAGAAGGAACGGGTCATCGAGTTGCGGTTCTTCGGGGGCCTGACCAACGAACAGGTTGCTGAGGTGATGGGGGTGACGACCCGGACTGTCGAGAGACATTGGCGTTTTGGCCGCGCCTGGCTCTTCCGCGCTCTGGCGGACGAGGCCGGACAGTCAGGAGAGCGCCGTGAGACGTGAGCATGCCTGAGTCTCCCAAGTACGGCTCGAGACTCGATGAACTCTTCTTCCGCGCCGCCGAACTTTCGGGGGAAGAGCGCCGCGCCTTTCTCGACGAAGAGTGTGGCGGCCAACCCGAGCTGCGCGCGGAGTTGGAATCACTTCTTTCGGCGGATGAAGATGCCCTGGACTTCCTGGAAGATCCGGTTGCGGTCTCACGGATCCCGGGTCTGGACTTGTCTGCGGAACCCGAGCGCGAACTGGCCGGGCTCGAGTTGGGGCCGTGGCGGCTCTGCGAGGAAATCGGTGCCGGGGGGATGGGCAAGGTCTATCGCGCCGAACGGTCCGACTCCCAGTTCGACAAAGACGTTGCGATCAAGTTGCTCCGCCCCGGGTTGGATACGGACGAACTCTTGCCTCGATTCCGCAGCGAAAGACAGGTCCTGGCTCAGCTGGAACATCCGAACATCGCCCGCCTTCTCGACGGCGGAGTGACGGAGAGCGGCCAGCCCTACATCGTCATGGAGTACGTTGAGGGAGCCCCTATCCATCGGCATGCGGAGACGCGGCACTTGTCGATCGATCAGCGGTTGGATCTGTTCCTCGACGTCTGCTCCGCCGTTTCCTACGCGCATCAGAAACTGATCGTTCACCGAGACTTGAAACCCGGAAACATCCTGGTCGACGAAGCGGGGCGGGTGAAGCTTCTCGACTTCGGCATCGCCAAAGTCATCGAGCATCAGGACCCAGACGAACTCTCCACGCAAACCGGTCTTGCGATGATGACGCCGACCTACGCCAGTCCGGAACAGATCCGGGGAGAACCGGTGTCGACGGCGACAGACGTCTATTCGCTCGGAGTCGTACTGTACGAGCTTCTAACCGGTGAGCGACCGTACAAGATCGATGGGTGTTCTCCCGCCGAGGTCGAACGCATTCTTCTCGAACGGGAGCCGACGCGTCCCAGTCTGGCTGTCCAGGACGTCTCGTCATCGAAATCTCCGCGACTACCCGGAGACCGGGGCGACTGGTCCCGACGACTGTCCGGCGATCTCGACAACATCGTGTCGATGGCTCTGCGCAAAGAGCCGGAGCGACGCTATCCCACCGTGGAACACCTGGCGGCCGACATTCGGCGCCACCTCGACGGCTATCCGGTCGAAGCCCGTCCGAGCACCGCACGATACCGCGCCGGAAAGTTCGTCTCCCGAAACCGCGTCGCCGTTCTGGCCGCCGGCGCGCTGGCCCTGACCCTCTCTGCCGCCGCGGTCGTCAGCACAATGCTTTTCATTCGGACGCAGAGAGCAAAAGACGAAGCCGAACGGCAAAGAGCTACCGCACAGGAGGTGACCCGCCACTTGCGCGGTGTCCTCGAGGGGGCGGACCCGCACAAGAGCCGTGACAAGGATCTCATGGTGCGGGAGATGCTGGATGACGCCTCGGCGCAGATCAACGAACTCGAAGGCGCTGCCGCCGCCTCGCTTCACCTCACAGTGGGGACGGCGTACAAGAACGTGGCCGAGTTCGCAAAGGCGCGCTCCCATCTGACAGCAGCGGTCGATCTCTTCCGCAGGGACCCGGAATCGAAGGTGCAGCTCGTGGAGGCCATGCGCGGTCTGGGCAACATAGAGGTCGAGCTGGAAGAAACGGAGACCGCAAACGAAACGCTTGAGAATGCGCTACGCATCTGTCGCGAGTTGGAGGGCGAGGACCACGGTGAGGAAGGGCGCGTGGCCCGGAGCCTGGCGGTGCTGCGCCGAAAGCAGGGACGCTACGAAGAGTCGGAATCGCTTCATCGACTCGCCGTCGAACTTTCGGAGGCGTCCGGTGGAAAGGTCAGCCTCGATCGGATGGGCGCCCTCAATGACCTGGCCATGCTCCTCGTCCAGCAGGGAAGGTACGAAGAAGCGCTACGGTCATCGGAAGACGCCCTGCGTCTTTCACGGGAACTTACGGGTGAGCGAAGCTTCGAGACTGCGCAGATCCTGCAGAACGTCGGCTGGGCCAAGAATCAGCTTCCCGGGGAAAGTGACTCTGTCGAACTCATCGCGCAGGCGATCGAGATCTATGTCGAACTGTTTCCCGAAGACCATCCCCGTCTGACCAGTGCCTGGGTCAACTATGGAATTGCCCTGAACAAGGTCGGACGGACAGACGAAGCCATCGAGATCATGGAGCGCCAGGTAGAACTGACGAAAGCGAGATTCGGGGAGGACAACCGTGACGTCGCCACCCATGTCGCGAATCTCGGATTCCTGCTCGGAGAAAGGGGAGACCACCTCGCGGCCGCGGAGCATCATGCCGAGGCACGGCGAATCTACGAGAAGCACATGGGCGGGGACCATCCGTGGGTTGCCATCACGCTGTTTAACGAAGCGTCGAGTCGGCACGAGGCCGGACAGATGGCTGAGGCACGCGCAGCCTGTCGGCGTTCCCTGGAGATTCGGCGGGCGGCCCTTCGGCCCGACCATCCGGACATCGCCCGGTCCCTTCATCTTCTGGCGGAGATTGCGATCGAAGAGTCCCGTGCCGGCGAAGCGGTCGAGCCGGCGAGGGAGGCTGTTCGGATCCGGGAGCAGGAACTGGGGGAGGACCACCGAATGACGTCTGCGAGCCGGCTTCTGCTCGTTCGGGTTCTCGGCGAACTCGGACGCGGTACGGAAGCCGATCAACTCCTCACCAAGACTCGCGCGGTTCTGGAAGAGAACGGGGACGAATCGGGCATCAAGCGTGCGGACGAGTTGCGCGCCAAGCTCCTGTCCGGGTGAGGGAGAGCGGAAGCTGCTTCATCGCGCCTCCTTTCGCGGCAACTGACACGATGCAGCGTTTGGGGGCCAGGCTCACAGACCATTCGACGTCTCACGGATGGTCGGTTGCACCCCCGGTTCGGATCCCACAGACTCACGGCCCGGAGGACGGATGAAAGAGCGAGTCGATTCACTGATTTTCAATGCCGGCCAGGTCGTGACCATGGGGCAGGAGCCCGGTCCGCGTCGTGGGCCCGAACAGTCACGGTTGGACATCGTCGAAGACGGAGCCGTCGCCACGAAGAACGGGCGGATCCACGCGGTCGGACCTTCCCAGGACCTTCGTTCGGCCTTCGAAGCTCCCGCCGAACAGACCATCGACGCCGAGAGGGGAGTGGTTCTTCCCGGTTTCACCGATCCGCACACTCACCTCCTCTTTGCCGGGACGCGTGAGCACGAGTTCGAAATGCGTTGCCAGGGCCGGAGCTACATGGAGATCGCCGCCGAGGGGGGTGGCATCCGCTCCAGCGTGCGTTCGTTTCGCGCCGCTGCCGACGAGGCCATCCTCGGGCAGTCCCTGCGTCGTCTGGATCGAATGCTTCACTACGGAACGACCACGGTCGAGGTGAAGAGCGGATACGCGCTCTCCACGGAACAGGAGATGCGGGCACTCCGACTTATCGAAGAGCTCGATCAGCGGCACCCCTGCGACCTGGTCTCGACATTCCTGGGCGCCCACGAGTTTCCTGACGAGTACCGCGAAGACAGGGAAGCCTACGTTCGCATCCTGACGGATGAGATGCTTCCCCGGGTGGCCGCAGAAACCAATGCCCGTTTCTGTGACGTCTTTTGTGAGGCTGGAGTCTTCGATGTCGAACAGACGCGGCGGGTCGTCGAAAAGGCCCAGAAACTCGGGCTGCGCCTGAAGCTGCATGCCGACGAGTTCGAACCTATCGGGGGTGCGGAACTTGCGGGGGAGCTCGGCGCCGTCAGTGCGGATCATCTCCTGGCGTCGACGGACCAGGGTCTGGAGGCGCTACGGGACGGCGGGGTCATCGCCGTCTGCCTGCCCGGCACCAGCTTTTCCCTGGGCAAGCACGTCTACGCCCGCGGAAGAAAGATGATCGAGATGGGCATTCCGGTGGCCCTGGCCACAGACTGCAATCCCGGCTCCTCCATGGTCGATTCGATGCCCCTGGTCCTCAGCCTGGCCTGCCTGGAAATCGGGCTGACGCCGGCCGAAGCCGTGGTCGCAGCGACGGTCAATTCCGCCCACGCCGTGGGGGAGGGGGCGGATCGTGGGCGAATCGTTCCCGGTCTGAGGGCCGACCTGCAGATCCTGGAAGCACCTTCCTACGTCAGCCTTGTCTATCACCTCGGCGGATCCCATGTTCGTTGGGTCGTCAAGGATGGTCGGGTTTTCCCTCCTCCTCCGCCAGTTACCACTTCAAGTGCTACTTGACATAGAGCTGCTCAAGCCATTGCATGTGAGTGGCTTGAGTGGTGTTTGAGGCAGGGCGGCGACCCTGTCCACGCATGTCTCCGGCTCGTACGAAAACTTGCGCTACGGCCAACTTTCCCCAAAAGGCGGCAAAAGAACGGCCGCAGGGCTCCGAGAACTCTAGAGAAGACCGCAACGCGGATTTCGGGGTGTGGTCCAAAGCCCGCATCGCCCGCGAGGCCGGTATGCAATCGGAGACGTCACCGTAGATGAGCACCACAGCAAAGAGGAAAGCGCAGGAGCTGGTCAGGAAAGGCAAGATCCAGGAGGCGATCCAGACGCTCAAGGATGGCATCTCCGATGGTGAAACCGATCCTTACGATCACGTCTACCTCGGCGACCTGCACATGCGGGTCGAGGAGAAGGACGAGTGCCTGTTCTGCTACCAAACGGCGATTACCTCCTACCGGGAGGTCGGACTCGTTCGCAACGCCATTGCCATCGGCAAGAAGATGCTTCGCATCGATTCGAAGAGACCCGAGGTGCACAGGACACTCGCGGAACTCTATGACGATGATGGCCTGCACGGCGAAGCGATTCCGCACTACCTGACTTATCTCGACTCGTTCGCCGGCGAGTCGGTTCCTCCTACCGAGTTTTTGGACACCCTCGACAAAGCGGCATCGATTACCGGATCCAGAGTTGAAGTCGCACTGCGACTGGCGGATCACTTCATCCGCGTCAACTCGGGCGAGAAGGCCGCTCAACTCCTGGAAGAGGTTGCGGACAATGCCGGCGAGGGCGGGGACGACATGGCCTCCGAGCTTCGTCGTCGCGCAGCCGATCTCCGGGGCGGTCCGCCGCCGATGCCGGACATGGCGGAAGAGCTTCCGATGGAGATGGAGCTCGACGCGCCACCCGAGCTTCCTCCGCCTCCTCCGCCCTTGGAGGACGCGCCGCCGATCGCGATCGATACGTCGGCGATGGAGCGTGCCCTCGAGTCCTCCGCCGATGCGGACGACAGCCAGGACTCCGGCGCGTTCGTGGTCGAACATTTCCCTGCCTCCGAGTCGCCAAAGGAAGATGCGCAAGAACCGCCGGCGCTCCCTGCAAGCGATCTCGACTTCGGGGACGTCGACTTGGGCGCACCGGCAGCCACCGGGGATGAAGAAGAGCTCCCGTTCGGCGAACTGACTCTGGATGCCGAGGACACGGAAGAGGACGTTCCCCTCGCAGAGGGTCCGGGCGAGGACGGTGTCTTCGAAATCGACGTCGAAGACGAATCCTTCGACTTTGGAGCCGTTGGCGAGGACTCGGACGAGCCCGCGGCGTCCTCACGCACGATGGCGATGGAGATCCCGCCGGAGTTGGCGAGCGCATTTGCGGCCGACACATCGTCCGACTCACCGTCCGACCGCGAATCGGATGACGATGTCGTGGCGACGACTGACGGTTTCGGTGAGGTCGATCTCGACACGACGCAAGGCGGTAACGACAAAGATGAGGCGTTCGATTTTGGGGTCCTGACCGACGCAACGGGCACTGACGCGACGGACATCGACGCAACGGACAGTGACGCGGCAGACGAAACACGAAACGAAGCCGATGCGTCCTTTGCCTGGGACGACTCGTCCGACGATGCCCTTGCACCAGAGACCGACGGACTGTCACCGCAACCGGAAACGGTTGATGCCCACGCCGGCCACACCGAGTCCGAGAACGTCGCCGCAGCAGACTCGGCACCGGAAGAGGTGCTCGACCAGGCCAACGACGCCTTCCTGGACGGCCAGTGGTCCAAGGCACGCAACCTCTACGACGCGGTTCTCGAGTTGGACGCTGGAAACCGCCGTGTCCTGGCCAAGCTCGTCGAGACGGTTCGCTATCTCGAGGATGAACACGCAGAAGTCCACTACCTGAGCCTGCTCGGCGATGCCTGGATCGAGGAGGAACAACTCGAGGAGGCCCTGGAATGCTTCCTCAAGGTGGTGCGTCTCGATCCGGAAAACGCCACGGCGAAGCGACGCCTGTCGCGGTTCCGTGAGATGGGCGTCCGCGGCGCTGAGGTCATCGAGGAGTCCGACTCCAACTCGGTTGCCGGCGTTCTCGAGACGGGGCGTTCCGAGATCGAAGTCCGCTCCGACAACTCCAGCGAATTCCGTAGCGAAGACTGGGTGGAACTCGAAGGGCTGCTCGAGGAGTTCAAGGACGGTCTCAAGAAACAGATGGACGACTCGGACTACCAGGGCCACTATGACCTCGCGTTGTCCCACCACGGGATGGGGCTGTACGAGGAAGCACTGGAAGCCGTGGAATTCGTTCTCGGATCCTCGGGGATTCCTGCCGAAGTTGCGCGCCAAGCTCGGGAACTCAAAGGCTCGTGCCTGGTTGGTTTGGAAAGACACCGCGAGGCCGTCCACGAATACCGGGAAGCGGCCGAACTGTCGGGCGGCGACCCTACGTCCCGCCGGACGGCACTCTACAATCTGGGTCGGTCACTGGAAGCGTTGGAGGAATGGCAGGAGGCAGCGGAAACCTATGTCCGCTTGAGGCTGGAAGCCCCTGGGTTCCTGGACGTCGAGGACCGGATCCGTGCCTGCGAAGGGCGGCGCGACTCACCCACGGAAGCGGCCTAGCGTCTTTGATGGCAGCGCGTCCCTTTCGGGGGACGTTGCTCGCTCTGGTTTTCTGTGTGGCTGCGATCTCGTCGGCTCATGCCGATGAGCCGGCGGAAGGCGCCCGTTCGACTGCGGATCAAGAGGCGGACGCCTCACGGAACGAACGGGCGACGCCCTCGGACTCTCTCTACGTAACCGCTCCCGACAGTCTTCACGTTCCCGCCGACCGGTCCATCTTTCGACATCTTCGGAAACGTGGACTTCTTCCTCCGCTGGACGGCGACTCAACCGTCGTCGTGGTTTCGCCCGGCACAACCCCCGATGGGCTTGACCTCGGTCCGAATGTTGACAGCGGCACGAATCGCGCTTCCGCCATCATGGACAGCGTCCTGGCCGCGCGGAAGGGAAACGAAGGGCAGGGAACTCTAAGTCCGAGCGACTCGGACGACACGGGCCGCGGAAAGAAGCCCCGTCAAGCGAAGCCAGGGGCAGCAACTCCCGGTCAAGCGGAGCCCGCTGTAACAAATCCTGCTGAAGCGAAGCCCGGTGCGGAAGCGCGCGACCCTGATTCCCTGGAAGCAATCGCCACCGTCGCGGACAGTAGTGGCGCAGATTCGACTGCGGTCACGGTTGCCGCCGCGGACACTACCGCGATGATCGAACCGCGCCTTCCCGGGGTGCTTCCCCATATCGTTCAGCGCCACGGAATCTGGACACGGAGTCCGGACCGGGTTGCGCGGGAAATGTGGCCCTGGGAGTCGTCGCTGCGCACGATCGAAAGCGGCTCCCCCTTCACTCCGGATCCCATCGGCCGGGGAGACCTTCCCGGGAGAGAACCGCTGAGTCTCGTGGCCGAGGGCCTGCCCGCAGGCCCCCCCTCGATGCCCGAGGCGAGCCCGGAGATCTGGGCTCCTTCCTGGGCCGGCGAACAACGGCTTTGGTTCGCCACTCCGCTCCGACTTCCGAACAACCCGACGGGCGGTCCAATCCTGGAGATGGAATGGCTTCGTCCGGACACGACGACGACCGTGTCGGGAGCCCGCCTCAGCGACGGCAACTACGATTCGAACTCGAATGAGTTCTACTTCATTCGCCCGAGCGGGGACTCTCTCTACCAACTATTCTGGTCCGACCAAAAGAGTCAGGGGCGGTTGAACTACGGTGCTCCCGACGGCTCGAACCTGGTTCTTCGCTACTCCCGAAGCGGCGCACTCAACTGGTCGGTGGCGGCGCATCATCAGTTTGCGCGGCAGCGCGTCTTCGACGAATTGTTGGTGACGAATCGGCGTTGGCTCTGGGAACGGGATGCCTATGTCGCGTCCCTGGACGGCGAGTTCCGTGGTTGGTCCGTGGACTTGGGCGCGTCCACGGGTTGGTACCGTCACGGATGGGAAGGAGAAGTCACTGCGACACGGAAGTCCAGGGTGTCGCAAGTTCTGCTTCGCACCGAGTCGCCGGGTCACCCGACGATCCCCGCTCGCTTCCTGGCCAGCGCCCAGTTGGATCGCGAACGGCTGCGCTTCTACCAGATTCCTGCCTTCGCCCTGCAACTTCCGGCCGTCTCTCACGACGAAACACACACCGGCATGGGATTCGCAGTGGGACTGGGTGGAGAGACGGATGGCCGTCGGTATGAAGCGTCCGTCGGCCGATCCCAGATCCCCGGGTGGGATGGAGAGTGGACGTTTGCCGCGGAAGTGGACCAGTCGTGGCGTTCGTGGATGTTGCGGACCTATGTCGGGCGAACAGCGCGGGTGCCTTTGCTCGTCCGACTTCCGAACGACCTCTATACGCAGGTGGGGCAGGGGCTGACGGTTCCTGGGACGGACGGCTCGGAGCTTGAAACGGTCGATACCATCGAGGCGTGGCTGGATCGTGGCGAGCCCACGGGCGGGAGGCTTCGACTGGGGCTGCGGCGGGTCGAAGTGCACTCGTCCGTGTCGGCGACTTCCGGAACGGAACTGGCCGATCTCGTGTCGCTGGCCTACTTGACGGAATCGGTCTCATCCGACGCTTTGGGACAGGACGTGAGTGCGGTCTCTGCTCACCTCGAGTGGGAGCGAGGTCTGCCCTGGGGGCTCTCGACCCAGGTCGCAGGCGTGGTTCGGTCCGTCGACGATGATGCTCGGGACCAGCTCTGGTTCACTCCGGCGGAAGCCCGCGTCCGTCTCTCCTGGGAGGCCACGCTCTTCGCCGGAGCGATGGATCTGAAGCTCTTCGTGCGCGGGCGGTGGAACGACGATCGGACGACCATTCTCGGTCGGATCGCGCCGATGAATCGGTTCGATGCGGGGGGGACCGCCACGATCTCGACCATGACGTTGTTCTATCTGCTGGAGAACCTCGAGAACGATGTACGGGAGTCGGCCACGGTGGATCAGACGGCAATGTCCCTGCCGCTTCGTTCCTATCGGATGGGACTTACGTGGAGGTTTTTCGACTAGCCGTCGGCCGTGTTGCGGAGGTCGGTGCGCGACAGGACATCGGGCCGCGTTTTCCAGACTCGGAGTCGCGTCTTTCGGACGGACCTCGTGCTGCTGACTCCCGACGAGCGACGAGCACTGTTTCTCCTCGGCCTACTCGTCCTGACCGGCCAGGTCCTGACCTCGTGGAGAGAATGGAAGGCCGGAGAACTGGATCGTGAGCAAGCCGCCTGGTTGACGGAAGTGACAAGCTTCCGTGTCGAACGGGAGTCGGCTGCGAACGAGTCGGACGGCGCGGACGAGCATTCACCAGTGCACGAGTCCACGGACGAGCACCAGGCGGCGGACCCGTCAGAACACCCGACAGAACAGCCCACAGACCTCCATGCGCAACTTTCGCCGGGACACCCGACGGAAGTCTGGCAGGAAGTCCCGGAAGAACTTCCGGAAGAACTCCCGGAAGAACTCCCGGAAGAACTCCCGGAAGAAATTGCCGTCGAACCGCTCGATTCTCTTCCTCCCGGCATTCTTGAGTCCGGCAGAATCCGAATCGACCAAGCCTCGGCCGCGGACCTCACCCAGCTTCCGGGCATTGGTCCGGCATTGGCCGCTCGGATCATCGCGGCCCGCACGGAACAGCCGTTTCTCCAGACGGACGATCTCCTCCGCGTTCGGGGGATTGGCCCCAAGACCCTGGACAAAATCCGACCGTTGATCACCATCGGAGGGCAAAGGGCGTCGGGCGAGGACTAGACGCTTCCCGCGAAAGTCTCCTTTCCGGGTTGGACGCCGCCGAACGAGCTGCGGTGTTTGGCCCATTCGCGGCGCTCCTCGAACGCGGCTTCACGTCTTTTGCACTCTTTCCCTGGGTCCAAGCTCAAGTGTGCAAGCTTTTCGTCCAGACCCACTCCGGAACGGCCGATACGTCCCCGGGGGACATAAGTAGCGATGCACCAAAAAGTAGATGTGGGTCTCATGCTCGTCCAGAAAGGACTCGTCAGCGAGGACGATCTGCGGCGAGCTCGGGAGATCGAGAAGGAAGACGGGAGTCTGGTCACCGCGTCTCTGGTCAAGCTGGGCTCAATCTCTGAATCCCAGCTGCTCACCTTCCTCGCCGAAGCCTACGAAACCGCTGCGGTCAACCTCGATGACTTGGATCTCGACCCGGGTCTCGCACGCCTCATCCCCGCAGAAGTTGCCAGCAAGTTTCAGGTCGTTCCCATTGGTCGCGCCGGTCGCGTCCTGGAAGTGGCCATGGCCAACCCGGCCAATTTCTTTGCCATCGACGACATCAAGTTCATCACGGGCTACGAGGTCCGGGTGCGGGTGGCAACCGAGGGGCAGATCAAGGCCACTCTCGATCAACTCTACGACTCGACGGAGACCATGCAGGATGTCCTCGACTCCATCGAGGAAGACGTTGAGGTCGTCGAAGTCAGCGAAGAGGACGGGGACGATGGCGACACCGAAGAAGCTCCGGTCGTCAAGTTCGTCAACACCTTGATCGCCGAGGCCGTACGCCGGGGCGCCAGTGACATCCACATCGAGCCCTTCGAACGGAAACTCCGTGTCCGTTTCCGTATCGACGGCAGCCTCTACGAAATGATGTCGCCCCCGCTCAAGATGAAGCAGGCCATCACATCGCGTCTCAAGATCATGGCGGAGCTGGATATCGCCGAGCGTCGCGTTCCCCAGGACGGTCGCATCAAGATTCGCCTTTCCAAGAAGACGATCGACCTTCGTGTTTCCACGCTTCCGACCATCTTCGGCGAGAAGATCGTCATGCGTATCCTCGACAAGAGCAACCTGGCCTTGGATCTGACCAAGTTGGGATTCGAGCAGGGGGCTCTCGATAACTTCATTCGTGCGGTCGAGTCGCCCTACGGCATGGTTCTGGTTACGGGGCCGACAGGTAGTGGTAAGACCACGACGCTCTACTCGGCGATGTCCCGAATCAATACGGTCGACACCAATATCATGACGGCCGAGGACCCGGTCGAGTACAACATCGACGGGATCAATCAGGTCAACGTCCACAACCAGGTCGGGCTGACCTTTGCCGCCTCGCTGAAGGCCTTTCTCCGCCAGGACCCGAACATCGTCATGGTTGGAGAGATCCGAGACAAGGAGACCGGTGCGATCGCGATCAAAGCAGCGTTGACCGGTCACCTCGTGCTCTCGACCCTCCATACCAATGACGCCCCGTCCACGATCAACCGTATCGTCGACATGGGGATCGAGAACTTCCTCGTCGCGACTTCGACAAATCTCGTTCTGGCTCAGCGTCTCGTTCGGCGTCTCTGCGAAAAGTGCAAAGAGCCGACCACTCTTTCCGCGGAAACGCTGAAGGAACTCGAAATGCGGTCTGAGTCCACCAAGGACGCGACCTTCTTTGCTCCGAAGGGTTGTTACGACTGCAATAACACAGGGTACCGGGGTCGGCAGGGAATCTATGAAGTGATGCCGATCAGTCCGTCCATCCGGGACCTCATCCTCGAACACCGTCCGACCAGTGAGATCAAGGTACAGGCCGTAAAGGATGGGATGCTGACTCTGCGCATGGATGCGCTGGAGAAACTGAAGCGTGGGGTGACGTCGGTGGCCGAGGTTCTCAAGGAATCGGCAGCCGACAAACTCGAAGAACTCGAATCGGCGTGATCTTCCCGGTCTGGGTCATCGGACCCAAGCCGGGGCGAATCCTCAAGACGACCCGACGAAGGGCCGATCTTAGTACGGCTGGTGAATCACGGAGGACTAAGCAGCAATGGCGGCGACACTACACAAACTGCTCGAAGAGGTCGTCAAGATGGGAGGTTCGGACCTCCATCTGACCGCGGGCGTTCCGCCGATGTTTCGCATCGACGGGCAGATCCGGGCGACGGATCACGAGCCGCTGACTCCGGATGAAACGGAGAACATGGTCTACTCGGTGCTCCGCGAGGATCAGAAGAAGAGATTCGAGCAGAGTCGCGAACTCGACCTCTCGTTCGGAGTCAAAGGCCTCTGCCGTTTTCGTATGAACGTCTTCTCCCAGCGAGGGGTTGTCGCTGCGGCCATCCGTCAGATTCCCTACACGATTCCGCAGTTCGATGCTCTGGGACTTCCGCCAGTCGTCAAGAACTTCGCGGAACATCCTAACGGACTCGTCCTCGTGACCGGCCCGACGGGTTCCGGTAAGTCGACAACACTGGCCGCACTCATCGATCGGATCAACACTCACCGGAGTGGGCACATCATCACGATCGAGGACCCGATCGAGTACATCCACCAGCACCGTAGCTGCATCATCAATCAGCGCGAGGTCAACGCCGACACGGAAAGCTTCCCCGAAGCTCTCAAGTACGTTCTGCGTCAGGACCCCGACGTCATTCTGATTGGTGAGATGAGAGACTTGGACACCATTCAGTCGGCGCTGACCATCGCCGAGACCGGTCACCTTGTCTTTGCCACGCTGCACACAAACTCGACGTTCGAGTCGATCAACCGTATCGTCGACGTCTTTCCAGCCAGTCAGCAGAAGCAGATCCTGGCTCAGCTGGCCTTCGTTCTCAAAGGGGTCATCACGCAGCAGCTCATCGCGAAGAGGAGCGGGAGCGGACGGACGAATATCTCCGAGGTGCTGGTCTGCACGCCGGCGATCTCCGCCGTCATTCGTGAGGGAAAGACCCACCAGATCTACTCCCTGATGCAGGCCGGAATGAAGTACGGAATGCAGACGATGAATCAGGGGCTGTTCACTGCCGCACAGAAGCGTCAGATCTCCGTCGACGACGCCTTGGGTCACAGTTCAAATCGTCAGGAACTCGAGCAGATGATGGCAAAGCAGGCGCCTGATCTGCTGCGCCAGGTAACCGCCAACTCGAGCTTCAGCAAGATCGCCTGAGGAAACGCACCATGCCGGTTTACGCTTGGAAGGGAAAGGCGCCTGGTGGCGCCGAGCAAAAGGGAGAACTCAACCTTGCCAACAAGGAAGAGGTTCTCTCACACCTCAGAAAGAAGCGCATCGTCGCTTCCGAGGTCAAAGAGAAGAGCGGAGCGGTCAACTTCAAGTTGCCCGCGTTCAAGAAGGGCGTGTCCATTCGGGACCTCGTCATCTTCACCCGTCAGTTCTCGACGATGGTCAACGCCGGTCTCCCGCTGGTCCAGTGTCTGGACATCCTGTCGAAGCAGGCAGAGAGCGCAACGTTCCGGGAGGTCGTTGCCGACGTCATGCATGACGTCGAAGCCGGTTCGACTCTGGCAGAAGCCATGGGCAAGCGCCCCCAAGCCTTCGACAATCTCTACGTCAACATGGTTGATGCGGGTGAGGCCGGAGGTATCCTCGACGACATTCTGGCCCGTCTCGCCGGTTACCTGGAGAAGGCAGAGGCCCTTCGCCGGAAGGTCAAGAGTGCACTGACCTATCCGGCCGTCGTTCTCGTCGTGGCCCTCGGCGCGACCACCTTCATGCTCCTCTTCATCATTCCGACCTTCGCCAAGGTCTTTGCCGACTTCGGTGGGGAGTTGCCGCTCCCGACGCGTGTCGTTTTGGCTCTGTCCGATTTCCTCAAGAGTTTCTGGTGGGTCATCATCCTGGTGACGGTCGCCTTCGTTATTGCGATACGCCGAATATACAAGACGGAGAACGGCCGGATGAAGATGGACGCCATGGCTCTCAAGTCACCGGTGTTGGGTGACATCCTGCGAAAGGCGTCGATTGCCCGGTTCACACGTACGCTCGGTACGATGATCTCGTCCGGAGTTCCGATCCTGACCGCGCTCGACATTACCGCCCGAACTGCGGGCAACAAGGTCATCGAGGCGGCGATCATGATGACGAAGGGTTCGATCGGTGAGGGTGAAACCATTGCCGCGCCACTTCGTCAGTCGAAGGTGTTTCCCCCGATGGTCGTCCAGATGATTTCCGTCGGTGAAGAGACCGGTGCGCTCGACAAGATGCTCGACAAGATCGCGAACTTCTATGATGAGGAGGTCAATGTCGCCGTCGACACGCTGACCTCGATCATCGAGCCGATCATGATCGTGGTCATGGGATCGCTCGTCGGTGGAATGGTCGTGGCCATGTACATGCCGATGTTCAAGCTCATCAACGTCGTCGCCGGCCCCGGGCACTAAATGGATGCGGAAACGGGCTTGCGCCCGTTTCCTCCGGCGCGGCCGGGGAAGCCCCGGCCGTACGGTGCCAGGTTGTCTGGATGCGGAAACGGTTTGCGCCCGTTTCCTCCGGCGCGGCCGGGGAAGCTGTCTTGATGCGGAAACGGGCTTGCACCCGTTTCCTCCGGCGCGGCCGGGGAAGCCCCGGCCGTACGGTGCCAGGTACCAGGTACCAGGTACCAGGTGCCGGGCGGCAGCTAGCGAGTGGAGGCAAGGTCCGGTGATTGGTTCGAAGGATTGTAGTCGACGGTTGATTTGTCATAACGGTTGGGCCCCCACCAGGAAACGGGCGAAAGCCCGCTTTCCGAAAAAGGCCGAACCAGAATTCGCCTAATCTACGGCTGATGCGCAGCATCAGCCGCTCCGAGGAAACGGGCGCAAGCCCGCTTTCCGTATCAAAACAGTGACCTACCGAATAGCGATAAACTTGGCGGTTTCGATGCTCGTCATCGGGGCCGCTTCCTTGTCTTTGCCGAGCCGGCTGTTGGCGGCGCTCGTCTATTTCGTGGGCGCTTCTCTCGCGGTCTTCACGTTGCACCGCTCCTGGTTCGGAAAGGCGAGCTGGATCGTCGCCCTGATGGTCGACCTGGCGGTCCACGGGTATGTCATTGAAAGAACCGGGGGCGCCTCCGGTCCGTTTCTCCTGCTGTTTGCGCTTCCAATCGTGGTCTGGGGGTTCCAACGGGCCATTCAGGGAGGCGTCAGCGCCGCCGCGCTCTCCGTGCTCATCGGGGTGGGGCTCGGTTGGATTTCCCCGGGGCAGGGCGACGGCTTCGCGCAGAGTTGGGTCTTTCGAACCTTCGCCTTCCTTCTGCTTGGTGTGTTTTCCGGCTTTCTGGGGCGTCGTCTGGCCCGCGAGAGAGCTGAGTTCCAGAGAGCCAGGAATGAACTCGAACAAGTACAGCTCGATGCCCTGAGCATCGTCTCCTGCCTGTCCAGTGGGCTCCTCTGTCTGGATGACCAACTTCGGATCCGTCTGTGGAACCAGAGCGCTGAGGCCATTCTCGGCAGGCATGGGGCGCTCGAGAATGGAGAGTCCCTCGACACGTTGGCTCGGCTCCCGTACCTGCAGCCCTTTGTACAGGTCGTCGATCCGTTGCTGCGGGAACAGACCCACAGCAACTTCCAGTGTTCCCTCACCGGCGGGAACAACTCGGGTGGGGATATTCGGCCGCTGGAAGGAACCGTTTCACCGATCATCGACTCCCGTGGGCTTTACCGCGGCCACGTTATTCTCTTCGCCGACATCAGCGATCGCATCGCGAGAGAGGCTGAAGAAAAATCGCGCGAACGGCTGGCTTGGATCGGCCAAATGAGTGCCGGTCTCGCGCACGAGATTCGGAACTCGCTGAAACCGATCACGGGATCGGTGGAACTCCTTCTGAGCGAAGACGTCTCGCCGGAACAGGCCACGCTCATGGACATCATTCTCCGCGAGTCGGAGAATCTGGAGGTCTTTCTTACCGAGTTCCTCGACTTCGCCCGTGACAAAACCCTACAGGTGAGGCCTCAGAATCTCGAAAGGGTAGTGAAGGAGGAGTTTCAAGCCCTTGCGGCTCTGTCCGGAGGAAGAGTTCGGATCGTAGAACCGTCCGGAAGCGATTCGCTTTCGACGATCATGGCAGACCGATCAGCCTTGGCCCAGATTCTCAGAAATCTCGGAGTCAACGCCTTGGAAGCCGACGAGACGAACCGGATAGAGTTGGGTTGGAACGTAGAACGACAGGAAGCCGTGCTCTTTGTCCGGGACTTCGGTCCCGGAGTACCTGAGGACATCCTCAATCGCGTTTGCGATCCGTTTTTCACCACGAAGGCTCGAGGGACGGGGCTCGGTTTGGCAATTACCAGAGAACTGGTTGAGCGTCAGGGAGGGAGGCTCTTGCTGGAATCCCGACCTGATGAAGGGACGACTGCCTGGGTGCGTCTTCCGCTCGGCCCTCCGGAAGTTCACTCCGCGTCCGACGCTGATCCTGCCGAGCCGGTGTATAGACTCAAGGGGACAGGATGAAAGAGTCAGACAACGTACGCATCCTCGTCGTTGACGACGAGGAGAGCATGCGCAGATTCCTGTCGATTCTTCTGGAGAAGGAAGGATACGACGTCGTCCTGGCCTCGAGCGGTGCCGAAGCCCTCGAGAAAGCCAGCGAACAGAGCTTCCAGCTCCTCATCACCGACTTGCGAATGCCCGGAATGACGGGTGTGGAGCTTCTGGAAAAAGTCCGTGTCGAACAGCCTACGCTTCCGGTCGTCGTTCTGACGGCCTACGCCTCCGAGGCTTCGGCCGTCGAGGCCATGGAACGGGGTGCCTATCAGTACATCGAGAAGAAGGCCAAGAACGACGAGATTGCCCTGGTCGTCAAGAACGCCTTGTCCCTCGGACGGATCCAGTCGGAGAACCACCACCTGAAGTCGGAGCTGAAGAAGACGCATACAGAGCGGAAGATCATCGGTCGATCCGTCGCGATGCGGAAGGTCTTCCAGATGGTCGACAAGGTGGCGAGCACCGACTCGACCATTCTCGTTTATGGGGAGAGCGGCACCGGTAAGGAACTGATCGCCCGGGAGATTCACTACCGGAGTCACCGTTCCGGCGGTCCGTTCGTTTCCATCAACTGCGGAGCGCTTCCCAAGGATCTTCTCGAGTCCAACCTGTTTGGACACATTCGCGGTTCGTTCACGGGCGCGATCAAGGATCAGCAGGGGCTCTTCACGGTTTCCGAGAACGGCACCTTCTTCCTCGACGAAGTGGGGGAGATGGCTCCAGCCACGCAGGTCAAACTTCTGCGTGCTCTTCAGGAGCGTGAGATCATCCCGGTTGGCGGTACCAAACCGATCAAGACCAATGTCCGGCTGATCGCGGCCACGAACGCGGATCTCGAGCGCATGATGGCGGAGGGTACCTTTCGGACGGACCTCTTCTACCGGCTCAACGTCATCCCGATCAATCTGCCGCCACTGCGGCAGCGCAAGGAAGACCTTCCCCTTCTCGTCGAGCATTTCCTCCGTCGGTTCCGTCCGGGGAGCGACACGGGAGTGGAACGCGACGCGATGGATGCCCTCAGCCGCTATGACTGGCCGGGGAATGTGCGAGAGCTCGAGAACGTCATGGAACGCGCGGTCATCCTCAATGAGGGCGGTGCGATCCAACTGGTCGACCTTCCCGAGAACGTCGTGCAGGGCCCGAGTCGCCGCGGCAGCCTCGTCATCGATTCTCCCAGCGTGACGCTCGAAGAACTCGAACGCGAGTACATCCTGAAGGTTCTGCAGTACACGGCCTGGCAGAAGAAGCGGGCCAGCGAGATTCTGGGAATCAACCCTTCGACCCTCTACCGCAAGCTCATCAGCTATGGGATTACGGAGAAGGCCGGAGAAGGGGACATGCCGGAGCAGGAAGCGGCCTAGAGGGCTCGGCGCCGGATCCCACGCGACTCTGTCCAATCGATAGCGGCGCGGTCCTCATCGGGCCGCGCCGCTTTCTTTTTTTCTTGCGAGCCGGACCCCCTGAGCGGCATCCAGAAAGTAAGCCCGCTCGAACACCGGGAAAATGTTGCTGTTTTCCGTGCGGAACGCGGCGGGCATTGCAGGACCCATGCATGCACGAAGGCAACGCTGCAACCCGCAATTCGACGGCGGCCACCGCGACAGACCCGACTCTATTCGAGCGGAACGCAACTTCACCGATGACAGCGTCTTAGCTTCTAAGTTGATCGAAGTTCCGAAATCGGCACAGCAGTTTCCATACACATTGGCAGAAGTGCCCGAGACACTTCGAGCAGACAACGAAACGTGAACATGCCCCGGGCGGTGCTTGACCAGGAATCTCCTGGTTGGACCGGGGAGATAACAAACTGGACCAGCCTAGGAGGTTCCGGATGCTTCGGAAGAATCAAGAGGGTTTCACACTCATCGAGCTCATGATCGTCGTCGTGATCATTGGTATTCTCGCGGCGATCGCGATCCCGAACTACGTCAGTATGCAGGACCGCGCTCGTGAGTCTAGCTGCAAGGGTAACGGCCACGCCGGCCAGCTCTACTGTGAGGATCAGGCCGTTGTTTCCAACGGTACCTATCCGGCCGGTATTGCCACGCACATGAACGGTCTGACCAGCGTTACGAATCCGTTTGGCGGCAACGCCTTCGTCGACGGTGCCCCGTCGACCGCTGCTGGTGCTTGCTACTACCAGGTGGGTTCGCCGGCCGTCTCCTACACCATCACGGTGAACGGCAAGGCTGGTGCGGCCATTCTGACCCTGACCAACAACGCGAGCTAATCGCGAAGAGCCTCGATCGGGGCCCGGTTTCCGGGCCTCGCGAGTTCTGGAGACGGCGACCCGCCTTTGCGGGTCGCCTTTCTCTTGCCGCATTTTGCAACCGTCACTAAGGGCGGGCGGATTTCGCGCCGATTTCTCCTTAGGTATGACTACGGTGCTTTCCATCCAGGGATTGGAGAAGGTCTACAAGACCAGTCTCTTCAAGAAGCCGGTCCACGCGCTTCGAGGACTCGACTTGGAAGTCGAGCCGGGGGAGACGTACGGGTTTCTCGGCCTCAACGGCGCCGGCAAGACGACGACCTTCAAGCTGATTCTCGGTCTGCTCCGTCCGACCCGAGGTCAGGGCGAACTGCTCGGGCGACCGCTCGGCCATCGGGAGTCGCTCCGCCATGTCGGCTTCCTGCCGGAACTTCCTGCCTACTATCCGCACTTGAGCGGGGCCGAGGTCCTGTCCCTGGCCCGCGACCTTGCGGGAATCGGGCAGGACCGTCGCCAGGACGAAGCGCTTCTGGAAAGGCTCGGCATCGGTTTTGCGATGAACCGTCCCGTTCGGCGGATGTCGAAGGGACAGGTTCAGCGGGTCGGACTCGCGCAGTCGATCGTCCATGACCCGGAGTTCCTCATCCTCGACGAGCCGATGAGTGGGCTGGACCCATTGGCCCGGGCTCTGGTCAAGGACTGCCTGCGGGAACAGAAGTCCGCCGGGAAAGCGGTCCTACTCAGCACCCACGTTCTGGCCGATCTCGAAGCTTTGGCCGACCGCGTCGGCATGCTTCAGAACGGAAGGATGTTGCGGACCGCGAGGACGGCCGAACTGCTTGCCGATTCCGTTCGCGAAGTGCGCATCGAAGGGTGGGGCGCGCTGCCCGAAAGCGCATGGGTGGGCCTTCCCGCCGAGCCGCAATGGTCGGGTGGAGATCCGTGGAGCCTTGTCCTTCGGGCTCCGTCCCCGGACATCGTGGACGCCTGCCTGCGCCGAATCATTGACGCCGGCGGCCGTATCGGGAACGTCGAATCCGTGCGGGATGACCTGGAGTCCGCATTCGTCCGCGCCATGGAAGGCGGAGAAGAGGAAGGACTGGCATGCGCGTCGTAACCGCACTGGCCAAGAACACATTTATCGAAGCGGTGCGGGACAAGATCCTTTACCTGCTTCTCTTCTTCGGAGTCTTTCTCTTCGGGGCCTCGCAGCTTCTGTCGCCGCTGGCCCTGGGCGAAGCGCGGCGTGTCACGCTCGATGTCGGACTCGTGGCCATCTCGGTCTTTGGTTGCCTGATCACGGTCTTCGTCGGCCACCAACTCATCTTCCGCGAAGTCGAGCGCAAGACACTCTACTTTGTCTTCGCTCGCCCCCTCCGCCGCTCGCATTTCGTCTGGGGAAAGTTCCTCGGTCTTTTCGCCGTTCTTGCCCTCTCCGTGATCGTGATGCTTCTTCTTCTGGGATGCGTTCTTCTGGCAGCGGGTCATGAAGTTGACGCTGCCCTCCTTCAGGCCGG
Organism: bacterium; assembly: GCA_030431975.1. Lineage (GTDB taxonomy): Bacteria > Eisenbacteria > RBG-16-71-46 > CAIMUX01 > CAIMUX01 > JACKCR01. The sequence continues at coordinate 194,865 of JAUIHP010000008.1, read as the reverse complement.
GCTCTTTCTGCTTCTCGAGATGAGTGTGCTCTCCGCCATCGCGATGCTCGTGGCGTCCTTTACGTCTCCCATTCTTGCGGGCGTACTCACTCTTTCCGCCTTCGTCATCGGGCACGCCAGCGGGGACCTGGCGGAGTTCATGGGACGAGCCGGGAATCCCGTGTTGCAACGGGTCATCGAGGGAGTGTCCTGGATCGTTCCACGCCTTGACCTCTTCAACGAGACGTTGCCGGTCTTGGCGGGCACCGGATGGACGGGTCAGGAGATCCTCCTCGGTTTGGCCTACGGACTGACCTACACCCTGGCCTGTCTGCTTCTGGCCGGAGTGATTCTCGAGAAGAGAGAGTTCACCCTGTGAGCCGGTACCTGGACATTCAGGGCTGGGCCGCGCTCTTCGGCGGACTTGCGCTGATCGTCGTCGGAGGGTTGCTGGGTCGTGGACTCGAAGCGGCCGCACCCGACCGCGGGGAAGAAGTCGAACTGGCACTCTTCCCGCACGGAGAGTGGGTTCGGCTGGCGGCGCTGGGCCGGAACGAGCTGGCCGCAGACGTGGTGTGGCTTCGGGCCATTCAGTACTACGGCGAGCATCGGATGACCGACCTCAGTTATCCCTACGCCGAAACTCTCTTTGGAACGCTGACCGACCTCGACCCGCACTTCGTCAACGCCTACATCTTTGGTGCGCTCATCCTCAACGAACATCATGGAAAGATCGCGCCGTCGCTCGAGCTCCTGGACAAAGGCATCGAGGCCAACCCCGATTCCTGGTGGCTCGCGTTCGAACGGGGTTTCTTTCTGTACGTGACGCACACAGATCTGGAAGAAGCATCCCGGTGGTTGCGCCGCGCCTCCGAGATCGAGGGTGCGCCGGACTGGGTTCATCGGATCGCGGCATTTTCTGCGCAACGGGCCGGGGATCCGGTCGTCGCTCAGGCACTGTGGCTGGAGATGTTCCATCACACCGAGAACGTCGAGATGAAACGTGTGGCCTGGGACTACCTGCAGGAACTTGGGCATCCCGATTTTCAGGATCCCAATCCGTTCGCGACAGATGACCTGTCCCACGGCCCAGAGGAGGGAGCTCCGTGAATTCGTGGCTGCCGCCTCATGCCTGGAACGTCGTCACGGTGGCGTTGGTCGGACTCTGCCTCGGCAGTTTCCTCAACGTCGTTATCTACCGGCTGCCCCTGGGACTCTCGTTGGTCCATCCGCGTTCCCGTTGCGGCGCTTGTGAGACACAGATTCGTTGGTACCACAACGTCCCGGTGCTGGCCTGGGTGCTTCTCCGTGGAAAGTGTGCCTACTGCGGTGCACCCATTTCCTTCCGCTATCCCTTCATCGAACTTCTCGGTGGGGGACTGACCGTCGTCGCGATCTTTGCCTTCGAGCGACCCATCGAGTCCGCCGCGGCCATCTGGATGTGTCTTTCCCTACTTGCGGTCTTCTTCATTGATCTCGACCACCGAATCATTCCGGACGAGATCAGCATTGGCGGCACCGTGCTCGGCCTGGCCCTTTCTCCGTGGACCATCGGTTTCCTTCCCGCTCTCGGAGCGGCGGTGGCTGGAGCAGGGGGGCTCTATGCGGTGGGGTGGTTCTACGAGCGATTCCGCGGACGCCAGGGGATGGGCCTTGGGGACGTGAAGTTGGCCGCAATGCTCGGCGCGTTTCTCGGCCTCGAGGGAATGGTTCTGACCGTCCTTCTGGCCTCGTTTCTGGGTGCTGCCTTCGGTCTCAGCCTGATGTTGATGCGACGTGGAGGCGGCGCCACAGCGTTGCCGTTCGGGAGCTTTCTCGCCCCGGCGGCTGTGGCCGCACTCATTTGGGGTCCGGCGATTTGGGCGTGGTACCTGGGCTTTTTCCCCCAGGTCGGACCGTGAATTCGGAGGTAAGTCCCGTGTGTGAGCGAGTGTGCGCAAAAAAGGCCGGTTCGGGGGGAAAGGCCAAGCGAACGGTAAACCCCGGCCACCGTCTGGCCGATGTAACAGAGGGTGAGCAAGCGGGGCGCTTCTGTCCCCGAGAGCCACATTGCCAGGGAGATCCTTCGGCTCCAGGAGGTTCCGTTGCTGGGTAAAGCGAAGACAACAGTCGGTTTGGACATCGGCTCTAGCGCAATCAAAGTGGTTGAGGTAGAGCAGCGACGTGAAGGTCCTAGGATCGTCAACTTCGGCGTCACAGAACTCGTGCCCGAGGCCATCGTCGAAGGCGAGATCATGGATCGCCAGCTCGTGGTGGAAACGATCCAGAACCTCTTCGAGGAACGGGAAATCCGTCCCCGCCAGGTCAACACCGGGGTTTCCGGTCGCGGCGTCATCGTGAAGAAGATCACGATGGAAAAGATGGGGGACCAGGAAGCTCGGGAGGCCATCCATTGGGAGGCCGAGCAGCACGTTCCCTACGATATCAACGACGTCGCCCTCGACTTCGAGGTGCTGGCCACGGACGTCGGTCCCAATCAAATGCAGGTTCTGCTCGTGGCGGCGAAGCGCGATCTCATCACCGCGCATGCCGACCTCGTTCGTGAGGCCGGACTCGTCCCCGCGGTCATCGACGTGAATTCTTTCGCGGTTCAGAACGTCTCGGAGAGCAACTACGACTTCCTCAAAGCCGAGGTCGTGGCCATGGTCAACGTAGGCGCAGAGCTGACGAACATCAACTTGGTTCAGGGAGGTGTGCCGCTCTACACACAAGACCTCTCCCAAGGTGGCAACGGTTTCGTCGAGACCTTGCAGAAGAAGTACCAGGTCAGTCGGGAAGAGGCGCAACTGGCGCTGCACAGCGGTGAGCAGAGTTCCCTCGACATCGAGTCGGTGGTACGCGGCTACTGTGCGGATCTGGTGACCGCCCTGGAACGCAGTCTGGTCTACCTGAAGTCGAACGGAGACACCGACCACATCGATCGCATCCTTCTCTCGGGTGGCGGAGCCCTCACTGGCGGGCTTCGTGAAAGCCTCTCCGAGAAAATGGACGTGCCGGTCGAGCTGACGGATCCGCTTCGCCGCATCGAATGTCGGGATGACCTTTTCCCGGCAGAAGACGCGACGAAGTTGGGACCACAACTCGCCGTAGGGATCGGTCTGGCGTTGAGGAAGGCGCACGAGAAGTGATTCGGGTCAACTTACTCCCAGAAGAAGAACGAGTCCCAGAGCCATCAATCAGTGTCCAAGTTCCCCGGGCGAAAATCTGGGTGACGCTGATTGCGCTGGGTGCGGTCCTGGTTCCGATTGCCGGTGTGCATCTCATGCAGAGCGTGAAGATCGCATCCCTGCGAGCGGACATCCAGGCGGCGGAGGTCGAACATCGTCGACTGCAGCCGCAGATCGATCGCATCAACCAGCTCATGGCTCAACGCGAACAGCTGAATCAGAGACTGGCGGTCATTCAGACACTGACCCGGGAGCGATTCTTCTCGGTCTCGCTCATGGACGAGATGTCCGCTCTGGTGCCGAACTACCTCTGGTTCACGAAGGTCTCGGAGATCAACCGAGGTCAGGTCGAGATCGTGGGAAGAACATTCTCCAATCTGATGGTGGCCGAGCTCATGCGGCGCATGGAAGAGAGCGAGATGTTCGAAAGCGTGTCGATCGTCCTATCCGAAAGGGCGAAGGATCGCGCGGTCACTGAGGGCCCGTCCGTCCTCGAGTTCACGATTTCGGCGACGGTAAAACCTTGACCCGGTCCGACGGGGGACTACATCGATGGCAATCAACCTGAGAGATCCACGCGTACAGAAGGGCATATTGGGCGGAGTCGGCCTGGTCGCCATTCTCTACGTTTACTTCATGACGGACTGGTTCTCGTTCACCTATAAGGCGAACGCTTCGGAGCTCGACGAGCTCGAGGAAGAGTACCGGGAGTTGAGTAAGGACCTGAACAAGGCCCGCCAGGCGATCAATCGCCTTCCGTATCTGGAGAAGGAGTACGAACTCCTTCACCGGAAATGGGAACAGGGCCGTCTTCTTCTACCTGAGGAAGACGAGATGGTCGAACTCCTCCGCAAGGTCACTCTCCTGGGAACGCGAGCCGGCGTCGAGTTTACGCAGTTCCGTCCGCTTCCGGCTCGTCCGGCTGTCGACTACACGGAGATCCCGGTCGAGATCACGGTCGCCGGTGGCTACCACCAGGTGGGGGCGTTCCTCAGTGAGGTTGCCAACATGCGACGGATCATCAACGTCTCGTCCCTGAGCGTTGCGACGATCGAGGATCGCGAAGCTCGGGATGGCCAGACATCGACGGCAACGTTTGAAGCCGTGGCCTACCGCCTGGGCGGCGTTCCTGAAGCCGCAGTCGGCGAAGGCGGTGCGGCGGGAGCGACGGCGGCCAACACGGGTGCAGCCCATGCACGAGGAGGCGGCGAATGAAGCGGCACTCGAGATGGATCATGATTCCTGTCCTGGGAACGGCTTTCGTCTTCGGAACGGGACTTGGAGTCTCGGCACGTGAGACGGTCGGCCTGAAGGACGCGGTGAAGAAAGTCGTGGACCAGCGAGCCGAGCGTATGGGCGGCGAAGATGCGGTCACGGCCGAGGGTCTTGCGTCGGATACGACCGGCGTCGGCACCGGAATGCTCGATGAAATCCTCCTCAGCCCGGATCCGTACTACTACGAGAGCTTGGGACGTCGGGACCCCTTCGTCAGCATGGTCGCCGAACGCGGCGAGGAAGACACCGACAGAGTGGGGAAGGACAGCATCACCGTCGTCGGAATCCTCTGGGGTGATCACGACAAGTTCGCTCTGGTTGAGACGGCGGATGGTACGAGTGCGATTCTGCGCCAGGGCGATCACTTCAAGAACGCCACGGTGACACGAATCAATCCGGACGGGATCGTTCTTTACGTAGACAACTATGGGATCGGGCAGAGCATCCGGGTTCCGCTGACCGAAGGAAAGGGATCGAACAATGCACGTGGACGCGGTGAACGCTAGCCAGAAGAAAGCGCGCCTTCGGGGTCGTGCGTTTGGAGCGCTCTTCACGGCCGCGCTCTGCCTCACAGGGTTCGGCCATGCCGGCGCTTACCCTTTGAGCACGGTTGCGCTCGACTCCAACGATGAAGGCGGTGTCCTTCGCCTCGAGGCGACAGATGGATCCGGAAACCTCTCTCATGAGGTCTTCTGTCTCGATGATCCGTATCGCGTCGTGGTCGATGTCTTTGGCGCGGATACTCCGATCGAGTTGGCCGGGACGCCGGAAGGCATCGTCAGTAGGGTCCGTTCCTCCATTTGGCGGGACGACGAGAACGGACGCATCGTGCGCTACGTACTCGAGACGAACGCTCCTGTCGACTACGCGACCAACACCGGCGAGGGCTCTCTCGAAGTTCACCTCGTTCCGAGCGGAAGCGAAGTTCCGGGAGTGATGTCGAACCAGTCAGGTCTCGCCCAGGGCGAAATGCTCGGGGAAGATTCAGGCTGGATGCTGAATTCCGGCGGTGGAAGCTCCGACTTCCGCAGCGCGATGGCGATGGGCGACGACACTCATGGTGACGCGAGCCTCATGGCTTCCGGGCATGAGACGACGCCGATGCCGACGCAGGAGAACAACTCCTCCGGTACGACTTCGATGTACGGAATGGGCTCAGGTGCTCACACAACGTCGACGCACGACACCGGCTCGGATGCTTCCACGATGTCGACGAACGACACGGGTTCCGACATGGCCGACGCCGGCACGTGGCAGGATGACTCTCCGTACATGGGGAACGCGGATCCGCGCGGCGCCGTCAAGTCGCCGGACTCCGGATTCGGGACCACGGCCACAGGCGCCGGTCTCATGCAGACCGGCGGTCGGGCCATGAACCTTGACGTACAGAACGCGGATGTCCGCACGGTCTTCCGTTCGATCTCCGCCTTCTCCGGTCAGAACATCGTTCCCGATCGGGACGTCAGTGGGCCGGTCTCGGTTCAGCTGAAAGAGGTCCCGTGGCGCCAGGCTCTCGACATCGTGGCAAAGTCCGCCGGACTGATCGCGATCGAAGAGGACAGCGGAGTGATTCGCGTGGCCACGACCAAGACCTACAACAACGAAGAGCTGGAGCGCGAGTCGAGTGCCCGGAAGAAGGAAGAGCTGATGCAGCTGGAGACGCACGTCTTCCGCGTCGGCTATGCCAACTCCAAGGAACTCGTCGATGCCGTCAAGGTCGTGCTCAGTGAGCGTGGCAGCGTCATTCACGACTCGCGGACCAATGCCGTCATCGTGACGGACATTGCGCCTCGCATCGCGGATGCGGGCGGCCTCATCCGCAACCTCGACGCCGAGACCGAACAGGTCGAGATCGTGGCTCGCCTCGTCGACATGGACGTAAGCGCCGTTCGTCGACTGGGTGTCAGCTGGGACGCTCTCAACCTCGGTGATGCCGACGAGGGCTTCTCGATGTCCGGTGGCGTCAGCGAGCCGCTCATCGACGACAGCGGTCAGCTTCGTTTCGGCCTGGTCCGTTCGTGGGGCAATCTTGACGCGACCCTGCAGGCATTCGAGCAGACCAACGACGCAAACATCATCTCCAATCCGAAGATTACGACGGTGAACAATCACGCCGCCGAGATCCTGGTCGGTAAGGAGATCCCGCTGATCACGCTCGACGAGGCCGGCAACCCGGTCACCGAGCTGAAGAAGGTGGGTATCACCCTTCGTGTGACTCCGTACATCAACTCGGACGGGCACATCACGATGGATCTGCACCCGGAGATCTCGGACCTCTCGTCCCAGGCCACAGTTCAGGGCGGACTGATCTTCAATACGACCGAAGCCCAGACCCGGATCATGGTCAAGGACGGCGAGACGGCGGTCATCGGCGGTCTCATCCGGACCAACGAGACCGAGTTTGAGCAGGGCGTTCCGATTCTGCGCGAGATTCCGTTCCTGGGTAACCTCTTCAAGTCCACGGACAAGGTAACGGAAAAGCGCGAACTGCTCATTTTCGTGACCCCGCGGAAGATCACGACCATGGCCAGCAACGGCTAATCGTCTTCTCGAGTCGCTGTCCTCGGACAGCCGGTGAACGGGCGCTCCCTGGAGCGCCCGTTTTCGTTCCTGCGCAGGCGAAGATGGATCCCGCGGCTCAAGGAAGGCACTCAACGCGCCGAATCGAAATGGAGGGAGGCCCGTCCCGGGATTCGGGTCGTCCGTCAGGCTCAATCCGCGTCTTCAACGCACCAGGAGCGCAAAACATGGCCAAGGTCCTCATCTTTCGTTCCAGGAACAAGCTGTTCGGAATGCCGGTCAGCTCCGTCGAGGAAGTCCTTTGGCTCGACGCCGTTTCGGAAGTGCCAGCCGAATCCCGTTCGCTTCGCGGCGGCATCACGGTTCGGGGCACGGTGCTGCCTCTGCACGACTTTCGCTGTTTGATCGGAGAACCCAATCTCCGAGTCGAGCGGGACGAATTGGTCACGAGCCTTAGTCAACGTGAGGCTGAGCACATTGCTTGGCTCGATGCGCTCGAGGCTTCCGTCAAAGACGGTACTCCTTTCCGCAAGCCGCTGGACCCGACCCAGTGCGCATTCGGTCAGTGGTTCTATGCCTACCAACCAGCCGACGAGGCGCAGCGCCGCAGTCTCGCCCGTTTCGAGGCGCCGCATCGAGAGATCCACGCCCTCGCCGACAAGGTCCTGACCAAGGCGCGTGGAGGGGACGTCGAGCAGGCGATGGCCGATGTCGATTCTGCACGAAACACGACCCTGGCCCTGCTCCTTCGCCTCTTCAAGGAATTCAAGAAGTCGCTCGTCGATGACATGCGCGAGCTCGCTCTCGTCCTCAAGACCGGGGCGGGACACCGGTACGCCGTCGTTGTCGACGGCGTCGACAACATCCGGTCGTTGAACACGGAAGACCTCAATCCGAGCAAGGACGGCTTCGAGTCCGCTCCCATCGTTTCCCGGATCTGGTCCTCAGACGTCGAGACCATCCTGGAAGTTGATGTGGACCGCCTGGAGCAATGGGTGGATGCCCAGAGCATTGCCGGTGGAAAGACCGCAGCCGCCTCCGAACAGAGTGCGCAATCTGCGGCGACAAGCGCCGCCTGAGATCGGCCAAATCGCCGCCGCCTGAGATCGGCGGAACCGCCGCCGAATAACGGCGGGCAGCAGCTCGTCGTGGCCCCTGCGGCCGTCGGCTCCGGACCGTCCCTGATGCCGCCCACGCTTCCGGTCGCAACCCCAGGACCCAAGCGCGCAATCCGCCGGTACGCCCAAACCCGAGCACCAACCCGGGCACCAACCCGGGCACCAACCCGGGCACCAACCCGGGCACCAACCCGAGCACCAACCCGGGCACCAACCCGGAGAGATCAAACCTGGGCGCCAAACTCCAGCCTCGGGCCGCGAGACGGAGTCCCCATCAGCCCCTCGGTTTTCCGCACTTGGGTCCTCCAACAAAAGGATGTAGATTCCCTCGGATAGACTTGAGCGGATGAAAAATGCCGCGTGAGGGCTCCGCAATCCCGTGGGGGAAGCTTGGGGGTCCCGGCAACATCTATCGTGCGAGCGCTTTCGGCCGAACTGGCCTGGCTCGCGTGAGGGAGGACGTATGAATCAGGATCTGAAGCAGTGGGTAGACGCCTGCGCGGCACACACCCAGCCCGACCGGGTCGTCTGGCTGGACGGTTCTCAGGAAGAGATCGACCGCGTCTACGCCGAAGGGCTCGAGGACGGCACCTTCCTCCGCATGAACGAAGAGACCTATCCCGACTGCTACTATCACCGGTCCGACCCGAACGATGTTGCCCGCGTCGAGCACCTGACCTTCATCTGCTCCGAGAAGGAAGAGGACGCCGGCCCGACGAACCACTGGAAGCATCCGGACAAGGCCAGGGAAGAAGTCTGGCCGCTGTTCGAAGGCGCCATGAAGGGCCGGACGATGTACGTCATTCCCTACATCATGGGGCCCGCCGGAAGTGCAATCAGCAAAGTTGGTGTCGAGATTACCGACAGCCGCTACGTCGTCGCCAACATGCGAATCATGACGCGGATGGGGAAGGTGGCTCTCGAACAACTGGGTGACTCTACGGACTACTGCAAGGGACTCCATTCCCTTGGCGACCTGAGTCCCGATCGTCGTTTCATCCTTCATTTCCCGAGTCGCCGCGAGATCTGGAGTATCGGCAGCGGCTACGGGGGCAACGCCCTTCTCGGGAAGAAGTGCTACGCCCTTCGTATTGCCAGCGTCATGGCGCGCGACCAGGGTTGGCTTGCTGAGCACATGTTGATCGTCGGGATCGAGAACCCGCAGGGCGAAACCCGATACGTCGCGGCAGCGTTCCCGAGTGCATGTGGCAAGACGAACCTCGCCATGCTCGTTCCGCCGGCATCGATGAAGGGCTGGAGGGTGTGGACGGTCGGTGACGACATCGCCTGGATGAAGTTCGGTGACGACGGCCGGCTCTACGCCATCAATCCGGAGAACGGCTTCTTCGGCGTGGCTCCGGGAACGAGCGAGAAAACGAACCCAAACGCCTTCAAGACAGTCCGGGAGAACTCGATCTTCACGAACGTCGGCCTCACCGACGACCGCGAGCCCTGGTGGGAAGGAATGGGAACGAGTGCGCCCGAGAAGATGACGACCTGGAAGGGCGCGCCGTACGACCCGAACGGGGCCGAGAGGGCTGCGCACCCCAACTCGAGATTCACGGCGCCCGCTGACCAGTGTCCTTGTATCTCCCCGGAGTGGGAGAATCCTCAGGGAGTGCCGATCGACGCGATCCTCTTCGGGGGACGGCGTGCTCGCACCAATCCACTCGTTTTTCAGTCCTTCGATTGGAACCACGGCGTTTTCGTCGGCGCTGCCGTCGGATCCGAAACCACGGCAGCTGCAACCGGGGCCGTCGGCGTCGTCCGCCGGGATCCCATGGCCATGCTCCCGTTCTGTGGTTACAACATGGGCGACTACTGGCAGCACTGGGTGGACATGGGCACCCGAAGCGACAAGATGCCCAAGATTTTCCACGTCAACTGGTTCCAACAGGACGACAGGGGGAAGTATCTCTGGCCGGGGTTCGGCGAAAACCTGCGCGTCCTGCAATGGGTCATGAATCGTTGCGCCGGAAAGGCCGAGGCCGAGGAAACCCCGATCGGATACGTCCCGAAAGCGGATGGGATCGACACGAGTGGTCTGGACGTGGATGGTGCGACGATGTCCCGTCTTCTCGAAGTGGATCCGGGTGACTGGAAGAAGGAACTCGATGACCAGGGTGAGTTCTTTGGTCGATTCGGGGACAAGCTGCCGGCAGAGATGAAGTCGCAACTGGAGAAGGCGAGAGCTCGTTTCGGGCTCTAGGCCTACTCCAAGGGTGTGACGAGCGTCCTCCAACCCGGGCCGAATTCGTCGAGAAGGTGACGGACCCGGTCGGTCATCTCTGGATCCGCCTCGACGAACGAGTCCATGGCGACGTGCTCGTGCCAGATGACGTCGAGGCCCTGCTCTTCGCGAATGATCCTGAGCTCCAGGACTTCCTTCCCCTTGGATCCCGGTCCCACCAGCCATGTCCGCCCGGATCGTACGGGGCGAGGTGGCCGCGAACCTTGCGACATGAGGACGAGGTCCGCTCCCGTTGCCTCTGCAATCCGATTTCCCGACGGTCCCGCGGCTCGAGCCAGGACGAAGAGTAACTCCGCGTCTGCGCGCGCCCGGGATGCTGCCTGTGCCATGAGTTCCGTGTCGAGCGACGCCTCGAGAGCGAGAACGGCCACGGGGGTCCCATTCCAATCGAGCACTCGATGTGGAGACGGGGGATCCGCATCCAGGGCTCGATCATTCAAGAGGCTCCAGTCCTCTCCCGCCATCATCTGAAGGTACTCGCGTTCTCGATGGTTGAGGGCGAGTGCATCGACTCCCGACCGGTCCAGAGCACTTACAAGTAGGGTCACGAGGCGTTGTGCGGCTTCCGGATCGTCGCGAACCGGCACTGCCCCGACCGGAAGAAAGCCACCGGAGTCCAGGTACCAGGTTGTGGGTCCCGACTCACTGTCCGGCCCGGTATTGGCCCGCTCGGTGAGGAAGCCGACGCGCCGGTCCAGCCCTCCCCAGGGACCGTCCGGGCACTGGCACGGCACGAGATTGCCGCGAGTCTCTCCCGTCAGGTAGACGACCAAGGTGTCGGGGGCCGAGGGCGTCACGCCCGTTTCGGATCCTGAGGCAATGGACGATGGGTTGCCCACTGCACAGACATCAGCCGCGATCCCCAGAATGTAGGCGAGAGAGATCCAAAGTGCGAAAGGGAGCCCGGCGCATGGCCGGACTCCCTTGCTCGTTCCAGGCAGGTTCGACCGGACGATCACGGGATGACCGCTCCGGAAAAGACGCGGGTATCGTCGAAGCGTCCGGCGGCGCGTCGAGTCGTCAATCCGATGTCGCCGCTCGAGTACATCGATGAATCTGTGATGTCGAGAACGAGCTCACAGTCGAAGAAGCCCCGGATCCGGTTTCCTTCGACCACGACCCGTAGTGTGTACCACGTGTTGTCGGAGAGCGTCGTGTAGTGCACGCCGGTCTCGATGAAGGAACCGTTCTGGATCCGAGCCAGCCGGACCTTGTTTGCGTCGGTGCGGATTCCGAACAGGTAGTAGTTGCTGCTGTCGGCATAGCGGAAGACCAGGTAGGACGAGTGGTAGGAACCACCGGAAGCCATGACCTTTGTTTCGAAGGTCAAGTCCGTCCGGTCCGGCCCGTCCATGAGCATGATGTAGTTGCTGCCGGTGTAGGTCTGGTGCAACTCATAGTTGGACGTGAACCAGTTCCCACTCTGGGATGACCAGCCGCTGGTGCCGGAATCCCAGTTCTGGAAGTCCAGGGAGCCGACGCCGGATCCATCCGCGGTGCAGCTGCCGGCGTCGCCCGTGAACTGCAGGTTGACCGGCACGTCCCGAACGTCGGTATCGAAGACCAGGGTCAAGGGCTCGCCGTCGGCCTGATTGGTCCAGCTTCCGACGTAGACATCGTCGACGTCGAGGACCGTCCCCGGTCCGGCAGGACCCGTGTAGCCGTCTCCGCCCGCAGAACCGTCGTAGTCCCAAATCTTGGCCAGGGGACGACCGAACCAGACTTCCTGCAGCGAGGCGCCGCCCGACCAGTCAGGCGTCAGCTCGGCCAGGAGCTCAGTGGCGCCCCCGGCTTCGAGCTCGATGTTGAGCTCGTTGTTGCTGCCGCCGGAAACTGTCCAGAGGATGCAGTTGGCTGTCGTGTTGCAGGAGATGCAGCTCGTAGTTCCGCTACCTTCCGAACTGGCCGAGCTCTCGTTGGGAGGAGAGCACTGGTCGATCGCCGTGACCTGGACATAGTAGTTCGTGCAGGTCGGCAATCCGGTGAGTTCGAACTCACAAAGGTTGCCGTAGGTGACGGCGTCGGTCGTCACTTCGATCGGGCTCGGTCCTTCGTAGGCGTTGGTACCGCTGTAGTCTCCGGGGTAGTGCCCGTAGTAGATGCGGTAGCCCTGAAGGTCGCAGTCGACGTCGTTGGCCGGCCATTCCAGCTTCATCTTGCTGTCGTACTCCGTGACCGAGAGATAGGCCGGAGTTTGCGGAGCGTCCGGATCGCAGGGCGCCGAGGTGAAGAGGGACACCTCTTCGCCAAGGCACATGTCTCCTTCATGCCCGCAGACGTCCACCGCCTTGACATTGAAGTAGTAGGTCGTGCAGGTGGCCAGGTAGGGAATCGTCGTCGACGTTTCGTTCCCGGGAACGACGCCGTAGAACTCATTCGGCATCCCCGAGGCCGTGTCTGCATAGATGTAGATGTACTCGATGTCGTTCGGGTCGAGGCTCGAACCGTCGAGTCGCGTGGCCGGCAGGTTCCACGAGACGAAGACCTCGCCTTCGACGCCCGTGTTCGTCGCGTAGACGTTCGTGGGACAGGACGGAGGAGCCGGGAGGCTGCCGTTGGCCTCCGGGGACGGTGCGCCCTCGTTGCCGCATGCTTCTGCAGTTACCAGGTAGTAGTACGTGCCGCAGGTGATCCCAGATGTCTCGGTATCGACATAGGTCGTCGTCCACGAGACCGTGTCGATGAAGTTGGTCGTTCCGGGGGTGAAGCCGGCCGTGTCCGAGCGGTAGATGTTGTAGCTGACCGGTGTCCCGATGCCGTCTCCGTTGGTGAACTCGGTGACGATGTCCCAGTTCAGGGTGACGCCGCCCGCCGTGCTGGCGCTAAGCGACGCCGGAGCCTGCGGAACCAGGGCCGATCCGACGACGGCCTGCCGCGTGCACGGGTAGCTCTCGACACCCGAACGGCTCACGCAACTGACCGCCAGGTAGTAGGTGATACCGGCTTCCAGGTCGGGAACCGTCCATTCGTTGATGGTTCGTGCCAATCGGGTGTAGAGGCCCATGTCGTCCGGGTCGGTGCCGAAATAAAAGTTGAAGTGACTGATCTCCGCCAGCGGAAGCTCGGTCCCGTCCGTGTTGTAGGTTGGCGTGCTCCAGTCGAGCTGGGCCGACTCACAGTTCGGATAGGACGGTCCCGTGCAGGCCGGTGTGTTCGGGCGGCTTCGCGCGGGGGAAAGCGGTAGGTTACGCGGATAGATCGTCGTCGAGAGGGTCAGCGTCGGGTATTCCTCGTCGATCAAGCGTGCGCCCACTGTTTGCAGCTCGATATAGACCTCGCCGACCTGCTCCGGCTGGGGAACAGGATTGGAGAGTTCCACTCCGGACCCATTGAACCAACGGAAGGACAGGCCGTTGGCGGCGACGCCGTAGGTCTGAATCGTTTCCATGAGAACGGTGCCCGCCGTATCCGCGACGGTCCGCATGAGCACGGTGTCGTACGGGTTGGGCGTCTCCGGATCGTCGTCCCCAAGGTAGTAGCTGATGACCTCGGCGCCGGGTTCGTCATGCATGATGTCGGCAACGAACGTAACCGAGTCCGGACCCGCGTAGTGGATCGAGGGTTGCGTCGGATCCTTTCCGTAGCTGACCTGTCGCATGTCATCGGCGATGGTCTGAAGGCCGACTCGACCGTTTTGTTGAACGTCGAGAACGATCTTGTTGCGCTCGTATGTGGCCTGACCGGCTTGGAGCATCTGGAACATCGCCGTCGAGACGAAACCGGTGATCACGACGACCACCATCATCTCGACGAGAGTGAAACCGGCCTGCCGGATTGTCGTTCGCATCTGCTTTCTCCTCGGGTGTCGGTGGCCGTCCTGATTCACCGCAGTTGAACTCGTGGGGGCGAGCCTCATCGTCATTGGGACATCGTGACCACGGTCCGTCCCGTCCGCACAACGGAGAGGTAGGCCGTGTCGTTCATGGCGCTCACGAAACGCATCATGAGCGGTGCATCCTCGTCGAGCAGCGTCCCCCGAGGCTGCAAGCGCACGGTCGAAGAGGTCGAACTCTCGCCGACCTCCATCAGAAGAGTCTCGGCACCTTTGATTTCGTAGGTCTCGTTCGGAGACATCGTCCAGGTCGAGTCGTTCTCCTGCTTCTCGAAGTAGTAGGAACGGGCCGACTCGTCGACGACCATCCGGTACGGCATCCGCTCTGCAACAGCCTGCTGACGAGCCAGGGCAATCCGAGTACCGACTTCCTTCGCCGCACCTTCCACCCGGTAGCGGGCGTTGCGGTTCGTGAAGTTCGGAACCGCCGCCGCCAGGACGATGCCGATGATGGTCAATGCGACCATGATCTCGACCAGGCTGAACCCCCGGGAGGTCCGAGCGTGACGACAAGGCACGCTTCGGTCCTCGGATGGTTCCGAGTGCGCTGGAAAGGTGGTTCGGCGACGTTGCATGTTTCGTTCCCCTCGGCTAGTTCGGCAAGTGTTCGACGAGGTCGTTGCGGACCTCGAAGATCTCGGTCCAGGAAACCTCTTTCCAAAGGTTGAGCGGGACCGGGAAACAGGGCGGTGGATACTCGGCGATGTCGAGGTCGTAGTTGTAACGCCGCGTAGGGCCGTCGGCGTTCGCGAGAACGGTACTCGCGTTCCACGGGTAGGCAGAGCCGGAGTACTTGGTAATGATGGGCCCATTGATATTGAGGACCCACGTCTTGGACCGGTTGGACGTCGTGATGATTTCGTCCCAACCGGCGCCCGGCGTCGGGTCGTTGTTCACCGGCGACTCACCACTGATTCCGTCCAGGTCCAGGTCGTGCGGACCGAGAGGGGCGTTGGGGTGCGTACCTGTGTCCCCGCGACCGCTCCATGTGTTGGTACGGGAGAACAGTGCGGCGTCAACCCGCAGAACCTTTGGAGTGTTGGAATGCATCTCGACGTAATCCTCGCCGACAAGTCCGATGTTGATCGGATCCCCGGATCCATCGGGTAGGCGGGTCACCGAGTCGTATCCGGTGTGGCCGGCAATGATGCTCTCGCGGACCACGACATCGTCGGTTGCGAAAATGGTCATCGGATGGGCCCCGACGCCGTCGGCGGTACCCATGACTTCGGCGTCCCCTTCCACGAAGATCATCCCGTTGAAGTCCTCGTAGCGCAGAGCGGTCGAAGTCACTCGATTGGGGACCGCCACACCGCGGTAGGTGACGACGGTGTCGCCGGGGACAAGGGTGACGTTTTGGAAGTCGAAGTAGTCGAAAACGATGACGTCGGTCGAGTCGCCGCCCTGTAGCCCGAAGTTGATCGGCTCCTCGACGCCCGGGTTGATGTAGATCCCGACCGAACCCTTGCCGTCGCAGTCGGTCTCCGGTGCGACGCCCTGGGCCCGGTCACGGGTGTCGCCCCAGTCGAAGGAGTTCTCGAGATCGATCACCTCAGCGTCCGTAATGTAGCCGCGGTAGAAGATTCCGCAGCCGGCGTTGGGGATGTCGTCGACGGCATAGGCGCTTTCCAGAAACTGTGCTTCCTGGCCCGAGGAGCAACCGCAGGGGACGTTGAGGTCGCCGCCCGTGTACACCTCTCCAGTCAGCACCGCACCGCATCCGTAGTTCAGGTTGTTGACCGAAACGAAGCGGGCGAACTTGAGAAATGAGTCATGGACGATCTCGGCCTTGACCCGCCGCTTCGCGCCCAGGAACTCTCCTTCAGAGACGATGGCGAAACCGTTCGACTGGTAGGCCGTGATGCCCAAACCCTTGATGTCGGAGGCTTCGGCCACCACGGAGTAGGCGCCTCCGTTGGAGAGGGAGTCGTTCAAGGTAAAGTCCGGGCGTCCGTCGGCGTCGTAGTCGCCCATGTCGGCCGACTGCGTGACGATCGCTCTCTTGGCAAAGGCTACGCCGGACTCGGCGGCTCCCAGGGCCATCAACGAATGCCGCTCGTACTTCGACATGTTGCGGTCACCCATTGCGGAAACCACGATGCCACTGGCCAGGATCGACAGAGACCCTAGAACCAGAAGGGCCACCAGGAGCGTGCTGCCCTCCTCCGAGCGTCGCGGCCGGCGGCGAGTCGAGGAGGAAGCTGCGACCGTTGCGCCGTCTTTACGGCGAGCCTGGACTGCAATCCTGAGTTTCGTTGTCAGATCGGTGCTCATATGGATTCTCCTACGCGCGGTCAGGCGCCGATCTTGGCGATGATGAACTCGAACGGGAGGTCAACGAGGGTTTGTCCCTCGTACCAGGACAGGGTGACGGTGACGGCAAACATTCCGTCGTTGAGGTCTGCCCGCTCGTCGGGGTCTTGAACATCGACGACCCCGCGGGCGCCGATCCCGAGTCGTGCGGTGACATGTCCCGCCCAATCCTGGGCCGGCTGAGGGAGCTCCGAGTCGTCCGTATCGATTCCATCGAAGATGGATTTCACGTCGGCGAAGGTCTCACTCATGATCTTTTCGCGGATTTCCTGGGCCAGCGCGTTGGCGGTGGTCTCCTTCCGCGAGTTCATGGTGTGACGGCTCGAGACCGTGAAGACCTGCGAGACGGCCAACAGACCGACGACGAGCATGAAAACAGCCAGCATCGTTTCCACCAGAGTGAAGCCGGACTCGTCGTTCCGTTTTCTCGTTTTTCGGGCCGGGACATCGGACATGTTCGTACACCTCTTCATTTGACGCGGACACGGGAGCGCCACGCACCACCACCATGCACCTAGTGCCAAGCAGGACGCGTGCCGCTTCCGGAGTTATCGGCATGCGAAAGCGGCCGCGAGAGCAAAATCAGGCGGGACAGCTACTTATGTCGTGGGGGGGATGCGCCCGAGGAGGTGTCGGAACGGGCAATCCGAGGGCAGGCTGCACGGGCCGCAATTGCAAGGCGCATGTAAATTCCCTGCGACACCTTCAGACTTCACACAAGTTTTGAGGAGGAGGGCCGATGGAGATTCGTGGTGGGGGAGGTGGGTCGTTTCGGAGTGGTAACTCGGCACCGTACCGAAAGTTGGTCTGGTATCGCGGTCCGGAAGTGACTTGACAGGGTTTTAGCTAGGATACTAATTTCACGCTAACCGATCGACGGAAACCATTCCGTACCCGGAAACCCGGACTGGGTTCCCGGGAACTGGACGCGCACATAGGGCATAAGGAGACTGCCTTCGCGAGCTCAGGGAACGAGCCAGGAGATCGGTGCCTACCATGATGATGCTTGGACAAAGGATGTCTGAGGCAAAGAAACAAGGGGGTTCTATGTCGTTCAGACCGCAATTCTTGCGGCTGTGGCTTTCGCTTGCCTTCACTATTGGGATGGCGGGTACGGCCTTTGCCGGAACAACGGGTACGATTTCGGGAGTCATTTTGGACCAGGGGTCCGGTCTCCCGCTACCTGCGGCCAACGTGGTGATCGTTGGAACAACCATGGGTGCAGCCTCGAACGAGGATGGAGAGTACTTCATTCTCAATGTTCCGGCCGGTAGTTACGGGGTCCAGGCAACGGTGATGGGCTACAAACCGCTCCTCATCAACAATGTCCTGGTCGCCGCGGACTTTACGAAGAAGCTGGATTTCAAGCTCGAGACGAGCGTCGCCCTTCAGGTCGAGGCTGTCGAGGTTCGGGCTGAGAAACCGCTCATTCAGCGGGATCAGACCAGCTCGGTGCGGATCGTCGATTCGGAAGAAATCGAGAATCTGCCCATTCGCGGATACCAGGATGCGGCCGGTCTTCAGGCCGGCGTCGCCTCGTTCGCAGCCGGTGTTGCCGGAGAGGAGTCGAGCAACGGCTCGAAACTCTACATCCGTGGAGGTCGCTCCAACGAAGTTGCGTACTTCGTCGACGGCTTCTCCCAGCAGGATCCGCTGACCGGTATCTCGTCCACCAACATCAACCAGGACGCCATCAATCAGGTCGTCGTCCTGACCGGTGGGTTCGACGCCGAGTACGGCAAGATCATGTCCGGCGTCGTCAACGTGGTGACCAAGGAAGCCAGAGATGAGTACACCGGAAACGTCGAGATCATCTCCGACGTTTTGGCGGACGCCGTCGGTAGTACGACCTACGACTACAACATCTACAGCGGGTCGCTCGGCGGACCGCTGATCCCGGGGAACGACAACCTCAGTTTCTTCGTTTCCGGAGAACGTCGTTGGCAGGCCGACCGCGCTCCTCGCCCGGTCGCCGACCTCGGTCTCACGGCTGAGCAGGCTGCTCTCTTCACGGATGATCGCCTGCCTTTCAACAGCCTCAGCGGGTATTCCTGGCAGGGCAAGTTGACCTGGGCTCCCACCAACTCGATGAAGGTCAAGCTGGGGACCCTCGGGTCCGCCGACGACTGGCAGGAGTACCGTCACGCCTACCTGTTCAACCCGGGACATACTCCGCGGTACGACGACGACAACAACAGCTTCTTCGGAACCTTCACCCACACGGTTTCCGAGGAGGCGTTCTATGACGTCTCTGTGAACTGGTTCGAGACGAAGCGCTTCCGTGGCGATGGTGTCCACTTCGACGACATCTACGCCTACGCCCGTCCGGACGGAAACCCACTCTACGACCAGGCGAGCCCGCTCTTCTACTACGGCCCGGATAACGAAGCCGGCGGCGGACACGTCTGGGACGATTACCTCAAGCGTGAGTCTTCCTACATCGGGTTCCGTGGAAACGGTACGTACCGCTGGAGTGACCAGAATACCGGTAAGGCCGGCATCGAGCTTCGCCAGCACCAGCTGCGTCGCTATCGCCATCTCTTCCCTGTTCGCGTCGCCGATGAGGCCACGGGCTTCATCGATGTCGACAACTACGGATACACCTTCGACGGTCAGGACACCGAGGACGGTGGCCTTGACGGCGTCAAGGAGCCGATGGACTTCAGTCTGTATCTGCAGAACCTGTACGAGACGGATGACTTCGTCGTCCGTGCCGGCCTGCGTTACGACTACCTGGACACGGCGACGGAGCGTTTGGTCGACGAAAGGCTCCCGTTGGGCCAGGACCGAACGACCCTCGATCCGGAAGACTTGGAGGACGCTGAGGCGTTCAACAAGATCTCTCCTCGTCTCGGCGTCGCCTTCCCGATCGGGGAGCAGACCCAGTTCCACATGAACTACGGAAAGTTCTTCCAGCAGCCGAATCTGGAAGACCTCTACGTCAGCTACAAGTTCCTCGAGCACAAGGTGAAGACGGGCGGCTACTTCTATCCGTTCGGAAATCCGAACCTCGAGCCGGAAGAGACGACCGCCTACCAGTTCGGTCTGAGCAAGCAGGTCGCGGACAACGCAGCCTTCGAGATCACGATGTTCTACAAGGACGTCAAGAATCTCGTTCAGGTGCAAAACATCCCGGCCTCACCGAATGCGTACAGCTCCTTCCGTAACTCGGACTACGGCACGATCAAAGGGTTCGACTTCCAGTTTGACTACCGTGGAACGGATCGCCTTTCGGCCAATCTGTTCTACACGTTGAGTTGGGCACGTGGAACGGGTTCTGCTTCGGATACGCAGCGGAACATCGCCTGGACGGACAGCGAACCGCCGAAGCTGACTTCGCCGCTCGACTTCGACCAGCGTCACATCGTGACCGCGAACCTCGACTACCGGTTCGGTCAGGAAGACGGCCCAGTCCTCGGCAACAGCTTCCCGCTGCAGAATGCCGGGCTCAATGTGATCTTCAACGCGACCAGCGGCAGCCCCTTTACGCCGCGGAAGGTCTACAACGAAGTCACCTTGGCCAGCGTCTCCGCGGAGAACGCCGGTGCGATCAACGAGCTGACCGGACCGTGGAACCTTCGGGTCGACCTGAAGGCGAACAAGGCCTTCGAGCTCGGTGGTTTCGACTTGGACGCCTTTGTCTGGGTGCTCAACGCCTTCGACAAGCGCAATGCTATCTTCGTCTACGAAGGCTCGGGCGACGCCCTGTCGACGACCTTCCTGGATGAGACCGAGGGCGCAGCCTCTTTCGACACGCCTGAGGAACAGGCTTTGTATCGCCTGAAAGAGCGCAACCCGAACAACTTCGATATTCCGCGGCTCGTTCGCTTCGGTCTGCGGATGGGATTCTAATGAGAGACCAAGGAGGAAACATGTCGGCAACGAAAGGATCATTCGTCGTCGCGGGGGCTCTCATTGCCGCTCTCGCGTCGTCGTCGACGGCAGCACCCGGTCCGGATGCCGCGGTGCCGCAGATCATCGACAACGAGACCCGCATCGACGTCAATCAGTGCGAGATGGTGGTGACGAACCATGGATCGTTCGCGTATGACATCGAGGCCGGTAACTCGGGTCTCATCTATCCACGAGGAACGGACAATACCGTTGTCTTCGCGTCGGGACTCTGGGTCGGCGCCAAGGTGGGGGATGAGGAGAACGCCCGCGTCACGGTTGGTGAGTACTCGCAGGAGTACAACCCGGGTGTGATCAATGCGGACGGCACCTGGACCGATCCAGGCTCCGCCGAGAATCGCACTTACAAAATTGACTGGAACGACCCCGATCACGTCACCAGCCAGGACTACCTGGAGTGGCCGTTCGAACTCGGCGCTCCGGTCGATACATCGGATGCGGACTATGACCCGAACAACATGGCGACGTGGAAGCCTCAGCGGCTGGGTGACCAGACGTTGTGGGCGGTCTACAACGACGCCGATCCTACCGTTCACACGAACGACGCCGGCGCTTCGCAGCCGCTCGGGATCGAGGTCCAGCAGACCACGTTCGCGTTCGATCGGACGGAGGGGCTCGGAAACACGATCTTCGTCAAGTTCAAGATGATCAACAAGAGCGAGAACGTCCTCAAGGACGCCTATGCTTCGGTCTGGAGCGATCCGGACCTGGGCGGTGCCGGAGACGACCTGGTCGGCTGCGATACCGATCTCAGTCTCGGCTACTGCTACAACGCCAACAACACTGACCAGCTCTACGGCGGGCGTCCTCCGGCCGTTGGGTACGACTTCTTCCAGGGACCGATCGTTGCGTCTCCGGGAGATACAGCGTATGTCAGTGGCCTGCCCATCCCGGACTTCCGGAATCTTCCCATGACCTCGTTCAACAAGTACATCAACGGTACGGACCCGCATACGCCGGTCGAGACTTACAACTACATGTTGGGTCTCAATGCCGACGGAACGCCGGTCATGGACGAGGTGACGGGTGAGGAAACGTTGTTCCAAGTTCCGGGCGATCCAGTTCTGGGCACGGGCTGGCTCGACTCGAACCCGGCGGACCGTCGCTTCATGCTCTCTGCCGGTCCTTTCGAGATGCAGCCGGGCGACGAGCAGGAGATCGTGGTCGGGATTATCGTTGCGCAGGGTAGTGAGCGCCTCAGTTCGATCACGCTCCTCAAGATCTACGACAAGGAAGCTCAGTCCGCCTACGACGTGAATTTCGACCTTCCGCAGCCTCCGCCGCGGCCGGTCTCTCACGTTCGTGAGTATGACGGCGAGATCGACATCTACTGGGAGCCGTATCGCGAAGAGCAGATCGAGATCAGTGATCGCCTCGGCGAGCGTTACGAGTTCGAAGGCTACAATGTGTGGCAGGGGTCTTCTCCGGCCGGTCCGTGGCAAAAGATCGCCACGTTCGATGCCGAGAGCCAGTTCTCTTCCATTTATTCCGATGTTGTGAACGCGGACGTTGGTGTCATCGAGCGTCGTCTCACGCAGTCCGGAAACGACAACGGCCTGCAGTGGAACATCCGGCTCGACACGGATCGGATCGTTGGTGGGCCGCTGGTCAACTACCGTGACTACTACTATGCCGTGACCGCCTACTCGGCCGAGGTCAACAAGGTCGCTCCCTACCAGGACGCGGACGGCACCGGTCTCGGTGTGGTGACCAAGACGCTCGAGAACAGCCAGCAGGCCCTCGTGGCAATGCCGAAAGCGAGCACAGCGACCCTCCATCAGATCGCTGACCACACGATGGGTATCAGCGATGGTTCTGTTCGGGTCGACTATGTCAACCAGGATGAGATTTCCACAGATCGCTACCAGGTATCTTTCAAACCGAATCCTGACGCGGACTCTCCGATCCTGTACCTCTGGGATCTCGAGAATCTGACGACGGGTGAGGTTCTACTCGAGAATCAAACGAACCTCACGGCCGACTACTTCAATCCGATTACGGAGGGCTTCATCGTCCAGGTTGTCGGTCCGGAGCTGGCTGTTCGTGAGTGGGGTTGGACGGCCAACGAGCCGAACGGCGCCCGATGGGTCTCGTGGGTCGATTGGGGTGGCTCGACCTTCAACGGCGGAGTCGGGCTTGGCTTTGAGTTCTTCGGCTCGAACCTTCCGATCCCGGCCTTTACGAAGGCGATCGAGATCCGGTTCATCGCCGACGAGGGTGAGTGGACGGAGTGTCAGACCTATCGTCGTGATCAGGGATACGCCACTCTCGGTACGGGAATGTTCCCGGGCCAGGCGTGGGACGTGACCGATGCGGACCCGGCCAATCACCGTCGTCTGAACATCAACCTCGTCGAGAACGAAGAAGATGCGGACAACGACGGGAACATCGACAAGCCTGCAGACTTCATCTGGAATCCGGATGGCAGTGCACTCGGTGGGCGCGAGTACTTCTTCATCATGGATAGCGAGTACGATGAGAACAATCCCGTGATTTATGGCGACCCCGGTTCTGACACCGACGGCCGTAACACGGACGTGCTCATCGCTGGATGGCCCCGTCTCCGCGGCGACCGGCCCTGGATGGAGTCCGAAGGCACCTGGTACTTCACGATGAACAAGATCCTCACGGATGGGGACGTGTACGAGTGGCAGGCCCAACCGGTCGGTGCCGGCACGGGAACGAATCTCGACAACGACCTGGCCAAGATCCGGGCCGTGCCGAATCCGTACCTGAACCAGTCGTCCTACGAACTCAACCAGTTCGACCGGATCCTGCGATTCATCAATCTGCCGAACACGACGTGTACGGTTCGTATCTTCGACCTTGCCGGCGAACTCGTTCGCACGCTGCGTAAGGACGACATGAATGAGTCGATCCTGCGCTGGGATCTGGACAATCGTGCCGGCATCCCGGTTGCAAGCGGCATCTACATCTATCACGTGGAAGCAGACGGAATCGGAACAACCACCGGAAAGTTGGCGGTCTTTGTCGAAAAAGAACGCCTGGCCGAATTCTAGAAACCGACGGAACTTGAAAGGAGTCAAGAAATGCGCAAACTGAATCTGTGCGGCTTCGTTCTCGTGCTCGCCGTCGGCGTGACGGGGACGGCATTTGCCGGCAACGGCGACCGCGTCGGTACGGCCGGCGCGCAAGAACTGCGAATTCCGGTCTCACCCCGAGGGGTGGCGCTGGGAGACGGCTACCAAGCCGATGTCTCCGGTGTGGACGCTCTTTGGTACAACCCGGCGGGTGCGGCCCGCCTGGATGGTACGGAAGCGTACTTCTCGCACTTCGAGTACATTGCTGACATCCAGAAAGAGTACATCGCGGTGGCGACCGAGACCCGGATGGGAACCATCGGCGCCAGCATCGATGTCCTCAACATTGGTGACATTCAGGAAACAACTGAGGCGAATCCGGAGGGAACCGGCCGAATCTTCAGCCCGACCTTTACCGTGATCGGCGTAACCTACTCGCGGTTCATGACCGACGCGGTATCGGTCGGTGCGACCGGACGATTCATTTCGGAGGACATTCTCCAGACCACAAGTCAGGGTGTGTCTTTCGACGTCGGTATCCAGTACCGACCCGGTTGGCAGAGCCTGCGATTGGGCTTCGTCCTGAAGAACTTCGGACCGAACATGCATTTCGATGGTGAGGACTTCGGTTCTTCGCACCAGACCGGTGACGATCCGAACTCCCGCCCGCGTGTGCTTCGTAGTGACAATGCATCCTTCGAGTTGCCGTCCGTGTTCCAGATCGCCGCGGCCTACACGCCGATCGAACAGGGTGACAACACGATCGATGTCTACGGAAACTTCGTAAGCCACAACTTCGGTGACGACGAGTTCGGTGTCGGCGGCGAGTATCGCTACCAGGACATCTTCGCCGTCCGTGCCGGAATCGTGGCCAGTGGAGATGCCGACTACAACTACGGTCCCGCTTTCGGAGCCGGCTTCAACCTGCCCTTGGGCACGTCGACGCTGAGCATCGATTATGCGCGCCGTACGGTTCAGGACTTCTTCGACGACAATGATCTGCTCTCGGTGAAGTTCGCCTTCTAGTTTCCTGGCGGGAATTCTTGCTAGGCTACGTCAGGCCCCGGGTGTTTTGCTCGGGGCCTGATCGTTGGTAGCGGGTCCCTTCAGAGGCTCCCCAGGGACTCTCGAGAAGAGATTCTCCAGGGCCGTCGTTGGGCCGGCAAACTGCAGAGGTTCGGATGTTCAACATCGGCTCACAAGAACTCATCATCATCCTGTTCGTCGTGCTCATGCTCTTCGGGTCCAAGAGGATTCCCGAAGTGGCCCGCTCCTTCGGTAAAGGGATGCGCGATTTTCGGCAGGCCATGCGGGGGATCGAGGACGAGTTCAAGATGGAACTCGACGATGAGCCTCCGAAGCGGCGTGCGCCGGCGCCGAGAATCGAGCCTGCGACCGGCGTGGAACCGATGACGAATCCGCGAGGGACACGGGGCGGTGCTTCAAGTCCTGCGTCTTCCTCTCCGACCGATTCCAGTGGCGGCCCGATTGGTGGGGTGCCGACGGGGGCGGCGACCGGGTCTGACCCGGGTGCCGGTGCCGAGTCCGGCGTGACGTCTACAGCGAAGCCTGGCTCAGAGGCCGGGGCGAAGACTGGATCCGAGTCCGGATCCGAGTCCGGAACGAAGCCTGGGCCCAGCTCCGAGGCACGGACTTCCTGATCATTCCGCCGCAATGAACGCCCAGCCCAACATCGCACTCATCGGTTTCATGACAGCGGGAAAGACCCAGGTCGGCGCAGCGCTCGGCCGACGGACCGGGATGCGACTGGCCGACGTCGACTACCTCATCTCCGAGAGGGAACAAGCGACGATCGCCGACATCTTTCGGGAGAAGGGCGAGCCGTACTTCCGCCAACTGGAGAGTCAGGTGCTTCAGGAACTCTGCCGCCGAAACGGCTGGATCATCAGCTGCGGGGGAGGAACCGTTCTGGCGAAGTCGAACCGCGAACTCCTCCGGTCGCACTGCGTGACGGTCTGGCTTCGCGTCTCTGAAGCCGAGGTCCTTCGCCGACTCGAGGATCCGGAGGCACCAGGCCGACCCCTTCTGGAAGGGAGCGACGCGGGGCCTATCGTCCACCGGCTGCTGACGCAGCGCGAGCCTCTCTACGAGCAGTCCGACTACATCGTGGACACGGACGGGCGCACCATCGAGGGAGTGACCGAGGAGATCATCGATCGTTTGGGTCTGCCGCTCGATGGGCTTTGAGGTGTGGGAAGAAGACCCTGGCTGGGATAGGGTGGACGCATGCGAATCATAGCGGGCCGCTGGAGAAGCCACCGAATCGTGGCAAAGGGCCGAACGGTTCGTCCAACCACGGACCGGGCCAGACAGGTCCTCTTCGACATTCTGGGGCCGGAGGTCATCGAGAAGGATGTTCTCGATCTCTACGCGGGATCGGGCGCCCTTGGGCTCGAGGCCTTGAGCCGTGGCGCACGTTCCGTCCTCTTCGTCGACATGGACTCGAGGGCCTGCGCCGGGATCAAGTGGAACATCGGAGCGCTCGCCGCCTGGGACCAGACGGAGATCTGGAATCGTCGGGTCAGTCCGGCCCTGACCACGCTACTCGGCCGTGGAAGCGAATTCGACTGGATCCTGGCCGATCCGCCGTACGGAAAAGGCGAGGAAGCCAAGATCCTGGAGATGGTTGGGGGAAAGGGAAGCGCGCTCCTTCGCGCCGGAGGCGGACTCGTACTCGAGTCAAACAAGGAAGCCGCCCTCCCGGAAGAGTCCGGGACCCTGGAGCTGACTCGGCTGCGACCGTTCGGAGGGAGTACACTTCGCATCTATCGCCACAGAGGAGGTGGAGATGAAGTCTAGCGGCGGGAGGAAGAGTGCTGCCAGCGGCAAGGGCATGGACAAGGGCAAGGGCATGGACAAGGGCAAGGGCATGGACAAGGACAAGGGCAAAGGCAAAGGCAAGGATGAGGGCGGCGGCGTGCCGCGACACGGTTCCCGTTTGGCCATCTTTCCCGGCACTTTCGATCCAGTCACCCTCGGGCACGTCGACATTCTCCGAAAAGCACTCCGCCTCTTCGACCGGGTGGTCGTCGGCGTTGCGATCGGAGATCACAAGCGTCCGCTCTTTTCCCTCGAAGAACGCGTCCGGATGTGGGAAGAATGTCTGGTTCCGGAAGAAGCGCGACGAACGGCTTTCGTTGGTTTCCGCGGCCTTCTCGTAGACTTTGCCAAGGACCAAAACGCCCTGGCCGTCGTCCGCGGGTTGCGCACTCTCTCGGACTTTGAATTCGAAATGCAGATGGCAGAACTCAATCGAAAACTCCATCCGGAGATGGAGACAGTGTTCCTGCCGCCCTCGGAGAAGTACGGCGCCGTCAACTCGACCTTGATCAAGCAGATCGCGGCTGGGGGAGGCTCTCTTCGGGGACTCGTTCCTCCCGGTGTGGCCCGCAGGCTGCGGTCCCACTTTCGAGAGGTGAGAAAGGACCGACGGGTATGAAGAAAACCGCGCTTTCGGACAAGGTGTCCCTTTCCGAGACCATCGCCATCGACGAGAGAGTGCGCGAGCTCAAAGCCCAAGGTCGTGAGGTCATCAGCTTCGGTGCGGGACAACCCGACGCCCCGACTCCCGCATCGGTCGGCGAAGCCGGAATCGCGGCCATTCGCGGCGGCATGACGGGATACACGAGCCCGGCCGGAACGATGGAGCTACGCAAGGCTATCTGCGAGAAGTTCCAACGCGATCAGGGTTTGGATTACGAGCCGGGAGATATCGTCGTTTCTGCCGGCGCAAAGCAATCGATCTACATGGCGCTCTCGGCGCTTGTCGATCCGGGCGAGGAAGTGCTGATTCCGTCACCCTACTGGGTTTCCTATCCCACCCAGGTCGCCGTTGTCGGCGGCGTTCCCAAGGTCATCGTGACCGACGAAAGCACAGGGTTCAAAGTCACGCCGCAACAACTGCGGGAAGCGATCACCGATCGTACCTCGTGTTTGATCCTGAACTCTCCGTCCAACCCGACGGGGAGCGTCTACACACGATCCGAACTGGCTGCGCTCGCAGAGGTCATCGTCTCGAGTGGGATCCATGTCATCACCGACGAGATCTATGAGCGCATCGTCTACGACGGAGCGGAGCATGTCAGCCTGGCGGCACTGAGTCCGGAGATGAAGGAGCGCACCGCAGTCGTCAACGGTGTGTCCAAGGCCTACTCCATGACGGGTTGGCGAATCGGCTACTTTGCGGCCAACCGCGCCTGGGCGCAGGCCGCGACGGCTCTACAGAGTCACGTTTGCGGCAACCCCTGTTCGATTTCACAGGAGGCGGCGACGCACGCCCTGCGGGCCGCGGATCCAGATGTCGAACGGATGGTCTCTGTCTTTGCCCGGCGGCGGATGGCCGTGCTGAAGTGGTTGGGCCAGGCACCGGCGATTCGACTGAGCCCGCCGGCCGGCGCCTTCTATGCGTTTCCCGACTTCTCGGCCTACTTCCATCGTTCGTTTGGCGGCGAGAAGATCGGGGATGACCTCGGTCTTGCCCGATTCTTCATCGATGAGGCGGGGGTGGCCCTGGTTCCCGGACGGGGCTTTGGGGCTCCGAACAACCTTCGGATCTCCTATGCAGTGGCAGACGAGCAGATCGACAAGGGATTGGCCGCGATGGTCGAAGCACTGGGTAAGCTGGAGTAGGGCCGGAGTAGAGCTGGAGCTAGGCCGGATTAGGGCCGGAGAAACCCGTTGAGGCTCCGCGGAATCTCAACGTGAAGTGAATTCAATCCGCTCATCGGTTGGGAGGAAGAGCAAGTCGATGCCGACGTATGACTACGAATGTGAAGCCTGCGGCCACGAGTTCGAGGTCTTTCAGAAGATGACGGACAAGCCGAAGCGCAAGTGTCCGGAATGTCAGGGCAAAGTTCGGAAGAAGATCGGAGCCGGCGCCGGGCTGATTTTCAAGGGCTCGGGTTTCTATATCACGGACTACCGCAGCGACAACTACAAGAAGTCCGCGGAAGCCGACAAACCCAAGAGTGGAAGCGAATCCAAATCGGCCGACTCGAGTTCGCCGGGTAAAGGTGCGGAAACCAAGAACTCCGGCACAGCCTCGGGAAGCAAAGACAAGGGCAAGTCGAAGGCTCGCAGCAAGACCGATTCCAAGTAGTTCCTAGCCTGCCTTGCGTCAGCGTCGAGGAAAGGACCGGCGGCGAGCCGGAACCGAGTTCGCCCAGGAACGCTCCGGCGCCAGAACCGGCTCGAAGTGAGGACGACCCGGCGCGGGACCGGCTTGGGCGCAAGAAAACGAATCGAAGACACTGGCGGAGTCGGCATGGGTTTCGCAACGACTCCGATGAAACGACGCGGTACCGTCACACCCCTCCACGCCGTCCGAGGTGATTCATGTTCATAGATGAAGTGTCCATACAGGTCCGCTCCGGCAAGGGCGGGGATGGCATTGTCAGCTTTCGTCGGGAAAAGTACGTGGCCAAGGGCGGCCCGGACGGAGGCGACGGCGGTCGGGGCGGCGACGTTCGCTTCGAAGTCGATGCCCACATGCGAACGTTGCTCACCTTTCGTCACCAACGTGAATTCGCCGCCGGTAACGGTCAGCCCGGAATGGGCAAGCAGATGTTCGGAAAAGACGGCGCCGACTGCGTCATCCGCGTGCCGCGCGGAACGCTCGTCGAAGATGAAGACGGCCGCATCGTCGCGGACTTGGTCGAGCCCGGCCAGGAGTTCGTTGTCGCGCGCGGCGGTAAGGGCGGCAAGGGCAACGTTCACTTCAAAAGTGCGACGCGGCGGGTGCCGCGCATCTCCACGGACGGTAGACCGGGCGAGGAAAAGACGCTCAAGCTGACGCTCAAGCTGCTGGCCGACGTGGGCCTGGTCGGGCTACCCAACGTGGGGAAGTCGACGCTGATGCGCCGGATCTCCAATGCGACACCGCAGGTCGGTGACTATCACTTCACGACGATCCGTCCCAATCTGGGAATCGTCGAACTTCCCGGGTTCAAGTCGCTCGTCCTGGCAGATCTTCCCGGCCTCATCGAAGGGGCCAGCGACGGGAAAGGGCTGGGTCATCAGTTCCTCCGGCACGTCGAACGAACCCGCATTCTCGTCTTTCTCATCGACTCCGCGTCACCCAGGCCCCGGCATGATCTCGACGTTCTGCTGGGTGAACTTCGGGCGTTCCGCCCGGCTCTGCTCCGCCGTCCGCGGATTCTTTGCTACAGCCGCTCAGACCTGGTGATCGGGCAGGACCTGCCTGCCCTCAGTGAAGATGAAACGGCGATTCGTCTGTCCGCGCAGACGGGCGACGGCGTCACCGAGCTGCTGGCTGCGCTGGAGCGAACCTGGATGGAGGTGGAGACCGAGGAGGGCCCGGCTCCGATGGAGATCGACCTGCGGCGCGCTGCGCGTCGTGAGGCTGCAGCCGGCACCGGCAGTGGCGGCGCTCGGGGCGCCGACGCCGTCGGGCGCGCGGGCGATCCGGACCTTCCGGGCGCGTCGGGCGATCTTCGTCATGCAGACGGCTCTGTTGCGCCTGCCGACGGCGACGGGTCGCCCGATACGGAAGATCCGTTCTTCGCTGACAGCGTGGACGAAGACCGGCCCTTGGGAGCGTTTCCATGGCCCCGTTCCTACAAGGTTTCCTCCAACGTCGCGGAAACGAGCTGATGGCCGGACCGGGACGGCCCAATGTGCGCAATGATGTCCGGATTGCTCTTCTTGGAAACCTGACCGCTCGCCGTCAACGTGCGCTTCGCGAGATTGTCCGCTCGCAAGGCCTGGAGCATCCCTGGCCAATGCACGTGCTGTCCCAGACGTTGAGGATGAACGATCGACTCCGAGAGGCGATTCAGAACTTGCCGGACGATGAGGGGATCGACTCGCTGCTGGAGGAATGGGGCTCTCTGGGTCTCGCCTTCATCCCAGATGACGACCCATCTTTCCCCAACCTGCTGCGAGAAATCCCGGATGCCCCGACGCACCTGTTTGTCGCCGGGAGCGGGGCGTCGCCGCAGGCTACCGATCGAAGCCCCAGTTCGCTGACTCCACGGGTCGCAGTGGTCGGTTCCCGTGCCGCCTCCGATTCCGGACGAAGGCTGACACGACGGCTCTCCCGCGACCTCGCCGCGTCGGGTTGTGTCGTGATCAGCGGAATGGCGCGGGGCATCGATGGGCAGGCGCATGAGGGAGCCCTCGACGTCGGTGGACGGACTGAGGCCGTTCTGGGCACGGGACTCGATGTCATCTACCCGCCGGAACATTCGAGCCTCTATGACCGCTTGCTGGAGACGGGTCGCATCTGGTCGGAGTTCGTTCCCGGAACGCAACCGTTGCCTCTTCACTTTCCCAGGCGGAACCGCATTCTCGTCGGACTCGCCCACGCTCTTGTCGTCGTCGAAGGCAACGAACGAAGCGGTGCCCGCTCGAGCGTCGACCACGCTTTGGATCAGGGACGCGAGGTCATGGCCGTTCCGCGTGACCCGAGCCATCCGGGAGCCGAACTGCCCAACCGCCTCCTGAAAGAGGGTGCACGCCCGGTAACCTCGGCCGACGACGTGCTGGAGGCGCTTCAGGGTGACGTGCGTTTTCCGCCGGCGGAGCTCACGCTGACTGACGCTTCGAGCGGCTGCACGGGCGGGTCAGGTGGCGCCGATCCCCAGCGTGGACCCGGCTCCTCTCACGACTCGGACCCCAAGTCCCCTCTGGTTCCCGAGTTCGATCTGAATCAGCGAGATCCAGTGCGGCAGGCCCTGTCCGCTGGCGCCGCCACGTTGGATGAACTCGTCGAGAGATGCGGCGCACCGTCGCTGCCGGGAGTGCTCCAGCGACTCACCGAGCTGGAACTCCTGGGATGGGCAGTCAAAGGACGAGACGGTCGTTGGCGTCCGGGCCGGGTGTGACCCTGAAGATGGGGGCCAGCCTCAAACACCGAGTCGAGTACCTGGGTGTTCGCCTGGCCACCGGTTTCATCGGACGGATGCCGACATTTCTTCGCGTGTTCATGGGTCGACGGCTCGGGGATCTGGCCTTCAGCGTGCTTCGGATTCGGCGAAGGGTCACACTCGAGAACCTGCGCTACGCCTTTCCAGAATGGGATGAGTCCCGTCGTTTGGAAGTCGCCCAAAACTGCTACCGACACTTCGGCGTCGTTTTTCTCGACTTCACGCGCTTACCACGCATGAGTCCGGCGGAGTTCGAAGCGCACGTTGAGATCGAGAACGAGGAGGCCCTGCGCGCTCTCACCGAAGGTGGCCGCGGCGGGGTCCTGGCCTCGGCTCACATTGGAAACTGGGAGGTTCTGGGCGCGCGTGTCGCCTGTGCCGGCTACCCCATCTGGGTGGCGGTTCGGAAACAAAGCAACCGGTTGGTCGACCAGTTCGTGACCCAGGCCCGCGAGGCGACGGGAATGCGTGTGCTGAAGACCGACGAGGGATTCCGTCGAATGCTGCGAACGGTTCGCAACGGAGAGTTCATCACTCTGCTCTTCGATCAGGACGCGGGTCGAAACGGTGTCTTTCTTCCGTTCTTCGGTCGCCCGGCCTCGACGAGCCAGGGACCGGCCCGTTTCGCGCGAATGGCAAAGGCCCCGATCGTGATGGGTTTCGCCATCCGACAGCCGGACGGCCGCTACCGGGCTCGACTCATCGGGCCGTTCGAACTTCCGGCGGAGGAGGAGCCTGCGGCATCCCGGGTCGGCGAGACTTCCGGCGACTCGTCGAACGCGGAGAAGAAGTTGTTGGAAGAGATGGTCGGCCAGCTCGAGGATGTGATTCGATCGCACCCGGAGCAATGGTTCTGGATGCATCGAAGATGGAAGACACAGCCCGCTTCATCGGGTGGGGAGGACGTGACGTGAAGATCGTGAGTTTCGGTGAGCCGGGGCAGGAGCGTGCGGGAGTCATTCTCCGGGAGAAGATAGTCGCCTTGCAGGAGATCCGTTCCGGCGGGCCCGAGACCTGGGGCGGAATCCTCCGGGCGGGGCTTTGGGCGGACGTCCGGAATGCAATCGAAGAATCGGGTCCGAACGTTGCCGCTATTCCCTTGGGTTCTGTTCGACTGGGGCCTCCGATTCCGGATCCCTCGAAGATCATCGCCGTCGGTCTGAACTACCGGGCGCACGCCGAAGAACAGAACAAGCAGCCGCCGGAGACGCCGCTTCTCTTTGCCAAAGCCCCGAGTTCACTCGTGGGGCCGAACGATCCAATCTGCCTGCCGGACCCGGCGGTCGAGGACCGGGTCGACGCCGAAGCCGAACTCGGCGTCGTCATGGGTGCGACGGCCAAGGACGTCCGATCTGAGGACGCGGAAGCCCACATCCTCGGCTACACCATCATCAATGACGTCAGTGGCCGGGCCGCCCAGTACGGAGACCGGCAGTGGTTTCGCGGAAAGAGCTTCGACACCTTCGCGCCCTGTGGTCCCTGGGTCGTCCTCAAGGAGGACATCACGGACGCAGGGAATCTCGCCCTCAGCGCGCACTGGAACGAGAACAAGATGCAGGAGGGGAGGACGGACGACCTCATTCATGACATCCCCAATCTCGTTTCCTACATCAGTCGGCAGATGACGCTTCTGCCCGGGGATCTCATCGCCACGGGAACGCCGGCCGGAGTCGGTGTCTTCCGCGACCCGCCGGTCTTTCTGGCAAAAGGAGATACGGTTCGAATTCGGGTCGAAGGAATCGGCGAGCTGATCAATCCCGTGGTGTGATGTCGAGAGGGATGCCGAGGTGAGGAGCATGCTGGGGTGAGGTACATGCCGAGGTGAGGACCATGCTGGAGTGAGGAGCATGCCGAGGTGAGGTCGTGAGTGCGCCCGACCGTGTCGGACGCACTCACAGAGGCTTCATCGTGCAGACGGACTGACAGATGTACTACCAGACGAACTAGTCGTAGTACTCCAACCCCAGGTGCGTAATCAGCTCCTCGCCCTTCAGATGACGGAGCGTGTTCTTCAGCTTCATCAGCTGAATGAAGAGGTCGTGCTCGGGGTAGAGGTCCGGCGCACACATCGGGCTCTTGAAGTAGAACGAGAGCCACTCCTGGATGCCCCGCATCTCTGACCGTTTGGCCAGGTCAAGGAACAGAGCCAGGTCGAGAACGATCGGCGCTGCCAGAATGGAGTCGCGGCAGAGGAAGTTGATCTTGATCGACATCGGGTAGCCGAGCCAACCGACGATGTCGATGTTGTCCCACGACTCCTTGTTGTCACCGCGCGGCGGATAGTAGTTGATCCGCACCTTGTGATAGAGCTCGCCGTAGAGTTCCGGATACAGATGCGGCTGGAAGATGCTTCCCAACACAGACAGCTTCGACTCTTCCTTCGTCTTGAACGAGTCAGGATCGTCGAGAACCTCACCGTCGCGGTTGCCCAGGATGTTGGTCGAGAACCAACCGTTGACCCCGAGGAGACGGGACTTGAATCCCGGCGCGAGGATGGTCTTCATCAGGGTCTGGCCCGTCTTGAAGTCCTTTCCGGCGACCGGAGTCCTCGTTTCCATAGCCAGCTCGTCGAGGGCCGGGCAGTCGGCGGAAAGGTTGGGGGCTCCGTTGGCGTAGGGAATGCCGAGCTTGATCGCGGCGTAGGCGTAGATCATGGACGGAGCGATCGAAGGATCGTTGTCCTTCATCGCCTTTTCGAATGCGGCCAGGCTCTTGTGAGCTTCGGTCTTCTCGAGGAAGATCTCGGTCGAACCGCACCAGACCATGACCATGCGGGAGAGTCCGTGCTCCTTCTGGAAGTTCTGGATGTCTTCCATCAGTTGCTCGGCGAGCTCCATCCAGTTCGCGCCCTTCTTGACATGCTCACCGTGCAGGCGCTTGACGTAGTTCTGATCGAAGACTGCCGGCCAGGGCTTGATCGCCTCCATCTCTTCCTTGATGGGCTCGAGCGTTTCCTTGTCGAGGACACCGGCCTTCATAGCCGCTTCGTAGGTGTTTTCGGGGAAGATGTCCCAGCCGCCGAAGACGAGGTCGTCCAGGGAAGCCAGGGACACGAAGTCGCGAATCTTCGGGGAGCGCTTGTCGGTGCGCTTGCCCAGGCGGATGGTGCCGGTCTGGGTCAGGCTTCCGATCGGTTCGGCCAGGCCCTTGCGCATGGCCAGGCAGCCGGCAATGAAGGTCGTGGCGACGGCGCCGAGTCCCGGAAGCAGGACTCCAAGTTTGCCGTTCGCGTCCTCGATTTTGTAGCTCATCTCGATCTCCATGAGTCTGGTGACGGCCCACTCGAGGCGAGAAGCACTCGCCGGGTCGCCGTTTTTCGCTTCCCTGATGGATCCGCGCCGCGACGCGTCGAGCCATGGGGCGGATCCTGGAGTCGGCGTTTGTTCCGCCTGACAAGGTGGAGAATACGTAGGGTTCGGGTATTTGTCCCATGGATTCTACAACTGGTGGCCATAGTCACAATTTATGGGTAGGCTACTCGAATGGATCTCACTGATTTGAAGACCTTCGTTCTGGCGGTGCAGGAGTCGGGTCTTTCCGCGGCGGCCAGGCGCCTAAACATCAGCCAGCCCGCTGCCAGCACCAGAATCAAGAAGCTCGAGGCCCACCTGGGGGAAACCCTCCTGACCCGCACCGGGCGCGGAGTCCAGCCGACGGCGGCGGGGCGACGGCTCTTCGACCGAACCCTCCCCCTTCTCAGGGAGCTGGAACGAATCGACGAAGAGCTTTCCGGAGGTGGGGAAGTCAGAGGCCGAATCGTGGTGGGATCGACGGACCTGGTCGCGGTTCACCACATTCCCGGCCTCTTGGCGCGTCTCCGACGGGAGCATCCTCGCCTCGAGTTGACGATG
The DNA here is from genome assembly GCA_030431975.1 of bacterium. Lineage (GTDB taxonomy): Bacteria > Eisenbacteria > RBG-16-71-46 > CAIMUX01 > CAIMUX01 > JACKCR01. The sequence goes on along the minus strand of JAUIHP010000008.1, from coordinate 159,699 downwards.
CATGTAGAGGGGACGGAATCACTCCTGGACCTGCTGGACCGGGGCCGGGCCGAACTGGTCCTGGGGACGTTACCCGTGGACGAGGAACGCTACGACCAGATGACGTTCTTTCGTGATCCGCTGGTTGTCGTGGGACCGGGCGGACACCGGGAAGCGGGCAGTGCATCGATTCGTCCAGCCAAACTTGCCGGGGAGGCGTGGATACTCCACAAGCCCAGCTCTTTGACACGTCGCCAAGTCGAGAGCTTCTTCCGGTCGCGCGGTCTCGCCTTACACATAGAGACGGAGATTTCGAGTCCAGAAGCCATCAAGGGGTTGGTTCGGGCCGGACTCGGTCTTTCCGTTCTGCCCCGAGTATCCGTGGAGGAAGACCTCGCTGCGGGCAAGCTCGTCGAGCTCTCTGTCCAAGGCTTCTCCCAGGTCCGAAGTTCCGGACTGATCGCGCTGAGAAACTCAGTCCCGTCCCGGGCGGCCCAGTCTCTGCGAAAACTGCTGGAAGCTGGAAGCCGGAAGCCGGAAGCCGTTGACCGGCAATGAGTCTTGCGGGTAGGTTCGTTCGGTCTGTTTCCCTCTCGAAACCCCGAACTTTGGAGGTTTTCGTATGAAGACATGCCTGTCCCTTGCGACCTGCGCCTTTCTTCTTTCTCACGGTGTCGACATTGCTTCCGCTGAGTGGTCCGGCGAGTTTGGCGATCCCAATTCTCCCAATGGATCTGTCGAGTCTTTGATTGAGTTTGACGGTGAACTCGTCATAACGGGTTCCTTCTCGGAAGTTGGCGGCAGCCTCGCCGAGAATGTGGCACGGTATGATGGAACGGAATGGCACCCCCTTGGCGCAGGTGTCGATGGCGTGGTCTACGACGCGATCGTCTACGACGGTCAACTTGTCGTCGCCGGCGACTTCTCGGATGCCGGGGGCCAGCCGGCCCAGAGAATTGCGGCTTGGGATGGGGCTTCCTGGTCTCCACTCGGTCTGGGGTTGAACAATGTCGCGACGGATCTCGTGGTATATCGAGGCAATCTCTACGCGTCCGGGGTTTTCCAGTCCGGAGGTGGGACTCCCGCCAACTACATCGCCGAATGGGACGGAATTTCCTGGAAACCTGTCGGCGAGTTGTTCAACGAACGCGTTTGGGCCATGCACGTCCACGACGACCGACTTGTCGTTGGCGGCGTCTTCTCCTCAATCGACGATGTTCAGGTCAATCACCTCGCTCAGTGGGACGGTGAGAACTGGTCTGGATTCGGTAGCGGCATGGACGACTTCGTCCAGGCTCTGACGAGCTTCCAGGGCGAGCTTGTCGTTGGGGGGCGTTTCCTTCATGCCGACAACGTGCCTGTGGGTCGGGTCGCGAAGTGGAACGGCGTGACCTTCGACCCCGTTGGAGCCGGGATGGAAGAGCGTATCTGGGAACTCGATGTCTGGGCAGGGCGTCTGGTTGCCGGTGGTCCTTTTGACTTTGCGGACGGACAGGAGGTCAACCACATCACGTGGTGGGATGGGACGACCTGGCAGCCGCTCGGTGAGGGACTGAACGATGCCGTATCGGCGCTTCTGCCCTTCGGCTCCGATCTTCTGGTTGGCGGAGACTTCGTATTCGCGGGTTCGACGCCATCTCGCTACCTGGCCAGATGGAGCCTTCCTGCCGCTTCGAGCCCGGAATGGCTGTCCGAGTCCCAAGTCGCGGGACCCGCTCCGAATCCCAGCCGTGAACAAACCACACTTTCCTGGAATGGAAGGTCGGGGGAGATCGCGGACGTGACGGTCTCGGACGTGCAGGGAAGAATGGTTCGTGAGTTACGTGTCACCGAGCCGGAGGTGACTTGGGACCTGCGGGATCAGCGCGACGTGCCCGTTGCGAACGGCGTTTACTTCGTCCGGGTTCAGACAGAAGACGGCATTCACTTCGTTCGCCGCGTCCAAACGATTCGCTGAACGGCGTCTGCCACGTCGACCCGAGTGGTTGAATGTCGGCGTGCGTTGCGCTCAGACGAGTTCGCTGACTGTCGGCGTCGCGACGTTGAGACCAGCGGTTGAATGCAAACGATCCAAGAAGTTGCTGGCGGTGTCGGCCCGAACCAGGCTCCCGCCAGCACTTCGTTTATCTGGCCTGGTAGGCCCTCAGTCCCTCGCCCAGCACCTTCATGGCCCGACGCATGACATCGGCCTCGCAGACATAGGCGATGCGCACTTCCTGCCGTCCTGCTCCCGGGGTCGCGTAGAAGCCGTTGCCGGGTGCGACGAAGGTCGTCTCGCCCTCGAACTCGAAGTCGGTGAGCAACCAGGATGCGAAGTCGTCCGCATCTTCGACGGGTAGCTTGGCCATGGCGTAGAACGCGCCCTTGGGGACTTCGCAAAGGACCCCTTCCATCCTCGAGAGTTCGTCCATGACGGCATCGCGCCGAACCTGGTACTCCGCGGCGAGGTCCTTGTAGTACGCATCTTCGAACCCGAAGGCGTCCACGGCCATGAGCTGTCCGAGGGTCGGCGGGGAAAGGCGAGCCTGTGCAAAGTGCAGGCAGGCCTTGTAGACGTCGGCATTCGTCGTGGCAACGGAGCCGATTCGTGCGCCGCATGCGCTGAACCGCTTGGAAATGGAATCGACGAGGATGATCCGGTCCGTCGATTCCGGATAGTGCATGAAGCTCCGGTGGGTCTCTCCGTCGAAACAGAACTCGCGATACACCTCGTCGGCCAGGACGAAGAGTCCCCAATCCTTGGCGATGTCGAGGATCATCTCGACCTCGTCCGGGCGGTAGACGGTACCGGTCGGATTCCCCGGATTGCAGACGACGATACCCCGGGTCTTCGACGAGAGCTTCGACTCCCAGACCTCACGCGGCGGCAGATGATAGCCGTCCTCGGGACGGGTCGGAACCGGTACGACCTTGACGCCGAGCAGATGAGAGAAGCCGATGTAGTTCGCGTACAGCGGATCCGCGATCAGGATCTCGTCGCCCGGATCGGTGATCGAACCCACCGCGAAACACAGCGCCTCGCTCGCGCCTGTCGTGATGATGATCTGGTCGGCCCGGATGGGAATTTCGTTCCGCTCGTAGTAGCCCGCCATGGAACGCCGCAGTTCGGGGATCCCATCTGAAGGGGAGTAGGCGATGACCCGCGGCGGTTCCTTCAGGATCGCATCCCACATCGGCCCCGGGGTCGAAAGATCCGGCTGTCCGATGTTCAGCTTGTGGACCTTCCTCCCGGCCTCTTCCGCGGCCACGGCCAAAGGAACGAGCTTCCGAATCGGGCTGGCGGGCGAAGTCTCCCCACGCTTCGAGACACGAACCGGTTTCATCGCAATTCTCCTTCTCCCAAAAGGCTACGGGGCCGAAAGCCGATCTGCAGGTAAGGCTACGGGTAGGGGAAGCCGATACCTCCATTGGGTTCGGCACCCGAACGTGGAGTCTGGATCGTTCCGAAGGAAGCTTCGAACGCTCCGACCTTGTTCTCCAGAGCCTTGAGCAGAAGCTTGGCCGACTGCGGGGTCATGATGATCCGGGAGTGGATCTTGGCCTTGGGAATGCCCGGCTCGATGCGGGCGAAGTCGAGGACGAACTCCGAACCGGAGTGGGCAAGAAGTGTCAGGTTGGAGTACGTGCCCTCCACGTTGGAGATGTCGATCTGCAGAGTTTTCTGACTTCCATCACCAGGCTGTTCGTTCATCGCGCTGCCTTCTTTCGACGATAGGGGTGAGGACCGAATGAGTTCGGATGGCAAGAGTCGAGGCCCTCTCGACCCAAACCGAAGCCCGGAGTATAGCGTAGCCACGAGCGGCGACGAGCCGGAAAGAACCATCGCCGACCTGCACGACTGGTTTCTCGACCTGACCGATGATCGGGAGGTCTACGAGTTGCTCGTCGAGCTCATCATGGAACGCAGCGGAGCGGCTTCCGCGGCGGTCTTTGGGTGCGACGAAGACGGCGACTACCTTCGGGGCGGCTTCTGTCGCAACCCGGAAGGCGAACAGGCGGACATCGAGCGCGTCCGCTTTTCTTTGGAGGATCACACCCTCCGCCCGGTGGGCATCCTGGAGGATGACGCAAGAAACGGCGGCGGCAGCGAAGATCCGATGGAACTGGAGCCGTTTCTCGGCGCCAAGCCCTGGACGTACGTGGCGCTTCGCGGTTCCGGGGCGGCCCTCGCCGTGTTTTGCGTGTCCAACGCTCCAGAGCCGGGGACGGAAGCGCGCTGGTTCATGGACCATGCCTGCCGTTGGGCGGGATCTGCTCTTGAGCGTTGCTGGACGACGACCTGGGTCGATCGTGCTGAAAAGCAATTGGACGGTTGGTCCGAGCTGACCGCGTCCATTGCGCAGGCGAACAGCCTCCATGATCTGCTCCCGGCGGCCTCACGCATTCTCATGCGAACGACCGGCGCCGATTGGTGTCGCGCCTGGCTCGCAGACGGAGCAGAGGAGACACTTCGGGCCGCCGGTTCGGTCGGGGTCTTCAGGGACGATGCCGAGTTCGAATCGTGGCTTTCAGACGAAGCGAAGAAGACTCTGCAGGCATCATCGGGACGAGAGACGCGCCGTGAAGCGGAAGTAACGCAGACGGTCTATCTGCAGCCGATTCGCTCCGGGGACCGGTTGCACGGGGTTCTTGCCCTGGACGGTTCCCGGCTGACGCGCACGGAGCAACGATTCCTGGAGCGGGCCTCCCAGCAGATCTCTGCAGCCATTCGGGAAGCTCGGTGGGTCGAGCAGCTGCGACAGGCGGAGCAGCGCTTGCGTGAGACCCAGGCCATGCTCCTTCAGGCCGAGCGGATGGCCAACCTTGGCGAGGACGTCATCGACTTCGCCTCCCAGATTGCGACGCCGTTGGAAACGATCCGGGAGCAGGCGCGCATTCTTGCGGAGTCCATTCCGGAAGATCAGGAAGAGAACACCGCATCGCTGATGTTCCGCGAACTCGTCCGGGTCGAGTCCCTTCTGAAAGAACAGTTGGCTCGCAGCGAAGTCCGGGGACGACCCCGGTTGGAAGTCGTCGACTTCTCCAAACTGGTTGGGAAGGTCATCGAGAATGAGCGCGGCGCCACGGATGGCAAAGGCGTTCGGTTGGAGACCGAGCACGAGCCGGGGTTGCCGGAGATTCTGCTCGATGCCGAGAAGGTGACCCAGGTTCTCCACAACATCATCCAGAACACTCTCGAGCCGTTGGACAGAGGGGAGAGGATGAACGTTCGCACCTTCCGCGAGGGCAATCATCTCGGGGTCGAGATTGCGACCGACGGTGGAGCGTTGGTCGGGGACGTCCTCGATCGGCTCTTCGTACCGTTTGCCAATCCGCGTCCCGGAGGACAGGGACTCGGCCTGGCCGTGGCTCGGCAGATCGTCGTCGATCACGGGGGCGAGATCGATGTCCGGTCCGGCGACCCGTGGACGGTCATCTTCACGGTCCGATTCCCGATTCAGGAAAACCAGGATCGACGCCGATCGAACGACCGCCGGCGCAAGGACCGCCGAAACGCGGCATAGATCCAGGTGCCGGTGACGAGCCGCGAGAAGTGGGATTTCGAACCGGGACCTCGAGTTGGTCTCGACTCGGAGGCCGGAAAACAACCGGGAATCCGCTTGACGGATCGGGGCTTAGCCGACTACAACTATCAATCTCGCTCGAATGGGACTCGGTTTGAGGCCTGCGAGCGATTGTTTTGCGTGCGACCTTAGCTCAGTTGGTAGAGCACTAGACTGAAAATCTGGGTGTCCGCAGTTCGATTCTGCGAGGTCGCACCAATTTTTTCATCCGGCGTTGGGCCGGAACGCCGCACAAACGGTCGAGGAGCTGGTGTAGCTCAGTTGGTAGAGCAGCGCATTCGTAATGCGCAGGTCAGCGGTTCAAATCCGCTCACCAGCTCCAGTTTTCCCTCTTCGCTTCTCGAACCGGGGTTTCAAGCATGACATTGATGGTAAGCGTCTCGGGGGTTCGCGGAATCGTCGGCGACTCCCTGAACCCGCGCGTGATGGGGGCTTGGGCCGACGCCTTTGCAAGTGTTCTCCCTGACGGGCCGATCGTGGTCGGACGGGACTCCCGAACCACAGGAGAAGGCTTGGCGGCAGGGGTTACCAGCCACCTCCTGGCCTTGGGACGAGACGTCTTCGATGTCGGAATCGTCCCGACTCCCACCGTTCAGTTCGCCGTTGAGGTCTGGAAGGCGGGTGGAGGGATCATCCTCAGCGCCAGCCACAATCCCGGGGAGTGGAACGCGCTCAAGTTCGTCGATCATGACGGCAGCTTTCTGTCGCCGGAGCGTTTCGGCGAGCTCAGGGCTGCCCACGAGAAGGACGAACCTCGGTTCGTCGGCGCGTCGGACTTCGGCGGTGTCCGGCACCGCCATGACGAGGCCCTGGACCGGCACGCGGAGGCTATCCTCGCGCCCGTCGACGTGGATGCGGTGCGGTCCGCCAAGTTGCGGGTGGCGCTGGAATGCGGCCACGGCGCCGGCGGAACGCTGCTTCCGCGGATTGCTGCGTCGCTTGGTGTGGACTTGGTGACCCGACACGAGGAACCCAACGGCCAACTGCTTGCAAATCCGGAGCCTACGACACCTACCTTGACCCGTATCGCAAGTGAGGTCGGGGAAGGCTTTGCCTTTCTTGCCATGACGGATCCTGACGCCGATCGCTGCGGCTTTGCCATTCCCGGCACAGAGTTCATCGGCGAGGAATGGACCCTCCCGCTGGTCGTCAGTCACCGTTTGAGCCGGGACCCCGGAGATGTGGTGACAAATCTTTCCACTTCGACGCGACTGGATGTGGCCATTCAGCGACATGATGTGTCACTATTCCGGACTCCGGTTGGAGAAGCTCACGTCGTGGCCGGTATCCGGAAACATGACGCGAAAATCGGCGGTGAGGGGAACGGAGGGGTCATCGACCCCGAGGTGCACCTCGGACGGGACGCCGCAGTCGCCTTCGCGAGTCTTTGCGAGGCGGAAGCGGTTCAGCCCGGCGGTCTTCGGGCGATGGCCGAGAGCTTTCCATCCCGGATAATGCTGAAAGACAAGGTGGCAGTCTCCGAGAATGAGGTAAGCTCCTTGTCCATTCTGGAAGGTGAGCTGGGGCCGGCAGATGACCGGCAGGACGGGCTCCGCTGGCAGTTCGAGGACGGTTTCGTCCACGTCCGGGCGTCGAACACCGAACCGATTGTTCGGATCGTGGTTGAAGCCGGGGATACGGACTCTGCGGAAGACCGAATGGCTCGCGCACAGGCCGCATTTAGAGCCTGATCCAGGCGGGGGAGCACCATCATGTGTGGAATTGTTGGCTACACCGGGCCGCGGGATTGTCTACCTATTCTGATCGGCGGCCTGGAGCGGCTCGAGTATCGTGGCTACGACTCGGCCGGAGTAGCGGTCGTCACCGGAGACTCTCCGGATGACTACTCCCTCGAAATCCGTAAGGAAGAGGGCAAGCTGCAGGGGCTGAAGGATCTCGTCGAGGCCCAGCCGGTCAGCGGCACCTTTGGGATCGCCCACACGCGTTGGGCCACCCACGGCGCACCGAACCAAATCAACGCCCATCCCCACACCGACGAAACCGATCACATCGCCCTGGTCCACAACGGGATCATCGAGAACTGCGACGCCCTTCGCGAAATGCTGAAGACGAAGGGCCACACCTTCCATACGGAAACCGACACCGAGGTCCTCTGTCACCTCGTCGGCGAGTACTGGGACGGTTCCCTCGAAAAGGCCGTCGCCGCGGCTCTGCGGATCGTCGAGGGCGCCTATGGCATCGCGGTCATTTCGGATTTGGACCCGGGCAAGATCGTCGGGGCACGCAAGGGAAGCCCGCTCGTTGTCGGCGTTGGAGACGGGGAGTACTTCGTCGCGTCTGACGTCGCGGCCATCCTTTCGCACACGAACCAGGTCATCTATCTCGCTGACGAGGAGATGGTCGTGGTGACGCGCCGCGGCTTCCGCACCCAGACATTGAACGAGATTCCGATCGCCAAGGATGTCGAAGAGATCACCTGGGAACTCTCCCAGGCCGAAAAGGGCGGCTACGAGCACTTCATGCTCAAAGAGATTTTCGAGCAGCCGCGCTGTATTCAAAACGCCATTCGCGGCCGCCTGGAAGACGATGGCTGGCGCGCCCACATCGGCGGTCTCAACATCAGTGATGAAGAACTGGCTCGCGTCGAGCGGGTGGTCTTCCTGGCCTGCGGTACCTCGTGGCACGCGGCCATGATCGGTGAGTACATGATCGAGGAGTACTGCCGGCTTCCGGTCGAAGTCGAGTACGCCTCTGAGTTCCGTTATCGCGATCCCGTCATCGACGGTAAGACGCTCGTTCTCGTCATCAGTCAGTCCGGTGAGACTGCGGACACCCTGGCCGCAATGCGCGAGGCGCAACGCCGCGGCGCGATGGCGTTGGGGATCTGCAACGTGGTCGGTTCGACCATTGCCCGGGAAGCGGACGGCGGTATGTACATCCACGCCGGGCCCGAAATCGGCGTGGCCTCGACCAAGGCGTTTACGAGTCAGGTCGCGACCCTGGCCGTCCTCACGCTGCACCTGGCCCGCATTCACGGGCTCTCCGACGAGCCGGCGCGGTCTCTCATCCACGGATTGCGACGCATTCCGGATCAGATGGAGGCGATTCTTGCGGACGCTTCGCATTGCCGGGTCGTGGCCGAAAAGTATGCGCACCACGCGAACTGCCTCTATCTCGGTCGCGGATACAACTTCCCGGTCGCTTTGGAAGGCGCGCTCAAGCTCAAGGAAATTTCCTACGTGCACGCAGAGGGGTACCCTGCGGCCGAGATGAAGCACGGTCCGATTGCTCTCATCGACGAGAACATGCCGGTCGTCTTTATCTGCACGAAGGATCGCGCCTACGACAAGATCAAGAGCAACATGGCCGAGGTCAAAGCCCGTAGCGGACGCATCATCGCGGTGGCCACGGAAGGGGACACCCACGTCGAAGGAATCGCGGACGATGTCTTCTACATTCCGCAGACCATCGACGCCCTCGTTCCGCTCCTGTCGGTGCTGCCGCTTCAGCTCTATTCCTACTACGTAGCCGTCCTCCGGGGCTGCAACGTCGATCAGCCGCGGAACCTGGCCAAGAGTGTGACCGTCGAGTAAGGGCGGTCACGGGGAGCTTCGTTCTTGAAAGTGATTCAAACGGACCAGGCGCCGGCGGCAATCGGTCCGTACTCGCAGGCTGTCCTTGAAGAGTCCTCCGGCTTCCTCTACTGCTCCGGTCAGATCGGACTGATCCCGGAAAGCGGTGAGTTCGTCGTCGGGGGAGTCGAGGAGCAGTTTCGCCAGGTTCTGAAAAACGTGCGGGCGGTGCTCGGCGCGGCCGGACTCGAACCGGGCCACGTCGTCAAGACGACCTTGTTCCTGGCTGACATGGCCGACTTCGCCAAGGTCAACGCTCTCTATGCCGAGTTCTTCCAGGCTCCGTTTCCCGCTCGGTCCGCCGTGGCCGCCTCGGGATTGCCCAAGGGCGCCCTTGTCGAACTCGAAGTCATCGCCAAAGCAGGCTGACGGAAGCGATGGCCTCCAGCGGATTGACAAACCCGATTTCGCGACCTAACCTATCCTCTTGATGTATTGCGCTTTACTGGGAGCGCATGGGTCCTGGTGGGCTCCGAGGACTTCAAATCCTTTGTCGGGCACTCGAGTGTCCGGGGTGGGTTCGATTCCCACACGTTCCCGCCAGATTCGGTGCGGTGTTCCAAGACGAGCAGGGGGAATTTCTCTGCTCGTCGTGCTTTGTCTTTTTCTTTGGAGCACCCGGGCCGAAGCTGAATATCCGGACGGGCCCTTGCGTAGTGGAGCCCAGTCCGTTTTGGCTTGGCAGGTTTCGGAGCCCGGTTCGGTCACCGAACAGAGAAGCGACGAGGAGTTCCCGGCGGAAGAGGGAGATGAGGAATCCGATCAAGGCGAACCGTGGCACCGCACTCCGGTGGCGACCATGTTCAAGTCGGTGCTCATTCCGGGCTGGGGACAGTGGTCGAACGGGAAACACGTCAAATCGGGAGTCATTTTCGCTACTGAGGGGTATCTGATCTACCGGGCCCTTCGAGCGGCCCAAAGAGAATCCGAGGCAGAAGACGACGCCGTCCGCTTTCCGGGTCGCGAAGATGAGTTTCTCGCCGTCGCCGACCGTTGGAATGAAGAAAAACGAGACTACGCCTGGTGGACCATTTTCGCGCTGGTGCTCAGCATGGGAGACGCCTACGTCGATGCCCACCTGCGCGGCTTCGATGTAGAGTTCGAGGAAGAAGGGAATCAATTCAGACTGCAGTACTCGGTTGGGGTTCCGTGAGAACTCTTCCGGGCGATCCACTGCGGTCGAGACGAGAGACATGAAAAGCGTCGACCCGAAGCACGTTCGCAACTTCTGCATCATCGCCCACATCGACCACGGGAAGTCGACCCTGGCCGACCGCTTCCTCGACTTCTGCGGAACCATCTCCAAGAAGCAGATGAAGGACCAGGTCCTGGACAGCATGGACCTCGAGCGGGAACGTGGTATCACCATCAAGGCTCACGCCATTGCGCTCGACTACCAGGCCAAGGACAAACAGTCCTATCGTTTCTACCTGATCGACACGCCGGGGCACGTCGACTTCTCCTACGAGGTCAGCCGGTCGCTCTCGGCCTGCGAGGGTGCACTTCTTCTCGTCGACGCCAGTCAGGGAGTCGAGGCCCAAACCGTTTCCAATCTGTTCATGGCGATGGAGGCCGGACTCGAGATCATTCCCGTCATCAACAAGATCGATATGCCGGCGGCCCAGGTCGATGTCGTTCGGGAACAGATCCGGAATCTGATCGGGGCGACCGACGACGAAATCCTTCTCGCTTCGGCCAAAGCCGGAATCGGTGTGGAGGACGTTCTCGAAGCCGTCGTCGAACGAATCCCGCCGCCGGAAGGAAAGGAAGACGGAGAACTTCGAGCGCTGATTTTCGATTCGGAGTTCGATCAGTACCGCGGCGTCGTGGCTCACGTCCGGGTCGTCGACGGTGAGGTCAAGGCCGGCGATGAGATCAAGTTCGTCTCGTCAGGCGCAAGCTATGAAGTCGACGAAGTCGGAAGCTTCGTTCTCAACATGGTGAAACGCGATGCGCTGCGCTCGGGTGAGGTGGGCTACATCCTGGCCGGACTGAAGAAGGTCGCAGACGCCAAGGTGGGCGACACCCTGACGCTCAAGCGGTCCACCGTCGACCCGCTGCCGGGTTTCCAGCCGATCAAGCCGATGGTCTACTCCGGCATCTTTCCCATCGATACAGAAGACTACGTCGACCTGAAGGATGCGTTGGCCAAACTGCAACTCAACGATGCGGCTCTTTCCTGGGAACCGGAAACTTCGGCGGCGCTGGGTTTCGGCTTCCGCTGCGGCTTCCTGGGTCCGCTTCACATCGAGATCGTGCAGGAACGGCTGGCCCGCGAGTTCGGTCTCGACATCATTGCGACGGTCCCCAACGTGGCCCTTCGCGTCTGCAAGCCGGACGGGGACACGGTCTACGTTTCCAGCCCGGGCGAGATGCCCGAAATCACGCGGGAGGATCACGTCGAAGAGCCGTTCATCGATACCCGGATCATCACCCCGACCGACTACACCGGCGCGCTCATGCAGCTGGTTCAGGAACGGCGCGGTGAGTTCGAGGGAATGAACTACCTCGATGCGCACCGCGTTCAGCTCAACTACAAGATGCCGCTCTCCGAAATCATCTGGGACTTCTACGACAAGCTGAAGTCGATGAGCCGCGGCTACGCGACCCTGGATTACGAGATCCACGGCTACCGGGCCTCTGACCTCGTCAAACTCACGGTCATGCTCAACGGCGACAAGGTCGATGCCCTCTCGATCATCGTGCACCGGGACAAGGCGTACGATCGGGGACGCGAGCTCGTCGACAAACTCAAGGATTCGATTCCCCGGCAGATGTTCCAGATCGCCATTCAGGCCGCGATCGGAGCCAAAGTCATCGCACGCTCCACGGTGGGCGCACTGCGCAAGGACGTGACGGCCAAGTGCTACGGGGGAGACATTTCCCGAAAGCGCAAGCTGCTCGAGAAGCAGAAAGAGGGAAAGAAACGGATGAAACAGATCGGGACTGTCAACGTACCCCAGGAAGCGTTCTTGGCACTCCTCAAGACCAACGAGTAACTCTGTCAGCTTTGTGAGTGACCGAATGAGTGAGGATTCATGACTACCGCAAAGACCCTGGTCGGGCGTGGGCCCGTTCCCGTGAAGCAGCAGCGCAAGAGCTGGACCCGCGAGACCGCCGAGTCCCTGGGCTGGGCGCTCATCATCTTCCTGATCGTTCGTACATTTGCCTTCCAGGCCTTCCGGATTCCCACTCCGTCGATGGAGGATACGTTGCTGCCCGGCGACTTCCTCTTCGTCAACAAGTTTGCCTACGGAGCGGAGATCCCTTTCACCGACATCCGACTTCCCGGGTTCACCGAGCCTCAGCGCGGAGACATCATCGTCTTTCAGTATCCGCTGAAGCCGGAGCAGGACTACATCAAACGGTGCGTCGCGATTGGGGGGGATACCGTCGAGATCCGGGACAAGCAGGTCTACGTCAATGGCAAGCCGGCTACCGGCGGGTACGAGGTCTACCGCGATCCCCACATCAAACGGGGTCAGCGGGACAACATGGCCGAGATGAAAGTTCCGCCAGGTTGTCTCTTCATGATGGGAGACAATCGGGACAACTCCTCCGACTCTCGCTTCTGGGGCGTGGTCGACATGAAGCTGGTTCGCGGCAAGGCATGGGTAACGTATTTCTCCTGGGACATGGACCGTAACGTGCCGCGCTTTTCGCGAATGTTCAAGCTGATCAAGTAGGCGGCCATGCCTGTGGTCGCCGAGTCGGGTTCCCGCACGGATTCCCTCCGTCGCCGTTTCGGACCCGGCATCTATCTCCACATTCCTTTTTGCCGCAGCCGGTGCGGATACTGCGACTTCTTCGTCGTACTCGGCGGCGATGATGCGCGGGAGCGTTTCGTCCACTCGCTGATCGCAGAGATCGAACTCGCCGCGCGGGAGCCGGACTTTCTGGACTCGGAGTTTCAAACCGTTTTCTTCGGCGGAGGGACGCCGTCCCTACTCAGCGTGGAGCAGATGGGGCGAATTCTGGACACGCTCCGTAACAACTTTTGTTTGTCCCCGAACGCAGAGGTGACCGCCGAGTGCAATCCGGAGTCGGCGACCGAAAAGAAGCTTCAGGGCTATCGTGAGGCGGGGATTCGACGCGTATCCTTCGGCGTCCAGTCGATGGACGAAGATCGGCTGCAGGTTCTGGACCGCGCCCATGCTGTCCAGGATGTGGAACGATGCGTGCGCTCCGCCCGGAAGGTGGGGATGGACAGCGTGAGCCTCGACCTGATCTACGGTCTTCCGCTGCAGAATGAGAGTCCGTCGGGTGAACAGGCCAGTTGGAAGCGTACTCTGGATCGTGCCCTCGAGTTGCAGCCGGACCATCTTTCCGCGTACCTACTGGCGATGGAGCCCCACGTTCCTCTGGCCCGTCGCGTGCAGAAAGGCGCTGCCGAGCTTCCCGGCGACGAACTCTGTCTTTCCCAGTATGAGTGGCTGTTGGAGAAGACGGCGCAATCCGGGTTTGCGCGATACGAGATCTCGAACTTCTCCCGCCCGGAGCATGAGAGTCGTCACAATCAGAACTACTGGCTGTGTGGCGACTACCTGGGTCTTGGACCGTCGGCGCATTCCCATCGTGACGGTCTCCGCTGGTCGAACCCGCGCTCCCTGGCCGGCTACGAGGAACGCGTCGGTGCCGGAATGCTGCCGAGAACCGAGCCGGAGCGACTGAGCGGGGAAGAGCGGGGGGAAGAGTGGATCTTTCTCGGACTGCGCAGGACGGAAGGCGTTCCGCTCGATATCTTCGACGAGCACTGGGCAAATGGGAGAGAGCGTGTCCTGACTGCTCTGAAGACCTTGGAGGCCCACCTCGAACTCGATCAGGATCGTTTGCGACTGCGCCCGGGGTCTCTCTTCGTCAGCAACACGGTGTTCGCGGAACTGGCTCTCGCGCTCGCCGATCCGATCGGTGAGAATGAACCCTTCGAGAGGAGATCCTAACCCGGAATGCGCACAGCTCTCGTTCATGACTGGCTGACCGGAATGCGGGGCGGCGAAAAGGTGCTCGAGGCCTTCGCCGAGCGGTTTCCCGGCGCTCCCATTCATACGTTGATTCACAATCCGGGCTCGGTTTCCCCACAGATCGAGAGCCATCCCGTGCGGACCAGCTTCGTCCAAAAACTACCGGGGGCGGCGCGCGGGTATCAGAGGTACCTGCCTCTTTTTCCCGCGGCCATCGAACGTTTCGACCTTCGTGGATTCGACTTCGTTCTGTCGACCTCTCACTGCGTGGCCAAGGGCGTGGTCGTTCACCCGGGTACGAAACATCTCTGCTACTGCCACACTCCGATGCGCTATGTCTGGAGCGGCTACGAAGACTACTTCGGTGAAGGCAAGGTCGGGGCTCCGGCATCCTGGCTACTGCCCCTGATCGCAAACTACCTGCGGCAGTGGGACGTAAGTTCCGCGCCCCGGGTCGACAGCTTCGCCGCCAACTCTGACCATGTTCGGAAACGGATCGAGCGCTTCTACGGTCGGCCCGCCCGCGTCATCCATCCACTCGTGGATACGGAGTTCTACTCTTTGGATCCGTCCGTTCCGCGTGAGGATTTCTATCTCGTCGTTACGGCACTGGTTCCTTACAAACGCGTCGATCTCGTCCTGGAAGTGGCCCGGGAACGGGGCATGAAGGTCGTCGTCGTCGGCTCCGGAGTGGAACGAAAGCGACTCGAGGCCGCGGCTCCGTCGTCGGTTTCCTTTCTGGGCTTTCAGTCGGACGAAGAGTTGCGAAGTCTCTATCGACGTTGTCGCGCGCTCCTGTTTCCGGGGGAAGAGGACTTCGGAATCGTTCCCGTCGAAGCGCAGGCCTGCGGGGCGCCGGTCGTCGGTCTGGGGCGGGGCGGACTTTGCGAGACAGTTCGTGACGGGGTGACAGGGGTCCACTTTGACGAAGCGACGATTCGGGACTTTTCGCGGGCGATCGACCAGTTCGAGTCGGAGGACTGGGCCGGAGAGACGATTTCGGACTGGACGAAGAAGTTCGGCAAGGACCGCTTCGAGTCGGAGATCTCAGACTGGTTGGCCGAGGAAGGGGTCGGCCAGGCGGCCGGTGAGGCGGCCGGTGAGGCGAGGACTGGTGCTCCGAATCCGTCCGACGCCGGGACGACGAATCCACCCTACCCAATCAAGACGCCTTCTCATCAGGTCGGTTGAATGGGTCAAGTCGAACGACACAAGCGAACGACCTGGTTTCAGTTCTTCTGGTTCCTCAGCGACGTCGTCGCCATCCTGCTGGGATTCGGTGTCGGTTACGTGGTCCGTTTCCACAGCTCGATCGCGACTTGGATCCCTCCGGTCAACGAGATTCCGCCCTTCGGTCTCTACATGCTGGCTGCCGCAGCGACGGTTCTGATCTGGATCCCGCTCTTCTACGCACTGGGTTTGTACCGGGTCGAACGGGGACGAGCCCGGCACCGCAGAGGAGATCTTCTGCGCGGTCTCGTGCTCGGCGCCCTCGTGCTGGCCACGGTGGGCTTCTTCTATCGCGGCGCATCGTTCTCCCGCCTCGCCGTCGTCCTTACCTGGGGGATGACGTCGGTGCTCGTCCTTTCCGGCCGCACGCTCGTCTATCTGCTGCGCACCCGGTGGACCGGGCTGACACCGATTCGCTACGCCGTAGTTGGAGACGGTCCTCTGGTTCGTCGCCTCGTCATGTCTCTCGAAGGTTCTTCCTATCCTCACTTCTGCGCCGGCTACTTTCGGGTCGATACGGCGTCCCCGGATTCGGTCGCAAGTTTGCCCGCGGCGTCCCGACAATCCTCCGTTTCCGCTTTTGCCGGATCGTCGAGTTGGGATCTTGCCGGAACCGAGTCGCCAATCGAGAAAATGGCTCGCGGGCCGGGCTCGGCCGGAGATTCCACCTTCAATGAGGCGGCTCTACCCGGTCAACGCACGCGGATCTGGGAGTCCGAAGGAGGAGAGCGACAATCTCTGGACTGCCTCGGCACGGTCGACGAAATCGCGGTTCGTGCGGAGGACCTCGAACTCGATCTCATCGTCATGGCCACGGGCTCGGCGGACGCAGCGCCGCTCGACGAAGTCTTTACGCAGTGCCAGCGGGTCGATCTCGACTTTCAGTTCGTTCCGGATGTGCTGTCCCTATGGGGTCGACAAGTGCGGGTCGAAGATGTGGACGGCGTGCCGCTGCTGCGGCTGCGCGATCTTCCTTTGACCGGATGGAACGGCGTGCTCAAACGAACCTTCGACCTCGTCGTGGCGTCGATCCTCTTGCTTGTGCTTTCGCCCCTCTTCCTCCTGTTGGCGGTCCTTGTCAAAGCAACCTCGCCCGGTCCGGTGTTTCATCGGCAGGTCCGGGTCGGGCGGGATCGTCGTCCGTTCGAGATGCTGAAGTTTCGCTCGATGCGGCAGGACGCGGAAAAAGAGTCCGGCCCGGTTTGGGCAAGTCAGAATGATCCGCGCCGCACCTCGATTGGCGTGTTCCTTCGCAAATGGAGTCTCGACGAGCTGCCCCAACTTTGGAACGTGGTTCGTGGAGAGATGTCCCTGGTCGGCCCGCGTCCGGAGCGGCCGGTGTTCGTGGAAGAGTTCGAGTCCCGCGTCCATGACTACTACGACCGACATCGGGTCAAGTCTGGCGTCACTGGCTGGGCGCAGGCGCACGGGTTGCGCGGCAACGTGCCCATCGAGCAGCGCACGGCCTACGACCTTTACTACGTCGAGAACTGGTCGCTTTGGCTGGATCTCAGAATCCTCTGGATGACGGCTTGGGCCGTCATCGTGCACCGCGGCGAGTAGCGCGGATGGGGAGCGACGCCGAACACTCGGGTACGGATCCTTTAGGCGTGAGTCCTTTAGGCGTGCGTCATTCTGGCGTTCGTCCATCAGGCGTGGGTCCTTCAGTCGCGGAGCCTCCATCGCACAAGGTACTCATCGTTACCTACTACTTTCCTCCCTCCGGCGGACCGGGTGTGCAGCGGATGCTCAAGTTCACCCGATACCTTCCACAGTTCGGATGGAAGCCGCTGGTCCTAACCGTTCCGCGCGACGCGGAGTTTCCGGTGCGGGATCCTTCGTTGGAAGAAGAGATTCCTGACGATGCCGTAGTCGTTCGAAGTGGTATCACGGAGTTCTACGATCTCTACCGTCGTTTCACGAGGGCGAAGTCGACCGATTCGATCGACATTCAGACAGTCTCCCGTGAGGGTGGCGGAATGCGATATCGATTTGCCCGGTGGCTTCGCGGTGCCGTGTTCGTTCCGGATGGCCGGATCGGTTGGTTGCGTCCCGGGGTCGCCGAGGGGTCGCGAATCATCGCCGCAGAGAAACCCGATGCCATTCTCGCCACCGGTCCTCCGTTTACCGCGATGTGGATCGGACGCCGGCTTGCGGCGCGGCACGGACTCCCTCTGGTCCTGGACTTCCGGGATCCGTGGACGCGTGCCAACTTCTATCCGTCGCGTCCCGGATTCGCGAAGGGTTGGGACGAGCGTCTGGAAGCGTCGTGTCTTCGTGCCGCGCGTCGGATCGTTTCGGTCAACGAAGAGATCATCGAAGACTTTCGCGACCGGATTCCCGATGTCGAACGGGAACGCTACGCAATCATCCCGAACGGCTACGACCCGGCCGACCTCGAAGGTGCGTCGAGGCTCCGCGAGTCTCCGACCGGGGAGAGCGGGCGCCGGGCGCGTCCCTCGGGTCGCCGTTCGATTCGACATATCGGGTCCATCTTCACGAATCGGATTCCCTGGACGTTCCTCGATGTCCTGGAAGCCTGGTCTCGTGACCGAAACCGTGGACACGAACTCGAGTTTCTCCTCGCCGGACGCGTCGCGCCGGAACTGAACGCCAGAGTTGAAGGATCTCTCCTTTCCAATGTCGTCACGGATGCGGGCTACGTCAGCCACGACGAGTCCCTGCGCCTGATGATGGACGCTGGGCTGCTCTTGCTTCTGACCGGAGAGGGCGCGACCTCCAAGGGAATGCTGACCGGGAAGATCTTCGAGTACATGGCGAGCGGTCCTCCCATCCTCGCTCTCACCAACGAGGGGGAGGCCTCGCAACTGCTTCGGGAAACGGGCACGGGGTTTTCTGTTCCGCCGAGGGATGCCGAGGGGATCACGGCTGCTCTGGATCGATGGTGGGATAGCGGGCACCCTGGCCCGGAGTCGACCCCGCCGCGTCGCCCGGAATTGATCGAGCGTTACTCGCGGCCATCCCAGGCCCGTGACCTTGCGGAGATTCTGGAGAGGGTTCAGACCGGCTGACCGACCGATTCGGGTGTTCGCGCATCTCACAGAGATACAGCGGGTTCCGAAGGGATGCTCAGAACCCGTTTCCAACGGAAGTGCAGATTGACCCAAGGCTCTCGGGTCAGTAACCTCGCCGGATGCTTTAGACGGCTAACTCAAGGGATACCATGGCGAAACGCGATTACTACGAGGTGCTGGGCGTCGAGAAGGGGGCGGATGAGACCGCCGTCAAGAAGGCCTACCGCAAGCTGGCACTTCAGTACCATCCGGACCGAAATCCCGGCGACAAGGACGCTGAGGAGAAGTTCAAAGAGGCTACCGAAGCCTATGAGGTCCTGACCGATTCCAAGAAACGGCAAGCCTACGACCAGTTCGGTCACGCCGGCGTCGACGGTGCGGCCGGGGCGGGGGGCTTCGGCGCCGGCGGAATGGAATTCGATCTTTCTGACGCCCTTCGTGCGTTCATGCGCGACTTCGGCGGCGGCGGACTCGGGGACTTCTTCACCGGCGGTGACCGCCGAGGGATGGAACGCCGAGGCGGAGACCGGCAGATCAACCTGGAGCTGACTCTCGAAGACATCGCCGAGGGCACGACCAAGAAGCTCAAGGTTCGCAAGATGGTTCGCTGTACGACGTGCGCGGGCAAGGGGTCGACCAAGGACGAGAGCACGACGACGTGTGCGACCTGTCAGGGACAGGGGCAGATTCGTCGAGTCCAACGATCCTTCTTCGGACAGATGGTCAACGTGACGACCTGTCCCCAATGCCAGGGTGACGGCGCCGTCATTCAGGAACCGTGCTCCAGCTGTTCCGGAGCCGGGCGCGTCGAAGGATCGGAGACCGCCGAGGTCAAGATTCCTCCTGGCGTGATGGAAGGCAACTACATGCGCCTCTCCGGTCTCGGCGATGCCGGGATCCGGAATGCGGAAGCGGGAGACCTCATCGTCGTCATCGGTGAGAAGCCGCATTCCAAGTTCTTCCGGCATGGAGAGGACCTGCTCATCGAACTTCCCGTCCATCCGCACCAAATGGCGCTCGGAGACAAGGTCGACGTTCCGACGCTGAAGGGACACATCCGGATGGAAATCCCGGCGGGTTCGCAAAACGGAAAGACTCTGCGCGTACGCGGCCAGGGGCTGCCCGAACTTCACGGCGGCAGCAACAAGGGCGACCTGTTGGTTCGACTGCACGTGGCGATTCCGACAAAGCTCTCCGGCGATGAACGGAAAGCCTACGAAGACTTGGCCTCTGCGACCGGCGACGGTCCGCCCAAGATTCAGAAAGGCTTCTTCGACAAGGTTCGAGCTGCGTTTTCCGGCCAGTAGTGGACGATGGCCCGTCGACTTCGGCGGGGCGCGATGACGAAAGGGGTGTGGGATGAGTCGGACCTTGACTCCCGAAGAGGCGCAGGTCCTACAGGCGCTGGACGAGGGACGCCGCGTCACGGTCGCCGACCTGGCGAACGAACTCGGAATCGATCAGGCCAAGATCTCTGCCGCGGCCATCGGACTTGGCGGCGATGAACTGATCCGTGTCGAGGAAGAAGAGTATGCGGAGTGGGTTCTCAAAGAGGAAGCCGCAGGCGCACTGAAAAGCGGGACGCCCGAGCGCCGAATTCTTTTGGCGCTACTCGATCACAACGGATCCGGAAGCATGGCCGAGGTTCCCGGTTGGGCCGGTCTCGAACCTAAGGTTGTCGGACAATCACTGCGCGGTCTGGCCGACCGCGGCTGGGTCGAGAAAAAAGGCAAAGACCTGGAAGTCACGGATCAAGGCCGCGCCGAACGGGACGTGAAGGGGCCCGACGAACAACTCATCGAGCTTCTGGACAGACTCGGGGGCGCCGCTCTCGAGTCTTCGATCGTCCTGACCGATGGCGGCGAAGCGGGAATCGCTCCCGACGATCTGGAACGCGCGAAGGCGCTCATCGGGAAGAAGTCTCCTTTTGTCGAGCGCAAGACCCGGGTCCACCGTTGGCTGTCCGCAACGGATGCCGGCGCGAAACTGCGCGCCAAGGGTGTGGAGGCCACCCGCGAGGTCAGCCAGCTGACTCCCGAACTTCTCAGCTCCGGCGAGTGGCGTAACGTCAAATTCAAGCCGTACGACATCAATCTCGACACCGAACCGTTCCAGGTCGGGAAGCGGCATCCACTGCAACGGGTCATCGAGTCGACCCGGCAGGTCTTCATCGAGATGGGATTCGAGGAAGCGGTCAGCCCCTATGTCGAGTCCGGCTTCTGGGACTTCGACGCGCTCTTCCAACCGCAGGACCATCCCGCTCGGGAAATGCAGGACACGTTCTACATGGAGTCGCCGTCCCGAACCGAATTGCCGGACGCCGGTCTGGTCGACGCCGTTCGCGCGACCCACGAGACGGGCGGTGACACGGGCTCCGTCGGTTGGCGCTACAAATGGGATACGGAGAAGGCTCGTCAGACGGTCCTGCGCACACACACCACGGCCACGACCATTCGGGAGTTGGCCAAGAACCCGAACGGCCCGCGCAAGATCTTCTCCATCGGTCGTGTCTTTCGTCGCGAGACGATCGACTACAAGCACCTGCCGATCTTCTTTCAGGTGGACGGAATCATCATCGACAAGACGGCGAGTTTCTCGTCGTTGTTGGGCACGCTGGCCGCGTTCTACGAGCGGATGGGGTTCGAGAAGTTCACCTTTCGGCCAGGATTCTTTCCGTACACCGAGCCGTCGGTCGAGGTGTTCATTTGGCATGAAGAGAAGCAGGATTGGTTCGAGATGGGTGGGTCGGGAATCTTTCGGCCGGAGGTAACGGAGCCGCTCGGCTGCACGGAGCCCGTCCTGGCCTGGGGCCTGGGTCTCGATCGACTGGCCATGCTTCTTCACGACCGCAGCGACATTCGTGATCTCTACATCTCTGACCTCGAGTGGTTGAGAACGGAGCCAAGATGCCGGTAATCGGAGTCCCCACCGAGGAACTGCGCCGACGGGTCGGAGACGAGGTGCAGGGAGAGAAGCTTCTCGACGTGCTGGGCAATCTCGGCTGTGACGTCGAAGGATTCGCCACGCTCCGGCGTCCGCAGTGCAATCGCTGCGGCTTTATCATGGAGTTGGCCGGACAGGAGGACGTGCCGCCACAGTGCGCGAACTGCGGGACCGACCTTCGCGATGTGGACGGGGCGATCACCGAACTCGACCCATTGGAAGTCGTCCGTATGGAACTTCTGGCCGTGCGGCCCGACATGTTCGATCCGGCCGGTTTGGCCCGGGCCATCCGCGGTGTTCTCGACCTCGACGTCGGCCCGGTCGAGTATCAGGTCGAGGGCGTCGCCGCCAAGTTGCGTGTCGATCCTTCCGTTCGTCGTCCTGAAAGTCTGCGCCCGCATATCGCGTGCGCCGTCATCGAAGGTGTCAACCTCGACCACGATTCGATCAAGTCTCTCATGAAGCTGCAGGAGAACCTGCACTGGGCGCTGGGTCGCAATCGCAAGCACGCCTCGATCGGTGTTTACGATCTGGATTCCTGGGACGGTTCGCTCGAGTTCGAGTACACGACGGAACCGCCCGACTACGCCTTCGTTCCGCTGGGCGCCGAGGCGGGGGAGACTCCGTGGTCACTGGAACGAATTCTCGAGGAGCATCCCAAGGGCACGGCCTACCGAAACCTGCTGGACGGTTTCGATCGTTACCCGGTTCTGCGGACGCAAGGCGGCCAGGTGCTTTCGATGCCGCCGATCATCAACAGCGAGAAAACGAAAGTCCACCTGGGGACGCGTCGCTTCTTCATCGACGTCACCGGTTCCGGCGCCCGCATCGTGCAGCGCACTCTGTCCATCCTGGCCACGTCGATTCTGGAGTATCACCACGGTTCGAAACTACGGGCTGTCGAGTTGATCGATGCCACGGACCCGGATGACGCCGGATCGACTCGCACACTGACGACGCCGGACCTGACTCCGCAGGAAATGGAGATCGATGCGGACCGCACGGCCCGTCTGCTTGGGGTCGAGATGAGCGCGTCCGACCTTCAGCACCGTATGCTGCAGATGCGCCACGGGGCGAGCCTCGGAAAGGGTTCGAACGTCAAGGTGTTGGTGCCGGCCTTTCGCAACGACATCCTTCACGAGCGCGATCTGATGGAAGACGCGGCCATCGCCTACGGTTATGCCAACATCGTTCCGACCCGCGTCGAGACCGTGACGACCGGGAAAGAATTG
The DNA here is from genome assembly GCA_030431975.1 of bacterium. Classification (GTDB taxonomy): domain Bacteria; phylum Eisenbacteria; class RBG-16-71-46; order CAIMUX01; family CAIMUX01; genus JACKCR01. Next base: position 137,162 of record JAUIHP010000008.1, on the reverse strand, counting down.
CCGACCACGACGGCGGCGGGCGCTGTTCGGGACGTCCTTGTCGGGATGGGATACCTGGAAATCCTGACCCTGACTCTGACGTCACATGAGCTTTCGGACGGCTTGCTCGGGCTCGGTGCCCATCCGCAGACCGTTATCGTGGGGAACCCGATCAGCCAGGAGCAGACTCAGCTTCGAACCTCCCTCCTGTCCGGGCTCCTCCACACCTTTGCCCGCAATCGTCACAACGCCTTGCCGCAGAGAATCTTCGAGGTGGGGGAGGTCTCGTTCCTGGCTCCGGAGAGTGAGACGGGCGCGCTCGAGACCCTGCACTTCGCTTTCGGCAGCATCGCGCCGAAGGTCGGCTTCGCCGATGTTCGAGCCGAAGCCGAATCGCTGCTGCGCGACCTCGGAATCGGGCTGCGCCTGGAGAGGGCCGACGTGCCCTTCCTCATTCCCGGGCGTGGCGCCTATCTCCTGACCGAAGACGGCCGGAGGCTCGGAGTCTTCGGCGAAGTTCACCCCGCCGTGCTCGAGCGTTTGGGCCTACAGAATCCGGCCGTGCTTCTGGAAGCGCTCGTTCCGACCAAGGAAGTGCCGGGGGTCTACCGATCCCTAGCATAGGAAGACTAGCCCCGGTGTTCGTGACGGTCGCTACGCAGCAGACCCTCGTGAATTGATTCGGGCTACGGAGGCCCCTCATCCATGGACTCGATACCGACCCCGCCTAAGGGCGCGTTGTCCCTGACCTCAGAGGACATCGCCGATCTCAGGGCACGGGGGCTCGACGAAAACACGGTCCGCGAACAGCTCGCTCGGATTGGGCAGGGTTTTCCTCGGATCGAACTGGACCGGCCCTGCACGGTGGGTGACGGCGTGGTCCGCCTATCCACTGAACAGCGCGAGAGCGCCCTCGAGGCTTTCGAGGAAGCCAGAGACGCGGGCCGCTTTACCCGATTCGTTCCTGCGTCGGGTGCGGCCAGTCGCATGTTCAAGTCCCTCCGAGCTGCCGCCGACGGTGGCGCTCGAGCGGTCGGTGAAACGTCACCGGGAGTGGAGCCGAAGCTCGAGGCGGACGGCGTCTCCGAGGCGGATCTCGAAGCAACGTCGAAGTTTCTGGGTTCTCTTCAAGAGTTCGCGTTTGCGCTCGATCTTCGTGAGGCGGCGGGTGGAGTCCACGCGACGGAAATGGACGCCGCGGACCTTCTTCGGACAATGCTCGATCCCGACGGGTTGGGGTACGCCCAAATGCCCAAAGGAAAGATTCCGTTCCACTGCTATCCGGACGGACCGCGGAATGCGTTTCAGGAGCACCTGGAAGAGGCGACCGAAACGATCCGTGATGCAGACGGCCGCGTTCGTCTGCACTTCACGGTTCCGCCTGCCCACATGGAGACGATTCGCGAGGAACTCCACGAGTTTGCCCATCACTTGGACCGGGCGACTTTCAAACTGGAGTTCTCGGTCCAGTCGGCGGCGACGGACACTTTGGCCGCGTCGCCCGAGGGGCAACCCTTTCGGGACAGGGAAGGGCGATTGGTTTTTCGCCCGGGAGGACATGGCGCTCTCCTGGAAAATCTCTTCAAGTGCGGGGGCGATCTCGTCCTCGTTCGAAACATCGACAACATCGCGCACCGCGAGTGGCGTCACCCGCAGCTGGACGAGCGTCGCGTACTCGCCGGGTACCTCGTCGTTCTCGAACGGAAGATCGGCCACTGGCTGGAGCGTCTTGCCGTGCCGGGAATCGACGACGCAGAGATCGGAGCGATCGAGCGAGAGTACGAAAACGTCTTCTGCCGAACCTGGCAGGCGGGCGCAGAGACGGCTCCGCTTTCCGGTGAAGACAAAGGCATAGCGGTCCCCGAGTCGGCCGGACTGGGTGCTCGGAAGGCACGACTTCGAGGGAGGCTGGAGCGACCCATTCGCGTTTGCGGAATGGTGCGAAACGAAGGTGAACCTGGCGGCGGTCCGTTTTGGGTGCGCCATCCGGACGGGACGACTTCGATCCAGATCGTGGAGCTTTCCCAGGTCGATACGTCCGACGAATCGCAGTCGGCGGCGGTCGTCAAAGCCACCCACTTCAACCCGGTGGACCTCGCGGTTTCGTTGCGTCGGCCGGACGGCTCTCTTTACAACCTCGCACAGTTCGTCGACGAAGAGACCGGTATCGTGTGTGAGAAGTCTGAAGCGGGCCGGCCTCTGCTGGCCTTGGAACTACCCGGACTTTGGAACGGGTCCATGGCTCATTGGAACACCGTGTTTCTGGAAGTGCCGATCGAGACCTTTACTCCGGTGAAGACCGTGCTCGATCTCTTGCGTCCGCCCCACTGCCCCCGGCGCGCGGACGGTTAGATGGAGGGGCTTCGCTGAAATGGACTTCTTTGTCGCCCGACAACCGATCCTCGACTTCAAGATGGAGATCTTCGGGTACGAGTTGCTCTTTCGCGGGGGGCCGGAGGATCACTCCTTCGACGGTGATCCGGAGCAGGCCACTTCGTGGGTCATCGAGCACACTTCCTCGCTTCTCGATCAGACCCACATCACCGGGGGCAACGCCGCTTTCGTCAATGTCACCCAGGGAGCCCTTGTTCAGGGGCTGGCGGAGATGCTTCCGGCGGCGACGACCGTGGTCGAGATTCTGGAAACCGTCGAGCCGGTTCCCGAAGTGCTGCGTGCGATTCGCGATCTGAAGAAGCTCGGTTTCCAGGTCGCTCTCGACGACTTCGTCTACACACCGGAGTGGGATCCGATTCTGCAGCTCGTCGACATCGTCAAAGTGGACTTCCGAACAACGAATCGAGCCGAGCGCCAGGGCATCAGGGAACACCTGCCCTTCGGCGTCAAGTTGCTGGCGGAGAAGGTTGAGTCTCACCAGGAATTGCAGGAGGCAAGGGAAGACGGGTATGTCCTCTTTCAGGGGTACTTCCTCGAGCGGCCTTCGATCGTCCAGAAGAAGATCGTTCCGTCCGAAGGGGCGATGTATGCAGAGCTTCTCATGGAGCTGCAGAAGGTGGATCTGGACTTCGATCGTCTCGAAGGAATCATCAAGCGAAACCCGACCCTGACCTACAAGTTCTTCCGCTACATCAACCGTCCGACCTTCGGCTGGCGCCGCGAGATCGAAGACCTGAAGCAGGCTTTCTTTCTGGTCGGAGAGCGTGAACTTCGAAAGTGGCTGACGCTTCTGGTCATGTCTTCGCTGGGACAGGAAAAGCCGGCGGCGCTGATTCAGGTCACCAGTATCCGCGCGCGCATGTGTGAGCTCGTGGCGGGACTGCTGCCGCGGGACATCCGGAAGATCGATGCTTTCCTTGCCGGAATGTTCTCGACGATCGACGCCTTCATGGATCTCGAAATGAAAGATGCGATCCAGCCGCTTCCCCTGACCGAGAACGTCCGAGACGCCATTCTCGGGAAGGAGAACGATCTCTTCCGCGTTCTCGAAATCGTTCGGGCCTACGAGCGGGGCCATTGGGCCGAATTGAAGGGTCTGGTCGAAGAAGAGGGCGTTCCCGAAGAGAAGATTCCGGAGTGCTACGTCGATGCGGTGAACTGGGCCAGCCTCGGGGATCCATCCGACATGGCTCGCTAGCGGTCGCCGACGATCCGAACCTCAGGCTCCAGGTCGATCCCCAGCCGTTCTTTGGCTTCGCCTTGCATCAATCGGATGAGCGCCAAAACGTCGGCGCTCCGCGCTCCGCCCAGGTTCACGATGTAGTTCCCATGAACTTCAGAGATCTGTGCCGATCCCACCGTTCGTCCTTTCAGCCCGAGTCGTTCGATGATGCGTCCTGCATAGTCGCCTTCCGGATTCTTGAAGACCGAACCACAGGACAGCCCGCTGGGACTGGCTGCCTTTCGGCGGTCACGGATGGCGTCGATTCGCTTGCGGACTTCTTCGGGGTTCTCCCGTTTCAGTTGGAAGCCGGCGCGGACGACGAAACCGTGCAGTGGACCCTCTGCTTTGAAACGACTGCTGCGATACCGGAAGCCGCAGTAGTCCGGAGCGAGCCGGCGGACGACGCTCTCCTTCGGAAAGAACACGTCGACATCGCTCACAACCGACGCGGTGTCGCTTCCGTACGCACCCGCATTTCCAGCGACGGCGCCGCCGACGGTTCCGGGGATTCCTTCGGCCCATTCCAGGCCGGACCAACCGCGTAGCGAGATCTTCCGGGCCATGCGGGCAAAGAGAGTGCGGCCGCCGGCACGCAGGAGAAGACTCGCTTCCGATTCGTCTTCCTGCTCTGATTTGTCGGCATAACGAATGACAAGCCCCGGAAAACCCTGATCCGAGATCAGCATGTTGCTCGCGCCTCCCAAAGGAAGAATCGCTACGCTCGTTTCGGCCGCGAACTGGTAGCAGAAGGCGAGTTCGGAGGGGTTGGCGGGCTCCGCAAAGTAGAGGGCCGGACCGCCGACCTTCCATGTCGTGAGTGGGGCCAGCACTCGGTCTCTCTCGATCGGGCACTCCGTCGGGGAGACCGTTTCGAACGGGTCAGACTCTGGCAAAGATCCTCCGTTGAGGTAGAGTGTTCGGCACCGGACGAAACGTGCCGATGACGATAGTAGGAACGGAGTCTATCCGGGGATTTCTTGGAAGGCGAGGGACGCTGATGGCGACGCAAGAATTGATCATAGCCGCGGACACAATGTGGAACGGACTGCGCAAGACGACGGAGGACCTTTCCGACGTCTTCCACACCGAGTTTCAACTGCAGGGGTTCCCCGGCCCCAAAGTACGGATCTCACACACGCATGAGGAAGCCCCGGCAGAAGCGGAGTCCGATGCGGAAGCCCAGTCGCATATCCCGACGCCGGAGGCGGGGATCTCCTATCTGCGGCGATTTTTCGGGGAAGGTAGGGGGCTGACTAACCTGGTCTACTTCGTCGACGGCGCCCAGGTGCTGGGAGAGACCGGAGTGGCGCAATGCCGGTGGATCGCCGAGCACGGCCTGGGCGATGCGGGTTCTCCCCGGTACGTCTCAGGACGCGTCGCTTTGACCTTCCACCGCGAGGACGAGGGATGGAAGGTCCGGGGTTGGCTGGGAAGCCGCGGGCTTCATCAGGCCGTGGACGGCGCCCACCGGGCCGATGACGTGCAGGCCATCCGCGAGCAGATCCTTCGGGTCTTCGAGGCCTACCGACAGAAGGACCTGGGCGTCCTGCGGCGCACCCACACCGCCGACTGGCGGGGTTTCACCGTGACCTCGAACACTGTCGGTCGGGGCATCGACGCATACATCCAGGCGGCGGAGGGCGCCGTTGGATCGACTCAGTTCGAGGAGTACCAGATCCTCGACCTTGCGCCCATCTTCTACGGGGACGTTGCCATCGTGCCGTACGTAGCCCGGATTGCGGGCCGGAATCGCCAGGGGAGAGTCGAGGCCTACCGGTTGCGCGTCCTGGACGTCTACGTCCGGGAGCCGATGGGATGGAATCAGGTGGCCACGAACACCAGCCTGCATCCGGAAGAAATGATTGGGGGGTGAAAACTGCCGGAGGTGGGACTCGAACCCACACGAGATCAACTCCCACCGGATTTTGAGTCCGGCGTGTCTACCAATTCCACCACTCCGGCGGCTCGGGGAGCTTAGCCTCACAGAATCGTCGTCGCAAACGATTCTCACTCTGCGAACTCCAACGGCGAGGATCCGGGGCGGGCGGTGGTGTTTCGGGGATTGACCTTTGGGCAGAGGCTTCGCTAAAGTTCGTCGTTCTGGGGCTATAGCTCAGTTGGGAGAGCGCATGACTGGCAGTCATGAGGTCGTCGGTTCGATCCCGACTAGCTCCACATCGAAAAGACCCCGCTTCGTCACCACGAAGCGGGGTCTTCTCTTAAGAACAGGCCATCTAGGCCGTCTACTCCGTCCCGACTAGCCCATCTCGGAACGCGACGTCACGACCTTGTCGATCAGTCCGTACTCCGCCGCCACATCGGAAGACATCCAGAAGTCGCGGTCCGCGTCACCGGTCACCTGCTCGAGCGACTTACCGGTCTCTTCCGCCACGACCTGGTTGTACTGGTCACGCAGGCGCAGAATCTCGCGACTGGCGATTTCCAGGTCAGAGGCCTGACCCCAGCTCTGCGAACTCGGCTGGTGGAGCAGGAAACGCGAACTGGGCAGGCTGAAACGCTGTCCACGGTCACCGCCCAGGAACACCATGACGGCTGCAGAGGCGCAGAGCCCGGCCACGACGGTGCGAACGGGACAGCTGACGAAGCGAAGCATGTCATACATCCCGAATCCGGCGTCGGCTTCTCCACCCGGAGAGTTGATGAAGACGGTGATCGCCTTCTTCGGATCTTCACTCTCGAGCAGGATGACCTGCTGGAAGAAGCTCTTGGCGAGCTCGCTGGAAATCGGCTCGGAAACGAGAACCGTCCGGGCCTTGAGAAACTTCTCGGTCATCTTTTCGTCCGACTCATCCTTCTTCGGAGCATCGTCGTCTCCGTCATGATCGTCGTCATCGTCGTCGAGCTTGAAAGGCCAGAGCTGGCTCATCGAACCCCTCCCTGCGTATCGGGTCAGCAACATGTCTCTCGAATCGTTATCGACGGGTGGCCGCAACTCCTTGGGCCTCGGTCACCCAAAACGCTCGCAGCTTCGGACGGCTGGGTCAAATGCCCCGTATCTTCCGAAACTTCGCGTAGTGAAGGGAGCGCCCCTCCTTGGCGTACTTCAGCGCGTAGTTGGTGTCGATGCGGTCAGGGGCGTCCGGCGCCCAGTCCTCCTCGGCAAAGAATCCACATTCCCGAATCTCCTCCCGGGAGGTTCGGAAGTAGGGCTCGACATCGGAGCCCACGTAGAAGTGGCCGCCCATCTTCAGGCCTTCCACGATCCCGCGGTACAGGCTTCCTTGTAGAAGCCGGCGACGGGCGTGGCGTTTCTTCGGCCAGGGATCCGGGAAGTAAACGTGGGCTGCGTGCAGCGATTCGCGAGGGATCCAGCGCTCCAAAAGGTCAAAGGCGTCCCCGTTGATGAGTCGGACGTTGGGTCCCGCGTAACGATGCAGTCGATAGGCCGCGTGTCGGAAGTACTTGGCTGCGTGCTCGACTCCGATGAAGTCGTGTTCCGGGCGCTGGCCGGATGCCATCTCGAGGAATCGGCCCTTTCCGGATCCGATCTCCAGCTCGACCGGCGCGGTCCGGTCGAAGAGTTTGGTCCATTCGAAAGGAGGGACCTGGTCCGCCATGTTGATCACGCAGGGCATGGTCTCGGCGGGAATGGGAAGTCGGACTCTTCGGCTCATAGAATCGGGAAAGCTAACAGGGCGGGCGGGAGTTCGGGACCGAATTTTGCAGGTAGAAAGTTCGATGGTTTGGTGAGTAGGTCAGACCCACTGCTAAGGAGTTGGTGGCCAAAAGGATAGGGGGCATGCCCCATTCTTGGTGGCACCGAAGGTTCCAGGCGGTGGGTTTTCCCATCGTCCCTTCCGACCCAATTGACCCGGAGCGCTCCGAAGAATCGCTCGCCTAACGCCCCGTTTACCACCGTCTTAATGGTCAGGTTCCAACTATTGTTCCAACTCATTCGTCAGTGGCACGCCACTTATATCTACAGGGGCAGGCTGATTCCCGACGGTGGATGTGATCGAGATTGGGGAGAGGTGTCGCTGGAGCCGCAGCGAGCCGTCGGAAGCCAGCCGGACCTAACGCCGGGTCCACAGGAGGAAGGGGATTCGTCCCCTTAGAATCGGAGGAGCCGAATGAGACGAATATTGACCGTGTCGGCCATTGCTGCCCTCGCTCTATTCACATCCCAGAGTTTGGCCGGCCCCAACGCTGGCGGCGTGCTCTTCCTGCACGCGCAGGATTCCAGCGAAGCCTCCCGCATCGAGTATTGCGGATATTCAGGAATCGACGATTGCACCGATGCTTCCACCTCCGTAGGCGGCGGCGACAGCTACATCGTTTGGGTCATGGCGGCGTTTCCGCCGCAGAGCCACCCGGTCGTGAAAGCTATCTCCTTTGGAATCGACTACGACACGGAGTCTCTCGTCGTCTCGGATTGGAGATCGTGTGCCGAAGTCCAATTCGAAGAAGCGAACTGGCCAACCACGTACACCGGCGTTGCCCTGTCCTGGGGTACCGCGATGACGGAGCGAGTCGCCGAGGTCTACTGGTTTGAGGTCTACGCCCAGCCGGGTGCGAGCGGTGAACTCGCATTGATGGCTCACCCCAAGCACGGCGGTTATTTCGCCGACGAAGCGGTGCCGGCGGTCCTCGACCACATCGACGATTATGGTTCGCTGGGGATCGGGCAAAGCGGGTACGCACCCTGCGCACGTTCGATTCACGGTGGATGCTGTATGGATGAAGAAGTGTTTGTGATGAATCGATCGGACTGCGAGTCCATAGGCGGGGAGTTCTTCCCTCACTACAACGTGGGTGATTCCATTCCTTGCCTGCTTCCTGTTCAGGAGACCAGTTGGGGCTTCGTGAAGTGGGAGTTCGCAGACCGATAGACCGAGTTCGTGTCGACCGGACCGATGACGTCCGGGTCTCATTGGGAGAGGGTGAGGCTTGGAAAGAGTTGGGAAGGGAGACACGATCTAGGGGGGCCTGTTTGGCCCAAGAGGGCGGGGTCGATCGGCAAACGATCGACCCCGGCTTCTTTCCTCTGTTTTCAACCCTCCGAGACGGCCGAGGCCGGAGCCGTAGGCCGACGAAGGGGGAGCGACTCACTCACGCGCGGCGGATCAGGCCGCTTTGGGCAGTGACATTCCGTTGCGCTCCATCATCGTCTTGAACTCGTTCTTGGTCAGGGAGCGGTTGTAGGCTTCTTCGATCTCGATCGTCCCCGCCTGCGCCAGTTCCATCAGGCTGTGGTCGAGGGTTTTCATCCCCTGGCCCCGGCCCGTCTGCATCAGAGACGGAATCTGGAACGTCTTGCCTTCACGGATCAGGTTGGAAATGGCGGAGGTCACGAGGAGGATCTCGTGGGCCGCAACGCGGCCGCCACCCTTCCGTTTGCAGAGTGTCTGCGCGATCACTCCCTTGAGCGTCTCGCTCAACAGAACGCGAATCTGCGCCTGCTGGTCTGACGAGAACTGATCGATGATTCGGTCGACGGTCGAAGCTGCTGTGTTGGTGTGGAGCGTTCCGAAGACGAGATGACCCGTCTCCGCCGTTTCGAGCGCTATCTCGACGGTTTCGAGGTCACGCATTTCTCCCAACAGTACGATGTCCGGGTCCTCACGCAAGGCGGCGCGCAAAGCAGCGCGGAAGGACGCGGTGTGGGTCCCGATTTCGCGTTGATTGATGAGGGCTCGTCGGCGCGGATGCACGAACTCGATGGGATCCTCGATCGTGATGACATGCCGGGCCTGTTCACGGTTGATATGATCGATCATGGCCGCAAGCGTTGTCGACTTCCCGGACCCGGTCGGACCGGTCACCACGACCAACCCTTTGTGGAGGTTCGTCAGTTCCATGATCGGTCCCGTCAGGCCGAGCTTCTCGGCGGTGGGAATGATCGAGGGAATCGTACGAAAGACCCCTCCCATTCCTTGACGATCCCGGAAGAGGTTGCAGCGAAAGCGGGCCACACCCTCGATCTCGTAGGCGAAGTCCACGTCGTTGCACTCGAGAAAGGTATCCCAGTCCTCTGACGGCGTGATCGCCTTCAGTAGAGCCTCGACATCGACGGAGTCCATATCCTGGACGCCTCCGAGGTCGGCGATGTCACCGTCCTTTCGGAAGAGCGGGGGATAACCGGCACAAAGATGAAGGTCGGAGCAACCTTCGCCGACCATCTGCGCCAGGTAGTGGTCGATCTTGGCTCCGCTTGCGGACGCACCCGGCGCGTTGTCCAAGAGGGAACCTACGCCTTGTCCGATGCCGCCGTTGACGCCTCCGGACCCGCCGGGTGAGATCGATCCGGCAATCTTGTCCGACGAACCGTCCGCGGTCGATCCGCCAGTGGCTGCTCCGCCGGCTGCGGGCTCGCCGCTCGTGCCGTTGGCCCCCGTCGCACCAGCGCCGCTCAATCCCAATTCCTTCGGCCGCACGCGAACGGACTCGTCAGATGCGGTAATGACGACGGGACCTGAGGGAGACAGGTACGGAAACTCGACGGACTCACCGGCGTTCAGAGCAGAGCGATGCTCTTCCGGCACGACGTCGAGCAGTACGGACCGAATCTGCGCGATCTCGACTTCCTGTGCCGACAACGATCGACGCTGTCCCTGCCGGACGAGGTAGATCTTTTCGCCGGGGCACAGGACCATCTCTTCGGCCGAGTGTTTGAAGGCCGCTTCGATGAACTTGTCGATACGTGCCACGTCGGGAGGCTCCTTTGTGTTTTGGGTGCGTAGGGCTAGACGATGGAGATCTTTTGGATCTGAGCCTTGTTGACCAGGATCGCGTGATCTTTTCGCCGTAAGACGAGGAAGGGCTCGGGAAGATTCATGAAGTCCTGGACCCGCCGCTGCGAGCCCGGAAGAGTGAACGAGATCGTCCCGTGAATAACCGAATCGTCCGACAGGGCGACTTCGATGTCGGCCGAGGTCGCTTCCATGTCGAATGAAGTTCCCGATCCGTTGCCGTTGATCTGATCGGGATCGAATTCGTACTTGGCTTCGACTTCGACAGTGCGGATAAGTGAACGATTCAGAATGACGACGTTGCCATCCGTCTCCGTGGCCGGTAGGAAAGACTTGTCGCTGTTGAGAAGATCACTGGGGCGCTCGTAACCGATATGTCGCTCGGCACGCTCACTCAGATAGATATTGAGGTGCCGCGCCGGCGATGAGGGAAACGTGATCGCCGCCATGACCTTCTGCTTCGGTATTCGATACTGCTCAGGCAACTTCACTTCTCCCAACGAAACCGATCGAACCTTCCATGGGTTTCATCGGCCGTTGCCGGGACTTGCTGTTCACTTTTCGTGCATAGCGACGGCAGCGCGGAAACCTTTTCCCGTCGGCAATTTCTGCCCCGGGCATCCGGCGGTAGATCGTGTCGGGAGAATTCCTGGGCGGCCGCTTCGGTCCCGCCAATATCTGCCGATGTCTCCGCGCGTTGGGTGGGGTCGGTGTCCGCGCCCCGCCCGCCAGGCAGGGGCGTCGCGCGGGATTTCCGTTACCCGTCTCGCCGGTGGTCTTCGACCGTTTTCATCACGGCCGTGGCGATGCTCTCGAAGAGCTTGGCCGCCTCCGAGTCCGGTTCCTCGAAGACAATGGGGTGACCCTTGTCCGCTCCGGAGGCGATCCGTGGATCGATCGGGAGTTGTCCGAGCAGCGGGATACCCTGTTTTTCGGCTTCGTTGGCCGCGCCGTCTTTTCCGAAGATGTGGTGCTTCGCGTCACAGTTGGAACAAATGAAGTAGCTCATGTTCTCGACGATTCCCAGTACGGGAACGGAAGTCTTCTCGAACATGCGAATCCCACGAACGGCGTCGATGAGGGCAACGTCCTGCGGAGTCGAAACGATGACTGCACCGGACAGCCTGAGTTTCTGGGCGAGGGACAGCTGAACGTCTCCGGTGCCGGGCGGAAGGTCGAAAACCAGGACTTCCGTGCCTTCCCAGTCAACGTCACGCATAAGCTGATCGATAGCCTTGCTCATCATCGGACCGCGCCAAACCATCGGAGTGTTGCGGTCGACCATATAGCCGATCGAGACGTTCTTGACTCCGTAGCGCTCCAGCGGGATGAGCTTTCCCCGGTCGGGATCGAGCATCGGTTGCTGGTCTTCGAGACCAAGCATGATCGGAATCGAGGGACCGTAGATGTCCGTATCGAGTAGTCCGGTCTTGTGCCCGAGTTTGGCCAGTGCGAGGGCCAGGTTGACCGCCACGGTTGACTTCCCGACCCCGCCCTTGGCCGAGGAAACGGCGATCTTGAAAGGAATGTGGGCCAACGGATCCGGCGGCGAGGGAGCCGCCGCCGTCTGCTCTTCCCGGACGGAAACCTCGAGGTCGAACGGGACGTTCTCTTCGCCGAGCTCCGCCTTGATTCGGGACTCGATCTCGTTTCGAACGCCTCCCGCGGTGGGACTCAACTCGACCCGTACGAAGACGGAATCACCTCTCTCTTCCAGTGCCTTGACGTAACCGAGGGAAACGATGTCCCTGTCGATGCCGGGGTACATGACTTTGGAAAGGGCCCGGCCCGCGGCTTCTCGAATCGACATTCTCTTCTCCTGCTTTCTCGACCGACCGGGCAAGACCCTCGTCTTACTGCGGTCCATCCTTGCGAACGTCCGTTGCCAGTTCCCGGACGACGCTGCCCAAGACCTTTCCCCACGACTCCTCGACGGCGGCATGAGAGTCCCTAGATCTCTGCAGATGGACAGCGAGTTCCCGCATCCAGCGGAAACGGGCCTCCTCGATGACTTCCTGTCGGCGAAGCGGAGCCAGCTTCATCCGGCCGATCGTCTCCAGGAGGGGGACCATTCCACGGTGCGCCAACTCGACATACAGCGCGGTCTCCTCATGCGCGAACGAATAGCTCCACCCGGTGCGCGTCGACTCCGTTGACAAAAGGCCGTCGGCCTCGGCCCGCCGACCGATCGGCGAGTACCGCGACTCGACTTCGACGACGGATCCGGGATGGACACTCGCCTTGAGGAACGGAGCATCTTCCTCGATCGCAACCAGCGAGTCGAGCAGATCCGCCATTCGGCTCCAAGGGTCGAGGAGCAGCAGCCGGTGATGATCGACCGAACGGATTCGTCCGTCGTCATAGCCCTCCGCTTCGATGAGAAGTCGGGCCACCCAACGGTTTTCCCAGTGCGTGGCTCCATGCCCGAGAAGCTTGAGATTCCGGTCATCGAAACTGAAAAACGGGACGCGCACGACTCGCACGTGAACTCCCAGATCCAGCAGCGGCTGCAGAGCTTCCGGTAGGTACGTGACGCGCTTCAAAGCCGGGACGGTCGGCGAAAGGTGAACTTCACGCGGTTGAACTTCAGCGTCGGCCAGGCGCCGTGCCCACAGCGGAATCAGATCGAATGGATCATCCATCTTCAGCGCCAGAGTCCGGGCCCCGGTTTGCAGGTAGTGATGAGTCTGGACGTCGACCAGCTGCAACACGTCCTGTAACGGAAGCGTTTCCCGCCATTCGTACAGCGAGGTCTCCGTAGCGCCTGCGAAAGGATGCGAGCGGTCACTTCGTCCGGTCGTGTCGAACCGACTGTCCAACGAAGGAAGGAGGAGGTGCTCCGTTCGCCGAACCTCTCCCTCCAGTCCAAAGAGGGGAGGGTCGGGCCTGGCCTCGGGTGATGGCGACCAGATCTCCGCCGGGCGGGGCGGGCCGGGAGAACGGCGCTGGGGACCGAGATACTCCCATCCTTCCGTTTCCGTTGCCGGCCCAAGAATCTCGAGTGCGGAAGGTGGCGTCCAGTCCTCGGACATCTGCCAGATGGACGTCTCGCTGCGAATCAGAAGCCGTGGGATGGACCGGAGTCGACTCCGTCCGTTCTTCGACCGAAGCACACGGTGCGCCAGCGTCGCAGCTTCCAACCGAATCGGGCCGACGAAGGCAAAATCGCACGTCGTAAGTTCGAAACGGTCCAGGGCGTAGGGCCCTTGGAGAACGAGCGGGATTTCCTTCAGAGCGGAACAGACCTTCCGCAGAGACCTGATGGAAAACCGGGAGTCGAGGAAGATCAGGTTTGGCGGATGCGCGTCACACCAGGCGAGAAGAGCCTCGGCGCCCAAGTCGTGGACCTGAAGACGGGAGACCGCGAACTCCGACGAATGAAGAGCCGAAGCCAAAACCACCGAAGGCCAACGTGGAGGCTGCGGACACTCGGCGTACTCGACGACGGCAACTGACGGGCGGATCAAGTTGCGCCCTCTTGTGTGGAGTCGAGTCGCGCCAGTCGTTCATCGATTTCATCGAGCGCTCTACGAAAGCCGTCACGTACTTCGGCTGCGAACGGGTTGTATCGCAGCATGTCTTCGAAGAGTTCCCACGTATCGCGGGAGACAAAGGATTCGACGTCCTGCAAGAGCCGATAGCCTTGCGTGTCGAGGGCCTCCGGTTTCAACTCGAGCCCGCCCAGAGCCCGGCCCAACCAGTGGGTAAAGGCCTGGGTTCTCGCCATGCTGCGATCGTGATTCTCCGCCGTCGTCTGGATGATACGCAGCCCTTTGCTTTGGAGATAACGGCGGCCTCGCTGGAAGCGCTCCTCGGCGATCCGACCCGGAACGAGGACGATCTTCTGGTCGCTCAGATTGTGCGGCGCGGAATCCGGTCCAAAGAGGGGGTGACTTCCCACGTAGTCAACATGCTCCGGGACGAGCCGCTCCATCCATTCCATGGGTTTCATCTTCACGCTGGCCACATCGAAAACGACGGCTCCGGGCAGCAGGTACGGTGCGATGTCAGCCAGCACATCGTACAAAGAGCGGATGGGAACACAGAGAACGACAACATGCGATGCTGCGGCGTCGGCAAGACTGGCGGGGAAGCAGCCGGCGGGAAGGGTCGCGGCGGAAACCTTCGGATCGTGGACGGCGACCTGTCCGTCGCCCGCAAGGTACGGTGCGACGAGGTGACCGAAACGGCCGTAGCCGATGATGCCGAAACGATTGCGTTGCTCGTCCATGGGAACCTCAAAGTGTCGTGCCCTGTTTGAACTTCCGTTCGCGTGATACTGTCCCGCCCGGAGGATCAAGGCAACCGTTGAACGAAAGCTGGTCAGTCGAAGAGCCTGCGTGGGGCCGTCCTGTGCCTCCACCGGCGCGGCGAACTCGCGAATGGGTCATCGCCGGACTTCTACTCATCGCCACCGTCGCTTCGACGTGGTTGGTGCAGGGACCGGCCTTCAGCTTCTGGCTGTTGACCATCCTGTTCTGCCATGAAATGGGGCACTTCCTGACCGCCCGCCGCTACGGCGTGTCGACCAGCCTGCCCCTTTTCATTCCTCTCCCTATTTCCCCCTTCGGCACGATGGGGGCGATCATCCGCCTTCGTGAGCGAATCCGTTCGCGAAGGGTGCTCTTCGATGTGGGAATCGGCGGGCCTCTCGCGGGGATTCCACCGTCGCTGGCGGCCTGTCTCTGGGGCCTGTCGCAATCGAAGGTGGTCGACAAGCAGGCACTGGATGGACCTCACCTCAAACTGGGAGGCTCTCTTCTCTTCACCGCGTTGGAGCGATTCTACTTTGGTTCGATGGGGCCGGGTCAGGACCTTCTGTTGCACCCGATCGCCTTTGCGGGGTGGGCGGGGCTCTTCGTGACGTCGATGAACCTGTTGCCGATCGGCCAGCTGGACGGGGGGCACGTGCTCTACGGCCTTGTTGGACGGCACGCACGTTGGGCCTCACTCTTTTTCGCGCTGACCCTCCTGGTTGCGGGCTACTGGTTTCCCGGGTGGTGGGTCCTTCTGATCTTCCTTGCCGTCGCGACTCGATTTCGGAGTGCGCAGACGTATGACGAGCAGACCCCTCTTTCACGCGGACGCTTGGCGCTGGGAATCTTCGTACTGCTCTTCTTCGTCCTGACCTTCATCCCGCGTCCGGTGACGATCGAGTAGGTCGATTCATGCGGATTAGTCTGGTCATCGCCGGAGCGGGAATCGGTGGAACCGAGCGCCATGTCGAACTGCTCCTGGTCGGGCTGGCGAATCTTGGGCATTCGGTTCGGCTGCTTTCCAGCCGGGACGGGCCCCTCGTGGACAAGGCAAGGGCGGTGGGGGCAGAGACCGCGATCATCCCTCGGCCGAATGGCGTGACCTATGTGTCCAAGCTCCTCCGTGAGCTGAAGCGGACTCGACCGGATGTGCTGCACTCCCACTCGGGACGACTTCCCTGCATCGCCGGGCGGATGGCGGGTATCCCCGCGATCGTGGACACGCGTCACGGCCTCATCGTTCCGTCGTTGGGGACGGAGCCTGATTCTGCAGCACGCTGGCGATGGGAGGCGGCGAAGTGTCGACTGGCCCACACCACGATCCTGCTCTCGAAGCAGGACCGGGACCGGCTCGTCGGTCGTGGAGGTTTTCCCGCGCACCGCGCCGCGGTCGTCTACAACGGCGTTCCGTTGCCGAAGGACGACGGTACCGATGTGGCTGGCTCCGAGACGCGGTTTCGCCTCGGTTTTCTCGGCCGTCTATCGAAGGAGAAGAAGCCGCATCGGATGCTGGATCTGATCCGACTTCTGGTCGGTACCGGCGGCCCGCTGACGGACACGGAGCGCCATCGTCTGATTCTCCATCTGGTCGGAGACGGACCGATGCGGGGCGAGCTCGAGGCGCGGGTTGCCGAGGAGGAGCTCGGCGAACACGTGCGTTTCCACGGTCGGCTCGAGGATGTGAATCCCATTCTCCGAGAGATCGGCGCCCTGCTGCTCCCGTCGGTGACCGAAGGAATGCCCTACGCCCTGCTGGAGGCCATGGCCGCCCGAACACCCTTCCTTGCAACCCCGGTTGGCGGCATTCCAGAGCTTGTCGGGCCGGACCTCGAGGCCGCGTTGCTTCCGTGGGACCCGGCAGACTGGGCGGAAGGCCTTCTCGCCCTCTTCCGGGACGATGCCCATCGTCAATCTCGGATCAAGGCGGGGTGGGAGCGTGCGAAATCACTCTCCGTCGAGCGGATGGTCGAGGAGACCTGTCAGGTCTATGCGCGACTTTTGGGCTAAATCCGCTGGGAGCCCTCCCGAAGCGTGCGTGACCTTGCTACACTTCACGGTTTGAGGTCACTTCGGCTTGAGGAGGAGCACGCGTGAAGCTCTCGGTGGTCATACCGGTCTACAACGAGAAAGACACGCTGATGCAGTTGGTCGAACGCGTACTGGCAACGCCGTACGACAAGGAACTCCTCATGGTGGACGACTTCTCGACCGACGGGACGCGCGACCTCCTGGAGAAGCTCGACCACCCCAACATCCGCGTCTTCTTCCACGAGAAGAACCGCGGGAAAGGCGCGGCCCTACGCACTGCGTTCAAGCACGCGACGGGGGACATCGTGCTCATTCAGGACGCGGACCTCGAATACGATCCGGCCGAGTATCCCAAGCTCATCGCTCCCATCGAACAGGACCTGGCGGACGTCGTCTACGGTTCGCGATTCCTGGGCGGCCCTCACCGTGTGCTCTTCTTTTGGCACTACCTGGGGAATCAGTTCCTGACCACGCTTTCCAACATGATGACCAACCTCAACCTCACGGATATGGAGACCTGCTACAAGGTCTTCCGTCGCGAGGTCATCCAGTCGATTCCGCTCAAGTCAGACCGTTTCGGGTTCGAGCCCGAGGTCACCGCAAAGATCGCGCGTCGCGGCTATCGCGTCTACGAGACGCCGATCTCCTACCACGGCCGGACCTATGCGGAAGGGAAGAAGATCGGCTGGAAGGACGGTGTCAATGCCATCTGGACGATCCTCCGGTACCGACTCGGGGACTGAGACCCCTTTGTTCGGAAAGCCCTCAAACTAGGCCAATGTTTGAGGTTTGTTGATCGTCAAGCTTTGGTGACATCGGCCCGGTTTCTCTATCTGGAACAAAAGCACCTATTTCGCACGGTCAATCCGGGGAAACGCGGAGTTCTGAAGCCACTTGGGAGGCCGATGTCTTGTTCGGTTGACAGTTTGGGCTTGGTTCTTCTATTCTCCTTTCTAATCGTCAGAGGGGCCTCTGCACGCACGGTCGGCGTGTAGCTCGTCGATTCAGGGGCCGGGGCAGTGGGGTTGGTGAAGCGAAACGAGTCTGCATGTCTGAGCACCCGCACGAGAAGCTAGGGCGCGCCCGGCCGGAGCCTGCAGCCCAGGCCGAACCGGCATCCGAGGATCCATTCGAAAGGCTCGTGGACCCTGGAGTCTCCTCCGACGAGCGGGAAAACCTGACGACGCCGTACCTTCCTCCGCCGATCGCGCGGCCGCCGATGGAGTCCTCTCCGCAGCTCAAGCGTCACATCGACGCGTATCAGAAGCTCCTCGGTGTTTCCAGACAGCTCTCGTCCATTCTCAATCACGGTGAACTTCTCGACGCCATCCTCGATGCCGTGATTCCCCTCTTCAACGCTCAAAGAGGAATGATCCTCCTACGGGAGGGGGAGAGCCTGCGGGTTGCCCGGGGACGCGACCTGGAACAGGAGCACCTCCCGGCCGACATTGGACAGATTTCCCACACGCTTGCCGGACAGTGCCTGAGCGAGAACCGCATCGTCGAGTTCGATCAGCTCTCGACTCCGGAGTACAAGGACATCCAGAGCATTCGTGTGAACCAGCTTTTTTCTGCGGTCTGCTGTCCGCTTCGTCGGCAAAAAGATCCGTTTGGAGTTCTGTACCTCGACAGTTCGAACAGCTCGATGACGCCGGCCGCTCTCGATCGGGAGATTCTCGAAGCGTTCGCTGCGCAGGCAGCGATCAGCCTGATCAATTCCGAACTGATTCGCGACATCGAGGACCGGCGGGTCATTCTTGCCCGGGAAAACGAAGAACTGCGGACAGCTGTTCAGGGAGGATGGCAGTTTGCCTCTCTCATCGGTCGCAGCGAAGAGATGCAAACGCTCTTCGAGAAGATGCGTCTGGTCAAGGACCTCGATCTCTCCGTGGTCCTCATCGGTGAGAGCGGTACCGGAAAGGAACTCGTCGCACAGGCTCTCCATTCAGAGGGTGGACGTTCCAAGAGTCCCTTCGTTCCGGTGAACTGTGGCGCCATTCCCGGCGAACTGTTCGAGAGTGAGTTCTTTGGTCACATCATGGGAGCCTTCACCCAGGCGGTTAAGGACCGGCCGGGCCTCGTCGAACAGGCCGATGGCGGTACTCTTTTCCTCGACGAGATCGGCGACCTTCCGAGAGAGTTCCAGCCGAAGTTGCTGCGCTTCCTCGAGTCGGGCGAGTTCCGACGTGTCGGAGAGAATCGCACCCGTCATTCCAGTGTCCGGGTCGTCTCGGCGACTCATCGGGATCTTCGAAAGATGGTCAGCGAGGGTACTTTCCGTCAGGACCTGTACTACCGGTTGAACGGAATGCACATCGACCTGCCTCCGCTTCGGGACCGACGGGAAGACATTCCGCTTCTCATCGACCATTTCTTCACGAAGACGAAAGAGCGTTTCAAGCGGGACATTCAGGGCATGACGAATCGTGCGCTCAAGTCACTGATGGACTATCAATGGCCGGGCAACGTGCGTCAGCTCCGTCATGTCATCGAAGGCGCCTGCGCGCTCGTTCGCGAAGGCGAGTCCCTGGACGTGGCCCATCTGCAGCTGCATCTGCCGGACCTGAAGACCGCTTCCGTTCCGGCAAACGGGGTCGCCGACGAATCCATGCCGAAGAAACTTCATGACGCGGTGACGGCTGCAGAGCGTCAATGCATTCGTCAGTCGCTCGAGCGCAATGACTGGGTGATCACGAAAGCGGCCGGCGAACTGGGAATCAGTCGTCAGCACCTTCACAACCGGCTGAGGCTCCACGGACTCGTTCGTCCCGGGCGTTAGTCCGGAGCGACGCCGTGGAATCCATCCCACAG
Source organism: bacterium (assembly GCA_030431975.1). Lineage (GTDB taxonomy): Bacteria > Eisenbacteria > RBG-16-71-46 > CAIMUX01 > CAIMUX01 > JACKCR01. Next base: position 117,759 of record JAUIHP010000008.1, on the reverse strand, counting down.
TTTCCTTCCCAAATCGAAGACGCCCGGCTTCTGGTCGCGACGGAAAACCGCGAGGTCTATCGCGCGTTTGACACTCAGGCGGAGTCGGAAGTCGTCGTCAAATGTCTGCGCACGCCTTTCGAGGAGATCGACTCGGAGTCGTTCCGCAACGAGTACTTGCGACTCGAAGCCCTCGATCATCCGTACTGGGTGCGTCCGGATCGTTTCTTTACGCTCGCGGACGGGAGTCTCGCGTTCACACTCGAGTACTCCCAAGGGAAGACGTTCGACGAGTTTCCCATTCGGGACTGGACGCCCGATACTCTCGAAGTCGCACGGCAAGTCCTGAGCGGGCTCCACGCGCTACACGTCAACGGATATGCGCAACTCGACCTGAAGCCGGACCAACTTCTGATCGAGTGGAAGGGACAGACGCCGGCGTCATGGGATGACGGCACCAAGGTGTTGGATGCGGACGAACCACCCGCGCATGTCCACATGTTCGATCTCGGCCTTTCGAGCCCCCTTGGCGCCGCGATACCGCCAGCCGGTACCCCCGGATACATGGCACCGGAGTTGTTGCAGCGGGCGAAGGAGTGGGACGCGAGAGTCGACTTGTATGCGTTCGGCGCGCTTCTCTACGAATTGATCATTGGCGAGAAGGTGTTTCAGGGAGCGCACGGCGGCGAAGTGATGCGAGCCCAGCTGCAAGGCCCGAATCTCGATGCACTCTATCGTAGCGGCCAGATTCCCAGGCCCCTGGTTCGTCTGCTCGGCGAGTTGCTGAGTCCGGATCCGGAGTTTCGTCCGCTTTCCGCACCGGAGGTCTGGACACGGTTGCGCGAGATCGCAACCGGACAGACAACGATGCGACTGCCCACCAACCTAACCGGTGCTCGTCGGCTTCCCTTTATGGGAAGGGAAGCAGAGGTCGAGGCGTTTCAGAAGTGGTTGCTCGACGATTCTGTTGCCGATCGCCGTTGTTTCATCCGTGGCGAACAAGGTCTCGGAGCCTCCCGGCTCCATCGCCGATTCGCTGCGATTGCACAGACGCAAGATTGGCTCCCCAGTGAAGACGGGTGGACTCGAGAAGACGGATCCTCGCTTCAGATCGAGTCCGAGGTTTTGCCCCCAACCTTGAATCCATCTCCGCGCGCGAGTACCTCGATGTCTGAAGATCGACTCGAGCTCGAACTCTCAGCGTTCTCCAGCGAAGACATGACTCGACTCGCGGCATCGCGAGGGCTGACCGCCCGATCGTTGATCGACGAAGTCGTGCGCGTGTCCATGGGTCGCCCGGCTCTGCTCGATGCTTTGATTTCGGTGATGCCGACACCCTTCGATTCCGCTGCGCGTAACGGACGGGTCGACGTGGCAAAGATGATCAATCAACTGGAGGTGCCGGAAGCGTGGAAGGATTGGGTGAGGGAGTCGCTGCACTCCGAGCCCGAGGAACTCGACTCCAGAGTCGTGGCTGCGCTTCGCAACTCCGTCCTCGACTCAGATCACGGCGCGCTTGGCGATTCGGTCTTCTTGTCCCGAATCATCGTCGACTCCGTGCCCGATCTGGAAACGGCGACACGGGTGCTCGTCGAGAGTGGAGAGCTGACGAGTCAGCAGAAGCTGCGGTTGGCAGCTCTCACGCGGTGCTTGCACCTGGTTGATGTGGATTTGTGCTTTCAAGGGCTCCTGGGCGAAGAGAGCGATTTTGCCGTGCTCGAAGCGTTTCGCATGTTGGGGAAGGCCAAGCTTCTTGCAGAGTTGAGTACGGAATCGATTCGAACAGGCATCGAAGTCGTTGCTGTCGATCTTGGACTACCAGATATCACTCCCGCTGACGCTGAGGTACTTGATCTCAGACTGGAGTCCGGGCCTTTGTTTGAGAGCGTCGCTCTGTGCCAATCCGGCGAACTCGATGCTGCGGCCCGGGGCATCACCACGATGCCGATTCCTCAAGAAGCGGCTTTGGCCAGGATTTGGTTGCGATGCGGGATCAAATGTCAGGTATGGCGGTCGCTTCAGGAGTTTGATCCGTCGGGGCTGCCCGATGTGGGCGTGAGCTGGGCAGACCTCTTCTCGTACGAGGTCAGGGCTATCGATCTCACCCTCGATCCGGCAGCCGTTCGGGATTCGATTTCACGCCTGTTGGCAAAGACAACGAGGCCGCTTGAGACCATGTCCCTTCTTGTTCACCTCGGAGTTGTGCAGTTTGATAGTGGTGACATTGACCAAGCTCAGTTGTCCTATGAGGCTGCACTCCGAATCAACGAGACGGTCAAGGATCGCTCAATGGAGCTCTTGTTGCTGATGAACCTCGGGGGGGTGCTCTTTGAAAGGGGCGAGGTCGTAAAGTTGGCGCGCGTTCTGTCATCGTGCGCTGATATCGCGAGGTCGAAGCTCTCTTGGCTCCATACTGAGCTGGTGCTGGCGAATCTATCGCTCGTCCTGGCAACCATGGGCGAACTAGGCGCTGCCATGCGAGCCATGAACGAGGGCCTTGCACTCGCCGTGAGCAATGGACGTGAGAAAGAGCTCTACGCGCGTCATCGATCGGCCGTGCTCGAGAACATTGGTCGTTCCACCCACTTCTTCGATACCGCGGATTCCCTGCCCGACGACATTGGCCCGATTGATGAAGCCGTATTCGACGCCTGCTTGGGTGTCTGCATGCTGCGCGTGGATCAGCCGGACGCGGGCCGCAAAAGACTTCGGCGGGCACTGCAGCAGTTCGAAGACCAAGGCGCCCTCGGTGACAAAAGCGAGTGCATCGCCTTGTGGGTCCTGACCGAGTGTGATCTTCAGAACCAAGCTGCCGTAGACGAGATCTCACCTCTCTTGACGGGTACGCGCGAGCACTGTTCCGCGCTGGGGCAGATTCAGTCCCGGGTGGCCGAACTGGAAGTTGCGGTATGCAGTGCGGGTGGCGACCCAATCCGACTCCTGGAGTCGCTCGAGGAACTCCGCCGAGACTCTGAACGGCTGGGACTGGCCATGTGGAGGTGGCGCCTCGCGTGGCAGGAAGCACGCCTCTTTCGCGATTTGAACGAGCCCTCCCGCCAGCGGACTGCGCTGGAACGGGGGAAAGAAGAGCTGGTACGGGTGGCTGCCGGATTCGATGACGTGCGTGACGCACGTTCGTTCCTAGGTCTCCCTGCTTGTCTCGCCCTCCAACAAGCCGTCGCGTTGACTTGACAGTCCCGCACATGTCAAATCAGGGCGACATCGCCCTAAGGTGCTACTTGCAAATGGGTTAGGCTGCGCTCCCTCGAAGTGTAGTCGCTGGCTTACAACGGCCCCAATCATAGATTCCGTCTTGGCAGATTGAGGATGACGCCGTAAGTCGCTGTGCTGCCGTTCCCTAGGAGCGCCCCCGGCCGTGATCGAGGTCTTGGCACACTTGTTTTATCCTTCAAAGCATCGAGTCGCAGGAAGCGGCCCAACGGCTTGAGACTTAGCCGTTTGGGTCCGGTCAACAAAAAGACCAGGAGGTCAACCATGATCATCGGTGGAGCAGTCCTCGCAGGACTCTTGATGCTCGTCAACTATGGCAGGGCTGGCTGGTAAGTCGGTCCTTCGGGAACCGGGGTAAGCTAAACCTCATGCTACGCGCCACCCGGTTCCCGGGCTCAGAAAGTTTCGGTGGTGAAGCCGGGTCCAGGAGTTAAGTGGCCCCATAACTTCACTTTCGGCTGAACCGCCGTTAGGTCGCCCCCGGCATCGTTCGGGGGCGATCCTTTTCATGGTGCTGAATCCCCAAATCGGCACGGGTCACCTAACCCGGACAACCCACTGACCCACAGAATCTTCGGCCATCTCAGCCGACGTCTGTCGGTCCCCGGTCGCGAAGATTCCCGCGGTTCACTACGGCCAGTTTTTGACTCGGCGTTCCTCCGGGGCGACCACACAGCGGCCGTAAAGGGCTGTATGGCAGTCAAATAGCCGTTGAACTTCATGATTTAGTCCCGCTGCACATCCGACATGGCACATGTCTTTCATCTACCGCAGTGCAACCTATTGTTGACACATCCGGGGAGATAGACTCGATGAATCGTGGAAGTTTGGTTGGTTTCGCCTCGTTGCTTGCGGTCCTAAGTGCAGCTTGCGGCGACGTTAGCGACGCGCCTTTGGTGGCTCCAGCAACCGACATTTCGATGCTGAACGTAATCGGCAGCACCTCTGCCCTCGTCGACGCTGTGGGCGCAGACTTGGCAAACCTTGAGAGCAAGCTCGTGGTTCCGGCCGGGGCCCTGGCTGTTCCTGTCCAGATTACGATGGATCTGAAGGAAGAAGACGGGCACAGGGTATGCGAGTTCGCCCCTCATGGACTTCAGTTCTCGCAGCCGGCAGTCCTGTCCTTTGAAATTCCGGCAGATGTGAGTCCGACCGACGTTGTCACGATCGAGTGGTTCAACCCATCGACGAACTCGTGGACAGAACTCGGTGGAACCACTGTTGGAAACCGGGTCCAAGTCGAACTCGACCATTTCTCCAAATATCGAGCGACTCTCGTCGCGGTCCCCAGCTGATTGTCGGAACATTCTCTTGCGACCCAGCCCAAATCCGGCTGGGTCGCCTCTTTAGCTCGCCCCCAATTCTGCCGATCCCTTCCCTAGAGCCCACCGTCCCGATTTCGGTGGTAGTTACCCAATCCTCAGCCCTGGCGAGAACTCGGATTTGGCTCGGATAGACGCAATATTCAAGATGGTGAAGCACCAGGGCGCGTCCGACCTCCATATCTCGACGGGTGCCCCTCCGATGCTGCGGGTTCACGGAGAGATCCGGCCGGTGGACTACCCGGAGCTGACGGGCGAACAGGCACGACAGCTACTCTATGAGCTGATGTCGCAGGAGCAGAAGTCCAGGTTCCATCGCGACCGGGACATCGACTTCGCCTACGAGGTCCCGGGCGAGGTTCGGGTTCGCTGCAACATCTACGAACAGCTGAAAGGGATCGCGGGAGCGTTCCGTCTGCTGCCTTCGCAGATTTTTACCATCGAGCAGCTCGGACTTCCGGACACGGTCCAACGCTTCTGTGAACTTCCGAAGGGTCTGGTGGTCGTGACCGGCCCTCCGGGTAGTGGAAAAAGCACGACCCTGGCCTCGATGATCCACCACATCAACCAGACGCAGCGGAAACACATTCTCACGATCGAAGATCCTGTCGAGTACGTGCATCCAAACCTCAACTGCCTGGTCAATCAACGCGAGATCGGAAAGTCGGCGCGATCGTTCTCGTCCGCCCTGAGAGCGGCGCTCCGCGAAGATCCGAACATCGTCCTGGTCGGAGAAATGCGCGACCTGGATACGATGCAGTTGGCCCTGACCGCGGCCGAGACGGGTCAGCTCGTCTTCGCCACGCTTCACACTCAGAGCGCGGCTCAGACCGTCGACCGAATCATCAACGCGTTTCCCGAAGACCAGCAGGCACAGATCCGGACCATGCTTTCCGAAAGCCTCCGGGGAGTGGTCGCGCAACGGCTCGTTCGTCGCGCCGACGGAGAGGGCCGCGTTTGCGCTCTGGAAATTCTCTTCTGCAACACGGCCATCGGGACTCTGATCCGTGAGCGCAAGACCTTCCAGATCCCAAGCGTGATGCAAACCTCCAAGCGCGACGGCATGTTGCTTCTCGACAACTGTCTGATGACCCTCCTACGCGAGGGAACGATCGATGTCGAAGAGGCGTACCGCACAGCCAACAACAAAGAGAACTTCGCGCCCCTCCTGGGTACGAAAGACGCCGCGTGAACAGGGTCGCCTCCTCGAGAGGGAAGGGCGGGGCGGCTCTGGTCGGACGCCTCGCAGAGGTGTCTCTGTTCGACATCTGCCAGTTCCTGATGCTCAACCGGAAGACGGGAACCCTGACCGCGCGTGACGGCAAGCACACGGTCTACCTCACGTTTCAGGAGGGTCAACTTCTGAACGCTCTGGATGAAAAGCTGGTCTCCGGCGAAGAAGTCGTCCTGGGCGCCGTGCAATGGGCAGATGGTGAATTCAGCTTCGACTCGGGACCGGTCGACCCAACCCAGAAGATTCACAACTCCACCGAGAATGTGCTCTTGGAAGCGGCTCGTCAGCTGGACGAAATGTCGGCCGGCGATCTTCTGGAAGACGACGGAGAACCGGCCCCAACCCACGTCGACCGATTCCAGGAAATGAACCGGCGGACAGCCGAACTGAGCGATGCCTTCCGCAAGGCGGTTGCGTTCGAGGAAGACACCTCCTCACTGGGAGCGGAGTGGAAGCACTCCATCGTCGACGCGCTGCAGGAGGGGAGAGCGGAACGGGTCCTGGTGGGTCCGGACGATCTCGTCTACGTCGTGCACGCTTCGGGTGCGACCGCGGTCGAGGTTCGTTCCTTCGCCGAGGTCGAAGAGTGGGTCTCGACCCTGTGTCCGGCAGACCCGGAGTGGGACCCGAAATCGGGTCGGACGGTTGGGTGTTGGGCCACCGGGTCGCCACAGTCTCGCCTCTGGGTCTCGCGCCACAGCGGCCCCGAGGGCGCCTGGTTCAGTATCTCCTGCCCGACCTCCGAGTTTCCGAACTGGGAAGGGATGGGATTCCAAGCCGACCTGGGGAACGCCCTGGACCGAAGTCCGAAGGCGGTGCTTCTGTCCTCAGCGATGGAACGTCTGCTTGAACAGTCCGTCGCATCCTGGGTGGCTCGAGCGGTGCAGGCGGCTCCGTGCCTGGGCTGGGTCATCGAGCCGTTTCCGTCTTACGACTGGGCGAAGTTGCCGGGCCGGATCCGCCAGATCTCACCGAACTCGCTTTCGGAACCGGACTCCCTGATCGATCTTTGCGATCGAACACACCCACGTGTGATCGTTCTCCGCTCTATCGAGGATCGAGAACTGGTTGGAGCCGCCCTGCGAGCCTCCAACCGTGACGTTCGCGTCCTGCTGGCCTCACCGGCTTCGTCGATTCTGGACGCCTTGCAGCGTCTGGAGGGGGTTCTTACGGGCTCACACCTGCCACCTCCTCGCGAGGCGCGCCTGCCCGAGTACCTGTCCGCGGCATGGTGGGTGGAGGCCGGAAGTGCGGCCCAGCCCTATCCCGTCAGGACCCGCTTCGTTCAGGAAAAGCCGCGAGCCGCCGCGGCCTGATCCACAGGCCTCACCTGAGGCTGCCTGATCGCTCTCTGATCGCCGCCTGATCGCCGCCTCATTCCCGCTTAGGTCTTCGCCTCGCATTCCGGTAGCAATCTGGACAATTCTACGACGGGGAACGTATCCTGATCTCTTCGCTCCAGGAGGTCAGATGTCCGCACAATTCCAATCCACGTTGCCGATCGACGGGTTCTCCCTAGATCGAAACGCGCTGATCCAGGTGGCCCGCGGTCGGGACGAAGCCTTCCCGAACGTCGAGTTGTCGGACGCGGCTACCGATCGCTGCCGGCATCTTCGCGACGTCATCGAAAGGGACTGGCTGCAGGCCGATCCCGGGAAGACGCTCCCGGCGATTTACGGTTTCAACACCGGGGTCGGAGTTCTCAAGGACCGCCAGGTCGACGGTAAGCGTCTGACCGAGTTCCAGAAGCTCTACATTCGGTCCCACTGCACGGGAGTCGGCGAGCCTTTCGATGACGAGACCGTCCGGGGAGCGATGCTGGTACGCGCGAACAGCCTCGCGTCGGGTTACTCCGGTGTCACTGTGGCACTCCTCGAGTCGTTGGTGACCCTGATCAATCGGCAGATCCATCCGATCGTTCCCCGAGTCGGGTCCCTCGGCGCCAGTGGGGACCTCGCTCCCTTGGCTCACGTTGGCGCGGTGCTCATGGGAGAGCCGGAGGCTCGTGTTCGCTATCGTGGTGAAGTGATGCGCCTGGCCGACCTCCCGGATTCGGTGCGGCCGACGCCCTTGGAGCTGGCGCCGAAGGAAGCCATGGCGCTGACCAACGGAACGAGTTTCATGCTCGCCGAACTCGGGCTGCTGCTGGAGGACGCGGAGCACCTACTGCGTACGGCCGACATCGCAGCGAGCCTCTCCCTCGAGGCCATGCTCGGCGAAGACAAAGCGTTCGACCCCCGGTTGCATGCGGTGCGCGGCCACCCCGGACAGGAACGAGTGGCGCGAAACATCCGCAGCCTCCTCGCCAATGGGGAGTCTCGGGGAGAGGCGCTCCGCGCGGAATATCTCAGGGGAAAGGTCCGGGCAGAGTTTCCTCGTCAGGAAGCCGCGGCCAAGGCTGCCGGCATACCGAAGGAGTCGCTGGAGGAGTTCCGTGTCGTAACGGAGCAGGTGCCGCGCGTGCAGGATGCCTACTCGTTGCGATGCGTTCCTCAGGTCCACGGAGCGAGTCGCGACGCCATCGTCCATGTCAACGAAGTCTTCGATCGCGAGATCAATGCGGTCACCGACAACCCGCTGATCTTTCCGCTCGGCGACGGGTACGAACCGCTCTCCGGAGGGAACTTCCACGGCCAGCCGCTGGCCTTGGCCGCGGACTACGCATCGATGGCTCTGTCCGAGATCGGAAGCATCTCGGAGCGTCGGCTCTTCCGGCTGCTCAACTCGAATCTGAGTTACGGGCTACCGTCGAACCTCACCGGTGGGAAGGCTGGGATCAACACCGGGCTCATGATCGCGCAGTACACGACGGCGGCGCTGGTCACCGAAAGCAAGACGCTGTCGAGCCCCGCATGCGTCGACACGATCCCGACCTCGGGTAGTCAGGAAGACCACGTCAGCATGGGGCTTTGGGCCGCGCGAAAGGCGCGACAGGTGTTGCGCAACAGCCAAACCGTGGTCGCGGTCGAACTGCTGGCGGCGGCGCAGGGAGTCGATCTGCTCGAACGCCGTTTGGGTCGCAATCGTCAGCTTGGAATCGGAGCGCGGACCGCGTACACGTACCTTCGGGACCATGGAATCACCACGCTCGAAGAAGACCGCTATCTCGAGGCGGATCTCCTGAAAGTGCAGGAGATCGTGGGCTCCTCCAAGTTCGTGGATGCCGTCAACGCCGCGCTCGAAGAACCGCTCTGCTAACCGCCGACCGACCACGCCAAGGAGGCATGATGGGCGAACCTCGCATCACACCGCGCACGTTCAAAGGCATGCGGGACTTTCTTCCGCAGGAGATGCTGCGACGCGAGGAACTCTTTCAGTATCTGCGAACGGTCTACCAGCGCTACGGATTCGCTCCCGTGGAAACGCCGGCTGTCGAGTACCTCGACATCCTGATGGGGAAGTACGGTTCCGAAGGCGAGAAGCTGATCTACCGGCTGGACTACAAGGGCGGCCAGGTTCTGGCGCTTCGCTACGACCTGACGGTCCCCCTGGCTCGGCTCGCTGCAGAACACCGCGACCTGCCGAAGCCTTTCAAGCGGTATCAAATGCAACCCGTCTGGAGGGCAGACCGCCCGCAGCTACGGCAAGGCCGGTACCGTGAGTTCTATCAATGCGACGCCGACATCATCGGCGAAGCCGACCGTGTCGCGGATGCAGAGATTCTCTGCCTCATCGGCGAAGTCATCGACGGCCTGGGTCTCGGAACGGCCAAGGTTCGGGTCAATCACCGCCGCATCCTCGAGGGAATGGTCGCCGCGGCCGGGCTGCCGCAGGAAGCCGGTCCCGCCGTCCTCCGGGCCATCGACAAGGTCGACAAAGTCGGCGAGGAGGGCATCGAGGCCGAGTTCGAGCGGGAGGAGATTCCAAAGGAAGCACGCGGGCTTCTGCTCGAATTCCTGCAACACCCGAAAGGTGGTCGGACCGAGATCGAAGCGCTGCGGGAAGCCTACGACGACTCCGGTATCCAGGAGGGCTGCGCGGATCTCCTCCGGATCTGGGAATGTCTGGATGCGTTGGGTGCTCCGCTCGATCGCTTCGAGTTTCGTTTGTCGCTGGCTCGTGGCCTCGACTATTACACCGGCGCCGTCTACGAGGCCTTTGTCGACGAGCTTCCGCACATCGGAAGCCTGGCCGGGGGTGGACGCTACGATGACCTGATCAGCGTCTTCTCTCCGGAGTCTCTGCCGGCCGTGGGCGCTGCCATCGGGTTCGACCGCATCCTCACCGCTCTCGAACAGATGGGAAAGACGTCGGAGAGATCGACGGCCACACAGGTCTTGGTGCTCCGTTTTTCCGACGACGACGAAGCTGCGGCTCTCCGGATGACCGGCCGTCTCCGGAACGCCGGAATTGCAACCGAGGTGGTCTATCGGCACGGAAAACTGGGAAAGCAGATCGGCGTCGCGGACAAGAGGGGAATTCCTATTGTCGTCTTCCAGGGGACGGACGAAGCCGCCCGCGGCGAATGGACACTGAAAGAGCTCCGCACCGGCGAGCAGAATGTGGTCCCGGACGACAAGGTCGCTACCGTCGTCTCCAAACTACTGAGGCACTGAGATCTGAGCAGGGTCGCGGGTGGTTGATCGCTGGTACCCGCCGTTGATATAGTGCGCGGGCGACCGGTGCTTCTGGCCAAGGGGTTGGGACAGATGTGGGGAACTATGACTTTAAGTAAATCCTTCAAGCTGCTGGCAAGTCAGACCTTGGGCGCCGCGTGCCTTTGCGCGCTCGTGGCTCCGGCAGTCTTCGCCTATGACCCCACGGCCCGGTTCTCCCTGACGGGACAGCTGGGAGCGACCTCGCTCGCCATGGGAACGGTCAACGACGAGATCGACCGCGGCAACGTCTACATGCGATCGCAGCGGTGGGACACACTCGACAACCTCGGCAGCGGATTCAACTTCATCTACGACGTGCGCGCGGACCTTTTCGGACCGTGGATGCTGTCGTTCGGCGGAGGCAGCACCATTGCCTCGACCGGAGTCGATTTCGACGAGGTCATCGACATCAAACCGAGCGCGAGCTTTCTGCAGGCGCGAATCTTCTACCGCATTCCGTGGCGACCCTTCGAGAACGTGCGCTTCTGCGTCGGCGGCGGAGGAGTGATGGCGACCTCCGCAGAACTCGAAATTACGCACGAGCACCGAACGGTCGAAGCGGGAATCCTTCGCCGCGAGTCGCTGACTTTTGACGGCACCGGCGCGGGTGTCGTCGCCGCATTCGAAGCGGAGCTCGTTCTGAACGAGAGATTCACCCTCGCCGGGGATCTCGGCTACCGCGGGCTCAAGGTCGACATCGATTCGGACTCGTATGAGTGGTCCATCACCAACGTCGATGATCCTGCCGTCGACCGCGACGGGGACGATGTCCCGGAAGGACGGGATCTGTCGGACCGCAGCTTCCTGCGGAATGCTTTCATCGACCCCATCCAGGCCAATGACCAGGAAGATGTCGAGCTGTTCCGAACGGTCCCGATGGAGCTGGATTACTCCGGCGTCCAGGCCCACGTTGGGCTTCGCGTCTACCTCTTCTAGAGTCCGTTTCCAAGCGTTCCCCAGCGCTTCCAACCGGGCTTCGATCACACATCGCCCTGGCCGCACACCGGCTCTTCAGGGTGGCTCCGACTGGTGTGCGGCATGCGACGGGCACCGAGGCCACGGCGGGGAGCCACCTACTTCGGGGAACGTCTCCGGCCGGCCTCCCCGCGACGCGCCGGAGCGTCAACCACGGACACTCAGCGACCGATAACGAAAAAGAGGGAGTGGGTGGGGCAGCTGCCCCACCTAGCCGTCACTTGATCAGGACGTAGTTCCGATACTCGCCGATCCGGTGATGCAGGACGTGGTTTTCGATCCAGGAAAGGAGCCGGACACCGAATTGGTTGTGCTCATGGCTTGTGCCTTCGCGCCGATAATCTTCGGCGCGCCAGTCCTTGGAAGCGATCCAGTCCTTCATCACGGCGGGGTGCGTGTTCTCGAAGACCTTCAGATGATCCAACGGCCCGTAGTCAAACGGACGTTCTCCATCGGAGTGCCGCTTCTGGACCCAGTCTTCGGGATGATGGAGCCGGTCGAGGGCGATGGTCTTCTTCTTCATCGTTTCCGGGGGGCGAACCCAGCCGTAGTGGAAGACCCGGGCCCCGCAAGGCCGGACGTGCAGCTTCCGTTCGTCCTTTCGGAATCCCTGAGCCGACTTCCAGGAGCGGACGCGTCCGTCGAGGCGAACGGCACGAACTTCATGCCGGTACCAGTTTCGGGTCCAATGGAAATGATCGAAGTCGCCCCAGAAGTGCAGGTAGTCGAACAGAAGTCCCTCGACCTCCGGACGATCGAGGTTTTCCTCCATGGCCCGACGGATCTTGGGGAGGTCGTCTTCGTGGAAGACCTCATCGGCCTGCAGGTAGACGCCCCAGTCCCCGCTGCAGGCGTCCATGGCGATGTTGGTCTGGACGGCGTTGATATGGCCGTGGACGAAATGGTCGGGGTTCCATTCCGTCTCGATGATTCGGACCTTCGGGTCTCCGATCGCGCGAATCCGATCGACGGTGCCGTCATCGGATTCTCCCACGGCGATGACGAACTCATCGACCAGGGGAAGAGCCGACTCGATCGCTTCGGCGATGGGGTAGGCGAGCTTGACCGCATTGCGGACGAAGGAAAAGCCGCTGATCTTCAAGATGACCTCGACGGGTGGACGTACGTTCACAGATACTGGAGCACGGATTCTAGGAGTCTTCCGAACAAGACTCAACCCGACGCCGCCGCGGGGGCTGGGAACCGTGTGGGACAAAGGCGCGTAGGAAGATCCACGAAGGCATTCGCGCAGATCGGGCAGGGAAAGCCCGACCACCCCGGCACCCCCGGGCCCTTGGGCCCCCACGGAGGACGCAACGCATGATCAAGACGACCCTCGGTCGCGGCCCTGGATTCGTCCAATGCCGCCTTCACCGCGCCAGGCGCCGAGTGGGTGGGCGATTGGACTTTCGATCGCCACGGTCGGATGGGCCGCCTCGTCCAAGGGCATCCCTGTTTCGGGCGCAGTGGCAGGCCCTCGTCCTTGCAGCCGTCACTCTGTTCATTGGCGGGCCGGCCTCTGCCGTCGAAACCTTCCCCGTGGAAGAGGTCGCACCTGGAATGCGTGGTGTCGGTCGCAGCGTCTTTCAAGGATCCGAGATTGAAGAGTTCGGGATCGAGATTATTGGAGTTCTCGAGTCGGCACGCCCGCAGGGCGACCTCATTCTCTTCCGCGGCGAGGGGGAGTTTCTCGAGCACACCGGGATCAGCCAGGGGATGAGCGGCTCGCCGGTCTATATCGACGGGCGGTTGCTCGGTGCGATCGCCTTCGCCTATCCCGGAGCCAAAGATCCGATCGGGGCCATCACGCCCATTGGGGAGATGCTGACCCTGATGGACAACCTCGGGCCGGCCGCCGAAGGCGCCTACCCCAGCTTGGGTGATACCCGGCAAGCGATCGCGCCGCGGACCGGGAAGTCGCCGTCTTCAAGTTCCTTCACCACTCCGTCCAGCGGCGACTCCTATCACACCGGGATGGCGACCTCCGTGCTTCCTTTCGACGCTGCCTGGAACGCGTTCGTCGCGTCTTCCACGGCCGAGGGGGCGTTCTTGTCCGACGCGCCGTCGCAGCCGACGTCCTTTGATCCGGGAATCGCCGCCGTTCCATTGGTCGACCGGACAGAAGTGGCCGACGGACTGACCCCGATCGGCACACCGATTTCGTTTTCCGGTTGGTCCCCACGACTGCACTCCGAAATGACCGAGGTCCTCGGTAACCTGGGCTTCGCTGCCAGTCCCGTTGCATCCGGGCGTCGCTCACTGGACGACATGGAAACCTCCCGACTCGAGCCGGGTTCGGCCGTCGGACTACGGATGATCGGTGGGGACGCGGACATCGTGGCGATCGGAACCGTGACCCATGTCGAGGGAGACCGCATCGTTGCGTTCGGTCATCCCATGATTCAGTCCGGCGCCGTGGCCTTCCCGATGACCGGCGCATGGATTCATACGGTCCTGGCCAACCGGTCGGTCTCGATGAAGATGGGAAGTTCGACCGGGGAACTGGGAGGCATCTGGAACGATCGCCGTCCCGGCGTGGCCGGAACGCATGGCGAGGTTCCGAGCGTCATTCCCGTGACCGTTTCCGTTCACGACGACGAGGGCAAAACGGACAACTTCAACTACTCCCTGGCCCGTCATCCGATGCTGACGCCGTTCTTCCTTCCGTGGACGGTGACGAACAGCTACCTCGCTGAGGGTTGGGTTTCCGGTGACGCGTCCATCCGGACCGAAACCGAAGTGTTCTTCGGCGGACGCAGCGTCAGGAGGGTGGAGCGGATCGCAGCGGACGTTCCGGGAACCGCGCTGGGAGCGGACATTACGTTGCCGGCCGTTCTCGTCTCCATCAATCCATGGGAACCGGTGCACATCGACTCATTGCACGTCACGGTCGACTACGAGCGCGGCAACCCCGAGGCTCGCATCACCGACGTGCACTCCACCCACCGGCGCGCCCACACCGGCGATGTCGTCACCGTATCGGCGACCATCGAGCCGTTCCGGGGCCAGAGCGAAACCCGGACCTTTGACATCGAGATTCCGCCGCAGTGGGCCGGACGTTCCCTGCGCATCTACGTCGGGGCCAACTCCGAGTTCGCGACGTGGGATCAGGAGCGCATTCCGGATCGGTTCGTTCCGCATTCGCTGGACCAGATGGTCGAACTTATCGAGCGCATGCCCGACGATTCCAAGCTGACCGTCCGCGTCTATGACGCAAGCCCGGGAGTCCTGCTGCAGGGAGTCGAGCTGTCTTCACTCCCGCCGTCCATGGTCGCGGCGGCCTCCAGAGGATCCCGCCCCGGCGGAATCCAGCCCACGTCGTTGGGACTTCTGGAAGAGCGTCACCACGACACTCCGTATGTTCTTTCGAGCGGTTCGATCGTCCTGCTCGACATCGCCGCCCAGTAAGCCAGGTCCAAGAGAGGAGATCGAATCTTGAACCGAGTTCTCGCCGTCGCCAGGACAGGGATGTTCCTGATGGGAGCGGGCGCACTGCTCGCTGCATCCGCCACCGAGAGCGAGGCCGTCCGCACTCGATTCTTCCGAACCGAGGGCTACCCGGCCTTTCGCAAGCTAGAACTGCAGGGAGTCGAACTCTCGCAGACAGGAGAAGTCCGGCTGGGACCCAAGGCCGAATCGTTGGGCCAGGCGGAAGCCCGAACGGTTTGGCGCCTCGCCGAAGTTCGGGGGCAGGTCGTGTTTTCCTCAGGTGATCAAGGCAAGGTGTACCGCCTGGGTGGGGAAGGCGTCGAGACTCTCGCGACGCTTTACAACTATGAACTCTTTGCTCTCGGCGCCAACGCCTCCGGCGATGTGTTCGTCGCCGGCGCCCCGGCCGGAACCGTCGTGCGTATCTCCCCGAACGGTGATCAGGAGACTCTCTTCACCGTTCCGGAAGGGCTCGTCTTCGACCTGCTGGCGGCACCCGACGGCACGATCTATGTTGCAGCCGGCGAACGAGGTCGCATCTACCGCATCGCCCGGGACGGTAAGACGGACGTCGTTGCTGAAACCGGGGATACCCACGTCCGTCGCCTCGCTCTTTCGCCTGATGGGAAGCGTCTGTGGGCCGGAACGAACGGACGTGGCCTTGTGCTGGAGATCGACCCGGGTTCGGGCAACGTGCGCATTGCCTATGACGCTCAGGAAGAAGAGATCGTCGACCTCGTGTCCACGGGCGACGGAGGCTGGTACTTCGCAGCCAACCCGGGCATGGGTCGCGCCGAAGAAACGACGCCCGCAGGTGGGAAGGACCCCGCGGCCCAGGTCTATCGCCTCGACGCGGACGGCGCGGTCCGTCCGGTTTGGGAGTGCCCGGAACGGACCATTCACGACCTCATCGCCGAAGAGGGTGGAGGGTTCCTCGCCGCCACCGGCGGTGCGGCCGCCGTCTACCGCGTCGACGCGGACGGACTCGAATCTGTTTTGTGGAGAGCCGAAGAGGATCAGGTCCTCAGCCTGCTGAAGAGCAAGGGACAGATCTACGCCGGTACCGGGAACCCCGGGAACATCTATCGACTCGGCCCCTCTCGCGCCAAGGAAGCCACCCTGCTCTCTGAGGTTCTCGACGCCAAAGACCAGGCCCGATGGGGCAAGCTCAGTTGGAACGCGGACGGTCAGAGCGAATCCATTCGCTTCGAGACCCGATCCGGTTACACCTCTCTTCCGGACAAGTCCTGGAGCGAGTGGGACGCGGTCGTCGGGGGGAACAAAGCGGCCCAGGTCCAGTCGCCTCCTGGGCGCTACCTCCAGTGGCGCGCGACTTTCGACAGCGAAAAGGCACGGGACGTCGTCCTGCGCTCCGTTCGTGTCCCGTATCTGGCCGCGAACCGTCAGCCAGCCATTCGCCGGCTTTCCCTTTCCTCGTCGGACGCCAGTTTCCGAATGGACCGCGGAAGCGGCGCCGTCTCCCAGGTGCTTCCGGGTGGCATCCAGGTCGACTACTCGATGGGCGCGTCCGGTCGTGCGAATACGCTTCCTCCGGAGGGCGTGCCCGACTGGGTGCAGCAACTTCGTTCCATCGTGTGGGAGGGGGATGACCCTGACGGCGATCAACTGACCTACAAGCTGGAGATCCGGCAGGTGGGCGAGGAGAACTTCCGCCTTCTGGTTCGGGATCATGATTCGTCCGGGTACACCCTCGAGACGGGTCTGCTTCCCAACGGACGATACGAGGTCCGCGTCACGGCGTCTGATGCGCTTTCCAACGCGCCCGGGGAGGGACTGACTGCCGTGCGTGTGTCGCCGCCGTTCCAGGTCGACAATGCTCCGCCGTCGGTCGTCAACCTCAAGGCCCGTCGGGATGCTCTGAAACTCAAAGTCAGCGGGAAGGCCGTCGATGCCGACTCGCCTTTGCGCGCAATTCAGGTTTCCGTCGACGGCGGACCGTTCCAGGGCATTCACCCGGCGGACGGATTGCTCGACAGCGCGGAAGAACAGTTCGAAGTCGACCTTCCGCTGGAGAGCGAAGCCAACGGAAACTGGGTTGTGGTTCAGGCTCGGGACTCGGCCGGCAACCTCGGTTCCTTCCGAGCTTGGCTCGAACCATAGACCTTCGTTGCTGGGGCGATCCCGCATCGCCTCAGCATGTCCTCTACGTCCACGGCCTGGGAGCGCACTCCGGTTGGGTCGCTCCTCTTGCCGAATCTCTTGCAGACCAAGATCTGTTCGTCACCGCCGGTGATCTGCCCGGACACGGGAAACGCCGGCTGCCCGATCCCGCCTCTGGAAGAGACAAACCCGAATCGCACATACCCAGCCCGGGTGGGTTGTTGGATGCGGTCGCCGAGATGCTTCGGGCTTCGACGTCGTTGCGGGCGGACCCCGAAAGCGCCGCGAGCGCCGGAAACCCTGCAAACGCTGCAAAGGCCGCAAACGCCGCGAGCGGGACCTGGATCATGGGGACCAGCCTCGGTGGTTGCCTCGCGGCTCTGTTCGCTGCAAACGCGGTCGCGTTTGAAGATGCTGCGGGCCCAGCCGTTCGCGGCATCGTCCTACTCGCCCCGGCGTTTCGACCGTACTATCTGCCGCTGGGAGAGATGATCGACATGGCCTTTCATCTCGGCAACCGGGCCAAGACCTACGCGACTCCGGTCGCCCGCGGCATTCGCATCTGCGCCGATGACGTTCGCCAACAGGCTCTCGGCGCCGATCCGCTGGGAACCCCGGGGTTCGACGCCCGGTCCCATCTATGGGCCCAGGTTCTCATCGCAAAGTCCGAATTCCAGCTACGACGCGTGCGCGTACCCGTCCTCTGCTTTCAGGGCGACCACGACCGGGTCGTCGACGCAAAGCACAACGAGAAGCTCATTGCTTCGCATCGCTGTGGGCATTTCGAATGGGTGCGGGGAGGGTTTCACGACCTTCAGGCGGAGCCGGACATCGACGAATTCGGAACGCGACTAGCGCGACGACTGTTAGACACCGGTGACCAAGGCTGGGCGTGACGGCACCGGCAATGAAGGCGGTGTCGGCGGGTTCCCAGGGGACTTTCTGGCCGTCCAACCATGGTCGCCGAGCGAACTCGACGACAGTGTGAGCACTCATGACCTACCGGGTCAGTCTTACGGAAGGACGAGCACCTGCCCGGGGAAGATCCGGTCCTGATTGTGAATGCCGTTGGCGGCACGAAGCTCCGCCAGGCTCACCCGGTAGCGCTGAGCGATCTTGCTCAGCGTGTCTCCGCGCACGACCTTGTGGCCTCGCGGCGTCGGCGGACGATCCCGTCGATCTTCCAGAGGAATCGTGGCGAAGAGCTCGCCGGGAGAGTTGATGTTCATGGGAAGACGGACAACGTGGCCTTTGGGAATCCAACGGTCTCCCTTTACGTACGAACTGCCAAGCGCCGGATTCCAGGACTTCATTTCCTCGAGGCTGATCCCCATCGCGTCGGCCAGGGTGCTCATCTTCACGTACTGATCCAGTCGGAACTCCATGGGGAACTCGGTCGGATCCAGGACGAGGTCAGGGAAGTAACGCTCCGGATTGCGACCGATCTCGATCGCGGCCAGAAACTCGCAGTAGAAGTTTTGTGAGGCGAAACCGAAGCGGGGGCCGTCATAGCCGTGCAGTACCGCGGAGATGTCATCGGTGCGCAGCTGATTCATGGCCCGGCGCACACCGGCCAGTCCGTAGTTGTAGCTGACCACGGCCAGAGGCCAACTTCCGAGTTTGTTGTGGCTGTTCTTGAGATAGTTGGCAGCTGCTCGCGTTGCCGCATACGGATCGCGGCGCTCGTCGATGTCCGACTCGATGGTCATATAGTTCCGGCCTGCGCCACGGGTGAACTGCCAGAGACCGACCGCTCCCGCGTGGGAACGAATCGAGGCGTTGAACGACGACTCGACATGGGGGAGGAAGGCGATCTCTGCAGGGACTCCCGCCTCGGCCAGTTCCTGATGAATGAACCCGAGGTAGCGACCGGAGCGGCGCAGGCCTGCTTCAAAGTTCTCGCGAATCCCGGTCTGGGTGCGCAGCCGGTCCTTGGCCCGCGTGAACCGCGCTTCGTCCGGTATGGAAGACAGGAGGGCGGCGATCCGTTTCTGATCCTTGCTGAACTGGGCGGCGGGCTTGGTCGCCATGTCGTCGAGCGTCTGCTCGTAGTAGGCGATCCGGATCTTCTCCTTGTCTTTGGCCTGGTCGCGATCCAGTCCGTAGACGTCGATGACCTCATAGATGATCCAGGGATAGCGATTGTCGTGAAGCACCTTTTCGGTGCGCCCAAACTCGGAGAAAATGCGGAGCCAGAACTCGGTACGGGGACGCAGGTCGTCCGGGCATGGAAATGTGTCCGTCCCGAGCGGGACATCCGCTGCGTGGGCGGTCGGATTTCCGGACAAAAGGAGAGCGAGGCAACCTAAGGTCGCCAGGAAGGCCCGGACGCGCAGAGTGCAGCCCAGGCCGGAAGTCCTGCAATCGCCCCGTGATCGCATGGGCTCCTCCAAAAGGTTGAGCTGAGTTTGGTGGAGACAAATCGGGATCGGCACTTGAGAACCGATCCCCCTTCGGTATCTTAAAGAGTAGCCGACTCCGGCCGGGGATCTCAAGTGGAGGAACGTTGAAGGGTCCGGAGACCGCCGACGAAAACGTCGCTCTCGAAACAAAAGCCAAAGAATGGGTCGTGGCCCGCCACTTGTCGAAGGCCTACGGCCCGGTTCAAGCGGTCGATGATGTTTCCTTTTCCGTCCATCGCGGAGAGATCCATGGACTGCTCGGCCCCAACGGCGCCGGGAAGTCGACCACGTTGCGCATGCTCATCGGGTTTCAGTATCCGGACTCCGGCCAGGTCCTACTCGACGGACGGGACGTCTATCGCGAGGGACCGGAAGCGCGGGCGCGTCTCGGTTACATGCCCGAAGCGCTTCGCCTTTACCCCGAGATGGACGTCCGTGGGTACCTGAGACATTTCGCGCAGATCAAGGGAGTCGACAACCCGACGGAGGCGGTCGACCGAGTCGTCGGCCAGCTTTCCCTGGAGGACGTTGCCACGCGTCCCTGCGGCAATCTGTCGCGCGGCTACCGGCAACGGGTGGGTCTGGGACAGGCGCTCCTCAGTGACCCCCAGGTTCTGGTGCTGGATGAGCCCAGTGCGGGGCTCGATCCGAACCAGATTCACGACTTCCGCGAACTGATTCGTAGTCTGGGCAGGGACCGCGCGATTCTGCTTTCGACACACATCCTTCCCGAAGCCCTGGCCATCTGCGACCGGGTCACGATTCTCAGCAAGGGGAAGGTCGTGGCCAGCCGGCGGCCGTCCGACCTGGCTTCGACCGACGAGTCGGTTCGGTGGGTCCGGATCCGGGCCGCGGCGAGTCGGATCGAACCGGCTCTCCGGGACAAGTATCGACTGGTCGCAGCGGGTGAGGGCCGCGGCAAGGGTGAGAGCAGCAGCGTGACTGATGCAATCATGACCGACGCGGCGAGGACTGATGACGCCGCAGCCGAGACCATACCAACCGACGCAGCCACGACCGGTGCGGCCACGGGCGGGGCAGCGACGACGGATCCGGTCACGACTAACGCAGCCCTCTTCTACGAAGCGACCCTCGAGCCGGAACTCGTCGATGAGTTTCTCTCTGACGCCGTGCGTTGCGGATGGGAACTCTTGGAGTTGAGAACCGGGACGGCCGGTCTGGAAGCAGCCTTCCGTCAGCTCACGTTGGGAGAAGCCGGATGAGGTTGCCTTCGTCAATGCACATCGCCGCTCGAGAGGCACAGGGACTTCTCTGGTCACCGAGCGGCGCCCTGATCGTCGGGTCGTTCTGGGTCTCGGCCGGCCTCATCTTCATGCTGGTGCTTTCGAGGTTTCGGGAGGCACTCATTCTGACTGCCCGCCAACCGAATCTTCAGGCGGGACCGGCCGGACTCCACATCAACGACTGGGTCATCGCCGAAACCTTCAACTACACGGGCGGTGTTCTGCTCATCCTTTTCGTTCCGCTTCTTACGATGCGTAGCTTCGCGGAGGAGCGCCGGACTGGGAACCTCGAGCTTCTGATGAGCCAACCGCTGTCCGGGTCCGACCTCCTGATCGGCAAGGTGGGGGGCGCCTTTCTCGCACTGATCGGTTGTTTCTCGATCTTTCTCATCCAAGCCGGGATCCTCGCCTGGATTACGACACCGGACTGGCCTGCCGCTCTGGTCGGTCTTCTGGGATTGACGCTCACGGGGTTCCTCTTCGTCAGCTTCGGAACTCTCGTCTCCATTCTGACGCGGTCGCCAATCGAGGCCGCGGTCCTGTCCATGGGAGGGCTTCTCATCCTTCTCACCGGGCCCAACATGGTCTCCAGTGCCCCGCGTTGGCTGCGGGATGCGATCGAGTTCCTTTCGGTCGAAAGCCGGTTTCGAACGCTGACCAGCGGCATCCTCGATATGGGTGACGTCGCCTTTCTTCTGGGAGCGTCGCTCATTCTGCTCGCCGTCGCGCTTCGCGGGTTGGACCTTGTGAGGTGGCAGGGATGATGCAGGAGAGCGACAGCCGTTATCTCCCGTTTCTCGTTCTGTCGGCGTTTCTTTTTCTGACTGCGGGGTTCCTGCAATCCCTTTCGGGTCCGGAGGCCATTCCGCCCAAGCTGCTGTTCGTGGCTGCGGCCAGTGTGCTCGTCCTGACCCTGGTTCGCGCTGCTGCGCAGTTGCGCCATGCTGCCGGTCGGGTGCGGCAGCTCGCAGAGCCGGGGCCGAGTGGGACCTGGCTGCTTCTCGGGCTCATCCTCATGGTGGCGGCGGCGGCCTTGGGACTTCAGAGCATCCGATTTGACGCGACCGAGCGGAAGATCCACGAACTGAGTCAGACTTCGAAGGACGCGTTGGCCGAAGTCGAGTCGGATATCGAAATGGTCGCGTTCGTTCGCGACAACGACCAATTGCGGCTTCGAGTGGACGCCATGCTCGACGCCTATCGCACGACGGTCTCGAACATCCGAACGAGGCGGATCGATCCGGAGAGAGAGCCCGACAAGGCGCGGGAGTACGGCACCCCGCAGATCAACACCATCCTCGTTCGCGCGGGAGACGCCACCGAAGTCGTCGATGAGCTGCTCGAACCGGACGTGACGCAGGCCATTCTGCGGGTCGAAGACCCGCGGCGTCCCACCGTGGCCTTTACCATCGACCACGGGGAGTTCGCTCCCGATCGACCCGGCTTTACCAACTTCCGATCGCAGCTCATCGATAGCGGCATCGATGTCGGGCGCCTGGACAGCAACGACCTCATCAACATCCCCGACCACATTCGCGTCGTCGTTGTCGCCGGCCCGACGACGGCCCTGCTTCCGGGAGAAGTTCAGGCCATCGAACGATTTCTCATCCGGGGAGGGCGACTGGCCGCGTTCCTCGATCCGGGCGTGGAGTCGGGCCTGGAGGATCTGCTCGAGTCCCGTGGGATTCTTCTTCCCAACAACGAGATCATCGACGAGGGACAGCTGAGCCGCGCTCTGGAGCTCGGTGACGACGCCGTCGCCATCGCGGCGTTGGGGCTCGCCGATCACGAAATCACGCGGCAATTGGCGGCGGGGGTTGTCCTGCGATCCACCCGGGAAGTGTCTCTGGCCCCCAAGCCGATCTTCGGAACAAACGGGATCGACATTTTGAAAACCGGCAACCGGGCGGTTCCGGTCGAACCCGGAACGCGCACAGCCAACGGTCCCCGACGCGTCCACTCCGCCGCGACGGCTCTCGAGTGGGAAGCCAACGGTCCGCGCACACCTGCAGATGGTGTGGCCGAGCGACCCTACGGGCGAATCGTCGTGGTCGGAGACAGCGACTTCCTCCGCGACGACCTGTTCGGACTCTACGGCAACCCTGCATTTGCCAGCCGTGTCTTTGGCTGGCTGACCGAGCGAGAGTTCCTCCTCAAGTTTCCGACCTTCAACTTCGCGGGAACACCGCTCAAGGTATCGGGCAGTGGACTGACGGCAATTTTCTATCTTCAGCTCGTGGTCTTTCCTTTGCTGGCGTTTGCCTTCGGCTTCTTCCAGTGGATCCGCAGGCGTTAGATGACATCGACCCGCATCGTTCTCCTGGTTCTCCTCGTCGGCATGGTGGCCTGGTGGCTGTGGCTGCGCAGTCGCCCCGTCGAGGAACTGGACCTGACGGTCTATACCGCTCCCGAAGAGTTCGAGGAAACGCACTCTCTTCAGTTCCTCGGCGGCGGGGATGACGGAAGCGTCGAGACCTTCGTCGAGAAAGAAGGCGACCAGTACTTCCTTCGCCGTCCGTTGGAAGATCGCGCGGACCCGACGCGTTTTCTCGAGAGTGTGCGGGCGGCACGCCAACTCAAGGTCCTGCGGGGTCTGCCCGATGCCGACCCCGCAGAGTTCGGACTGGAGCCGCCCCATCACGAGTTCATCATGGAGGCGGAAGGAGGGGCCACGTGGACCCTGGCTGTCGGGGACTCCGTGCCCACCGGGGGCAAGGTCTACGCATCGACGTCCACCGGTCCCGGTGTCGTCGTCCTTCGGTCGTTCAGCACCTTCAAGTCGTTCGTACCCGAGATCGACGATCTCCGCCATCCGCAGGTGCTTCCGATTCGTTCACCGGTTGTGGACTCGATCGAGGTTATCGCGGGCGGCCGTCGGTTGGTCGCAGCCCGCGAGAGTCGCGAAGAGTGGTGGTCTCGGGTCCCGGCAAACCTGGAGTTGGCGGCCCTTCCCATCAATCGGGTCATCCGCCAGTTTCGGGGTCCTCTCATCAGCAGTTATGAGCCGGCCGATGTCGATCGTTCGCGCCTCGGTCTGGATCCCCCCCGAGCCACCTGGATCATCCATCACAACGAGAGGTCGGACACGTTGTGGGTTGGTCATCCCACCCCGGATCAGGAAGAGATCTACGTCCGTCCGGCCCGCCGGGACTGCGTGGGCCGCTTCCCCAGTGACTTCTACCGGGACATGGTCGACGGTTGGCCGCGACTGGCCAACGTCCATCTCCTCCATTTGGGAGAGGGGCCGGTCCAAAGTGTGACGTTCCTCGATCCTGACGGGTACGTGTCTTGGGAGTCGGGGCAGTCCTCGCAGTCCTCGGAGTCGGTGGAGTCGGTGGAGTCGGAGCATTCGGGCCAGTCGGCGGAGTCGGGGCAGTCCGGCTCGAACGCGCCGGCTTACGTCCTGGCCGACGAGCGATGGCGACGCGAACCTGGATCCCGGCCGGTGGGACGGCCGCAGGACCTCGAGCGCGATCTCGAAAACCTGCTCGCGTTGCAATGGAGAGAGTATCCGCTCGATCCACCGAAGCGGCTCGAACCCGAACTCGGTCTCGCCGTCGAGACCGCAACGGCGGCCGAAACTCTCTGGATCGCGCCTGCCGAGAGCGACTCTTTGGTCTGGGTACGAAGCAGTCGGCGCGACCTCTGGGGTGAGACTTCTTCGCGTCTTCTGCTCCTGTGGCGATACCGCCTCGAACATCCCGACATGTAGTCGAGTCGTCGAATCCGCGCGTTGATTCGCCAGTGATCGCGCGATCGCCGCCGGTTCCGAAACGGCCAACACGGACCGGGAGGCGATTTCTGCAACCCACCCGGAAGAAAACGCTCAAGTCGACTGGTCTTCGGGACGAACCCTGTTGGGGTATCAAAACCATGGTTGGACCGCGTGTCCAAAAAAGGGGGACCTGTCCCAGATGATCAACAAGAACTACACGATGATCGACCCGAAGCAGATTGCCAAGAAGGGCTACAAGGGTTGCAAGACCTCGGCTTCGGTCACGAACTTCGTCAAGAAGAACAACGTTGAGTGCTGCTGGTGGAAGCCGAAGGGTTCGTCCCAGAAGGTCCTCATGATCGAGTGGAACTCCTTCCGGAACACCTACAAGGAGTGCCAGAAGAGCGGTACGACCACGGCGAAGTCTTCTGCAAAGACCACGTCGAAGACCCGTTCCTCGAGCACCACGGCCAAGAGCTCCCGTTCCAACTGGAACTCCAAGGGCAAGAGCACGACGATGCGGGCTCGCACCTCTTCGACGAGCCGTTCCCGCAGCGCCTCCACCGCCCGTGGCAAGGCCACGACGGGTCGGAGCACCACCGCTCGGTCCACGGCGGGCCGGACCTCCGCCAGCCGGACCACGGCCGCTCGCCGCAACTCGGCGACCAGCCGGACGCGCTCCACGAAGATGCGTCGCGCTGCCTAGTTCGAGTTCGTTCTTGCGCTGACGGACTAGATCTCGCTTCAGCGCGAACCGATTCGATCAGATATCGAGCGATCGGATGCCGCACAGGGCTCAGTTCCTGTGCGGTTTTCTGCTTTCGGGCTCGGATCCTTGCGTGGACCTAACACCCTCACTACACTGCGCCTCCATGACCGACGGGGAAGAGGATTCAGGGGCCTGTCTCGCCCTGACGACGGTGGGGACGGATGAGGATGCCGCGGCAACGGCGCGCGTGCTCGTCGAATCCCGTCTGGCCGCATGCGTCACCACGACAGGGCCAGTCACCTCCGTCTTTCGGTGGGAAGGCAAGGTCTCGAGCGAGCAGGAACGGCTGCTCCTGATCAAGACCTCCCGCGACCGGCTCGAGGAACTCGAGTCCCGCCTGAATGAGATCCATCCCTACGACGTGCCTGAGTTCCTGGTCTTCGATGTGCGCGGAGGACTCCCCGACTATCTGGCCTGGCTCCACGCGAACACGAGAACAGCCCCTGCGGACGGAGATTCAACCAGCCCATGAAGCCACCCTGCGGTGTGATCAGCCTAACGACCGACTTCGGAATCGAAGACAGCTACGTCGGCACGATGAAGGGCGTTGCCCTTCGCATCTTTCCGGACGTTCGCGTCGTCGACATCACCCACCATGTATCGCCTCAGGACATTCTCGAAGCCTCGCTCGTTCTGGAGACGGCCTACCCGTTTTTCCCGGTGGGTTCGATTCACGTCGCCGTCGTCGACCCTGGGGTCGGGACGGCTCGCCGGCCGATCATCGTGTCGACGGAAGAACACTACTTCGTCGGGCCCGACAACGGCACCTTCACGCGGATCTTCGAGCATGCCAACGTCGCGGCCATTCACGTCATCGAGAACGCCAGCCTGATGCTGGCAGACATCAGCAACACATTTCACGGTCGGGATGTCTTTGCGCCCGCCGCTGCCTACCTGGCACGGGGGATTGCTCCGGCTGAGTTTGGGCGGGAGATCAACGACCCGGTCAGCGCTTCGTTACCCGTCCCGAAGACCTACCCCAATCAGATTGCCGGGCAGGTTCTGTACATCGACTCGTTCGGGAACATCATCACGAACATCGGCAGGGAGACATTCACGTCCCTCGTCGAAGGGCGCAACGTCCGGATCCGGATCAATGGAAAGGTCATCGATCGGGTCACGGGTTCCTACGAGGAAGGGGGACAGGGCGGCGTCCTGGCTCTCTTCGGATCCTCCGAGTTGCTGGAGATCGCGGTTACCGGGGGGCGGGCCGATCGCCGCATCGGGGCGGGGAAGGGCGATACGGTCCTCGTCGACATCCTGGACGGCGAAGAGCGCCCACAATCCAGCTTCGACTTCTAACGCGCGAATGCGGCTCTCGTGGATCCCGTCACTCTCGTTGACCCGTTCCCAGGATCCGCCCAACGCGGCTGGGTGCGCCGCGGTGCGCGAAGATCACAGTTCGGGACGGCCAGAGAAGCGTTAGCGGGCGCGGCCGTCGTCGTGCCGCTACGCCGCTGACCGATCGTTTCGATTCCGGGGGTGCCGCTTTCTTATCGTGTGCTACCCTTACGGCTGCGCAATCCAAAACAACGGGGAGAGTCTTCATGCGCCACCCACTCCATGTCGCATTCGTTGGCATCCTCGCGACCGGTCTCCTGGCGGAGGCCGCGATCGCGGGCGGCACCAGTTACAACCTGTACTGGGGGAACTTCCACTCCCACTCGTCGTTGTCCGACGGGGCCGGTCCTCCGGATGACGCCTACGACTATGCCCGCAACACCGCGGGGATCGACATTTTGGCCATCAGCGACCACACCCACATGACCTCCGCCAGCGAGTGGAGCTTTCTCGGGACCTCGGCCAACAGCAACAATGTCCCCGGTGAATTCATCGCCCTGCGGTCCCAGGAATTCGGGATTCTCAACGACTTCGGGCACCTCAACATCCACGCCTGTGACGTCAAGAATCCGAATTCCACGACGAACCTGCCCGCGACCTACAACTTCATCATCCAGAACAACGGGATCGGCCAGTATTGCCATCCCAACCCGACCTACGGCACCCACTTCAACAGCCTGGCCTACGATCCCTCGTACGAAGGTTCGATGTACGGCATCGAGGTTGTGAACGGTTTCTACAGCGGGGACTACGAGGACATCTGGATCCAGGCGCTGGACAACGGGTGGAAGCTCGCGCCCTACGGAAATCAGGACAATCACCAGGCGAACTGGGGCAACCAGCAGAACAGCAACGACGCGAATCGGATCTATCTGACCGGTGTCTACGCAACGGAACTGACCCGGGACGCCGTCTTCGAGGCGATGCGCTCCCGCCGAGTCTTTGCCATGGAGCAAAGGCCGGAAGGGGACCTGATCCAAATCGAGTTCCGCGTCGGTGACGACCTCATGGGTTCCGAGATCACCGTTCCCCAGTTTGTGACCTTCGAAGCCACAGTGACTTCCCTGAATGGTTCGACTCTTTGCAACAGACTCGAGCTATGGAAAGACGGCGAGATCGTCGACACGCACGTCGAGATTGGACCCTCGATCTCCGCTTCGTTCTTCCAGAGCGGGCTCGAAGTCGGGGCCGAGCACTACTACTTCGTCAAAGGACGCCAGGTCGACGGCGATCTCGCCTGGTCCGCTCCGATCTGGATCACGGTGGAGGAATCCCCGACCGATGTCGCGGACACGCTTCCCGCAAAGGTGGACGTTCTGCCCAACGTCCCGAATCCTTTCTCACCGGAAACTTCAATTCGGTTCATCCTTCCGACGGATCGGGAGAGCTATGACGTTGGCCTGGTCATCGTCGATTCGGCTGGGCGTGTCGTCCGTGATATGGGGACGCGTTCGTTCCACAGCGGGGAGCAGGCCTGGGTTTGGGACGGTCGGAAAGACGACGGGGACCGCGCTGCGGCCGGTGTCTATCACTACCGTTTGACCGGTCCGAGTATCGACGACCGAACAGGCCGGATGGTTCTACTGTCGCGGTAGGAGAGGAACTGCGGCCGAAGCGGAACGAGTTCGGGCTCGGGACAGGGTAAGTTCGAACCCGGTTATTGCGGACCGTCTCGAGAGCTGCGCGCAAGATTCAACCGTGAATGGGGGGAAAGGACGCTTTCCATGACGGTACTGGTCGACATTCTATTGGCTCTGGCCTTCGTTCTCACGGCCCTGGCCGGCCTCCGCAACGGGTTCTTCCGCGAGCTGTTTTCACTGGTCGGGCTCGTCCTCGGCGTCGTGGCCGGAATGCGCTTCACCGGTGACCTGGCCGAGCAGATCGGCGTCAGCTTCATTCAAACCGAGATCGGTCTTGCCATCTTGTTCGTGGCACTCTTCCTGGCCGTCTTCGCCCTGACCGTGCTCGCCGGCGGACTCCTCGCACACGTTTGGGAAGGGAAGTCGCCCGGCTTTCCCAGCCGGCTCATGGGGTTGGGCGTCGGAGCGCTTCGAGGATTTCTTCTGGTTATCGTCCTGGCCGGCGCTCTCGTCTTGTTGGCCGACGAGGGAAGTACGACTCTCGCTGATTCCAAAGTCCTGCCGTACCTCGGTCCAGGCGTAGAGGCCGCAGCCTCGGTCCTCCCGAACGACATCGGACATCATCTGGCCGAACGCTGGAGCGCCCTTCCGTTCGCTCCCGAATGGATGAAGGGCGGGATGCATATCTGACCTGGTTCAGCTTGATTGAATCGATTGTCTGGAGCCCACCGATTCATTCAATTCGCCCGATTCGCTTGATTGTCCTGATCCCCGCGATTCGTTTGACTCGCCCGATTTAAGTCATTCCCCGATTCAATTGATTCCCCGATTCGCTCGATTCCCCGGTTCGCTTGATCCGCCACAGGTGGGAGTCTGACCCACGCATGCTTCCGATCCATCATCCCGCCCCTTCCACGTCGAATGGGCAACCGCACAGTGGAACCGCCGCCCCCCTTGCACCCGCTGCGGGTGTGGCTGTCCGCATAAGTCCGGGATCGGTGAGGCTATCGTGCATTTGCACCCGCTACGGGTGTGGCCGTCTGCATAAGTCCGGGATCGGTGAGGTTATCGCGCACTTGCACCCGCTGCGGGTGTGGCTGTCCGCATAAGTCCGGGATCGGTGTGATTATCGGGCATTTGCACCCGCTGCGGGTGTGGCCGTCTGCATAAGTCCGGGATCGGTGAGGTTATCGCGCACTTGCACCCGCTATGGGTGTGACCGTCTGCATAAGACCGGGATTGGTGTGATTATCGGGCATTTGCACCCGCTACGGGGTGCGGCCGGCTGCATAAGTCCGGGATCGGTGCGATTATCGGGCGTTTGCTCGCTTGCCGGGTGCGGCCGTCTGCATAAGCCCGAGAAACGTGAGGTTATCAGGCTTTTGCACCCGCTGCGGGTGTGGCCGTCTGCATAAGTCCGGGATCGGTAAGATTATCGTGCATTTGCAAATTTGCGATTGCGACGGTCGTTCTCTCGATCCGTGTCTTCCGGGTTGAGACCCGAGGTCCGTTCCGCTTCATGCCGGACGGCGCCTTCTGTTACCTACATGGCTACTCCGACTGCGCCGCCGTAGACTCCGGCGGGCCCTGATAGAGCGAGCTCTCGACGTAGGCCTGCCGAATGCGCGGCCAGGATGCCGCCGCCACGGCCAAAAGCGGCACGGCCAGGATGACCCCGACGAAGCCCATCAATAGACCGGACGCGAGCACAGCCAGCAGGACGAGGAAGGGATGCAGGCCCAGTCCGGTCCCCTGGATTCGAGGCACCAGAACCTGTCCCTCCAGAAACTGCACGACCAGGAGGACGCCCCCGACCTTGGCCAGCGAGATCAGCGGGTCCGGCGTGATGGCGGCCGAAAGACCGACGACGATCACTGTCAGCCAAAGCCCGAGTACAGGAATGAGCGAGAAGATCCCGGCCAGGAAGCCGAGTGCCAGGGCCTCGGGAAGACCCGCCAGAAGAAACCCGACGCTGAAGAGGACCGTCTGGATTCCGGCGACGATGAACTGACCCCGAAGGTAGCGGGGAAGGATGTCCTGAATGTCATCGTTCACCTTCTCCGTCGTGGCGCGATGACGCGGCGGAACGAGGCCGACGATGCCGTTACGGATCCGGTCCCAGTCGACCAACAGGTAATAGGCGAGCACAGGAGTGAGGAAGATCATCCCCAACCACTGAATGGCCCGGGTGACCCCACGCGACAAGCCGGTGACGCCGGTGACGGCCGCCTCGAGAATCGATTCGACATGCCCGAGCAGCCGCTCCAGCCACGCAGGCGTTCCTTCGGCGTTGGTACCGAAGAGGGTCAGACGCTCCACATGGGGGCGCAAAGATCGTTGGATGCTGTCAACGGCGCCGGGAATCTTCTCCGCAATCTCTTCAAACTGCCCGACGAGAGTCGGCACCAGAACGACGATGACCAGCGCGATGAAGAGTCCGATCGGAAGCAGAGAAACCGCGGCTCCGGCGGCACGAGGGATTTTCCAGTTCTCGAAGCGATCGACGAGCGGATCCAACCAGTACGCGATCAGCATCCCGGCGACCAGAGGATAGACAATCCACCTCAGCTGGTGGAGAATCCAAAACGTCGTCAGAAGGAGCAGGACTCCAAGGACGGCATGCCCTTCGTCGGTGCGCCGAAGCGGAACCCACAGGATACAGGCAGCCAGAAAGAACGGAAGCGGCCCGACCAGCGGATAGAGGGTCAGGGTCAGGAGCAGGATTGCTCCGAAGAGCAGAGCTCGGCTTAGCCAATAGCCCGTCATGGTAGGAGAGGAATACTCGTGACCTTCAACGTAGTCAACAGCCGGATTGGATGGGTGCTCGCCGAGAAGATGCCGAAGGAGGGGCCGGCTTTGGCCATCCCCGCCAACGACCACCTTTGGATGGGCGCTGGACCCGGTCTCGAACTCAAGAAGTCACTGGGTAACGACCTCGAGTTGGAAGCGGTCCGCCAGGGTCCGGTCGCGGCAGGAGAAACCGTTTCCACTCCAGGAACGGGAACCGGCTTCGAGACGCTCTTCCACCTCGCCGTTTGCGGACAGGACCTGACGTGGGTGCCCGAGGCCGGGGGAAAGGCCACCCAGGCCCTCATCGAGCAGTGCGAAACCAAGAAGATCCGAGAGATTCTCATTCATCCGTTGCATCACGGGGTTCACGGGGATGCCATGGTCGCGATGAAAGAGGTGCTCAAGGCGCTTATGGAGACGCTCGAGGAAGGCCGCAGGATCGACCTCGTCCAGTTCGTGATGAAGGATCAGGAGGAATGGCAACTGCACCAGGACATGTTCCTGCAACTGCTCCTGCGGGCCTGATCGCCTGATTGTCTGATCGCTACAGCTTACGTTTCGCAAATGGGGGGGTGAGTGCGGCGATAACGACCGACATTCCCCCGCCGAGAGTTTCAAGCGACATCGCTCCCGCCGAGAGTTCACGACCGGCACGGCCCGCACGACCGACACGGCGGGCACGACCAACACGGCCGGCACGACCGGCGACGGTCCTCCCGGCGGACGGCCCTCAGGCTACGAGGTCAGCGCTCCCAACGGGCTGAGCTTGGCAATCAGCCGCATCCCGCACCATAGAATCCAGAAGACGCCCACGATGATCACCGTGCGCTGCCACCGAATCTTGGCCACCACCGACAACCCGACCGTGATGAGAAACAGATTGAAGAGATCGAAGACGTCGAAGAATCCGGCGATGATGAACGGTATCGAGGATCCGGGTTCGAAGAGCGCGGCGGGGCCGGTGTAGATCTGAAGGGTCTGCTGCGCCAGTTTGATCGGTAGGGTGATCCACTCCCGCAAGGCTAGAGCGACGGACGAAAGCGAGAGCACACCGACAATGTCGAAATAGCCGGCGGTCGCTCCCAGACCGAAGTTGACACCGGCGTAGTAGAGCGCTCCCAGAAGGAAGATCGAAACGAGCACGCTGAAACCTGCACCGAAGAGTCCGTTCAAGATCGAACGTCCGACGGAAGGCTCGACCTCCATCGACTCCAGTGCCCGCTCTTTGTCGGCATCGCTCATGAACGTCGAGTCCTCGACGAATTCGACCACCATCTGGTTGTTCAGATCCGCAAGCAGGACGGACGATGCGACGATGGTCACGATGAAGAGGATCAGGGGTGGAATCCAGAACGCCGGTCCCCGGGGGCGCCCGAAGGCGGCGCGAGGCTGGGTGAAGAGGGCGAAGACCCGGGCCGGGAAGCCGGGCTCCTTTCGATCAGCTTGTCGCTGCGCGTCTCGCTGAACTTCTTTCTCGCCCGATGCCGGATCTGTGGATTGATCGCCGAAGTCGTCCATGTCCCATCCCTGTCGTCGCCGGAAAAAACTGCCGCTTGCCATTCTCGAACCTCCCGGCAGGGCCGTCAAGGTGAGCCCTACTGCCGGACGGATGAGAAACTGATTGAGCTACGTTTTCCAAACTCCGCCCTCACATGGCGTTGTGCCATAATTGCGGGATACCCGTTTTCTGCCGACGGCCGGAAGCCGCTCTCGCGGTGACTTCCCTTCAGAGAGTCGGGTCGGGAGGCGTAACTGGGTGAAAGAAAACACGGTCAACGGACGAAGAGACAGACGTGGGAAGCGTCGTGGCCGCGGGTGGCCCCGGGCCGGCACTGGTTTGTCCAGTCGGGGTTTGACCTGACTCGAGCTGAGAGAGACAATGACTGACTGCACCATGAGAGGCCGCATGCCCTTAGGAGTGCTCCTTTGACGCGCCGATGGAAACTTGTCGTTCTCAATCTAATCGACGCGGGGCTCCTGGCGGCCGCTGGCGTGGCCTCGCTTGCGCTCCGCTTCGACGGTGACATCCCCGCACGCTTTCTCGACTCGTATGGACGGGTCGCCCCGTTCTACATCCTTGGCATCCTGATCCTGCTCAACTTGAGCGGAGTCAACCGGACCCTGTGGCGATACGCCGGAACCTCGACGTTCCTCTCCATCTTCCGGACGATGTTCTTCGGGTTTTTCGTTGTCTTCCTGCTCAACCTCATTCCGGGCCAGCAGCCGTTCCCCAAAAGCGTCGTCATCCTGCTTTGGATGCTGGGAACCGGCCTGATTCTGGCCAGCCGTCTCATGTGGAAGATGCTCCGCAACGCGCAGGGACGCCGGTTCGCTCCCAGCGACGGGCGGGTGCTCATCGCGGGGGCAGGCGATGTCGGAGCCACGCTGGCCAACGAGCTGCAGAGGCGGCAGGAAGCCCCGATCGGTTTCGTCGATGACGACCCGGCCAAGAAGGGACGGAAGATTCAGAACACGCCCGTTCTCGGCGCGATGATCGACATCCCTCATCTCATCGAAGAGCGGCGGATCAACGAAGTCCTGATTGCGGCCCCATCCGCGCCGGCCGGGCTCGTCCGACAGATCGTGACCTACTGCCAGGAAGCGGGCGTTACCTGCCGTACCGTTCCCGCGCTCTCCGACTACACCCGGGGCAAGGGCGCTCTCGGCCAGGTCCGCGAGATCCGGATCGAGGACCTCCTCGGACGTGATCCCGTCTCCGTCGACTTCGAAGGCATCTCCCACCGAATCGGGGGAGAGACGGTTCTGGTGACGGGCGCTGCCGGCTCCATCGGTTCGGAACTCTGCCGCCAGCTCGCGAAGTTCAAACCGGCCAAGCTGGTCGCCGTCGACCACAACGAGAATCGCCTGACCTATCTGGGTCTCGAGATGGCGGAACACCACGGCGAGCTGGAAGTGCTCTACGCCGTCGGGGACGTCAAGGACGAGTTCGGCGTCGACGAACTGATGCGCATCCACGAGCCGGAGTTCGTCTTTCACGCGGCCGCGCACAAGCACGTCAACCTGCTCGAGAACGCGCCGCGGGAAGCGATCCTCAACAACATTCACGGCACCCGCAACGTGGCCCAGGCGGCGGCCCGGCACGGCGTGGCGACCGTCGTCCTTGTCTCGACGGACAAGGCGGTCAATCCGACCAACGTCATGGGGGCGTCGAAACGCGCCTGCGAAATCGTGCTTCAGGGCATGGCCATGGACGGCAAGTCGAACACGAAGTTCTGCGCCGTTCGTTTCGGAAACGTACTGGGAAGCGAAGGCTCGGTGCTGCCCATCTTCAAACGTCAGCTTGCCGGAGGCGGCCCGCTGACCGTGACCCATCCGGAAGCGCGCCGTTATTTCATGACCATTCCGGAGGCGAGTCAGCTCGTCATCCAGGCGGGACTTCTCGGCGAGAGCGGCAACGTCTTCGTCCTCGACATGGGCGAGCAGGTTCGCATCGTCGACGTGGCCGAACAGCTTATCCGGCTTTCGGGACTGCGTCCGGGCATCGACATTCCCATTCGCTTCATCGGTCTGCGTCCGGGCGAGAAGCTGGAAGAGGAACTGCTCTCCGACTCCGAACAGACCCGGATGACCAAGCACGCAAAGATCTTCCACTGGGAACTGGATCCGGTCGAGCCGGAGTCCGTCCGCAAGCAGGTCGATCAACTGGTGGCCATGGCTCACCACGCCAGCGCCGAAGAACTTCGGGAGGGGCTCGGCACCCTTGTTCCGGAGTACCGTCAGATCGAGGTCGCGCAGCTTCCGGACCAGCGGGAAGCGGTCACTCTCGGCGAAGAGGCTCCGGACCGGCGTAGGGTGCGCCGGCAGAAGAAGGAGCCCAAGGTCAAACGCTTCGTCGACGTCGCGGTCGCGGGCGGATTGCTCCTTCTCCTGATGCCGGTCGTTCTCCTCAGCCTGCTGCTCTATCGCCTGGCCGGATCCGCTCGGGTCCGTTTCGTTCGCGAAGAGCGTTTGGGACGAAATCGCCGGAGGCAGGACCGTCGCCGGCGGGGTGAGGACGGCGCCGCCATTCCGATCGACCGCCGCGGAAACGACCGTCGCCAACGCGACCTTCCCGGACCGATCTTCGTTTGCTACCGCGTTCAGTCGGAGGGACAGCCCAACGGCCGTCAGAAGGCGCTGCTCGGTTTCATGCGTCGCTGGCGTTTGGACCGCGTCCTCTATCTCTGGAACGTGATTCGCGGCCAGATGAGCCTGGTGGGCCCCAGTGCCCGACTGGCCGAGGAAGCGAGCTACACGGAAGACTGGACCATGGCCTACATCCACTCGTGCCGACCGGGACTCGTGGGGCTGGGCCAGGTCTTCGCCAACGGCAGCCAGGACGAAGACCGCGACCTGGCCGAACTCTACGACGGCTACTACGGAAAATTTGGCGGACTCGGAATGGACATGGAGACCATCCGAAAGACGATCCCGCAACTGCTGCGGGGAGAGGAGAAGGTCGAGAAATGATTGCGGCTAGGGAAAGCACATCGCATCAAGCCTCGTGGAACGGCTGGAGACCGCTGCAGGTTCTCGTCGGCCTTTGCACGTTCGTCACTCTCCTTTTGGCGGGATTGGCGGGATCGGCTCGCGCGGACGAGGAGTACGTGCTCGGCCCCGACGACGTCCTGGGCGTCAGCGTCTGGGAGAATCCGCAGCTCAGCCGGACCGTGGTCGTGCGTGTCAACGGGACGATCAGCTTCCCGCCGCTGGGAGATGTCATGGCGGCAGGGAAGACGACCACGACCCTGGCCCGCGATCTGGAGCGTGAGATCTACAACAACCTGCGCCGAACGGCTCAGGTCACGATCAGCGTCGTTGCCTTCAACAGCCAGAAGGTCTTCCTGGCCGGAGAAGTGGCCAGTCCCGGCCGCTACTCATTCGAAAAGATCCCGGAGATCATGGACCTGCTGGCACAGGCCGGCGGACTGGGACCGACGGCGGACCTTTCCGGCGTCCGTATCGTACGTAGGGATGGGGACGCTCAGCGGACGATCCCGGTCGACATTTCCCGAGCTGTGGAAACGGGTGACCTCAGGGGCCTGCCCGGCCTGCAGCGCGACGACCTCATCATCGTCCCGGGCGGCGCGGGCGCGGTCGGCGGCGGAGTGGGTGGCGGACTGGGAGCCGGCTCGGCCTACGTCATGGGCGCAGTCGGTGCGTCAGGCCCGATCGGAGTCAGTTCCAACATGACCCTCTTCCAGGCTTTGGCGGTGGCGGGGGGCCTTTCTCCGGTCGCCAACTGGAACGAGATCGAGGTCCTGGCCGCCGATCAGAGCGGGGGCACCTTCCTCATGAGGGTGGACCTGGAACGCGAACTGCAGAGCGGACGCGGCGGACCCGAGATTCGCCCGGGTGACTCGATCCATGTCCCGATACGGGACCCGAACGTCGCACAGGTCGCGCTGACCGCGCTTCGCGGGACGCTGGACGCATCGCGGGATCTTCTCAATCTGATCCTCATTCGTGACGTGCTGACGAACAACGACGACGAGAACAACAATTAGAGACTCGGAACCGGTAGGACGAAAGACGGACATGCAAAACCCCGAATATCCGAACGCTTCCGCCGAGCAACGGCCTCCGATGAAGGAGACGGTCGATCTCCGGGCCTATCTCCAGTTGCTCTGGCGCCGCAAGTGGCTGGTCATCGTGCCGACCCTGTTGGCCGGAATCGCCGGCATCGTCGTCACCATGCCGCGGATCATGAAGCCGGTTTATTCGTGCTCTGCCGCTCTCATGGTCGAGCTGCCCACCCAGCTCAACCGTCAGCTCGAACCCTTTGTGACCAACCCGTCGTTGCAGGAACGGCTGATGCGAATGGAAACGCAGATCCAGTCGGCCGACTTCCTCAACAGCGTCATCGACGCCACGGGAATGCGTAACGACACGTCAACCCGCAACTGGGCCGAGAAGAACCAGAAGAAGTATCCCGACCTGACGGTGGACGAACTGGTCGAGCTGCGTCTCCATCGCACCCTTCGTCAGGTCATCCGGGTCCGCGCCGAGGACGACAATCGCATCATTGTCCAAGCGAACGACTATGACCCCGGACGCTGTTACCGGCTGGTCAGCAACCTCGTCGTCGGAATCATCGAGGCCAATCGTCGTTCCCAAACGGCAGCCATCCGCGTCGGTGAAGAGTTCGGTCAGACGCAGTTGCTCGATGCCAAGCGAGAGTTGGACGAAGCGGAGGCCCGCCTCGAACGCTTCCGTCGCGGCCAGGCCTCGCGTTCGGTGACGCCGGGCTTGGTTGGCCCGGACAACCTCTCCGAAGCCGACGAACTTCGTCGCCAGGCTCGCGCCGACATCGCGCGTTTCGGCGGCCAGGCAACGCAGGCCGCCGGACAGGGGATGGGTGTTTCCTCGCAGAGCCTCGACGCCAAGCTCCGTTCGGGTGCCCTCGGCGCTGTGGTTTCACGCGGTGAGAACCTGGAAAGAGAGTACGTCCGTCAAAGTCTCCTCGGAGCTTCGCGGGACCAGTCTCCGGAGAACCTCGCCATTCAGTTGGCCCGCCTTGTTTCGGAAGCTCGCGCGGCTGCGGCCCAGGAAGCTCCCAACCCGGCCGCTCTCGACTATCTGGCGGCCAGCGTGCAGATGCGACTGGCCCAGACGCGCGCGGCCGAGCTCGACCGGGAGATCCGCAAGTACCAGGGATCGGTTACGTCGATGCCCGGGGCCAGCCTGGAAGAGAATCGTCTCGTCCAGGAAGTCGAGCAGGCACGACGCATCTTCGAGGCCTTTGAACAGCAGATCACCACGGCGCAGTTCTCGCTGGCTCTGGAGGAAAGCTCCGCGGGTGAGAAGATCTCCGTCATCGATCCGCCCCAGCATCCGCTGAAGCCGGTGAAGCCGCGTCGTACGCCCATGATCATCCTCTCCTTCATTGGCGGTCTCGTTCTCGGTGTCCTCGGGGCGTTCGTGCTCGAACAGCACGATCAGTCCCTGCGTGACATCAAAGAGACGGAGGAACGAATCGGAGTGCGCGTCGTCGGGACCATTCCGGAGCTGGAAGGCATCGCCTCGGACGGCCGGGACCCGGACAAGCAACGCGCGGCCTTCGAGCGATTTCTCGCCGACTCTCCGGGCTATCAGGAGTTCAGAAAGAGCGCACTGGCACTGCTTCGTTACGGCAACGAAAGTCCGAGTTCGATCCTATTGACGAGTGCGCGGTCCGAAGAAGGAAAGTCCACCGCGAGTGTGTGTCTGGCGCTGACCATGGCCAAGGAGCTGTCGGACGAACGAATCGCGTTGGTCGACATGGACGCTCGCCGCCCCACCGTGGCCGCGAAGATTGGTCTCGAGGTCGGCGAGAGCCACGTCGGAACCATCCTGCAGCGTCGTGAATGGAATGAGTCGGTCGGTCAGACCTGGATCCGCCCGAACCTGACCATTCTGCCGATGGTCCGTGACGAGGAAGTCGGGGAGTGCATCACGACGGACCGGGTCCGGTGGTTCCTGGACGAACTGGGCAACCGCTTCGACCGGGTCATCATCGACTCTCCGCCGAACCTGCCGGTTCCGGATCCTCTGGTCATCGGACCGGAGGTCGACGCAGTCCTCATCGTGGTCAAGGCCGGCGTGACGCCGCGCGAGATGGTTCGACGCAGCGTCGAGATGCAGAAGGAGTTCCGGGACAACCTGGCCGGGGTGCTCCTGAACGACGTGACCTCCGCGCTGCCGTACTACTACAGCTACAAGTCCTACGGCTACAACTACTCGAACAGGAAGCAGGCGCGTGGATAGCGCCTCGTCAGGAAACTTCTCCTCCGCGGCCGGGCCCGCGGTTTCCGACCGGTTCAAGGGACCGGCCGCGCCCGCGGCGTCCCCGAAACCGACAGAAAAGAAGGGAGAAGGCGGCAAGGGCGAGGGAACGAATCGAGCCGACGAACCGCGGCCGGGCGTGGATATCCCGAAGTGGTTTCAGCCGGCCGGACTGGTTGCCATCCTTCTTTTGGCAGCGGGTTTCTATCAAACCTTTCATGCGCTGGTCCTGGCCTGGTGGAACAACGACAACTACTCGCACGGGTTCTTCGTTCTTCCGCTCTCCATCTTTCTGGTTTGGCACCGGAGGGACGATCTTCTTCGTACGCCCATGCAGTCGTCGTGGTTTGGGCTGCCGCTCCTGACCGCCGGCGTTCTTCTGCAGGTCATCGGAATTCGCGGCGACGTGACCATCTTTCAAGGGTGGGCCTTCGTCCTGACCGTCGCCGGATTGGTCTGGACCTGGTTCGGCGCGCGGATCCTGCGCCGTGTCGCCTTTCCGATCGTCTTTCTGCTCTTCATGGTGCCGGCTCTTCCCATCTTCATGAACGGCGTGAGCTTTCGTCTGAAGGAGGTCGCAGCCGACTACTCGGTGAAGCTGTCCCAGGCCATGGGAGCCGCGGTCGTCCAGCGTGGAATGGACCTCTACTTTCCGAGCGGCCAACTCACCGTCGAGAATGCCTGCAGCGGGATGAGCTATCTCATCGCCCTCATGGCACTGGGCGCGATCTTCGGATACTTCGGCAAAGGTTCCTGGTGGCAGCGGCTTCTGCTCTTTGCCTCGGCGCTTCCCATCGCGGTCGTCGTCAACGTGGCCCGGATCACCTCGATTTGTCTGGTCGCCGCCATCATCGACACAGAGACCGCGTCCGGGCTTTTCCATGATGTCGGCGGACTCGTCATGCTCGTTCCGGCACTCGGCCTTCTGTTCCTTGCGCAAAGGTTGCTGCGATGCTGAGCCGCGCCAAGATCGGTTTCTCCCTGCTTCTGTTGCTCGGGCTCGGTGCGTACGTGGCGCTTCTTCCTCCGACATCGATGGGGGAGACGCACCTGGAGACCTGCCCCGCGAGTCTGGCCGGGCTTCCGGGAACGGAACTCGGACTGGATCAGACCGTCGTCGACGACCTTGCCGCGGACGCGTTTCTATCCAGGCTTTACGAGAGACCGGACGGCGTTCCGCTGTGGCTGATGGTCGTGTACTTCGAAAATGCACGTCTCGGTGCACATGATCCGATTCTCTGCTATCAATCCCAGGGTTTCGAAGTCGAGTTTCTGCCCGACGAGACCCTGGAGACTGCATTGGGCCCGGTTCCGATGAAACGCTTCCGGGCGGTGCGCGGAGATCGGGTGGAGAAAGTGAACTACTTCTGGTACACAGCGGGCCAGAAGGCTTTGGCTGAAGTCCGGACGTTTCGGGATCAGATGTTCCTACAGGGATTGCGGGAAAACCGTTCGTTCGGCGCCTTTGTCCGGATCTCCACGTTGGAGATCCCGGACGAGAAGACCGCCGGCTCGTGGATCGACCGGATGGTCGGCGAGTTCGCACCGCTATTGCCGAGTTTCTTCCCAGAAGAACCGGCCTAAGGCGAGAGGGGAAAGGAGGCCTCTTTGCTCTCCCAGATCAACCTGGCCCTGTGGGCCTGGGTCGAGAGTCTGCGCGACCTCGGCCGTCTGCGTATCTGGCGTCCGTTCCTGCTCCTCGGTTTGGTGCAGGGACTGGTTCTCCTGCTGCTTTCGCAGTTCTACCGTCCCGGTCTCGTCGAGATCCTGGCCCCTCTTCTGGAGCGGATGGGAGGGCCGGCTGTTCTGCACTATCCGCAGTTCTTCGTCGCCCTCCCGGGGCTGTTCTCGCAGACCAACCTCGTGGTCGACTTTCTGGCCGGAACGTTCTTCATCGGCGTGGCGCTCGTCATCATCTGGCGGCATCCGGATCGGAAGCTGCAGGCCGTGACCGGGCCCAACGAGTTCTCCGTCGTCGCCAAGCGGTACCTACCCTTGCTGCTGGTACGACTGCCTCTCATCCTGTTGCTCTACGCCCTGGCCTGGCAGTTGCCCAAGCTGTGGGCCGACTCGCCTGATCTGACCGGCAACCAGGTTCGTCTCATCCGCTACTCGACGTTCGCCCTTCAGGTCCTCATCGAGTCGCTCTTCATCTATGCGCCCGTCTTTCTGCTGCTCGAAGGGAGTTCCGTTCCCAAAGCATGGGGGCAGGGATTTGCGTTCCTGGGTCGGTATCCGATCGCGTCTTTGCTCGTCGTCTTCATTCCCAATCTGCTTCAGATCCCGACGTCCTTCGTCCTGCGGAGAGCGGACCGGGTCGTGCAAAGCCTCTCGCCGGAGTTGGTCGGGGCCATGATCGGAGGCGCGGTCCTGATCTATGTCCTCGTCAACTTCGTCATCATCGGTTCGATCATCCGAATCTATGGCGCGCGACGGGCCGAGGAAGGAGACGCGGCATGGGCCTAGATGTGAACCGCCTATGGTGCCTTCGTCGTCTCTGGGGTTGGGGCTTGGTCGGCGTCCTCCTGCTCTCTGCCTGCGGGGAGGGGGGACCGCTCACCGTTCGCTACGAGGCGGAGAGAGCCCTGTGGAAGGCCCGTCAACTCGAGCGGCGGATCAACTCGCAACCCGAGGCGGCCCAGCCGCAGGCGGAGCAGGCATCGATCGCCTACCGCCGGGTTCTGGACGACTTTCCGCTGGAGGCCGTTGCCGCAGACAGTGCCGAACTTCAGCTTCTCGGACAGGTTCGGGGATCTGCCGCGCTCGGGCTTTCCCGCATGCGGATCATTTTCCTGAGCGACTCGACGGGAGCCATCGACGCCCTGCATGAGGTGCGTCGTCAGGCGCCCTGGGACGTACCGGTGACGGCCCGGGTCTACGCGGAGTTGCTCAAGCTCAACCGGGACTTCGGAAGTCCGGACGCCATCGTGGGCCTTCTGGACGAGGTCGTCGAAATCCTTCCCCCCGTCGACCCGGACGGCGAGCCCCTTCCGCTGGTCCTGGAGGCGCCGACCCAGAAAGCGGAGATCCTGGACGCGATCGGGAAGGGCTCGGAGGCCAAAGCCGAACTCGAGGTGGCTCACGTTTTCTACGACGACATCGCAAAGGAACATCGCGGCACGACGGCGGAAGTCGCCGCCCTGCTGCAGAAGGCCAACGCGTTCATCCTGCAGGGGAGACCGGCCGACGCCGATGCCGTGTTGACCCAGGCGCGGCAGGCCGAAGCG
Organism: bacterium; assembly: GCA_030431975.1. Classification (GTDB taxonomy): domain Bacteria; phylum Eisenbacteria; class RBG-16-71-46; order CAIMUX01; family CAIMUX01; genus JACKCR01. The sequence continues at coordinate 76,038 of JAUIHP010000008.1, read as the reverse complement.
GCCGAGTCGATGATCCCTTCCATCATGGAATCGCAGGCCAACATGCGGCTGCAGGTCGGGAAGGATCCGCTGGGAGCGGCCGAACTTTTCCTCGAACTGCACCGGGACTACGCGGGGGACGCCCGCTCCGGCGGCGCCCTCATGCAGGCCGCGATCGCCCTACGGGCGGCCGGCCTCATCGACTCCGCGCTGGCCACCTTCGACAAGGTTCAGGATCTGTACATGCACGACATCAACCTCGTGTCCCAGTCGCAGTTTCTGCAGGCCAAGGTCTACGAAACGCAGGGACGGACCGAAGAGGCCGTGCGCCGCTATCGTTCGGTGGCCAACCAGTTCCCACGGACCCAGTCCGGGCTTCTCGCGCCCAAAGAGCTGGCCAATCTCTACGAGACGGACCAAAACCCGGCCGCAGCGCGGGCAGAACTCCTTCGCGCGGCGGGCGAGTATCGGCGTATCATCGATGACGCCGCGGGAGATCCGACGCAGTCGGGCCTTCACCTTTCGACCCTGGACCACCTGGTGGACGTTTGGGTCCGACTGGAACGTTGGGAGGACGCGGTGAACACATTGATCGAGAGGGCGGAGCAATACCCGCGCGACCGCCGCTCTCCGTTCGCATACCTGCAAGCCGCCAACATCCGCGGCCAGGAACTCGAGGACCCCGCCGGTGCGGTGGCCATTCTGGAACGACTCCGTTCCCGGTATCCGGATCTTCCCATTTCGTCGCAGGCTTCCCAGCTCATCGAGCAACTGAAGGATCCCTCCGGTTCATGAATTGGGCCCTGGGATCGACGGCTCCTTTGATCGCCTCGGGCGCGGTCGCACTGACCGCCGTCCTGGCTCAGGTCGGGCGGGGTCATCCCCGCGGCCGCCTGGCCATGGGCGTGCTTTATCTCGCGATCGGGGTCGCCTTGGCCTGGCTTTCCGCTTTGCTCGGGGAGCACCCACTGGCCCGCGAAGCCTGGTTCCAACGCACGGTCCTCTTCACCGTCGTTCTCGTCGTTCCGCTGATCGCGATCTTCTCTGTCCGCTTTGGGCAGGCGACCTCGCACACGGCCGACGGAGGACCGGTTGCGATCTTTCTGGCTTCGCTGGGAGGAGCTCTTCTGCTCGCGTGGGTTCTGAGTTCCTCCGGACCGGGAATCCTGAACCGGGCCGACGGGGAACTGGTCGTTGCCTTGGCGCCCGGCCCGGCCAGGGCCACGGCGGTGGCTTTGCTGCTGGTCGGTTGCTACTCCATCGTTCGGCTGCAGGCCGTGGTGGGCGCGGCCCGACGCGCCGGGCTCGACGGGCTCAGTCGTGCGGTCTTCGGGCCCCTTTTCGCCGGAACGGCGCTGGTGTTGGTCACGAGTCAGCTTCTGCTCTACGGCGCGCTCCCCATGGAACTCCTCGCTCTGGGATCGCTGGTCCTCGTCCCGACTTCGGTGGCGAGTTGGCCGCTGCTGCTCTCCCGTTCGTCATCGACCGGCAACCTGCCGGAGTCGGCGGCGCTTCGGACCTCGAGCCTGCTTCTGCTCGGCCTCGGCCTCTTCCTCGTCGCCCTGGCGGCAACGGGGCAGATCGTGCATCAGTTCTTTCCCGACCGCGGTCTGACCTGGTTCCGGTACGGAGGAACCACTCTTCTTCTCATCTTTGCCCTGCTCTCTCTGGTCCCGGCGTTTCGCCGACCGCTGAGCGAACGATTCGAACGCAATCTCTACGCGTCGCGTTGGGACTTCCGCAAAGAATGGGCCCGTGCCAATCAGGCGCTGGTCCCGGGACGGCCGGTTGAGGAATTGATTCGCGGACTGCAGCGAATTCTCGAGGATCTGCTCGGTCCGAGCGCACTCTCTCTTTGGATTCCGAGCGCCGACGGAGCCCCCGGCAAGCTCGAACCGGTGACGACGGGAAGCGTTCCGCTGAAAGCCTTGGATGAAGGAAATCCGCTTTACCGCCTGATCCGACGGGACGGCAACGTCGTCGTGTCACCAGCCCGGCCCGGAGCCTTTGACGACCTGCCCGCGATCGTCGAAAACCTCGACCTGGTCGATGAGCATGGATTCCGCCACTTCTCGGAGCTGCGAAACGGCGAGGTCTGCTTTGCCATCCTCGGCCTGGCGCCGCCCAAGAATGTCCGGCTGGACCGGGATCAACGTGAGTTGGTCGCCAATCTTAGCAACCAACTGGCCGGGGCGGCATGGGTGACCCTCGTCCAGGACGGCCGGGTCCGACCCAGTTTGGGACAGACTGAGGTCGTTTCGGGCAATGCGTTGGAGGACAAGGGATGAGAATCCTTTACCTCACGCAGTACTTCAATTTCCCCGACGAAGCGGGATCCAGCCGGCACTATCAGTTCGCGCGGGCCTGGGCCGAGCACGGCCACGAAGTCACCGTCCTGACCGGCAACGTCAACTACAAGACCGGCGATGCCATGGAAAACGACCGTTTCCGCACCTATTCCAAGCGGAAGCACGAGGACGGATTCGAACTCTATCGTCTGTGGGTCTACCGGCATTTCAAAGGCTCGTTCAAGAAGCGGCTCCTCTTCTTCGGGAGCTACGCCGCGCACGCGTCCCTCATCGGTTCGGTGCGCAAGCGTCCGGATGTCGTTTTCGCCTCCAGCACGCCGCTCAGCATCGGCGTCCCGGGCTACGTCCTGGCCCGACGGTTTCGGGTGCCCTTCGTCTTCGAGCTGCGGGACCTGTGGCCGGAAGCTGCCGTCGCCGCGGGAGTCATGAAGGATCCCAAGTGGGTCTCGCGGACGCAGTCTCTTGCCCAGTTCCTCTACCGAAAGGCCGACCACCTGGTCGCCGTGACGGAAGGCATTCAGGAAGGAATTTTGGGTCACGGTGTACCCGAGGACAAACTGGACCTCGTCCGCAACGGGGTCGACCACTGGATGGATCCGGACGCCTTCGCCGACCAGAACCCATTGGCGCGGTTCCGGGAAGGGCGTGGGGACAGGATCATTTGCCTCTATGTCGGAGCTCACGGGATCTGGAACGACCTTTCGACCCTGGTCGAAGGGGCGCGGGCACTGAAAGACGATCCTCGCTTCGTCTTCGTCTTTGTCGGCGACGGGGATGACCGGCCGCGGCTGGAAGCCCAGGCTCGGGACTACGGTCTCGACAACGTGCACTTTCTGGGCGCGCTACCCAAAAAAGACGCCTTCGCCGCGATTTGCCACTCCGACATTGCCCTCATTGCAGCCAGCGGACACGAGCACAACCGGCAGACCCTTCCCAACAAGATCTTCGACTACATGGCGGCCCGTGTACCGGTGGTCGTTGCCGCAGGGGAAGGAGAGATGGACCGCATGCTCAAGGTCTCCGAGGGAGGCTGGCGCACGCCGGCCGAGAACGGTCCCGCACTCGCCGAGAAGCTTCGCGAGGTTGCGGCGCTGTCCGCCGAAGAAAGAAACAGGGTAGGCAACAAGGGCCGCGACTTCGTCCTCGAGCACTATTACCGGCCCCGGCAGGCGGAGACTCTTCTTCGGGTCTTCGGCGGACTAACGGGAAAAGATACGGGGATCCAGGAAACATCGGAGTCGGGTTCGGAATCGGTCGAGCCTCCGATCGCCCCGGAACGGGCCAAAGAACACGTCTGAGGAAGGACTTCATCGTGACCAGCACCCACCACCCTGCGGACGAAGTGACCCGGATCGTTTCCGAGATTTGTGCGCGCGACCTCGATCCCAGCCGCGACGCGTCCGAGAACCTTCGCGACCTCGGCGTCAGCTCGCTGAAGATGATCCAGCTCATCGGCGATCTCGAGGGCCGCTTCGACATCCGGATTCGCGACGACGAAATCGGGGAAGAGAACTTCGGCAGCCTCGGTGGCCTCATCCGTTTCGTCGAAGGAAAGGCCAAGTCGTGAAAGACGTCATCATCGTCGGCGCCGGCGGCCACGGTCGGGGCGTCCTGGAAATCCTGAGAGCACGGGAAGCCATCGGCGGCACCGACGTGCGCGGGTTCCTCGATGACTCTCCGGAACGCGCCGGTTCGGAAGTTGCAGGCGTGCCCGTCCTTGGAACCATCGAGCAGGCGGGGGAATGGACCGACTGCCACTTCATCATTGGGGTCGGAGACCCGGAGCCGCGGCGACGAATCGCGGAACGCCTCGCTTCGCATTCCGTGGAGTACGCCACCGCAGTGCACCCCAAGGCGGTTTTGTACTCCGACGTCGAAGTGGGACCCGGATCCGTCATCGCCGCCGGGGTCGTCATTGCCGCTTCCACCCGTCTTGGCGCGCACACCCTCGTTAACTTGGGGGCCACGGTCGGACACGACAATCAGCTGGCTGGGTTTGCCACCGTCGGCCCCGGGGCCAATCTCGGCGGATTCGTCCGGATGGAGGAAGCCAGCTTCATCGGGTTGGGCGGGGTCGTCGTACCCGGAAAGACACTCGGGGCGGAATCGAAACTGGGACCCGGATCGGTCCTTTTGGAAGACTTGGACGCAGGCGCCACCGCCTTCGGGGTCCCGGCCCGTGTCGTCGACCGCAAACGGAGGGACTCATGAGCACGGAACACTCCGCGCAATCGGGCGGCCTGGGCCAGCTTCCTCCGTCCGGGTTCTATCCGCGGTTCCTGAAGCCGCTGCTCGACCGGCTTTTCGCGTTCTTCGTCCTGTGTCTGATCTGGCCGCTCTTCTTGCTCTTGGCCATCCTCGTTCGGCTGGACTCCAAGGGGCCGGCCTTCTTCGTGCAGGAGCGGGTCGGTCAGATGGGGCAGCTCTTTCGGATGTACAAGTTCCGAAGTATGGTCCCCGGGGCCGCGAAGATGGGGGCCGGAGCCCTGGTCGAAGTCGGGGATCCGCGCGTCACGCGGATGGGGAAGCTGCTGCGCGCCACGAGTTTGGACGAGCTGCCGCAGATCCTGAACATCCTCAAGGGAGAGATGAGCCTGATTGGTCCGCGGCCGACGCTGGAGTATCAGGTCGAACAATACGATGATTTTCAGAAGAGGCGGTTGCTGGTCAAACCGGGCGTGACCGGCTTGGCACAGATTCGGGGACGCAAGAGCCTCGACTGGCCGGCTCGGATTCGGGCCGATGTCGAGTACGTCGACAGCGTCTCGCTTGGTCTCGACGCCAAGGTCTTCGTGCTGACACCGTGGACGTTGATCCGCGGCGAAGGACAGGCCCAGGCGGACTACTGGAACGAGAAGGCCTAGCTAACGGAATGGGATGGCCCGGCAAAATGGCCTGGCCTGGCAAGCTGATGAGAGCCTGGTGGTCCGGCATCGGCGTGGGGCAGATGGGGCCCCGTCGTCGAGCGTCGTTTCCGTTGGCCGGGCTTGAAGAACGAAATGGTGTGGCATGGTGGAGGCAAGGATGCTGAGAAGACTGTGGATCCTTTTGGGGATCGTGACCCTGACCGTCGCGGGAAGCGCCGCGGCCCAGGAGGACCCGCTCCTCCTGGAGGGAGCCTCGCTTCCGTATCTTTCCGTGACCTCGGACCCGCCTGGGGTCACCGTGGAGGTCAAAGGTCAGTACGAATTCGTGGGAACGACGCCCTGGAGTGTCTTCCGTCCCCTGGATGGTTTGTACCTGGTCCGGGCCTGGGCTCCCGGCTACTCGCCGTGGACCCGACAGATGGTTCTGGGGCCCAGTGGCGTTCAGGATTTGCACATCAAGCTGCGGAAGAAGTCGCGGTTTGCTGCGGCGGGTCGCAGCCTTCTCCTGCCGGGGTGGGGCCAGCGTTACAACGAGAAGCCCTCGCGGGGCACTGCGTTCTCCGTGGCGCAGGGCCTGTCTCTTATCGGCGTCTATGTTTTCTGGGAGATCTATCAGGACAAGGTCGACGACTTCGACCGCGTCGCGGAAGTCTACCGGGAGTCGCGAAGTATCAATGCCATTCCTGTGCTTCGGGCCGAGCTGGAAGAGCGTGACCGCGAAGCCAATGACGCCTTCGACAACGTCGAGCGGGCCATGCTCGGCGCCGCAGCAATCTATGGGATCGCTTTCCTCGACGCACTCTTCAACGGTCCCGAGGGGTATCAAACGCAGCCGCCCATGGATCGCGGAGCCCTGCCCGAGAAACCGGGCACCGATCTGGGAATGGCCGCCGACTGGAACGAAGACCGGACGCGCGTCGGTCTCCGTCTGAAGTTTTAGGAAGGTGGGGTAGTGGAGATGTCATCGATCATGAAGTCACTGAAGGCTCACGCCGCCCGTACCTTGAACCTGCTGGAACTGCAGATGCCGGCAGAGCTGCGGTCACTCTCTGCCCGGACGTTTCTCGCGGTCGCATGTCTGGGACTGATCCTGGCTTCGGGGTGCTCTGAAGATCACTCGCTCGCCGATGAGCGCAATCCCGCCGACCCGGACGTCAGCGGACTGACGCCTCCGGTTCCGACGGAGCTCAGCGCCTCGGTCGAAAGCCGCGCCGTCACCCTCAACTGGAGCATTCGCAACTTCGACGAAGTGGACGAGATCGAGAAGTACCGGATCTACCGTTTCGAACCGGGTGACGCCTTTGCCACGCGGGCCGACTCGACCGACGCGCCGCCGCTCCGCATGACCGGACTCGACAACGGGACGACCTACCGCTTCCAGGTTTCGACCGTGCTTCGCAACGGCCTGGAAGGCTCGCGGTCCAACGCCATCACCGCCGTTCCGGCCATCTTCGGAATCGTCCTCGGGGACGGACAGGAAAGCACGAACAGCCGACAAGTCGTACTGACCTCGCAAGCCCCAGGCGGAACGCAGGGAATGAAGATCGCGAACAACGCCGACCTGGAGTCAGAGGCCGTCCGTCCGTTCAGCTCCGTGCTGAATTGGACCGTCACGCCCGGTGACGGCAACAAGACCGTCTACGCCCAATTCTTCGACGCCGAAGGCAACGCGTCTCCCGTCGTCTCCGATCAAATCAATTTGGACACACGGGCCGAGATCGTTTCGGTGACCTTCTCGCCGACAGACGTCGTCCCCGGACAGACGCTGAGCATCCGACTCGATGCAGATGAAGCGTTCGGCACCGCGACCGTCGAACTCGGAGAGAACGGTCGGCAGGTGACCCTTCGTGACGACGGCACTTCCGGTGACGCCACCGCGGACGACGGCGTCTATTCGGCCGACTACGAAGTGGAGAACGACCTGCAGCTCTATGAAGACACCGTCACCGGCTTCTTCACCGATCAGGCCGGGAATACGGCTTCGCCGCGGCTCGCCGCCGGACGGCTCACCGTAACGGTCCTGCCCGAAGCGGTCACTCTGGCCGCGCCGACCAGCGCCAGCCCGCAAGAACTCACGCTCAGCTGGAATCAGGCGCCCGACGCACTCCGTTTCAACAACTACCGCGTCTATCGTGGCGACGATCCCGGCGTCTTCGAGAGTGACAACAAGCGTCTGCTCACCGAGATCTTCTCCCGCGCCCAGACCAGCTACACGGACGAGAATCTCGACCCGGACAAGACGTACTACTACGTCGTGGAGGTTCGCGACTCCTTCGGAAACGGGACTCCGAGCAACGAAGTCAGCGGCCGCCCCCGCGCCAACCTGCCGCCGGATCCGATCGTCCTTGAGCCGCCGACAGAAGTCTCCGAGGAAGCGATCACACTGAACTTCAGCCGCAGTTTCGCCGAGGACTTTGCGGCCTACCGCATCGTTCGCGCCCTGGACAGCGACGTTCTCAACGATCCGGACCGGAATCAGGTCGCGCGCCTGACCGACATCACGACGACCACGTTCACCGATCGAGCGGACATCGAAGAGAACCGTGTCTACTACTATGTCGTTTTGGTCGTCGATCAGTTCGGCGCGGAGTCGGCCAGTAACGTGGTTAGCGCTACGACGCCGGACCGGCTGCCCACGGCGGTCAGCCTCTTCGATCCGGGCGCGGTGGGTGAAACAAGCGTCCTTTTGAACTGGTCCGAGAACACGGATCTGGACTTCGATCGCTATGAGGTCCGGCGGGACACCGACGCGGGAATCTCCGAGGACTCTCCGCTCATCGTGACGGCCGCCGACGCCGACGCCACAAGCTATCTCGACCGCGGTCTCGTCGAAAACACCGAGTACTTCTACCGGGTCTTCGTCCGCGACCGTGGAGGTAACACAGCCGGAAGTACGGAACTCTCCGTTCGTACCCAGAACGCCGACCCACCCGCCGTCACTCTGTCCACACCGAGTGAGGACGGGGGAGCGCAGACACCGTCGGTGGCTCTCAGTTGGAGCGGCAGCAACGTCCACGACTTCGAGCAGTACCGCGTCTTCCGGGACACCTCACCCGGTGTGAGCACGGCGTCGACCGCCGTCCGCTCGATCTTCGATCAGGACGTGACCGCCTTCACCGACACCGGACTCCTCGACAACACGCAGTACTACTACCGCGTTTTCGTCGAGGATGACGCCGGCGGATCGACCGGTTCGAATGAGCGCTCGCTCATCACGGCCAACCGCGCGCCGACCCCGGTCGAACTGCGGATCGCCGGGACGACTTCGACCAGCATCAGCCTGGCCTGGTCACAGAACGACGACGCCGACTTCGACGAGTACCGACTGCTCCAGGGAACCAGCGACAGCAGCTTCCCCATCCAGGCGGCACAATTCGATCAGAGGGAGCAGACCGGCCACACCGTCTTCGTGGCGGACTCGGACTCCACGGTCTACTTCTTCAAGCTGGTGGTGTACGATCAGGACATCGATTCGGTGCAGCGCTTGTCGACAGATTCCAACGTCGTGAGCGGCCAAGCCGACCAGTAGCAGAAGCATGCATAGGGCGCGCCATTTGTGGCGCGCCGGCATTCGAACAGGAGTTCGAGGCCCCGGTCCCTGCCGGCATTCGAACAGGAGTTCGAGGCCCCGGTCCCCGCCGGCATTCGAACAGGAGTTCCTGGCCCCGGTCCCTGCCGGCACTCGAACAGGAGTTCGAGGCCCGGGTCCCGTGCCCACCATGGATCGAGTCTTCATTGTCGTCCTCCTCATTGTCGCGGGTTGCTCTTCGTCGAGTGAACCGCCGCTGACCGATGACCCGCCGTCTCGTCCCGCACTGGACGTCGCAGGCGCGGAACTCTCCGTACAACTCACTTGGCAACCCGCCCCGGAATCGGACTTCGCCGGCTACCGGGTCTACCGGAGCCGCCGCGGCAGTCTCCAACACGGAGGAGGCTTCGCGCCGTCGAACTCCGCGGGTCCGCCGTCCAGCCGGCCACGCGCAGAAGAAGGCTCCGCGGAGACCGTTCTCTGGGACGAGATCTTCGTCCAAACGGATACGACCTGGACCGATGAGTGGGTCTCACCCGGACACCACTACGTTTACGCCCTCACGGTTGTCGACCAGGCCGGCCATGAGAGCGATGCCGATTCCGTGTCCGTCACGACGTCCATTCCCAAATCGCCGTACATCGGTTGGGAACCCCGGCGTGCGCGTTGGTCGCCTGAAGAGGAACTCGAACTAAACCTGTGGGTGACAGGAACGACGGGACTGAGCGGGGTCGTGATCGAGTTCGTCCATGAGGTGCCTCTCGAAGACTGCACCTCGGAATCCCTCTTCGGGGCGGAAACGCTTTTCCTCTGTCAGACAGAGCCTCGGGAGGCGGAAGTGCCAATCCGAGAGGAGGAAGTGCCAATCGGAGGGGAGAAAGTGCCAATTGGAGGGGTGAATGTTCCAATGGGAGGTGTGGAGGTCACGACCGTCGCCGTCTCGTCGATTCGCGGCGGGCCGACCCTGACTGGAGCGGGGATCGTCGGATCGTTTCGTTTTCTGGCTGGGGACGCCGGGGCCGTCGCGCTCCCTATATCTGTGGTGGCGTTCGAGTCGGCCGACTCGGCGCCTCCGGTGGTGTTGGCCACGATGCTGGAGATCGAGGAATGAGGGATGCAACGTGGGTCATTCTCCTGCTCCTCGCCTGGTCGTCGTCGGCAGTCGGAGAAGGCGCGGCCTCCTGGTCGGACGCGTTCGACATTCAGGGCGTGATCGGGGAAATCCACGCGCTCGAGGCCTGGAACGACGGCCTCCTCATCGGGGGAAGTTTCCACCAGGCCGGGTCGGTCCGCGCCTCGAACGCAGCCATCTGGACCGGGTCGGAATGGGAAGCTCTCGCGGACTTCGACGGTCCCGTTCTCGAATGGGCGATTTTCCAGGGACAGCTCGTCGCCGCCGGACAGTTCCGACAGGTCGACTCGACTCCGGCTCAGTCCCTGGCCCTCCTCAGTTCCGAGGGCTGGACCGCACTCGGCGCGGAACTGGAAAACCGCGACGACCCCGATCGTTGCATCGTCCGGACCGTCCTCGCCCAGGACGACCGTCTCTTCGTCGGAGGAGAATTCACGCACGCCGGAGACCAACTGGCCAACGGTTTCGCCGTTTGGGATGGGACCGAGTGGACTGGGCTGGGCGCAGGACTGATTCCGCAGTACGACGGAGTTCCCGCGACGGTCGAAGCGTTGGCTTCGTTTGAAAGCGGGGTCGCAGTCGGAGGTAGTTTTCGCGGAACGAAGGACGTTTCATCCTCAGGACTCATCCACTGGACCGACGCTGGTTGGGCGAGCATTGACGGAGGAGTCGACGGAGTTGTACTGGCGTTGCGCCCGACGGATGCCGGACTGGCCGTCGGCGGAAACTTCCGAAGGGATGACCTGGACGTGCCCTTGCGGTCCTTCGGAATCTGGGACGGAGCAAGTTGGGAAACGATGGGAGCCCGAATCACGGGAATCGACCCCACGATCTGGGACATCGAGTTCTACGGCGAGGACCTGGTTCTCGCCGGCGCCTTCAGTAACGTCGGGGGACTGGGCATCAACAAGATCGCCTGGTGGGACGGCACGACGTGGAGATCGTTTTCCAGCGGGATCGTCTCGGACGGACAGATCAACGATATTGAGAACTTCGGTTCCGCTCTGATTGCCGGAGGAACCTTCATCCGTGCGGGTGGGCACAGCGCCTACGGCCTCGCGACATGGGGCGGCCGGTCATGGAACCCGATCGGCGTCGGATTCGGAATGGACGGGCCCGTCTTTGCCTTGACGGCCGGAGATGGCTTTCTGATCGCCGGGGGAGACTTCGAGCGGGCCGGACGTCGGGCGGGCGAGCGTTGCTCGATGTGGAACGGCGGGGAGTGGCTTGATCTGGAAGCCAACTTCAACGGCCGCGTACACACTGCGACCACACGACCGGGAGAGATCTTCGCCGGGGGACTCTTTACCTTCTTCGAGGGACGCGCCAGTCGTCATGTCGCCTACCGCAGCGACAACGAATGGCTCACTCCCGGTGGTGGCGCCGCCGCCGTCGTCTGGGATCTGACGGTCTGGAACGATCAGGTCGTGGCCACCGGCGCGTTTCGTCGAGCCGGCAACCGTCCTGCCAGCCGGATTGCGACGTGGGATGGCTCGTTATGGACTCCCTTCGGCGCCGGCCTCGACGACACCGGTAGAGCGCTGCAGGTCTATCACGACGACCTCGTCATTGCCGGTGACTTCGCCTCGGCAGGTGGAGTCGACGCACAGCGCATCGTCCTCTGGAACGGATTCGGGTACGAACCTCTGGGAAGCGGCGTCGACGGAGAAGTCCGCGACTTCACGATCTACGAAGGAGACCTGATCGCCGCCGGATCTTTGACCCGAGCCGGCGACGCGGCGGTGGCCAACTGCGCCCGATGGAACGGCACCGATTGGACGGCCGTCGGTGACTCTTTCGACGGACCGGTCCACACGGTCACCGTTCACGACGGCCGACTCGTTGCCGGCGGAGAGTTCAGCGTCGCCGACGGGAAGCCGGCATCCCACCTCGCCGTCTGGGACGGGTCGACCTGGAACCCGTTTGGAGGAGGCGTCGAGCCCCTGACTCCGGAAGATCCGTCAGCCGTCTATGCATTGGAGTCCTGGAACGGCTCGCTCTACGTTGGCGGCGATTTCATCTTCGTCGGCGGAACTCCGTCACACCACGTGGCCGCGTGGACCGGACCCATTCCGTACTTCACATGGCCCGGGGACGCGGACAACGACGGGGTCGTCGACGGCCGCGACCTGCTCGCGTTGGGACGGAGCTGGGGCATGACCGGGCCGTCCCGAAGCCAGTCGGGAGAGTCCGGTCTCGACTGGGAGCCAAGCAGGGTCGATCCGTGGGACGTCCCGTCGGCAGCCTACGCCGATTGCGACGGCTCGGGAACGGTCGATGCCAAGGACATTCTCGGCCTGGTGTCGAACTGGAAGAAGGACCGGCGGGTGCTGGGGTTTGCGCCCGATCAGCGAGGGAGTTCGGTTGACAGCCGGAGAGCCAATCCCGAGTTGGGTGAGCCTGAATCCACAGAAGGTCGAGCGAGCGGCGTCAGTGACGCAAATGACAGTAACGGCGCGAACAACGAAAACGGTGCAAACGGCACGAACGGCGCGAATGACGAGAACGGTGCTAGCGGCACGAACAGCGCGAATGACGAGAACGGTGCTAGCGGCACTAACGCCGCGAATGACAAGAACGGTGCGTACGGCACGAGCGGCGCGAACGGTGCTAGCGGCACGAACGGGGCGAGTGACGAGAACGGTACGAACGGCCCGAACGGGGCGAATGCCGTGGGCGCTGCGAACGTCGCGAACGGCGGCGATGCTTTGGATTCCCCCACGATGGTCGCAGCCGCACAAGAGATGCTCGTCCTACTACCAGAGTCCGCGCCGCCCGAACTTCGAAGGCTGCTTCAGGCACTGGCCGGACAGATCGACGACACCGTCGACCCAGACGGGACCGCTCAGAACGACCGATTCAAGGAGCGACTTTGGATCGAGCCGGTCTCATCCCAGCCGTCGAGGAACTGGCCGGTCATTCGGCTAAACGGCACATCCGGTCCTTGGAACGAAGCACGCTTAAGAATCTTTGACGTAAGCGGAAGGGAAGTCGATGCAACCCGGATAGCGTTGAGCAACGACGGCGCTGATGTTGTCGTCGACTTGGAAAGCGTGTTCTCTGCACGAGCCACCGCCGGCGTCTATTTCATTCGCGCCGAAACACTGAGCGACCAGGCCACCCTCAGAATCCTCGTTCTCAACTGACAGCCTCAACGGCCCGGACGGCTCCGGCCCCGAACCGTGGACTCATACACTGGTGAGCAGCGTGCATCCCGGAGCCATCCGAGTTTTCGCTCACTCACACCCGTAACGAGTGCACCGCCCTGCATAAGTCCGCGATCGGGGTGGTTATCGCTCAATCACACCCGCCGCGGGTATGCCGGGCTGAATAGGTCCGCGATCGGTGTGGTTATCGCTCAGTTGCACCCGCTACGGGTGCGCCAAGCTGCATAAGTCCGCGCTCGGTGAGATTATCGCTCAATTACACCCGCTACGGGTACGCCGCGCTGCATAAGTACGGGATCGGTGAGGTTATCGCTCAGTTGCACCCGCTGCGGGTACGCCAAGCTGCATAATCCCGCGATCGGTGTGGTTATCGATCAATCGCACCCGCTGCGGGTACGCCAAGCTGCATAAGTCTGCGATCGGTGTGGTTATCGCTCGATCACACCCGCTGCGGGAACGCCGCGCTGCATAAGTCCGCGATCGGTGTGGTTATCGCTCGATCACACCCGCTACGGGTACGCCAGGCTGCATAAGTCCGCGATCGGTGTGGTTGTCGCTCAATCGCCCGGGGCCGAGGCGGTGGTGACTCAATGAGAAGCGCGCCCTCCGAAACTCGGAAGGCGCGCAACAGCGAGGTCTGATTTTGCGGTTTTGATCCGTCGCTTAGTTCTGCCCGATGTACGGTCCCGGCTCGCCTGCAGCGTCCTTTCCGGCCATCAGCTTGGCCTTGGGAAGCAGGCTCATGGCTTCCTGCAACTCCGGATCGGCCTCGAGGATGATGTGGTACCGCTCCGGGGAACCCCAGAGGTTACCGGCCACCTCGGCCTTGATCCAACGCTCGACCAGGTCCTGATGGACGGCCAAAGAGTCCGTGTGGAACTCGAGGTCCTTTTCTTCCATGAACTGCTCGAAATCGGCGATGTCGCCATCACTGATGTCGAAGTTCTTGCGGAAGTCGGTGAAGTCGATCTGCTTTCCGTCCAGCTTCTTTGCGGCCACAAAGACCGGAGCGAAGTCGAAGAAAGCGCGCTGCTGGTTGAGCGATGTCGTGATCTCCGAGCTGGGATAGGGGAGATCGAGTTCGACGTCCGGGGCGATTCCGCCACCGCCGAGGACCGTGCGCTTACCCGCGGTCATGAACTTGGCCCGCGTGGTGTCGGCTTCGGCCAGGACCTCGGAATCCGTCTCCTCGTCGATGTTCGCCGCAGAGAGGTAGGCATCCCGGTCGGAGTAGTCCCGCTGGATGAGCCGGCCGCTCGGGGTGTAGTAGCGGGCTACCGTCAGGAGCAGAGCCGCGCCGTTCTTGAGGCGGTACTGGCGCTGGACCAGTCCCTTGCCGAAGGTGGTCTGCCCGACGATGAGTCCCCGGTCCCAATCCTGCAGGGCTCCGGAGACGATCTCGGAGGCGGAGGCGCTTCCATGGTCGACCATCACGATGAGCGGCTGGTCGAGGAAGCGGCCGCGGCCGGTCGTGTAGTAGTCCTCGCTGGCGTCCGGCAGGCGTCCACGGGTATAGACGACCTTGCGGCCGGCGGAGAGGAACATGTCCGCAACCTCAATGGCCTCATTGAGATAACCACCGGAGTTGCCACGAAGGTCGAGAATGAGCTGCTCCATGCCCTCGCCCTGGAGCATGGTGATGGCCTCTGCCAGCTCGTCGCTGGTCGTGGCGCTGAAGCGGTTCATCCGGACGTAGCCGATGTTGTCGGAAAGCATGAAGTGATAGGGGACGGAGTAGATCGGAATCTCATCGCGAACGATGTCGAAGTCGATGAGTTCGTCCACGCCCTCACGCACGACCGAGACGTTGACCGTCGTCCCGCGCGGTCCACGCAGCTTGTCGAAAACCTCTTCCCGGGTGATGTCCTGAGCGGATTCGCCCTCGATCCGGGCGATGACGTCCCCGGCTTTGATCCCCAACTTGTAGCTGGGTGAGCCTTCGATGGGGGAGATGACGGTCAGCCGGCCCTCGACGATGTCGAAGGAGACCCCGATCCCGTAGTAGGTACCCCGATTCCGCTCCTGCATACGGCCGAACCGGTCAGCGTCGAGATAGTTGCTGTGGGGGTCCAGCTCTTCGAGCATTCCCGTGATGGCCCCGTCGATCAGCTCTTCTCCGTCGACCTCGTCGACGTAGTTGTCACTGATGTAGGACAGGACTTGGGAAAAAACTCCGAGCTGGCTGTAGATCGTCTTTCCGTAGGCGAGAACATTACCCAGAAAGACGAAGCCGGCGAGGATTCCGACGACCGCCGCAGTGGTGGTCGCCGTGTAGAAGATACGCTTTCCGCTCATTGCGACTCCCGTGGCCAGGGTGCCGTCGGCCCCGAAAGGCCGACGTAGAGTGCTATTTTCGTAGCATACACCGATTTAAAGGAACGGTTCGGCCCAAAAACCCTGAATTGTGGGCATTCGGTTTGACCCCGGTCTCGAATTGCAACCGTCCCTTGTTCTTCGTATCGTCAAGGTTTGCTATCTCCCCCACCGATGCTTACGAGTGGGGAAGGGAAGTGTTGCCTTGAAGGTTTTTCTGACCGGTGGAACAGGTTATCTGGGCGGGACGTTGCTCCGCGCCCTTCTCGACGCGGGACACGAGGTCACGGCGCTGACCCGGCGGCCCCAGCAGGCGGACCCATCCGTCCCGCTGCGGTGGGTCGAGGGCGATCTGGCCAAAGCGCCCCCTGAGCCAAACGATCTTCGACAGTGCCAGGTCGTCGTCCACGCGGCCGCCATGGTGAAGACCTGGTCCAAGGACCGGCGGGAGTTCGACCGTCACAACGTCGAAGCCTACGAAGCCCTGCTCGGAGCGTGTGCGCGGGCCGGCGTCTCCAAGATCGTCCATACCTCGAGTTTTCTCAGCATCGGGCCATCTCCGACCCCGACCCCGATCGACGAAGATGCCCGCGCTACCCGCAGCCGTTTCTATACGGACTACGAGCGGACGAAGTATCTGGCCGACCAGATCACGGACAAGTATCTCGACAAGGGCCTCCCGATCGTCACCCTCTACCCGACCGTCCTCTTCGGTCCCGGGGGCTGCACCGACGGAAACCTCCTCGGCAAAATGATCTACTGGATTCGCGAAGGCACCTTTCCAGGGAGGGTCGGATCGGGCGAGCAGGTCTGGAGCTACGGCTACGTCCCCGACGTCGTCGACGGCCACATCTCGGCCATGGAGCGGGGGATGGCAGGACACCGCTACATCCTGGGTGGCGAGAACGTCCGACTCAACGACGTGCTCTCCGCGATCTACAAGCGGCTCAACCGGCCGGAATCCTTCAAGAAGATCCCGGTCGGCGTGGCCGAAGCGCTCGGAAAGCTCATGGAGTGGGGTGCCGCTTTCACCGGAAAGCCCCCGGAGTTGACCAAAGGCGTGGCCGGCGTCTACCGCGAACACTGGTCCTACTCCTCGGAACGGGCCGAACGGGCCCTTGGCTACCAGATCACGCCCTTTGAAACCGCCATCGGCGAGACCGTGGACTGGGTCCGCGGCCTCGACACCTGGGGAGACTGAACGTGGACTTGTCACCTCCCGCCGCCTGGCCCTGGATCGTCGGCCTCCCCCTGGGACTCGGCGGCCTGGCTCTCGCGCTCGGTTGGGTCCGGAGGTCCGCCTTCATCGCCGGAGTCCCGTTCGGCGCTCTCGTCCTTTGGCTGGGAGGGTTGGGCGGCTTCTTCATCCTGACGGCCTTCTTCCTCTGGGGCACCGCCGTGACCCGCCTTGGATACTCAGCCAAGGCCGCCAAGGGCGTGGCCGAAGAGCAGGGCGGCCGACGGGGAAGCAGTCACGTCCTCGCCAACTGCGGCACGGGCCTACTCATTCTCATCCTGCGGGCGGTCCTCGTCCGCTCCGGCACCCTCGATCTGAACACCATGGACGGTCTCCTCGCCGAGGCCGTTCTGTGGGTCGCCTTCGTGGCCAGCTTCGCCGCAGCCGCTTCCGACACATCCAGCTCCGAAATCGGGCAGCTTTATGGTCGGAATACGGTATCCTTGCGGACTTTCCGGGCGGTCCCGGTAGGAACGGAGGGAGCCGTTTCCATGGAGGGACTCCTCGGAGGGCTGGGAGCCGCATTCGTTCTCGGGGTTGTGGGCGCAGGCCTCGGGGTCATCTCTTGGAAGGGCGCCGCTGCGGTTGGGCTGGGCGGGTTTCTTGGAAACTTCATGGAGAGCCTGGCCGGAACCTGGGGTCGGAAAATGTTGCCGCACGGAGGTTTGAACTTCGCCAACACGGTCGTGGGCGCACTTTTCGGAGCCGGTATCTACCTACTCATCCGATAGCGACGAAAACGGTCGTGCTGGGACGGGATTCCCCCGCGAAAAAGACACCTCACCGACTCGGTCTCCAGAATGGGATCGAAGGAAGGACACCTACGGCGTCGATAAGGGCGACGAGGAGACTATTGAGATGACGTTGCTTGCAAAGATCGAAAGCCGCGAAGCGCACCTCGGGGTGCTGGGACTGGGGTACGTTGGATTGCCCCTGGTCATGGAGTTCTGCAAAGCCGGGTTCAAGGTGACCGGTTTCGACGTCGACGCCGCACGCGTCGGTGAGCTGCGGGACGGCGTGTCCTACATCAAGGACGTTCCGTCTGCGGAAGTCGACCGGTTCGTCAAGGAAGGTCTCTTCCGACCGACGACGGACTTCGACCTTCTCTCCGAGGTCGACACGGTCAATATCTGTGTACCGACTCCGCTGCGTAAGACGAAAGATCCTGACGTTTCCTACATCGTTCAGGCCGTCTCGGAGATCAAGGAACGTCTGCATGCTCCGCAGCTGGTCCTGCTCGAAAGCACGACCTACCCGGGAACAACGGTCGAACTCGTCCTCCCCGAGCTCGAGGCCACCGGTCTCAAGGTCGGTGAGGACTTCTTCCTCGGTTTCTCGCCCGAGCGCGTCGATCCGGGCAACCCGCAGTACCAGACCAAGAACATTCCCAAGGTCGTCGGAGGCGTAACTCCGGCCTGTAGCGAAGTCGCAAAGGCTCTCTACTCGACCTCGATCGACACGGTGGTGCCCGTCAGCTCGCCGCAGGTTGCCGAGATGGTCAAGCTTCTCGAAAACACCTACCGCAGCGTCAATATCGGTCTCGTCAATGAACTCGCGTTGATGTGCAACAAGATGGACATCAACGTCTGGGAAGTGATCGACGCAGCCGCCACCAAGCCTTTCGGCTTCATGCCCTTCTATCCGGGCCCGGGCCTGGGCGGTCACTGCATCCCGGTCGACCCGTTCTATCTTTCGTGGAAGGCTAGGGCGTCCGGTTTTGAAGCGCGTTTCATCGAACTTGCCGGAGTCGTCAACGGCTCGATGCCCGACTACGTCGGCACTCTCGTTTCGCAGGCTCTCAACAACATCGAGCGCTCCGTTCGCGGAAGCCGCGTCCTTGCCCTGGGCGTTGCCTACAAGTCCGACATCGACGATGTACGCGAGTCGCCGGCGTTGGACGTCATCGAGATTCTGCGCCGGATGGGAGCGGACGTCGTCTATCACGACCCGTACGTTTCCAGCCTTCGGATCGAAGACTCGACCATGGAGTCCGTTCCGTTGAATGATGAGACCCTGTCCGGGGTCCACTGCGTCGTCGTGACGACGGCCCACAAGGGCATCGACTACGAGTGGGTGCTTTCCAAGGTGCCGACCCTCGTCGATACGCGCAACTGTCTGCCGCACAGCAATGATCCCAAGCTCTTGCGGATCTAACTCGAGAGGAGCCTGAGGCTAACAAGTCCCAAGGAGAATCGGATGATTTCAGAGAGCGAATGGATCCTCGTGACAGGCGGTGCCGGTTTCATCGGCGGACACATTGCAGAGCGACTGTTGATGGACGGTAACCGCGTCCGGATCCTCGACAATTTCTCGACGGGAAACCGTCGTACGGTCGAGGAACTCGGACGCCGTTGCGGTGACGCAAGTCGTCTGCAAGTTGCCGAATGCGACCTACGGGACGCACAGGCTGTGGAAGACGCGATGGAGGACGTGACCCACGTCGTCCATCAGGCGGCGCTTCCCAGTGTCGAGCGCTCCATCCAATCGCCGACCACGACACACGAAGTGAACACGACGGGAACGCTTCACCTCCTCGAGGCCGCGCGCCGCCGCAAGGTAAGGCGCCTCGTCTTTGCCGGTTCTTCGAGTGTCTACGGTGATCAGCCCGAACTGCCCAAGGTTGAATCGATGCGCCCGGCGCCGAAGTCGCCGTATGCGCTGAGCAAGCAGATGGGGGAGACCTACTGCACGCTCTACAGCGAGCTCTACGGTCTCCCGACTCTGACCCTGCGCTACTTCAACGTCTTTGGTCCGCGTCAGAATCCGGACTCGCAGTACGCGGCGGTCATTCCGCTTTTCGCGCGGGCCATCCTGCGCGGGGAACGGCCGACCGTCTTCGGAGACGGAAAGCAGACGCGGGACTTTACCTTCATCGCCAACGTCGTCGACGCCAACGTCCTGGCTTTGACCGGGAAGGGCCATGACGGCGGCGTCTACAACGTAGCCTGCGGTGACCGGATTTCCCTGCTCGAGCTGCTCGAACAGCTCCAGTCCATCATCGGTACCCAGATCGATCCGGAGTTCCGCGACGCGCGCAAGGGCGACGTCAAAGACTCGCAGGCGGGAATCGATCGCGCCAAGGCCGAGCTGGGGTTCTCTCCCCGCGTCACCTTCCGCGAAGGTCTGGAAAAGACCGTCGGTTGGTTCCAGGAGTCCAAGGAGATGCTGCAATGAGTGACAACGTACCTTCGATCGGAATCGTCGGAATCGGTCGTTGGGGCAAGAACCACCTCCGTAACTTCGCCACGCTTTCAAGCTGTCGTCTCGATGCCGTCTGCGATCGCGATCCCAAGCTCCTGCAGGGCGCGAAGGATCAGTATCCGGACGTTTTCGTCACGGACAGTTTCGAAGAAATGCTCGGACGCAAGGATCTGGACGCCGTCGTCATCGCCTCGTCGGCGGTCACGCACGCACCGCTCGGGATTCAGGCGCTGGAGAGCGGAAGGGACGTTTTTCTCGAGAAGCCGATGGCGCTCTCTTCCGAAGAAGGCTCTGCCATCCTGGCTGCGGCGAAGAAGACAGATCGCGTCGTCATGGTCGGACACCTTCTGCTCTACCACCCAGCCGTCGAGTACCTGAAGACACTGACGGATGAGGGGCAGCTCGGCGACCTTCACTACATCTACTCGCAGCGATTGAATCTCGGTTCGATTCGGCAGGACGAGAATTCCATGTGGAGTTTCGCGCCGCATGACATTTCCGTCGTCGGTTTGCTTTTCGACGAGGAGCCGCAAAGTGTGAGCGCGCGTGGGGGAGCTTACGTCCAGGAAAAGATCGAGGACGTCGTCTTCCTCAATATTCGCTATCCCAGCGGACGCGTCGCCAATATCCATGTAAGCTGGCTCGATCCGCACAAGATTCGCAAGACGACTCTCGTCGGTAGCAAAAAGATGGCTGTCTTCGACGACATGGAACCGTCCGAAAAGATTCGCGTCTATGACAAGGGCGTCGAGACTCCGGACTTCGTTTCCTACGATCAGGCTCCGGCGCTCCGTTTCGGTGAGATCGCCATTCCGCAGATCAAGATGAGTGAGCCGCTCAAGATCGAGTGCCAACACTTCGTCGACTGCGTTCGCGACCGCAAACGGCCGCGCACCGACGGGGAGAGCGGACTCACCGTGGTCAAGATTCTGGAAGCGGGACAGCGTTCCCTGGAACGCGGCGGCGAACCCGTCGACATCGCCTAGCAGGCTGATTGGGAACTCCTCGTCGACCGCGGAAGCGGGCGAGGAGTTAGGGCTTCTCAGCAGACAAGAAAGAGAGCAGAGATTCATGCAAGCCGTCATCGACCCGGAAGCCAAGGTCGGCGCAGGTACCGAGATCGGCCTCGGTTCGATCATCGAAGCGGGTGCCGTCATCGGCGACAACTGCAAGGTCGGCCACCATGTCGTGGTGTCCAAGGGTGTCACCATCGGGAACAACTGCCAGATCGGGCACGGTGTCGTCATCCACCCGGATTCACAGATCGGAAACGAGATCCGGATCGACGA
The DNA here is from genome assembly GCA_030431975.1 of bacterium. Classification (GTDB taxonomy): domain Bacteria; phylum Eisenbacteria; class RBG-16-71-46; order CAIMUX01; family CAIMUX01; genus JACKCR01. Next base: position 55,015 of record JAUIHP010000008.1, on the reverse strand, counting down.
CCACGTCGTCATCGGGAAGTGGCCGCTTCGCGCGGTGAACAGCATCCTGAAGCCGACCCAGCAACTGGATCCAGCCTTCATCGGAGACCGCTGTCTCATCGGAACCCACGCCACCGTCTACCGGGGTTGCCGCCTGGACGGAGCCATCCTCGTCGCGGACCAGGCTTCGCTTCGGGAAAGGGTTCAGATCGGGGAGTTCACCATCGTCGGTCGCGGAGTTGTCGTCGAGAACGACTGCACCGTCGGTCGCTACTGCAAGCTCGAGACGGAGAGTTACATCACCGCCTACTCGACGATCGAAGACCGCGTCTTCGTCGCGCCCCAGGTGGCGACCTCCAATGACAACTACATTGGCCGGACGGAAGAACGCCTCAAGCACTTCAAAGGTGTGACGGTGAAGAAGGGCGGACGCATCGGCGTCGGCTCGGTCATCCTTCCGGGCAAGACGATCGAAGAAGACGGCGTCGTCGCCGCCGGATCGGTTGTGACCAAAGACGTGCCGAGCGGGGTCATCTTTCTGGGTAACCCGGCCCGCAAGTTTCGGGACGTGCCCGAAGAACAACTCCTGAAGAATCAGGATTGGCCGGAGTAACCCGACCGCTCCGGACTTCGACGCGGACCGCAGGAAGCCGCAGGAAACAGGACCGAATCGAGAGGATCAAAACCGCGCGCAGCGCGTGAAGGAATGAACAAAATGCAAGTACCCCTGCTAGACCTCAAAGCACAGTATCAGGCTCTGCGCGAGCCGATCATGAAAGCAGTGGACGAAACGCTGGCTTCGGGTGCATGGATCCTCGGCCCCAAGGTCAAAGAGTTGGAAGGAATGATTGCCGACCGGGTCGGCGCCAACGCCGCCATCGGTTGTGCCTCGGGAACGGACGCGTTGCTGCTCTCCATCCGCGCGCTTCACCTGCAGCCGGGTGATGAAGTCATCTGCCCGACCTTCACCTTCTTCGCCTCGGCCGGCGCTATCGTCAACGCCCGCGCCGTGCCTGTTTTCGTCGACGTCGACGAGGACAGCTTCAACATGAGTCCCGCCGCTCTCGAAAGAGCCATCACGGACAAGACCAAAGCCGTGATGCCGGTGCACCTCTTCGGTCAGTCCGCGGAGATGGATCCGATTCTCGATCTTTGCAAGAGCCGCGGCATCGCCGTCATCGAAGACGCCGCCCAGTCCATTGGTTCGACCTACAAAGGCCGTCGGATCGGATCCCTCGGCGATACCGCCTGCTTCTCTTTCTATCCGACGAAGAACCTCGGTGGAAACGGCGACGGCGGAATGATCACGACGAGCAGCGAGGAGATCGAGTCCAACCTCCGCATGCTCCGGGTTCACGGCGCGCGAACGAAGTACTACAACGAGGAAGTCGGTTTCAACAGCCGTCTCGATGCCATTCAGGCCGCCATCCTCATGATCAAGCTCGAGCATCTGAGTGATTGGGCCAAAGCTCGTCAGACCAACGCTCGGAACTACGACGAGGCCCTGGGCCCAATCGACGGCATCGTGTGCCCGAAGAAGACGGTCGAAGGCGATCACGTCTACAACCAGTACACGATCCGGGTCCAGAAGGGCGAACGTGACGCTCTGCGCGAACACCTCAAGGAACACGGGATCGGCAGCGAGGTCTACTATCCCTACCCGCTCCACCTGCTTCCGGCCTTCCAGTGTCTGGAAGGGATGGAAGGAGACCACCCGGTGTCGGAGAACGCGGCCAAGGAAGCTCTCTCCATCCCGATCTTCCCGGAGATGACGCCAGATCAGCAGGGCTACGTCATCGAGACGATCAAAGGATGGGTCGCCAAGCAGTAGCCCTCGAAAGTACGAGCCGAACCCGATGACGGCCTCGCCTTCTCGGCGGGGCCGTTTTTTCGTCGTCCTTCTGGGGAGCGCTATCGGGGTTGAAGCCGCCGCCCTTTCGGGAGAGGGAGGCGGCTGGATCCTGACCAGGTCCGTTTGCGATCTTCATGTCCGAAACTGCGCTTCGCACGCCCGTGCGTTAGGGGTTTTCCCCTAGGGCCAAAGATCGCCAAACCCTTTCGCGATGGCGTCCACCCGGTCGGCATCTTGCATCGCCGACCGTGCGAATCCCACCGTCTGTGGGCGCGGCGTTGGTTCAGCCCGAATCCCGAGTGTCGGAAAAGCTTACATTGCTGTAGTCTACGAACGGGGCGCAACTGGACCGACCTTGGCACGGTCCTGACTACAGGTACGGTATGTCACAAAGAACCTGGAAATCCCCGCCCCGATCCCTCGCCGCAGCCACGGGCACTTTCTTCCAGGTCTTCGCGGGTGCCACCGCCTCTTGTTTTCTCCTCTCGGCTCCCGTGGACACGGAAGCGGCCGAGACCTTCGGAACCCGAAATCTCGCACTGGATCCCTACGAGCAGGCGACCCAGGGTGGCTTCGCAGCCACCGACATCCGGTCCGGATCCGACGTCAACAATCCCGCTCTGGCCGCAGGCTTTCAGCGCCCCACCGCGTCCTTCAGCCACCTCTCGTGGGCCGGCGATCTTTCGCGCGAGTGGGCCTCGGTCGCCACGCCCCTGACCAGCCGCTTCGGATTCGGGGCCAATCTCGGCTTCGCTCACGGGCCCAGCCTGCCCGGCTACGACGAAGCCGGGATTTCGACCGGCGCCTTCAGCGTTTCGGAGTGGAGCCTCGGCCTCTCCTTGGGAGCCCACCTCGGCCATGGGCTCACGTTGGGGCTGGGCTCCCGTTACTTCCGCCTGGAAGACCCGACGTCCCCGATCGGCGCACTGGGCGGCTCGGCCGGCCTGCGCTGGTCGGACGGACAGTGGGCCGTTGGCGCCGCCGTCACCGACGTCCAGGTCGCGTCCTTTGAATCCGAGACCGGTACAGCCAGCGGAGAATGGGACCTTCCGACCCGCGTGCGCGGCGACGTCGAAGGATGGGTCCTGCCGGCCTTCCGCGTGGGTGTCGGAGCGGAACTGGGAGCCGACGAGAGTCTCTTCCATCTGGGTACGGAACTCCGGACGCGCCCCTGGCTCTCGCTTCTCGGCGGAATCGCCGCCAGCTCCGGCGGAGTGGAAAGTGACTTCGACTGGTCCGCGGGACTGCGCGCCGAGCACGCCGGCGTCCGCGTGGCCTACGCCTTCCGAAGCGAGGCGGAGCTCGGCGATCTCCACCAGTTTGGTCTGGAGATCCCGCTCCGCCCGGACCGCGGGCGCTGGGCGGGTCCATCGAAGGATACGGTTTCCACTCCGTGAGATCCCGGCTACGATGACCGATCAGCCGCGTACGGAAGGCGGCGGGAAAGGTCATCATGAGCAAGATCCTCATCACAGGCGGCGCAGGCTTCATCGGTTCCCACGCCGCGCTTCACTTCGCCTCCAAAGGCTGGGACGTCCGCATTCTCGACAACCTCTCCCGCGGACAGTTGCTGAAGAAGGAAGATCCGAACTTCGACTACAACTGGAACCGTCTCGGCGACGAATCACGCATCGAGCGGATCCGCGGAGATGTACGGGAGAGTTCCATCGTCGATGACGCCGTTGACGGATGTGACGCGGTCCTGCACGCCGCGGCCCAGACAGCCGTGACCACCTCGACCGTCGACCCGGCAACGGACTTCAGCGTCAATGCACTCGGGACCTTCAACGTCCTGGACGCCATCCGTAAGACCGGCGGGAAGGCGGCATTCCTCTACTGCTCGACGAACAAGGTCTATGGCGAGAACGTCAACCAGGTTCCGATCGAAGAGCTGGAGAGCCGCTACCAGTTCACCGGCGATTTCACTCACGGCATCCCCGAAACGTTCGGCGTCGACCTCTGCGAACACACGCCCTACGGCTGCTCCAAGCTGACCGGTGACCTGTACGCACAGGACTTTGCTCATCTCTACGGAATCCGTTCCGGTGTCTTCCGTATGTCCTGCATCTTCGGAACGCATCAGTTCGGCATGGAAGATCAGGGCTGGGTGGCCTGGTTCATCATCGCGGCGCTCCGCGGTGCTCCACTGACGGTCTTTGGCGACGGCAAGCAGGTGCGCGACGTCCTTTGGGCGGGTGATCTCGTCCGGGCCTACGAGGCCTTTCTCGAGAGGGGACCCAAGCACGGCGTCTACAACATGGGCGGCGGTTCGGAATTCACCCTTTCGCTACGCGAGCTGCTCGGTGCGTTGGACGAACTCGGCCATGGTGTCGAGCCGGCCACGGGTCCCTGGCGCCCGAGCGACCAGAAGGTCTACATCAGCGACATCCGGAAAGCTCAGAAAGAGCTGGGGTGGAGCCCCGAGGTTACGCCCAAGGAAGGCGTCCGGCGCATCACGGCCTGGGTGAAGGAAAACGCGTCTCTCTTCTCCCACCTCCGCTAAGGCGATCCGTCGCGGACTTTTCTTCGGCGCTCGATCCGGCTCAGACCCACGGAAGAATTTTCCACGCTTCCGCCCACCGATTCAGAACATTCGGCATCCAACCTACTGTGCGCTCGGACGACAGAACACCGTCCGGGCGCGTCGTGGCGTCCGCCATTTCCGTTCAACGGGCGCCGGTTCGTAGTTCCGGTTCGTAGTTCCGGTTTGTAGCTCCGGATTGTAGTTCCGGTTTGTAGTTCCGGTTTGTAGTTCCGGTTTGTAGTTCCGGTTTGTAGTTCCGGATCGTAGTTCCGGTTCATGATGCCGATTCATAGTCAGGCTCAAGTTGGGAGATCGAGTCGAAGATGGACCTCAATCGATTCACACACAAATCGCAGGAAGCCCTGCAGTCCGCACAAAGCGGAGCCATTCGGCGCGGCCATCAGGAGGTCGACGTCGAACACCTGTGGGTGGCCCTGCTCGAGCAGAACGACGGCCTCGTGCCGCGAATTCTGGAGCGTTCCGGCGCTCCTGTAGCGGCCGTGGCGAACTTCCTCGATGCCGAACTGGACAAGAAGCCGAAGGTTTCCGGTCCGGGCGCGGAGCAAGGGAAGATCTACATCACCCAGGCCCTTCAGAAGGTGCTGGTTGCGGCAGAGGACGAAGCCAAGGCCATGGGAGACGACTACGTCTCCGTCGAGCACCTGGCACTGGCCTCCCTGGGATCCGACAGTAAAGCGTCCTTCCGCGACGGCCTCTCTGGACTGGGCCTCAGCCGCGAGACGTTCCTCGCGACGACCAACTCCGTCCGTGGAAGCCAGCGCGTGACCTCCGCGGATCCGGAGCAGACCTACGAAGCCCTGGAGAAGTACGGCGTCGACCTGGTGCAGCAGGCCCGTGACGGCAAGCTCGATCCTGTCATCGGGCGCGACGCCGAGATTCGCCAGGTCGTGCGCATCCTCTCGCGGAAGACGAAGAACAATCCGGTCCTCATCGGAGAGCCGGGGACGGGAAAGACCGCCATCGTCGAAGGACTGGCCCAACGCATCGTGCGCGGCGACGTCCCCGAGTGGCTGAAGGATCGTTCCCTCTTCTCGCTCGACATGGGAGCTCTTCTTGCCGGCGCAAAGTACCGCGGTGAGTTCGAAGAGCGATTGAAGGCGGTTCTGGCCGAGATCAAGAACAGCGAAGGCCGCATCCTTCTCTTCATCGACGAGATTCATACGATCGTCGGTGCGGGGAAGACGGAAGGTTCGACGGACGCCGGCAACATGCTGAAGCCAATGCTGGCCCGCGGCGAGTTGCACTGTATCGGCGCCACTACGCTGGATGAACATCGTAAGCACATCGAGAAGGACGCCGCACTGGAGCGTCGCTTCCAGCCGGTGCTGGTCGATGCCCCGACCGTCGAAGACACCATCTCGATCCTTCGCGGCCTGAAAGAGCGTTTCGAAGTCCATCACGGCGTCCGCATCCAGGACAACTCCCTGGTCGCCGCCGCGACGTTGTCGGATCGGTACATCACGGACCGATTCCTTCCGGACAAAGCGATCGACCTGGTCGACGAGGCCTGCGCCATGATCCGGACGGAAATCGATTCGATGCCTTCGGAACTCGACGCCATCACCCGGCGGGTCATGCAGCTAGAGATCGAGGAAGCCGCGCTCAAGAAGGAAAAGGACAAGGCCAGTCAGGAACGACTGGATCAGCTGCGACGGGAGCTTGCGGACCTCAAGGAACGGGCCGACGCCATGCGCGCGCAGTGGGAAGCCGAGAAAGACGCCATCGTCGGGGTACGCGCGCTGCGAGAGAAGATCGAGCAGGCGAGGCGGGATCTGGAACAGGCCGAACAGCAGTACAACCTGGAACGCGCGGCCGAGATCAAGCACGGAGAGATTCCGCGCATGGAAGCCGAAGTCGCTGCGGCCGAAGCCAAGCTTCAGCAGGAAGAGACCAAGCTTCTTCGCGAAGAAGTCACCGATGATGAAATCGCCGAGATCGTTTCCCGCTGGACCGGAATTCCGGTTACACGTCTGGTTGAGGGCGAGCGCGAGAAGCTTTCCCGACTCGATGAGATTCTGCACGAACGGGTCGTGGGACAGGACGAAGCTGTTCGTTTGGTCGCCGACGCGGTCATTCGTGCACGCGCCGGAATCAAGGATCCGGACAAGCCGATTGGCTCGTTCATCTTCCTCGGCCCGACGGGAGTGGGAAAGACCGAGCTCGCGAAGACTCTGGCGCAAAGCCTCTTCGATTCCGAGCAGAACATGGTTCGCATCGACATGAGCGAGTACATGGAAAAACACTCCGTGTCACGGCTGGTCGGTGCGCCTCCAGGATATGTCGGATACGAAGAGGGCGGTCAGCTGACAGAGGCGGTCCGGCGGAAGCCTTATTCGGTGATCCTTTTTGACGAGATCGAAAAGGCACACCCGGAGGTCTTCAACGTTCTGTTGCAGATTCTCGACGACGGACGAGCCACGGACAGTCAGGGGCGAACGGTGGACTTCAAAAACACCGTCGTCATCATGACCTCCAACATCGGTTCGACCCATCTGCTCGAGTCCGTGACCATGACTGGAACCGTCAGTGACTCGGCTCGGGAAGCGGTTCTCGCGGAAATGCGACAGCACTTCCGGCCGGAGTTCCTCAACCGGATCGACGACGTCGTCCTATTCCAGCCATTGCAGCTGGCCGAGATCGAGAAGATCGTCCGTCTGCTGATGAAGAAGCTGGAAACCCGACTGATGGATCGCGGACTGGCCCTCGAGGTGACCCCGGAGGCCTGGGCCTTCATCGCGCGGGAAGGGTTCGATCCGGTCTACGGCGCCCGGCCGCTCGGTCGATACATCCAGCACGAGGTCGAGTCCAAGATCGGACGGGCCATCGTGGGCGGGGAGGTCGTCGACGGGTCGAAGGTCCGGGTCGGAGTCGAGGATGGACATCTCGCAGTGACCATTACAGCTCCGGAGCCTTCGGCGCCCGAGAACGCGACTGAGGGAGCCACGGTCCCCGGTTCGTAGGAACCACGGTTCACAGGGAATCCAAGGTTCCGTGATCAGAGATCCAGCGGATCGAAGATCTATGGGCGACCTAGCAAGACGGCCGCTCCGAGTCGACGCTCGGGGCGGCCGCCTTCCTTTGGCCTTCCGACGTTCCGGCGTTTGCGTTCCGTTGTCTCGCCGTCGGGTCACTTTCCCCATCCCTGGGTCAATCCACCCTCAAGTTCCGAGTCCAAACATTCGATCAAGTAGACATGGGAAAAATGCGTCCCAGCCAGGGAGAAATCGCCCATGTCCACTGCCGAAGCCCGCTCTGACGAGTGGGAGTCCGTACAGTCTGAAGTCGAGGCTCTGAGCTCGGTCGTTCCCGAGCTGGCCGACCTTCCGCTGCTGACCCACGAGAGCGCGCCGGAAGTGCTTTCGCGCGTCGTCGAAACGGCGGAGCAACTCCGGCGTCGTGTCCTCAGAGACCGTATCGTGCGCGCCAGCCTTCACGAGCTGATGGGGGCGCTACTCCGCGGCCGGGATTCCGACACGACGTTGCTCATGCTCGCCGACTACCTGTGTGGTGTCCTGTCCGTCGGGGAAGTTCTGATCGTTCGTGGCGGAAAGTCGGCACACCAAGCCTACTACGCCAGCGAGAACGGACGGGCGGAAAACCTGGGCCGCATCGACTGGAGCGGCCATCAGGTTCCGGAAGATGCGGGCGAACTGGAAGCCCGACGAGGCCCGGGTGATTCCGGCGCCGCCAGCACACATCCCAGCCGTTATCGGTGGGTTCTTCCGCTGGAACACGCCGGCGTCTCCGACCGCCGCAATCCGCTCTTGGGCTATCTCTGCATGAGCGGCATCGACGAGGAAGACGCCGACTGGAGCCCGCAGGAAATTGCCCGCCGCGTCGCCGACATGATCGAAACGCTTTCGCACCGCGAAGAGATGGATCGTGCGGCTCACTTTCGCCGGCAGCTCCTGGAGGCGATGCAGGACGGCGTCCTGGCCTTGGATGCGACTGGAAACGTACTCGAAGCCAATGCGGGCGCCGTCCGGGTGCTTGGAGGAAGGACGGCCGACCTCCGCGGAACCTCGATTGCTGCCTACCAAGATCACGCAAGTCCGCTAGTCGAGCACCTCTCGGGGATTCTCGACCGGCAGCAGGTGCCCGGGCCGAAGGAGATCTCGGTCTCCATCGAAGATCGTCGCGTTCCCTTCAACGTTGCCGTGTCCATGCTTGGTGATGAGGACGCCCAGTTCCGTGGGATCGTGGTCAACCTGACCGACCTCTCGCCGATTCGTGAGATGGAAGAGGAGATCGACCGCCTCGATCGTCTGGCTGCATTGGGACGCTTCGCCGCAGGAATCGCACACGAGATTCGCAACCCCCTGGCGGGAATCGGCGCGGGCGTCGAGTACCTGGCCAAAGCATTCGAGCCTGCGGCGCCCGAGCAACGCGACATTCGTTACGTCCTGGGAGAAGTGCAGCGACTGAACTCGATCGTGGCGGACCTTCTCGACTACACGCAACCCCGTCCACTGGACCGCTCTCCGCTACTGGTCACCGATCTCGTGGAAAAGGTTCGGACCGGATTGCTTCCGCTCGCTCGCGAACAGGAAGTTCGCCTTTCCGTGGGCGGCCCGAATCGCGCGCAGATTTGGGGCGACGGCGGACGCATCGAGCAGGTTCTGCTCAACCTCGTGCGAAACGCCATCGAAGCCTGTCCTTCCGGCGGGGAAGTCAGCCTCGTCTGGGAAGAGACGCCGGTCTTCCGCTTCATCGTCGAGGACGAAGGCCCCGGCCTCAGCGAAGAACAAATGCGCCGCGCCTTTGAACCCTTCTTCACGACGAAGGGCAACGGTACCGGCCTCGGACTCTATCTCTCTCACTCGATCGTGGAACAACACGGCGGACGACTGATCCTTGGCAACAAGAGCCAGGGGGGCGCCCGCATTGCCGTCGAGATTCCTCAGACGGAAGAAGAAAGGACGCACGAGAATGCCCTCGTCCATCTTGATCGTTGACGACCAGGAGTCATTGCGACACTTCATCGAGAAGGCGCTGGTCGATGAAGGCTACGAAGTGCGTACGGCCGGAGACGGCGCCGAGGCGACACAGGCCTTCTTCGCGGAAACGCCGGATCTGATCCTGCTCGACTTCAAGTTGCCCGACACGACCGGGATCGAGCTTCTGAAGGAGTTCAAGTCGCACGTTCGCGAGCTCCCCGTGATCATGATGACCGCCTTCGGCGAGGTCGAACTCGCGGTCGAAGCGATGCGTCAGGGAGCCTTCGACTTCCTGACCAAGCCGGTCAACCTCGAGCAGGTCAAGGTCGTGGTCGAGAAGGGACTCGACTCGGCGCGGATGTGGCGCGAGCTCGAGCATCATCGCCGGCAAAGCCGTGCCGACTTCGGACGGGCCTTCGTCCGCGGCACGTCTCCCAAGATCAATCAGGTCTACGAGACCGTGGAGAAGGTTGCGGGTAGTGACTCCACAACCGTTCTCATCACGGGGGAGAGCGGCACCGGTAAGCAGATCATCGCCAAGTACATTCACTCCCGTTCGCCGAGGGCTGCCGAACCGTTCCTCGAGGTGAACTGTGCGGCGATCCCGGGCACGCTTCTCGAGAGTGAGCTTTTCGGCCACGAGAAGGGCGCGTTCACCGATGCCCGTCTGCAGAAGAAGGGGCTTCTCGAGTTGGCCGACGGCGGCACCCTGTTCCTCGACGAAGTCGGCGAGCTTCCCCTGACCCTCCAGGTGAAGCTCCTGACCGTTCTCGAGAGCATGACCTTCCGGCGCGTCGGAGGAACCCGCGACCTCAAGGTCGATGTCCGCATCGTCAGCGCGACGAACCAGGACCTGGAGCAGATGGTTTCGGCGCAGCAGTTCCGCGAGGATCTCTATTACCGCCTGATGGTCGTACCGATCAAGATGCCGTCCCTGCGGGAAAGGCGTGAAGACATCGTGCTGCTGGCCCAGCACTTCATCCATGAGTTCTCGAAGACGTTCCACAAGGGCTTCCAACGGCTGTCGGACGAAGCCAAGCGGAAGCTGCTGGAGTACCCGTGGCCGGGTAACATTCGCGAGCTGCGGAATGTTTGTGAGAGGACGGTGCTGTTGGAGGACGGAGAGGTCGTCGAAGCCGGTCAGCTCCGCCTCGGCAACCCCGACTCGACGGCGCGGACAGGTGGACTCATCGAGGCGCTGGAGCGACTCCTCATCGAAGGCATGGTCGACCCGGACGGAATCCCGTTCGAGAAGCTAATCGCGGACATCGAGAGAGGGCTGATCATTCGAGCCGCCGAGACGGCCGGTTGGAATCAGAGCCGGACGGCGGAGATTCTCGGGATCAAACGGGACAAGCTGCGGTATCGGATGAAGATTCACGATCTGCATGAGGCAGCCACAGTCGATCCGTAGGCGCACTTTCCTGCGGTTTCGAACCTCCGGAAACGGCACCCTCGACTGTGGGGGTGCCGTTTTCTTTGGGTCACGTTGGGTCACAGGAAATGAGGGACGGAGCCGGTCAAGTGTCCGACCACGGGTTCGTCACCATAGCGCCCGTTTCGCTGAAGTCGGCCTCGTTGCGCGTCAGGAGACGTAGCCCGTGACGAATCGCAGTCGCCGCAATCAGTCCGTCCGTTGCTGAAACCACCTTCCCGCGCTTCTGGGCTGCGGCCGTGAGTTCGCCCCAGATGTGGGCCGCCTCGGTGTCGATCGGGAGGATGCGGCTCCGGTAGCTCTGCTGCAGGTCAAGCAGCCAACGGGAAAGATCATCCTTGCGACGACTTGCCCTCAACAATTGGATCCCTTTGGTGATCTCGCCGATGGTCAAGACGCTCAGGAACAGGTCTTCATCTCGAATCGCCTCGACGCAGCCTCGGACCCCAGGGTCGCACCTGGGTTTGACAAGCTCCGAGACGACACACGTATCAAGTAGAGACCTCACAGGTTCACGTCCCGCATCGGGCTCTTGTCACGGGAGAGATCCAGACTCGCCATGTCCGGTCCGCCGAGCAGGAACGCCTTGAAGCTCGGTTTCCTTCCGACCAACTGGTCGTACTCATCGCTGGACAGAATCACGACAGAGTCACCCCGCCGGGAAATGCGCTGAGGTCCTTCGGTGAGGGCACGCCGAACCACCTCGCTGAGCCGGTTCTTCGCTTCCGCTAGTTTCCATTCCATGAAGGAGTTCCTTCCTACAACGTGAAGCAATCTAGACCATCTAGACATATCGTACTCCTTATCGGTCCTGTGAGACGAAAACTTCGCTTGTCCGCGGCCTAAGACCCCGATCTGTCGGGACCGAGCCCCACGCAGCGCTCCCAAAAGCGGCGCAGGTCCCTCTGGGAGCCGACCTGGGGCTCTGCTAGCCTGTTGCCATGCAATGCCAAAGAAGACTCCTCGGCTTCCCAGCGAATATGGTCCTGGCCCCAGTTCCGCTCCTGGCCCTGGCCCAGTTCGTACTCCTGGTCCCGCTTCTGACCCTGATAACCGGCTGCTACTCCTTCACTGGTAGCAACCTGCCCGGCCACATCAAGTCACTGGGGGTTCCGACCTTCGAGAACTCGACCCTTGAGCCGGGTGTAGAACAGGAAGCGACATCGACGATCACCGATCAGTTCATCTCGGACGGGCGGTTGCGGATCGCATCGCCATCGGCTTCGGACGCCCGCCTCATCGGCAAGCTTTCCGGCTATGAGAACAAGGTCAACAATTACGATGGGGATCAGCCTCGCGACTACATCGTCGTCGTCACCCTCTCGGTGCAAATGCGGGACCAGGTCAAGAATCAGGATCTTTGGCGGGAGGACAAGATGGTCGCGACGGCCGTCTATGATCCGGGGGAGGGCGAAACCGAGGAAGAGGCCCGAGCCACGGCACTGCAAACACTGGCCAGCGATATCGTAGGAAGGACACTCGAACAGTGGTGAGATCACGCCGAGCCGCACCGAGGCCCCAGGTCATCCGTCATGCAGACTGGGCCGCAAGGATGGGGGAATCGCGGGTCCACGTATTCTGCGGACCCGAATCTCTTCTGCGGGATCAGGCGCTGAAGGAACTCGAGGCCTTTGTCGGCCAAGGGTCCGGCGTCGAGGTGGACCGGTTCAACGGGGGGGAGGCAAACCTTTCCCAGGTTGCCAACGCTGCGCTCACGGTCGGTCTTTTTAATCCGCGTCGCTTGGTCATCCTTCGGGAGGCCGACCGTTGCGGCCGAGCGGGCAAGAAGGACAAGGAGGCGTTCTATGCGGCTCTGGAGTCCCTTCCAGACGGCTGTTGTGTCGTCGCGACGAGTCCACTTCTACCCTACGAGTTTGTGCGAAAGAACGAGTTCTGCAAGGGAGTGTCTGCGAGGGGAATGGTCGTCGAGTTCTCGCATCCCCGTCCCGCCGAAGCCATGAACTGGATTCTGGGAGCCTCGGCCGAGCAGAAGGTCAAGCTGACGCCGGAAGCGGGGGAGTTCCTCCTTTCGAAAGTGGGCCCGCATTTGGCCGAGCTCTCCCGCGAGATGGAAAAGATAGCCCTGTGGGCTGCGCCCGGAGACACCATCGACGTCGAGATTCTTCGCGAAATGATCCGAAGTGGAAACCTGGGCGATACCTGGGAGTTCTGTGATGCGGTTGTCGCCGGGCACGCCGCGGATGCGCTTCGGAACTGGGACGCCATTCAGACTCAGGAGCCCGTTCCCCGGCTTATCTGGATGTTGCAGCAGAAGACTCGTGAGGGCCTGCTCAAGACACGGCCCGGTCCCGAGGCGGCCCGTTTGGAGCGACTTCTGACCGGACTTTGCGACCTGGAGTTTGGAATCAAGTCGGGCCAGGTCCGCTCCGGCCGTGACGGTATGGCTCTGGAAATTTTGATCACGGACACAAGATCCAGTTAGTGAGTTGGAGCAGAGGAAACGCAGAATGACGCATCTACGGAACGACTCATCTTGTCGCGGTTTTCTATCCGCCGCTTTCTTTCTCTTTGCCTTCTGGGTCGGCTTGTCGATTCCATCCACGGCAGAGGCGGAGGCGGAGGAGGGCATCGTTTGGGCGTCAACGTTCGAGGATGCCATGGAACAGGCGACGATCGAGAAGAAGTTCGTCATGGTCGACTTCTATACCGACTGGTGCCACTGGTGCAAAGTTCTCGACAAGAAGACCTACTCTCAGGCAAACGTGGCGGAAGCCTGTGCCAACATGGTCAACGTAAAGGTCCACGCCGAGAAGCGTCGGGAGCTGGCCCAGAAGTACGAGGTCCAGGCGTTTCCCACCATCCTGATCCTCAACCCCGACGGCTCGGTGCGAAAGACCATCCGCGGTTTCCAGGCGCCGGACAAGTTCATCCCGCTCGTCGAGAAGGGCACCCGGGTTACGGCCCAGGCGTATGCATTGGGCATTCGGGCTTACGATCACCCTGACAACAAGGAGATCCGGCGTGAGCTTGCGCACGTGCTCACCCTGGGCGGCGAACACCTGAAGGCTGCGGCGCACATCGACACTCTGGCGCAGATGGGTGTGGACGCGGACGAGAAAGAAGACCTTCTTCTCGAGAGCCTGATCCTTCAGCATCGCGGAGGGAGTGAGGTCGATCGCGATCTCAAGGTGTGGCTCGATCGCAATGCCAAGCACTCCCGTCGTAGCGAGGCTCTACTCTATCTCGGCCAGGCTTGGATGCGTGCGGGCAAGCCGGAAGCCGCAGCAGCGATGCTGCGCCAGGTGACGATCGACGCCCCCGATTCCTGGTTCAGCACCAAGGCCAACGATCTGCTGAATGGCGGGTCGATGTAGGTTCGGCTGCGTTCGCGGTGGAGTCCAATCATTGAAGATCACGGATCACCCCTTCCGGAACGACGACGCCGAGTACGCGCGGATCAAGGATCTCCTTCTCGGGATCGAATCGCGCCTCGATGAGGTCGACAACAACTGGGATCCCGGCCGTATGGACTGGTGGCGCTACAACAGCCACTCGGGTAAGGGGCGGGAGTTCTTCGAACGCAATGCGCACTTCTGGCAAACGACCGGCGGTCAGGTCGTTGGGCTGTTCGTTTCCGAGCGAGGCAAGAACGACTTCTTCGCCGTCATCCATCCGGACCACTGGGACTTTCTTCCGACCGTGTTGTCATGGGTGCGCGACGTCTGGGGCGACGGCAAGCCCTCGATCCACACCGACGTCTACTCGTACGGCGAACGGAAGGTTGCGGCTCTCGAGGCGGATGGCTTTTGTAAGACCGGTCACGTCGAGAACGTCCGGATCTACCCTCTCTCGAACTATGACTTCTCCTATGAGCTGAAGCCCGGGTACCAGCTCATGAGCTTCGTTGAGTATGGGAACTACGAGAGCCGGGTCGATCTGGTCCGGAATGCATTCGAGAATTCCGGGTACACCGAAGCCCGCCTACGTTCCACACAGTCGACGCCCGGATATCGGCCGGAACTGGACCTTGTCGTCGTGAATGACGAGCGCAAAGCCGTTGCCTACTGCATGGGATGGCTGGAAGAGGCGAACCCGAAGTCCGGCTACATAGAACCGATGGGCGTTCACTCCGACTACCGAAAACTCGGGTTCGGAAAAGCGATCGCGAAGGAATGTTTCCGAAGGCTGGCAGAAGCCGGCGCCGAGCGTGCCTGGATCGCGTCAGAGGCCGAGCCCAACGTCTCCAACTTTCTGTACGAGTCGTTGGGACCCATGCAAACGAAGCGTTCTTACCGGTACACGTTGAACCTCGGGTAGCGCCGTCACGCGTAGCAATGTTCACCGGTACGGAGCAAGACCGAGACCCGTCCCCATCTGATGGGAGGTACCATCTTGCGGGTTGTCCTTTTTTCGTTACTCTTCTTCGCTCTTTATCACAACTGCAGCTGGGCCTGTACCTGCGCAACCCCTCCAACTGCAAATGTGGCTGCCGTGATGTCCGATGCCGTCTTCAGCGGGACCGTACTCAGCCGCTCCAGACCGGACTCTACCTCCAGTTCGAGAGGGTTCGACGAGTACCGGATCGACGTGGATCAGATATGGAAGGGCACGACGGTCGATTCGGTTTCCGTCTTCAGTAGCGGCTCGGGCGCGTCATGCGGCTATGACTTCAAGCCGGGATCGACGTACCTGATCTATGCCAGAGAAAGCCAAGGACAGTTGCTAACTGGGCTTTGTTCTCGGAACAAGCCTCTGTCCGTTGCCCAGGATGACGTCCTGGCGCTCTCTGAAGTGGGGGTGACCGAGCCGACAGCGTTTGACAGTGTCGTCGTCGTACTCACCCTGGCCAGCCTCGATGCGGCGCCGGAGGTCGTGAAGACCAAACTATGGGAGTTGCAACGAATGGGGGCGAGGCCGGACATCGTCTTCCCGACACTCGTCGACCTCTACTCGGACGCAGGTACCGAGATCCGCTCCCACATTCTCGACGCGGTTGCCAAACTCGATCCAGGTGAACCGGCCGTCGAGTTCGCCGTCCGAACCCTCAACACCGGAAACGCCGAGGTTCGGAGAAGTTCTGTGGGCGCGTTGCTGCGACTTCAGGAGAAACGACCGGAGCGCATCGCTGCCGTCGTCAAAGCCCAATCCGATCCGGAACCCTCCGTACGGGCGGCTGCGGCCGGGCACTATCTTTCCGACTTTTGGATGGACACTGCCTTTGCCGAGGGCGTGCTCGGGCTCCTTGCGGACCCAGACCCTTCGGTTCGAGCCCATGCAGCCTCTGCACTCTACACGGCAGCCAAGAGGTATCCATCTGCCTTGCCATGGCTGGTTGCGGCGATGGACGATTCTTCTCCCGAGGTCCGTATCAACGCGATGAAGGCGGTCGCGAACTTCGGCGAACTCGCAGCCGAGGGTAGCGCTGACGCGTTCCGCCGACGCCTTCGTGACGAGAACGAGGCGGTGCGATCGAGTGCCGCACACTGGGTCAGCCACCTAGCCAGTCATCCGGAATCAGAGGCACTGCTCGAGGTCCTGCGCGAGACGGCTACCGACCCAAATGAAGACGTGCGTAGAGCCGCCACCCGTTCTCTTGGAGCGTTTCTCCATCATTCGACGTCTCGTCCCGTCCTTCGAGAGCTTCTTGCGGATCCAGTGGAAAGGATCGCCACGGATGCACTCTTCGCATTGGCAAGTCGTGACCGCCCTCACGAAGAAGTGGTCTCAGACCTGGAGTGGGCGATGCGAACAGGAAGCGACAAGATCCGCCTTGTGGCCGTCCAGCGGTCTGGCCAACTCGCCCGAGAAGGCGTCGATTGCACTCACGTGCTCGTCGATGCGCTCGAGGATCGTGACCACTGGGTTCGCAGAACAGGAGCGTACGAACTCGGCAAACTTGGCGCCCGGGGCGCGTTCGCCATTCCTCAGCTTCGCGCCCTCCTCAACGACGGCGATCGCCGGGTGCGGGATCAGGCTGAGAGGGCGATTCTAGGGATCGAACGCGCCGGACAGGGTGGTGACTCGACTCCTCTGCGCCGCAAGAATCGCCGCTGACCGACGCGCGTTTGTGACGCAACAGAAGTGCGCCGGTCGTTACCGCAGGATCGTGATGTTTCCTTCCACCGCATTCAGCATCGGGCCCTGCAGACGATAGAAGTAAACGCCGCTGGAAACCCGCTCGCCGTTCTCGAAGCGACCGTCCCATACGATCTGGCCGAACCCGGGAGTCGCGGCCTGCCGATAACTTCGGACTCGACGCCCATTGGCATCGTAGATGTCCAGCTCCACCGTCCCTTCAACGCGGTCTCCGGACCGGAACTGAAAGGTCGCCCAGTCCGTCACAGGGTTTGGCGCGACCCGCAAAACGTCAAAGGCGTCGGCGTCGATCTGTTGGGGGATTTCCGGGATGGAAACGACGGCGCCACTTCCTTCCAGACACCAGATCTTGCCTTCTCCGGGGCCACCGAGGTCCTGAGTTCCGGCGATGACGTCGTAGGAACCGTTGCCGTTGACGTCCGGGATGGCCCGAACGGAGTAGACGAGCGCCCCGACGTTGGTCTGCCAAAACAGAGATCCGGTGGCGCCGCTGATACAGAAGACGATGTCGCTCTGCGCGCCTGCAATGATGTCGGCAACGGAGTCCCCGTCGACATCCGGAATCGAGGTGGCGGACCAGACGTTGCCACCGGTTACGTAGAACCAGTGTAGGGTTCCGTCCGATCCGTCGAGGACTCGAACGAAGTTCCCGATCTCGGCAACGACGACGTCTTCGACGCCGTCCCCCGTCAGGTCGGGTGTCGCTTCGACGCGGATGACGTCGCCTGCGGTCACGTGCGACCAGATCTCACTGCCGTCGGTTCCGTCCAAACAGAAGACGGTGTTCGACCACGAGCCCGCCAGGACATCGTTGATCCCGTCCCCATTCACGTCGGCGATACGGGCGACGGACCAGACGGAGCCGCCGGTGGGGAAGGTCCAAAGCGTCGTCGCGTTCCCTGTGCTCGCCCCGGAGAGACAGTAGACGAGATCGTCGGCACTGTTGCCGCCGCCTCCGCCGATGACGTCCGGGTTGCCGTCCATATTCACGTCTTCGATCCAGGAGACCGTAAGGAAGCCGTCCGGACCGACGCGGGTGAATCGAATGTCACCGGTCGCGCCGTCGAAGCAGTAGATGCGCCGGGCTCCGGAGAAGGGCTCCCCATCCGTGCCCGCCGCAGCCAACACTTCGCGGATCCCGTCACCGCTGACATCCGGCATGGCTGCCACCGAGTAGACCCAACCACCGTTGTCTTCGTTGCGCGTGTCATAGTCCCAGATGAGCTGACCGGTCGTGCCGTTCCAGACCTCGACGCGCTTTCCGCCCCAAGCCGTTCCGCGAATGATTTCCGGGACGCCGTCGTCATCGAGATCGGAGCCATAGGCCAGACCTTGATCGCCCCAACCGCCGCTCCGACCGTCGGCGCGCTTCCAGTAGTCAATCCCGTCACCATGGCTGTTGCCGTAGAACGTCTGCAGAGGGTCGCCGTCCGCGCCGGCGTCATAGCTTTCCATGACCGCATCCGGAACTCCGTCTCCCGTCAGGTCGACGCCACCCAGGTCCGCGCCGCCGAGAAGGGTGACGACGTTTTCGATTCCCTCCGCCGACCAGATCGGCTCGCCCGGTGCAAAGACAGCGTCGAACCCGTCACCGCTTGCCGCCACCGCCACCAACGGCTGCGCCGGGTCGTCGGAGGTGATCTCGATGTCGGTGGCGAAGGAACTGACGCCATCCGGACGGAAGAGCACCTCGGCCTCGATGCTTTCGAAGGTGGAAAGCGAAATCGGAATCTCGGGCAGATCGACCAGTTCGAACTGCGGCAGATCACTCGTCACGGACGAAACCTGCAGGTCCGCGAAGCCCCGGTTTTGAATGGTCACGGTCCGGCTTCGCAGCAGACCGACTCCGGTGTCGACGAAGTCAAGGCTTCCGCTGACTTGAATCGTCTGATCGGCCGGAACGCCGATGCCCGTCAGGACGATGTCGAGATCTCCCTCATCGACGTCGTTGGAGATCACGTTCAGGTTGGCCTGGAAGTTACCGGCAGTGGCCGGATCGAAGAAGACGTCGAAGACCAACTCCTGTCCGGGAGTGATGGTGGCGGGGAGGAGAAGGGCCTCCGTCGAGAACGGACTGAACGTCGAGACGTCCGTGATCGTGAGGTCTCCGTCGCCTTCGTTGACCAGGCGTTGGCTGACTGAGCCCGTCGAGCCAATGGCGACGATTCCAAAGTCCTGCTCCGAAGGAACCGGATCGATGTCCGGCGTACCCGCACCGGAGAGATCAATCTTGAAGATGCTCCTTCCGGAGCCTTCGATCGTGTTGGCAATCAACCAAAGGAACCCGTCGCCCAAAGCCAGCCCTTTGGGGGACTGGTTCGGAGAATCGAAGAATGAAATGACGCTGCCGTCGACGGAACTCAGGTTGTAGATCCGCTCGGCATCGCCGTCGTTGTCGTCCATCCCGTTCCAGTAGTTGCCGTCCATCGGGTCGTAGTCGATTCCGAAAGGCTGGTCACCCTGCGTCGGAATCGTCGAGCCCAGGATCGAACCGTCCGCAGGATCGACGATGAGAATTCCGGCTTCCGCATTCGGAAAGTAGGACGTGACGAGGAGGTTCGTTCCGTCGAAGGAAAGCCCGCCGACCGCGTCAGTAGGCGTCGGAATGGTGTCGACGAATGCACCTGCAGGACTGACCTTGTAGAGAAAATCTTTCCCGAAGTCACCCGCAACCCAGAAGCCAGACCCGTCCCAGGCCACGCCGTGATTGGCCCCGAAGCTGATGGTGTTCTCATCGTAGGGTGTGGGCAGCGTTTCCAGAATCGTCCCATCCGCCGGGTCGACCTTCTTTATGAATCCGTCGGTGTCGTCCCCGACCCAGAGGAAGCCATCGTGATACTCCAGACCCCAGGCTCCGTTTGTCGTCGGAAGGACGTCGACGATCGTTTGTGCCACGGCGATCGGAGCCAGCGTTGCCGTGATGGCCAAGGTCAACATCGTTGCAGGAGCCATCCGCGCAGCGAGAGCCATCGGCATCGTTGCGGGAGCCATTCGACCGGTCAAACGCCGCTCGAGGCTGCGGGTGGAGTGAGCGGGAGACGTCGTAGACTGGAATAGACGTGGATAGCGCACGGTGGGCTCCTCGGTAGATGTCCTTGTCACGCGGACAAGAGTACCACTTCGGATCGTGCAAAAAACAAAACCAGGTCCCAAGGGCCGTAGCCGGGGACCTGGCCTCTACCGCCGCAGGGGCGGCAGAATCAAGAGCCTCTTGACCTCAAACCGGTTAGCCGTGCCCGAACTACAAACGGAAAACCCTCGAAGATTCGGCCCGTGCAGCCCAGGAGTGTTCACAAACACGCCAGTAAGTTGTCAGAGACGGCCACGAACGGAAAGGTGCAAAGACAAGGATGCGAAAACAGGCCCGTTCGTGACTCTGGTGTCTATGTAGAAAGGCCTGTGCCAAAGAGCGAGAAACGGCCCCATCACGACCGCGCTCATCCCTAACACCGCTCGCCATCGACAGATACGCAGCGAACAGAAAATCCGTTCGAACCTGCAGCCGGCATTTCCCACCGAGGCCGACCTTGCGGTTTGCCTGAGGAACGTGCAAATCGCGCAGACTCGTCTCCCACAGACGCAAAACCGGGGCACGGGTGACGGCGTCTGAGACGTTCCCCCTCGACGCGCGGGATCGCGAACAAGTGCGTGTGCTCGCGCGGAACTACGGAGTGGCGGTAAACTCTGCGCCTGATGCGGATCCACATCCCGCGCAGCCGTCGGCTACTCTGGCCGCCGCGGCAATGGGTCGTCCGCCAGACACTTGAGCGTCACCCACCAGGACATGGAGATAATGGAAGCGGGTCACGGAAGCGGGTTACGGAAGCGGTCGGGCGATCCATCGGTCGGTCGAAACTCGGAGGAGCACGAATGAGGATTCATATCGCGGACTTTACGATCGCCACCCAGGACGTCGCCGGACTGAAAGGGTTCTATGCCGCCCTCCTCGGCCCCAAAGCCGGGATCCAGGACCACGAGTTCTGGTACTCGATTGCGGATGAGGCCGGCCGTGGGGGAGTCGCCGTCGTCCCGCACGACGGGAACGAGATGTGGGACCGCCCGTGGATCACCTTTCTGACCGATGACTTCCCGGCAGCTTTGGATCACCTGCGAAAGAGCGGCGCCCAGGACATCCGAAACAGCGGCCCCACCGACGATGACGGCAATCCCATCGGATGCGTCACGTTTCGGGATCCGGAAGGTCGACTCATGATGCTGGCGCTAGAACAGTAGTCCACTGGCTAGTAGCGATCCCGTAGTACATTCGCAGCCTCGACCATGCTACGGGTCTTCGCCTTTGCCGTTTCGTGGTCGTTCACACAACGATTGGCGAAGCAACCGAATCCGCAATCCGGGTTGAGAAAGACCTTCTCCGGCGGAAGAAACGCCAGGACCTCGTCCACTCTTTGAACAATCTCATCCGGCGATTCCGCCACTGCGGTTCTCGGGTTGACCACGCCGAGACCCAGTTCGCGATCGGCCAGTCCCCTCGCGACGATTTCGACATCCCCGGCGCGCGGCGTCGAGTGCTCGAGCACGAACTGATCGATGTGCATCTTCTGAAACGCAGGAAGGAGGGGAGTGTAGTCTCCGGTCAGGAGCACGCTTTCATCCCGACTCCAGTTTCCACGACAGACGTGCAGTCCGACCCGCGGAAGGCGGAGTCCGGCAGCCGCTACCCGTTCGCGGGCGCCATCGACGATTTGATTGAGCAGGTCCGCAGCATAGTCCAGTTCTGAACCCGCATCCCGGCGGGTCGCGAGCGTCGCTCACATGAATGTTCGTCGATCGTTTTCCTCGGACATGACGATTTCGGTCAGGACGGGCTCGTCGAACTGCACAAAGGCGCAGCCGGCTTCCGTCAGCTCCACCAGCTCGTCCTGCAGAAGCCGAACGACGTCCTCACCCATTTCGACCTTGTCTTTGTACCCTGCGCCGGAGAACTGGCCCACCCACATGGCTCGCGTCAGAAGGTAAGGCCCCGGCAGCGGCACCTTGACCGGCTTGTCCGTTCGCTTACGGACGTACTCCAGCTCATGGACCGCGAGCGGTTCTCTCCGCTCGAGTTTTCCGACACAGGTCGGATTCTTGATCGCAGAAGCGGGCACATCGAGGGTGGCGAGCATCTCCTCGAAACTCGCCTTGTCCTCGACGGTATCGAGCATCTCCGCCAGCGACATGAGGCGCGTCCCCGCGACCTTGTTCGTGACGAAGGAATAGAAACTGTCCCGCCGCATCTCACCGTCGACAATGATGTCCGCGCCAACTTCGAGCTGAGCATCGACACATTGGTCGACCTCCTGGTCGGCCACCCGCTCGAACTCTTCGTTGGTAATGCGTCCCTTCTGATGGTCCCGCAGTGCCGCGAGGAGTTCACGGGACCGCGGCCAACTTCCAACCTGCGTGACGTCGAACATCGGTATTCTCCATCGCCCCCGGAGGGGAGTTGATCCAACTGCGAATCTCGGCCGCAGACGTGAGTCCCTACACAATCGCCAGTTTCAGTTGCAAGTCCATCGCCTTCGCCAGCGTCGCGGCGACCGGGGATCGTTCGACCGTCCGCGCCCAAGCGTCTCGAACGGAGCCCTCATCCGCCATCGTCGAAGCGAAGCACTTGACCTCTACCGCTTCCAGTGCCGGATCTCCCGTACCCAATCCGAGGTGGGCGAGAGGGTTCCCCAGGCGTCCGCGCACGGTGAGCTCGATGTCGTCGACTTCAAGTCCGGCTCGCGAAACTTCCGAGGCGAAACCTGTCGTCAGTGCGGTTCCCAAAGCACCCAACAGAAGCTCCACGGAGGACGGATGCGCATCCTTCTCCTCGAAACTCGCGGGTTGCCCCGCCTGAATCGAGAAGTTGCGGAAGTAGGCCGTGCTCTCCAGATGACCCGTGGATCGAACGCGCAGACGCCATTCGTAGCTCTGCGCCCTCGCTTTGTCATCTTCCAGAGCCTTGGACTCCGTCTTCACGGTGCCGCTGCCGCGACGCACAAAGTAACGAACCGTGTCCCGACGTCCCGGGTCCTCCAAACGAAGCGACCCGAGAAAGTCGTGACCGACCATTCGACACCAGGGAGGGAGGTCATCGGCCACCGTCGGCTCCCGCGAGCGCATTTCGAGAATGTCACCCTCGGGAACCTCGAGCATGTTCTCCCGAATGAGAAGAACGAGCCCGGAACCGCAATCGAGATCACCGCCGTCGAAGACCTTCGCCGCCTCGACAGTCGTCAGATCAATGGACTCGTCCACGTGATTCTCCTCCTACACGAAAGTGATTCCGCCCCACCGAAAGCCTGTGAACTGGAATGACTCCGCTCCTCTTCTGTTGCGCCGGGATCATAGGTCGGGCTAGTAGGTAATGCAGGGAGTTCCGTCGCCCAGGAACTCGACAAGCGCAGCGCCTCCGGCCGGCGTGGCTCCGCTGATCAGCTTCTCCGCTTCGATTCCGCGCTTCTTCAGGCAAGGCGCGCACGCAAGGATGGTTCCGCCTCCGGCAACGAACTTGTCGACCAGCTCTTTGAGAGGAGCAAACGGCTGACCCTCGTCGATCTTGTCGTACTCGCCCTGGACGGCCGCCCACACACCGTCCGCAGAAAGGAAGACCATCGTCTCCTTCTCACTTCCGAGCGCTGCGTTGGCGACGACGAAACCGACCGTCGCCATGTCTCCGTCCTTCTTGCTTTCCGTGATCGAGACGCAAAACTTGTTACTCATTTCCTTCTTCCTTTCATTGGGTACGAACTTCAATCCAGTAGTAGGGGTGTTTGGACGCGAGAAGACGATGCCGTGTGATCCGACACCAGGCTGGAATCTCGATGGGAGCTCCGGCGCCGGAAGAACGGACGGCTACGCGACATTTAGGCGCCTCGGACCTTAGGTGGTCGCGCAGGTCGACCAGCATGTCGCCACAGCGCTCTGCGCCGCCGTCAAACCGGGACTCCACATCCCAATCCTCAGGCCAGTCGGCCCAGGGATCGGAGGAGCCGGTGTCTCTCGCGTCCATCAATTCACTCCGATGACGTCAATGCGGCGTAGGAGAGACCGAACTGCAGTGTCCAGGCCTGAACGTTGCCGCCGTTTTGCTGAACATCGCGGTAGACCGTGAAGGGAAGGCCGGCAGACAAACTGAGTCTGTCCGTCGCCATGTAGGAGAGACCGGGGCCCAACAGGACGATCGGGCCGGCACGACGAAATCCCTCGGTGTCGCCAAAGAGGTCGTCGTAAGGAACCCAGGCAAAGTCGAGATGAGCCGAGGCCGACATCCGACTGAGCCAACCTTCCGAAGTGGCAAGAGGCGTCGCGGCGGTCAAACGGGTCGACAACGCATCGGAATCCGAGTTGTTCTCCGGGCCGTTGCCGGTCAGTTCATGCCGGAAGTTCGGGACCGTGGTTGCAGACGGCGTGAAGTAATAGCGCGCCGTCAGCGCCAGACCGACGCGCTCGGCGACCGTCGTTGAGGCACCCAACTCGAGGATTCCCGCTGCGTTCCCGGTTCCGGCCTGGGCCGCCAAATCCTGGGTGACCATCATCCCGTTCTGTGCTTCAAACTGTTTGTCCGACTCACCGGTGGGGAGGCGGAGCCCCGCCCCGCCAAAGAGTCGGACTCCGTTCGGTTCGTCCTGGAACCAGTAGCGACTGAGAAGCCGGATGTCACCCAACCCGGTCGCATCCATCGAACCCTGGACTCCGCCGAACTCCCGCGACTGTTCCGTATGGACGAAGGGAATCTCGAGAGCCACCGTGAAGCGACGGGCCAGATCGTATTCCAAGCCAAGAACGTTCTCGAGACCAAGCGTGGCCGGCGCCACTCGCTCTTCGATCCCTCCAGGACCGTCATCTCGATCCGTGCCGATGTAGTAGTGATCCGTGTCGGAGTAGGTCAGGCCGTAGCTGACTCGCAACTGTCCGGGTGAATAGAGCTTGAACGTCTCCCCAACGGGGAGCGAGACGGGCACTCAGCCACAGCCTGCCGCGTAGGCGACTTTGGTTGAAAGCGTGCCGGCGACGGCCGCAAGCATGAGCAGGAAAAAGGACGACTTCATCGCACCTCCCTTGTTTGCCATTTGAGAACTCTGAAAGTGGGATCGGACGGACCGAACGATCAGAGCGGCAGGGACGGCGATGAGAACCTAAGGATTTGCTGGGAAATCGCGGGTTCGACGAAGCACGCAGACACGCTGCCGCTAGAGGGCAGCCGGTCAGGTGAAGGGGAGGCGTCCGCAACTTTGGCGGAACAAACGCGTCATCGGTCAAACTCCGTAGGCCAGTCGACCGGAGCAAAGTGGCGGTAGCCATTCATTCCGGGACCGTAGATGCTTCGGGTGGCCGGACGCAAGAAGGAAAGGACAGACGTCGTCGCACCAAGGCCGTCCGCCTCGACTGTGACCGGGTTGATGTAGAATGCAATTGGGCTTCCTACAGGGGAGGAGACATGAACGTTCGGATCCTGGCCAGGAACTCAATGTTCGCCGGACTCGCGGTGGCTTCAATCTTGACTGGGATGATTGCGGAGCCGTCCCGGGCGACTTCCCAATGCTTCGACTACCAACCTCCGACGCTGACCGCAACGATCCCCGTCGCCGCAAGCAGCGGACTCTTCTTCGACGAGCCTTTTCTCTACGCAATAAGCGAAGATGACTCGCTGTTCGTCATCGACCTCACGGACGTAGGCGACCCGGAGGTCGTGGGCCGGGCACAAGCCGGGCGCGCAGTCTGGCATACAGTCAGAGTCAACGGAGATCTATTGACGTTCCAAAATGCCAACACCGCGGTGGCAACGATCATCGACATCTCCGACCCATCTCATCCGACCGTCCTGGAATCGTTGTACGACGATTGTTGCCTTCACTTCGACATCGTCGTGGAGAACGGCTTCGCCTACGTATCCGCTTCGGACTCTCTGCTGATCTGGGACGTCTCGGATCCGCTCGAACCGAAACGACGGAAGGGCGTCCCTGGGTACCCTGGCCTGATCACGGCGGGGGATGGGAACCTGTATGCTTCACAGTATTCAAACACATTCCTTGTCTACAGCCTCAAGGCCCCGGCTCAGCCGGAACTCATCGCCACCGTCAAGACAGACGAGGACGAATTCATCGATCACCAGTGGATCGAGTACGAGCAGGGACGGCTCTACCTCACGTCGTGGTCCACGGGATCGGATCTTCTCATCACCTATGACGTCAGCGATCCTGCCCAACCGATATCCCTGGGGGCGGAGGCGTTCCTCGGCGGCTTCTACTTTCGTGCGCTCAACCGAAGAGTCCTGGGAAGCCACCGATTGGTAGACGTGACACATCCGGAGAACCCCGCAGTCCTGGGCGAGTTCTGGGGAGCGTACCCCGTGGCACTAAGTCACAATCTCGTGTTTCGAGGCACGGATGACGAAATCGAGATCTACAGCTACCAGCAGCAGGGATCGACCTACGAGGATCCACAACCGTTTGCCCGCGTCGCGGTGGAGGGAGACGCAGTCGCTCTTCAGGGAGAATCCACTCTTTACCTAGGTACGATCGCCGGGGACAGCATCCTGATTCGGTCCGAGACGGAAGTTGGATCGTTCTCGGACCTTGACCTACAAGGAGATCAGCTCTTTGTCGGAACCTGGGGCGACAGTGCGAGAATCCTCGGTTTCGACGTTTCGGATCCGGACGCGCCCATCCTAATCAGTGAGACCAACTTTGCACGCCCGGGGAAGCTCGCCCGGAGCGGCGACTACCTCGCGGTGGCTTCGGATTCCACCGTCCATCTCCTCGACCTCACAGACCCGGCCTCACCGGTACCCCTGAGCGTCATCGAAGAGCCAGCGGACGTTCGTGACGTCGCACTGCAAGACGGGTGGCTTTGGTATACCACGAGGGATTTTCTTCACGTCGCGGTCATAGAAGATCCAGCGAGCCCGCAACTCCTGGATCCAATCCCGTTGCCTGGCGCGGGGGCCATTGTCTGCGATTCTGAGCGCGCCTTCGCAAGCAGCGGGGGAGGCGTTTCCGTTTTCGAAGTACTGAACGACGAACCCGCACTGGTCGGAGAGTTCGACGGCCCCCCGGCTAGTCAGATGGCACTTGGACCTGACGTTCTCGTGTACGCGACATCGTGTTGCGGATTGCGACTCGTCGACATCCGAAATCCACAAGAGCCCTCGCTTCTCGGCGCCTTTTCTACTCCTGAGGGATACGGGTACGTCGGATTCGGGGACTCAATTGTCGCCTGCTCCAGCTATGGTCCGACGTCGTTATACGCGATTCCGTGCGGGGCGACGACCCAGGTTGACTTCGAGCCCTCCGAACATGAGCCCGTAAGGGAAAGAGTGAACTCGTCATTGTCGTGCTGGCCGAATCCATTCCAAAACGAACTGCACCTTCGCCTCGAACCGGGGACGCCGGCGCCGTCCGCCATCGAACTGGTGGACGTATCGGGCCGAGTCGTGGCCTCTGCACCGCCGCAGGAACTCCGGAGCGGGACCTTTCGGTGGGACGCCCTTGCCGAGACACAGCGATCGCTCCCGGCGGGTTGGTACGTCCTCGTTGCGCGCTTCCTCGACCGTGAAGAAGCCATTCCGGTCCTGCGGGTGAAGTAGCATTCGGGGCCAGCAAAGCCCGGCGGGGACGGGAGCCCCACGAACAAACACACACTAGTTTACATAATATATCTTATGCGACACACGGCATTGGGTTTCCGGTTCCGAAATCGGCGCGTCTTCCGGCTCCTTGTGCTATCCGAACAGATCCGTGGAACTCCGCCTTGATCGGAACTCAAGTCCGTGCCTTCATATCGTCTTGGGGCTTTCCGTTAATCCTGATTCCGCGCGCCTTGGAGGTGTCCCGTGTTGCGTCTTGCCGCAATCGCCGTCGCATTGAGCCTGACAACGATCCTTCCGAATGCGGCCTCCGCCGATGATTCGGTCCGTTGGGGCTATCTCGACAATGGTTCGGGCTACCTGATCCTGTCGAATCGATCCGGACCCATGATCGGGTCTTCGGTCATCGTGCTTGGCGGATCCGGATCCGAGTCCCCAAAGACTCAAGGCGCGAGTCACTTCCTGGAGCACCTGCTTTTCAACGGGACGAAAACACGCTCTCAGGAAGATCTCTACGCTGCGTTCGACCGGCTTGGAACGTATTCCAATGCGTCAACGCGTTCTTCGCATGTGAACTACATGATCCTGTCGCCGACGCGTGATTTCTGGGACGCGTTCGAACTTCAGACGGACATGATTTTCGGGTCTACACTTCCGTCCGATAAACTGGACAAAGAACGCGGAATCATTCTCGAGGAGCTTGCGAAAGATCGGCTGCAGCCGACCTATGACGTCGAGCGGATGCTGCAGGCCGACCTCTTCGGCACCTCCGGCTACGGCCTTCCCACGCTCGGCACGGAAACTTCGATCCTCGCCCTGACCCGGGATGACATCCTGGGTTACTATGAGCGTTTCTATGGACCCGAGAACCTTCTGTGGGTTCTTGTCGGCGACGTCGATCCCGCGGTTGCCGTCGACTCTTTGCAGGCGCGGGTTGGATCCATTCCGGCCCGTGACCTTCCTCGTGACGAGGTGCCGACGTTGCGACCGGGTCCCGGCGTTTTGCGTCACACGACAGAGGCGGTCAGCACACCGACGCTCCGCTACTCGTGGGTCGGACCGCAGCCTGCCTCACCGGAGTTTCTGGCCTACGAAGCCGCGGTCGAGGCTTTGGGAGGAGCCGATTCCTCGCCGATTCCGGCCTTGGCGCAAGAAGTCGGCGCCGCCAGCGCGAGCACCCGTCTCTCCCTTTTTCCGGGCATGTCACTTCTTCAGATGGATGTGGGTTTGCCGTTGGGAACGGATGCCGAAGCGTTCCACGCGTCGTTCCTGGCCCAGCTGCCGTCGGTCGCTCCGGTCACTGCCGAGCAGCTCAGTTCGTGGAAGATCGGCCGCGAAACCGGTGAGGTCTTCCTGCGGGAGAAGCCGCACTACTACGGCATTTTCCAGGGCGAACGCATCGTCGCCCGCGGACTGCCTGCGTTTGCTGCGGAGCTGACGGAGATCCGGGACATGAAGATCGGGTCGGTTCCCTCCCCCGCCACGATTTTTGCAACCGCTCCGGTTCGGGTTTCGATCCTGACGCCGCCGAGCCTTTCGCGGGAAGCCCGCGCCGCCATCGCTGCGGATACCGAGGGCACCGCAACACCCAACATCGAAGAGTTCCAACTCTCGAACGGGATGCATGTCATGACGCGTACGGGAGCCGAAAGCCCGGTTCTCGCGGCCCACGTCTTCGTCCGTGGAAGATCCGACCGGGAGCCGGTGCCGGGTGCGGCAGAGCTTCTCCACTCGCTCCTGGACGGGCCGACGAAGAAACGATCGGCGGAGGAGATGTCGAGTGCCCTCTCTGCGATCGGTGCGGAGCTCAAGACACATGACTCCGCCTTCATTCCCTACGACGACTTCTATTCAGTACCGGAGTTCTCCTACCTGCGCTTCCAGACGCTTGACCGGTTCGCCGAAGACGGGTTCGGAATCCTGGCCGAGATTCTCGGAGAGCCTGCCGTCACCGAAGAACGATACCTTCCGGCCCGCGCATCCGCCGTCGCCCGGGCACAAAAGGAGGAAACGTCGCCCCGCACCCAGGTCCGTCGGGACGTTCGCGACAACTACGGACTGGCGCGCTCGAACGCATATGTCTTCGGCGTTTCCGAGGACCTCTCCAACCTCGACTTCGCGACCTTCCGCGCCTTCACCGAGGATTACCTGGATCCGCGGGGAATCTATGCGGTCGTTGCGTCCGGACTCCCGCCGGCCGAACTGAAAGAGCTGCTCGAATCCACCTTGGGTTCTCTGCGAGCCGGTGACACGGTCCTCGATTCCCAGTGGACCACCGCACCGGGTAGTGCAACCCCATCCGCGTCCACATTGGGAACGTCGATGTCTGAGGCAACGGGCCACGCGGCGACCGACAACTCCGCACAGTGGACCGAGCTCTTCGGCGAGGCCAGCCCGCCGGAAACTTTCGTACTTCGCGACTTTGGTGGCAGCCAAAGTTCCGTCACGGTGACACGCGAGCTGAGCGCGCCGGGCGTATCAGACGAGGAAATGCGGGTCACGGCCTCTCTCCTTTCCGATCGACTCGCCTTTCAGCTGCGAGAGCGCGAAGGCCTGGCCTACTCGATTTCTGCCTCCATCACTCCGCTCGATGAAGATCGTTGGCTGCTGACGGCATCGGCCGGAACCCGGCCCGAGAATCTTCCGCGCATGGTCGAAGGGCTGCGTGATGCCGCCGCCATCGCAATGCAGGCGGACTGGAAGGAAGATGCCGTTGAAACGATCGTGGCCGGGCAGGAAGGTCGCTCACTCATGCGTCGGCTGACGCGGCTGAACTGGGCGTACCACGCGGGCGCTCGCAGACTGAGTGGCCGATCACTGGATGACGAGGCCGGCTACGAGCGAAGGAAAGCGGTCGACGCCGCCACGTGCCGCCGCCTCTTGACGACGGTCTTTCAGGAAGGACCGGAGGGAGTCTTCATCGCCCGGTAGGCATCGGGAGGAAGAGTCAAGGGACTGACGAAGCTGACGAAGCTGTTAGGCGACGTCGTCTACCCGCTGCACCTCTGGATGGATGATCGTGCTGCCGTTCGCTCAACCCGGTTGGAGTCACCCGCCCGGAATTGTCCGATCGTGCGCTGTCGCTAACCGCGCGCCTTGGCTTCGGCGATCCGAACCTTGGCTTCCTGCACCCGGGTCGACGAACTGAAGTCGTCGATCACGGTCTGGAAGGCCTGGATGGCTTCGTCTTTCCGGCCCGCTTCCATCAGGCAGGAAGCGGCCGACATCCAGTCCGAATCCGCGAGTGGATTGCCGTCGACCATAGCGGCTTTCTTGTAAGCATCCGCCGCTTCGCCGAACTTCTGCTGGTCCGCGTAGGCGCCGGCCAAACCGCGATGACCCGCCGCCTCGAGCAGCGGATCTGAAGACTTCACCACATTCTGGTAGGCGTCCTCTGCCCCGGCCGGATTGCCGGTGGCGAGACGAGCGTTGCCCAAAAAGAGTGGAGCGACCTTGCCGGCCTGGGTCGATCCGTACTGCGAGGTCAGGGCTTCGAGCTGGGTCAGAGCCTGCGAGTACTGACCGCTGAAATAGAGGTTCTGGGCCTGGTAGAGGGAGAGCGCCGCGTTCTCCTCGGCCCGAGCCCGGCTGTTCTGGAAGAAGATCCATCCAACAATGGCGGCGAGCAGGATGACGGCGAGAGCGACCAGCGTCTTCGCGTTCTCTTGCGCGATCTCGCCGAGCTCCTTTAGCGCGGTAACGACCTTGTCTTCGCGCAGCTCTTCTTTCGTCATTCTCTTGGCGACAGCCACGAATTCATCCTCCTGAATAGACCGGGAAAAACTCCAAACCGGGAGTTTAGGGCCCCATTAGCAGGGTCGTCAATCCGTTCCGAAGCCGCTAGCATGCCGGTCGAGCCATTCGGGCCGGACTTCGACACAGGACCCCAGCGGGAGACTGGAGAGGATTCCGAAATGTTCAGACCTTGGGCCCCGGGCGCCCGTAACTTCCTGCCGATCTGGGCCTTGGGCAGGCCGCGGATGACAGTCTGGGCTCCTCTGCTGCTTTGGACCGCAATCTCCTGCGCCGTCCCTTCCCCACCGAAACTGCAGCCGCAGCCACAACCAAACCCACCGTCCTCCCTGCAGCCGATGCTGGGATCGGGTGACTCAGGCGCCCGGGAGCGGGGCGCGTCCGGGATCGATGTTTCGATGTGGGGGACGATGCGGGAGGTCCTTCGCCAGGGACAAAGCCAAGGTCGAGTCGCCCTGACCTCGATCTTGAAACCGACCACTATCGGAGTCGGGGCGCTGGCGGGTCTGGAGGGCGAGATCACGATCGTCGACGGCCAAGCCTACGTTGCCATCGGATCCGCGTTGAAAGAAGCGACGGTTCCGATCGACCTGACACGCCCTGGACGTGCAACGCGCGCGAATAGCGGACGCACCGGTCCCGCAGACCACGGGGGTCCAGCAGACCTCATGGAACCGAGTCATCCAGGGCTGCGTTGGGCGTCGACAGCAGACTCTGCTGCTCTACTCATCACGGCCGAGGTTTCGGATTGGGATGAAGTTCCTCTTGGGGACTGCCCGGACTATTCGACCCTGGAGGCCAGGATCGCGGCGCAGCTTCGGAAGCGCGGTAGAGAACTCACGGAGCCCCAGCCGGTTCGGGTTCGAGGCGCGGCTCGCGGGCTACGTCTGCACGTCATTGCCGGCGCCTGCCCGATAGCCAACCCGGAAGGGCCTGCGCCTTGGCACTACGATGGACCCGCTGCTGACGTCGAACTGATCGGTTTCTACGTCGAGGGCGCGGCGGGACGTCTGACGCACCATGACCGCTCCAGCCATCTCCACGTACTGGCCGGGGACCTCACCGGTCACTTGGAAGACGTTCGGATCGAGGATGTCACCCTTCTGCTGCCAAGGATCCGATGATCTCTCGTGACCTCGTGACCTCGTGACCTCCTGACCTCCTGACCTCTTGGCCTCTTGGCCTGGCGAAGGTCCAACCGGCCAAACCGCGACCCAACGGAAAGGGCGCTCCCGAAGAAGCGCCCTTCCGATCTCACCGTTTCCGGCGGCCTGACCCGTGAAGATCGAACGAACCGGTCGTACTACCGACTCAATCTACTCAGCCACCGCTGCGACGTTCGTGTCTCCGACCTGAAGTGACGGAGCCAGCTCACTCGAACGGACCTTGAAACCGTCCGCCCAACGCTGCTTCAACCACGTTCCGGCCTCCCCTTTGGACCACCACTCTGCGCCGTGGTCCGCCGCCAACTTGTCGGCAACCTGCGCCGCCAACACCGTGGCCCAAACACGCAGACCGCTCATGTGCAGATCCTGGCTGATCAGGTAGTTGGTTTCTTCGGTCGCACCGTGCGGGTATCCCAGGGATTCCTGCATCCACTCGGCGTACTTCGACGGCGGGGTCTTGGAGTCTTCGTAAAGCATGTGCTGAAAGATGTAGTGTGCTGCGTTCCTGCGCAGTTCGTAGAGCTGGCGGAAGCGAACCGCCCGAGCGACGGCGGCGGGATCACCGTCCACCTTGAGATACTTGGAGCGCCAAGCCTCGTCGCCCATCACGACCTTGAAGAGTTCACCATAGACCAGTTCGTGAAGTGGAGATCCGACCCGCTGGTACTCGAAGGGAAGGTCCTTGTTGATGTTGTAGTAGAACATTCCCCGACCCAGGCACTCGAAGAGGCGCCAGTAGTCCGAGAAGCCGCCGAACTCATAAAGACTGATTCGGGTATCGCGGGAATTGGCGACCGGAAAGACGCCCAAGTCCTCATCCATCCCTTCCTTGTCCTCGAGCTTGATCCGGAGCTTCTTCGCGCTCTTCGGCGAGAGCCCCATGTCCTTCAGCCACTTGTCCGCGGTATCGAGGGCCTTTCCGTCGCGGAAAGTCTTCGAGACCTGATGACCGGCGAGCAGGTAGGGAACGTCATACTCGCGGAAGTCTTCGACCGACAGATCCTCGAACGCATCCGCGACGACTTCGCTCAGAAGAGAGGTGTACTCCGCCTGCGTGGCAGTGAGGACTTCTTCGCTGACCGCTTTGACCGCAGCGGGATCGATGTCCCAGTGCTTGGCCAGAAACTCCTGGTAGGTGGACCCGACCAGCTCGGTCGCCTGGCGGTCGAGATCGATGAGTAGATTGACCTCGAAGACATTGAAGTTTTCGCGGAGGTCGCGGGAGGCCAGATAGGTGATCCGCCGGTTGGAGCGACTTTCCTCCGAGGCCAGAACGCCCTCGAACGTCTCGAGCGAAACCTCGGCGACGCCGGCGTCGATGACGGCGTCCCTTTCGTAGGAGTTGGCCTGGTCGAAACTGGGAGCGACCGGGCCGAAGATGCGCCCGTGCATCAGGAACTCATTGAGTCGGCGGTGGCGATCCGCCATGTCGCCCGAGGCGGCGTTCATGGACTCTGTGACGATCTCGTTCTTGCTCTCCTTGAGGAGATAGTCGAAGTCCTTGTAAACGCGGTCGATGTTCGACTCTTTGCCCTCACTGAGGCGCGAGAAGCGCTCGGACTGGATCTTCTGCGCCAGTTCCTCGGCCTTCTCGCGGATTCGATCCACCTCTTCCTTGGCCGTCGCGGACGACGCCAAAGCGGCGATCAGGAACAGTCCGCCGGCAAGGATCCACTGTCGCTGTTTGATCATGGGACAAAGTTCTCCTTTTGCAATGGAGACACGCGGTTGTGGCGAAAAGTCACAATCCGGAGAGCCGCGCTCCGTGTTTCGATCAGACGATCGTGACCCCCGCTCGGATGGCCGAACGGGGGTCCAATTTCAGCCCAGGAGGGTAACACCCCTTACGTCCGAGGGAACGAGAAAAAGCCCGCTCGTCAGATCGTAATGAATCGACCCAACCGGCTTTCCCTTTTCCAGCACTGAATACTCGAGAGTCGGATAAAGCACGATGCCCAGGCCGGTCAGCTCCACCTCGACCTTGGGACGCCAGAACTCGCGCGCTTCTTCCATCCGACGTTTCCAGTCCAACTGCAGGATCCGGATTTTCTCTTCCTTCGCCTCGGCGCCGCCGGCGTAACGGCGCTTGGAAGACCGGGTCTCCTCGATGAGGTTCTGATAGTAGGACCCGATCGATTCCTCTTCCGTGGCCAGGTGCTGTTCAGCGCTTCGCTTGAGGCGCCCGATCCGGCGGCGCAAACGCTTCTCCAACCCCGCAAGTCCGGCGCCCAGGATCTCGTCGGCGACCGGAAGGATTCCCGGCACCTCTCGCCCGGTATCCGGTTCCCGGAGCATTTCATCCCAAAGAGACGCGAGGTCAGGTGCGGGACGGGACCCGTCGAGCGTCACCCCGTCCACCGGCACGACCTCGAGCGAGTCCGGCGTTTCTTCGACCGACCACTCAATCTTGAAGAGGTGATAGACCGTGGGAAGGTAGGTCGACTTGGGATCGGCCACGTCTACGTTGTCTGCGAGATCGAGTGTCTTTCCCAGGTTCGGCTGGCCGGCCTTCTTGGGAACCGGTGCGTAGCGCACCCCGACACGTCCCTGTTCTGACGCCAGTTCGAGAATCCGATCGAAGACCGGATTGCCGACCGTGGCCAGTTCAGAGTTCGGGTCGGACTCGAGGCCACGCGAATTGAAGGCCAGGGAGAGTTCACC
Organism: bacterium; assembly: GCA_030431975.1. GTDB lineage: Bacteria > Eisenbacteria > RBG-16-71-46 > CAIMUX01 > CAIMUX01 > JACKCR01. The sequence goes on along the minus strand of JAUIHP010000008.1, from coordinate 20,054 downwards.
CACTCCGAGTTTCTCGGTCAGAGCCTCGTCTGCTTTGACACGAAGCAGATGGTTCTGTGACTCGACGACCTCGGCGCCGTCGGCGACCAGGACGTCCTCGAGGAACGATTTCATCTCGGCTGTCTTCATTTCGCGAGATCCAGGTGTGGTTTGTCCATGGAGGAGAAAACTCGCTCATCGTACTGCTGAATGCGTTCGTAGCGAGTTCGGGCCAAAAGGAGATCGCCGGCCAACTCCTCGTAGGCCTTCCGACGTTCGCGAGAGGTTCGATGCTCGGACCAGATGCGGAAGACTTCCTGTTCGAATCCTTCGCGATCGCTCCACTGGCCCAGAACCATGTCCATCTCGCCGATGACGAGCTCGAACATCTGAATCTTCTGGTGAAGGATGGCCAGGACGTAGTCCTCGACCGTATCCCGGGCCGTGAAGTTCCAGATCAGCGTGTCCCGGGTCTGTCCCAACCGGTGGACACGTCCGATCCGCTGTTCGATTCGCATCGGGTTCCAGGGCAGGTCGTAGTTCACGACCATTCGGCAGAACTGAAGGTTGCGCCCTTCCCCGCCCGCCTCGGTTGACAGAAGAATCCGCTTCTTACCGCGGAACCTCTCGATGGCTCTGTCCTTGTCCGCGAGCGAGAGATTGCCGTGGAAGACTTCGGGCTCGAAACCGGCTTCGCGTAGCCCTTCTTCCAGGAACTCGAGAGTGCGACGGAACTGCGTGAAGACGAGAAACTTCTCGTCGCTCTCCTCCCGGAGAAGTTCGATGAGTCCGTCTCGCTTCGTATGGGTTTCGATGGCGTGCCCGAGTTCGACGAGTTTCGTCAGCTTCTTGTGGATCGGCCCCTTGCGGAAGACGCGACCGGCCCGCTCCAGCGTCCGGACGGCGGCAGCCGAGGAGGACCCCATCTCCTTCTGCAGAAGAAGAAGCAGGAGATGCCAACGTGGACGGTCCTCGAGTTCGGGATCGGCCAGGACTTCGCGCACGAACTTCGATGTCTGGTCGTAGAGCTTGCGCTCTTCGTCCGACATCTGGAATTCACGAATCCGAACCTCGCGCTTGGGAAACGTCAGAGACGTGGAGCTGCGCGAAGTCCGGATCATGACATCACTGAGGGTCGCCGCCAGCTTCGTCGGATCCTTGGGTAGGCGCTTGTCGCCGCGCACCATGAAGTGCTGACGAAATTCGCGGTACGTGCCCAGCAAACCGGGTTTGAGCAGCGTGACCAGGTTGTAGAGCTCTCTCAGGTCATTCTGAACAGGCGTGGCCGTGAGGAGCAGAAGGTACTTGAGGCTCAGCGCATCGACGAACTTCCAACCCTGGGTCAGGTGATTGCGCAGGCGGTGGGCCTCGTCGACGACCAGAATGTCGAATCCCGCGGCCTCGATGTCTTCCCGATTCTTTTCCGTCTTGGCCGTGTCGAGGGAAGCGATCGTCCACGGATAGGCGTCCCAGCGCTGTCCGCGGGAGTGCACCTGGAACGGAAGGTCGAACTTGTGGCGCAGCTCTTCTCGCCACTGGGTCATGAGCGAGACCGGAGTCAGAACGAGAGCCCGGCGGATGAGACCTCTCAGCGCGTACTCTTTGAGGATGAGCCCGGCTTCGATGGTCTTTCCGAGACCAACCTCGTCAGCCAGGATGGCCCGACCCCGGAAGTTTCGAAGGACACGAAGGACGGCCTGGATCTGGAAGTCGTACTGCTCCAGGTCTCGAACCGCCGAGAGCGAAAGAAGCTTCTCGAATCCCCGGGTCAGAGCCATCCGCTCGGCTCGTAGGTGACGGAGGAAGGCGTCTCCCCCGTCTTCCGGAACCGTATCGATGTCCCGGATCCTCTGAATCGACGGTTGCTTGAGCATGAGCACGGTCGAGTCGCTGAACGCAAACGGGAGATCTTCGGAAGCATCTTCCGAGCCATCCGCGGCCAACTCCTCATTGACCTCGTGCGCGTTCTCATCCGGGTCGCCGCCATTTCCGTTGCCCGAATGCTTCTCGCCGTCGACCACCAGATGGGCGCGGGCCGATCCGTTCTCCCGACGAGACCGGCGCCGCTTCTTCTTGGAGGGTTCTGCCGCCGCGTGCGGAGGCCGGTCGGAAATCTTGGGATGATTGGAATTCAGCCGCTTCACGCCGTCGGCGAAAGCGACCTCGAGAATGTCGAAAAACTGACGAGGACGAACCTCGACGACCATCCCTTCGCCGTAGTCCTCGTGATAGACCTTCTTACCAACATCGAACTTCTGATACGCCGTAGACACGCGGTCTCCCTCTACACCCCTCTTATCGCCTGATGAAGTAGAGTTGAAGGCCGATCCTGGCCTCCGCAGCTACGATCGACCCTCCCTTGGGTCGCAACAGGTAGCCGTCCACCGCTCCGTCCAGAGCGACGGCCCTCGTAAAGAAGTACTCCAAACCGACTCCCAGGTTCGCCGTTAAGCCCTCGCCGGGCAGGATGTTCTCCTGATCATCGAGCCGGAAGGAGGGGCGGTGGAAGCCGATGCCGGCCGCAATGTACCGGCTGAGACGTTCCCGGCGGGCGAAGTAGACGTAGTACCGTGCCAGGAAGTTGTTTACCTGGTACTGCTCAGCCTCCGTGTCCTCCCCGCTCTTTCGCTCGAAGCGAAGATCCTCGAAGGAGACGCCGATGGCGCTGCGCCGATCCAGGCTGTAGCGGACATGGATTCCGAGCCCGAAACCGAGGTCGAAGGCCTCGTACGGGATGATCGTCGGTGTGGTGCCCTCGGTCGCGAATTCGTCCGATCCGCTCATGAAGCCGATTCCGGCCATGATCCCGACGCTCGGGGTGCTGGTACGCTGCTCGTAGGCCTTGGCTTCGCCGGCCGCCAACGAGAGAAAGACTCCAAAAGCCAGGATTCCGAGGATCCTCAGAACCCGCCTCGACCCTGGTCGACGCGCTTGCACCCTGTGTTTTCCGTCCACTCCTCGACCCATCCGTCCCTCCTTAACCCCGGGGGTGGTACTCCCGATGAACCTTACGCAGATAGTCGCGATCTACGGCCGTATATATCTCTGTAGTTTGCAGGTGGTTGTGCCCCAACAGCTCCTGTACGACTCGAAGTGATGCTCCCCCATGCAGCAGGTGGGTGGCGTAGCTGTGCCGTAGCGTGTGCGGGTGGATCCTGTGGGCGGGAAGCCCCGCCTCGACCGCCCGCTTCCGGAGAATCTTCCAGAAGCCCATCCGGCTGAGGCTCCGTCCCCGCGCGTTGAGAAACACCGTGCCCGGATCGGAACGGGCACCCAGTAGGATGCTTCGGGGGCCCTCCAGATACCGGAGAAGAGCCTCGACCGCTCCTCCACCAATCGGGACCACCCTCTCCTTGTTGCCTTTGCCGCGGACGCGGAGCCAGCAGTCTCGCAGGTCGGCGTCCTCATTGCCCAACTCGATGAGCTCGGAAACCCGCAGGCCCGCGCCGTAGGCCGTTTCGATCATGGCGCGATCACGGACCTGGAGCGGCTCCTGCCCGGCGCAGGCGGCCAGAAGGGACTCGATATCCTCGACCGCGATCACGTGCGGAAGATCCCTGCCCTGTGCCGGCGCCTCCAGGTCGGTCGCCGGGTTCGGACGCACCCGCCCCTCCCGCTCGAGCAGGCGGTAGAAAGCTCGAATGGATGCGCGACTCCGCTGGCGGCTGCTTGCGGCCCGACCCAGATCGTGAAGATGCGCCAGATACTCGCGGAGGATGTCCGGTCCGACCGCGCGGATAGGATCGACTTCCCATTTCTCCAGGGTCTCCAGGAGTCCCCGGATGTCCGAGGCATACGAGTCCACCGTGCGCGGCGAAAGGCGACGCTCGAAAGTCAAATGATCGACGAACGAATCAAGAAGCGGATTCGTCGTTGCCTTCGTTTCTCGGCTCACTCAAATGCTCCATCAGGACCTTGGCCAACTTGGGACCGATTCCAGGTTCTTCCGACACCCGGCTCTCGCCCGCAGCGAGAATTCCATCCACGCTTCCAAATGCTTTGAGAAGGCGCCTCCGGCGCGCGGCTCCGACTCCGGGCACGGCGTCCAACTTCGACTCCTTTTGCGCCTTCGTCCGCCGCTGACGGTGATACGTCACGGCAAAGCGATGGGCTTCATCCCGGACCCGTTGCAAGAGCTGTAGTGCTGGAGAGGTTCGCGGTAGTCGCACGGGCTGGCCGCCTCGGGGGAGTACGATCTCCTCCTCTTTCTTGGCCAACCCCAGCAGTGGAATACGGGCGTATCCCATTTCTTCCATGACCGAAAGCGCCCGACCGACCTGGCCGATTCCCCCGTCGATGAGGATGAGGTCTGGAGGCACCTCTCCCCGGGTTTCGATCCGCTGGAGGCGTCGCCGCACGGCCTCCTCCATCATTGCGAAATCGTCGGGCCCTTCTATGTGATCCATCTTAATGCGGCGGTAACCACCCTTCCAGGGCTTTCCGTCGCGAAAACAGGCCACGGACGCGACCGGATAGCGCCCTTGGATGTTGCTGATGTCGAATCCCTCGATCTGGTAGGGCGGCTGCGGAAGGTCGAGAACCTCCTGCAGCTCGTAGACGGCGCGGGCGACGCGCCGACGTTTGCTCGCCGCCAGCAGCTCTTCCTCTTCGAGCAGCAGGTGCGCGTTTTCCTTCGCACCCGCGAGCAGCTCACCCAGGTCGCCGCGTTGCCGGGTCTCGATGCGTACCCGGTGTCCGCACCTCTCACTGAGCAACGCCTCCAGGCTTTCATGATCTTCCGGAGCGTGCGCGGCAATGATGCGTCCGGGAACGGAAGGGGCATCCAGAAAGAGCGCGAGAAGAAGCGCCCGCAACGTCTCGGCTTCATCCCGACCCGCCACCTGTTTGAGGATGCGGTGGCTCTTCCCCAGTACCTTGCCTTCACGGACGTGAAAGAAGACCGCGCATGCCTGGTTCCCTCGCATGGCCAGACCTACGACGTCGGCGTCCTTCTCCAGAGGCGGCGTCATGCGTTGCTCGAGCATGAGCAGATCCAGGGTCTGGATACCGTCGCGGAGACGAGCAGCCTCCTCAAACTTGTGCTCTGCTGCGGCCGCTCTCATTTTCTTTCGCAACGAGTCCAACACGATTTCGCCTTTACCCGTCAGGAAGTTGATGAGCGGTTGGACCTGCTGTTCGTAGCCTTCGCGATCGACCCGCTGCGTACAGGGAGCGGAGCAGTTCCCGATGAAGTACTGCAGGCACTCGCGGCCGCCGCGCTCCAGTCGTTGGTCCGTGCAGTTGCGAAGCTGAAAGACGGACCGAAGAACGCGAAGCGTCTTTCGCAGATCCTTGACCTTGATGAAGGGCCCGAAGTACCGCGATCCGTCCGCGACGACGTGGCGGGTCAGGAACATGGCGGGGAACTTGTGATCCGTGATTTTGAGATACGGATACTTCTTGTCGTCTTTGAGCTGGATGTTGAAACGCGGGTAGTACTGCTTGATGAGATGCGACTCGAGGATGAGCGCTTCCGCTTCCGTCGCCAAAGCGATGTAGTCGAGATTCCGGATCGCGCGACGGAGCCGGCGCAGGCGATCGTCGACCGGCTCCGGTCCGCGAAAGTAGTTCCGGACCCGGTTGACCAGGTTCTTGGCCTTGCCGACATAGAGCACGCGACCGCGGCCGTCCCGGAAGATGTAGACACCGGGTTTGCGCGGAAGCAGTTCGAGCTTGGCCTCCAGCTGCTCCTTCCAGTCGTCCGCGAGTTCCTCACTCGGCGCCCAACTGCCGGGTAGCTCCTGGACGACTCCATCTCCCGTCCCTGGGAGTCCCTCGGTTTCCGGCCTTCGGTGGGCCGGCTGCGGGAGTTTGCTTCGTCGTCTTCCTTTCACGAGGTCATTGTAGCCGGGCCGGGCGGTTCTGTCCCCAGTCGCGGACCGGCCGGCTCTCTCCACTCTTGCGCCGGGATACTCTTGCCTGCAGTCTCGTCCGACATGCACCGCTTTCGTACCATTCTCTTCAACCTGACCCTGGTTGCGGTCGGGACCCTGATCGGCGCGGCTGTCTTCGAACTCGCAGTTCGTTTCTTCGAACCTCAGGCTCTGGTTCGCTACCGGTTTTCCGAGGCGACCTTCTACGAGCCTGTGCCCGGCGCCCGATTCCATCACGAAAGATCCGAGTTTCGCGCTCTCGTCGAGTACAACGAGCACGGAATGCGGGACCTCTCCCGGACAGTCGAGAAACCGAATGGCATGCGTCGAATCGCGGTGGTGGGAGATTCCTTCGTCGAGGCCATGCAGGTCGAACTCACCGAGTCCTACACCCAACAACTCGAAGGCCGATTTCGGGGGGAACACCCTGCCGGAGTCGAAGTCCTGAACTTCGGGGTCAGCGGCTTCGGTCCGGTCTCTTCCTTGAAACGCTACCTCGGGACGGCGCGGCCCTTCGATCCGGACCTGGTCGTCTACCTCTTCGTGGCCAACGATCCCTGGGACCTGTTGACCGGCGACCGACGGCTCTACCGAGTCGAGAACAACACCATGGCGCTACAGGACGTGACGCTTTCCGGCTCGAAGCGGATCGCCCGCAGTGTCCTCGACTTCTTGAAGCAGCAATCTCACGGGTACCACTTCCTCAAGATCCGCCTCATGTCGCTTACGCAGAAGGAAGAACTTGAAGAGGCCGAGGCGCGTGGAGAGCAGTCCGGCACGAAGGAGTTGATCCCTCCGGAAGGGGCATGGGAAACCATGGCGATCGTCCTGCGGGAGTTCCGAAACGAAGTCGAATCCACCGGCGCCCGTTTTGTCGTCATCCAGGCCACGACTCGCGGTCCGATCATGGATCAGGCGCTGCAGGAGACCTGCGAGCGTTTGGGAGTTCCCTTCTTCAACGTGAACCCGCAGATTGAGGCCCGGCGCGACGACACTTTCTTCGTCCACGACGGACATTGGCGGGCACGGGGACACGCGATCGCCGCAGAACAGAGCGCGGAGTTCCTCCGCCCGTTTCTTCGATTTGATAGACTAGATCGATGATGCATTCGCTCGGAAAGCTGGGGCTGGCCACGGTACTCCTTCTCTGGTCCGTGGGCTGCGCGGAACAGGGCTCCCCCAACCTGCTGCTCGTCATTCTCGACACGACCCGCGCCGATGTGCTCTCCCCCTACGGTGGAAGGGCGCAAATGCCGAACCTGGACCGACTGGCCGAGGCGGGGGTCCTTTTCGAGGACGCGACGAGCCACAATCCGTTCACATTAGGCTCGACGGCGACGGTTTTCACCTCGTTGCAACCCGACCTGCACGGCATCAAGGGCCACTCAGGGTTCGCGCTCGCGGCGGACGCCACCACCTTGGCCGAAGTCATGACCGATGCAGGGTACGAAACGGCAGCCTTTGTTTCGGCGGTGCCGCTTCGGAAAGACACCGGTATCGGGCAAGGGTTCGCGACCTACGACGATGATTTGTCCATGCCGTATGCCGTCTATCACCCACAGTACGCTCCCGTCAGTGGCAGTCTGATCGGCGCACAGCGGCGCGGCGCGGAAACCATCCGTCGGGCCGTCGACTGGTTGAATGGGAGAAACGGAAACACTCCCTTCTTTCTCACGGTTCACCTGTTTGATCCGCATGAACCCTACGATCCGATTCCCGACTACATGGAGAACTACCCCGGCGATCCCTACGCCGCGGAAGTCGCGTCGACCGACGCCATGATCGGGGAGCTGCTTTCCGCCCTGACGCAGGCCAAACGTCGGGAGAACACCGTGGTCTGCGTCGTCGCCGATCACGGTGAGTCCTTCGAAGAGCACAACGAGGTCGGACACGGAGCGTTCCTCTATCAGACGACGCAGCACGTACCCTGGATCCTGTCCGGGCCCGGAATTCCGGCGTGTCGCGTTCAGGGGACGGCCCCCCTCGTCGATGTTGCGCCCACCCTTCTTGGTGCCTGTGGTCAGGCCGCACCCGCTTCCTTTCAAGGCAGGAATCTGCTGGAGCCGGTCCATTCGGCCGTCCGCGGAAACACGACGGACGCGGATGCCGGTGGTACGGCCTCGGCGCAACCGAGGTTCGTTACCCTGGAAGATCAGCCGGTCTATCTCGAGACGTACTACATGCGCATGGCTCACCGTTGGAGCGAGGTCGTGGGTTGGCGTGAGGGCAACTGGAAGTACCTCAAGTCTCCGCGACCGGAGCTTTATGACCTGCGTCGGGACCCGGCCGAAACCCAGAACCGCATCGAGAGCGAAGCGGAGCGCGCAACGAAGATGGAACGTTCCCTTCAGGTCTATCTGCAACGGGACTCCTTTTACCGACTGGACGCTCGCACTGCAGCACCGAACAAAGAGACCGCCGAACAGCTCGCAGCGCTGGGCTACGTCGGCACAGCACCCACGGAATCCGCTGTTCTCAAACCCGGTTGGGAAATGGGGCTCGAGGATCCGAAAGATGCGGTGATCCAGTGGAATCAACGCCAAAAGTCACAAGCCGCCCTGCGCCTCGCAGCCAGTCAGCTCGAAGTACAAAACTTCGGCGAGGCGTTGAAGTGGGCCGAAACGTCCCTCGAACTCGATCCCGAGAAGAAAGGCGCCCAGGCGACGCGGTGCCACGCTTTGGCCGGAATGGGACAGGTCGCTTCCGCCATCGACTGCTATCAGGCCTTACTCGATGAGACCCCGGACGACGCCGCCCTTTGGCAGTCCCTGGGTACGATCCTCGATCAATCCGGCAACCCGGAGGCTGCCCTCGACGCGTACAAGAAGGCTTTGGAGATCGATCCGAAGCACGGCAAAGCCAACCTCTTCGTCGGGCTTCAATTCGTTCGCAAGCAACAATTCGATCAGGCTCTTCCCCACTATCAACTGGCAGCCCTGGCCGACCCGAAAAGCGTCGCGACACTTCAGGAGCTGGCCAGAGTGCACATCCAGCTGGAACAGCTTCCCAAAGCACGCGTCGTCCTCGAGCAGGCTCTGCGCACCTCCGACTCGGATCCGACAACGTTGCTGATGCTCGGGCAGATCTGCCAGAAGATGGGCGACGATGCGTCGACCAAGGCCGTGCTGGAAGCCTTCATCCGGTTCCATCCGAACCGGCCGGAGTCGAACCGGATCCGCAGCATACTGGCATCGCTCGGAGCACCCTAACACCGGCAGCATTCTTCCAAAGGTAAACGCCATGAGAACGCAACGTCCCGCATTGGCCGCTCTTGTCTCCGTACTTGTCCTCTTGTGCGTAGTGTTCGTTCTTTCGCCCCGCGGTGATCGGGACCGACACGCCGGACTAAGTGGCCACGTCGGCCAGGGCGACTTTGACGACCGGGGGCAACCCGCTCTGGATCCCAACAAACCGCTACGGAGCCCGTCTGGTGAAGAAATGTTTCCAGGGCAGGTCGATGAAGACGGCTACACCCTGCCGCTCGACGTGCGGCGTCCGCGTACCGGCGAGCTTGGGTCCCCACAGAGTCGCGGCCAGATCGAAGCACTGCGCGCCGCCCCGCGCGGCACGGGGTTCACCGAGTTCAACCTCGGACCGGACGACGGTCACACGCAAAACGAAACGAGCATCGACGCAGACGGAGACCACTTGGTGGCGGGCTGGAACTCGTACACCGACGACGGACTCTTCATGGGAGTCTCCTGGTCCAGCAACGGCGGCCAATCCTGGAACGGCGGTTTTCTCGGGGGCGGACATGATCTCCACAGCGATCCGGCCGTCCGGGCAGGAGGCAACGGCAACTGGTACTACGCCTACCTGGCAAGTCCGGGGAGCGGCGGCAACGACATCGACATATATGTACAGCGATCGACCGACCACGGCCAGACCTGGGCAACTCCCGTCGCCGCCACGAACAACACGGGCTTCGATGACAAGCCGTACATCGACGCCGACGGTGATGAAGTACTCGTCGGTTTCGCCGACTTTCGATTTAGTCCGGCCAAGGTTTCGGCGACACGCTCGACCGACGGAGGGGCGACCTTCGGCAACGACATCGTGCTCGCCGACAACTCCGTCGGAGGCAATGGCGCCTGCCCAGTCATCGCACCCGACGGGACCTACCATATGTTCTGGCGCGACAGCTTTCAGGACAGCCTTTGGATCGCGACCTCGACCGACCAGGGCGCGTCCTGGTCAGAAGACCGCGGCATCGTCGCGATGAATCCATTGGCCACGCCGCAACCGGGCGGATTCCGCATGGTCAACCTCCCGTCCGCGGACGCTGACCCGGTGACCGGAGACCTGGTCGTGGTCTGGAACGACGAACGCTTCGGCAACCCGGATATTCTTTGCATTCGTTCGAGTGACGGAGGCCAGACCTGGAGCGAGCCGGTTCGGGTCAACGATGACCCTGGAACGGCAGCGCAGTTCTTTCCCTGGATCGACTTCGACCCGAACGGAGTCGCCCATGTCGTTTGGTACGACCGTCGCGAAGACGGGTTCGGCATCGACGTCTACCTGTCGCGTTCCCAAGACGGCGGAGCCACTTGGGAGGCCAACACTCGCGTCACCGCCGAGTCGTTCCAACCCATCCTTCCCTGGGACACGACGGTCGACTTCATCGGTGACTACAACGGAATCGCAGCGACGGCCGAGCGCATCTATCCCTTCTATCAGGACTCGCGCGAAGGAAACCAGGATGTTTGGGTCGCACTCGTTCCCAACTCGACGACCTCGGTTCCGAGTACATCCGAACCCAACTTCCTGAGTTGGCTCCCGGTGACACCGAATCCGTTTCGATCGGATGTCCGTTTGGCGTTGACGGCGGACCCCACGTCGGATGGCTCCGCGCTTTCAAGCGAAACATCGATCGAAATCGTGGATGCAAGCGGGCGGCAGGTGCGCAGGTTGAACCTCGGCTGGTCCGGCGACGCGTGGGAAGGCACTTGGGACGGCAAGGACCGGGACGGACACGATCTTCCCGGCGGCGTTTACTTCGCGCGGCGGGCCGGGACCGACGGGGCCGCCGCCCGCATCGTCAAGCTCGACTGAATGGCCGGGGCGTCTGATTCATCGAGTGTGGCGTGAGCACTGAGCCCGGCCACGGGCTCTGTCGAGTTGAGGTCGTTGGGGAACGACAGGAGAGAGGTGTTGGACGATTCGAATTCCAATCGGGAGTCCTTGACCCGCATCCTCGGTGAGCTCGGAACGGAGAATGCCGAAGCTGCACAGGAACGTCTCTACCCCGTCGTCTACAGTGAACTGCGTGAGATTGCGGAACGGCTCATGAGGACCGAGAGGGCTGGGCACACCCTTCAACCCACCGCCCTGGTTCACGAGGCCTACTTCAAACTCGTGACCGGCGAAACGCCTCGGGGCTGGACGGGCCGCGCCCACTTCTTTGGAGTCGCCGCACGCGCCATGCGACAGGTCCTAATCGACCACGCGCGCAAGCGATCCGCACAAAAGCGGAACGCCGCGGGAGGACAGGTCACGTTCGACGAGGCACTTTTCCCCGGGTCCGCTCCGGAAGTCGAGATTCTTCGACTGGACGAGATCCTGACCAAGCTCACGACCCTCGACGAGCGGATGGCAAGAGTCGTGGAACTGCGTGTCTTCGGTGGTTTGAGCATCGAGGAGATCACTGAAGTACTCGGAGTCTCCAGACGAACTGTCGACCGCGACTGGAACGTGGCGAAGATGTGGTTCGTCCGGGAACTGGGGCAGGAGACCTGAGTGGACCCTTCGCGCTTCGCACGGATCAAAGACGTCCTCGTCCAGGCAATGGAAATGGATGAGGCAGAGCGTGAAGCGTACCTGAGCCGATTGGCGCAGGATGACGGAGATCTGGTCACGGAAGTTCGAGCGCTCCTCGAAGGCAGTGGCGAGACTCCGGATGTTTTGGATGCCACAGCCGCTTCCCGGTGGATGTCACGGACCGCCACAGTTCCGAACGTGGATTCGGGTTCGGACTCGACAACTTCCGGTTCCGACCCGCTGCGAATCGGCCGTTACGACATTCTGGGTCGTCTCGGCGCGGGCGGAATGGGTCAGGTCTTTCGTGCGCGTCAGACCGAGCCCGTCGATCGTGAGGTCGCCCTGAAGCTTCTTCGGGGAGACACCTTCTCTCCGGCGTTTCACGCCCGGTTCGAGCATGAGCGTCAGAATCTGGCCTTGATGGAGCATCCCAACATCGCTCGTATTCTCGACGCGGGCGAAGACGAGGCCGGTCGACCGTACCTCGTCATGGATCTCGTTCGCGGAACGCCGATCACCGAGTTCTGCGAAGATCGACAGCTTGGGTTGCAGAAACGGGTTCAGCTTTTTCTGGACGTCTGTCGGGCCGTGCAACATGCCCACCACAAAGGTGTGATCCACCGGGACATCAAACCGTCCAACATTCTCGTCGAGGAGTTGGATGGTCAGCCCGCACCCAAGGTCATCGACTTTGGAATCGCGAAGCTGGAAGCGTCGACAGACGGTGCGAAAGCGGGCCGGGTCGGAGCCGAGCTTCCAACCCATCTCTCCCCCTCGCGGTCGACACCACCGCCGGTGACGCGAGCAGGGCAACTTCTCGGAACGCTCGAGTATATGAGCCCGGAACAAGCGGACGGGCGGTCTACCGAGGCCGACGGTCGAAGCGACGTCTTTCAACTCGGGGTCACGCTCTTCGAGATCCTGACCGGACGTCATCCTCTCTTCTCTCCGGACGCGTCCATTCAGGAGAAGTGGAAGGCTCTGCGCGCCCCGGTTGTCCACCCGAACCGCATTCCCGGAAACGCCGCCATCGACGGCGAACACGATCTCTTTCTCATCGTGCAGAAGTCGATGGCTCGCTCTCCTGAAGATCGTTATCCAACGCCGAACGCATTGGCAGAAGATCTCGATCGTTGGCTTCGCATGGAGCCGATCCGCGCACGGCCTGCAAGTTACCGATACACGGCCCGACGCTGGACCGCCCGAAACCCGCTGGCTGCCGCGGGGATCGCGGTCGCGGCCGTGGTCGCGGTAGCCTTTGGAGTCACGGTGACCCACATGCTGCGGCTTCAACGACAGGAAACACTGCGGGCCGAACGCGCGCTGCAGCGGGCCGAACAGGCGCAGGACTTTCTTCTGCAGACTTTGTCCGCAGCCGATCCGGAAACGGGAGATCCCGATCTGTCCGTTCGCGATGCTATTGACCTCGCCGCATCCTCCCTTCCGGCCGGAGAACTGACGGATCCCGAACTCAACATGCGGCTCCACTGGACGCTGGGCGACTTCCATCTCGGCCTCTCAGACTGGGACGAGGCCGTCCACCACTACGAGCAGGCCGGCGAGCAGGCAGAAAGACACTTCGGAGCCCGGTCGCCCGAATCGGCCGAGGGAATCGCGCGCCTGGCTTCCGCCCTCCTTTCCATGGAAAAGATTCTGACTGCGGACAGCCTGGCGCGGGCCAGCCTGGCCATTCGCCGCGACAACTTCGGGGTGAACCACAAGGTCGTTGGACGAGGCGAGCGCCTGCTCGGGGAGGCCCTGACCAAACGCGGAGAGCTGGACGAAGCCGAGTCGCACATTCGCCGGGCCATCGACATCTTCGAAAGGACCGGCACGCTCGAGGATCTTCGGCACGTGCGGGCCCTGTCTGATCTGGCTTTCATTCGTCAAAAGCAGGGGCGTCTCGAAGAAGCCCTCGAACTCGTCATGCGTTCCATCGAAATCAAGAGGCGGCTGTTGGGACAGAATCACGTGTCCATCGTCGTTCATGACGAACACAATTTGGGGTTTCTCCAAAGCGAGATGGGAAAGCACGAACTTGCCGTCGAAACGATGACACGGGTTCTGGAAACACAGCTCGAGCACTTCGGCGAAACTCACTCCCGAACCGCGGTCATCCTGGAGAACCTCGCTCGGGAGCGTTACCGCATGCAGGAGCAAGCCGCGGCAGAGTCGCTCATGGCGGCGTCGGTTCAGGTTGCGCGTGATCTGGACGGGGACGGCACCTTTCTCTCCTTTCGGCTGGCCAACTCCGCGTTCATTCTCTACGGGCTGGGCCAGTACGAGCAGGCTCTCAAAGACGCCGAGGACTGTCTTCGCCTACGGCGGGAGGCCGGGCTCGAAGACCACCACGTCACGGCCGTCGTCCTGACCATTGTGGCCGACATTCATCTGGCCTCGGCCGAAAACGCGCGGGCTCGGCAGGTCCTTCAGTCTGCGGACGCCATCCGTGAGCGCATCGGCTCACCCCTTCCTCCCCGGGCACGGGTCTGGATGAGAGAGTCCCTCGCTGCCAGTTTGACGGGAGATGCGGCCAACGCGAGATCTCTGGCCGAGAAAGCCCTGGCCGTTTTCGTCGATCAACCCGAGGCTTCGCGGTTTCCGCGAGCGTTTCTCGGAATGGCCGCACACTTGGAGGGTGATTTCGCAGCCGCCCGGGAGCACTACCGGACGGCGCTGGCCACCGACGCCATCCGGGGACATCGACGACTCGAGATCGAAACGCGACTCGTCGCCTGCTTGTTGGATACCGGCTTCGCGAGTGAACCGCCTGCTGCATCGGCGGAAGGAGGGCGGATGGAAGAAGGGCCGCTGGCAAGGCGGGAGGTCGAACGTCTTCGCAGCCACGCCGACTCTCTCTACCACGTTCCGGACTTTCTACTCTGCGAAATCGAAATGCTTTCTGCAGTGGCAAACCTGCGGTCGAAACGACGAAGTGAAGCCCTCGCCGACTTGGATCAGGCCGGCCGCCACGTTCCGCCTGCGGCGCGGCGCCATTACGAATCCCGTATCGAACTCCTGCGTGCACTCGAAGCGCAGATGTCCGGACAAATGGGTAGAGCCCGGGAACTCCTTCGGAACTCCCGGGCCGAGATTCTTCGCCGGGATGTGGCCATCTTCGGCTTCGACTGGGCCCTCGGCGAGGCCGCGCAGCTGAGTTCGTCCACCGAGTACGCGGACCGGCAGCGGAGGCGGACGTCGCTCTAACCTCGGTCCTGCCTAACCTCGAGTTCGCCTAAACTCGAGTTCGCCTTGCCTCAAGTTAGCCTAGCCTGGAACTTGCCTAACCGTGGTTCTGCCTACCGAACTCGGACCACACGCACGGTGCCGATCTGCGCACGGCTCTCGGATGACGTAAGGAAACGAACCCAGTACGCTCCCGCGGACACAGCTCGACCGAGATCATCCCGTCCGTCCCACTCGTGAACGAGTCGCCCCGCCGGCGCCGTAGACCGGAGCAGGGACCGAACGCGACGACCCGAAGAATCGAAAACCTGGGCTTCCACCGAAGACGGGTTCGGCAAATCGAGTCTCAGTTCGGTGCCTTCGGAGAACACATTCGGAACGGCCGAGACCCGCAACGTCGTCAGCGCCGAAACTTCCGGCTGGCCGGTCGAAGTCGTCGCTCCGAACTCGAAGTCCTGAAGGTGACAGTCACCGTTGGTTCCATCCTCGGTGTACCAGGCCACCGCAATCCCACCCAGCTCGTTCAGAGCGACGCTCGGGTTTCTTTGGCGATGGGTCATCGTCGTATTGACCTGGACCGGATCGCCGACCGGTTCCGATCGATTCAAACACAGACCATAGATCTCCCCGTCCAAGCCTCCCGGCGTTTCATCCCAGACGAGCACACCCCGTCCGGAGTTGTCGTGCGACATATCGAGCCCCGAAAGGAACGGAACCTCGACATCATGAACCTTCCTTTCCTGCGTCAGTGGGTTTCCCAGGGAATCAAACTCCCGCGTGAGGATGGACTGACTGCCATCGGTATTCCAAAGAATCCAGGACACGAAAGCCGACCCGTTGGCACTGGAAGCCGCCGTGCCGTAGAAGAAGTCCCCGCTCGACTGACTGGCCTTCGTCACGCCTGAGATCCAGTTCCCGGTCGAGGCAAAGGTCCGGTAGTAGACACCCTCGTTCGACAGGTTGACCCGCCAGGTGATCACTCCGAAAGTATTGGCTCCCACGGACACGTCGACACCCGATTGATTGGGCAGTACGGAAGGAAGCTGGATGGAAGAGATGGGACTGCCGGCCGCATCGAACATCCTCAGGTAGGTTTGACCGGAGGATTGCCAGACAACGGCAAAGTTCCCGTTCGGAAAGTGATCCACCTTCGGAGCCTGATGGTATCCAGCCAGTGCTTCGACCCGGAATTCCGGAGTGAGGGGCG
Organism: bacterium; assembly: GCA_030431975.1. Lineage (GTDB taxonomy): Bacteria > Eisenbacteria > RBG-16-71-46 > CAIMUX01 > CAIMUX01 > JACKCR01. The sequence continues at coordinate 4,052 of JAUIHP010000008.1, read as the reverse complement.
ATCCCGCCGCGTCGAAGACACGGGCGAAGATGGAAGTCTCGACCGGATCTTCGCCCGTCCAGACGAGTACGGTGCGGCCGTTCGCTCCGATGGAAACGTCCGGCAGCGACTGGGATCCGACGCTCGTCTGGTTGACCTGAACTTCGGTTGCGACTCCTCCAAACTGGGCAAAAACGCCGTAGGCATCCCCATCCTGGTCCAAACTCATCCAGGCTGCTGCCTTATACAGCCCGTTTCCGGACACGGCGAACACCGGATCGATCTGATCACTCACCGTCGTGATGTTCAGAAGGGTTTCCCCCCCACTGGGAACCAGGTTGGCCCGAACTCCGCCGGCCATGACCAGGCAGAAGGCCACGGCCAAAACACCTAATCTCACCCCGCTCGTCCACTTGAACTTCATCCTGTCGTCCTTTCGTTGACCTCGACTCGACATTGATTGTTGGCTGAAACCGCCTTCGGTTCGGGCCATCGCTCGCCCAAAACGTCCGAAATCGGCTCAGCGAGTTCGAACCCGTATGCGCAGGGACTGGACGGATGCGCCAAAAAACTTCGGGCCGGGCGGTGGCGGGCCGTGGCGGCAAACCCTAAGAACTTGCGTCGCCGGGGCCGATAACCGACATGGGCCCTTTCACAGTGAACCGGGAGACGCGCCGCCATGCCCGGCACCGACTTCGACGAATCCAAGTCCGTCTATGCAGCCACCCAGAGCGTCTTACGCGCTGGGGGCGGAGTCGTCGTGCACCTGCCGGTCATGCTGGCCCTGGCTTTCACCACCCGCCTGGCCGACGAATTGCCTGCACTGACAGGTTCATACCTGGCCCTGTTTCTCGTCTTGGCGGTCCATCGGATCGTTTACATGCGAAGGTTCCGAAGCGGAGCTGCGAGTCCGGAAGTGGCCGACCGCCACATCGGTTGGAATTCGCTGGTCTCGGCGGCGGCCTGGGGTGGTTTGTCGGCCTACGTTTTCACTCGCTATGGGTTGAGCCCGGAGTACCTGATGGCGGCACTCGCAATCATGGGCATCTGCACGGCAGCCTCCGCATCCATCGCTCCGCAACGGACACGACAGCGCTGGTTCATGGGGCTGGCATTGTTTCCGGTCTTTGCCTGCTACCTGGTCGCACTCGGTCGGGACACGATCGGGCTCGCCGTCATGCACGTCATCCTGCTCATCTTCGAGTTCACGATGGGAAACCTGCTCAGCGCGCAGTTCTGGCGCAACTGGGAGCGGGAAAAACTGCTGCGCGAACACGCGGCCAACCTGGAAGCGACTCAGGCGCAGTTGGAGGCAGCCAACCGCGCCAAGAGTGAGTTCCTGGCCAACATGAGCCACGAAATCCGGACCCCGATGAACGGCGTCATCGGCATGACCGAACTCGTTCTCGACACCCCACTCGACCCAGAGCAACGAAACCGGCTCAACGATGCTCGCAGCTCGGCGCGCACGTTGCTTCGAGTCATCAACGACATTCTCGACCTGTCAAAGTTGGACGCGAAGAAGCTCGACATCAAACCCGAGCCGGTGGATTTGGACAATTTGTTCGGGGAGATCGTCCGTGTCCTGGGCCGACCGGCTGCGGACAAGAGTCTCCGTCTGGACCTTCAGTGCGAGACGGACCTTCCCAAAGCGGTTCAGACGGACCCGGCGCGTCTGAAGCAGATCCTCTGGAACGTTGTCGGAAACGCCATCAAGTTCACGGAGACCGGCGAGGTCCGCTGCGTCGTCGGAGGAAACGTGGACAAATCCAACGGACGTTTCGACCTGAAGGTCGATATCGAGGATTCCGGCCCGGGAATTCCCGCGGAGGACTGGACGCGGATCTTCGAACCGTTTGAGCAGGTGGACAGTTCCACGACGCGGAGAGTCCAGGGAACCGGGCTCGGACTCGTCATCTCCCGCCAACTGGCCCGCCTGCAGGACGGAGACCTGTCGGTACTTCGCAGTGACTCCAACGGGTCCTGCTTCCGCCTTAGCCTTCCGTTGACCGTGCTCCCCGCCAGTTCGCTCGATCAGAAGAACCCCGAAGGTAAGACATCGACGGCCGCCGTTCCCGAACCCCTGGAGGGGCGCGTCCTCCTCGTGGAGGACAACACCGTCAACCTGCGGGTCGCAACGGCTCTCTTGGAACGCCTGGGGCTGGAGGTCGTGACGGCCTGCAACGGCGAAGAAGCACTGGCGATTCTATCCAGCGACCGGGTGGACCTCTGCCTGATGGACGTACAGATGCCGGTTCTCGACGGCTTCGAAGCGACGCGACGCCACCGTCAGTGGGAGAGGGAACATGGATTCGGACGCCTACCCGTGATCGCACTCACGGCGCATGCCATCACCGGATACCGCGACCTTTGTCTCCAGGCCGGAATGGACGACTATCTCTCGAAGCCGATTCAACGTAAGGCCCTTCACGCCCAATTGAGCCGTTGGCTCGGCTCGGCCACCGCCTCGCCAAGAGGCGCCGGGCCCCGGCGAATCACCGGCTGAGCCTCGAGTTCTCAACGCGCCCTCCCCCATCCTGTGAGAAACTCTCCGCGCACCGCTAACCGGTGACGAGGAGGATCAGCGTGGACTGGATGACACTCGTCATCTCCCTTGTTGTTGTGACTCTTGGGGCTGAGGCCCTCGTTCGGGGCGCGTCCTTGCTCGCTCTACGCGGGGGAATCTCGCCACTCTTCGTCGGTCTGACGATCGTTGGTTTTGGCACTTCCAGCCCGGAACTGGCTGCCAGCATCACGGCAACCTTGAAGGGCTCAAGCGACGTCAGCGTCGGAAACGTCGTCGGATCGAACATCTTCAATGTCGGCGTGATCGTGGGGATCACGGCAATCATTCACCCGATTCGGGCGCAACTGAGCGCAATCCGCCGCGACTTGGCGGTAGCCATCCTCGCGTCGGTCGCGCCTCTTCTCAGTCTGGCCTTCGGGATGTCCCTTCCGCGGGCCGCGGGCGTGCTGCTGTTGGGAGTCCTCTTCGCCTACCTGGTCTTCGCCTACCGATCTGATCGACGAGCAAGCGCCCGGGAGGAGCGGCTGGCCAAGGACGAACTCATCGACACCGTCGCCCCCCCGAAATGGCATGCGCTGGATCAAACTTGGTTCAATGTCGTCCTTGTCGTGGCTGGACTGGCCCTGCTCATCCTCGGTTCCCGAGTGTTTGTCGGCTCTGCACTGGCCATGGCACGCGCGGCCGGTCTGTCGGAACTTCTGATCGGGCTGACGATCGTCTCTGCCGGAACCTCGATGCCGGAACTCGTGACCTCCATTGTCGCAGGAGCAAGGCGCAACCCCGACATCGCTGTCGGAAACATCATCGGTTCGAACATCTTCAACGTGTTTGGGATCCTCGGCGCGTCGGCCGTGATTCGGCCCCAAGAGATCAGCCATCAGACTCTGACTCTCGACATCCCTGTAATGCTGGTCGCCACCCTCGCGCTCGTTCCTGCAATTCGAACCGGCGGCGCGATCTCCCGCGTAGAGGGTTCCTTGCTCCTCGTCGGCTACGGAGTGTATCTGAGCGCGCTGTTCCTTCGGGGTGTCTAGACCTTGGGCATGCGAGAACCCCCGAGGGGGCACCGCAAACGTGCTGGTCTGGGCAGCGCTTTCAGGGTTGGCCCTGATGATTCGTACCCTTACCCTGCCCCCAAGCAACGACTTGCCCCCGTAGCTCAGTTGGATAGAGCGACGGTTTCCTAAACCGTAGGCCACAGGTTCGATCCCTGTCGGGGGCACATCTCTAACCCTCTGCTCGCCTTGACGTTTCCTCTCTCAGTTCCCCTTCTCAGTCGGCATCCGTGCCGGTGTGTGCGTCAAAATGTGCGTCACTGTCCAGGAATCCCATGGACGCAAGCTCCACGAAGATCAGTTGATCGGGCGTCATGTCATCCAGCACCGGAATGAAGCTCCAGTTCGTCACGGACTCGGCCAACGTCATTGCTCTTCCTGCGTCGCGAGGGCCTTCTCCAGGGCGGCCAGGCGCACGTCGATCTCCAGCAGCTCCCGAAGGCGCGTTGCGTGCTCCAGGATCGCGCGGGCGGCACTCAGGGCGGTCTGCT
>JAUIHP010000059.1 GCA_030431975.1 bacterium | reverse complement strand
CCTCCCGCAGGGGCAGGTGACGGACATGTTCACCAAGCTCCAGCGGCTGGGTGTCGTCGGATCGCAGGCCGAGCTCCGCGAGATGCAGGACTTGATCTCCAAGGGCTTCGGCTTCGACCAGCCTGCCCGCATGTTGGGCGGCCTCCCGACCGGGCGGCGCATCGGGTCCCGGTGGACGGACAATCCCATCGGCGCCTTCGTTGCCGGGTCCGGACGCAAAGCGCAGAACCTGTATCAGGCAGGGGACGATCTCTGGAAGATCTACAACTTCCAGTTCGAGCGCCGGAAGCTTCTCGACGCCCTGCAGAGCATGGGCGCTCCGGAGCGGCAGGCGTACATCGCCTCCCGTGGCGGGGCTGGCAAGGCGCTCGACGACTTCCTCGATGAGCAGGCGGCCTACGTCGTCAGGAACGTGATCCCCAACTACAACATGATCCCCGAGGCGGTGCGGTTCCTGCGTCGGATGCCGGTCGGTAACTTCATGGCCTTCCCATCGGAGATCATCCGGACCAGCGTCAATACCCTGAGCCGAGCGCTCGACGAGCTCGCCGACCCGAACCGCGCCATTCAAGAGATCGGCATGCGCCGAATCACGGGCATGATGAGCACCGTAGGGGTCATCGGTCCGACGCTCTCGAAGCTTGCCTACCAGACATCGGGTGTGAGCGAGGAAGAGATGGACGCCTACCGTCGGTCCTTGGCTGCCCCGTGGGAACGCAACGCGCGCCTGATTCCGACCGGTCGCCACGAGGATGGGACGCCCAAGTTCATCAACTTCTCGTACTCGAACCCGTACGACATGATCGAACGGATGTTCACCGCCGCGCTTAACAAGTCGGAGGAAGGGCGCCTTCTTGGCAAGTCCTCTGACCAGATCGCGTTCGAGGCGTTCTCCGAGACCTTCGGGGAACTCATGGCTCCGTTCACAGAAGAGTCCATTGTTACCGGTGCGTTACGCGACGTTCTTGATCCAAACTCTCAAGTCCCGGTAATCCGGCAGCTCGGTCAGCTTGTCGGCGGTCGTGGCGGCACGACGATGACCGGGGCCCGCGTGTATAGTCCGGAGGACAGTGCCGGTGACAAAGCGCGGAAGAGCTTCAACCACGTTGTCGGGACGGTCCTTCCCTCCGTCGTGCCCGTAGATACTCGCGGCGGAGAACTCGAACCTAGCCGCTTCGCCCGTGGGTTCGTCAACGCTCTCGGCCTGAACGAAGAGCTCGGGATCGACCCGGCAGATCGGCGCGGCCTCGAGCGCCGCCTGAGCGCGGAGCTTGCCCGAGCCTTCAGCGGGATCACCGAGTCCGAGAGCCAAGCCACTCAGGGCCTGATCTACCGTGGGTTCGAGTTCGGCCAGCGCCGTCGCACCGCCAGCGGGATCTTCAACAGCGTGGCTCGCCGTCCGAACGTCACCTCGCAGGAGCTGCTCGACGCCTTCGTTCGCGCCGACGAAGCGCGCTACCGGGTGTTCAACCAGTTCTACCGGACGGTCGAGGACCTCCGGGCCATCGGCATGTCGGACCGCGAGATCCGTCGCATCCTCGACCAGAACAACATCGGTGGCG
>JAUIHP010000058.1 GCA_030431975.1 bacterium | reverse complement strand
CCGTGCGTCTTTCGATTGTGCCCGAGCGACCATGATATCGGACGCCCGCGGTTCTGATCGGCAATCCAATTCCCAGCCGCCGACCCCCGCGCAAGGGACGCCCTCTCCCGGGGAGTCTCCAGCCCATGCGTCCCAGTTGGACCAGTGCATCCCCTCAAAGCCGCGCGAGTCTGGAATGCCCTTCCGGAATCCGAAATGTTTCGCACGATCCATGAGCGCACGTCGGCAGCGCGCCGAACCACTCGTCAGGAACACCACCGGAGCATCGGTATGCGGGACACAACGATTCGTTTTCGGGACCTCGGAATCGCGCTTGCTTTGGTAGGTGCGGCATCGCCCGCGTGGGCACAGGGGCAGTCCGATCGAGTCTCCGTCACGGGAATCGCCCGTGATTTTCGAGCCCACAACGAGCCCGGCGGCCATCCCGACTTCGAAGTCGTCCCCGCCAATGGCGGAGGCCTCTACGCCGGAAACGTCTGGGTACGACTCGACGAAGACAACAAGCCCATGTACATCGGCAACGGCCGCAAACTGACCAGCCAGGCCTACAGCAGCGACGGTTACACAATCGCGCCCCACCTCGCCAACCGAATGTACACATGCTCGCCCACAACCGGCAGCGGCATGCCACAGTGCGACAAGATCATCCTTCAGGACGCCGGCGGCGTCGATGCCATCGAAATCCAGTTCCTCTCCGCAATCTACAACGATGACGGCACGAGCAGTTGGACCTACCGAGTCAGGGAACTCGACACCGGCAAGGACCTCAGCCACTGGAACCTCGCGATCGATCCCTCCCATGTCGTCCAAAACGGAACGACACCGGGATACGAAGTCGGCCTCGATGGCTCAACCCGCTTCTACGGCATCAAGTGGGACGTCTCTGACAGCTTCACGATGGGCGACTTCACGATCGTCCTCGACGATTGGTATCTCGGAGACTGCAATTCCGCCGGCGCGCTCATCAAGGCGGGAAACCAGCCAGACACCGATGCGCTTATCGCGCCTTCGACCGGAGTATCGACCGACGGGATCGCATTTGACACCTCGGGCATTCTGCAGAGCACGCCCCGAGGCGATACGCCCGCGAGTTACGGACCATCGGACAGCGGCGGCATTTCAAGCGCCGCGACCTTCGACCAGTGGTACCGCGATGTCCCGGGTATCAACCTCTCTCAAACGGTCACGCTGGATCTCATCTGGGACGAAGACCTGCAACGCTACGTCTTCGACAGCGCCACAGATCCGTTCTACGTGGACAAGGGCGGCTTCTTCCCGATCAATGACGAGCTCTACGGGAACTACGAGGCAACCGGCAAGAACTTCCATTTCACATTCGAGCTCTCCACCGAGTTCCTCTACGAGGAAGGCGCCAATCAGATCTTCAGCTTCACCGGCGACGACGATGTCTGGGTCTTCGTCGACGGCTACCTCGTCATCGATCTGGGCGGCACGCACTCAGCCCTGACCCAACAGGTCAACCTCGATGATTTCGGCTGCTTCGAAGACGGCGAGACCTACACGCTCCACCTGTTCTTCGCCGAGCGAAAGCTCAATCAGTCCAACTTCCGCGTCGAAACCAACTTCGACCT
>JAUIHP010000032.1 GCA_030431975.1 bacterium | reverse complement strand
CCAAGCCTGGCAAATCTGTCACCCATGTCTCCGGTCTAAAGTGTTACCCATGTCCCCGGGTCATACCGGCACAATCGCTGGCCGTGTACTACAACACGCTGAGCGCAGCGGCGGCATCGAAGCACGACCAACTTCGTCTCGATCAGTTGGGCGACCACGACTTATTGACAGCTCCCGCGTCCTTCACGGCTCCCCGAATCGCGGACCTGGATGGAGACGGACGAAACGAGGTGTTCGCCGCCTGCATGTCTCGGCGATCGATATTCGTTTGGTCGAGTAACACCGACGGAGAGTTCGGCTCGTCCCACAAGTTCGACCTTGCTCATGAGCTGGACTGCGGAGGCTTGGACGCACAGGTTGTCGAGGTCCTAAGCACGAACGAAGGCCTCATCCTGTTCGCAGGCGGCTGGAACCAACCCGGCATCGCCCTCCTACGACCGGGCGGCGCAACGAGCGGCGAACGCAGTGTGGCACCCGATCGCCGAGAACGATGACGGACCGAGTTCAAGTAGGACGCCGCTCATCGACAAACGCGGGCAAACCGTTAGCCGGATGGCGGCATCGTCAGGCGCGTGCGAACCTCCAGCCGGACGGACCGTCCTCAAGCGCGTGCGAACCTTCAGCCGGACGGCACCGTCATCAAACGCGAGGGGGATTTCGACGTTCAAGCCTCCCCTCAACGGGCAGGAGCGGCGGGAACGTGTTGATCGAGCATGATGCAGTTGCCGTCCGGATCGTAGAAAACGATGTGAGCCGGACCCGTACCCTCCGGATCCGTAGACACGGCCAACTCCTGCCCCGCATCCAGCAACCGCTGCTGCAGTTTGCGAACGTCGGTGAACGTATCGAGCGCCTCGCCCGTCCCGGACCAGCCCGGATTGAAGGTCATGATGTTCCCTTCAAACTTTCCCTGAAAGAGTCCCAACTTCGTCGTGCCGTTGCGCAGAATGAGCCAGCCCTGCGCCTCGTCACCGTCCACGACCTCAAAGCCGAGCGTTTGATAGAACTTCTTCGAAAGGGCGATGTCCTTGACGGCAAGACTGACCGAGAAGTTGCCGAGTTCCACGGTGGGTTCCTCTCCTAATGTTGAGTCCACGAATGAGGGCGCTCCCAGCAGAAACGCGACACCCATGAAGACGAGGGACGCGGCAAGACGAATCACGATCAACTCCTTCCGGATGAACACGGGAAATCAGCGGGTCGCATTTGTTGCTCCGAACGATGCCCGAGGATCCGGCTGAAGGTCTTGACAGATCTTGCGATTCATCGGCTCCGGCGTTGTTGGGGCGGACGTCGACCCGATCTCCTCGTAAACTGACGCGAGGGGAGTAACGGAAAGGACCTCGCGCTGAAAGGAACCCATGGAGCGTAGCGATGACTACACGCAGCGGGTGAATCGAGTGATTGACCACATCCTCGAGCACCTCGATGACACCATCCGTCTGGAAGACATGGCTGAAGTCGCCTGCTTCTCCCCCTGCCACTTCCACCGCGTCTTTCGATCGCTGATCGGGGAAACCTTGGGAGAGTTCATCACGCGACTACGCCTGGAGCGCGCACTTCGTATGTTGGCTCACAACCCCCGCGCCAATCTCACCCAGGTCGCGCTCGACTGTGGCTTCGGGTCCAGCTCCAACTTCTCCCGCGTCTTCAAGCAGAGCTACGGAGTCGCTCCCAGTCGGTTCGATCTCAAGTCGCTCCGGGATCAAAGGCGAGCCGAGTTGCAAGCTGCCATTGAGGAGCCCGAACTCCGAAACCTGCTCGAGCGACTGCCCCCGGGTGAGAACCCTGATGGTTTCGAAGTTCACTTCGTGGACCTCCCCTCGAGAGAAGTGGCGTACCTACGCGTCCTGGATCCGTACCGCCCCGGGCTCGTCACGGATGCGGCCGCGAAGCTCGTCGCCTGGGCCGAAGCCAGAAACGCAGCGGATGGGACGTGGTTGGGTTACATGTGGGACGACCCCGACATCGTGGCGGCAGAGCGGTGCCGCTACGACGTCGGGGTCGTGATCAACGGGGTCGAGCCGGAGGACGAGATCGGCCGCATCTGTTTCCCACCCATGCGGGTCGCGACGCTCGAGATTCGGGGAGGCATCGACCTGGAGCAACGCGCACTCGACTGGCTCTACGGCACCTGGCTTCCACGAAGCGGAATGGTCCCGGCCGACCTCCCGTGTTTCGAGTCCTGGATCGGCTTACCTTTCGCACACGGCTTCGAGCATTTCGAGTTGGACCTCCTCCTTCCGGTCGAAGCCACCACATAGAGCACCGCGCGCAGGACGTCTTCCTCGTGGAAGTCGAGCTTGAGTCCTCGAACTCGGTACCCCGGATGCCGACCCAGATGCCGACCCAGGAGCCGACCCGGATGCCGACCCGGGTGACGCCACGACAATCGCCTACACGCGGGCAGCGGTCATCGGCGCTTCCAGTCCGACCTGCGACGCCAAAGTTCGCAAGTCATTTCCCGACGCCGGCAGACACGGGACCAACCGGTCGGCTCGCGCAGTGATCCACGGATCCGTACCTTCCGTCGGCTCCAGTCCGCCCTCGACGCCCAGCAGAAACCGCCACTCCGCGTGGCGCTCATGCTCGTACTGCTGCAGCAGTTCGTTTGATGCTCCCTCGCGCAGAACGGCGTGGATGCGGTGGGCGAGGTCGTAGCCCTCGCGCAGTCCTACATTCATGCTTTGGCCTCCGATCGGCCCGGTCATGTGCAAGGAATCTCCCGCCAGCCACTGCCGAGCCTTTCCGGCCGAGGCCGCGAGTCGGTTCTCGAAACGGACGACCATGCGCCAACGGACGTCTTCGATGCTGCCACCGAACCACGGCGCCCGGTCGGCCAGGAACTCCTCCAGCCGCTCCGTTTCGAGCACGGGGTAGTGTTGCCCTCCGAGCTGAACCGCCAACCGTCCTTTCACACGGCTATCGAGTGCCGCCTCCTGATCGGGAAGTTGGAAGCTCCAACGACAGTAGCCATCCGGCATCGGCCACATGACGTTGGTGTCGTCATCATTGAGTACGACGCGCAGTTCGTTGCCGAGGTCGAAGTCCGTCTTGAACTCGAACACAGCGACGTGAAGCGGCGGACCGACCTCTTCGAACGGAACATCGAGAGCACGTCGCACCAACGACCGGTGACCGTCGCAACCGATCAGGTACGGAACGCGCCAGCGCATGTCCTTGGCCACAAGCAGTTCACTGTGTGTGACCGCGTAGCCTCCCGAACTCTTGGTCAGTCTTTGGACCGGTACCCCGACGACGTCCCCCTCGTGCTCGGGAGAGAGGATGCGATGGTTCCAGTCCACCTTGACCCCGGCATCTTTCAGCCGGTTCTCAAGGACGGACTCCAACACGTCCTGCCGCGTCACGGCAACGAATGAGAAGTCTTCGGAAAGGTCGGAGAGCTTGAGTTCCGCGCGCTTCGCGACCCGATCATAGAGACCGACGGTGCGTACGCGGTACGAATGTTCCAGCAATGGATGGAGGGCTCCTACGCTTTCCAGAAGTCGGAGCGCCTCCGGATGGAGGGCCAACGCGTAGCTGTGTGTGGCGGTGCGCCACTCCTCATCGACGACACGCGGTTCTAAGCCGCGCTGTTTGAGGTGGAGGGCCGTGAACAGGCCGACAGGGCCGGCTCCGGCAACGAGAACATCGGGATCACGGTGATGACCGAACATCTGCGCCTCCTTTGTTTCTGCCTTTGTTTCTGCCTCTCTTCTCTACTTCTCTATCTGCTCTCTTTCTGCCCGCTCATGTCCCTAGCTCGGTTCGAGTATTCTTCGTGTCGAGTATGGACTCTTCAGCATGGCGCGTTTCTTTGGGTACGAGTAGTCCGTAGTTCCCGAGACTCTCTTAACACAGGCTGGAACCCGAAACGAGTTCGGCCGCGATTGCAGGTGCACCGCGGCCGAACCTGATTCTGCTCACCTTCACAGCTTGACGGCCCGTGAATCTGCATGGACCTGAACCGCGAACTTCCGCGTTACTTCGCGATGTTCTCTTTCAGGATCCGGCTCGACTTCCGCCGCTCTCCCAGAGTCCATTTGCCCGTCGGTACGTCGGAACCTCCGACGTGGAAGAACTTGAGAAGGTTGTAGTAGAGGAAGTACTGGTCGCCTTCTTTCTCCGCAGTCGTGACGGCGAACTCGTCCCATTCGTAGCCCGTGACCCGCACGGTCGTCATGACCGCTCCCCAGTCGATGTCACCCTCGGCTGTGGTCTTCCTCTGCTTGTCGTACGTGATCCCCATTCTTTGGATGGCCCCGACCTCATACTCGGGACGGGCGAGCACCTCCTTGGCCGCGGCCAGAAGTGTGGCATCGGTCGAACGCACGGATGGAAACCGAGTGTCGGCAATCGCTTCCTCGGTACGGGCCGCCAGCCCGTCCAGTGCCGTCTCGTAGGTGGACCGCTTCGCCGCCGTATCCATGACCTCGACTCCCGACGACTTTTCGTAGAGATCGACTATTTCGAGCACACCCAGTGCGTCGTAGATCACGCCCATGTTCGTTTCGAAGTGCTGAGCCTTGGCCTCGTCAACGGAAGACGCGAAGAAGTCAGCGGAACCGAACTGGTTTCGCAGCCGGTCCGCAAGGTCGTTGTGTGCCCGCTCGATGTCCGCCACCCGGCCGCTCTCACCGGTCTTGTGGATGAGCGTCTCGATCATGCTCTCCGTAACGACCTTGGTGTTCCCGACAACGCTCTTCAGCCAGGCATTGTCCTCGGCAGCCTGAACCTCCATCGCGTCGAGAGTCTGAACGAAGGTCAGCACCGCTTCTCGCTGGAACGGCGCGTTGGGCGTGCGCGGGACGAAGAGACGGGACCGCTTCTCGATCTCATCGTACCGGGCCTTGACGTCACCCAACTCCGCGTGGGCAGACTTCGCAGCCTGGATCTTTGGGGTCGCAGCTGGCGTCGGGGCAGGCGCAGTCGCGGCCGGATTTGCCGCCGGCGCAGGTGTTTTCGGAGTGACGACTCCCGCTCTTGTCTGGGCCGCCTGAGGCGCTGATGTTGTCGGAGGCGCCTCGTCTGCGCTCTCGAGTTCCTCGAGGCGAGACTGCAGAAGGGTCAGGCGGTCCCGCGCCGACTGCCAGGACTCGTGGCTCTGGTTCCCGGACTTCTCCAGCTGAAGCGCCGCATCCTCGACCATTCCGGCGACCCGCTTCATCTTCGCCTGGTTCCTGGCGGTCAGTCCCGCCGACTGCTGCTCGGCCCGCTCGATGCTGTAGAGAGCCGCCTTGATCTGGCTGTCCGCGGGATCCGCGGCCTGAGAAAACGTCGACATGATGAGTATCCCCGTCAAAGCGATGAGTACCTGCCTCAAAGCTCAATCCTCCCTGAGTGCATGGGTGCATCGGCCGAAGCCCGCGGACGAAAGGCCGAGAATCGAAACTCTCGGCCCCTCGAACCGTGGCTCTTGGCCCCTTCAGGAAGTCATGGCGAGGAACCGGGGCGGGAGTGGACATTTTCTTTTTCGGGGATCCGCCAGGGCGGCGAATCGGAAACGGGTCAACGCACCAGCAGCGCCTTTCGGGCGGCTTCGAAGGTCTCACCCTGGACCACCATCCAATAGATCCCGGAAGAGAGTCCCGTTCCGTCGACCTGGATCTCACGGGAGCTGTGTCGCTCCACGGACCCGAAGTACAGCTCACGGATCCGGCGGCCTTCGGCATCGAATAGATCGACACGAACGTCTTGCGTGTCCTCCACCGAAATCCGGAATGCGGTCCCCCCGGTAAACGGATTCGGTCCGACCGCACGAAGAGAGAATCGCCCTTCGACCGCTGTAGGCGAAACCGCATCGAAGCCGTCTTCCACCCCGGCCGGATCCAGGGAAACCCCGGGAAGAATGGTCAGGCCGCCGTAGAGACCGGACGGCTGCTCGATGGATGCGAGACCGATAATGTCTCCAACCCCATCGTTGTTGGCATCCCCGAATGTGATCGCCCGTGCATCCCGACCGATCCCGTAGCGCCCGCCGTCGACCCACTGGCGCGCTCCATCGTTGATGAACGCAAGAACGTCCTGTTCGCCGTCGAGGAACACGTCGTCGTCCCCGTCGTTGTCGATATCACCGGTCGCAAGTACGAGCCGTGATGGAAGCGACGGGTGGCGGCCCTCCGTGCCCGGCGTGAAGCCCCCCGCTCCATCTCCCCAAAGGAAGCCCAGCGCGTCCACGCCATTGGAAACAGATTCCAAAGCGACGATGTCGAGATGTCCATCCTCGTCCCAATCGCGGACGAGAATGTTGTCCGAAACATAGTTCTTGTTGGCAGGCACCCACGGTTCGAACGTGCCGTCACCGTTCCCGAAGAGAATGGCATCGGTCCCGTTGCCCACCGTAGCGAGGTCCAGGTGCCCGTCTTCGTCGAAATCTCCGGCATCGACGTTCCGCGGAAAGAGTCCGGCCCGCAAGGTGAATGCAGGTTGGAACGTCCCATCACCATTATTCATGCTGATGAAGAGACGTTCCCCTGAGAAGGGAACGCCAGGGCAGCCCCGGTCCTCGGTGTTGATCACGTCCAGGTCACCGTCAACATCCAGGTCGAAGGCTGCGGGATGAGCGCTTCCACAGGTTCCCAGCGGCCATCGTACGACCGGGCCGAACGATCCGGCGCCATCCCCTTTCGCCGTGAAGAAGTCATACGGCGGTCTATCGGGGGCGGAAACGAAAAGCAGGTCGAGCCACCCGTCCCCATCGAGGTCGCGGAGCTTGGCAAACCCGTAGTCCGCCTCCGGAGTCTGATAGCTCTGGGTCATGAGGCCGTTACCGTCCCCGAGGAACACGTTCACGGTCGAGTGACTGGCTCCGGAGTGGGATGAGACCGCGTCCAGGTTTCCATCTCCGTTCACGTCGCCAATGTCGACGACGAAGTGAACGAACATGTCACCGAAGATCGGTAAGCGCCCGAAGGTTCCGTCCCCCGCGTTTTCGTGAGCCCCGAGTAACGGATAGAGCCGGTTGACCGTGGCGACGTCAGAGTCACCGTCTCCGTCGAAGTCGGGTGTCGCAATCGCGATGACATCGTCAGCGGACGCATAGGGTTCCGCTCCCAGAAAGCCGCCGTTCCCGTCCCCGAGGAAGGTGAGAAAGCCCGCCTCGTGGTACTGCGCACCGACAAGATCCGGATACACGTCTCCGTTGAGGTCCGCGACGGCAAGATCGAACACGACGTTCTCGAACGGGAGTTCATATGGATAGAGATCGACTTGGAAGGCCCCGAACCCGTCGTTGCGAAGTAGGGCCAGCCGACCGTCGTTCTCCGACTGGTTGAAAGCGAAAGAAGATGTGTAGGCGATGTCGAGGTCGCCATCGACATCGGCGTCGATCAGGGCGACGGCGGCATAGAGCCCAACATTGACCTGTCCGAAGATCCCGGAGTAGTCGGTGGGAGGCCCGAACGAACCGTCCCCGGCCCCCAGAAGTACGCTCACCGTCGCGCCTTCATCGTGAGCAACGGCAAGGTCGAGGTTTCCATCCCCATCAAGGTCTCCCGACTCGAGACGGTACGGAGAGTCCGAGACCGGATAGACGAGGGGCGAACCGAAGGCGGCGTTTCCGTCATTGCTGAGAATGGTGATGTCGTCGCCGGTTCCGGCCAACCCCCAGTTGGCGACGGCCAGGTCGAGGTCCCCATCCGCGTCGAAGTCTCCGGACGTGATTCCAGCCGGACCGTTTGGTCCTGCAGGAAAATACGTCGCGGCTCCAAAGGCACCGTTGCCGTCGTTGCGAAGGACGGCAACCTGGGAAACCGTGGCATTGAGATCCGTATCCGTGGCCGCGATGTCGAGATCGCCGTCGCCATCCAAGTCCGCCAGACAGACTCCCCATGCGCCGTGGGAAAGTGGATAGGTCACGGGTGCTTCGAAGTTCGCTGTAGTAACTCCGTCCGAACCGGAAGCGAGAAAGACCTTCAATCGTCCGGTGACGACGGCTTGACCGACAACGACGTCGTCGCGACCGTCGCCATTGAGATCCCCGGAAGCGACCTCCAGAAGGTAGTTGCCCGCAGCTGCTGAGGTCTCGGCGGTCTCAAAGCTGCGCCACGGAGCCTGGAAGTATCCGGTTGCCTGGACGACACTTGCGGCGCAGGTGGCCAAAGCGAGCCCGCTCGTCCAACGCAACGCAATCGTGCGAATAGAGCTATGGCTGATCATCTGTTCCCCCTTACCCGACTCTGTGGGTTCGATTCGATCCCGCCCGTCCGGCACCGGGGTGGTGATCATGGAAAGGCCAAGTCCCAGTCCGCAGTGGCAGGAGAGGAGGCGGCTGATACATTCGGAACAACATTCCGCCCGGCTCGCCGACGCTTCAGTGTGTTCCCTTCCGTCCACGCCGCCCCGAGGCGTTCAATGGCGCGGTCCCCGCAAGTCGGGATGGTGAGATCTACTGATCCTCGTCGACGGGCTGAATGTAGATCTCGTAGGACCCTGTGCGGTTGGATCGGTACGCCAGCATCGTTCCGTCCGGAGACCATGCTGCTTCGCGCTTCTCCCCTTCCCCGTCGGTGATCTTCACGCGCCGGTCGCTGCCGTTCGTTGTGGTCAGGTAGATCTCCGAGTTGCCGGTCCAGTTGGACTCGAACGCGATCGAACGGCCGCTGGGCGAAAACGCCGGGTTTTCGTTGAATGTGCTGATGAGTGACGTCGTCAGCCTTGACCATTCTCGACTCTCGACGGTAAAGAGCCACAAATCCCAGGTCACCGATCGCCCCGAGAGAAGGACCAGACTCCTACCGTCCGGCGACCACGCGGGGTCGCCGACGGGCTGGCCACCCCCTTCCAACAGAATCTCCGCTGTCCCACCGTCCGCCGGGATCGAGTAGATGTTGTAGTTGCTAAACATCTGCAACTGCCGAGGAGCCTGAAAGGCCACACGCGCACCGTCCGGAGACCAGGCAGGCTCGGCGGCGAAGAGCCCGAGAGCGCCGCCCAAGCGCTCAGGAGTGGCGCCGACCTTAGGCTCCACCGACCATATCTCGAAAGATCCGTTGCGGTTCGATGCGAACGCAATCTTCGATCCGTCGGGTGACCAACTCGGCTCCATGTCCAGCATCTCTGAGTCAGTGATCTGGAGAAGAGTCCGTCCTCCTTCCAACTCAAGAACCCAAATGTCATTCGGCCCTTCCCAGTTGGCATGGAACGCGATCCGAGTTCCGTCCGGCGACCAGCAAGGGGCTGCCGCGATTCCGTCTTCGATGGGCGACGTCGTCACCTGAGTGAACGCAACCGTTGGGGCTGAAGCAACATTGGAAAGCGGTGACTCGTTACCGGAAGCATCGGCGGAACGAAGCGCAAGGTAATACGTGACTCCAAGCTCCAGCCCGTTCACAACCGCGGTTTCGATGGTTCCGGCGACCGAAGGAACCAGCTGGGTCACCACCGGAGTGGCGGATGCCCAGTTCTTCGCCGAGATCACTTCCGTAGAGAAGCGAAGGTCGTAGTGCGAGGCCGTGCCGAGGTCACCATCCGCCCCGGGGGCCGTCCAGGACACTGTCAGTTGATCCCGACTCGCCGCCACGATAGACAGGTCGTCGACCATAGCGGGGGCTTCCGCGTTCACGATCCCAGCCGCGACCGCATTCGAGATCTCAGACCGGTTGCCAGCGTCATCAACCGCGATTACGGCGAAGTACCACTCACCTGTGGGCAGGTTGGGAACCTTGAGTGACTCGGTCTGGCCCGTGTCCGCTGGAGATGGAAGGTCGGACACTGGAGTGCCACCGGCAAACGTCTGCTCTGTCAGCGGACTGGAAGCATACCGCACATCATAGGTCGCAGCTTTGCCCTTGCTGCCGTCCCCGCCCGGTGCCGTCCAGGAAAGGACAGCGGAGTCCGCGCGCGCGGACAGAACGACGGAGAGATCCGAGATCCGTCCAGGCGGAGTCTCATCCAACGGCACCGTGGGCGAGTTATTCTCGTCGCTACAGGATACGATCAATAAAAGAAAAAGAGGCAGTGCAGAGAGGAACAGGAGCCTTCGAACAACAGCACGGTTCAACATTTGTGTCACTCCGAAACCCGGCCTCTCGACCCTATTGCAGGCGCAGTACACGAGTCAACATCGAGTCTATTCCACACTATCTACCTGATGGGTGCGCAGCCCCCCCAACTGCCCGAAATCGGGCACCGTCCACGTCCGTTCGACCCAGTGCTTTCGAGCCGGTCCCCTGTCCGAAAGCCAGCGGGCTCGACGGGCGGTGTGTTACTCTTTTCGTTATCTGTCAATCGTCTTATGAGGAGGGTCTCATCTGATACAACGGCTACGGGCTTCTCTGTAAAACGCACACGTCGCCTCGAGAGTGGGCGACTGCGATCTCCTGATCCAAACTGCCATGGAGGAATCCTATGAAGTCCATCGTTGTTTCACTGTGTCTCCTCGTCTTCTCGAGCGCCACCTTCGCTTGCGAGGCCACGACCCCAACCGATTTGTTATCCTGCTTTACGGAAGCGTTCAATTCCAGAGACGTGGACGCCTTCGCAGATCTTCTCACCGACGACTACACGGAGGCGTACGTAGGCAAGCCAACGACGCCGCGCTCGCCAAAGGCGCAAGCAATCGAGCAGTTCTCGAGCCTTGTCGGATCCGACAAGCTGTCTGCGCTGCAACTGACATTGGACGGCCTCATAGAGGCTGAGGAACTCGAGCCGGGTGTGCTTCAGGTTTCCGGCATCCACTCGACGCTAACCGTAAGCACGACGGCCATGGACGTAGGGACGCCCGGCGAGTACATCGTAGAGAATTGGGTGACGTGGATCGTCCGGGAGACGGACGGCGGGTTGCGGATCGCGCGCGCGGACTACTCCGTACACGATCCGAGTGCAAACTGACGATGCCAGAGGAAGAAGGCCGCACCAAGTTCGAATTCCCGTCAGTAGAAGACTCTAACCCGAATACAAAGTCGCCCTGACGCGCAACAAGAGCCCCGCCGAAGCAGGGCTCTTCTGCTGGACTCATTCAATCATCCGCTGGTCGCAACAGCCCGCCTGGCTAGACGAGGGTGGCCGTAACCTTGATCTCGACGCCGGAGAGCGCCTTGGACACCGGGCAGTTCTTCTTCGACGTTTGGACATGCTCCTGGAATGCCGCGTCATCGATGTTCGGCACCTCGGCCGTCGTGGTCAGTTCGATGGTGGAGATCGTCGGGCCGTCCCCGCTCGTATCGAGATGGACGGCTGCGGAGGTCGAGATCCGCTTCGGCGGGAAGTCGGCCTTGCCCAGGACGGCGCTCAGGAACATCGAGAAACACCCGGCATGGGCCGCACCGACCAGCTCTTCAGGGTTGGTGGCATCGGCGGATTCGAAACGGGAGGCAAAGGTGAACGGTGCCTCGTAGCCGGCATCGCCCAGCTTCATGGTGCCGTTGCCTTCCTTCAGGGTCCCTTCCCAGACAGCACCTGCACTACGAACGATCATAACGAAGTTCTCTCCTTAGGATGATCGGTGCGGCCACCGGTGGCGGCTGCAGCGACGTTAACTCGTCTCAAGCTGCGAAACGTCGGAGCTTACCACACAAGTTCGGCGCGCTCACTTACTCGTAGGGCTCGATGAGCTCCGCTTCCATCGAGTAACCAGAGTTGACGGTTCCGGTGCCATCCACCAGGAAAAGTTCCTCCGTCATCGACTGGGCCGTGATCTTCCCGGTCAGCCAGACCGGATAGAACTGCCCTTGCGCCTTCATTTCCTTGGACGGTCCGACCTTGACGTGAATGATCTGGTTTGCTGGCGGAGGAGGTACGTGGATGCATGCTCCGGGATAGGGCACCAGAAAGAACTCCGTTACCTTGCCTTCGTCGTATTCGAGCGGAAGAACATAGCCTGGCAAGCGAACGAGCTGCCCGTCCAGTTCCTCGGCGACGTCAGACTGGAGTGTATTGAAGTACTCCTCGATTTCACCCAAGTCGACGTTCAGTTCCTCCAACTGCTTCAACTCGCCGTCCAGGCCTTTGTAAAATCGCTCGGTCTCGGGAGTGCGCGGCGGAAGCGTTTCGAGCGCGTACATGACGTAGCCGACCAGATCCCGCTCTTCCTCGGTCAGGTCCGCCATCGGATCGTTCGCGGGATCGGGCTCCGGCACCAGATCATCCCACGTGATCTGACGAGCCTCGTCGGCCAGCAACGGCGTTTGGAGGAGACTCAGGGCCAAGACAAGCAGCAACGTTGATAGCAGTTTCATAGCGGTTTGTTCGCCTCAGATGCGGATCGTCATGCCGTCGGCCAACGAGTAGCGATAGATCCGAGTGCCAGGAATGATGCCAACCAAAGCGCCTGCCAGACAGACGAACCCCATCAGCATGGCCTCGTAGGACGAGAAGCTGCCGACGGCAATGGAAAGCCCGAATCGGGACAGGATCACCGGCTGTCCTATCAGGAGGAGTCCGTAGAGCAAACCCACACCCAGGATCACGCCAGCCACGGTCAACAGGACGGACTCGCCTACGATCAACGCGAAAATATGTAACGGGCGCGCACCGACCGAACGAAGAATGGCCATCTCGCGTCGACGCTCGTTGAGACTTGTCATCAGCGCGACGAGCATTCCCGACAGACCCACGACAACAGCCAGAGCCGACACCGCCAACAGCGCTTTCTCGGCCACACCAATCAAATCCCACAGCTCCTGCAGCGCAACCCCGGGCATGATGGCCATGAGCGGCTCCCGCGGGTACTGGTTGACCTGGCGCTGAACACCAAAGGCGGCCACCCGCGAACGCAACCCGACCAGACAGGCGGTGATCGCCTTAGGAGTCAGGTCCATCTCGGCGACCCGTTCCGCCGAAATCGAGCGACCCGGCGTCGGCGCTCCACCCTTCCAGTCAATGTGGATCGCTTCATAACCTTCCAGGCGGACATGGACGGTCTGATCCACCGGCGTTCCCGTCGGTCTTAGGATGCCGACCACGGTGAACGGTTTGTCATCATGTTCGACGAAGCTCACTTTTCCCGCACCGTGGGCAATGGTGACGGCATCGCCGATGGAGTACTTCAAGGCCCGGGCCACCTCGGCCCCCAGGACCGCATCAAAGACACCATCGAACCGCTCCCCGCCGGCAAACTCCAGCGATCGACCGCCGGAGAAACGGAAATGCTCGAAGTAATCATCGTTCGTCCCCATCACGCGATAGCCCTGATGGGAATCGCCCAAGGAGATGGGAATCGTCCATTCCACCTGGGGATTGCTGGCGATGTCCTGGTAGCTTTGCCAACCCATGTTGTTCGTCGCGTTTCCGATGCGGAAGACGGAGTACAGCAGCAGTTGGACGGGCCCGCTACGAGCGCCGACGATCAGGTCCGTTCCAGAGATGGTGTTCCTGAAGCTGTTGCGGGTTTCCGTGCGGATGCGCTCGACGCCCAGGAGAAGTGTCACGCTCAGAGCAATCGAGACGACGGTCAGCGCCGTGGTCAGTTTCCGATTGAACATGCTCTTGAGGGCTAGAACCAACATGTCGTTTCGGCTGCGCTCCCTTTCGCTCGAGTCTGAATGAAAAACCTAGGCCGAACTATTCACGAGCCGAGACTGACGGTGTTGATATCGGGTAGCCGCACCTTGCGGTCGAACATTCCGGCCAACGATGTGTCGTGGCTGACCAGGACCAGAGTCGTGTCTTCCCGGTCACACTCCTGGAACAGCAAACGGATGAAAGCCTCGCGGTGCTCCGTGTCCAGAGCGGAGGTCGGCTCGTCGGCGATGATGAGACCCGGCACTCCGATGAGGGCACGGGCAGCGGCGACGCGCTGTTGTTGCCCAACACTCAGCTCCACCGCCGACCGACTCCCAATCGACGAAGTATCAATGCCCAGCGTCTCCAAGAGTCGTGTCGCTTCCCCGATCAGGTCGCCGCTGCGGCTCGTGGCGCGGTCACGCCGTTGGCTCGAGAACCGGCATGGGAGCGTCACGTTCTCGACGATCGACAGGTACGGAATCAGATTGAACATCTGGTAGATGTAGCCGATCTGGTCCGCCCGGAACTGATCCCGTGCGGCGCCGCTCATGGATTCCAATGATTGGCCGTGAACCCAAACTCGGCCTTGCTGGGGAAGGATGACTCCTGCGACGAGACTCAGCAGCGTGCTCTTCCCTGTCCCGCTCGGCCCCTCGATGAAGACGTGTTCGCCCCGAGGTATGTGCAGCCGCTCGATCTCGAGCACCGGGTCCATGCCGGATCGCCAGGCAAAGCGCAGATCCTCGATCTCGATGGCGGGAGTCAGGTCGTTGTCGTTCTGTGATTCCATGTTCCCAAGATTGCTTCGGACAAGAAGTGATCGCCCCGATGACCGCGCTAAAGGCGGATCGTTGTCTGCTTCGCCGTCAATTCGGTGGCCGCTTGCCCGGCTTCGGTCAGGATCTGCACGTCGATTCTTTCAATGGCCGGGAACAGTTCGAACAAACGGACTTCGATGTCGGTGAGCTTGTCCGCGTTCTTGCATTCGAAGAGGTAGACAGCTTTGAAGTCTCGATGAGCGGCGCCTTCGTGGTCAGAGGTATGATCGTGGTCGTGCTCACGGGAGTGATCGTGTTCGTGTGCGTGAGCGCTCCCATCCGACTGGTCGTGGTCGTGCGAGTGAGCGTGCTCATTCGAGTGATCGTGCCCATTCGAGTGATCGTGCCCGTCATGAGCGTGTCCCTCGTGGTCGTGTTCGCCGTGGTCGTGCTGATGGGCATCCTCCCCTGTATCGCTGACCGCGTTTGCCTCGACCAGCTTGGCACCGACGGCCGATGGCAGCACGAAAACGGATCCCGGGTTCTGGAGGGTCCTCAGGGCCGATTCGACAAGGTCGCGCTCAGACTGGCTGCTGGGCTCGTGTTCGAATCCGACGATGTTGGCCGCCGGGCTCACGAACTCCAGGTACAAGCTCTCCCCGTCCAGTGCCACATTCAGCTGGGCGATGCCGTGGACGTGCGCTTCGTGGTGTTGGTACTGCGCGTCCACCGCCGTATTCGGAATTATCGATGCAAACGACGCGACTGCGACTACCAGCAATAGCATTCTGAATGCTTGGCCTATCATGACGTTCCTCCACAAGTGCCAACGAAAACTTCTCAGAATCGACCGAGTCAGGTTGGTTCGCGCGCAACTACTCTTTGTAGGCTTCGACGCTTCCGGATTCCATGGCATAGCTGATATCAACATCCGCTGAACCGTCGACCAGAAACAGATCTTCCGTCATCGCCTTCGCTTCAATCTTTCCGGTGACCCAAACCGGATCGAACAACCCCTCCGGTTCAAAGCCCTCGGATGGATCCAGCTTGACGTGGACGATCTGGTTCGGCGGCGGAGGCGGTACGTGGATGCATGCCCCTGCATACGGGACCAGAAGGAACTCCGTGACCTTCTCCTCGTCGTACTCGAGAGGAAGAAGGTAGCCGGGTAGACGGATGAGCTGTCCGTCGAGTTCCTCGACGACCGCCGCCTGCATGGCGTCGTAGTAGCCCTGGATCACATCGACGTCGATATCCAGCCCTTCCAGCTGGAGCATCTCGTCATCCAGGCCCTTGTAGAACTGCTCGGTCTCGGGACTGCGTGGAGGAAGCGTCTCTAGCGAGTGAATGACGTAGCCCACCACGTCCCGCTCGTGGTCACTCAGGTTCTCCATCGGATCTTTATAGACCTGCCCTTCCGGAACCAGATCCTTCCAGGCAAGCTCACGCGCCTCTTCCGCCATCAGCGGCGTGTGGAAGACGCCCAAGGCCAAGGAGCCCAGGGCCACAATGACCATCGAGTTGGTGAGTGAGTTCATGGCGCACCTCGATTGCGGATCTTCGTTCCGTCGGCGTGCCGAAGGGGCAGTGAATCCGAACCCCGGCATCCCTGCCGACGGGACTGTCAGCCGAACAACTCACGAGCATAACCTCTTCAAACGGTACGCCGCCAATCGCAATGGGAGTTCCGAGAAGCGGGATCCGAGCAACGGCCAGCCCGGTCTACTCATGAAGGTCGTAGCGAGTTGGCGAAGATGGCCGTAGATACGGCTGCAATCTTCCGTCCGCGAAATCTTTTTTTGGCGGTCCCGCCCGAGATCCGTCGCCTCACCCGGTAGGAAGCGGCGGGAAATCCAATCACTCCCGCCGAAAGCTCTGAGTCTGGCGCGTTTGCGCCAGAGGGACGCTTCATAGGCGCCGTCCACGGACGGACGCTCACCGGGAGAAACACCATGGAATCCTGGACCCCGACCCATCGGCCCAGCCGACCCATCTCCACCACGACGCGACAAAACGCAGTGGGCATTACTGTTTCGCTGGTCCTACTCGCTCTCGCCGGCGGCGCAGGCACGCCCCTCTCTCCGACTGTGGCCGTTGCGGCCGGAGAGTCCATCCCCGGTTTTTCAATCGGAGCCGGGTCGGACACTCCGGTCGCGCTCACGGGTCTCTGGGAGTTCGACGCGCGGAGCCAGAACTTCGACGACGGAGTTTCGTGCCCGTTCGACGTGCCTTTCGTCTTTGGAGACTCATTGGCTCCACAGGACTGGGTGCCGTCGCCGGAGTCCGTACTTCCCGCGCGCGTGGAGTGGTGGGATCCCGCAGTGCTCAATCTCGAGGAGTTTCCGAACTCGGTCGAGTCGCCGGACGTCGGGGGCGGCGTGGTCGCCTTCGATCTTCCGGAAGGCTATCCGCCTCACTCCATCGGTTGGCTGGAAAGCCCGGTCATCGATTTCGTGGAACTGGGCGGGCAACCGAACCCGATGGACTTTCACTTCTCATCGAACTCGCCCGCGGATCCGGAAGTGGAGCTCCTGACGTGGCTGATCGGCATTCGGGTCTTTGACGGAATCGAATGGAGCCCATGGGAAGACGTCGCCGTGCAGGTCTTGAGTGGGCCCGCCAGTTATGTCGTCCCGCTTCCTATGGAAGGGTCGGTCTGTCAGCTCCGTTTGGGAATTCACAACCCGACCGACATTCTCATTCGGTCCAAGACGAAAGCAGACAAAGCCAAAGGCAAGACGAAGGAACCGTCAGTCATCGCGGAAACCTGGAAGTACGTTCCCGACATCAAGCAAAAGGGTCCAACATGCGCGGCGGCCAGTTCGGCCAACTGTCTGTCCTATTGGGCTCAGAACGGGTACCCGGAAATCTATCCGGCCGACGAGGACGACTCGATCTCGAAGAAACACAAAGAGCTTCGCAAGGCTCTGGAGAAAGAGATCTACGGTGATGACGGGAAGGTCGGTGGCGAAGGAGAAGACGCGGACAACTATGGTGGCGGTATCGGCTCGCATCTCAAGAAGCGTGGCGTTGATCAACCCATGGAAGACGGACGCTCCGGTCTCGAACAGATCCACATCGATACGCTGGCCGCGAACTGGGACACCCTCTCTCACCACTTCGGGCTTTGTCACGACGTCCTCCTCAACTTCGGCTGGTACGACAAGGACGGTAATCTCGTGAAGCGGGACGGGCGGCCGGTGACACATCAGGTCACCATGGCAGGCTTGGTCAAGACCAACGACGGCAAGTCCGTGATCCACGTCGCGAATCCCTGGGGCAGCGACACCGACGAGGTCGGACCGGACAACCGCGACGAGGCGTACGACGAGATGGAGGTGGAAGTCACCGCAGACGGAAAGGTCAAACTAAAGAACGAGGACATTCAGGACAAGGTGAAGCGCGGAGGATATCTCTGCCTTCGAGAGATTCAGGTCGTCCGACCGCGTCCAACGGAGTCACTCGTCCCGCCGCTCTTTGCGACGGAAGTGGGCGCCCGGCGGAGAGGAGGCGACGTTTCCTACGGATACGGCGTTGTCAATAATCAGAGCGTCGAGATCGACATCGTGGTCATGAATGTGAACGTACCGGTATCGAACGTCCAGGCTCCCAACGGATGGACCTGGAATCTTCTGCCCGAGCCTCTCCCCGGATCGTCCTGTTCCTCCCGTTATGGCGAGACCGGAATCGTCTGGCGAACCTTTTCCAATCCGGTGCCTCCCGGAGGCACTCTCAGTGGATTCAACTTCGAGGCGGATGCGCAGTATCCCGTGGAGTCGCGGAGCATTCAGTTCTATGAAGGCATGGAAGGGTTCGCCGGCCGGTACGGCTTCGTTGGAGGACCGGTTCCGCGACTCTCGACAGACGTGGACGTCGACACCGATCCGGAGAGGTCGCGTGGTCCCGACACGCTGTTGTCCTTCTCTCGGAGCCCGAGTCCTGCTTCCGGCCCCATCGACATCCAGTTCGCTCTCCGGAAGGATGCGCCGGTTCGACTCGATGTATTCGATGCTTCAGGACGCCTGGTTCGCCGCCTGCGCGAGGAGTGGATGACCGGCGGAGAACACCGTCTTCGTTGGAACCGGATCGACCGATGGGGCTCGAGCGTCCCGTCCGGGGTCTACTTCCTTCGGTTGCAGAGCGGAGACCAGTCGATGCAGAAGGAACTGGTGCTGGTGGACTGATCCCGACACTTTGACGTCGAGTGGTAGTTGGAGCCCGGAAGCGACGACTCCGACCCAGGGACCGGGTCGCCCTCTACGACTTGCCCGAGGAATCTGCGAACGCATCGGTGTAGATGAAGTTCAAGAACTCTTCTACCGGTAGCCCGTCGGTGCCACCACTCTTGTAGGGCTCCCGGCCCCGGTAGACCACGAAGCCTCGGTCAATTCGGCCCGCGTCCACAAATTCGTTCAAGGTCTTCGCATACTCGCGCCGCCACGTTCGGGAGTTCTTGACCTCGATGCCAATCCGTTTCCGGCCTTTCACCCACACGAAGTCGATCTCTTTGGACCCCGGGGTACTCCAGTAGTAGAGTTCGCCTCCCAGGCGTTGACTCGAGATTGCTGCCCGCAGTTCGTGGAGAACAAGCCCCTCGAGGAGCGAACCCGACTCCGAATCGCCGAGGGGTTCGTCCACGACTTCAAGAATCGCCCTGACGAGCCCCGGATCGAAGAAGTAGAACTTGGGACTGGTCTGCTCCCGAACCTTTGCCTTCACTCGCCAAGCTGGGAGTTGGTATCCAATCAACGTGTCCGATAGCGTCTCGAAGTACCGTTGCACCGTCGTCCGTGAGACGGCCGCATCCCGAGAGACGGCGGATTGGTTGATGACCTGTCCGTGCATGATCGCTGCAACTTTGAGGAATCGGTGGAACGATCCCAGATCCTTCACCAACGCTTCCTGCTGAATCTCCTGCCTGAGGTAGGTGTGCACGTACGCACGCAGCATGTCCGCGCGGTAGCGATCCTCGGTGTAGATGCCGGGTAGTGAGCCGAAACGGAGAACCGTATCGAGTTCGAAGTCCTTTCCCAGCTCATGGGCCACAAGGGGAAACATCTCTCGCTCGATCACCCGACCGGCCAGAAGATTCACGTCCAAGCGACGAAGCTTGCGGGCGCTCGAACCACTGAGGGCGAACTTGTACCCGGATCCGTGGCGGGAAATGAGGTCGTGAACCTCATTGAGTAAACCTGGCAGGCGCTGAACCTCGTCGACCACGATCCAGGAGTTCTTGGGCTGCGCTTCGACCCGCTCGCGAAAACGGCTCGAAGATCCCAACAGCGGAAGGAAGTCTTCGTCCAGAAGAAGGTTGAACCAAAGCGCGTCGCCCAGGTGTTCGCGCAACCAAGTGGTTTTACCCGTGGCACGCGGGCCGAAAAGGAAGAACGAGTGGTCGGGCACTTGAAGTTCACGTGCATACATAGCGGGCAGATTATCATGCAAACTGCCCGCTATCAGCACAATATTCACAAACCGAACCCAAGCCTGACCGCCGCTTCGAGGGCTGCCGACTGGTAGCACCACGCCCTCCAGGCCCATAGCGCATTGTTATTAAACCACATAGCCCATCCAGTCGGAGCTTGCTTTGTCCCCACATCCCGGGCGCGTTGGGGAAACACAACATCCAACGGGAGCACGCCTCCGGCTTCATGGACTGACCGACGTCGAAACGGCTACACTAGCTGCGCGCCGAATAGACCGGCCGGTTCGTCGACGAACCCCAAATGCCTCAGGAGTCCCCGCGTGCACGTTCACTCGACCCCGCCGAGCCCACACGAACCATTCGACCCGGCTTCTGGAATCGCGATCGCCCTAACCTTGCTGCTCACGATGATCGCATCGTCCTCTCCAACCGTCGCAGCAGAAGGCGCGACACCCGACTCGGGTCCACTCCTGACCTGGAATCCGGAAGGCAAGGAAAGCCCGGAACCTTACGGCTACGACGTGCACACGGCGCCGGACCTTCCCTTGGGCTACACCGACCCCAACGACCCACCGGCCACTCTGGAGGTTCCGACCCTCGACGAACGACGCGCGTTGCTCAACGTGACGACGACGCTCGACCGGACTGCCTACTCCTGGTTCGGATCGGTCGTCGTTTCGGCGGAAGTCCTGTTCCAGGGCAACCCCGTGATCGACTGCGATGCGGTCACCGCCGTCTCCGCCGCCAATCCGCGGGTGACGGCGCAACTTGTCGACGACGGCGTTGCGCCGGACGCCACGGCCGGAGACGGAATCTACACGGGTATCTTCGAGATCGGAGCCGGAGAGGGCGAAGCGCGACCGACGGGCAACTACACGGTGACGGCCACCGCCCAGCGTGGTGAAGACATGGGTCAGGACACCTCGCCCAACTTTTCCGTCTACAGTGTTCGGCGTTGGACGGGGATCACGACAACCAATCTGCCGGACAGTTCGGATCGATACACAACGTTTTTTGCAGAGCCGATCGGTGCCGCGAACAGTGACGGGCACGGTAGGACTGAAGCCGGAAGCGGGGACGGAACTGAAGCCGGAAACGGTGCCGGAAACGGCGCCGGGAACGGGTACCATCACTCAATCCTCGAACTCGGTCTCGTTCGCTCGACTCCCGTCTCCGATGCGCAGATCCGCATCCCCATTCTTCCCAACGCCAATGCGGTTACCGGACTCACCGTTTCCGGACCGGGAGTCTCCAATGTCGAACTCCATGGAAACGTCATCGCTTTCGAGTGCGACCTGACGGGCGGCAACGTCACGCGAGTCGACATCGAGTTCGACTCACCGAGTGACTTGGCTGCAACTCTTATCGATCGCTACCAGACCGGCGACATCGGTCTTCGAAACTTCCGCAATGGGTACCAGGTTTGGAACCGATTCCTGAAGACCGCCATTTTCGGCACGGCGACAGGTGGCCTTCATGGACCGGGAGCGATTGCCGACCTTCACGCGATTGACCAGATCACCGGTGATCCGCACACCGTCGACTGCATGGAGCGTGTCGCCGTCCACCTGGATGACACACCCAACAACGACGGAACGGGGACCTATCCCAGCAACATCAAATGGGGAGGCGACGCTCTTTCCTGGCTGGAATCCGCGGAACTTGGAGAGCTGAGCTTCCGGTTTCTCTCGGGCGCAAACTACGGCCTTCGCGACGAGGTCCAGGTCGAACGTCATGTCGACTTCTATCCGGAGGCGCACTACTTCCGTCACCACTACCGAATGGAGAACATCGACACCGAGAGTCACGACTTCGACTTCGTCTGGGGACGAGAGCAGTGGCTCTACGGAACGTCGGGAACGAATCGTCAGTCACGCGACCGCGGGATCGTCCCCGATGATGCAACGGACTATGGAGGCGAGTTTCTGCTCGACGGCGCCGCGCTCGCCGGAAACTGGTTCGCGGCCTACGACAACTCGTCCATCTATTCGATCGGAGTGATCACGACGGCCGCCACGGTCGATGCTCTGCCGACGTACGTCCATCTCTCCTGCCAACCGCCGATCGGCAACTTCACAGGTCAGTATCCGATCGTCCCTTCCGGATCCTGCAGCGACATGCCAAACCTGTTCTTCGAGAAGCAACTCGGCAACGTCGCGCCGGGCGAAGCGGTCAGCTACGAGTTCTATCAATGGTGTGGCTACGCGTCATCCCGCACCAACCTGACGACGCTGCTTTGGGACGACGCCGACGCCTTGGCCCTCGATCCGGCGTCAACCGACAACTGGGGCGACGAAGGAAGCCCGATCGGGGACGGCAGCGGGGATGCCGACGGACAGGCTGCGACGATTCGGTTCGCGGCCCCATCGCCACAACCGATGACCGACGAGACAGAACTGGTCTTCGATCTTCTGGTGCCGGGCGACACTGACCTGACGGTGTTCGACGTTCGGGGTCGGCAGATCCGGTCGTTGGTCAATGCCTGGCTGCCCGCCGGTCGGCACGTGCATCGCTGGGAGGGTGATGGACCGCACGGAACACCGCTCCCGTCTGGGCTTTACTTTCTGAAGCTGGAAGCCGAGGGGAAATCGCGAGTTCAGAGGGTCGTGATCCGAAGGTAGTGGCGGCTTCCGCTATGTCGCTTGGCGGAGGCCGAACTCTTTCAGTTACACTCCCACCGTGAAACTGAAGTGTGACAACCCGGTCGGCACGTCTCCCGTAGCCGTGTTTCCCGGCCCGACGTCGAATCGATCTCGCCGGCCCCTCAGGCAGTACTACCCAACCCGGCTCCGCGCCCTTGCCTTCACTCTCCTCGCCGTGATCTTCGCCGGAACATCAACGGGATGTTCGACGGGTGACGACGAACGCTCCACATTGCACCGGTGGCACCCCCTTGGCGAAAAGAATTGGAACAGTATCTTCGCCCTCGGAGTGGCCGACTCCAGCCTCTATCTCGCTGGGCTTCCCGATCGGAGCCTCTCCCGCTGGAACGGCGAGTCATGGAGCACGATGGTCGAGACGGATGACCTGCCATCCGCGATTCTCGAGTTCAACGGAGACCTGATCATCGCCGGCGGCTTTTCAGAGGTCGATGGCATCAGAGCCTCCAGACTCGCACGCTGGGACGGCTCCGCGTGGTCGGCTATCGCCACGAACGTCGATGGCGGTGTCACGGAACTCTTTGTTCACGAAGGGGAACTCTACGCACTTGGGTCCTTCACTCGCATATCCGGCGTCGCGGTCCACTCCATCGCCCGCTGGGACGGAACGGCATGGAGCGCGCTTGAGGGAACTCCGACCCACGGCATTTTCGACGCCATCTCTACCAAGGCGGGAATCGTCGCGGTCGCGCGACGCGGCATCGAAGAAGAACTCGGGTCCGCACAACTCGTCCTATGGAACGGCGCCGAGTGGTCCGTCTGGCCCGAACTCCCCCCGGTTCGCGAGTACGGCGGCCCTTCCATTGGACCGCTCTGCATCCACGATGGCGATCTGCACATGGTCTATCGGAGGGTTGCTCCTGGAGATCAACGATCCCGCACTGAGGTGTTTCGATGGTCCGACTCGCGATGGGTCCTCGTCGGAGGGGAGTTTTTCAAGAATCCCACAGCCGGTGCGGAAATCGGGATGCTGCGGTCCCTCGACAACGAGCTCTACATCGGTGGTTCGTTCATCAAAGTCGGTACTCAGGACGCAAAGAATGTTGCCAGGTGGACGGGAGGCTGGTGGGAGCCGCTGAGCTCCGGCCTCAATCGTTTTGTTTCGGACGCGGTGCTCTTTCGACGAGATGTCGTGGTGATCGGACAATTCTACCTGGACGGGAGTGGCCGGCCTGTCTCCCACGTGGCGAGATGGGGGAATTGAAGGGGCACTCGGTAGTCGTTGGGGACTTGCATTCCAACGAGCCGGTCCACTCTTCCGCGTCCTGACCTTCCACCACAAGGACACCGATGACGCTGTCGCCTTCCTGGCTCAGTGATGCCGCTCGACTTGGTTCACTTCATTCACTTCCCGGAGTCTTCGGCGCCTAACCGTCTATTTGACAAGCACGATTCGCCTCGAAAGGCCTTCGCTGCCGTCGCGCGGCAGGCGAGCGAAGTAGACTCCAGATGGTACGGAGTCTCCGGACCGATCTCGGCCGTCCCAGATCGTCATCCAACATCCCTCACGTTGTTCGGCTTCAAGGTCGCGGGCGACCAATCGCCCCGCAGCGTCGAAGATGGACACGGTCGCAGCCGGATCAAGGCGAACACTTGCCACGGAGCCAAAGTCCACTTCCACCGACGAGCCAACGGTACCGAGAGCGGATGGATGCGATTCGGTTCCCAGATCCAGCTCGTCTCGGATCTCCTGAATCCTCCTCAACAACTCACCCCGTGATGGCCGCGCGCCCTCGCCGCGATAGCGATCGTTGTACCGGCGAACGAGTTCCTCGCTGTACCTTTGCTTCTGCTCCCGTTCCTTGAGCACACTCTTCGAACGCGGGTCGATGGCGTCGAACTGCTTGCCATCTTTCTGGAAGCTGACAAGAGCTCCGGCCTCCTCGATAGCCTCCACACGTGCAAACACGGATTCATCACCCGTCACACGGAGCGTCCAGATCCCCATGAAGGAGTTCGTCTTCGAACTCGGCGCGCCCGTCAAGCCCACGACTTCAATCTCTTTCGAGGACAACTCCAGTACGAACCCAGGTGTTCCATATGGAAGTGGAACTCCGCCCATCGACGCCGGCATTGACACCATGAGGTATGCCGGCTCCCCCGGAATCAGCTCCATCTGATCCACTCCGGGCTCGAGGCGGCGGTCGTTGCGAAGCCAACACTCCAAGGCCTCGCCGGTGGTCTTCGCTGCGCCTGCACTCATTGGCAGACAACATCCAAGGGCAACCAACAGGGACATCAGAAATCGCATCATCGGATTCCTCCCACGTGTGCGCATGGATTCGCTCCCATCCGTCCAAAACCCATTTCGCCGTAGAGCCCGATCGGATCAATCCTCACAGGCGTCGTCGAGGTCTGGACCGGGTCACTGGTCGACCTCGCCGCCCCGCGCTCTATCGAACGGGGGGGACGGCGCCGCTCTTCCGAACGACTTCGGTCGAGGTCTGGTCGACGGTGTCGAGATGGTGGCAGGTCCGCGGTACGCGTGAGTCGTACCGCGGTGGTCGTCCATTCGTCCGTCAGTCAGTCGATGTTGGCGCCGGTGCTACCGAAGCACCATCACCCCCACGGCCCAACTGGTGTTTGCAGAGGAGACTCGACAAAAGTACCGTCCCGTCGCCACCATCGAGCCGTCCTCCGATCGACCGTCCCAGGAAACCCTCTCGTTGCCAGGTTGGGGCGCCTCGAGCACTCTGACGCGCTGTCCTGTGACGTCAAACACGGCGACCGATGCGCCTTGTGGAACTGGATTACCAAACCGAAAAACCGTGCCCTCATGGGTAGGATTCGGAAAGGCAAACCCCGAGGTCCCAACCATCCGCGGATCCTCGACGGCCGCCGGAGAGGGCGAAGGGCACGGCATCGCCACGACGGACACTCCTGACCCGGAGCCTCCTACAAAGAAGCCGTCCCCGATGGCGACTTCCCCTGCCTGCCCACTCCAATAAACCTCAACCAGTCCGACCAAGGTTGGGTCAGCCGGATCACTCAGGTCTACGAAGTTCCATGCCGCCTCCCGGGACCCGACCACGACCGTCGACCCCTGCATGTCGACCGTCACCACGTTCTCCGCCGTCTCCACAGAACCCAGTTCCACGGGCTGGGCGGGGTTACTGAAGTCCACGATCTTAACGCCGTCGTTGGTCGTGGCTAGGCAAACAAGCCCGTCTTCGACATCAATGTCGAGGGTAAGAGCGGTTCCTGCATCCAGCAAACCCAAGAGAGACGGACTGGTGGGCGACGTGAGGTCGAGGCAGAGCGTCCCGCCGGAGTACGCAGCAACGTAGGCCTTCTCCCCTTCCACAGCTACGGACACGGCCTGCCCTTCGTGAGAGTAGGATCCTACCTCGATCACGCTGGTCGGCGTGCTCCAATCAAGGATCCGCACGCCGTCGGACTCGCAGGCAAGGATGGCATAGTCTCCGTCGATGGCAATCTTTCGTACCGTTCCGATGTCGAGAAAGTCGAGTTCGACAATGTTGGAAGGATCGGAGACGTCCAGAACCCAGAACCCCGACGCCCCTCCAACCATAGCCACGTCTCCGGAAGCGGCAACGCATTCGACCCCAAACCCAAGCTCCAGCTGGCCGATTACTTCCGTGTCGTCTGGGTGAGAAATGTCCATGACCGTGACATCGTTGACTCCGGCGAGAAAGGCTCGATCGCCACTTCGCGCGACTCCCCTTACTTTGTCTACTCCGTCCTGCAGGCTGTTGTGACCGGACAGCAGCATGGGGGAACCGGTGTAGGTGATCCACGCCTCAGTGAGGTTCCTCTCTCCAACCGCAAAGAGCCGATTCCCAGCGAAGGCGATGTCACGCACCTCATGGAGTGCTAGCGTCGTTGATCCGACGGTCGCCACCAAGTCCGCTGCTGAGGGCGTGGAAACATCGACGATCCAGGCCCCTCCCTGACCGTTGTCAATGTAGACTTGATCCCTGAGAATCTCGATGTCGTTGGCGGCCCAAAAGGGACCCGACTGTTCCGACACCAGAGTTTCGGATACCGTATCGAAGACGTAGACGGCGGTCTGTCCGAGCGCGACGACGTACTGACCAAAGGTCTCCACGCCATACATCGACGTCGTTCCAAAGGAGTACTCGTCCAAGAACAGCGGGAACTCAGGGTTCGAGACATCATAAACCTTCAGGCCTTCGTAGTCCCCGGCTAGGTATGCAAGTCCGTCGCGAACTGCAGTATTGTGGACCAAGTGTCCAGGGTCGATCACTGACAACATAGTGGGGGCGTCGGGGTTTGATACGTCCCATACCGACACGCCACCGCCTGAGGATGTAACGAGGGCGACCCCATTCTCGACGGTGATCTCGCGGGTAGAAGCGGGGACAGCCGTATAACTCCTGAGCAGTGGAATCGCCGGACTCGTTAGGTCGAACACGTAGAACCCATCAATGGACGCAATGACGTATAGGAAGTCCCCTTCGATCGTCACTTCTCCCCCTTGCTCCGCGAGGGGAACTGAATTCACGAGTTGGGGTGTGCCAAGCAACGAAACGTCGTACACCAAAAGACTTCGGTCCCCGGCCGTCTCGTTGGCCGTGACGTAAATATGGCCGTTTCGGGCAGCCACGGACTGACCGAAACGCAGGGGCTCAGGCAGAGGTGTCTTGCCGATCACGTGAAATCCTTCGCGGTAGTCGACACACTCGAAGGAACCCGCGCGACATTCACTGAGGTAGCTGGCGGCAGCGGTGTAGAGGACAACCGCGGAAAGAACGCAGAGAGACCGCGTCCATGTGAGGTGGCTGCTGAGGAGTCTTGCTTGCATCTGGGGCCGTCCTTTCTCTCCGGCGTCAAAGTGGGCGCCAGAACCAACGCAATGTGCGAGGCCATAAGGAAAAAAACAGGCTTGGAGAGGCTCGTGCATCGACATGAAGACAAGCCCCGTAGATTGGAGAGGAGGGACGTAGCCAATTCCACGAGCTACGTCTTCGATTCAACCATGGTCGCTGTGCGGTTGTCAAGATGCGGGACGGCGAGGCACACCGCGCCGGTTCACTTCGGCGCAGAGGGTCAAGACCGAGTGTCGGGTCGAACCGGGAAGGCTCATTCACACACCGAACGACGTCGTTTGCGTCAAACATTGGCCACCGGACCTAAGGCATGCGAGCCGATCGCCGCAGGTGTCGAGGACTTCGATCCGAATGCGGTATCCTTAGAGGCTACCGTCAGTCACCGATCCACTCCCAGGAGGACACATCCCGTTGTCGGGCCGTTTCGACAAGGTCAAAGAGATCCTGGCCGCGATCTGGGAAATGGCTCCCGATGATCGAGCCGCCTACCTCGACGCGGAGTGCGGTGACGACACCGAACTCCGTAAGGAGGTGGAAGACCTTCTTGCCTTCGACGACGGAGAGACCTTTCTCGAAACGATTCTTGGGACGGTGAAACCACCGACCGCAAACTCGCGCTCGAACGAACTGGGGCACGAGACGCCTCCCGACACCATCGGTCGTTACACCGTCTCAGGCGAACTCGGTCGGGGCGGCATGGGGATCGTCTACCTGGCGGAAGATCCGCAGCTCCAGCGGCAGATCGCGATCAAGGTCCTCCCGCCTTCGCTTTGTGACCGACCCGATAGCCTGCGACGGTTTCAACAGGAGGCCCGGCTCCTGGCCGCCATGACTCATCCGCACATCGCGATGATTCACACTCTCGAAGAAGCAGACGACCTGCACTTCCTGACACTTGAGTACGTACCGGGCGAGACGATGGCCGAACAGATCGTCGACACGGTCTGGAGCGTGGAGAGAACCCTCTCCATTGGACGTCAGGTCGCATCGGCGCTGGAGAGCGCACACAAACGGGGTGTCATCCACCGCGACCTCAAACCGCAGAACATCAAGATCACTCCGGAGGGACAGGCCAAGGTTCTTGACTTCGGCATCGCGAAGTCGCTGCATGTGAAATCCGAAGAGACGCTCCAAGGTCTGATCACGGGAACCCCCGGGTACATGAGCCCGGAGCAGCTGCGGGGAGAACACTCGGACGTTCAATCCGACGTCTGGGCTCTCGGCTGCACTCTGTTTGCAGCGCTGGCCGGTCGTTCGCCGTTCATGCAGACCTCGACGGCGGAGACGATGTCGGCCACCCTCGATCAGGAGCCGCGGTGGGACGAATACGCGGACCGGATTCCCGAACCGCTTCGAGCTCTGCTGGCGGGCTGCCTGGAGAAGGACCGGGAGCGGCGCATCAGTTCCATGGCCGAAGTCCGGCAGGCCATCGACAGCATTCAGGCTTCACAAGACGCCGGTATGTCCCGAGAGACGCCGGCCCCGAAGGCGAAGGTCGCGCACAACATTCCGCGAGCCCTGACCCGCTTCTTCGGTCGGGATGAGGAGCGAGCCCAGCTCGAGGATCTGCTCGAGTCCGAACGCATCGTGACCGTTGTCGGTCCCGGGGGCTGCGGCAAAACGCGGATCGCTCTCGAACTCGCGTCCTCGGTTCTCAACCGCTACCCCGACGGCGCCTGGTTCGTCGAGCTGGCAGGAATCTCCGAGCCCTCGCAGATCGAAGCGACGGTCGCCAGTGTGCTCAAGGTCGAGACGGCCGCCGGTCAGGCGACACTCGACGCGATCCGTTCCTCACTCGGTACCCGGTCGATGCTTCTGGTACTCGACAATGCAGAACACCTTCTCGATGCATGTCGGAGTTTCGTCGCGGAGATAGGTACGAGCCCCAATCTCCGGATCCTGACAACGAGCCAGGTCCCGCTGGGCGTCGCCGGCGAGTCGCTCTTTCCCCTGGTTCCGCTACCGACCCCGGCCGAGGGACAATCCGTTGCCGAGATTCAAACCAATCCGGCCGTTGTCCTCTTCGCCGACCGGGCGCAGGCCGTCGACCCGGACTTCGAGCTGACACAGGAGAACGCACCGGCGGTCGGAGAGATCTGTCGTCGCCTCGATGGGCTACCGCTCGCAATCGAGCTGGCGGCCGCCCGGACCAGCGTCTTCCCTCCTGAGGATCTGAAGAATCGGATCGACGCTCGCTTCAAGATCCTCAATCGCGGCGCGAAGACCGCGTCGCCGCGACACCGCACGCTTCGTGCGCTCATCGACTGGAGCTACGAACTTCTGGAGACGAACGAGCGAGTCCTTCTCCGTCGTCTCTCCGCCTTCGCCGGTGGTTGGACGCTGGAAGCCGCGGAAGCAGTCTGTGCGGATGTGAACATCGAGGAGTGGGAAGTGCTCGACTTGTTCACCAATCTCCTCGAGAGGTCGTTCGTCTTTCGGGACCGCAAACCCATCGAGTCTCATCTCACCACGCGCTACCGCATGTATGAGTCGGTTCGCGAGTATGCAAAGGAGCAGCTGGAGAACGAGGGCGAAGCAACGATCACTCGCCGCAAGCACCGGGGTTACTTTGCCGACTTGGTTCGACAGTCGCGCGAGAAAGAGCGGACGGCGGAGCAGCGGCAATGGCACGACCGCATCGCCGCGGACCACGAGAATGTCCGTGCCGCCATCGAGTTCGCTCTTGCCGACGACGAGGGAGCGAAAGACGGGCTGCGGATGGTTGGCGACCTGGACATCTACTGGTGGGCCAAGCATCGCCGCGAGGATGGGCTCGAGCTTACGAAACGCGTGCTCGCCCATCCCGGTGGACAGAAAGCGAGCGTCGATCGCGCCACCGCACTCGAAGCCGCTGCGGTCTGTTCGACGCACCTTTGGCAACGCGACGATGCGCGCACATACCGTGAAGCTTCCTTGCAGGCCTGGCTCGAGGTGGGAACGGAGATGGACATTGCCCGAGCCCAGGCGAATCTGGCCAACACTCTCAGTGCGCTCGGCGAAGCAGACGAAGCCGCCCGGCTCTATGACGAGGCGCTGGTCGTTTACCGCGACAAGGCCACCCAGTCCCAGATCGCGACGCTGCTTCACAATGTTGGTTTCAGTCGCCAGAACCGGGAAGACTTTGCGTCTTCGAAAGCTCCGATCGAGGAGTGCATCGCCATCAAGCGCAAGCTCGGCGACAAGTGGGGAACGGCATTGGCCCTCGACCTTCTGGCCGGCGCCGCCGAGAACCTCGAAGAGTTCGAGAACGCAATCCTCTATCGGGCGGAGTCCGCGGAACTCTTCGGCGAAGCCGGATTCGGAACCCGGAAGGCAGAGCAGCTGACTCGACTCTCCGAGATCGAGTTGAACCTCGGTCGTATGGAGGCAGCCGGCAAGCACCTGGGCGATGCGCTGGACATTTGGTCGGAGGTCGGGAGTCGCGGCGACGCACGTCGCACGGCCATCCAGCTCGCACGTTGGGCCACGATGTCGGGAGACCATCGAAGGGGCGGTCTCTTGCTTGGGCTAGCACAGCAGCTGAAGGAAGAGGGGGACGGGTTCTGGGACCACCGATTCCCGGGTCTCGAGGCGGAGGTTCGTACGAGTGTCTCTGCGGCGCTCGGGGATGAGGAGACCGAGCGGCTCGTGGTTGAGGGCAGGGGTCTCACCCTGCCTGAAGCAGAAGAGCTTGTCGGCAGGTCGTCGTAGTCATTCCTCGTCGAGCCTGGACACCAGCGGATATGGAAAGACCCCGGAGGCGAATACCTCCGAGGTCTCCATCAACTGTTTGCCGACTCCCAAGGCTGCTGAGGGAATGCGCCGACATCAGTCGGCGAGTGAACCGGCTACAGAATGCGTCAACTTAGCGATCAGCGTACTTCGTCTTGATTCTTCCCCAACTCTCCTCGATCGCCGGAACAGGGTCACCGAAGTTGACCTCCATGTCGTCCATCTGAATGAAGGCGCCGCCGAAGACGTCGCTCTCGACTTCGACTCGGGTGATGATGGCGTCCGGAGCCTCCCAACCGCTCCAGGCCCAGGCACAGCCGGGCTCGATCGCGATGTCGACCGTGTCGAGCAGGAGGTCGCCGTTGTAGAAACGCGCGGTTCCGTTAACGGGACCCTGGGCGTTGCTGCCGAAATAGCCGCCAAACGCCGAAATCGGCATGTCGAACGTGTATACCGAGTAGCCGCTACAGGACCCGGCCAAACGAGGCGTGTTGTTGGACGCAATCGTGCAGCTGAAGGCCCAGGTGTCGGTGACGATGAGGCATCCGCCCGTCGAGCACAGATCCGCCATGTTGTCGAAAACGCGTTCGATGACGCAGTTGCTTGCTCCAGTCGTCTGGGTCGTGAACCCTTCCGACTTGTCCCCGACAAACGGCCCAACGGGAGTCAGCGCGCCGGTGCTCGCCTCTTGAGTCCTTCCGGGACCCTCCGGAGCGGTATGTTCCAACCCATCATGGGTGGTGACTGCCGATCCATCTTCTTCAACAACCGTCACCGTCACCTCCTCTGCCAAGGCGGAAGAGGTCATCACGGTCGCGAAGGCGACAGCACCAATCCCCACGGTGCATCCGATCCTTACGAAGACAGCGGTATCGACTCTCATTCCTCAGATCCTTTCCTTCACTCTCGTTGATCCAGGCTCGCGGAGGTTGGTCCCCCGCGGCGATCTAGTACACCCGTGCGGCGCTCCCGGCAGGTGTCCTTTTCTTGGGCGGAGAGTATGTCATAACAGGCACCCCCGACGCAAACCGCACCGCCCCTGATGGCGAATCACTTCTCGTTGGACAGATCTTGGTCATGGCGATCCCAATGGCCCGGCGATCGCCTGAACGTGGCAGGAACGAGGACCTGGATTTGAATCCAGCGCGCCAGAAGCGCCTAAACGCGGCAGGGGCGGGGATTTGGATCTGAACCCGGCATGCTAAAGTAGAGGCGATGACTTCTGAGACTGACTCCGAGAATCGACGATTCGATCGCCTGTTCCCCTGGTGCTACGCTCTTGCCTTCGCCTCGGTGTCGTTCCTCGTTCACCTCAGCTACTTCCCCATCGGAAACACCGGAGTCGAGACGGACTTCTACGCCGATCTCGCGCCCGCCGCGAGAAAGCTGTGGAACGGAGAGCTTTCCCCCGAAAGCTATCTCTTCAAGGGGCCCGTCTATCCTTTCCTTTTGACGGCCGTCTTCGCCATGGTTCAGGACTGGTACCGATCCGGAGTCTTGATCAACGTCATCGGTTCCGGATTCACGATCGTTCTGATGTACGCCTTGGTGCGACGACTCTTCGACCGGAGCGTTGCCGTTTGGGCTTGCGTCCTCCTCTCAGTCACGCCGATCTTCTTTGTCCAATCCCACCGAGCATCGACAGACATTCTCTTTCTGGATCTGTCACTTCTCAGCATCTACCTGTTCTTGGGAAACGGAACGTCAAACTACTTTCGGGCCGGACTCGTAGGCGGAATCGCATTCCTCACCCGCTACAACGGGATCTTTCTTCTGCCGGCTGCGATCGCCTGTCTGAGCTTCTATCCCGCAGGCGCGGGCTTCGCGGATCGCATAAGGGCGGCCCTTCGCTACAGCGCGGGTTTCATCGTTGCGATCTGTCCGTGGATTCTTTTTCAGTTCTTCAAGACCGGAAAGCCTCTTCAAACGAGGAACCTCGAGAACGTCAGGCTGGAATTCTATCCTCCTCGCGCGGACGGGACCTCCCCGGAATTCGATACGATCTGGCAGTTGATCGCTCACGATCCAATCCACTTCTTTCGCCGTTACTTCGCCAACATCCCGGAGCACGTCCGGCTCGACTTCAACATTCTCTTTCCTTGGATTGTCGGGGTCCTGGCTTCTGTCGGAGCGATCGTGCTTTTGATTCGAGGACGGAGCCGAGCTCGCGCGGCCTTCTTCGTCTTCTCTCTAGGCTACCTGGGCGTCATGGCGTTGGTCTTTTGGGTACCAAGGTTCTCGTTGTTCCTGGTCCCCACCTATCTGACCTTGGTTGTGATTGCGTTGACAGCGTGGAAGGGCCGCTTCGCCCGAATCGCGACAACGATCGCAGTCCTTCTTCTGGCCACCTCCTTCGGAAAGGAAGTCATCGAGAACGAAAGAGTCTTTCATGACGAGCTGCCGCTCCACGTCCTCGAAGCGGCAGACCACCTGGCTGCCGACCCAGATTCGGAAGGGGCCTTCCTGCTCGCAAGAAAACCTCATCTAGCCTTCTACGCGGGGATGGAGCCCCGGTTTTATCCAACCGCCAGAATGTCCTACAGCGAGCTTCTGGCTCACTCCGCCGAGAGAAACATCCGCTACCTCGCCTACGGACAGCAGGAATACGCCGAGTTTCCGTGGCTCCGCTTTCTCAGTCTTGTCGACTCTCTGCCGTATCTCGAACCCGTCTATCACTCGCGCGAACTCATCGTGCATCGACTGGATCCGGCTCTGGACCTGGAAGAAGCGAGGAATCTTGAACCGTACGTGATTGCGAAGTGGGGTCTGGCGTCAGCCAAGCTCGACTTGGATCTCGACAGATACGCAATCGCAACCGACGAGCTCGCTACGTACCACATGAGCAAAGGAGAACCGAGCCTGGCGATCGACGCGATCGAACGAAGCCTGCAGTTTCTCCTCAGCCAACCCGCGGAACCCGCCAATGACATTCGGGTCAGCCGACTCCGAGTGAACCTGGCCGTCGCGCTGATGAACGACGGGCGGCCGGACAGGGCGATGGACGTACTCGAATCAAATCTGGCGCTGTTGGAAGGCGGGTTGGATTCATCGAGCCTCGCGCAGACCCACTTCGTCGCGGGAATCCTTCAGGAGGGTCGAAGAGAGCTGGACCTCGCCCGCTTTCACTACGAAGCTGCACGGCCAATCTTCGAGTCGAATGGAAACCGGGAGTCCGTTTCCGAGATCGACTCTCGTTTGAGGAGATTGGGGAGATGATCTCCCTAGCAATAGAGGTCACCACTCAGGTACCGAAGCCCGGTATCACAGACCACAGTGACGACTGTTTTTCCAGGACCGAGCTCTCGTGCTCGCTGCAGGGCTGCCCAGACGTTGGCTCCCGAAGTTGCGCCCCCAAGGATTCCTTCCCTACGGCTGAGAGCCCGCGCCGTCGCGTAGGCATCCTCGTCCTTAACCGGGATGACTTCGTCGATCAGATCCCGCCTTAGGATGGTGGGCACGAAAGACAACCCGATTCCCTCGAGACGGTGAGTCCCTGTCGTGTCCCCGCCGGAGATGTTGCGGACGTGATAGGGCTCCACCCCAACGACCCTCATTGACGGGATCGCCTCTTTGAGGATCTCGGCGTTTCCCGAGATGCAGCCCCCTCCCCCCACGGCCATCACGAACTCGTCGATGCCTGTACCCAGCTTCCGGAGGATCTCGCGCCCCATCGGGTGGTATCCGAGCTTGTTGTCGTTGTTGTTCACCTGATCCGGCCAGAACGTTCCAGGTTCACCGATCAGCTCCTTCACTCTGGCAATCATTCGATCGATGACGTCGGCGGTCAGGATGCCGTTCTCGGCGTGGACAATCTCGACGGTTGCCCCAAAGGCTCGCATCGTCTGGAGCTTCTCTTCGGCGAAGCCATTCGACGACACGAAGTGGGCGTCATAGCCCCGGGTCGCGCAGACCATCGCGAGCGAGCTACCCGTGCTCCCGCCGGTGTACTCGACCACTCTGCCGCCAGGTCCAAGCTCACCCCGGCGCTCGGCACCCCTCGATCATCGACAAGGCCATTCGATCCTTCATGCTTCCGGTCGGATTCGCACCCTCGAACTTTACATAGATGTCCGCGGAGTCCGCGTCCGGCAGGTTGCGAAGCTTGACGAGTGGGGTGTTGCCGATCAGGTCCAAGGTCGATCTCCTCGCTGTTTGATAGGGGCTTTCGTGGCAAAAACGTGACGGGAATCACAGTTTTGATGCGAATAGTGTGAGCGACCGCACATTTTTGATTGAGCTCCGGGAGTTCTCAAGCAGCGACTTCTCTGGGTCGTCGGATCCGGACTGGTGCAAAGAGCGGCGCCGAGACGGATGTGGATGGCAGGTGACGGATCAATACAATTCTTGACCAAACAAATAATAATCACTATTCTGGTCAAGAATCGTAGTGCAATGACCATACGATTCTGAGCCAAGCCGACGCTGTGCGTCGCTTTCGAGGAGAATTGTAGTCCATGCGAGCGGAGCAGTACATCGACTCCCTGGCAGCGAGTGGGAGGTATCACTTCACGACCTCTGCCGCCATCGAGGCCATCGGAGGCAACGACGACGCTGTCCGTGCGCAGTTGCGGCGGCTCAAGAAGCACGGACGCATCGCGAGCCCGATGCGCTCCTTCCACGTCGTGGTCCCGCCCGAGTACCGACGAATGGGGTGCCTGCCCGCCGAGCACTTCATCGACCCGCTGATGGAGTACCTCGGCGAGCCCTACTACGTCGCGTTGCTTTCGGCAGCAGAGCGCCACGGCGCCGCGCACCAGCGGCCACAGTCCCTGCAGGTCATGGTCCCGAGGAACCGGCCGCCGGTGGAGTGTGGCCAGGTCCGTGTGCTCTTCGTAGCGCGCGGAGACCTTGAGCAGATGCCGGTGACCACCTTCAACACCCCGCGCGGCTACGTTAGGTACGCCACGCCGGAGATGACCGCGCTCGAGATGGTCGGCTACCCGCAGTACGCGGGGGGACTCAACAACGTCGCCACAGTTCTTGCA
Source organism: bacterium (assembly GCA_030431975.1). Lineage (GTDB taxonomy): Bacteria > Eisenbacteria > RBG-16-71-46 > CAIMUX01 > CAIMUX01 > JACKCR01. The sequence continues at coordinate 15,911 of JAUIHP010000032.1, read as the reverse complement.
GAGCTCACCGAGGAGATGGACGGCGACGAGCTTGTCGATGCCGCCGCGCTCTGCCCCATTGGGTGGTCACAGCGGTTGGGGTACCTGTTGGAGTTCGTCGAAGCGCAGGGTCTCGCGGGCGCCATCGAGCCTCTCGTAGCCAGGAAGGCGACCAGCTACATCCCGCTACGTCGCTCCGAAGATGTCGCGGGGGCTTCTCGCGACAGCAAGTGGAAGGTCATCGTGAACGTCGACGTGGAGCCGGACGAGTGATCCCAAAAGCCTTCATCAACGAGTGGCGCCAGCACGCGCCCTGGCGCATCGACGCGCAGGTCGAACAAGACCTCGTCATCAGTCGGGCGCTGGTCGACATGTACTCCGTCCCCGATCTGCGAGAGCGGCTCGCGTTTCGCGGAGGGACCGCGCTCTACAAGCTCCACCTACTTCCACCAGCTCGATACTCGGAGGACATCGACCTCGTCCAGGTCGAGTCGAAACCGATCGGCGAGACGCTCGACATCATCCGAGGCGCGCTCGACCCGTGGCTCGGGACGCCGCAGCGCAAGTTCAAGGAGGGCCGCGTCAACCTCGTGTACCGCTTCGAGTCGGAGGACTCACCGGCCCTAAGGATGAAGCTGAAGATCGAGATCAACACCCGAGAGCACTTCACCGAGCTTGGCCTCGCGCGCGTGCCGTTCACCGTTAGCGGGCAGTGGTTCACTGGCACGGCCGACGTCACCACCTTCGATGTCCACGAGCTGCTGGGAACGAAACTCCGCGCGCTATACCAGCGCAAGAAGGGGCGCGACCTCTTCGATATGGCCTACGCGCTCCACTGCGGCGACATCGATCCTGCGGCTCTGCTGAAGTGCTTCGATCGGTACATGACCGAAGGCGGGCACAACGTCACCAGGGCTCAATTCGAGGCGAACCTCGACGAGAAATCGAGCGACTCGGACTTCCGCGACGACATCGAGGCGTTGCTCGGACCGACGATTCCGTGGGACTTCGAAGACGCCATACAGGTCGTCCTCGAGCAGGTCGTCGCGAAGCTGCCCGGCGATCCCTGGAAGAGTGCCGACGACGGCCGGGACCAGATCACCAGGTCGTAGACACCTTCTCGCCTCTCACGGTTGCGAGAACGACAAATCCCAGCTGACAGCCCCGCTCCCGATGCGCTGCGAGCAGCCACAGAACCGGTCGATGGACCCGCCCACAGTTGCGTTCACCACAAAGGAATACTCGCCCGGCTCCAGGATCACATCGATGGCTGGAGGACTCCCGGACCCGTCCGTCTCGTAGTAGATCCGAAATCCCTGTGGCCCCAAAAGAGAAAAACTTGCCCGTCCGACCCCGGATGCCGAGAGGGTCGTAACCGCGCCCGTCACCCGGGTTCGAGACTGAACAATAAGGCGAGTCCGGCTTTGCCCGGAGCCGATCGACTCTACTGTCCGGAATCCGAACGACCCCGTGTTCGTGCCGACCGAACTTGCGGAGCTGGATGCCTGCCCGGCCCATCGATAGACCCTGGAATCCACTGTGTAGACATCGGCAGTGATGGATCCGGTCGCGCTCGCATCCCCGCTGATGTCCTGGTTCGCGTAGTTGGTGTTTCCCGTGGATGACGAGGAAAGTGATCTGCTCCAGGAAAGCACGGTGTCGTCACTCTCTTCCTTCTGATCCAAGGCGTAGGAGGCGGGGTGGTCGCCGGAGCCTTCGAGCTCGACACGCGTCGAGGCCTGAGCATGGAAGTCCGCCGACCGCACGAAGACTCGGGGTAAGTTCGAGATTGCGAGGACTTGGGCCTGAGCAGTGACCGGATCGAATCCTGTACGGGCGGCCGTCGCAAAGATCGTGGTCACTTCAGTGGTGGGGTCGAGTTCTCCCTCAACTACGAAGACCCCGTCACTGTCCGTCGTCCCGGACGAGGACGAGAACGTGGCGCCATTCGCTTGCAGAGAGATTGTGATCCCACTCTCGTAGGTACGAGTGCCGTCGGAGGATTGGAGCCCGGCACGCACGGAAACCGGGAAACCTGTCTCGACGACCGCTACACCTGGTGCGCTCAGTTCGACGAACAACACCGGTGCTGAACTTGGCTTCCAGTAGACATCTTCGCACTCGAGCAACTGCGTGGTCATGACGTGCTCTTCGAGTTGGACGAAGCCGCCGTCGCGCGCTTCGGCTTCGAGCTCGAACCCGACGGGGTCGAGAGCGACGGTGACCAGGTAGCTTGGATCCGCGGGGCCAAAGTCCTTCTCGGCGACCACGACGTTGTCGGATCGCCGTCGAATGACGACCCGCGCGGTTGCGGCACCGGGTACATCGAGGAGCGCCGAACCATCGATGTGAAACTCACCGGAGCGGAGTAACGACGGCAAGTCGCTGGCTTGGTAGTCCGGGTCGGAAAACACGCGCTGCAGGACTTCGAGGTCCGTGACTTCCGCATCGATCCGTCCCGGGTAGTAGCTCTTGGCGCTCGTGCTGATGAGACCGTCTCCGTTGAAGTCTCCGCGCGAATACATTCTCTCGTCGGGGCCGGAACCGACCAGGCCATCCCCGTTCTGATCGAGCTTCTCGCCCGTGGAAGGACCATCGAGAAGTTGGCCCGGATTCTCTTCAGCATAGAGTACCCAGTCGCGCCAACGACGGAAGTCGGACATGTCGACCCTGCCGTCGCCGAGCCCGCCGTCTCCGTCGAAGTCGTTCTGCACGATCGGAGTTCCGGACGGATACTCTTCGCGCAGGTTCCCGTCTTCGGATCCGTCGTCGATATCGACGAGCGCGGTCAGGATCGCATCGTTCTGGCGAAGCTCGTCGATCTCAACCGCTGCGGCCCACGCATCGACGCGGTCCGCCGCCCCACCACCGGCCGTCTCGGCGGTGTCGAGCAACAAGTCGATGAGCTGCTCGTTACTGAGCGAAGGATCGAGGGAAAGAAGGTACCCGACCAGTCCGGCGACGTGCGGCGCGGCCATCGATGTTCCGCTCAGGGTTCCGTACCCACTTCGAAACGTACTGCGGATTCCTTCGCCCGGAGCGGAGAGGTCACCTCCCGAACAAGACGTCACCGCCCTGGTCACATCGCCCGTTCCGGTCCCTGGGCTGTCATCCACGTTTTCGATGACGAGGATCTCAGTGACTCCGTGCTCGATCGACGCGTTCGTCAAGGGGCTCGACCATGCAGCTCCTGGTACGGTCGGTCCCGCTTCGTTTCCCGCGGCGGCGACGATCAATGGGAGAGATGCCGACTGACTCCACTGCTCCAGGTTCCCCGCGAGGATCGCGCCGTGCTGCGAGGCAATCTGCTGTGCATACGCGGAGGTGGAAGGGTCGATGCCGGCTCGGTACCAGTTGTAGCCGAGACTCACGTTGAAGACGCGCACCGAAGGAGAGTACGCGAGCAGTCGCTGGAGACCGCCGGTCAGGACCTGGCCAAAGCTCACGCGCCACTGAGAGTCCGTGTCGATTCCGATCCCGTGCACGACGAGATCCGAGAAGGGATTCACGCCGTCGATTCCGAGCGCATTGTCGAACGTTCCGCCGATGATTCCAGCGACGTGCATTCCGTGGTTGTCCTCGACGATGTCGCCGATCGTGTCGTAGTCGAGATCCGGATGCCCGCCGGCTGTGAAACCGACATCGAGGACTCCGGTGCGAACCGAACGACCCGCCTTGCGCGCGACGTCGTTCAGGTTCCAAAGGGAAGGGACGCGTATCCGTTCGAGTCCCCAGTTGCCGGTACCGGGCGTCGTTTCCCAGCTCCAGTCTCCAGGGTTTCCGCCGTTCGGATCCGTGATGACGGTGCTGCCGAGCAGAACGTCCTGCGCGACGGAAGCGACCCGCGGATCGCTCCGCAGTTCGGCCATCATCGCGTCCAGGTCGGTCGGCGTCCGGGCTCCGGTGTCCGTCAGACGCAAGCACACGACGTTGTCCGTGGCGCCCGCGATCCAAGCGCCGATCGAGGTGAGGAGGTCGTTGGCCTCTTCGGTCGTCGTCCCTTTGGCGAACGAGAGGACCAGAATGCTCTGGGACGCTGGCATCCCGGAGAGTTCCGGGTGATTCGCGGGATACTCCTCCGGCTGCGGATCCAGCTCGAACTCTGGGATCATGTCGTCGGCAACGGCTCCCCCGTCGCCAGGAATCTCCGCAAGATGGACCGTGGGGAGTGTCGATTCGGAACGAACGCCGGAGCCGTTCAACACGAGGCGCACATCCGCCCCCCATGTGTCATGCAAGGTGAATTGGCCCACGGCCTTGCCATCGAGAAGTTCGATCGTGCCCGGTTCGATCCTTCCTGTGCTCACCGCCAGGGAGACCTCGCCGACAAATTCGGCGTACGGGGCGCCGCCGTCCGCGAGTGCAGCGATTTCGATCGAAACCGGTACGCCCGCTGCCACAGGACCGAGCGGGTTCGCGGCGAAGCCGACCATGGTATCCGAGGTCGGAGGCGGTTCTGTCGAACGATCGTCTCCGCAGGAAGCCAGAGCGAGAGCCAAAGCGAGGACGATGCAAGCTCGCGCGGCCCGTCCGAACGGCCGTCGCGCAGACCGTTCGGTGGTTGATGGAAAGAGCATGGAAGTCCTCCGAGTGGGCTGATCTTTGTCTTACGCAGAAGGCGACGTGACGAGGCAAAGCGCGACAGCCTATCTGGAGAAAAACCGGATCTTCGGCCCATTCGGCTCTACGATGTTCCCGCAACAGTTGGGCACGGCACCAACACCTTCGAAACTGGTGCTCCTGCCTGCGCTCGTGTACCCTCCCACCGGTTTCTTGGGGGTCGACTCTGCGGCTCCTCGGGCCTCCGCCCCGGGCTGGCCTCCGCACTTTGGTTTTGTCCAATCAGGACGGGAGCCGATAGGCATGGAGAACTTCCTCACCCCTTCGGTTCCTCTCTTGCGAAACCGAGGTATCGCTCGGCGGGTCACGCTCGTTTCCCGCATCGCGGCAACTCTCTACCTCCTGTTTTCTCTGGCGGCCGTTGCGGGCCCGGCGCAGGCTCAAGACCGCTCCGACGTAACCATTGGAATGGTCCTGGACGGTCCCTGGGAGCGGAACGATGAGGTCGTGCAGCTCTTCGAGGAGGAGATCACGCGCGTCAACGAGTCCGACTTCGACATCACCTTTCGGAAGTCGATCTCGGGCAACCACGATCCGGCCACCATCCGCGCAGAGATCGACCGACTTCTCTTCGACCCGCAGATCGACCTGATCATCGCGGTCGGCCCGTTGGCCTCCATGGATGCGGCACGGAGGTCCAACCTACGCAAACCCGTCATCGCGTCGTTCGTTCTCGAGTCGGAAACGCAGGGCATCCCGCGAACGCAGCGGGGGACGAGCGGCGTGCGCAATCTCTCCTACCTGGAGTCGGTGGACACTTTCCGCGAAGACCTGGGCGCGTTCCAGGCCGTGTCGCCCTTTACCAAGCTCGCGTTCCTGGCCAACGGACCCATGCTTCGCGCCGTGGACGGGCTGCATGAGCAGACAAGGTCACAGCTTGCTTTGATCGGGATCGAAAGCGAGGTCATCGAGGTCGGCGAAAGCGCGGAAGTGGCTCTGGCCCGCATTCCCGACGACGTCGAAGCGGTCTACATCGCTCCCCTCATCCAGCTGAGACCGGGCGAGTTCGACATTCTCATCCAAGGCCTGATCGACCGTCGTCTTCCGTCCTTCAGCTACCTGGGCCGGGAGGATGTGGAACGGGGTGTGCTTGCGGGGCTGACCGCGGACTCGATCTTTCCCCGCTACGCCCGACGTGTTGCGCTCAACGTGCAGAGGATCCTCCTCGGCGAACCGGCCGCGGAGATTCCGGTGGCCATCAGTCGCAACGAAGAGCTGAGCCTCAACATGTCGACAGCCCGCGCCATCCGGCTACGACCGACCTTTGAAGTGCTGACCGAAGCGGTGATCGTGAATCCGTCGTCGTCGCCCCCGCTCCGGGAGCTCTCCCTCCTGAATGCGCTGGAACAGGCCCTTGCCTCCAATGCCGACCTGCAGGCCAAGCGATTCGAGGTCGAGGCCGGGGATAGAGAAATCGGGATCGCCGGATCGCGTCTACTTCCCCAACTGGATGCGGCTCTCACCGGAGTCATGATCGATGACGATCGCGCCGGGGCCAGTATGGGAGCGGCAGTGGAGCGGACTCTGACCGGTCGTCTGACCCTGACCCAACTGCTCTGGTCGGAGGCCGCCAGGGCGAACGTCGACATCCAGAAGAAACTGCAACTCGCCTTGGAAGTCGAGGAAACCGCGCTGCGCCTGGATGTGGCCCTCGATGCCGCCACGGCCTATGTCGGCGTCCTTCGCGCCCAGACTCTCGAACGAATCCGGCGCGATGACCTACGCTTGACCCGCTCCAACCTGGAGCTGGCACGAATCCGCGAATCCATCGGCGTGTCGGGCCCCGCGGAGGTCTATCGCTGGGAGAGTGAGCTCGCCTCGGGCAAGCGCGAGGCCATTCGCGCCAACTCGCAACGCAACGTGGCCGAGATCGAACTCAACCGAATCCTGAATCGCCCGCTGGAGGAGTCCTTCTCCACACAGGAGGTGGGCCTCAGTGACCCGGCCCTGCCCGCAGTCGATGGCCAGCTCGATCGCTACATCGACGACCCGTGGAGTTTCCGCGTCATGCGCCGCTACCTCACGGAGCAGGCACTGGAAAACTCGCCGGAGCTTGCCGCCCTGGATGCGGCCATCGAAGCGCAGGAACGTTTCGTGTCGTCGTCCTCTCGTCGGTTTTATTCGCCGACTCTCGCGCTTCGCGGGGAAGTCGCGCAGGAACTCGGCACGGGTGGGACGGGTGCGGATCTGGCCGAGCTGAGTCCGGCGGACGATACTGACTGGAGTATCTCTCTCGACCTTTCCCTGCCTCTCTTCGAAGGCGGGGAGCGAAACGCAACCCTCTCCCAGGCGCGAATGGAACTGGACGAGCTCCGCCGCCGCCGCGTGGCCACGGCCGAACGCGTCGAGCAGTTCATCCGGTCCACCACGCATCTCGCCGGGGCATCCTACGCCGCCATCGGTCTCACGGCGCAGTCGGCCGAGGCGGCCCGCCAAAACCTGGAGCTGGTCACGGACGCCTACTCGAGAGGCTCGGTGCGGATCATCGACCTGCTCGATGCCCAAACGGCGGCGCGGAACGCGGAGCAGGCCGCGGCTGACGCCATCCACGACTTTATGCTCGACCTCTTCGAAGTCGAGCGGGCTCTCGGCGCCTTCACGTTCCTCGCGCCGCCGGCCGAACGAATCGCATGGTTCCAAAGTCTCGAAGCCTACTTCGAAGAAGCAGAAGAGGAGGATCGATGAGACTCCGCATGACAGCCGGCTCCAATCGAACAGGCCGGACATCGGCCGTCGCTACACTCTGCGCGGCTCTCTTCCTGTTCAACCCCGGCTGCGGCGACTCCGAAGCCCCCGCTCCCACGGACGTCGTTCGCCCGGTCCGCTACGTCGAAGTGCTGGCCGGTGGATCCGGTCGCGTCCGAACTTTCAGCGGTCTTTCGCGGGCCGGGCTGGAGTCGCGCCTGAGCTTCAAGGTCGCGGGCACGGTCGACAACATCGCCGTTTCGGTCGGTGACAATGTGCAGGCGGGTCAACTCCTGGCCCGTCTCGACGAAGGGGATCTGCGTCTGCAAAAGGAAGAGGCGGAGGCGGCCCTAAGGAGCCAACAGGCGCGCAGTCGCAATGCTCAGGCGGACTACGAACGGTTGCGCGGACTCTACGAAAACGGACATGCCGCCATCGGCGACCTCGATGCCGCCCGCGCCAACTCGGAAACCGCCACCGCCTCGGTCCGTTCCGCGGAGAAGGCCGTCGAGCTGGCCCGCCGACAACTGGGCTACGCGCGCCTGACCGCTCCCGTCGAGGGTTCCATTGCCTCGGTGCTTTCGGAAGAGAACGAGAACGTGCAGGCCGGGCAGACGGTGTGCATCCTTACCTCCGGTGATCTCCCGGAGGTCGAAGTCTCCGTTTCGGAGAGCCTCATTTTCCTCATTCGCGTCGGTACGGAAGTCCGCGTTCGCTTCGACGCTGTTCCCAATCGCACTTTCAACGCCGTGGTCACCGAAGTGGGCGTGTCCCCCACCGGCGCATCCACGACCTTCCCGGTCACTGTTCGCCTGCGTGAAGCGGAGTCGAACGTACGGCCGGGCATGGCCGCCGAGGTCGACATCTCCTTCCAAGCCCCCGGAGGTGAGAACCGGATCGTGGTTCCGGCCGTGGCTGTCGGCGAGGATCGGCGCGGGCGTTTCGTCTTTGTCGTTCGCGACGTCCAGAGTGAAGAAGGTGTCGCTCGCCGGGTCACCGTCGAGACCGGCGACCTCGATTCGGACGGACTGGAGATCGTGACCGGCCTCTCGGACGGCGACATCCTCGTGACCGCCGGCGTTCACCACCTCGAGGACGGCCAAAGAGTCCGCGTTCCCGGACTGGCCGGAGAGACCGACTCATGAACGTGACCGCGGCGGCGATTCGCAACAACCGCGTCACGTTCTTTGCCCTCATCGTGATCTGCCTGGTCGGGTACGGATCCTACCGGTCCCTTCCCCGAGCCGAGGATCCCGGCTTCACCATCAGAACAGCCATGGTCCGGACGTACTTCCCAGGCGCGAGCCCGGAACGCGTCGAGCTTCTGGTTTCGGACAAGCTGGAAAAGCGCATCCAGGAAATGCCGCAGGTCGACTTCATCGCCTCGGAGAGCCGGACCGGAACCTCCTTCCTCTTCGTCAACGTCCTGGCCAGCTATTCAGAGATGCGCCCCATCTGGGACGACCTTCGGCGCAAGGTGCAGGCGGCCTCCGGAGACCTTCCCGACGGCGTCATCGGCCCCTTCGTGGACGATGAGTTCGGCGACGTCTACCCGGTCATGCTCACCATCACCGGCGACGGTTTCGATTACGCCGAGCTGGATGAAGTCGCGCAAGAAGTTCGGGATGAACTCCTCCGCCAAAGCCAGGTGGCCAAGGTGGACATCTATGGAGACCAGGAAGAGCGCATCTTCATCGAGTACACGAACGCCCGCCTCTCTGAACTCGGCCTCTCCCCTGGACAGCTCACGAGTTTGCTCGAAAGCCGCAACATCATCATCTCGGGCGGTTCGGTGATTACGGGCGACGAGGAGATCGTGCTCGAACCCTCGGGCAACTTCGAGTCCATCGAGGAACTGCGACGCACCGTTGTCCAGATCCCCGGACGCTCGGAGCTGGTCTATCTGGAGGACATCGCCACCATCAGCCGGGGCTACGTCGATCCGCCCACTTCAGCGATGCACTACATCGGCACGCCCTGTTTGGGCCTCTCCGTTTCCATGCGCAAGGGCGGCAACGTCAGTCTTCTCGGCCAGGAGGTCGAGGCCGTGGTCGCGCAGGCGCGCCAGGACTATCCGATCGGGCTCGATTTCGAACTCCCCATTTTTCAGCCGCGCTTCGTCGACGACCAGGTCGACGACTTCGTGGGCAACCTACTTCAGGCGATCGGGATCGTTCTCGCGGTCATGCTCGTCTCGCTTGGCCCCCGCACCGGGCTGGTCGTCGCAACGCTCATTCCCACGACCATGCTGCTCACTCTGTTTCTCATGCAGGTCTTCGGAATCGGGCTGGATCAGATCTCCATCGCCGCCCTCATCATCGCCCTCGGTATGCTGGTCGACAACGCGATCGTGATGTCGGAAAGCATCATGGTGCAGATCGCAGCGGGGAAGGAACGCTTCGAAGCCGCCGTAGACTCGGCCAACGAGCTTCGCATTCCGCTTTTGACTTCGTCGCTCACCACCTCGGCGGCGTTCCTGCCCATCTTCCTGGCGGAGTCGGAGACAGGGGAATACACGGCCTCTCTATTCAAGGTCGTGACCATGGCACTTCTCTCGTCGTGGGGATTGGCGCTGACCATGATGCCGCTCCTCTGCATGCTCTTCATTCGGGTGAAGGTCCGGGAGAGTGAGGAGAGCTTCGACAGCCGCTTCTACCGGGGCTATCGGTCTTTTCTTCTCTTCGGACTACGCGGACGCTGGCTTTCCCTCGCCGCGATCGCCGGAATCTTCGCCGTGGCCCTCTTCGGGATGCGCTTCGTGGCCGCGATCTTCTTTCCCTCGTCGGACAGTCCGCGCATGTTGGGCGAGTTGGACCTTCCCGTCGGCACTCCGCTCCATCGTTCCGCCGAAGTGGCTGCGGAACTGGAGACATTTCTACAGGGAGAGCTGGTCGGTGAGGAGAGGGCAGAAGGACTCATCGACTGGACAACCTACGTGGGACAGGGAGGCGGACCGCGCTACCGGCTCTCCTACAATCCGGCCCAGGCGGGGTCAGAGCACCTTTCCATGATCTTCTCCGCCACCAGCCGTGACTACCTGAATGAGTTGATCCCGCGACTGGACGAGTACTGCTTCCAGAACTTCCCCGAACTCACCGTCAACTTCCAGGCCGAGGCACTCGGTCCCCCGGTGGAGTCGCCCATCCAGGTACGGATCAGCGGACGGGAGTCCGAGCCTCTTTTTGAACTCGTGGACCGGGTCAAGGCGCGGCTCGCCGAGTTCACGACCACGGTCAACATCGAGGACAACTGGGGACCGCGCGTGAAGAAGATCCGCGTGGACGTCAACCAAGCCCGGGCACGGCGAGCGGGCGTGACCAGCGAGGACGTCGCCATCTCGCTCCAGTCCGGACTGACCGGCATCGCGACGACGGAGTTCCGGGAAGGAGACGAGGTCATCCCCATCGTGCTTCGATCCGTCGCCGCCGACCGGCAGGATCTGGGAAAACTGGAGAGCCTGAACATCTTCGTGCAATCCACTGGAGCCTCCGTCCCGCTCGACCAGATTGCCGAGGTGGAGGTCGCGTGGGAGGCCTCCAAGATCCTGCGCCGGCATCGCCTCCGCACCGTGACCGTGGAGAGCGATCTTGTGCGCGGCGTCAACGCCATGGACGTGAATGCAGAACTCATTCCGTGGTTGGAAAAGGACTCCGAGTCCTGGCCTCGCGGTTACTCCTACGAGTTGGGAGGCGAGATCGAAAGTTCGCAGCAGGCCAACCAGTCGATCGGGGCCAAGCTACCCATCGCCGGGTTCATCATCCTTTTGCTGCTCATCTCGCAGTTCAATTCCGTGCGACAGACGGCGATCGTGTTTCTCACCATTCCGCTCGGGCTGATCGGAGTGACGGCCGGGCTGCTCATTGCGGGAGCGCCCTTCGGCTTCATGACCTTGCTTGGGGTCATTTCGCTGGCCGGGATCGTGATCAACAATGCCATCGTGTTGTTGGACCGAATCCGCATCGAGATCGAAGACAACGGACGGGAGCCGGCGGACGCGGTGCTGACTTCGGCGCAGCAGAGGTTGCGGCCGATTCTGCTGACGACGGCGACGACCATTGGTGGGTTGATTCCGCTCTGGGTGTCGGGTGGGCCAATGTGGGAGCCGATGGCGGTGGCGATCATCTTCGGGCTGGCGTTTGCGACGGTGTTGACACTTTGGTTTGTGCCGATTGTTTACTCGATCTTCTATCGGGTGTCGTTTCGGTAGAGCACCGCGAAACGCCAATGGTGACCGAGACGGACCTCGTCCGTGCCGCGGCCGACACCGGCTTTTTGCTGGAACCCATCGGAAACGTGGAGCGCTTGCTTGCCTTGCTTGAGGGACTCCGCAGCGATCCCTTCCTTCAAGGGGACTGGCTCCCCATTTGAGACAGTTTTCGAACGACTCTCAGTTTCTGGACCTCTGTGCCAGTCGTCGGAGACCAGCGCAACGAAGGTCGCCCGTCCTAAGTCACTGCAAATGAACCATATGGGATCTCCGTTCGAGTCTTGGAACATACGGGTTCACGACGACCGGCGATGGCACCGTCCTCCTGAACCCACCACTACGGGTCTGACAAGAGTACGACACGGCCCACACCCGAGTCGTCCCCCGCGCGCACCCGCAGATAGTAGGCGCCTGACGGCAGGCCGAGCGGTCCCAGATCGAGCGGACCGAGGTCGACTCTCCCCGGGCTGTAGGAGCCATGTTCCCAGGACGCGACTTTCGTACCATCTACCGCGAACAACTCGACTGCGACATCGGACTGATGGACGAGGTCCATCGCGATCCGAACTGATCCCCGTGAAGGATTCGGAGCAATGGGGCGGAGTCGGAAGGACGAGACTGCCGCGTCAAACTCGGGAAAGGTTGCCGCTCCACAACCAACATCCAAAGCACCGGCGCGAGGGCACTCATACCCCTGCCGCAACCCGGGAAGGCACGGCGAGTCCGCGTGCAACGAAAGGTCCCCACCTTCGGGGTCGCAAAACATCGGATCAAGGTGGATGTTCCCATCCTCTTGGCAGAAGCCGCACTCGAAGTCCCCTCGATCGTTCTGCCAGAACGCGTTGCACTCCACGATCCCTCCGGACGGCCCGGAGAATCCCACCCCGTTTTTCGTCCCGGCAAAAATGCTGTGTCTGACTTCCGCATAGTTCGCCTGAAGATACACGGCGCCATAGCCATCGATGCTTTCGTTGTCCCAAAACGTGCACCGCTCTATTCGAACGCCATTCGGATATCCGCAACAGGGATTGGACGTGACGATCGCCGCACCACCATTGCCTACGTTGCCCACGAACACACAGTCCTCGACTAAGCAGTTGCTGACGACACCGAGAGCCGCGGCAGAACCATCTGAACGGATGTTGGAGAACACCGACCGCCGAACCAGTGCCCCGGAACTCGCCAAGACCAAATCTAGACCGGTCCCACCAAAGGGAGCAGCAGAGTTGTTAGTAACTATGTCTTCGAAAACACAATCTTCAACGAGGATCGTCCCACCTCCCAGAGCCACCCGTGTACCGTAGACGGAATCCACGTGGGAACCGACGATACAGTTTCTCATTGTGAAGTCCGACACGGGATACCCCTGAAGCAGACGTACCTGGCCGTACAATCGGAGATTCTCTGCCCGGTGATGGCCACCGCCCGTGAACCATAGCCAAATGCCTGTGATCCCGACTTCCTGTGGAAGATCCCCAGTTCCAATCATCGTGACCGAGTCCAGGTCGATTTCCTCGAGAAGCTCCGACTGCGTTTCGTCGTAGTCCCCGGGTGCAATGAGAAGTGTGTCTCCGGAACAAATGGCCTCCAAGGCTTCACGAATGCCGGCGAAATCGCCATTCTCAGCGGAAACGACCCAGGATGCCCCGGTAGCTGTAGGGGTGTAGAGCAACGACAGGATCAAGATGATGTGCCATGGCGTTTTCTCCATCAAGACCTCCACGAGTTGGATCATCTCACAAACAAGATTTTACCCGACTGCGACGCCGTGTGGCCCCCTGGTGATCTCCGAGTACGCTGCGCAAGCCTCGAAGCTGCGCTTGGATGAATGCACGCTCTACTCTGTCGTGGAACCGTGCTTCATGTGTTCCGGCGCGATCCACTGGGCGAAGATTCCACGCCTTGTCTTTGCTGCCTCGCAGGTGAGCCTGGGAACTCTTACCGGAGGTGGGTCAAAGCCATCCGCGTCCACTCTGCTGCCAGCGGGCCAACAGCGAATCGAGGTGAGGGGCCCGGCATTGGAAGCGGACGCCATGGCCGTGTTGAGTCTGTATCCGTGGATCGAGCGCCGAACCTGAGTGGGCCGCCCTCGGGGCTTTGGCCCGTGGCTTCCGTACCCAATGGGATAGGTTGCGGAGTCCTCCGGACCTGATAGCATCTAATTAGATGCTTGTAAAGTGCGCTGACTGATGCGTCGATGTATCCAGCATCCCCGAAGGAGACCGAAGATGCTGAACGTGACAGATGACATCCACCCGCTGACCGACTTCAAGCGGCGAACGCCCGAGTTTCTCGAGCGGCTTCGCGCTTCAGGGCGACCATTGGTGCTGACGGTGAACGGGAAATCCGAGGCAGTCGTTCTTACCCCAGAAGCCTTCGACAAGCTGTGGGAGCTTGCGGACTTCGCCGAGGCGATCAAGGGCATTCGACGAGGTCTCGATGAAGCCGCCGCCGGCAAGGGAATCCCGATTGATGAAGCGTTCGAGCAGATAAGACGAGTACATGGAAACGCTGCGGACCCGCTCCGGAGGAAGAATCCTTGGCGGAACTAGCGATTTCGATCTGTCGGTAGTTGATATTAAATACCGACGTATTGCATGATCCCTCCATGCGCACCGTGACGGAAAAGGCGGCTCTCCGGATCATCAACGCGAAGGGGATCATCCGCCCAAGCGACCTCGAAGCCCAAGGTGTGTCTCGGGCGATCCTCTCCGAGCTGCTGCGGAAAGGGCTCGTAGTCCGGGAAGCGCGGGGGATCTATAGGACGGCCGACCACTCGATCACGGCCAATCACGCCCTGGCAGTGGTCTCCAAGTCGGTTCCCGCTGGCGTCCTCTGTCTTCTCACCGCCCTCCGCTTCCATGAACTGACGACGCAGTCCCCGGCAGAGGTCTGGGTCGCGGTCCCGATCAAAGCACGCAGACCGAAACTGGACTACCCACGCCTTCGAGTTGCCCGGTTCTCTGGGGCCGCCCTAACGGAAGGCATCGAGAGACACAAGATCGAGGGCGTTGAGGTCAGGGTATACGGCCCCGCGAAGACCGTGGCCGACTGCTTTAAGTACCGCAACAAGATCGGAGTCGATGTTGCCGTGGAGGCGCTCCGAGACTTTGGCGCGCGCTACCGCGGCCGAGCGACCGAGCTCGCTCACTTCGCCAAGGTCTGCCGGGTCTCCCGCGTCATGCAACCCTACCTGGATGCGGTCTCGTGACGAAGAAAGGCGCTGATCTCGGTGCTTCCGTCACGGCCCGACTGCTAAACCGAGCCCGTTCGAGCGGAGAGGATTTCCAGACCCTCCTGACGCTCTACTGCCTCGAGCGGTTCCTCTTTCGTGTGGGATCCACTCCCCTCAGCGATCGGTTCGTGCTCAAGGGAGCTCTCCTTCTTCGAGTCTGGGCCGAACAGCCGTACCGAGCCACTCGGGACCTGGATCTGCTACGCCGGGGCGACAGCTCGCACGATAGCGTCCGGCGCGATGTCGAAGCCATCTGCACCGCTTCAGTCGAACCCGATGGCGTCATCTTCGATCCCGCCGGGACCAGCCTGGATCCGATCCGACCCGAAGACGAGTACGCGGGTGTCCGAGTAAGTCTGCCTGCGCGCTGCGGAACGGCGAGGCTTATCCTCCAGATCGACATCGGCATCGGTGACTCAGTCTGGCCCCCACCCTCCTCGGAGTCTTACCCAACACTGCTCGACTTCCCGAGACCTGAGGTGCTCAGCTATCCGAAGGAAGCTGTCGTCGCGGAGAAGCTCGAGGCCATGGTCGTGCTCGGCGATCGCAACAGCCGGATCAAAGACTTCTTCGACCTGCACCACCTCGCCTGTACGTTCCGGTTCGAGCGAAGGACTCTCGCCGAAGCCGTGCTGAGGACGTTTCAGCGACGCGGCACACCGATTCCGTCCGAACCTCCAATCGGACTCACGCCGGAGTACTGGAACAACCCATCGCGACCGGCTCAGGTCCGAGCATTCGCGCGACGGTCAGGGCTGCAGGTACCGGATCTTCCAAGCAGCGAGTTCGCAGATATCCTGGCAGCCTTCCTCCTTCCCATTCTCGAAGAGTTGGAACGAGGCCTTCAGCCGGAAGCGACGTGGGAGCCTGAGGCATCATCGTGGTCGTACCGCGAATCGCGGCCACCTCGCGGGAACACCGCGTAACATCCCCGGTAGTGGCGGTACTTCCGGTCGCCCTTTCGCGTGTAGGTCGGTGTCATTGCAGCGCCGCAGGAGGCGCATCGCAGGATGCCCTTGAGGAGTGCGTTGCTCTTGTTGCGACCGAGCGACGAGCCCGCAAGAGTGTTGCGCCTCAGCTGCTCCTGGACGTTCGCGAACGTTTCGTCCGTTACGATCGCCTCCTGCTCGCCGTCGTAGACCTCGCCCTTGAACCGGACCCGGCCGATGTAGACGACGTTCTTCA
>JAUIHP010000007.1 GCA_030431975.1 bacterium | reverse complement strand
GCCTGGAACTCATGATTCTGTATGTCCGCAATGGATGGGTCCTGGGAGACCGGGACTTTCGCCGCCGAACGGCCGAGTTCAACATCCTGGCTCGCGACGGCTTCCAGTGTACGTCTCCGCGGTGCAATGCGCGCACCAACCTAAACGTTCATCACATCGTCTTCCGGTCCCGAGGCGGCAGCGACGACCCGTCGAATCTGACGACACTCTGCGCTGCCTGTCACCTGCAGGGGGTTCACAGTCGGGCAACGATCACGGTGGGCGGAATCGCGCCGCATGACCTGAGATGGAGCTACGGTGCCGATGCCAAACTTGGCTTTGTCTAGAGCTATGGTGCCGTTGCCAAACTGGGCTTTGTCTAGTTCTAGTCAAGTGCCCGCAAACTCGGAGGACCGTTGGATCCTTGTCCCGATCCCACTTCGAAGGATCCGGCCGCGCCCCTTTTCTTTTAATTCTTCCTTCGAGCCGTTCCTTCAAACCGCTATTGTTTAAGGGGGCCATTTTCGAACGAAGTATGAAACCTGCGACTCTCCCCTCTCGCAAGGAGCTGCCCTTATGCAACGAACCAAGTTGGGAATGTTACTCGCTGCAACCTGCTTGTGGACCGGGACCGCGACGGCGGACTGTTTCGACTACGAGAACAAGTTAAGTTGGCTCGGCGCTACTGATGGAGTAGGGGAAGCGGTGGACGTCGCCGTCGACGGAGGCCTCGCCTTCGTTGCCGACCAGGACGGCACACTGAAGGTCGTGGATGTGTCCGACCTGCAAAGTCCGGAGGTGCTTTCTTCCCTCACCCTGCCGGCGGAGTTCCCGGCCTGGGTCGAAACGCTTGACGGGCACGTCGTCCTGGCTGCGAGCTCCACCGCAGGAGCCCGGCTCCACCTTCTCGATGTCTCAGATCCCACTGCGCCGGAGATCTCTGCCAGCATCACCGTACCCGGCGCCCCGCAGAGCATGGTGATCGTCGACGACCTGGCATACATCGCGTGTCGCGGTGACGGCGTTCAGATCGTGGCCATCGGTCTACCCGACTTCCTGTTCTACGTGGGCGAGGTCCCGACTCCAGCCTGGGCGAGACGGGTTGTCGTCGAGAACTCCAAAGCCTATGTCGCGTGTGACTCCTCCCCGCTTCGAGGACTCTTCATCGCCGACGTGACCGATCCGTTCAAACCTGTTGCGTTGGGCTCACTCGATCTCGGTGACGGCGAAGGAGTCGCGGTGGCCGGCGATTACGCGTACGTCAGCGGAAGCAACGCCTTGCATGTTGTCGACGTCCAGGATGCGCTCAACCCAACGCTGTCGTCTTCCATGAGTCTCAACGGGACGGCAAGAGACATGGAGGTCGACGAGAGTCTGCTCTTCACCGGATGCGACCGAATGGACGTGTTCGACATCTCGGATCCAAGTCTTCCTCTAACCGTCGCGTCGACCCTGAGCGGAGTCCCCAGTGGTGGCACCACCCATGGTTTTGACGTACAGGACGGTATCGTCTTCTATCCAGCGCTCTCAGGAGGAGGGCTGCAGATCCTCGACGCTTCGTTCCCGTCCAACGCCGTTCCGGTCTCTGAAACGACAGCTGCCGGAGAAATCCGAGCCATCGGAGCGGATGCCGGACTCGCGGTTCTCGGAATCACCGCACCGCTTGGAGACGCCGGCGTCGTTGGTCGCGTCGAAGTCTTCGACGTCTCGAACCCGGAGTTACCCGTACAGCAGGGAATCCTCACTCTTGGGGCCAATATCTTCCCGGACGCAGTCGAGGTCGCCGGCTCTTTGGCCTACGTTTCTGGTAGCGGGTTCCACATCATCGACATTTCGACGCCCTCAAGCCCCGTCCTCAGAAGCACCTTGAACGTCAGTGCAGGGCCCACAGCCATCTCGGGGAACTACGCGTATTTCACGAACAGCGTGGAATTCTCGATCGTCGACATCGAAAACCCGGAAGCCCCCGTTCTCGAAGCCACCGTCCCCCTCGGCTTCAGCACTGCAGTGGCGGTGTCCGGAGACTTTGCCTTCGCAACATCTGCCAATGCTCTCCACGTCCTTGATGTGTCCGATCCCACTCAGCCGACATTCGATGGTTTCCTGGGCGGCTTCAACCGGCTGGAAGGGATCGTCCTCGAAGGGGCAGTCGCCTATCTGCTGGATCGCGACGACGGCGCCCTGCACCTTGTTGACATCTCGGTGCCAACATCCCCCGTGCTGATCAAGACTGTCACCGTCTTCCCGCTACCCGAAACCCTTCGTGCTGACGGTTCGTTCCTGGCGATCGGCGGGGGTAGCGGTGAACTCTTCCTCAACATCCAGAATCCACTGGATCCTGTTCCAGCGGGGTGGGTCTCGAGGGCAACGTCTCTCTCCACGAACGTCGAAACAGCCTTTGCAGACGGCACAGCTTTTGGATCAGACGATGAGATCCTCGTCTGCTTCGCCGCACCGTGTGAACAGTCGACGAATGTCGACGGATCATCCGTCGCCGTCGGCCCACGCCTGCTGCAGAACATCAGCAATCCGGCCACGCTCTCGTCCAACGTTCAACTGCGTTTGGACTCTGCGGCCGAAGTGGAAGTGGCTCTCTTCGATGCTCAGGGACGTCTACGCTCGGTACTGGCCGATGGACGGTTGCAGGAAGGGGTTCATGACCTTCGACTCGCCGGCGATACGCCAACCGCTCTACAAAGCGGGGTCTACTTCCTGAGGGCATCTCTGGACGGAGTCCAGCAAGAGTCCCATCGGGTCGTCATCCTGAAGTAGCCTGCGGAACTCCACCCGAGGTCGTTCGGGCAGGGCAGCGGGCAGGGCAGCGAGCAATCCAACGCTCAGCCCCTCCCGAACGGCACGAGGTGGACTGGAAAACATGGCCGGGCAATGTGCCCCACAGATCGTCGGATCGTTGTCCGGCCCTTAGGTCCCGGTCCGACATCCCCACTCGCAGCGCTCCCGAAAAACTCGAAACTCCTATGGCGCATTCCGTGCCGGCTTTCGCATGTCCGGGCGACAAGTAGAACTGAGAGCCCCGGCGATCGCGTTGACCCCGGAATACCGGGACGGGGACCGGGCCACCCTTCAGGAGTTTCCAACGATGTTTGAACCCGTGAATCCACGACTGATTCTGGCCAGCTTGCTCGCCTTGTGCGTCACGCTCCAGGCTTCGGAGTCTGCCGCCCACCTCGTACCGGACGGGGAGCCGATGCAGGTCAACAACACGTCTGCCGAGGTCCAACATACCTGCCGCGTTGCCTACTCCGGAGATGGCGGTTCGCGGGTCGCGGTTTGGGCCAGCAAACTTCAGGACGGAGACTCCTACGGGGTGTTCGCCCGTTTTGGAGACGATCCGATCGACGTTCCGGTCAACCTCACGACGACCGGATGGCAGGGAGGTCCCGACGCTTCCATGTCAGAAACGGGCACAACGGTCATCGTGTGGTCCGGAGACGACCCGGACGACGACTCGATTTACGCCCGCATTTTCGACAACGGAGGCGGCCCGATCACCGGAGAGTTTCTCGTCGAGACCTTGGCCGGACACGCCCAGCAGGCAAGGGTGGAGCACTTTCCCAACGGCAACTTCGCCGTCGTCTGGCACTTTCCGCTCCTGAGTCAATCCATGATGAAGGTCTTTGATCCCGTCGGCAACGGATTGAGCAGCCATCTCCTGATCACCCAGGAACCAGGTCACCAGGCCGTCGACATCGCGGTCAGCCCGGAAGGAGTCGGCGTCGTCAGTTGGCGGCAGACCGGCGCGAACCCGGGTGTTTTCTATCAACTGTTCGACGACACCGGCCAGTGGATCACCGGAACCCTGCAGGCAAACCAAGATCCGATGGACGGCTACGGACTGAACACAGCATCGGCGACCATCGGCGCGTTCTTCCTTGGCTGGGCGCGGCACAATGCGGACCAGACTCGATCGATCCGTTGCCGCGCATTCGACCTGACCGGAGCTCCAATCGACTCCGAAAAGGCAATTGCAGAACTTCCAGACGAGACCGTTGCGGGGCTTTCCATGTCCCACGACGCGCTCGGCCGCGGCGTCATCGCCTGGGATCGGTCACCAGGCTCGGTCGGAGACGTCTACGCACAGTGTCTGCAGAACGACACGCCGGTCGAGAGCCCGGTCATCGTCAACACATCGTCCGACAGTCGGCACCGCTCTCCCTGCGTAGACCACGACAACCGGGGTCGGGTCGCCGTCGTGTGGAATGTCGAGGGCGCGAACGCGGAATGCTTCCTGCAGACCTACGACCTGGGCGGCGTGGCGTCCGCCGATGACCTGCCGGTCGACGAGTTACCGGTCGCGGCGGCGCTCGAACTCGTCGCCCAGCCCAGCGTTTTCACCCAGGAAACTTCGCTAAGACTCACCCTCCCCGAAGCGTCCCTGGCCAAAGCCGCCGTTTTCGACGCACAGGGCCGATCCGTCCGGCACTTTCCGGCTGGGGACGGGGCCACCCCGGTCGGTGTTCTGGCTTGGGATGGACGAGATCAGCATGGAAACCGCCTCCCCGCCGGGGCCTACTGGGTTCATGCCCGAACGGAGAGCGGGGCCAAGGCCACGGCTCGTGTCGTCCTCCTTCGCTGAGGTCGCGAACCCTCGAAGTTTCTTCGCAGCGAAGCAGAGATCGCGTCCCTCAACATTTCTGGGCAGCGAAAGCCCGAGATCCCGCCTCGTCGAAGTTTCTTCGCAGCGAAGCAGAGATCGCGTCCCTCGACATTTCTGGGCAGCGAAAGCCCGAGATCCCGCCTCGTCGAAGTTTCTTCGCAGCGAAAGCCTCCCCGGCGGGATCTGCCCTTCTGCATACCAACCTGTCGATCGGGTTCCCGGACGCCAGCCGACTTCGGCTGGGCCGCACTTCCGGGCCCGGTCGCTTCAGTGCCCGTCCATGCAGGAGTGACCTATGTTCAGAATCCGCGCCTCCGTCGTCCTCGCAATCGCCATGATTCCTCTCGCTGCTGTTGCATCTGGAGCAAGCGGCGCGTCTGGTGTATCCGATGCGGCAGGCGCGCATGGAGCGACTAGCGGCTCTGGCGTGGCGGGCGCGTACGGCCCGACCGGAGCAGCGAGCGCAGCTGGCGCGGCGAGCGCGGGGAACATCCCCGAGCAGGAGCCGAACCAACCCTGCGGCCAGGGACAAACAATCCAATGCGGAAACCTCGTCGCACCGGCTCAACTTCAGCCCGGCGACGAAGACTGGTACTCCTTTTTCGGAAACCAGGGCGAGATCGTGACCGTCGTCACGGAGCCGCTGAACGGTGGGGACAACACCAACACGTTCCTCGAATTGGTGGCCGACGACTGTTTGGGTGGTTTGGCCCAGGACGACAACAGCGGGAATGGAAACTACGCCGTCATCGACGGCTTCATCCTGCCCTACACGGGTGAGTTCCACGTTCTCGTCCGCGGAGCCGGCCCAGCCGACCAGGGTCCGTACGCTCTGGCCCTCGATTGCCAACCGGGCCCGGGCGGACTGTCCGTCGACGACGCCCTCGACATCCTCGTCAACGACTTCATCCCGAACAGTCCCTTTGCCGACAGCCTGCTGGCCTACTGCTACGACCCTCCCGGCCCGGACAGCACCCTTGCCCCAGGCACCACCATCGCCGACTGGGATTCCAGTTACGTCGAGACGATTCCCTCCGAGGTCTACTTCTTCTGGCTCGACGACGAACCGGAGTTCGAGTTCACCCACCACACCACCGTCGTCCTCGTCGACAAGCAGTCCGGCTTCGTCCAACCGTTCGAGGGGGACGGCTGGCCCATCATCGATGGCGTCCCCATCTTCGACTTCGACCCTGACAACGCGACGGACAACGGCCGTTGCAGCGGCACTCCCAAGAACTATCCAAGCCTCAACGTCACCTACACGCCGCAGGATCACAACGCCAACACGAAAACGTATGCCGTGATCGCTGTCGGCAAGAATCTGAGTGCACCGGGAGACGAGTTCAACGGAGAGAAGAAGGCCCGGACCCAGGACGTGAAGCGAGTCCAAAACATTCTCAACACGCTTCCTCTCGGCCCCAAGGTCGACAAGGACAAGATGAAGTATGCCATGGGAGCCGACACGACGGGCACGACGCGCGAAGAGCTCTGTACCGTTCTCGAGTCACTCGATGAAGACTGCAAGAAGCTCCACTTCTACTACCTCGGTCACGGCTCGGAAGAGGACGAAGGGGCAGGCACCCAGGGTGGAATGATCCTGAAAGGCGAAGGCGACGAGAGAGACATCGTCACGTGGCACAGCCTGGCTGCCAAACTCAGTCTTACCGGGATCGAAGAGGTTTGTGTCGTGATCGAGGCCTGCCACGCAGGGGGCGCCATCGCCGCGCTGCGCGACTTCAACATCACGTTCTCGGAGTTTCCGGACAATCCGAACGTCCTCAAAGGAAAGCTCATCACCTCATCCACTCCGGAGAGAAAAACCTACCGCAACAACTGCCAGGGCACGCCGTTCATCATGGGGCTCTACGACTGCTGGCAACAAAGCTCGGCTGACCTGAACAAGGCCGACGGCGTTGATGCGTTCGAAGCATTGGCCTGGGCTTTGAAACAGGCGGAGAACGCGCCTCAAAACTCGAACCTGTGGAAGCTGAAAGCTTCGGAACCCAAAGGGACGACCTTGGGAGGCGGCCACGGCGAGCCCATCACCTTCAATGAGGGAACCAGCTGCTGGAAGAAACCGATCAGCAAGGGTGGCCGCAAGCTGACGTACGAAATCAAGGACGTGAGCTATACGATCGGAAGCGGCACCGGTGAAAAGGTCGTGCGGCGCAAACGCGTCTACGTCACCAACGAAAGCAGCTCGGTGACGAAGTTCACGAAGCCGATCCAGCTCGGTTGCATCCAGGGAAAGACGTTTACCCCACTGGAAATCGAAGGCAATCCCAACGACGACAAAACGAAGTGGAAACCCAGGATCGGGCCGGGCCAGAGAGTCTGCGTGGCCGACTGGCCGGAGGGCTGCACGGTATTCGGCGTGCGAAAGGCCCCGGACGATTTCGCTCCCGACTCTCCCTGGGATGACCCCTTCTCGGAAACACTCTTCGCTCTCGGCGGCCAGGGCGGAGAGTCCGACAGCGTCATCTTCACCGACGGGCGGACCGCACTCTACTGGCCTGAAGAAGACATCTACCAGATTCACATGGTTCGCGGAGAGATCGGGGACACCTACGTCACGACCGTTCTCGACACCTTGCCGACATGGGATCTCACCTCGAGTCCCGATTCCTTCTTCGTTTCGACGCTCATCGATTCGCAGGAAGTGACCCTACGCGGAGAAGTTCCGCTCGGTGCCCTGGGCGGCGGCGAGATCCGGTCCTACGTCGAGAACATCGACGACCCGGAAGACCGCCGCCAACTGACACTGCGGGCCCTTCTCGCCGAGTTCGTACCGACCGACATCACGGGCCCGGCCGACCTCCCCTACCAGGCCCTCCGCGTCGATGGAGCGTTGCGAGCCGAGGCAGGCCCGATCACCGCACTCCGCTCGAACATCGAGTTCATCGGCCAACCCAGTGAGAACCGGGTTGGAACCGGTGGAGCGATGGGATTGGTCGAGTGTCTCTTCTCACCCGAAGAAGGCGCGGCGTACACGTTTGAAGTCCAAGGCGATGTCGACTGGAATACGGTCGCCTTCGTCGAGCCGCTCTCCGGCCTGCAACTGAGCGGCGCGTCCGGTCTCATTCGTAACGGCTGGGTCTTGGGGAGCCTCGCGGACGGACTCTTACTCTCCGGCGACCTCGCCGGTCTCGACCTCCAGTACTTCGACGTAGACAGCAGCGCCGCCCACGGCGTCACGTTCGATGGCGTGTCGAATGCTCTGCTGCGCGACATCCGCGTCACGAATTCCGGCCTCGACGATGTTTCCATGGCCGGCGCGTCGACCGCAGAACTCCGGAACGCATGCCTCGACATCGAGAAAGTCTCCGTGGAATCCGGGTCGGAACTGACCCTGTCCTACGACACCTGGGTCCAGGCGCTGGACGTCGACGGAGAATCTCTACTGGGAGTCCTCGTCGAGATCCGCGATGCCGAGAACACCCTCGTGTCGAGTTCCGTGACAGACACAGCGGGCGGCTCGAACACGGCCGTCCTGATCCGCAGCATCTTCGACGGCCCGGTCCGCAACGACTTCACTCCCCACGAAGTGTTCGTCAGCCTCGCCGACTGGGACTCCACGTTCGCATACATTGCGGACAGCTCACGAGTCGTCCCGATCACGCTGCCGTTCGTTGCAGCTGACGTCGAACCGGAAGAGGACGAGGTAAGAGAACCGAAGCTGATCGGAAAGGTCCCCAACCCGCTGGTCGCCGGACATCCCCTGGAGATTCGCTATGCGATTCCCGCGGGTGAAAGGATCGAAGTGAGCCTCTTCGACGTTCAAGGACGTCGGCTCGAGAAGGTCGGCCGGTACCACACGGATGGTGGAGAGTTCTCCGTGGAGCTTCCCAGTGAAGGTCTTCCCGGCGGGACGTACTTCTATCGTATCTCGATCGGCGACGTTGTGACGCGGCGGAAGATCACACTTCTGGAGTAACGGCCGAGAACAGACGACCGAACGTGAGTCGGATTTGGACGACGGCGGGTTTTGACGACTGCGGGTCTTGACGGCGGCGGGTCTTGACGGCGGCGGGTCTTGAGGACGGAAGGTTTTGACGGCGGCGGGTTTCGACGACTGCGTTCTTGACGACGGCGGCTTCCGCCTCCCGGCCACGAGAGGAGCGACAGCGCGAATTCGTTTCCGGCGAGCTCCAACCGCGGGTATGCTTTAAGTCCCCTCTCCCATGGAATCGAACGCCGGAACCGTTCGTGGAGTCCGTCCGTACGCCAAGGAGCTTCCTCATGCGTCGCGCTTTACCCGTCCTTCTCGTCGTCCTACTAACCTCCGCTCCAGCCGAACTTCGCGCCGACTGCGAGTCTTCTGAAGGGCACATCCGCTGGGTGTCAGGAATTGACATCCGTCAATACCAGGTCGGAGAAGGTTTCCAAGGCTATTTCCTGGACACCGCGACACTCGGGAACTTCCTCCTGACCGCAACCGATCTCTTCGGAACCCGGGTCTATGAGATCGACAGCCCGGGAAACCTATCCTTGGCAAGCTCGACCCTGACCGGATACGTCGACAGGATCACCGTCTCGGGAGATCTGGCCTACATCATTTCCACCGGGGCGATGTCGATCGTCTCCGTGACCGAGGATGGGATCGCAACGACCGTCTCCACTCATTCAGCACCGTCCGCCCGCGATGTGGCCGTGCAAGGCGACTACGCATACGTCGCCGGATCGTCGCTGTTCACCGTGGACGTCTCCGACCCCGCGTCACCGGTCACCGTCGACACCGATGCCGCGAACGGTGACCGGGTCGTCACGTACGGTGATCGGCTCTATGTCGCATCCGGAAACGACGGAGTCGAGGCCTTCGATATCTCGAACCCGTCCGCTCCCGTCTCATTGGGTCTCGTCATCGCGACCTACGGTCCGATCGGCGGGCTGGAGGTCGAGGCGGACCACCTTTTCGTTTCCTGGTTGAATCACGGAGTCACGGCGCACGATCTTGCAGATCCCGATGTCCCCGTCGAGGTCGGCTATCTCGACACCGGTGTGTCCGCGGGCTTTGTCATCGATGAAGGTTACGCCGCAGTCTCATCCCCCGGCGGTTTGACATTCCTGGACATCAGCGACCCGACGAACATCGTTTCCACGGGCGCATTCCGGAGTGCGGGACTCTTCGGGATGGCGGTGAAGGACGGCATTGCGTATGTGGCCACGGGATCACTCCAGGCCATCGAACTCAACGACGTCGACAATCCGAGTGCGGTGAACACGATCGCTGCGTTCGCCGAAGGACAGGACCTTCGGGTGATCGAGGATCATCTCGTTCTCTACCTGAGAGACTCGATGGAAGTGATCTCGATCGCCGACGGAGAGACACCGGTCGCAGTCGCCAGCATTCCCTTCAACCGAGTGAGGGGACTGGACACCCAGGGCGACTACGCGTACGTCAGCGATCTGGACGGCTTTCATGTCGTCGACCTTGCCCAACCCTCGACGCCATCGGTCGTAGCCTCGATAGCCGGTTTCTTCGGCGACGTCGTTGCAACCGGGAACCGTATCTATCTCTCCTACGATGGAGACACCACAACTCTCGACATCACAGATCCAACCAGCCCAACCGTGCTCGGTAGTTACGACAGCGGACTCTTCTCCGTAGCCTTCGCCGCGGAAGGGAATGACGTTTACCTTTCCTACGAGTTCGAGAGTTCAGCCGAGATCATCCACTACGACTTCACAAACCCGTCCTCCCCGTCCTACGTCGGCGACCAGAGCGCGTTCGATCCGATCCATTCGATGACCGCGCACAATGGAGAGCTCTGGATCGGAAACCGCACTGGACTCCTGCGATTCGACCGATCGAATCTGGACCTGCTCGGTTCCGTCGGTGAGTGCTCGTTGGCAGGCGGCGGAATCCACCTGTCCCCTTCGGGCGCGATCCAAACCTGGAACGGAAGCTTCCACACGTTCTCGCCCGTGAACGGCCTCGAGTACCTTTCGACCGGGTCCACCGCCACAGCTTCCGTCACCGGGCTGGCCTCGTCCGGGGAGTACCTCTACGTGACGGATGCCGATGGACTCCACGTCTTCCTCGAGCCGTGCGTCCCAGCCAGTACGGAAATCCCTCCGGCCACGCAGCTTCCTCTGACGTTGCGCTCGCAACCGAATCCGAGTTGGGGACCGACATCGTTCCGCCTCCAACGAGCGAGCCGGGACGCCGGCCGGTCTTCATCCCAGGGAGCGCAACTGGAGATCTTCTCGGTCGACGGACGCATCCTTCGGACCCTACCGGTCACTGCAGGCTCCGACGTTCACTGGGATGGCACGGATGAGCAGGGTCGGGCCGTTCCGGCGGGAGTCGTTCTCGCTCGATGGTCGGGGGAAGGTGAAGCAGCAACGACCACCGTTCGCGTCCTACGGTAGGTCTTGAAGTCGGTCTTGCGCGGGACCCTTCCCGTTCTCAAGCGGTGGAGGGTCACGCGCACGGGCTCTGCCTAAGAAACGGACTCGCCGCGGACGGCATCTTCCAGCGACTGGTTCGTGATCTCCCAGTGACTCGCGTGCCAGACCACCTTCCCGTCTCGAAAAAGGATGACCTGCGGGGACTGGTGCCGAATCCCGGTCTCCTCCGCGATCCAACGGGACAGCGGTCGCTGCGCGATGACATCGACCCAGTTGCTGGGCACGGACCGGGATTCCATGAACTTGTTGTACTGATTGGCAGCCTCGCCGCTCACTCCGCACATCGGTGAGTGCTTGAACAGCAGAAACGCCGGTTGCGCGATCGCTTCTTTGTAGGCCGCCTCGTCGGCGAGTGGTTGTGTCTTCATCCGGGCAGGATACGCTAATCTCTGCGGTCCATGCGCATCTTCTACCACGACCAGTTCGTCCTGCCCCTTCCCGAAGGGCATCGATTCCCGATGAGTAAGTACTCAGGGCTTCGTCAGCGCATCGAGTCGGACCCGGCCTTCACAGGATGCCGCTTGCTCGTCGGGCCAAGCGCCACAGATGAAGACATCCTGACCGTGCACGATCCGGACTATCTTCACAGGATCAAGAGCGGCCGGCTACAGGACGGAGAGGCACGTCGAATCGGGTTCCCCTGGAGCCCGCAGATGGTCGAACGCTCCCGCCGGTCGGTCGGCAGCACGATCGCTGCTGCACGAGCCGCGTTCGAAGACGGCGTCAGCGTCAATTTGGCCGGAGGCACTCATCACTCGTTCGCGGACCGGGGAGAGGGCTACTGTGTCTTCAACGATGTTGCCGTCGCCATCGGCGCCCTGAGGCGGGAGGGCCGGATCCGGCGCGCCCTGGTCTTCGACTGCGACGTTCATCAGGGAAACGGCACCGCGCGGATTTTCACCGACGACCCGGACGTCTTCACAGTGTCGTTGCACGGGGCCACCAACTACCCCTTTCGCAAAGAACAGAGCGACCTCGATGTCGCGCTGG
This sequence comes from bacterium, assembly GCA_030431975.1. Taxonomy (GTDB): domain Bacteria; phylum Eisenbacteria; class RBG-16-71-46; order CAIMUX01; family CAIMUX01; genus JACKCR01. The sequence goes on along the minus strand of JAUIHP010000007.1, from coordinate 249,116 downwards.
CAGACGGAACGGAAGACGCGGAGTACCTGACGGTTCTGGATGACACGCTGGAACAAGCCTTCGCCCAGCCGCAGTTCGACATCACCTTCTATCTATCCGGAGCCGACCCATTCAAGGGAGATCGCCTCGGCAAACTCTCGCTTTCCAAACACGGACTCGCGGAGCGGGACCGTCGCGTCTTCGCACGTTGCGCCGGCGGCAGTGACGGAGTTGCCGGAGTCCCTGTCGCCGTCAGCATGGGCGGCGGCTATGCAGCGAACATCGATGACATCGTGGACATCCACCATGAAACGGTTCGTGCAGCGCTGACTTCCTGGATGTGCGCCTCTCCGTAGATGTCCTGAAGAAAAACCGGGGACACGACAATTTCGTCGCGCCCCCAGTGATCATCGCCAAATCCGAGACGTGTCCGGCGAACTCGAGTGAGGTCGGTCGATCCTGACTTTGGTCTCGGCATAGGCCGTCGTTATCGGGTCCGAAGGATCCTCGTCGTCTCCGTCTTGGACCCGGCATCCATACGCATCCAGTACACACCGGATCCAAGATCCTCACCCAGGTCATCCCGTCCGTCCCAAACCATCTGATGGGCGCCGGCCGACATCTCCCGGTTCTCGATCACCGCACGACGCCGTCCGGAAACATCATAGACCTCCAGCTTGACCCGCTGCGGAGTCGGCAGGTCCATTCGAATGACGACCTGGTTGCGGAACGGGTTCGGCCGGGGAGCATAGAGACGAACTTCCTGCGGCATCGGAGGCGCAAAGCGGGCGGGCTCGAAGTAGTCGACCTCGCGGCCCTCGATCTCGACTCGGATCCGATACTCGTAATCCTGATCGGGTTCGACTCCCTGATTGAACGGGGTCGCCCACGGATCGAAGTAGTGAATCCGACCTTCCGTGTCGGGAATGAGCGGCTCTTCCAACAGAGCCACCCAGTCTCCCCCGACCTCGCGCCGATCCAGCCAAACCCCAACCAGCGGGTTGAAAATTTCGGGCAGGAAGAAGCTGAAATCCAGTCCGTCGTCGGTTGAGCCGATCAACAAGTCCGGCAACTCTGCCGGGAACAACGACTCGTATCGACCTTCGACAGGTCCGTAGACCAAACCCACACCTTCGTCGGTCCTGACTTCGACTTTGTACTGGTAGTCCACACCGGCCTTGACCGTCTGGTCGACGATCGAAACAACATTTTCGGCGCCGGCCGGGACGTCCTGGACGATCTTCTGGTACTCGGTGTCTTCTCCCCCATTGGGCTTCACACGGCGCAGGAAGTCCGCGCTCACGATCGACAGCTCCGGTGCGAGCTGGAAGGAGACGGACAGCCCCTGGGTCGTGGACTCCGTCGAACTCGAAGACAACGCAGGCGCGGTCGGCTCAAAGACCGCCTCCAGGGGACCATACGTCTGGGACGCACCTCCCTCGAACTCGAGCGGGAACCGATACCGGTAGGTCTGTCCCTGCACGACATCGCGATCGAGGAAGGAGTAGGCGCCTCCTGCGTCTGCCGTCAAAGGCCCTGCGATCTCCACCCAGGTTTCGTGCGACTCCTCCTTCTCGATCCGTGCATCGACGACGGCAAGACTCGGACGCGGCACGAAGCGAACATTCATACCCGCAATCGAGGGCAAAGCGATCTGTGTGGCAAGGTCCGGCGGCGGAGCTGTGCGATCGATCTGGATTGAGATCGGCAACCGAACCTCCGGGTTCAGCGGATCGTTGGAGGCCAGGATCATGTCCGTCGAGTAGGTGCCGCTCGGAAGATCATCGTTGTCGAAGACGACCGTGACCGTTTGCTTGACGGACTGCGTCGCGACTCCGTTCTTCGGAGAACGCTCCAACCAGCTGGCGGATGACGGAATGTCCGGAGTCGAATCCGCTGCGGGCAGACCGAAACTCGGTCCGACGACGAGGCCGATTTGAATGTCGACCGCATTGCCAATCCACGTCTTCGGAAACGCGAAGGTGATCGGGGATCCATCGGTCGGAAAGTCCACGGCGGTCAGGACCTCGCCAAAGGTCTGATCCGCGGAGAAGAAGTAACCCAGCACGAACTCGGGAAGTCCGACCTGCGGAGGCAGGTTGCCGAAGATCAGGCCGTACTCGTACCCCGCGTTATAGGTCTCACCCCATGGCGTGGCGAAGTCGCCCTGACTGGTCGACAGGTCATTGTCGGTGTCGATGGTCAGGAAACCGCCCCAGTCCGATTGCGGATTCGCCCAGCCGTGCCCTTCGATGATGAAGCTGATCCAAGGCACGCCGTTCACATCGATTTCTTGGACGGACACCGCAGCGATATCGACGACATCGGTTCCGTCCGCATCGTCCTGGACAATCGTGACGGGATCGCCGGCCGTTCCGGTCAATTGGGTTCGGGCGACGACACTCGACAAGTCAGCACCGGGCTCGGCCACATACGTGTTGAAGCGCAAGGTGCCGGATCCTGTGTTCTCGACCTGGAAGCTTCGATTGACAGAGCCGTATCCTGTCACCACCATTCCGATGGACTCGACGCTCAGACCCACGGTCGCTGCAAACGGAGCGCCTTGAAGCTCGACGCCGCGGCTCTCTCCCTCGTCATAAACCGAGACCACGCGATAGTTGTATTCCACTCCGTTGTCGACCTCAGTGTCGACGTAGCCGAAGTCGAGTACCGGTTCCGATCCGGTCAGCGAAACTTCTTCGCCACCGGCCTCACGTCGGTAGAGACGGAAACCGGTCCACCGATCACTGTTGAGATCGACCCCGAGCGGCGGACGCCAGGAGATCTCGATTCGGCGATCCATTCCGTCCTCGATCCCGACATCCCTGGGATCGATCAAGGCTTGGGCTTCCAACAACATCAGGTCGTCGAGAAACCAACCGAGGTCGGAAACGAAAACATCCGAGGCCATGCGGAACCGAACTTCGATTTCCTTGCCCAACCAGGAGTCCAGCGGAACGACCACTTCTTCCCAATCATCGAGGACGTCGGTGAATCCGTCGCGATTGAGCGCAACGACGTTCCCGGGGTAACCGCCGGCCGGGTCGATCGGTGACCAGCGGTCTCCACCGACTTCCTTGATCTCGATGAGACCGCCATCGAAGGCGCGTTCGAAGCGGTAGATGTGATGGAACTGTAACCGGGCCCGGTCGAACGTGCGCAGATCGAACGGCCCCCAGGTGAGGGACGACGTCGAGGAGTCGCTGTAACGTCCGTCGAGCTGGGTCCCCCACACCTTCGAACCGCTCCAGGATCCGACGAACGTCTCGCCCCACTGCCAATCGTTGGTCCACCGCATTCCCGCGTCGTCGTCTTCCAAGTCGGTCCACCAACCCTGGCGAACCGAAAGCTCGACGCTTCCGTCGGCAGGATAGGAGGTCGTGTTCGCTGCGGCAGATCGGTCCGTGGCCACGATGCTGTAACGGATGTCACCAGCCAGGCCACCGTCACCGAGGTCGATCGTAACCCCGTAGGTGTTTCCGTCGCCGAGGCGTTCCATCGGAACGATTCCTTCTGGTCCGCCGGGAACGGAGTACTCGACGTTGACCGAAGTCAGCTGCTGGGAGTTGTCCTCCACTTCCGCCCGCAGGTAAAGGCGCTTGGCATCGTTGGCCAAAGCTGTCGGCTCGAAATGTGAGATGGAGGGGGCGACGAGGTCCTCTCCGACAAAGAAAGACAGTGCGTTGGCCGGAGCGTTGTCCGGGACGATCGTGACGTCCCCGGCATTGTTGGCCACCGTCCAGTAGTAGTAGACCGTCGACCCGTCGGGCGGAGACGGGATATCGGCGAACCACTCCCCGGCTACACCCTGCTGCAGGTCGGCACGAACGAAGTTGTCGGCTTGGCCCACGCTGTAGAAAAAGGCCGAACCGGAGGCCTGGACCGGAAGCAGCGACCAGACGCGAGTCGCAACGCGAAGCGTCGTTCCCGGGTCCTCGACATCGGGAAGTTCGTAGAACGAAAGGGCCACCGCGTAGTCACCGATGCCGTGGTCACGGAAGTTCCGCACGATCGCGTCCATGTTCGGAGTCCCGTTGGAGAGATCGGCGTCGGTGTCATCGAGCACCAACATGTCGATGAGAAAGTCGTCGAACGTAATGGCCCCAGCGTAGCGCGCGAAGTGCCACAGCTCGTCCGTCTTCTCCTTGCCGATCTCCTTACGAAGATCCCAAAGAGCGCCGGCAATGATGAGTCCCGTCCTGTGCGGGTCGGAATCGACATCGTCGGGATAAACAAGATGTTCTTCGAGGTCACGAATGGACGTTCCCGGTCCGCGGAATCCACGACCGATGAGCGGATCGTCCCGCATCGTCGCGGCCAGGTAGTCACTGAAGCCCTCGTGCATGTCGAGTGGGGCGAAGAACGGCTCATAGGTGAACTGCGTCACCGCATGGCCGTACTCGTGGTAAACGACGTCGGCGATTCGAGCCGTCGCCGCGCACCCACCGCCCGCGGCATAGAAGTTCATCTTCGTACCGTTCCAGTAGGCATTGCACTGCCCTGAAACGTCCTCCACTACGGTCTGCATCGGCTGATCGAGTTCAGAGATGCCCGGCGTATCGTCGATCGCGCGAACCGCGGCGTAGGCCAAGTTGCCGTGGTAGTAGGCGTCGCGATGGCTTTCGATGCTCGTGGCGCCGTCCCACAACAGATGGTTGGCATCAGGATCTCCGGCATCGGCAGGCACGGAAACGTTCATTGAGGCTTCAGGCGTGAAGAGCTGATCTTCGCCGAGTCCACCGGAAGCATCGCGCACGACGATCCGCGCACCGGAAAGGGCGGTCTCCAGCGTGTAGTTGCCGGCGGGGACGTCGGCCGAGAGGTTTCCCTCGCGGTCGGTGACCAGGTTGAACGTGCCGCCCGGTCCGGAGATCTTGGCGAAGGCTTCCTGAAAACCGTGTTCCTCCACGAAGTCGCCGATCGTGTTCGGCTCGATCAGCCCGCTGATCCGCGCATCGAATTGCTCGAAGACGACACGATTGACTCGGGAAATCAAAGACCCGGTCTCGGCCTCGACCATAGCGTCATACCAACCGGGAGGCGTCTCGGTCCGGAAGCGGATGTTCCAAACCGGAACCAAGTCGAAGCCGGCATCGGCCGAGGAGTCCAAGGGCAACCAACCCTTTTCCGCATGCTCCCACTCGGTCACTTCGAGATCCGCCGGCATCCCTTCCAACGCACCGATCCGAGCGTCGGCCAAAGGCATCCATTCGGGACTTCGGAGACTCGTCGGGTTTCCTTCGAGCGTGGATTGGAAAACATCCGACCCCGTCAGACGAAGGCGGGCCGCGTCGTCCCACTGAAAGAGAATCCGGCTACCGAAAACGGGATAGCCGCTTTCGAGCTGGCGGTAGTGCACGTAGGTCATGTGACGTGCCGACTTGACGGCCGCGAGCTCCATGTCCCGTTCGGCAACACCGACAAGGGCCGGGTGACTCGTTGCAAGTCCCCGCGAGGCCGCATCCGGATCCGAAAGGGCTTCGTTTCGGGACAGCCCCAAAGAAACCATGCGGTGCATTGGCAGGGCGCGATTCGCAACGCCCAGTTCCGATGCGCTTTCGCGAATCTCACGCAGTCGGGCCGGCTCCGGAGCCAGTCCCGGCGCACCCGCCGGAAGATTCCATCGGGTCGGCTCGGCCAGCTGCGGGCCTTCGACCTCAAACGGATCGGAGTGATCGTGGCCGACCGCCGCCGTCGTCGGCGACACATTCGCGAACCAGGAGATCGCAAACAGCATCGGCAGGAAGATGAGAATCGGGAACAGGGAGAGGGAACGGACAGGCGGAACGCCTACCGTTAAGGACCGGTTCGTCATGGGATTTCTCCTGAGTCGGACCATCGGGCATGGGTCGTCCTGGCCCCGGCGGAGGCCTTACCGGCTGAGGTTACGATAGCATGAGTTCGCGAGTTGCAGCCGCACCGGAAGCCCGACACGTCCGGCCAGCGAAGTCCGAGAGAGAGGCTCTTTGTGGAGCTTCTCAACAGCGCCTCTCAATGGAGGTCGCCGAGGGACTTCGGAGCCCGTCGGGAAAGCAGCATCCCGCAGGCCAAGATCCAGCCAAACGCCGAGTCCTGCGGTGTATCCGCGATCAAAAACGGACCGGACACGCCCAGGACAACGCGAACACACGATCGCTTTTCGGCAGATTCCTGGTCGGAGCAATAGCCGCGAAGGTGTTTCAGAGTGTTACTCGGGACCGAAGGCTCTCTGTGATATCCTCTTATGGGGCTCACCCATACGCAGAAAAGCCACTTCCCTAGGAGGTTCACCACTCATGCTTCCACGCGCTGCTTCCGGCGCCCGAGTTCGTCTCGTCGGCGTGTTCTGGACCCTTGCGCTTTCTGTCGCACTGCTCGTCGGTTCGCCGAGCCAGTCCGACTCCGCATTCAGCACCGTCCGGATCGCATCCGGCCTGACCCGCGCCGCATACGCAACCGGCATCAACTATCCGGGTGTCGGCGAGATCATCTACATCTGTGAGCAGCCCGGCGTCATCAAGGTGATGCTCAACGGGACGCTGCAGGCGACTCCGTTCATGGACATCCAGGATCGGGTCATCACCGGAAACGGAAATGACGAGCGAGGACTCCTCGGCTTCGCGCTCCATCCGGACTTCATCAACAACGGCGAGTTCTTCGTCCACTACAGCGACAACTCGAGCGACACCCAGATCTCCCGCTTCACCATTGATAGCGGAGATCCTCTTCTCGGTGACAAGGACAGCGAGGAGTTCATCCTCGACGTCAACCAGCCGTTCTCGAACCACAACGGTGGTTGGATCGGCTTCAACCCCAATGACGGCTACCTCTACATCTCTCTCGGTGACGGTGGATCGGCCGGCGATCCGGGCAATCGCGCCCAGAACGGAAACACGCTTCTCGGCAAGATCCTCCGCATCGATGTCGACAGCGGCTCGCCCTACTCCATTCCGTCCGACAACCCGTTCGTCGGAGCCGGAGACGGTTTCCTCGACGAGATCTGGGCGTATGGAATTCGTAACGCCTGGCGTTGCAGCTTCGACCGCGCCAACGGCGACTTCTGGATCGCCGACGTCGGTCAGAACGCCTGGGAAGAGATCGACTTCGAGAAGGAAGGAAACGCCGGCGGCCTCAACTACGGCTGGCGCCGCATGGAAGGCGACGACTGCTACAACCCATCGAGCGGCTGTGACGACGGCAGTCTGACTTACCCGATCCACGTCTATCCGCACAACTCGTCCGGGGGCTTTTCCGTCAGCGGCGGTTACGTTTCCCGCGACCCGCTGGTAGGTGACACGTTCGGAAAGTACATTTTTGCCGACTTCGTGATCCCTGAGAATATCTGGTTGCTTGAGCACGACGGCGACGGCGGAAGTGTCGTGGTGACCGAAGTCAGCGATGATCTAACACCTAGCCAAGAGGGCTTCGATGTCCGCACAATATCCAGCTTCGGCGAGGGTCCAAACGGAGAGATACTGATCGTCGACCGGGGCGCTACGGGCTCCGGCGAGGTCTTCAAGATCGTCGGCGACCCGGCAGATACCGGCGACGTCGACCTCGGCCCGCTGGCCGGCATCTCCGTCGCCCTCGACTCGAGCAATCCGTTCAGCGCGGCACGGCCGCTGCAGTTCTCGGTTCGCTTGACGGAGCTGGCGGACGCCAACACCCAGGTCACCGTGCAGATCCTCGACGCCAACGGCCGTGCCGTTCGCGACCTCGAGGGCGGCTTCCGCAACGGCGACCGGGTTGAGTACGTCTGGACCGGCAAGCTCGACAACGGAGAACTTGCTCCGTCGGGTGTTTACTTCCTGAGCGCGGTCAGTGACAACCAGCACGCGACGAAGAAGGTCGGATTTATTCGTTAGTTTAGACTCGCCGCTTTCGCGGCTTCTGTTTTGATTTAGACTCGCCGCATTCGCGGCCTCGTCACGGAGAAAACGGGCACCCCAAGGGGCGCCCGTTTTTCGTTGCGGTCGTGAGGGTTTGCCTTGGACTCGCCGCTTTCGCGGCCTCGTCACGGAGAGACGGGTGCCGCTGTGCGGCCCAGTCCTGCTACCGGAAGGTGCGTTTGAGCGCGCCCCAGGAAGACCCGATTACAGGTGTGGCCTGGCACGGGTCGGGCTCACATGAAGTCCCGTCGCCCAGAAAGCTGCCGCCAGCCGCGTCGCACTCAGCGTCTTGCGACAGAAGGCACTCTGTCGGAAAGCAGCACGCGCCAAGTTCGTCCGGGCAAGGGACGTAACCGTCGGTGCCTGAGAAACCGAAACTGCCAAGTGCAACTATGGAGTCTTCGACCGGTGGTACGGAGTCGTCGTAAAAGGTAGCACCCAGCCCTGGATGCGGAACCAGCGAAAGGGCACTCGGGACTCCGTAGTACTCGTACGCAACGATCCAGCTGGTCAGTATGAAACGATCCGTTTCCGGCTCTGACAATGTGACGACAGTCCCCGAGCCTGAACTAGGCCAATTCGGGTCGTCAGTGGAGGAACCGCAGGCGGCGGTGTTCGCCACGAAGACGTTCGCTTCGTCATACTCCAAGCCGAACGATAGGCGATAAAGGACCGGTGAGGCATCAGCTGGAAACGCCGCGTAAACCCCCGCCCAGACACTGAAGCGGGACTTCTCTATTTGGGCACTAACCTCGTCGCATGACTCTGGAAAATCAAAACACACCTCGTTTCTCAGGCAGGGATCCTCGTTGCACGACCCCATTCGATCCAAGTCCGCCAGGACAAGTGTTCCATTGCTATTGACACCTCCGGAGGCTTCCCCAGCGGCAAGGGATCCCAAAGTCCAAACGAGGATGCTGACGGAAGTCGTACTCAATCCTGTGCTCCAGCAACATCCGGACGGCCCGCTCACGGACTTCCGGCGACTATCTTTTCGAGTTCCCATGAACACCATCCTCCCAAAGATTGGAGTCTCCGGCAAACCCGGGGCGATTCACCTTCCCCTCGTGACACTGAGCGGGCACCCTATGGGTGCCCTTTATCGTTGGGAACGTACGAGCATACAGATTGTTTCTACCGGATGGTCTTGGGGGATGTGGGTTGGGAGCGGTGGCCAATGAAAGGCGGGGGAATCTTCAGCTCATCCATCGGGAGGGTGTCGCTTGGAGCCTCATGGTGGGGACAGGCGAAGCCTACCTGGGAGCGTTTGCCATTGCCCTGGGTTGGGGAAGCGTCGGGACCGGACTTCTTACGACCTGGCCGATGCTGGCCGGGGGCGCGCTTCAGCTTCTGACGCCGGCGGGCGTTCGTCGGTTGGGCTCGCGAAAGAAGTGGGTGGTTCTTTGCGCTGCCGTTCAGGCCGCGAGCTTCGTCCCATTGATCGTCCTGGGATTGTTGGGATCCCGCTCGTTGTGGGCCCTTTTCGCGGTCGCAACGCTCTACTGGTCGGCCGGCATGGCTGCCGGGCCCGCTTGGAACCCGTGGGTCGGGACGTTGATTCCGAAACGGGTCCGGGCCGCCTTCTTTGCTCGCCGCTCTCTGGCAACACAACTCGGCACTGCAGCAGCACTGTTTTCCGGGGCGGCTGTCCTCCATGCGTGGGAAAAGTTGGAGTCGCCGCTGATCGGCTTTGTCTTTCTCTTCGGAGTCGCGGCCTTGGCTCGAGCAGCCTCCACCCTTCTTCTCATCCGTCATCCGGAACCGGAGCCGCCCACGAACGAGAAGATCGTCGGAATAAAGGAGATCTTCGGTCGTCTCCGCCGGGGAACGGACGGTCGCTTCCTCCTTTTCCTTGCGGCCATGACGGCTTCCGTCAACATCGGGAGTCCCTTCTTCACTCCCTACTTTCTGAAAGAGCTGGAACTCGACTACCCGCGGTACGTCGGCCTGGTGGGAACGGCGTTTCTGGCCAAGATCATCGCTCTCTCCTGGCTCGGACGCGTCGCCAACCGAATCGGTTCGGCTCAACTTCTTCGGTACGGAGCTGCGGCCATCGTGCCGGTAGCCGGACTCTGGGCAGTCAGTGACCACTACGGCTACATGCTCGGGCTGGAGTTTCTTTCCGGAACGGCGTGGGCAGCGTACGACCTCGCCGCCTTCCTCATGCTCTTCGAGACGATCAAAGAGAAAGAGCGGACGAGCCTGCTGAGTTCCTACAACTTCATCCATACGGTCGCCGTCCTGCTGGGCTCGTCGATCGGCGCGCTGGCGCTGACGTGGATCCCGCAATCCCGGGAAGGCTTCTATACGGTGTTCGTCGGTTCGACCGCTGCACGGCTCGTCGTCGCCGTCTTCCTGTTGCGGCTGGGCTGGGGACGCGTGGGACGGGTGTCCTCGCTGGCTCGGAACCTGCGCTTCCGGACGATCTCCGTTCGACCGACGGCCGGCGGAATGCTTCGTCCTATCTGGCCGTCCGCCGAAACAGACGGCCCCGACGATACGGCCGGCCCCGGCCCGGACTCCCTGCATCCGCAAAACCGTCCTTCGAACGCTCCCGACGGACGAACCGAAAACTGATCCCGCTGTCGTCTCTTTCGAACGAATCCTCTTTCCGAGACGGCCTGTTTCGTTCTAGCTTCATTCCGATCGGCTTTGGTCGCCGAGAGGACAACAGCGTCCGGTGGACATCTCTCTCCAGTTCGAAATCACTCCTCAGCCCAACGACGTAACGTGCGGGCCGTCGTGTCTTCATGCCGTCTACCGATACTTCGGCGAGACCGTTTCGCAGGAAGCTCTCCTGCGCGAGGTGCCGATGCTGGACGGAGGGGGCACCCTTGCCGTTCAGCTTGGGATCCACGCACTTCGCCGGGGATTCCGAGCCACGCTGCACACGCTCAACATTCAGGTCTTTGATCCGACCTGGTTCGATCCGGAGCCGGTCGTCGACATTCCGGTCAAGCTGGCGGCACAACGCTTAGCGAAACGGCGGAAGAAACTGCGAGTGGCGACCGACGCCTACCTGGAGTTCCTGGAACTCGGAGGTCAGGTGCGCTTTGCCGCGGCGACGGAGGAGCCGATTCGAAAGGCCCTCGAGGCCAAACATCCGGTCCTGACCGGGCTTTCCGCCACCTTCCTCTACGGCAGCGCTCGGGAGCGCCCGACCGATGATGAACCGGACGACGTCCGCGGCGAGCCGGTCGGCCACTTCGTCGTCCTCTGCGGTTACGACTCGAAGAGCAGACAGGTTCGGGTCGCCGATCCCCTCGAGTCCAATCCGATGGCCCCGGGACACGTCTACTCGGTTTCGATCGAGCGGGTCCTGGGCGCCATTCTTCTGGGTGTTCTGACCTACGACGCGAACCTTCTCGTCCTCGAACCGGAGAAATGAACTTCCGAATGAAGTCCCAAAGCCATCCTCATCCCCCGGGCACGACCTTGCTGGTCGTAAACAACCCGAAGAACTGGCCCATCGAACTGCCGGGCGTCGAGGTCGTGTCGGCCAAACAGTATCTGACCGATCCGGACTTCGGCTACGTGCGCCGGACCAAGGTCTACAACCTGTGCCGCTCGTACTCCTACCAAAGCCAGGGGTACTACGTGTCCCTTCTGGCCGAGGCTCGGGGACATCGTCCTCTTCCAAGCATTCAAACCGTGCAGGAGCTACGCAATCCGTCGGTCCTGAGGCTGCGGTCGCTGGAATTGGACAAGCTGATCCAGTCGGCGCTCAAGTCGATCGTGGGCGACGAGTTCATCCTCAGCATCTACTTTGGTCGGAACCTCGCCCAACGGTACGGACGGTTGGCGCTCGCACTCTACAACGCCCACCCAGCTCCGCTTCTGCGTGCCCGTTTCGAGCGGCTGGACGGACGGTGGCGGATGGATTGGCTCCGCCCCGTGCCGACGAGTGAGATCCCGGACTCCCACCGGTCCTTCCTCGTCAAAGCGGTACAGGAACATCTGGGCAGCCGTTCCGAAGGACGGACGAAGCGGGCCATCCATCGCTATGACCTCGCGATCCTCGTCGACCCGAAGAGTGACAATCCGCCTTCGGACGAACGGGCGCTCCGAAAGTTCGAACGCGCGGGCAACCGGGCCCGGGTTCGCGTCGAACGGATCACGCCCAACGACGCAGGCCGACTTCTGGAGTTCGACGGTCTCTTCATTCGGGAGACGACTCAGGTCGATCACTACACCTATCGCTTCGCCGTTCGGGCAGAAGCCGCCGGGATGGTCGTCGTGGACGATCCGGGATCGATCGTCCGATGCACGAACAAGGTCTTCCTGGCAGAAGCACTGTTGCGGCACAAGATCCCGGCCCCCCGATCGATGGTCGTCCATGACGGCAATGCGGGAGAGATCGCAGAACGTCTCGGTTTCCCGGTCATCGTCAAGCAACCGGACAGTTCGTTCTCGCAAGGCGTCTTCAAGGTCGGGGACGAGACCGAACTCGCGGAGGTGCTGAGCCGTCTGCATGAAGACTCGGACCTCCTGATCGCGCAGGAGTTTCTACCCAGCGAATTCGACTGGAGAATTGGTGTTCTCGGTGGAAAGCCCCTTTACGCGTGCCGCTACTACATGGCGCACAAGCATTGGCAGATCATTCAGTGGCAGGGCACGGCGCAAAGGTTCGGAAAGGTGGAGGCACTCCCCGTCGACCAGGTTCCGGACTCGGTGATGAGGAATGCCCTGCGCGCGGCCCGGCTCATGGGAGACGGACTCTACGGTGTCGACTTGAAGCAACGCGGGAACCGGTCCTTCGTCATTGAGGTCAATGACAACCCCAGCCTCGAAGCGGGCGACGAGGATCAGGTCATGGGCGATGAGCTCTACGACCGCATCATCGACCACTTCGTTCGCCGAATCGAGTCGAGCCGCTCCATGGCTACAGCGCGCCAGGTTGCGGGCAGGAAGACGACCGCAACGACCGGCCGTAGCAGCGGGTCGGCAACCACAGGTGGGTCGGCAACAGCCGCCCGCTCGTCGGGTCCCTCCCGCAAGCCCCGAAAGGCTGCCAAGAGCAAAAGATCGGAGCGTTCGTCGTGACGAGTCCTCTTCATCTGTTTCAGGGCTTCGGCGTAGAGCTGGAGTACATGATTGTCGACGCCGAGACCCTCGACGTCCTGCCGATCTCCGACCGGATTCTCGAAGGCAAGTGCGGCGAGATCACGAGTGAACTGGAGGACGGAGAGATCGCGTGGTCGAACGAACTGGTTCTCCACGTCCTCGAGCTCAAGACCAACGGGCCCGCTCCCGATCTCTCTCCCCTACCGGAAGCATTCGCCGATCGAGTCCGTGAGGCGAATCGCATCGCTTCCCGAATGGGAGCACGTCTCATGCCCACGGCCATGCACCCATGGATGGATCCGCTTCGCGAAACCCAACTCTGGCCGCACGAGTACAGCCCGGTCTACGAGGCGTTCGATCGCATCTTCGGTTGCTCGGGTCACGGTTGGTCGAACTTGCAGAGCACGCACATCAATCTGCCGTTCGCAAACGACGACGAGTTCGGACGGCTGCACGCCGCCATTCGGGCAATCCTTCCTCTGCTCCCGGCGCTGGCCGCCAGTTCGCCCATCGTCGAGGGAAATGCGACCGGGACGACCGACAACCGCCTCTCCTACTATCGCCGGAATGCGCGACGGATTCCGTCCGTCAGCGGCGATGTCATTCCCGAGCCGGTCTACACCCGAAATGCCTACGAGACGGAGCTTCTGGGTCGGCTCTACAAGGACATCGCCCCTCACGATCCGGATCGAATCCTGCAGTACGAGTGGCTGAACGCACGGGGCGCGATCGCCCGTTTCGACCGCATGGCCATCGAGATCCGCGTCCTCGACATTCAGGAATGTCCCAGCGCCGACCTCGCCGTCGTCGCCCTGGTTTCTGCTGCAGTGAAAGCCCTGGCCAACGAGAAGTGGATCTCGGAGCGGGAGCTCAGTGAATTGCCGACCGAATTGCTGGCAAAGCACTTCATCCTGGCGACGCAGTCGGCGAACGACTGCATCGTAGAGTCTCCGGAATGGCTCGCGGCCTTCGGTCTGAAACAACCGACCTCGACGCGGGAGGTCTGGAGCCACCTGCTTTCAGAACTGACCACCCACGACCCGAACGATCCATTGGCTGCATCGAGCTCGATTTACACCGTCGCGCAGCGCCTGTTGAGTGAGGGCTGCCTCTCCGACCGGATCCTGCGGCGTTTGAAGGACGACAACGCGGGCGCAGGATCAAGCTCGGGCTCGGGCTCGGGCGCGGGTTCGGGTTCGGGTTCGGGTTCGGGTTCGGGCGCAGGATCTTTCACGAAAGAGTCTGTCCGGGAAGTCTACCGCGAACTCTGCGCGTGCCTGGACGAGGACCGGATGTTCTCATGAAAACGAACCGTGCCGGGATCCTCGTCACATGCGAGCACGGCGGCAACCGCGTCCCGCGTCGCTACCGTTCCCTCTTTCGCGGCGCCGAGCAGACGCTGGCGAGTCATCGCGGTTGGGATCCGGGAGCTCAGAAGATCGGCCGCTACCTGGCTCGGGTGCTTGAAGCGCCTTTTCTCGGATCCGAAGTTACCCGGCTGCTGGTCGATCTCAATCGAACCGAGGACCGCGCCGGGCTCTTCTCTGAGTTCACGAAGTCACTGCCCGCGGCAGAGCGTCAGGAGATTCTGAAGGAGTACCACACACCACACTGGTCGGCGGTCGAAGACGCACTGCGGAAGGCAAAGGCCAACGCTCCCGGTCGGAGAGTCCTGCATCTTGGGTCCCACAGCTTCACCGCGACGCCCGGACGAATTTCTGGGCGGAACCGATCCGATCGGCACTACCCGCTCGGGATCCTCTACGATCCACGCAGCGAGGCCGAGCGCAACTTTGCCGTCTCCTGGAAGCGGGAAATCGCCACGGTGGCGCCGCATCTCGAAGTTCGGCTGAACCAACCCTACCGCGGTTGGAGCGACGGAATGACCACGGCCTTCCGTCGGAAGCTCGGTACCGGATACATCGGTATCGAAATCGAATGTAATCAGGCAGTCTTGGCTCGCCCGGACTCTGAATCGGAACTAAGGAAGACTTTGGCTCGAACGTTGAGGATCGTTCTGGCCGACGCAGCAAACAATCGGGGTTGAGTCCGGCGGTCAGAGACCTTCTTCTCATCCGTTCGAACCCGTCACGTACGAAGAGGCAGAGCGAGAGCATGGCAAAGAAGACGACGAAGAGAGCGACGAAGAGTTCGACCTCGAAGAAGGCAACTTCAAAGAAGCCGACCACGAAGAAAGCGACCTCCAGGAAAGCGACCAAGAAAAAAGCAGCGAAGAAAAAGACGGCCAAGAAAAGCACATCTCAACAAGGAACGGCCCGGAAGAAGGTCGTAAAGAAGAATGTGGGCAAGAAGCAAGTGGCTAGGAAGAAGGTCGTGAAGAAGAATGCCGAGGCCAGTACGACCGCGAACGAGAGCGTCGGCCGACCCGTTCATGCTCTACCGGACGTCTCGGAGCTTGACCTTTCCGACTTCTCCCGACAGATCCGCACTCGTCCGCTCCTGCCTTCCGACTTCGAGGCCATGGTGGAACTGCAAAGACTCTGCTTCCCCGGAATGCAATCGTGGAAGCGAGCCCAGTACCTCAGCCAGTTGGAGATCTTCCCCGAAGGCCAAGTCTGCGTCGAGTACGAGGGCGTCGTGGTGGCCTCGGCTTCCAGCGTGATCGTTGCCTTCGCCGAGTACTCGGCCTGGCACGACTGGAAAGAGATCGCCGACGACGGGTTCATTCGCAACCACGATCCTGCCGGCGACACGCTCTACGGAATCGAGATCATGGTCCACCCCGAGTACAGGGGGATGAAGCTTGCACGCCGCCTCTACGACGAGCGGAAGAGACTGGCTCGCGATCACAACCTCGAGAGGATGATGATCGGAGGCCGGATCCCCGGATACTCGCGGTACTCTGACGAACTGTCCGCCCGCGAGTACGTGGAGAAGGTCATCGACAAGACGATTCTCGATCCCGTCCTGACCCCACAGATCTCCAACGGGTTCGCGCTTCGGCAGTTGGTCCCAGACTATCTTCCGTCGGACCGGGAGTCCCTCGGCTACGCCACGATCCTCGAGTGGGTCAACCTCGACCACGCGCCGGAGACCTCGATCGGCTCACAGAACGCTCGCATCTGCGTCGTCCAGTACGAAATGCGAAGAGTATCGAGCTTCGAAGACTTCGCCACCCAGTGCGAGTACTTCGTCGACACCGCATCCGACTACCGAAGCGATTTCGTGTTGTTCCCGGAGCTGATCACGACGCAACTGCTCGGGATCATCGATGCGAGAGATCCGGCGGAATCGGCCCGCCGGCTCGCCGAATACACGCCGCAGTTCCTCGAACTCTTCGGGGGACTCTCCGTCCGGTACAACATCAACATCATCGGTGGCTCGCAGTTCGTCATGGAGGAAGACAAGCTCTACAACGTGGCGTTCCTCTTCCGTCGCGACGGGACCGTGGCCAAGCAGTACAAACTGCACGTCACTCCGTCGGAACGCCGGTGGTGGGGGGTCGAGCCCGGCGATCGGATGGAAGTCTTCGACACCGATCGCGGCAAGATCGCCATCCAGATCTGCTACGACGTGGAATTCCCCGAGCTCTCCCGGGTCGCGGCCGCCAAGGGGGCACGAATGATCTTCGTTCCGTTCAATACGGACGAACGCCACGGCTACCTTCGGGTCCGGCACTGCGCGCAGGCACGGTGTATCGAGAATCACGTCTACACGGCAATCGCAGGATGCGTCGGCAATCTGCCGTTCGTCGACAACGCGGACATCCACTACGCCCAGTCCGGGATCTACACACCGTCCGACTTCTCTTTCAGCCGGGATGCGATCGCCGCAGAGTGCAGCCCCAACATCGAGACGGTGATCTTCCACGACCTCGACTTCGGCCTTCTGCCGAAGCACAAGGCCGGCGGGGCCACTCGAAACTGGGATGACCGGCGAACAGACGTCTACCGGGTTCACTACGAGGACGATATCGAGAAGCTGGAAATCTGAACCTTCTTCTCAAGGGAACGGGGACTTGCCGCTCGGAGCGAACTCATAGGAAGACGACTTGTCCGCACCGAAAACCAGACCGAACATCAGTACATGGATTGGTTCATCGATCGCGGCTAGATTGTAAAAGTCCTGCCCATGCTGCCCTCCAACGAAGGGCCCCCAGCCCCCTACCCCGGCAAGCCGGTAGGACAGAACCCATTCGAAGCCGTGGAGAGCGAAGTCACCGTCTCCTGCAAGTTCGCGCATCGCATCTCCAACGGAGGTCAGAGAATGTTCGGTTTCCAAGGCAGCTTCGGCGAAACCGTTGGGTAGCCATCTCGCACGATGGATCCGCTTCGAGTAGGAGAATGCGGTCCGCAGTCGGGTGTTCGAGTAGAAACGGGCCAGGTGGCGGTCGATTGAGCCCGGCAGGAAGGAGTCCTTCGGGTGCCACTGCAGTTCGACGAGCCCCTCCCAGGAGCTACCCGGCAGCTTGTCATCGATTCCGGTTCGCCTTAACCCCGCCGCGATTGCGACATACGTTGTTGAGAAGTCGCCGGAATCCCGGTTGAGATCTTCCTGCGAAAGACCCTCATCCAGCGCGCCACCGACGGGGCAATCCTCGTCCGTGGCTTCCAGGTCGGCGCGGAATCGACACCCGTCCTGGCCGTTCGAATGGTGTCTCAGTCGCAAACCGCCCATCAGCCAAGTCACCCCCGACAACCTCCGGACGGTGCCACCAGATGGGATCGTCTCCTCCGTGATTCGGGGGATGGCCCAGTGCCAGCGGAAGTCCAGGGTCGGCATGTATGACGGAGTCCGGACCGGCTCGGAGTCCTCATCGTACATCCGAAGACGGACTCTCGGCGTACCGGAGGCCGTGAAGAAGCGTCGGCGTCCCTTCGTCAAGTCCACGGTCTCGAGCCGATTCCAAAAGTAGAGAGTGGGGGATATGTCCGCTGCAAACACGAGCGGCCCGTCGAGTTTCCCGCCTCCCGTGTAGACTTTCGAACGCTCCATCCACGGACTTGGCTGACTGCGGACAAAGTCTCTCTGCGCGTGTGCCGGCGCAGCGAAAGCGAAGAAACTCGTGGTCAGGAAGAAGAGAGGCCACCAGGAGAGAAGATGTCCTCGTACGATCTTTTGTTCGGCCGTCATCTCTTTCATCCGAGCACCCTCACCTCTGAGAACTGCGCGTCGATGTCCAACTGAACGACGAGACACCGACCGGGCACACCACCCAGCCGGGCATGCAGCTGGCTGTTCAACGCCTCGAGAAAATCCGGGTCGATCGAACCGAAGAACATGGAGTGAGACCGCACTTTCTCGCCTTCTAACCAGTCTTGCTCTTTGAATTCATCCAGGACTGCTCTGACGATGTCTTCCAGTTGTTGGCGGGCTGCGGCCGTCGATCCGTCCGGGGCACACCAGCTCACGATCAGCTCCTGCATGGCAATCCCTCCGGCATTTTTTCAAGAGACGTCTCCTGCTTGTGAAACGACGAGCGACAGAGGAATCGGCCAGCCTTTCGTGAAAAGTTGGAGGTTGGAAGGACGACGGGGAGAACCGATCGCGTTAGAATATTGCGCTGCAACGGCCGTCTCGGTGTGGTGACGGCTCTCCTCGGGAGAATGGGTAGTGCACGTAGTCATCGGCCACAGCGACGACATCGACTCCCAAGATGCGGCGACGGACGTCATCGCGCAGTGCCGGAGTCAATTGGGCGACCGGGTACCGAAAGCCGCCCTGCTTTTCATGTCCGTCGACTACGACCATCGTGTCGTCCTCGCCAAGATCGCCGATGCCTGGCCCGGACTCCCCCTGATCGGAGGAAGCAGCGATGGAGAGATCTCCTCCCAATCCGGCTATCTCATGGACTCCGTCCTACTAACCCTGATCTGCGGCGACAACGTATTCGCCACGACCGGCCTCGGGCGGAATCTGAGCACGGATATCGACGCGTCGACCCTCGAAGCGCACCGCTCGGCCTCTCGCCCGTCTCGCACACCGGGAACCACGGGGGATGCCATTCCAGCCAACACGCATGGATCACCGGACGTCGTGTTGACCTTGTTCTCCCCCAGCACGAACGCCAGCGAGGTCCTACGAAGTCTGAACAGAACCTTCGGAAGTCCGCCCTGCCCGATCCTCGGAGGCCTGACCGGTGACCACCGGGAGATCGCCCGCATGGTCGAATTCCACGGCACCGAGGTCCTTTCAGACTCTCTGCCCATACTTTGCCTGTACGGCAATGTCGCCGCCGGGTGGGGCCTTTGCTCCGGGTGGAAACCTCTCGACCGGGCCTACCCCGTCACCCGGTCCGCCGGCCACATCGTCATGGAGATCGACGGCAAGCCGGCCATCGACATCTATGAGCAGAACTACGGCCAGGTCCCGCAAGGCACTCTGGGTGAATATCCACTCGCTTTGTATGACGACGATCCGGACGGAACCTATGTCCTGCGCGCGGTTCTGGGAACGGACCGCGACAGTGGCGAGGTCCGTTTCGTCGGCGAGATCCCGGAAGGAAGCTGGGTTCGAATGACTCAGGTCCTGGACGAAGGAATTCTCTCGGGAACGAAAACGTCCGTCGGGGAGGCATTGGAAAGGTTCCCAGGAACCCGCCCCGAGATCGGCCTGGTCTTCAGCTGCGCCGCCCGCAAGTGGGTTCTGGGATCGAGAGCCGAACAGGAGATCCGTGTTCTTCGTGAGTTTCTCTCGGCACGAGGACACGAAGGCACGAGCATCGCCGGGCTCTACGTCTACGGTGAAGTGGCGCCCCTCGCTTCGGGACAACCATCCAAACTTCACAACGATACCTGTCTGACGGTGCTGTTGGGACCGCGAACCAATGCATGAAACTGAGGAGCCAAACCCAGGACCAGGTGATAGCCACGTGAACAGCCGCACGAACGAACAGCTTTGCGAACTCGAGAAGGAGGTGCGCCGCCTCCAAAAGAAGCTGGCGCGCGCCCAACGCGAAGTGACGCAGTGGAAGAGAACGGCCGGGACGTCCGAGTCCATGTCGAACCTCAGCAAGCGCGTGATGTTCCGTACGCAGGAGAAGCTCGAGAACTCGGTTCGGGAGCTGGAGGAAGCGAATCGAAAGGCGGCAAGAACGGTCGAGGCGCGCGGCCGGTTCGTGGCCACCATGAGCCACGAGATTCGCACTCCCATGAATGGAGTCATCGGTGCGGTCGAGCTGTTGCAACTCACGGAGCTCGACTCCGAGCAACAGCAGCTGCTCGAGATTCTGCGGGGTTCGTCCGAGGCCCTGCTGGCAATTGTGAACCGGGTCCTCGACTTTTCCCGACTGGAGTCCGGCGAAGTGGAACTGGATCCGATTACGTTCTCACCTCGGGAGACACTTCGCCACGCTCTCGATCTCGTAAGAGCCAAGGCGGCCACCAAAAACCTGGCCCTCCGCATCGACGTTCAGAGCGCGGTTCCCCAGCGACTGGTCGGCGACGAAGCGAAGATTCGCCAAGTCCTCTTCAATCTCGTCGCCAACGCCGTCAGGTTCACGCCTTCGGGGCACGTCGAGTTGGGACTGACCTCAGAGGACGGTGGATATCGGTTCTCCGTCTCCGATACCGGGATCGGCATCAAGAAAGAAGCCCAGGTCGATATCTTCGATGAGTTCACACAGGAGGACTCGACGACCACGCGCAGGTTTGGAGGAACGGGTCTCGGCCTGGCCATTAGCCGTCGTCTCGTTCGGGCCTTGGGTGGTGAGATCGAGCTGACGAGCAAGCCCGGCGAAGGAAGTCGGTTCACCTTTTGTATTCCACTGCATGCCGAGCCGGAAAGTACGGCGGCCTGTGAACGCAGGACTCCGTTGGCGCGCCATGACCATGAAGGCACAGACGCCGCCAAGCTCGCATTGGTCGTCGACGACCATCCGGTCAACCGATTCGTTGCCAAGAAGCTGATGCACAGCCTCGGCTTTCGGGTTCTCGAAGCCAAGAACGGTCAGGAAGCGGTGGAACTGACCGAAAGGAATCATCCCGACATCATTCTCATGGACTGTTCCATGCCGGTCATGGACGGCTATGAGACGACCCGTCGGATCCGGGAGCGACAGGGTAAAGACCCCATTCGGATCATTGCCCTCACGGCGAGCGCGTTCGAGGAGGACCGGATCCGGTGCCTGGAGGCCGGGATGGACGCGTACCTCTCCAAGCCGGTTCAGCGCGAGCAACTTGCGGAAGCCGTCGACAGAGTAAACTAACCTTGGAAGCGACGAGACATGGTTGAAGTCGGACACATTCGCCCGTCCCCGCAGCAGAAGATGCATGAGCTCGAGGAGCAATCCGGAAAGGGATCTGCTCGCGAGCAGTTGGAAACCGACTTGAAGCTCGCGGGTCTTGTCTCGCGGTCGAATCCTGCCAAGGCGATCGACATCTGCAGGAAGTGTATTGCTGTGGCAACGGACATCGATTGCTCCGACGCTGTCGCTCGCGCCCACCAGTGCCTGGCTCAGGCCTACTGGTGCATGGCATCCAACGAGAAAGCGCTCGAGCATGCCGGCGCGGCGCTCGGTCATTTCTCCGAAGTGGACAACAACTCGGAGGAGGCCCGCACTCATCTCCTCTTCTCTGCCATTCGTTACAAGCAGGGGCGACTGCGGGAAGCCAGGGAGTCCGCGCTCATCGCGAAGCAACTTGCCGAAGGTGCGGGAGACCACGAAGTACGGGCCATCGTACTCGATACATTGGGTGGGATCTGCTCCGCCGCAGGTGAAACGAAGCTGTCCCTGCGCTACCGATTGCAGTCTGCCGAGATCCTGCAGGAAATCGGAAACGAGTACCGACTCGCCATTGCCTACATCAACATCGGCAACATTCACCGCCAGGAAGACAGTGCTCTGGCCCTGCAGTTCTATGAGCAGGCGATCGAAATTCTCGAGTCCGCCGAACCCAACGGATATCCCATTGCCGGGGCGAAGCACAACCTCGGACATCTACTGTGGAAGCAGGGACGGCTCGCCGAGGCTCTGGAAGAACTCGAGAACGGCCTTGAGATCCGTGAGCGGGCCGGGGACACCAGCGGAATTGTGGCATCCTGCATCACGCTGGGAGAGTACTTCCATGCGGAAGGCAATCTCGACAGGGCCCGGTCGTTCTTTTCGAGAGCCGCAACCGAAGCCGACCGGCTGGACGCTCCAAAGTCCATCTGGCTTGCCAACCTCGGCCTCTCGAAAGTTGCAGAGTCCTCGGGCGATCCGATCACCGCTCTCAAACTCTACAAGAAGGCCGCAACGGGCTTGGCCACTCTCGCGCGGGAACGCGAGGTTCACGACTTCGGGAGCGTCGAAGACTGACGGAAACTAACGGGAACTGTCGGGAACGGACGGGAACTGACGGGAGCTGACGGGCCTGCGCCGCAACGAACCCGCGGCCGTTACAAAGGCTCCAGGTGGCTTCGGATCCATCCTTCGTAGGCCTGCAACAACTTCCGGGTCCAAGGTCCGGGCGTTCCCGATCCGACGCGAACATCGTCGACCCTCACGATGGGAAAGACAGCCCGACTGCTGCTGGAAAGGCACGCTTCATCCAATGCCGGAAGTTCCGCCAAGGGATACGGCTCCATTCGGATCGGTAGAAGCGAAGGCGCGACCTCGAGAACGATCTGGCGGGCAATTCCCTTGAGAATCTGTTCGTCCGCCGTCCACAGGACACCCTCGCGGATCGCATAGAAGTTGCTGGTGGCTCCTTCGAGAATGCCACCATCCGAGGAAACGAGGAGCCCTTCGTAGGCTCCCTCGGGAAGCGGAAACTCTTTGCGGTCCTTCATCCATCCGCTGGTCTTCGATTCAGGGCTGGTTCTTCCCGCCCCCTTCATGACGGCGACATCCACTCCCTTCTCATACACGTCGGACGGTGCGCCCGCGAACGGTTCGACGACAAACTCCAGAACCTCCGGGCGCGCAAAGCTCATTCGCACGAAGTAGCGCGTGGACTCCGATCCGCAGTCCAGTACGAGCTGTCGAAGGACCCGGCGATAGGCGGCCCGATCGACTCGGAGTGTTGCGCCCTCGCGTTTCGCCGAAGCCTCGAATCGATCGAGATGTTCGTCGACTTTGAGAATGGAGGGACCGGGATAGGTGCGGTCGACTTCGTAAACCCCGGCTGTGTGGTTTCGGGTCGCCCAATCCACAATGCCGGTCGCATCCGTTTCCAGATACTCGACGTCTTCGCCGCGCACTCGCGCGACAACAGGCCCCGAACGGGCACGCCCGCCGCTCACAGTTCGTTCCGACGCCACTTGTCCATCGCATCGTCGACGTCGATCGGCATGACGTCCGAGGGAGGACCGGCGGTGATAGTGGCGTTGGCCTTCCGGATCTTTGCGTCGATCTCCTCGAGCAACTCCCGCGCCTTGATCTCGGATGAGGTCTGCCGGGCCTCTTCCAACGCGCGGTCGCGATCGAGACGCAGTTGAAGGTTGGGTGGCAGCGAGGACACCTGTTCCTGCCTGAGCTTCTCCTTCACCCACCAGAGCGGATCATTGTTCAGCCCCTTCAGCGGCTTGCCGGCGCCGGGCAGCTCTGCGAAGTCTCCGCGGTTGATTGCGGCTTGGATCGAGCCTTCGACAGCTTCGGGGCTGGTCTTGCGTGGCTCCAGGTCCTTCTTGGGCAGGTCCTTCTTGGGCATCTCGAACCTCCTCGGGTCAGAGGATAACCGGTACATGGCCTCCGTTGGGCGGAACACCGGACACGTCTGGGCAGGCAAACCAGTTCGGATGCCGGATCTCGGGCGGCGTTTCAGGACTTCGAGAAACGGGATGAAATTAGGGTTTAGTTTGATTGATGTCAGGCAGTAGTAAGTCTAACGTTTCCCGCGTCGAAACCAGACCGTCGATCGGGTTTTGGGCCGTGGCGCTAGTACGGCCCAGGTCTGGAATCGACACCTCCATCGTGGGTGTCCGAGGGGCAACGGAAGGGGCCTCATCAGGTTTGATGAAGGGATCACAACCTGGTGACCGCCGCTCCGGCGCCGCGAAATGGAAGAAAGGAGGTTCAGTGGAGGATCCGTTCTCCGCGGACTTCCTGGGGCAAAGAATCTGCTGAAGTTCCGGTGGCCAAGCTTGACCAGGGAACGACGACGGACGAGCCCGAGGAAGCAACCGTTGGAACGGGTACGACGGGCCGGTCAGCTGGAACCCGGTCTGTCGATGCCGAAACATAGGGAGCGACAGAGAAACGCCCACAGGCCGCGGGGCCGCTGCAAAGCGCTTGGTTTCTCTTCGTTCATTCATTCACCGGGCGGCCGCGCCCGGCAAAGAGATCCCGAGGGGACGCGGAGAGCCGTAGGCGATTCGCGGTCGAGGCGATTCACTCGGGAGTTCAGAAGGCCCTGACGTTTGTCGGGGCCTTCTCATCCCCCCGCGACAATCCACGCCCCGTAGTATCCTCGGATCAATGAATGTTGCCTGGTACGACATCGTAGGTACCGTGGGGGTCGCCGCCATCGTCGGCTCGTACCTGCTGCTGCAAACTCAGCGACTGCGGGCCGAGGACCTGCGTTACTCCGTCCTCAACGCGGCCGGCGCTCTTCTCATCCTGGTCTCGCTGATCTTCGACTTCAATCTCTCGGCTTTTATCATCGAGGCGTTTTGGGTCCTGATCTCCCTGATCGGGATTGGAAGGTGGCTCGCCGCCACCCACGCACGAGAAAATCGAGAGGTTTGAGAGCGAGCAGAATGAGAGTGAGGATGGGCGGGGAATAGATGGGAACGGAAGTGCGTGCCGCTTGGTCCACGCCTGCCGGAACGGAGACGCGTTCCGTCTGATTCAGGCCTGCCCGCACCGAGGTGTGATCCGTGTGGCCGAAGCCTGGGACAACGTAGTGTCGAGTAGAGGCCGGCTCCAGCTGCACGTGGGCCCACTGCCGCCACGACCCGAGCCTCCGGAGGCTGGGATACGTACCGAGTCTCCGGGCCAGTTCATCGCAGTAGGGAAACATTTCGACCGGGTAGGCGGCGTCGGTATCCAAACTCCGGAATCGCTCTTCCAGCGTCCGGCGCAGCTTCACGTGCTCCGAAGGCCACTGAAGGGTTCGCTTCACCCGGCCGCTGAGCACACCGACCGCGAAACGGGCCTGCATCTCACTGATCGAGGGGATGTTCCCGATGACGGGCCGCGCAAACCCGATGGCAAACAACGTGGGAAACGTCGTGTGGACACATCCCAGAAAGAAGTCGCGGAGCCGAATCTGTCCGCCTGTCAGCGGCTCCAACCCGTTGCGGTAGCCGATGGCGGGAACGACGAGGTCCGGATCGACTGAGTGGCGTTCCGAACTTTGAAACTCGAAGAAGTCGCTCCAGGCCTCGTCGACGTTGGGGCCGATGATGCGAATCCTTCCTTCCCCGACGGCCCCCAGGAAGTCATCCGTTTTGTTGTGGTAGACGTCGAAGAGTTTGCCCTTGGCCGCACGCGTGAGGCGAAGGTCCCAGTGCTTCCGACGCTCGACGGCGCTCATGCTCTCGGACGGCTTCCGCGCAATGCGGTGTGGAAAGAGCCTCTCGAAGACTTCCTGAAAGCGAATGCGAGCGGCGACGAACGCTCCTCCGATGGAACTGCGAAGGCCGGGATCGAAGCTCAGCAGCAAGCGGTTTCGGAGAAAGTCCGACGGGACGCCGCGAATCGGATGGTACCGGGGACTGACGCGTATTCCCGATCTCAGCGAAAGAAACACGTCGTTCTGGAGTTCCGGTCGGGCCAGACGGTGGGCCAGGTCGACTCCGGACTCCCCACCGCCGACGACCACCACTCTCCTTCCGCGAATCTCGTCGACACCCCGCCAGTCCTTCAGTGTCTCGACGGGACAATCGGTCTCGCGCACCTGGTCGACCAGTCCCGTGCAGATCGCGACCGCATCGAAGTCCTCCCTTTGCGTCCCGTCAGGTCCGTCGATGGTCAGGCGCCACCGGCCGTCTGCCTGCCGAAGGGACTCGACTTTCGTGCGGGTGCGGATGTGGGGTCGCAAAGAGAAGTGATCCGCAAACGAGTTCAGATAGCCGCCGTACTCCTGATCACAGAAGAACTCAGGACAGCGTTCGCGCGCCGACTCCGAATCGGGCTGCCTCGGCTGCACATGGGCATCGAAAACGGGGAAGCAGGCAAACTGAGTGGCGTAGCGCGTCGAAGTGGAAACGAAGCCATCAGGTGGACTCCCCCAACAACCCGTCACGGAGTCAGACTTCTCGAAGCAGACGATCTCCCAGCCATCCAACTCGTCGAGCGCATACTTCAACGTCACGAGTCCGCTGCTTCCGCCCCCGATGATGGCCAATCGTCTTGTCACGGAGAGCCGGCTACCGCGGTCAGGCTGCAAAGAACGTAGTTGAACCGGCCGGATTCGGGAACGAAGAGAAGGACCCGGTCGCCGTCTTCGATCCTCTGCGTTCGTACGAACTCATCGAGCATGATAAAGATGCTGGCCGCTCCGGTGTTTCCTGCGGTGGCCAGGTTCGTCCAGTACGGAATCTTCTTCTGCTTATCGACCCGCAGCGTGTTCATGAGCCGTTCCATCTGGCGCTGAAAGAAGAAAGAGGACATGTGCGGAAGGATGAAGTCGTAGCTACAGAGCGTCTCTCGATGATGTTCCATCGCCATCTCGACGAAAGTGCGCGTACAGGGAATCATGTGCTTCGAAAGGATGTCGACATCCTGACTGAGCAGCATGTTTCGATTGTCCATCGTCATGCAAAGGGGCGCCTCGTGGGCGAAGGACCGGGCGAACATCCAGTTGATCCCGAATGAAATCCCGGAGTCCGACGGTTGGTTCTCGAGAAGAAACGCACCGGCGCCATCTGAAAGCATGAAGCGAAGGAATACCGACATGAACCAGGGAGAACGTCTGTCCTGCCGCTCCTCTTCCGACTCGGGAGCGTCCCCACCCTGAAACCCGGTCGACTTCAGGACCTCCGACGGACGCTCCGCACCCACGCAGATGGCAGCCTCGTGTTCTCCGCGATCCAGAGCGCGGTAGGCGTTGTGCAGCGCGGCCGCCGCCGAAGTACAGATTCCGGCGTTGGAGTTGACCTCGACGGAATGGGTAAGAACTCCACGCTCGGCCAGCGTCCCGTGAAGCAGGCTGCTGAGTCCCGGTCCCGAGAGCGGCGTGTGCGTGGAACCGGCCGACAGGTATCCGACCTTGCTGCATCCGTCCGCGCGAATGCCGCATTCTTCCACCGCCTGCGCCGCCAACTCGTAGATGTCGTGCGTCGGCGACTGGTCCTCGGTGAGGGCGTAGTGACGCTGTTGGATCCCGTTCATCCGAAGGACCCGCTCCCGAACCGATTCTTCTCCCGGGACGACTCCCAGGTAGCGATGGATGTCCTCGTTATCGACGGCGGGACCGGGCAGAAACGAACCGGTGCGAGTGATGTAGACGGTCATAGGCACGAGACTCTAAGCCGTCGCTTCGGACGGTATGGTTGGGCGCCGGGACCGCAACGTCTCGTAGGCAAACTCGTCGAAGACGACGTGGTAGTAGAGGTACTGGCTGGGATTCGAAAGGAAAGCGCTGCTGCTGTAGTGCCCCCGGTTGGCCGTTTCCTGCATGAAGAAGTCGAGGTCGATCAGAACCTCCGGGTCATCGCGGTAGATGTGTTTCATGCACCAAAGCAGAATGGAGTCCGAGTCGAAGGAGTTGAGCGCTTTCATCGCCGTGCGTAGGTCCGCGAAGATCGTAATCGTCAGAACGATGAGCATGACGACATTGGTCGTTCCTAGAATCTTCAGGGAGTGCTTGTCGACTTCTTCCAACGCCCCCTTGCTGAATCTCTCATGGTCCTCAGGCGTCGTGCGACGAAGCTCGTCGAGGTTGGCAAGAAACGTTTCCCGATCGAAACGCTCGATGATCTCGTAGGAGAGTTCGTCGTGGCTGATCGTGAGATTGTTCCAGTAGATGTCCTTGACCCGAGAGACACCGAAGTCGGCGTCGATACCGCAGAATTTCTTGTCCCGGTCCACTCCTTCCGGTTCCGGATGTCCGGTCAGGAGAAAGCGGTAGAGGAGAGGTTCGATCTGTACATGGCGAATGACCATGCGGGCGGCATCCACCGTTGCGAAGTGCTTCATCCCGAACGACAACACGTAGTCGATGGCCCAGTGCTCGAATCCGTAGGGGACGCGGTGGATAACGAACTTCAGCGGCATGAGCACGACCCGCATCAGGAAGTAAACGACGAGAATGGGAGGCCGAAGAAACCGGTAGTCCCAACGTTTGGACTCCTCGGCAAACACGTCGTTCACGTAGTCGGTGATGTAGGGAAATCGTTGCATTCTTCGTCCAGCTTCGGGCTCACCGACTCGAGTTGTCGGCACAGAGTCGTTCGTCGAGACTACATTCTACTCGCAATCGGATTGCGCGACCGCAGAAGACCTTCATCCGTGGTTGTGTCACGCGAACACCGGATGGATCGGCTCGATCTCGACATCGATCCACTCCTTCTTGCGGGTCAAGGGGCCGAGAACGGCGCCGAACAGTGAGCCGATTCCAGCGCCGATGGAGGCTCCGGCGACCGTTCCGGCAACGAAGCTCATGAGGGCCATCATGGGCCGGACGGTGCTGAACCAGCTGTTGTCGAAAGTAACGACGGCCGAGGCGAAGAAGCCAGCGGGAACCGAGAGGACGGAGGCAGCGGCGCGCGCGCCGGCAATCGCAGCTTCGACACGGTCCCGCTTGATACGGATGCGGCGTTGGAGTGCGCCGATTTCCCAGGTACTGAAGGTCTTGGTCAATCCGTTGGCGGGCGTCACCGCGACGTGGTTGTGGCTCCACTCGGTGAGCTTTCCGTAGAACCAGCGGTCGGTCGCGTCAAGAAGTCGAACGTAGCTGCCACTGAGATTCGAGTCCGGTTTCATCTCATACCCCTTTGCGGTGCCGGAGCCGATCGGACCGACCCTCGAGGCCGGAGCCCGGGTCGGCTCGCGTTCGCTGCGTACATGGGGCAGTTTACGGACGGCCTGCCGAACTGGATCCCCCGTTTCGGTGACGGCGGCGGCGGGTAATCGTTACCCCAATGAGCGGAAGATCGTCCGGAGGAAGCAAAGGTGGGTTCGGGAGGTCGGCATCGGCCCGATGAATCGATGAATCCCTGTAAACGACTAATGAGAAGCAGCTTAGGACGAGCCACAGAGAATCTGAGGCCGCCCATGGCGCACTCGCTTCCAAGACACGCATGAGGGTTCGACGACCCAAACAAAAGGAGAATCCTCGATGTCCATGTCAGTTTCGATTCGCGAACTCCGCTCGGGAGCTGCAGCGCTGCTCTCGTCTCTCGCGGTCGCTGTCGCGACTCACGAGACTCAAGCCGGACTGCTGCCGGACGGAGATCCGGTTCAGGTGAACAGCGTCGCCTCGGATGCCTATGACGTGGAGTGCACCTACTCCGCGGACGGAACCTACAAGGTCATGGTCTGGACCTACACCGACGGTGAGGACGGTGACAGCGCGGGCATCTTCGCCCGTTTCGGAGATCATCCCGCGGAGTTCCAGATCAATCAGACGACGGTCGGGCAGCAAGCCAACCCCGACGTTTCGATCTCCGACGCAGGCAGCGTCGTTTTCGTCTGGGGCGGTGATGATCCCGTGGAAGAGTCCATCTTCGGTCGCGTCTTCGATCCGGCCGGGCAGGCGGTCACCGACGAGTTTCGGATCGAGGACCTCGCAGGTCAGCACCAGTGGGCCGCAGTCGACCATTTTCCGGATGGGAACTTCGCCGTAACCTGGGTCGACCCGCATACCGACATCACGTACCTCCGTGTTTTTGATCCTGCCGGCAATGCGATCACGCCGTGTTTGGAAGCGGGAACTCCCGGAAACTGCCTTGGCGGCCATCTTTCCATCGGCCCGAACTCTTTTGGCGTCGTCGCCTGGAAGAACACCACGTTGGCTGAGTTCGGCGTTTCGTACCGGCTCTTCGACTCCGCCGGGAACTGGCTGACGACTGCACAGTCGGCCACCGAGAACGTCGGAGATCTCGTCTACGACGTGACCACATCGAGTTCTGCGGGCCGCACCTTCGTTGCCTGGAAACGGAAAGAGTCCGACGATACCTTCACCCTGCGATGCCGGGCTATCGATGCCGCAGGTTCTCCCATCGGGCCCGAAAGCGAGATCGTCCATCTGGACAAAGACTCGGTGACGAATCTCAGCCTCTCACACGACGGCGACCATCGGGGAGCACTGGTCTGGCAGCAGAGGGACTACGACGAACCCTCGGTCATCTACGTTCAGAGCCTCTCCAACAACGACCCGGTCGGACTTCCACAGTTGGTCGGCCCCTGGTCGGACGAAGAGTTTGAACATCCATCTGTCGCCCACGACAACCTGGGAGGACTTTCGATCGCGTTTTCGACGGATGAGAACCTGGACGTTTGCTTCATCCAGGACTTCACGTTGAGCAATGTCGCATCGACAGACGAAGGTGGGCAAAGCACCGGCATGGGTCACTCGGCCGGACAATCCCTGCGCGCGACACCCAGTGTCTTTCAGCGATCGACGTTGCTGCAACTGACGGACGCTTCGATCCTGGGTGACGGAAGCCGCGCGGATCAGGGATCGATCCGCGGGTCCGGAGCCATCTACGACTCAGCCGGCCGGCGTGTTCGTCACTTCTTCCTGGGCGAAGGAGGGCAAAAGGATGCGTTTCGGTGGGACGGAACCGACGACGAGGGCCGTACGGTTCCGGCCGGCGCCTACTGGGCACGCGTGGGAAGAGCGCAGAACGCCGGGAGCTCGGCTCTTCGTATCGTCCTCGTGCGATGAAACGGCGTCCCGGCTGTCGCGTCCTACGGCCCGGCTAGAAGTCTGCGTTGTTTGCCCATCTCGGGAAGGGAATCACTTCCCGGATGTTTTGGACACCCGTCGTGTACTGAACCAGACGCTCGAAGCCCAAGCCGAATCCCGCATGTGGGACCGTTCCGTATCTGCGGAGGTCCCGGTACCACCAGTAGTCGTCCTTGTTCAGATCCATCTCTTCGATGCGCTTGTCGAGCATGTCGAGACGCTCTTCGCGCTGGGATCCGCCGACGATCTCCCCGATCCCAGGCGCGAGCACGTCCATGGCGGCGACGGTCTTGCCGTCGTCGTTCATACGCATATAGAAGGCTTTGATGTCCTTCGGATAGTCCGTCACGACGACCGGGCCGTTGACAAGTTCCTCGGACAGATAGCGCTCGTGCTCGGTCTGAATGTCGATTCCCCACTTCACCGGGAATTCGAACTTCTTTCCAGACGCTTCCAGCTTTTCGATGGCCTGCGTGTACGTCATGTATTCGAAGCTCGCTCCGATGAAACGCTCGAGCCGATCGACAGCAGTCTTTTCGATTCGCTCCACGAAGAACTTCATGTCGTCGGCCCGCTCATCGAGCACGGCCTTGAAGCAGTACTTCAGCAGGTCATCGGCGAGCTTGGCATCGTCCATAAGATCGGCAAAGGCGATCTCCGGCTCGATCATCCAGAACTCGGCGAGATGTCGGGGCGTGTGTGAGTTCTCGGCGCGAAACGTCGGGCCAAAAGTGTAGACCTTGCTGAGCGCAAGACAGAAGCACTCCACGTTGAGCTGGCCGGAAACGGTGAGGTTGGTCTCCTTCCCGAAGAAGTCCTGAGCAACATCGACGTTCCCGTCGTCCGTGCGCGGGACGTTCATCAGGTCGAGCGTCGACACGCGGAACATCTCTCCGGCGCCTTCGCAGTCGGCGCCCGTGATGATCGGAGTGTGCACCCAGTAGAAACCGTGCTCGTGGAAGTAGCGATGCACAGCCTGGGCCAGGCAGTTGCGAACCCGGGTGACGGCCCCGATCGTGTTTGTGCGCGGACGCAGGTGCGCCACTTCACGGAGATACTCAAAGGTGTGGCGCTTCGGCGAGACCGGATAGGTGTCCGGATCCTCGACCCAACCGACAACGTCGAGGTCCTTCGCCTGGATCTCGAAGGACTGACCCTTCCCCTGCGATTCGACCAGCGTCCCGGTGACGTCCAAAGCGCAGCCGCTGGTGATCTTGAGGACCACGTCCTCGTAATTGGCAAACTGCTGATCGACGACGACCTGGATGGGATCGAAGCTCGATCCGTCATGCAGATGGATGAACGAGATCCCGGCCTTGGAGTCTCGGCGGGTGCGGACCCAGCCTTGGATCCGGACGGTGGTGTCGGCGGTGACCTTGCCTCCCAGGGCATCGGCAATCGGGGTCGGTTTCATGGGGTTCCTCGAGCTCGGTTCCGGGTCCTTGTTCCGCTTTCCAAGGGGTTTGCCCCCGGAAAGATCGGGACATATTGGACGACCGGACCAGAGCGGGACAAGGGGAAGGATCTTTTCTTGTCGTCTTTTGGGCCCGTTCTCCGCAGGAGTCAGTAGAGGCAACGACGGGGACGGAAACGGCGAGGCCAGACGGGTTTCGGGACCGACCGCCCCTCCCTCACCCTGGGAGGATCGAGTATCATGGCGCTAGGTAACCTATTGATGGAGGTCGGGATGTCGAACTGGAACAACCTCGAGTACGAAGTACAGCAGCGAACGGAGCCGGATGCCTCGATCTACAAGGTCAGCGGCGTCATCACCGACACGCATGAAGCCTTCCAGTTGTTGGAAAAGGTGCGTGAGGGTATCCAGAAGGGCCCCGCGTGCCACATTCTGGACCTGACGGATGTTCCCCACATCACCAGCGCGGGGGTGGGAATCATCGCGGCCGCCTACACGAGCGCCAAGGGCAAGGACAAGCGGTTGGTGCTGGTCGGCGCAAACTCACGAATCGAGCAGATCGTCAAGGTCGTCGGGCTCTGGAGCATGATCGAGCACTTCGACTCAATCGCAGAAGCGCTGCAGGCATAGCCCGAACCAGGCTCCAGTCGGTAGTCGTTCGGGCTAGTCACTCGACTCGGGTGATCCGGGCGATGCTTGCCCCCTGCGATGTCCGGATCCTTGCGAAGTAGACACCGGCCCCTACGGAATGGCCGCGCGCATCCCGCCCGTCCCACGTCCACTCAGCCATCGGCTCGACGGGTCCCCGGTAGAGTTCGCGGAGTCGACGGCCGGTCACATCGATGATGTCGACGGTAACGATTGCCGCAGTGTCTGCGGTGCCTGCAGTGCCTGCGGTGCCCGCGGAGCCCGCGCTACCCGCCGTGCCCACTCCGTTCGTTCGGAACCGAAGCGTGACCGAGTCTCCGAAGGGATTCGGGCCGGCTCGGAGTGAACCCACAGGAAAGTCCGCAAACTCCGGCGTCGACGTCACCGTCTCACACAGCGGATCGGAAAGCATGACGTTGTCGATGAACCAACCGTCCTCGACGACGAAGGCATCCGAGAAGAAGCGGAAACGGATCCGCACTTGCTGAGCGACGTACTCGGAGAGATCGATGCTTTCGTGGACCCAGTCTTCCGGGTCGGCGTCGCCGTCTTCCCAGCCGGGGGCATCGTCGCCGTCGTATTGAGCCAAGGTGATCCAGCTCGTTCCCTGGTTGGTCGAGATCTCGACAAAGCCGAAGTCGAAGCCGACCTCCGTCGCGCAAATGTGATCGAACTCCAGAGTGGTGTATCCGAGCAGCTCGGCCGGTTCGAGGATCTCTGCGGAGACGTTCTGATTGTTGAAGTAGTTGTTCGCAGGACTTTCGGTCAGCGCAAAGGTTCCCTCTTCCGCCAACACGTCGGAAATGTCCCACGTGCCCTCGAGCACCAGGTTGGAGGTGCCCGATTCGAAGTCGTCCCCGGTGTAGCAGGAAACGACACCGGCAAAGACCGCCGCTTGCGCAAACTCCGTCGGACTCGACCCGAGCATGCCCCGCACCTGATAGGTGTAGAGCCCACGAGGTCGGGTATCGTTGAATGACGTCGCGCTTCCCGAGAGAGTCGCTCGCAGGACTCCGTCTCGCCATACCTCGACCGCGTCGTAGGCACCGCCGTTCAACCAGCTGAGCGAGACCGGATCGGAAAGATCATTCTCACCCGCAGCGACGGCGATCAGCGCCGAAGGCGTGCCCGGTACATCAGCGGCGGGTCGGCGGAAGATCGCCAGGTCCAGAGGCGTGTACTCCGTGAAGTCAGCCCGGTTGGAAAAGCGAGCGTAGATCGTCGTGTCGTTCGGGGCCAAAAGCTGCGTCACGGCCAGGTCGACCTGACCGAAGCTGCGGTAGGACTCGCTGGCAACGTTGCCGTCGGCGTCCAGGAGTTCGATGACAGGAGAACCGCTGGAGTGCGGTGCTACGGCCTGGATCGTCAGAAGCTCTCCCGCCAACAGGTCGACCGAGATGACGTCCCGGTCCCCTTGCGGATAGATCGTCTGCGCCCTCAGGTCGTCGAAGTTGGGTGAACCGAATGCATACGGACGGCTGAGCCAATCAGCGGCGTCGTCGCTGTCCGTTCCGTCCTTGTCCCGCCCCAAACTTTCTCCCTCTTCTGGTGCAAAGACATTTCCGGTCCAGGTCAGTCCGTTCGGAATCGCCGTCTGATTCGGGTCTTCGCCACTGACGTTGTCCCAACGGACGAAGTCGAGCGGAGTGTTCGCCGCATCGAAGAGTCCGCACGCACCGTCGTCGCCGAGGATCCAAAAGATCAGGAAGTTCGGGTCGAAGATTCGGGTCGGTCCGTTGTCGGCCGGATCCCCGCCAGCGTGAACCGTGACGAAGGAACCCGGGTAGAGCGTGAACTCGGGGAAGTAGAAGTTGTTCGTCGGAAGCCCGTTGCGATTCGTCGCAATCTTCCAACCGGTGAGGTCGACCGGCGCGTCTCCTCCGTTGAAGATTTCGATGCGGTCGTTTTCGACATCGATTTCGTTGATGAGAACGGGACCGCCCGGAGCGATGTCATAGGTCAACGGAGTGACGACGGACGCGTTCGCAACGTCATCATCATCCTCGAACGGATCTTGTTTCAGCGGCATCTCGGCGAGGTCGACAAAGATCTCGTCCAGCTCGGTGCGGAGGAAGTCCTGGCCGTGGCGAGCAAACCATCCGTCATGAAAATCTTCGATGGTCAGCCAGTTCGTCGGGCCCCGGGTCGTCATGTAGAACCGCAGGACGTCCCAGGACAGATCACCATCCTCGTCGACCGCGTCGTCGTCCACGCCGGGAGTCTCGTCCGGAGTGGCAGCACCATCGACCAGGTCCCACATCACGGACGTGACGTTGGTCTCGCTCGACATCCCGATCTGACCGATCGAGACGCCGCTGTTGAAAGTCCCCGATTCGAAGTCGTAAGCGAACTCGAGACCTCCGGGATTGGGAATCGTCGGAGGCACTCCCAGGTCGGCGTAGATGGAGACTCCTTCGTCCACCGGTTGCCCTTCGCCGTTCGGACGCGCAGAGCGGAACTCGCGGACCTGCGCGCAATAGAACGTCGCGTAACCCTCGCCATAGGAGAGCCGCGGATCCTGCTCGTTGTCTCCGATGATATGCGCCCCGCCCGTATTGTCGTCTTCGGAGAACATGTCGTTGGCCCAGTGTCCGGCCTCGTGAAGAATGACGTTGTCGGACCAGGCGTCGGTGTCGGTGCTGCGGGCGGTCAGAAGAATGCCTTGCGAACCATAGTTGGAGCCGGCGCTACCCACGGTGAAGTTCCAGCCGAAGACGACGAACTCCGACGCCTCCGGGTAACGGCCAAGGACATAGGGCTCGGCCATGTAGTCGAACGCATCGACGGCGCAGTCGAGAACATTGAAGACTTGGGCAACCTCGAATCCCGTGGCATCGACAGTCAGGAGCTCGCCGAATTCCCCGGTCGCAGGTGCCCCTGGGTCGACAAGCTGTTCGTCGGTGGCGATCGCGTGGATCGTCGACTGGGTGAGATCCAGGGTACCGCCGATGCGAACGAAGCGGTCGACGACCTTGATGTGGTAGTCGGCGTGATTGTCCGTGGAGGAGAGGCAGCGAACATACAGCTCCGTCGGCGCCAGGATGTCGACGGTGACGGAGAAGTTGCCATCCTCGTCCGTACTTCCCGACCCGAAGACCGCGCCTTCCGTGGTCCCCACGACTTCGACGTCGGCATGACGAATGGGAAGGTCCTGAGTCGTTCCGGTGTATCCGAACTGATCCGACTGACGGTCCTGATAGAGGAATCGACCGGAGATGTCGACGGCAGCGGCTCGGCTCGAATCGACGCTACCGATCAGGGAGACCGTGGCCAGACTGAGGGCGAGAGTCGCCGTAGGGATCGAGCGGGCTCTCATCATCGTTCGACCCTCCCCACTCGGTGTTCCCGAACCGGCAGCTTGCCGTTTCGTTCGACCGTTCGCCCGGGGTCAGGTTCGCTCGGCACAAGATTCCAGGTGGCGCCCCGTGAGACGGGCATGCCTTCGAACCACGCGGTGACGACGACATCAATCGTTCCCCGTTCTTCAAGGGAAGTGAGGCGAGCGGCCACTTGTCCGGTCCAGGAAGCGCCTTCGCCCATCGCCCCCAATTCGATCGACTCTGTGGAGAGGAGCGCGACCGATGACGAGGTTGGGACGAGTTCCATGAGTACCCGATCCGCCGGTTGACGAAGTTCGACGCGGATCTCGGCCGTGTTCGTGGTCAGTGGCGAGGTAACCAAGGGCCCTTCGATCCCAACTTCGATTGGAAAGCGGCCGTCGGCAAGGCAATGCGTGTGGGCGTCGTGAGTGTTGCTGCATGGGTTGCTGCATGGGTTGCCGCATGGGGAGCCGTGCGGGGTGTCGCAGACATGATGGATCTCGGGGGGCGCGCCGGAGGTCGTGCCGGAGATCGTGCCGGAGGGCGCGAACGAGGTCAGCGCGAATGGAACAACGAGTAACGCGAGTGGAAACCGCAAGATAGAGCTCCTTGACCATGAGTGGTGGTCACAATTGGAGACCCGGTGCCGGCTCGATTCGGAGCGCGACCTCGAGAACGGGCGGACGCTCCTGAGTATACCACCCCAGCGAATCCCACCGAAATTCGCGGCCCGTGACTGCGTAGGGTTCCCGCGCGCGCGGGCACACCCAGTCCCCCTTGTCGCTCGCCCGCGCTTCAGTGCGACTGGAACTCCGCGCCGCGTCCCGCCTATACTGTGGCTCCCAAACGAAAGGACCCTCAATGGAACGCGAACACATCCTCCTCCCGAGCGAGCCGATGGGCCGCCGGGTTCACCTTTGGCGTTACGGGCACTTCGGCATGCCCCTTCTCGTCTTCCCATCGGCTGCCGGCATGGCGCATGAGTGGGAAGCCCACGGCATGATCGACGCGCTCGCCGACTGGATCGACGCCGGCCTCCTCAAGGTCTACTGCGTCGAGAGCAACGTGGCGGAGGCGTGGACGCGCAAAGAAGACAGCGAACCGGAGTGGCGGATCCAACGCCACCAAGCCTATGAAGCCTTCGTCGAGCAGAACCTCATTCCGTTCATCCGTGAAGACTGCCAGACCCCCGACATCGCGATCGGCGCCACCGGCACCAGCATGGGCGCCTACTACTCCGCCCACTTCGCGTTGAAGCACCCGGATGCGATTCGTTACGCGCTCTGTCTGAGCGGCCGCTACGACATCACCTGGATCACCGATGGTTTCAACAACGACAAGATTCATGCAGCCAACCCGATGGCCTACCTCCCCTACCTGGATGGTCAGCGTCTCGACCACGTCCGCAACAACACACACCTGACGTTGGTTTGCGGGCGCGGCAAGTGGGAAGACGGAAACATCGAAGACACGCAGAAGCTCGCGGGTCTGCTCGAGTCGAAGGGCATCAGCCACATCTGTGACATGTGGGGATACGACGTGTCCCATGAGTGGGAGTGGTGGAAGCGTCAGGTCCGCTATCACCTCGAACCCCGCATCCATCAGAGTCGCGGATGATTCCCGAGTCCTTCCCGGCCTACGTCCTGCGGAAGGACGACGCGGGCCAAACCGTTACGGCGAAGGAAGAGCTTTCTGCTTCCGACCTCCCGGACGGCGACGTTCTCGTTCGTGTGACCCATTCGAGCCTGAACTACAAAGACGGGCTCGCGGTGACCGGCAAAGGCAAGATCGCCCGCTCCCTTCCGATGGTCGCGGGCATCGATTTGGCCGGAACAGTTGTCGAGTCCTCATCGCCCGACTGGTCCGTCGGTGAGTCGGTTCTTTCCAACGGCTGGGGACTCGGAGAAGAGAGGTTCGGCGGGTTCGCGCACTACGCCCGGGTCGAAGGATCGCGGCTTTTGCGCACACCCGATTCACTGGGACCGGAACTCGCGATGGCCATCGGTACCGGTGGATACACGGCGATGTTGGGCGTCATGGCTTTGGAGGACCACGGTGTCCGTCCGAGTGACGGTCCGGTCCTCGTTACCGGAGCCGGTGGAGGCGTCGGCGGCTTCAGTGTCCACTTGCTGGCCAAGGCAGGGTACGAAGTCGCAGCGGTCACGGGGCGCACTTCGGTCCACGACTATTTGAAAACGCTCGGCGCAGCTTCGATCGTCGAACGTGGCGAGTTGGACCGTGACTCCAAACCTTTGGAGTCCGATCGGTGGGCGGGCGTCGTCGACGCGGTCGGAGGCCGGACTCTGGCCACGGCGATGGCCCAGACACGGCGCGGCGGAGCGATTGCGGTCTGCGGCAACGCCGGCGGATTTCGTCTCGAGACCACAGTCTTCCCGCTCATTCTTCGCGGTGTCGCGCTTCTCGGGATCGACTCCAACTACTGTCCGATCGAGAGACGGCGGGAGGCGTGGAAGCGGTTGGCTGCCGACGTGGACCGTTCGACGCTGGACGAGATGTACGAGACCGTTCCCTTCGACGGGTTGATGGCATGCGCCGATCGGCTCATGGCCGGTGATGTGCGCGGCCGCGTGGTCGTCCTCGTGCAGGACTGAGTCCAGCCGAGGCCGTTCGAGTCACAAGAGATCGAGGCTTGGGTACTCTACGACGACCCTCGCGCTTTCCGGCCGAGACGTCCATCTGCACGACGACACACGAACCACAAGGATGGTCGAAACATGAATGACGACACTCGCAACGCCGCCCCGAACCAGGATGCATCCAGCAGGAAGGTCGCAAAGTCGGATGCCGAGTGGCGGGAGCAGTTGACCCCCGAACAGTATGAGGTCACGCGGCAGGCGGGAACCGAGCGTCCCTTCACCGGGAAGTACTACGACAGCAAAGAGACGGGGATGTTCCACTGCATCTGCTGTGACGCTCCGCTTTTCAGCTCGGACCACAAGTTCGACTCCGGCTGCGGATGGCCAAGCTTCTTTCAGCCGGGGAGCGGGGCCAACCTCAAGCACGTGGAGGACACGAGTCACGGGATGCGGCGTACGGAAGTCCGTTGCGCGGACTGTGACGCGCACCTGGGGCATGTCTTCCCCGACGGACCGGCGCCGACCGGGCAGCGTTACTGCATCAACTCGGTGGCGTTGGATTTGAAGGAAGACGATCCGAAGTCATAGCCGCGCCCTCTCGTTCTTTACTGCAGCTGGACCAACTTCGCGCTCGACTCGGCCCCGCCGTCGTTGACCCGCGCCCAGTAGACACCGGACGGCAACCTGCGGGCGTCGTCGTCCGTGCCGTCCCAATGAAGCTCGTGTCGGCCCGCGCCGAGGGGGCCGTCGACAAGCTGCCGGACTCTGCGTCCTCCGGAGTCGAAGATGGCCACGGGACCGGACTGGGCAACGTCGTCTCCACACGTTGCACATGATGTTTGGACTGCAAACCCGGCTCTTCCAGCGCCGCGCAGATCCAACGACGTTCCGGGTTACACCTCGACCCGCTTCTGCGCACTCCCTGATAGCCAAAAAGGTATGGACCGGCGCGCCACAGCCCGGCCCGGAAATGAAGGAGAGACGGAAGTGATGCAGCTGAGAAAGCTTAGGGAGCTCGCGCCGGCACTGGGACTCCTTGCCGCCGGAATGGTTCTGGCGGGAGCGAGCCATGCGGGAGCCGAGCCCCACCTCGAGGCAGAGAAACTGAAATCGGCGGCACCCACCGTAGCGGAGCAGGCCAAGATCCAGGCGGCCTGGCAAGCGCAGCTCGATGCCGAGGCTGCCGGCACCCGCAAGGTCGAGGACGCAACCGCGCGCCCGTCTGTAGACCCTAAGGAATGGCAGGCCCGGATCGAGTCGAAGGAGATTCGGCGAACCACCCGGAAGCCTCAACCGATGCTGACGCGACCAGGTGTCCCGGCCGATGCAATCCCAGCGG
This sequence comes from bacterium, assembly GCA_030431975.1. Lineage (GTDB taxonomy): Bacteria > Eisenbacteria > RBG-16-71-46 > CAIMUX01 > CAIMUX01 > JACKCR01. The sequence goes on along the minus strand of JAUIHP010000007.1, from coordinate 209,149 downwards.
AATCCATTCTTCGGAATGTGACTCCGCTCGACGCGTCGTCCGCGACGGCAGCTGGTAGAATCCAGTCGGTATCGGCCCTCAGCGCAGAGACTACATCGAGCGGGCTCAAGGCACAGATCTGTCACCCGACAGGCGTGGATGCCGATCCTACGGCGAGTCCCGACCCTTCGAAGATTCGCTATGAGACCAAGGGCAGAGATGCCGTACCTGATCCTGTGCTTCTCGCTGCAACGGATCTGGAAGGCGGATACGCGTCCGCCAACGCCCACAGCCGAGGCGGAAACGGAGACAACGACACCGTTCACTACGCCCGCGGCTCCGTGAACATCGCGTTGGTTCTCGTCGATCACGCAGGGGGAACCTGGGACGAGGAGGAGCGACAGGCCCTAACCGAAAAGCTCGCGCCGGTTCGGGAGTACTTTCTGGACAACATGGTCGACGAGGGCTTTCTTCACTTCGCGTGGGGCCGCACGGGCGGCTACTACTACTATCCAGCCGAGGTTCCCTACGACATCGGCGACTACCCGGACTTCGAGTCCTGGATGGTCGCCGATGCGGCCGAAGATCTCGGCTACTTCGACGAAGACGGTGACGGATCCAACATCGACGAGTTCTCGATTGCCGCCCAGAACGACGGCGGTGGCTGGGACAACGTCGTGCTGGTTTTCATCCCTGCGGATTACTCGTTCTCGACCGTCCAAGTCGGCAACGGCACGTCATGGATGAAAGTCAGCTACGACATGGACTGGAACGTCTGGGCCTACCTGCTGGGCAAGCACTTCGGAGCCTGCGACGAAGGCGGCACGCCGGCAGGGTGCGGCGGTGTCCTTTGTGACGACGTCTGCCAGAGTGAGTACCTCTACGACCAGGTCCCGAACGGCAACTGCATGTCCTGCGCCGAGGGCGAAGACTGCCTGATGCGGGCCGGATGGGTCGGCGGTTCCCCGTGCGAGTTCACGCATCGCAACTGGGGCTGGATCGACGACGACGAAAACGGCTTCCTCGATCCCGTACGCGCCTTCGACCCCGACACGGGAGCTCCGTACACACTCTACGAGCTCGACAACAACTCCTTCGTTTCCTCCAGCGCCTCCATCGGCTTCGCCGCCAATCAGAGCGAGAGAAACTGGGGCGTCGTCGGCGTGCGCTCGCGGGGAAGTTCCGGATGGATGATGCGAATCTTCGGGGACAACAACAAGAACCATCATATCGCCACATCGATCCTGGGAGGCGGCGGCGTGCGCTTCATCGTCGGCGACTTCAACCAGTCGAACCCGGGACAGGACTACATCGAGCTGGAGAACTGGAGCGCGCCCGGCGACTACGTCCTCGCACACGAGAACGGAGATGAGTTCGTCTATGCCAACGGCATTCCTCGGAATGAGTACTGGAGCTCACACTCGGTCGTTCGCGCTTACGACGTCCCACTCTTTGAAGGAGAGACGATCCAGTTCCAGCTCGACATCGACCCTGCAAACCCCGACCTCGACCTCGGGATGGCCCTCTTCAAGTCCGAGGACTGGGGATACTATGCGCCCCGCGACCAGTCTCTGTGGGAAGCGGACAACTGGACGGCGGGTCTCGACGAGACGTACACCTTCACGGTTCCGGAGACGGATACCTACGGCCTGATCATCTTTTCAACGACGGAGGAGGCCGGCACCTTCTCGATCAAGGTCGGACCGACAATGCAAAACCTGGCGGAAGCCACACCGTTCGAGTCCGCGTTCGACCTCAGGCTCTACAGCTTTTGGCCGCAGCATCCAAGCTGGGCCGTCGCCGCCGCCCGACCGGGAGAGGACACGAACGCGACACTTCGCCTCTCGCAGACTCCGCAGTTCTACTTCGAGCGGGAGGTCTCCGACGACTACCCCGGCGTCGAGTTCGCAGTCGTCGACTACACCCAGTTCGCTGCGCCGGACGACTACCTGCGCATCTCGCGCGAGAGCGGAGTGCAGCCGATCACGACCGAATGGGAGCACGGTCCCGAGATCCTCTCCGGGTGGCACATGGAAACCTGGGAGGAAGGGCACGTCTGCAAGGTCTGGGACTCTTACCTCGAGGCCGGAAAGGCCTACCGCTTCCAGTACTACGGCCAACTGGGTGTGTTCAACGAGCCACGGCTCTATCTGGCGCAGCCCGGTGAATACACCTACACCCGGAGCGAACTCGTGGTCCAGGGAACCGGAAACGAGCTCAGCACGTGGTTCCAGTTCACGGCTCCCGAGTCGGGCTGGTACGGCGCCGTCCTCGTCGCGGAAGAGCCGACCGAAACCAACTACTGGCTGGGCATGGGACCAGCTGTCGAACTCGCCGACGGCGTTCGGGTCCTGCTTCCGGACGAGGTGATCTTCCCCGAAATGCAGACGGTGGAAAACTCCTGGGCCGTGCTCGGGGTCCATCCCAAGGAAGGCCCCGCGGGTGACGTGACGCAGTCTTCGATGTGGATGTGGGAGTGTGAACAGGAGTACCTGAGCTGCTTCCTGGGCGGCGATCAGAGCGGCGACCCGATGACGTACATGGTCGTCGACGGGAACCACCTCCCTGCCCACTCGCTGTACTCCCGCATCGATCGCACGGCCGGCACGGGCGGCCAGCTCGTCTTCTGCGACGTGGCCGAATCCCAGGACATCCAGTTCGACGATCCGGTCGAGGTGGTGAAGGTCTCCGGCGAGTTCGCGCCCGGCGAACCGGTGCAGATCTGGGACCTGGACATCGGTCTCGACGCCACCGCCGTTCGAGTCGAGGTCGTGCCGCTGGACAACGACATGGACCTCTCCGTGACGGTGCACAGCTCCAGGACCGGTGACTACTACCAACCGTCGGGCGACCGGATCGCCGTCTCGCAGGACAGAGGCCCCGGTGTGTCCGAAGGACTCGTCTTCGTCGCGGTACAACCCGACGTCTTCGGACTTGTCGTGGCCAACGTCAACGGCCGGTCCGGTGCGTACGAGATCTACGTCTACGAGAACGGTGCCGCCGACGTAGATGATGCCGCGGATCTGCCCGAGGCGTTGGATCTCCGGGTGCTCCGAGGAAACTCCGCAGCGCCGCAACTCGAGTTGTCGCTACCGGACGCGGGGCCGGTTCGAATGAACATCTTCGATACGCAGGGCCGGAAGGTCCGTTCGCTCGTCGACGGGGACTTCCAGCCCGGCATCCACCGTATCGAGTGGGATGGACGGACGGACAGAGGCGTTCGTGCCAGCTCCGGCGTCTACTTTGCGAAGGTTCAGGCGCTCGGCGAGGAGCGGACTGCGAAGTGGGTGCGAGCTCGCTAGTGCTATACGGGGAGGCGCTTCGAAGGCCGAGGCGCCTCGCCGTTTATATGCACGTCCCGGCACTTCGAGCCGACGATTAAGCGATTCCGCGTTTCTTCCTTGCCGGACATCCTCGACATAGGGTTTAGTAAAGCTAAGCACTGCCGGGGTGCCATTCAAGGAGGCGACGATGATCCGTCTACGCCTTGGATGGCAAGAGTCATGGCCCTCTCCCCTTGCCATCCTCGTCCCCCTCTCCCTCATAGCCGCGAATGCGGAAGCCGCTGATCGCGATCCGGAGTGGACACTCCAGGTCCGCGGAGGTCCCTGGTGGCACTCGGTTCACCGAGTCACGCCGCAGGGTGATCTGTGGTGGGTGTCGCACGATCTCTTTCCGCACCGAACTTCGCCGACACTTGTCCTCAAGCTCGATCGGGAAGGGCGGGAACTTGCGCAGTGGGAAATGGAGTCGTCGGACATCGACGACGTCTGGACGGATGGCGCGGGCGGTCTGCGACTCTTCGACGGGATGGTTCGTCGTTACGACACGGACGGGCGCGCCGACTGGGTGGTGGATTCGGGATCGGAGTATCCCGCACATCTCATTGCGCGTGCTCCCGCGGGGGCGAGTGCAGAGTATCTCGTCTTCGAAACCGATCTTCCCGGAAACGGCAGAACCGTACACGTCGCCAAAGTGCGGGACGACGGTGTACGCATCTGGAGCGACACGTACACAGCCTCGGAGTCGTCCATCTCAGGTCCGATCGATGTGGTCACCGCCTGGAGTGACGGGTCGCTACGACTCTGGGTCGCAACCAGCGAGGACGACGAGTCACGGCAAGCTCGCGGAAGCCTTATCGGGTGGGACGCTGGCGGCAACCGGCTCGGCGCGATCTGGTCCACGAATGTCGGCCAACGCGTGGTCGACGGCGCCGACGGCCCGGGACAACGTTGCTACGTACTCGTTCACGATCTCGACAGCGGAACGTTCTCGCTTCGGGCGGTCGCCTACGGGGGCAGCCAACTCCTCGACGTGCCCATTGACGGGAATCCTGCCAGCGTCTTTTTGACCCCGGCGGGAGTCGGCCCGTTCGTCGTCAATGCGGATCTCTTCGGAGACACGGGGCTTTACCGGTTCGACGAGGAGGGAACGGAAGTCTGGGCACTCGAACGAGGCGGCGCCCTCTTCCGCAGGGACATCGGCTTCCTGCCGGGCGGAGAGATCCTCATGATCAAGGAGCATCTCCACCCCTACTCGCAAACCGTGTTTCGCGTCGACGTCGACGGCAACGCGCACGATCTCGTCTACGGAACGAACATCGCGAGTGCGTGTGCGGACCACACGGTTCAGTTCTATCTCCTGAATCGAGATGTCGCCGGGTTCACTTCCGTCGAAGAGACCGCGGCCTACCGGTTCGGTGCGGTCGATCTCGATCCGGTGAAGAAACTCGATCCGCTGGAATTCGAGCAGGACAACTCCACACTGGGTCGTCGCGCGCCGATCCACGGCGCAAACCCCGGCGCAAACCTGGGCGCAAAGGAGATCACATGGGACGGCAACGAGCTGCGCTTCCGGGTGTCCCGCGCGGGGTTCGTGAGTTTGGCGCTCTTCGATGTCCGTGGCCGTCGCGTCGCAGGAAGTGACCTGTCGCATGCGGGGATCGGAGAGCGCCGCGTTTCCATTCGGAGCGAGATGCAGCGACTTCCGAGTGGAATCTATCTGGCGCGGGTGGAGACGCCGGATGGGGTGCACCGAAAACAGATACCGATCGTGCGGTGAACGGGGCCGGACCTCCGTCTGCGAGTACGGAGGTTGGACTCGAGCGTCGACCTGCGTCCGTTACGACGACAGCCCGGTTCCGATGCCGGGGCTTGGCCGGAGCCGGATGACGAGCCGCACGATCCCTGGACGCCTCCACCCTACGGGAGGCGTCACGAAGCGGGCCGAGTAACCCCCTCGGCCCGCTTTCTTGTCGATATCGAACGAAGCCCTCTCACTCCCGGGCCGCTCGACCCGCTAATCGCCTTTGCGAACGCGAAAGACCCAGGCGCCGGGCTCGCGCTGGACTTCCAACCACTGGTCGGGAAGGGCTTTGTCTTCGAGACGAAGTTCGACGCGTCGTTCGCGCCCGAGGTAGAACGCCACCGCTGCGGCCAGCGCGGCCTGAATCTCGGCTTCGTCGGCTTCCTCGTCTTCCGGGAGAGACATGGCGGGATGTTCTGCAGTGCCGGTTCGCCGCTGCAATTCCGCAATGACCATTCCGTATTGAACGGCATCCTGCGGTTGGAAGGGACGAAGGTCGTCAAGGTCGCTCTCCAGTTGGAGAAGCTCGGAGTCCGTCATGGAAATGATGTCGATCTCGAATTGCACTCGGTCGAATGTTGCCATGCTGCCTCCCTGATGAGAATGATTCGGACGCAATCCCTGCATCCTGCCTTATATCTCTATCAAATGCCGGGTTAGCGCAAGTGAGGAATATTTGGAGTTTCCGTTGAGGAACGAAGAGTCGTCATCACGGCGAGTTTGTTTACGAGACGTTCTGAAATAGTCGGCTGTACCGCAAGGAAATAGTGGAGCGTGACCAAGGTAGCGGTCCGCCAGAGGGCCGGGACCGACTTCATGAACCAGACGAACTCGACCGGCTTATAGAAGTCGCTCGATCATCGTTTTGCTGCCCTGCAGCGCCACCCGATTCATGTAGAGGCTGAGACCGCGGATTCCACCCAGTTCCTCTCCGCCGCCGGCGCGGCCGGGACCGCCGTGTTTCGACTGCGGGAGAGCCAGGCCCGAACCCACTGCCTGCTCCGCCATCTTGGCCGAAGCCAGGTAGAGACGTCCGTTCCAGGCGCCGGCCGTGGCCAAAGCCTGTCCGACCCAGGACTCGTCATCGCTGTAGATCGAGGTCACCAGGCTACCCCTGCCGCGGGCAACGTACTCCGCGACCTCGGACGCGTCGCCGGCGTAGGGGATGACCGTCGAGACCGGTCCAAACACTTCCCGCTCGTGAACGAGAGAAACCGCGTCGGCTGAAGGTGCACGCAAAAGGTGTGGTGCGAAGAAGTACCCCTTGCCCTCGGTTGCGCCCGCGCCGTCCGAACGCGCTCCGGTCCCCAGAACCAGTTCCGCTCCGGCTTTCTGTAGAGCCGCGACACCTTCGACGGTGTCGACAAGTTGGTCCGAAGTGCAAAGAGGCCCCATCGTCGTCTGCTCATCGCGCGGATCTCCCGGCACGACATCTCCGAGGCGAAAACGAAGTTCTTCGATGACCTCGTCGCAGCGGTCTTCCGGAACGAAGATGCGACGAACCGCCGTGCACTTCTGACCCGTCTTCTGTGTGATCTCCCGAACGATCTCGCGATAGAAGAGCGACATCGTGTCGCTGGAGCCGTCCAGATCGGGAGCCAGCACAGCAGCATTGAGGCTGTCGGCTTCCACATTGACGCGAACGTTCTGGGCGAGCATTCCCGCGTGACTGCGAAGGGCAAGGCCGGTCGAGGCGGAACCGGTAAAGGCCAGGACGTCCTGGGGTCCAAGATGGTCGAGCAAATCCCCGGTTGAACCGGCGACGAACGAGAACGTTCCTTCGGGAGCCGCTCCCGACTCGACGATGATCTCCGCGCACCGCGCCGCAACCCAGGCCGTGCTCGTGGCCGGCTTCACGATCACAGGAACTCCGGCGAGAAACGCGCAGGCCATCTTCTCGGCGAAACCCCAGGCGGGGAAGTTGTAGGCGCCTACGAGAACAGCCACGCCTTGGAGCGGGACGTGAACGTGCTGTCCCCAAAAACGCGCCGAGCGGCCGAGCGCTTCGCCGTCTCCGTCACGCAGGTAGAAGTCCTCGCCGAGTTCCTTCGCTTTGTACCCGTAGTAGGCCAAGGTCCCGGTCGCGCCGTCCAGGTCGAACTTGGCGTCGCGACGAGTCACGCCGGTGTTCTTCATCGAAAGATCGATCAGTTCTTCGCGCGCTTCCCCGAGGACCTTGGAGATCTTCGCGAGCACAGCGCCACGTTCGGTGAAGTTGAGACTCCGAAGCGCAGGTCCGCCGACGGTGCGGGCGTGGGAAGCGGCGGCAGCGAAGTCGACTCCGTCACTCGAGGCCCGGGCAATGATGTCTTCCGTACTCGGGTCGTGAAGGTCCCGGAATCCGGACGTCGCGGTGTGCCACTTGCCGCCTACAAAGCTCTTCAGAGTTTCCATCGGTCGCTCATCTCTCCTTTGACTTCACGTTCAAGTGCCATGGCTGCCACGACCTTGACCGCGGGCTTTCATCCGGTCTCATGGATGTCGGCCCTGTCCGCGGCGTTGCCGCATCCTTCGTCGACGCATCACAGGAACGAGATCCATTCCCGGATCCGGACGTCGCAGATGTTCGCCGCGAGTATGGCAGAGAGCGGAGAGTGGTACACTGCCCGACTTATGTCCCTTCGGCAGAGAACGATCTTCGAGCAATGGTCCCCGCTGGCACTCAGCTGGATGCTCATGGGGCTGGAGCTTCCGGCCATCAGTGCGGTCATGGCGCGCCTGGCCAACCCGGAAATCAGTCTGGCCGCCTACGGCGGCGTCGTCTTTCCGCTCGCGCTGATCGTGGAAGCGCCGGTCATCATGCTCTTGGCGGCGTCCACCTCCCTGTGTCGGGATTGGGCGTCCTACGTAGTCGTCCGGCGCTACATGTTCTGGGCCGGGTTCGCCCTCACATTGCTCCATGTCGGAATCGCCTTCACTCCCCTCTTCGACCTGGTCGTCGGCCGCATCATCGGAGCGCCGCCGGAGATTCAACCGGCAGCACGGATCGGCCTGCAGATCATGACGCCTTGGACGTGGGCCATCGCGTACCGACGTTTTCAGCAGGGCGTTCTCATTCGGTTCGGCAACTCGAAAGCGGTCGGGGCGGGAACGATCGTCCGACTGGTCTTCAACGTCTCCGTTCTGATCTTCGGCTACTTTGTTTGGAAGGCGGAGGGAATCATCGTCGGTACCACAGCCGTCGCGACGGGAGTCGTGGCCGAAGCGTTCGTCGCGGGACTTTGGGTACAGCCGATCCTGAAAGGCCCGCTACGGGAAGCCAAAGCCGTGGAGCCCGCATTGACCATGGGCGGGTTCCTAAAGTTCTTCGTTCCCCTCGCCATGACGTCGTTGATCACGCTGCTTTCGATGCCGATCGGCAGCGCAGGAATGAGCCGAATGCCGCGAGCTCTGGACTCGTTGGCAACGTGGCCGGTGGTCAACGGAATGACCTTCCTCTTTCGTGGAATCGGAATGGCCTTCAACGAGGTCGTCGTGGCGCTTCTGGACCGGGACGGCGCACGCCCCGCACTCAAGCGTTTCGCGCTGGTCGCCGGAGGCATCTCGACGGCCGTGTACGTTCTGATCGTGGCGACGCCAGCCATCGATTTTTGGTTGGGCCGGGTCTCTGCACTCGAACCGGACCTCGTCGACCTTGGAAGCCGTGCCGCGTGGATCTTCGCGCTGATGCCGCTGCATGCGTTCCTGCAGAGCTACTTCCAGGGGCGGCTGCTGCAGGCCAGAAAGACGACAAACATCACGGTTGCGATCTCGTTGTTCTTGGTCGGAGCCACCCTCGTGCTGGTTGCGGGGGTGATGTGGGGACAGATGCCTGGGCTCTATGTCGGACTACTTGGAGTCTTTGTCGGGGCGCTGTTGCAGCTGTCGTGGCTGCGGCGAAGCTGCAGAGGGGTCGATTGAGAGGCTTGTGAGTCAGGGGCGTTTCGTCTGGGTTTGTACGTTACGGGCGCGCGTCAGGGGCTTGGCATCCGGGCTTGTACGGCAGCGGCGCGGTCAGGCCGTACGGCGTGACGCGTCCGATCAAACTCGTTTCGCTGCCGCATCTCGCATCCTGCTGGTAGGTAGTGCCAACCTCATGAACGTGCACGGGTATCCATCGCACTCACTCGGTCGCTCGAACACGACTTCCATTCCGGCAGCGCAGAACAAACCCTTCGACGCATCATTTCCACCGAGCACGTGCGTCCATGCACCGGTCCCGATAGTCGGAAAGGCTTCTTCGACCAACTTCCGACCGATTCCTTCACGATGCCGCGCGGGATCGACGTAGAGCCAGGTTATGTAGTCGACATTCCAGGAAACGAAGCCGAGGACGGCCTGGCGTTCGTCGGAATCGCCTTCTACGGCTACGAGAGTCTTCGAGACGAAGAACTCGTCTTCTTCGGCAACGTCCCTCATCGGACGAAAGGCGCGGGCGTCGACCCCTCCACTGCGGAGTTCGACGATGCGGGCGGCATCGTGGACGCGGCAGATCTCCGGCCAGTCTGCATCGCTGTACTCTCGGATTCTCAAACGTTCCCGCCTTTCGCAACATGCGACGCGAAACGAGGGAGTTGCGCGGCGCACCGCCACCGATCCGGATTCCGTGCTGCCTGCCTGTCGCCTGCCTTGCGCCTACCTCGTGAACTGTCGCTTGATCCCACCCCAGGTTCGGGACTCGATCAAGGGATCTCCCTCTTCCTCAAAGGGGTCTTCGACTCCGGAGGTCTCGCACTCGCCGTTCACCGTCATATTGGATCCGCCGAGAGTACAGATCGTTCGGAACCAAGTCGACCCGCCGCCGCAGGTGAAGAAGTCATAGCCGTTCGAGGGACCTTCTCCATCCGGACACCGGCCGAAGCAAGGATTCGGAGGGGCGCCGAACCAACTGACCTGATCGATGCGGACACCGCTGGCGTCGAAGAGATCCACTCGACGGACGGCGTCCAGATTGGTTCCCGGTGAGTCGAAGTCGCTGAACCCCGCCGGGGGAATGGACCCATCGAGGGAAACGACGCCGGCTGCGGTCGTCAGTCGCCAATTGCTGACGTCGACTGAGAAGGACAGCGGGTTGAAGAGCTCCACCCGGTCCTGGTCCATGTCTCCGCCAATCTTGAACTCGTTGATGAGAACGTCCGCTCCGAGATCCGGCGGAGGAACATCATTCTGGTCGCCCATCGTGGGATTGAAGTCGAGACTCCAATAGAGTTCGTCTTCCTCCGCGGCTCTTGGAGGCATCGCGGATGCGTCGGGAGTCCGCGCCAAGGACACCGGCGTTCCTCGCGGCTGGGCGGGCGCCCCTCCCACCACTCCGAAACGGACCCGGTCCGCCAACGCAGAGCCCGTGAACGAGTCGAGGTCATCGATCAGTTCGATCTCGTCGCCGATGGGCAGGACGATGTTCCCAACGTCGACGATGAAGTATCCGTTCGGCGGAATCTTCGTGCCCTCGGGAATGACATAGTCGCCGTTGCCGGCCCGGATGACCCACTTTCCGATATCCGCCGTGTCGGGACAGGCGTTGTAGAGTTCGACCCGATCGACGGCACCGATGGGTGCATGACGGTACTCGTTGAGATAGACATCCCCCCTGACCTGGTCGGCGGTCGCGGTCGTGACGGCGATGGCAAAGACAACGAGGACGACGAAGCGGAAGCCGCCAAGTTTGTTCGCTGCGCTACTGTGTGTGTTCTTCATGACTCGGCCCTTCTGCGTTCACTCGACGATGTTTTGGAGGTTCCGGGGCGTCGGATGCCGTACTTCCTGATCTTGTCCCGAATGGTCGATTCTTTGATGCCCAGACGGCGCGCTGCCTGGGACTGATTCCAACCCGTCTCTTCTAGCATGCGTCGAAGGAGGGATCCCTCGACGCTCATCATGCGGGCCGCCAGCGTTTCGCCAGGACGGAGTGGCTCCGCTTCAGAGATCCAAACGGACGTGCCTTCCTTCGTCGATTCCGATCCCATCGGGATTCGATACTCGGCGGGAATGGCGGACAGCCCCAGCGTTGCATCTCCGCTCGTTGCAAAGACACGGTGGACGAGGTTTCTCATCTCACGGATGTTTCCCGGCCATGCGTAACGTTGCAGGCACAGGACCGCCTCTTCATCGAAAGTACGTTCCGACCCTTCGTTGGCTGAACGCTCCGCGGCGAAGAAATAAATGAGCGCGGGAATGTCCTCGCGACGGTCCCGAAGCGCGGGCAGATGAATTGGAACGACCATGATGCGGTGCAACAAGTCGCGACGGAACGTGCCGTCTTCGACCATCGATTCCAGATCGCGACTGGTCGCGGCCACGAGTCGCACATCGACGCGAACAGGATCACGACCTCCGACACGCAGGAATTCGCGTTGCTCCAGGAAGCGGAGAAGCTTCGTCTGGACGGTCATCTCCATGTCGCCGATCTCATCGAGGAACAGCGTTCCGCCGTCGGCCGACTCGATCTGACCCGGACGCGCCCGCTCCGCTCCCGTGAATGCGCCCTTCTCGTGGCCGAACAACTCCGCCTCGATCAGGTCTTTCGGAAACGACGGGCAGTTGATCGCAACGAATGCGCCTTTCCGTGCACTCTTCTCGTGAAGCGCCTGCGCTACGAGCTCTTTGCCTGTTCCGCTCTCTCCGCGAATCAGGACACTGGCATCGGTCACGGCGACCCGTTCGATCGTACTGATGATTCCCTGCATTTGGCGGCTGGCGTAAACCATGCCTTCGAACTGCTGTACCTCGACCCGGGACGAAGGGACGTTCGTTGCCGCAGCGATCGACTCACTGGTTGCCGCCAAAGCCAAAAGGTCGGCACACGCCTCCGCGACACTCTCGCTCGTCGGTCGGTCCTGGAAGACACACTCGAAGACTCCGTCCTTCTTTCCAGGAATCGGAGCAAACAAGTAGTGGCTTCCATCTGCGAGCACGGAACGCCGCGCAGCCCGGCCCTCCACCGTCGGGAGAACCGTGTCCAAAACTCCGCTCTGATACCACGCAGGCCCTTCGTGGAAACGAATACGCAACCACTTTGCGCCGAGACCATCCCGGAGGTAGTTCCCGATCGCGTCCGCATCGTGTCCGGCACGAAGTCGCGAACTCAGTCCTCGCAAGAGGGAGACAGGTTCGAACGAGTCACGGGAACGCGCTTCCAGCCGTTGTTCCAGGCGCCGTGTCTGTTCGAGATCCTCGTCGCGTCCGCGAGCCTGCGCGTGTCGGCGCATTTCCTGCAGCACGGCCCGGGACTCGGCAGGATCCAACGCCCACAGAGATTCGGCCAACCCCAGCCCCGCTTCTACGCTGAGTGGATCGTTCTCCAAGAGCAGAAAGAGGCTTCGGGCGCTTCGGAAGTGAGTGGCCGCAGCCTCCTCCGCATTGACCCGCAGAAAGACACGACCGAGGTCCAGACCGCAAAGGGCCCGGTGATAGGGATCGGACAAGCGCGCAAAGCTCGACTCGCTTTCCAACAAAAGGTCCCGGACACGGTCGTCGTCGCCCAGCTTCGCGTGGGCCCGCGCTTCCAGACGAAGCGCTTCCGCACGTTGACGAGGATAGGCCGTTCCAGCCAAAGAGGCGGCGTCACGAGCCGTGAGGATCGCTTCGTTCGACTGGCCACGCTCCAGCTCGAGCAAGGCCCGCATGAGGAGTGCCTCACACTCGTCCTCCGGCCCACCACGACGGCGGGCCACATCCGCAGCGTCCGCGATCACCGCTTCCGCCTCGTTCGTGCGGCCAAGCCCGATCAAGGCGCGGGCACGGTTAACGAGGGACTTCGTCGCCCCTTCTTCTTTCCCGATCTCTTCGCGTGCCGCGATCGAAGCATCCGCCCAACGCAACGCATCGGCGAAACGCCCGGCCATGTAGCAAACCATGGAGAGGTTGGTCAGGAGACTCGGGCGCGGACGCTTTTCACCAAGCTCGTCGAGAATCTTCAAACCATTCTTGAGACTTTCCTCTGCGTGGGAGGTCTCGCCGCGAAGCGAATGGAGGGCGCCAAGGTTTCCCAGTGTCACGGCAACTTGAAGACGGTCTCCGCGCTTCTGAAAAAGATCATGCGCTTTCCGGAAGTAGGCGATGGCCGCATCACGATCGCCGACCTTGTGTTTGAGACCGCCGAGATTGTTGTGGAGGGCCGCCGTCCGACCCTGGTCCTCCTGGTCTTCGAGAAGAGTGAGCGCACGCAGGTAATCGGCCTCAGCCCCATCAACGTCGCCCATCCGCTGTTTGACGTTTCCCAGCTTCTCCAGCGTGCGAACCAGTGGGGCCAGCTCCTCCAATGCTTCGTAGATCCGCAGCGCCTCTTCGAGCCGTCGCCGTGAGGAGAGGGAATCGCCGCGGAGGCGCTCGACGACTCCGAGCTGTTCCAGCGCCTCGGCCCGCTCGAGGTGAGGAGTCGAAGACGCCGAGCATCGGAGCGATTCCGTGAAGGCATCGTGCGCGCCTTCCAACTCATCGCGCTTGCGACGTGCCATTCCGATGTCGATCCAGGTGCGGGCCATCGCGCGATGGTCGGCCGCGGCCTCGAGAGTTTGGATCAGTTCGAGCCAGGCCGATTCGGCGCCGGGCCCGTCCTCAGTCTGGACGCGGGCCTTTGCGAGAAGAGAAAGTGCCTGCGAACGAATCTCGACCTGGGATTCCGATGTGATCAATCCCAGAACCTGCTCTGCAGATTGAAGAGCGCTCGACCACTGGCCGCGATCGGCGAAGGCTGCGCCGGCATCGAGTAGAAGCTGGGCCAAAGACGCATCCGCCACACGTGCGGGGCCCTCGCGGTTTTCTTCGTCCTGTGTCACAGCGGTCTCCTCCGGGAACGGTTCGACAAGTATATCGAAAACCTCTCCCTTCTGAGCCCGCGAGACGACCGAATTCGCGGTTTTTCGCGCTTCTGTCAAGTCGCTGGGGTCATTGAACTTGGGTGACATCGCGGATCTACGCGACTCTTGGAGCCCGTCGTCGTCGGGATCCGCGTTCGAGTTCTGCGGCCTTAACTCGTTCAGCCACATGCGATTCACTCCTTTGTTGCGATTCGGCATGGCACTTACCTACTTGCAACCCGAAGGCCAACTCGGAGAACCGCGCAGGAATGGACGAACTCCCGCGGTTTCCCGCCCGGCCGACAGATGGAGACTCGACATAGACCGATTTGAGGACGGGGGTGCGGAGGTCGGAGTGGTCGGTGAGTTCGACCCGACGGCGCCGTAACGCAACATCGCGGGTTTAGCTGCCTTCGGCGAGGTTGATGTGGATCCCCTGAGGTGCGTGGGGCCGTTGATCAAACGTCCTCGCCCCCGTCCCCGCTCTACCCGAAGAGTGCGTGCGCGACTTGTCCGACCCCCAGCCCCGCGCACGCACTCTCCACCGTTTGCTTCGAACCTGACAGTTTGCGCACCACCTCGGGGAGAGGGCCTGACCCGGTCCTCTCCTCGTAACTTGTTGGCGGCGGGCTGTGACCGCCGGCTGTGGCCGCGAGCTGTGGCCGGAAGGTTGTGGCCGGAAGATTGCGGATGCTCATTTCCCAAGTGGAGACGAGACAGCGTCTTTCAGATTCCGAACGCGGGGCCCACTTGACGACGAGCGATCGTCACTTCCTTCTGGTTGTCTCGGTGGGACTTGGACGGCTGCCGTCCGCAATCTTCCGGCCACAACCCTCGGAATAAGCTTCTCGCTCGAAGGGGTTGTCCCAGTACGGCTCCCCACCCCCCAGCCAAAGCCACAATGAGGCAAGCAGATAGGCCGGTCCCATGAACGGTCCCCATCGCTCGAACTGACGGACGTGGACCGCTTCGTGACTGCGAACCTGGTCGAGCACCGCTCGGGTTTGCCCAAGGACGGTGTGACCCAGCGTGATCGCGGCGATGGATTGGCGCGCCGGTAGGTTCCGAACGAAACGGGTCGTCCAGCCGCCGTGGAACTCGAGGGTTCGTCCACGGCGTTGCCAACCGCCACCCGTGGCCAGTCCGAGGGCGCCGACCGCAAGGCCGACCAGCGTGTAGGGAAGCGCCCAAATCAATCCGAAGCCCAACCGGACTTTTTCGAAGTGCTTCCGTCTCCTGGGAGTCCCGGGGCCGGACGGGTGGAGCCGAGACGGAAGGCTGGAGGGATGGGAACGGCTGGTGCAGACATCGGGCTTCGAACCCAAGTCAGCTCCCAGCTTCCGGGCGGCCGAAACGCTTGGCGTTGCGGGCCCTTGCCTTGGCCAACTCGACATCACGGTCACGGGGTGGAGCCGTGGTCACCAACGAATCCAGAAGCTTCCTCGCCACTGCCGCGGTCTCTTCGACCGCGACCTCGAAGGCTTGCTCGTTTGCTTTGGACGGCATCGTCGACCCGCTTAGCTTGCGCACGAACTGGAGCGCAGCGGCATGGACTTCCTCGTCGGTCGCCGGCGGGTCAAAGTTGAAGAGCGTGCGGATGTTTCGGCACATGGGCAGTTTCTCCAGGGTTGGGGCTTGGAACGGGCGGTCTCTGCCTTGAAAGAGTAACCGAATGTCAGTATCCCGTGACGTTGACGAGGCGGGCGCGCTCTACGGTCAGCACGTCGTCGTCGATCTGGTACCGGAGGCCGTGCTTCGAGGCCAGGCCGGTCTCCTGAAGAAACAGGGCGAGTCGATGGGCGGCGATGAGGTGTCCCCAGGGGCTGGGATGGACGACATCGACACTTGTTTCCTCCGGCGGCAGATGGTGAAAGTCGTCCCTCAAATCCAGATAGTGGAGCCCTGCTGATCGGGCGGTTCCGCCGACCTCTTCATGAAACCAATCGTTCTTGTAGTTTCCGTCGACGACGTCGAACGAGGGGAACAGCATCACAACGACATCTCGTCCGGCGGCGATCTGTGCGATCTCTTGCATTCGCGGGACGAGAACCTGACGAAGCTGCAGCCGCAGGTTGTCAGAGCCGTTCCCGATCTGCCACTCCCGCGCTTCCGCCCACTGTTTGCGTGCGTCGTACTCGACGCGCCGGTAGTGAATCCAGGCGGCCAGTCGGGAGTTGGAACGTAGCCACGTCTGCAGCTTTTCCGAAGGACCCGCCTGTCCCTGACGCTCGGTAGCCCCGGCGGTGAGTCCGTACTCATACGAGAAGGGGCTGTCGATGTCATTGAGGCACAGCCCGAAGAGAATGATGTCCGGATCGAAACGCATCGCCTTCGAACGCAGTGTCTCGATTTCCTGATCGAGGTTGTAGCCGCTGACTCCAAAGTTCAGGACTTCGAGGCCGACCTCACCCAGTTTGTTGGCCTCGACCAGTGATTCCAGTTTCGCTGTGTAGACATCTGCCTGGTCGACCCAATAACCGAAGGTAATCGAATCGCCGAGCGTAACGATGCGGACCTTTCCCTGCGCTCCCTCACGGGTGCGGGAACGGGAGCGGGTGCGGGAACGGTCGCGCATTCCGTGCTCGTTCGTTGCGTAGGTGACCTCGGATCGAATCGAACGGTTCGGCCGCAGCTCGTAGAGCAGCTTCTCGTTCTCGGACAACTGAACAAGTTCCCGGTTGAGGCTGATGGTACCGAGCTGCGGATGGAGTACGCGAACCATGCCCTCCGCAAGCGCGATGCAGACGATGAGGGCTCCGAAGAGAACGAGGAGGTTGGTAGCGAAACGTCGAGACATGACTCCGTCTATGCAGACAAACCGCGCCTCCGGGGGCAGAGGCGCAGTGTGTTATCGCCGAAAGAGAATCCTGCGGTCATCGGCAGTTGGTCTCATGCCCGTCCTTCGGCGTGTTTGATGTCTCATCGGTGCTTGATGAACGTTCCTTCTTTGAGCTCTGAGTACGCGTGGTAGAGCTCTTCCTGGGTGTTCATCACGATCGGGCCGCGCCAAGCCACAGGCTCTTGGATCGGCTGACCGGACACAAGAAGAAATCGCACGCCTTCCTCTCCTGCCTGAACAGTGACTTCGTCGCCGTTGCCGAAGAGAACAAGGGAACGGTTCCCGACGAACTCCGGTACGGGCTCGTCCGACTCCGCGCCGACGCGCTCGGTCAGAACGGGGCGGGGGTCCGACGCATCCCGAAAGTCACCACCGCCTTCAAACACGTAGGCGAAGGCATTCGAACGAGTGTCGACCTTGAGAGTCCGCTTCTTGCCGGCAGGCACGCTGACATCGAGAAACCTCGGGTTCGCAGCGACTCCGTCGACCGGGCCCTTCTTTCCCCAGAAGTCACCGCAAACGACACGGACCGAAGTTCCGTCGTCCTCGGTAACGATGGGAACGGCCTCCCCGTCCACGTCCTGATAGCGGGGCTTCGTCATCTTTAGAGACGAGGGCAGATTGGCCCAAAGCTGGAAGCCGTGCATCCGTCCGAGGTCGTCGCCTTCCGGCATCTCCTGATGGAGGATTCCGCTTCCGGCCGTCATCCACTGGACGTCACCGGCGCCGAGGGAACCGTGGTTGCCAAGGCTGTCGCCGTGCGCGACCGTTCCGGCGAGCACGTAGGTGATCGTTTCGATCCCACGGTGGGGATGCCACGGAAATCCCGCTTTGTAGTTCTCCGGACGATCGTTGCGGAAGTCGTCGAACAGGAGGAACGGATCCGTCTCGTTGGTGTCCCCGAATCCGAAAGCCCGGCGCAGATGAACGCCCGCGCCCTCACGGGTGGGAACTGCCTCTGAAACCTTCTTCACTGGACGTACTGACATGATTTCTCCTGGGGACGAGTGACTCGACCAGTTCGATGCGGACGCTTGTTGCGGACGCTTGTTGCGAACGCTT
This sequence comes from bacterium, assembly GCA_030431975.1. Classification (GTDB taxonomy): domain Bacteria; phylum Eisenbacteria; class RBG-16-71-46; order CAIMUX01; family CAIMUX01; genus JACKCR01. The sequence goes on along the minus strand of JAUIHP010000007.1, from coordinate 191,407 downwards.
GTTGCGAACGCCTGTTGCGAACGCCCGTTGCGAACGCCTTTTGCGGACGCTGACTCGCGTTACGAAGCTCGCCTTACGAACGTTCGCGCTACGAAGCTATAGATGCGGCTGCGCCGGATTCGTTTCCAGTCTCTTGCAAGGCTCTCTCGAAGAGGCGAAGCTCCTCCGCCTCGGGAGTCAGCCGGGTCAATCCTTTCGACTGGAATCCAAGGCGAAGCAACAGCCCGATGGAGCGAACATTCGCCGGCGAACAGATGGCCTGAATCCGGTCGATCCGGAGGCGCTCCCGAGCGTCGACCATCGCGGCCTCCGACGCCTCCCGAGCATATCCGCGCCCCCACGTTTCCTCGAGAAAAGCGAAGCCCAAATCCGGGCAGGTCAGTCCCGCCCTCCGCACCAGACCCGTGATCCCCACCGGCTGCTGAGATGCTGCGACTTCCACAGCGTAGAGACCGTAACCGTGCTTCCGATAGCTGGGAACAAACGAACTCTCGATGAACCGGACTGCATCTTCCGGCGACCGAATCCCCCGATCTCCAATGTACTGGAGGTAGGGCGGCTCGTTCATGAGTGCGTTCAGGAACTCTCCATCGGCGGCCGTCATCTCCCGCAGGTGTAGTCGTTCCGTTTCGATAGTGGCCACGGTCGTGTAGGGCTCCCGCCTTGGATCAAGTTCGCATTCGATGAATCGACGTGTACACTACAACGCGAGGGGGGTCTATGAATCTTCTGTTCCTCGCGGCCGGATCATCCGTCTGGTCGGCGGCGGCTCGGCCCGTCACGCGCGCTACCGTCATCCTGAGCACGTTCCGTGTCTTCCGCGACTTCAGCGACGGCCGCGACCAACGCGACTTCAGCGTCTTCCGTGACTTCTGCGTCTTCCGCCGCTTCCACGTCTTCTGCCTCTTGTGCGTCTTCTGCGTCCTTTGCACCTTCGGCATCTTCTCCGGTTCGCAGGCATCCAACAACGTCGAGTCCTACTCGGGCCCGACGTACACCCGACTCTTCGAGGAGCTGTCCCGGCTCGCCTTGTCCGGCGAAGCGGCCCCGGTGCAGGGATTCATCTTCGAACGGGAGCAGGCGACGTTTTCCCTGGACGACGGTTTGTTGTTCCGGTGCACGGAAACGATGGGGCGCCATGGCTTCTTTCTCTTCGAAGGCTCGGGACGTTTCGCGTACAAGCCGGCATTGAAAGTAGAGCAGGATCAGCTGGCACGGCTTCGTGGAGCGCCGGTGTCCGAGGAGACATTCCAAAGAGCTCTCTTCTTCTTTGCCGATCAATCTCCGACCCAGCTGGCCAACGCCCTGCCGTTCGGACCGATGGAAGCGACCACTACCGCCGACAAGTTCTTGCGGAACGCGCGTAAGTATCTGCCGGAACCCGGAATCACCGAGGTTCTTCTCTGCGGCGAGAACAACGATCTCTTCTACGCCCACATTCAGGGCGAAAACGAACTCTGCTACCAGGTTGATCCCTACTCCGCTGAGGAAGTGTCGCTCAGCGAAGACCGGACCAAGTTCCACGAGATCTGGTCGCCGATTACCCGGCATCACCGGTCCACCGATTACTCACTCGGACGGCAGGAAGACTACGAATCCCACGAACGCACCTGGATCACGCACTATGACCTTGAGACGAGTATCTCCACCGGCTTGGATATCGAGGTCACAGCCGACCTTCATCTGGAAGGCGAGGCTCGTCCGTGGCTGCGCTTCTTTCTTCATCCGGAACTCGAGATCACGCAGGCTTCCTGGTCCAACGGCGAACCTTTGGAGTTCGGACGGGAAGAAGACAGCTGGATCGTCTGGGTCGCCACTCCGGAAGAGTGGGCCGCACCTCACCAACTGCAGATTTCCTATGACGGTGACATCATCACTCGGGATGGAGACTGGATCCGTCTGGACAGCTCCATCGGTTGGTATCCGAAAATCGACTGGCGCAGGCACGCGACCTTCGATCTTCACTATGACGTTCCGGATCGATTCACCTTTCTCAGCGTCGGTGATCCGGTGGAGGAAGCTGTCGAGGACGGCCGGCGCAAGCTTCACTACCAGCTGCTCCAACCCTCTCGAAACGCCACCTTCAATGTCGGACATCTCGAGCTCTACGAAATCCAGGACGAGCGCATTCCTCCTCTTTCGGTCTACTACTCGGAGAAGCATCACCGGGACATTGCACAAGCTCTGATCGAAGAAGGCACGCTGTCCGGCAAGGACATGCACAAGCAGGTCGCTGCAGATGTCGCCAACGCCCTGGCGTTCTACCACGAACTCTACGGTCCCTGCCCCGCTTCCGAACTGATCGCGGTGGAGACCCCAACCGGTCACGGGGAGGCCTTTCCCGGTCTCATCAACCTTTCGTGGGCCACGTTTCAACTGACCGGACGGGACAAAGCGCCGGAGCAGTTTCGCGCACATGAGGTGGCTCACCAATGGTGGGGCGCGTCCGGAGTCGACTTTGCCTCGTATCACGATCAATGGTTGAGCGAAGCGTTCGCCGAGTACTCCGCGGCCTGGTTCGTCCAGGCCGGACTCGGAGACAACGAGGCCTTCTTCGATCGACTCCGCGACTGGCGAGACGACATCTTCGACAATCGCAACTATCTGATCGGCGAGGGAACGGAGGCCGGCCCGATCTGGTTGGGTTACCGCACGGACACGGCGGATACGCGGGGCGACTACGACCTCATCGTGTATCGCAAGGGCGCTTGGGTGCTGCACATGCTGCGCAACCTACTCATGGACCTGAATACCCTCGACGATTCCAAGTTCCGCGACCTACTGCGGGGATTCTTCGAAACGCACAAGGGAGGTAAAGCCTCGACGTCCGACTTCCTGGCCGCCTGCGAACAGGCCGCCGGAACGTCGATGGGATGGTTCTTCCATCAGTGGATCTTTGGGACAGAACTGCCGCAGTACCGTTTCGCGTGGACCTCTGCCCCATCTGATGACGGGACCCACGTCGTCTCGATGCGGGTCTCCCAGGAAGACGTCGCGGAGGACTTCCGTGCCTATGTCCCGATCCGGGTCGACCTGGAAGGGGGCGGCGCCGTCCGGCTGCGGGTACACCTGGTGGGCCCTGTGTCCGAGTTTGATTTGCCGCCGCTGCCGGCCGATCCCAAGTCCATTGTTTTCAATGAGTTCGAGTCCGTTTTGTGCCGGCATGACGAGGTGGAGTGGCAATAGGTGGTCGCCGGATCGCCCTGGTTCGAAGTTTTTCGTCCGTTGCTGCGTCCGCCGGCCGTCCGGCTGCGTCCTTTCAAGCGTGATCGACGAGTCGAGGGCCGACAAAGGGTCGGCTCCGGGAAACTCTCGACGGAAGACTCTCGACGAAAACCTCTCGAAAGGAACCAACCATGCTCAAACTCATGATCGTCAGTGCGCTGCCTTTGTTGACGGTTCAGCTTCCGGCCACGGACAGCAGCGACTCCTGCTGCGACCCCGGATGCTGCGTAACAGGCGGCACCCAGGCGACGTCAGAAGCGGCAACGGAATCGGCAACGGAGTCGGCGCCAGTGGCCGGGTCCGAAGCGACGCTCCCCACGAACGCGGGAACGGCGCCTGCCAACACCGAGCAGAACGCGAACTGCTGTTTCCCATGTGCCCCGGGCTGCTGCTAGCAGCAGCCCCGGATAGAAGGAAGCAGGTAGAAGGAAGATGATGGTCGCGACCGAACGCATCTGGTCAGATCTACGGGACCGAATCGGCGGCTACGTCCGGCATCAGGTCGGGAACCGCGAAGAGGCGGAAGACCTGATCCAGGAAGCCTTTCTCAAGATTCATCAGAACGTGAACTCGTTGAATGACGAGAAGGCCACCGACGCGTGGGTTTACCGACTCGTTCGCAACACAATCATCGATCACCGACGCCGCCAGGCCTCTCGTCCTCAAGGGCGGGAGGCCTTGGAGTTGGAAGACGTGCTCCTTAGTCAGCCTGCCGAGGTCGATGAGCAGGAGGACCGTCGCCTGCGTCGCGAGATTACCGACTGTCTGCTTCCGGTCATCCATGAACTCCCCGCAGAGCAGCAGGAAGCTCTGAGACTCGTCGACCTCGAGGGAATGAGTCAGTCTGAGGCGGCCCGCAAGGTTGGGATCTCGCTGTCCGGAATGAAGTCTCGCGTGCAGCGTGGTAGGGCCGGATTGCGGCGCACCATCGAAGCCTGCTGCGCCCTGGAGCGCGACGCTCGCGGAACAATCGTCGACTGCCACAGCTGTGACGAGGTTGAGGATTGCAACGACTGACCCGAACGAGCGGACCACCCCATCCACGCTCGTACCTCCGTCGTTCAAAAGGCAATCTCTCCTGAGCAAGATCTCGTTTCGAGGCGGAGTTACGACCGATGCGTAGGCGCGGCCGAAGCGTAGTCACGGCCGAAGCGACGTCGCGGTCGAAGCGCGGTCACGACCGAAGCGTAATCACCACCGGCGCATGGTCGCTGGGCTTTTCCTTACCGCGCTCCTCGAGGTCGACCTCCGCGACTTCGAAGCGCCGCGTGGCCGGGGGCGACAGAAAGAAGTGGTCGATCCGCAGCCCGCGACCTCTCTCGAAGCCTCGCGTTCGGAAATCGAACCACGTGTAGACTCCCCCTTGCGGATAGCTTTCCCGGACGGCATCCGTGTATCCCATCTCGATCAGGGCTTCCAGATACTGCCGCTCTTCGGTGGAGCAGAGAATCTTCTCGCGCCAGGCTTCCGGGTCGTAGACGTCGCGGTCGTCCCGCGTGATGTTGAAGTCACCGGTGACGACGACCGGCCCCTCCGGGTCGAACTCCGTCGCCAGGTAATCGAGCACGCGGTCCAACCATTCCAGCTTGTAGGCGTACTTCTCCGAACCGACGCTTTGACCGTTGACGACATAGAGATTGAGCAAGCGGACACCATTCACGGTTGCGGCTACGACCCGCTTCTGTGCGTCGTCGTCATCATCGGGCAACCCGAGAACGATATCCTCCAACGGTTCGCGGGCGAGAATGGCAACCCCGTTGTAGGTTTTCTCTCCATGGTGCGCGGCGTGATACCCGGCCTGCTCGAAGGCCTCGTAGGGGAAAACGTCGTCCGTGCACTTCGTTTCCTGCATGCACAGAACGTCCGGTTCCTGCGCCTGCAACCAGAGGAGTACGGCGTCGAGACGGGCGCGGATGGAGTTGACGTTCCAGGTGGCGATACGCATGAAGGCTCCCCTTTCGGAAGAGCCTTTGTAGCATAGGTGACGCCGGATGTCCGCAACTTGTCGGCATCCGGCGTCTTCTCGTGGACCTCGTCGAGTCACCGAATCACGGTTACGCGCGTCGTCGCGATCTCCCCGGCGGATTGAATTCGAATGAAGTACGTACCGTTGGCCACAGGACGCCCTTCATCGCCATGCCCGTTCCACGCCACCGAGTGTTCACCAGACGGAAGATCTTCCCTGCCGCCGCTGTAGATCCGGCGGCCTTGCGCATCGAGAACCGTCCAGTCGACCCGCCCGCCGGTTGGAAGCTGGAAGCTCATCTCGATTCGGCCTCGTGACGGATTGGGCGCTGCGGAGCCGATCTGAAGCCGGTCCGCCAGCCCGAGGGATGCGGGCGCATCGGCATGGGTCGTCGTACTCTCTCCGGTCGAGAACTGGGCAAACTGCGGTGTGCTCAACGTCGAGCCGCCCCGGCTGTCCCGGGCCACGGCCCTCCAGTAGAGAACAGCTTCGGCCGGAAGACTCGCCACGGGATCCCACGTCGTCGCGTTCACGTCGGAAGCTCCGTCGATGAAGAACTCCGCGGCAAAACTGGGGTCGGAACTGACTTCGACATCGTAGGTGACCGCGTCGTCGTCGGGATCGATCGCTGCAGACCATTGAAACACGACGTTGTCCGGATCCACGTCCATGGCCCCGTGGGCCGGACTCACCAACGCGAATCCGTTCGGAGAGAGATTGGTGGCCGGGGCCGTCAGGAAGTCCCGGTACTGAATGAAGTCGGAGACTCCCTGACCGAGTCCGTCGGGATTGAAGTCGGGGTCACCGTCGGTGGGATCGAACGGACCGGTTGCGTCTCCCCACCAGCAGTTGCGGGCATCAATCAAGGTCGCGGGTCGTCGATTGTTCATGCCGAAGTCGTTGTCGACGATGTCGCAGTTGCTGAACGTAGCGCTGTTGATCGCATTGAGGTCGACACCGTCGGCCGCATTCTCCGCGAATCGGACGAAAGAGGCGTCGACATCGACTGCGGAGACGGCAAAACCGTGGTTCCCGCTCCACAGACTTCCGCCGCCGTTCCAAGTGACGGAAGTGGCGGTGCCGATCGACGTATCTACATTGTCCCAACCCGCGCCTCCACCGTAGGCCACCCAGGTGTTGGCCAGTTCCACCACCGATCCCGCCTCGCAGAACAAACCCAGCCAGTCCCCGGGTGCGGCCGAAGAGGCACTGCCGTCGCCGTTGGTGTCTGCTCCATGAGCATCGTCCGCGATCGAGGTAAACCAAACCGGCTGGTCGACCGGATCTCCGATGAGCGTCGCAGTACCCAGGGTTCGCAGAATCCCCTGGTCATGCACCTGAATGTCGGTCTGATTGGTAAGCGCTTTGACCGTAACCCCGGGTCCGATCTCCAGGACCTGTCCTCCATTGATGTCGAAGTCGTTGGCGATGACAACGGGAAGGTCCGTTCTCGTGCTCCATGACCAAGTCCCTGATCCGGGCAGATTGTTGCCGACGACGACACCGTTGATTCCGTTGTCCTGACCCGAGAGTGACGACGGAAGGTTGCCGGCGCCGCTGGAAACGTTGAATGCGCGTCCGACGTTGTTGCTCGAGTCGATGTTGTCGAAAACGATCGCGGACGTCGAGGAAGCCTCAAGGCCATCTCCCCCGTTCTGTTGGAACGAGAGATTCTGCAGCGACATGACATCTGCGGAAACGTCCATCCCGGATCCCGCGCAGTTCTCCGATCCGCCGCCCGCCCACGCAAAGGAGTTCGCCGCTGCCGGGAACGAGTGAATTCCCGCCCAGCCACCAACTCCGGCGTAGCGGACCCAGGTTCCTGCAAGATCAACGTCGGCGTCCGTTGCGATGAACACCGCTTCCCAGTCACCGGGCGCCGGCAACGAAGCGCTGCCGTCGCCGTTCGTATCGCCGCCGACTTCGTCGTCCGCGATCGACGTGAAGTAGACCGGCTCTGCTCCGCCGGTCGCCGGCGTCGTCCCAAGCGTACGAAGCGTTCCACCTGTAAGAACCGTGAGGTCCGTCGTTCCGGTGACAAACTTGACGACCACACCGGCCTCGATCTCGAGAACGGAGTCCTGAGGAACACGGACGATGCCCGAGAGAACCACGGGGAGGCCAGGATTGTTCGACCAGCTCCACACTCCGGGCGTGGTCCCACCCACGTCTCCGGAGACGACGACCCCGTTCGTCCCGTTTCCGGATCCCGACAACGTCGGCGGGATGTGACCGGGACGAGTCTCGATAACGATCGCCCTCCCCCCGTTGTTGTTCGAAACGATGTTGGAGAGCAGCGTCGGAACCTGCGAGTTCAGACGCAGACCGTCAGAGATGTTCTGGTTGAACAGCAGGTTCTGAACGGAAAGCTGAACGGCACTAAGGAAAGCCCCGTCCGCGGCGCATTGAACCGAGCCGCCGCCATTCCAGTCGATGTCGGCGGCCTGACCTGCGAAACTACTCACGCCCGACCAGCCGTTTCCACCGGCGTAGGCGACCCACGTTTCGTCGAGGTCGAGCGTTCCTCCTCCGTCAACGAAGATGGCCTCCCAGTCGCCCGGGTTCGCACCGGAGCCGGCTCCGTCGCCGTTGGTGTCCCCGCCCAAAGAATCATCGCGGAACGAAGTGAACCAAACTGGACCCGCGCCGGATCCGGCGGCCGAAACGCCAAGCGTGCGCAGGGTCGCGCCCGAAGAGACCTCCAGGTCGGAAGAACTCTCGAGGAACTTCACGACCGATCCGGCAGAGATGTCCAACGTGACACCCGTGAAAATCGGAACACGATCGACGACGATCGGCGCTCCCGGATTCCAGTCCCAGGTGAAGGTTCCCGGTTGCCCCGCTCCGAGCGCTCCGTTGACGAAGATACCGTTGAGGTCGTTACCGGTGATCGTCAGTGTCGCCGGTACGTTTCCGACGTTCGCCGCAATGTCGACGGCCCGGCCTGCGTTGTTCGAGACCTGGATGTTCCCGAGGACCGGTGACGCGGTGGAACTGAGCTCGATTCCCGTCCCGTTGTTGTCATGGACGTGGAGACCGTCCAACGACGCTTCGTCGACGACGACCTGAATGCCTTTGGCGTCGCTGTAACGGACTCCCCCACCGTTCCAATGGAGAGCGGTGGCCCTCCCGGAGAAGGTATCGACCGCATTCCACGAACCGCCGCCGGCGTACTCGACCCAGGTGTGATCGAACGTGATGTCCGCTTCGTTCTCGACGTAGATGCTGTACCAGTCCCCAGGGGCGGGTTCGATCTGATTGCTGGTGAAAACGACTTCGTTCCCCGGCGTTCCCGATGCATGAACGGTTCCATTGATCTGGAGCCACTTGTCGGCGTTGAAGCGAACCTCGACTCCGGCCTCGATCATCAGCGTCTGGCCGGAAGGAACGATGGTGTTTCCGGTCACGACGTACGGGTTGCCCGCTGCCGCCCAGGTGCCGGAGGCGGTACCGGATATCTCGGTTATCGAGAGCACCGGACTCGAGACCGCCACTAGCAACGTTGAAGCGGCCAGGCCCGTGACCAGACGGGGCCGTTTGGAAAGAAAAGGTTTCTGGATCATGGGAGACTCCTTGGCTCAAGCCGGACAGGGCCGGGACTCGTTGACTGGCTCTCAGAAGTCCATCCGACGTTTGCGGGCCGTAGCCGACAAACTCATTTCAACTTTTTCAAACCAAGTGGAGTCGCGTGGACGGCTGCGGAACGGAAGGGTTGAGAGGGGACTCGAAACCGCAGTCGAGCGCTGCAGTGCAGGGAGTGGTTCGGATTGAGGTACCTTGCGGACTCGGCAGCGGAGGGAACGAAGAACGGGTCGTAGATTGCGCGTAGACTGCGCGTAGACTGCGCGCAGACTAACGCAGACTACGCGGCCTTGTCGATTCCGCCATGCTGCACGCCTTCCGTGAGAAGGACTCGCCCCCATCGATGTGTCTGCTCCGGGGTGAGCAGATCGACCAGCTCGGCGACGGAGCCGCCGGCAGCATCATCGATGTCCTGAACGAAGCTTCGGAGGCGCCTCTCCAGGATCGGTTCAGCCTCGATGAGCCGCTTGAGATAGAAGAGATCCGGCTCACTCCGACACAGATGCGCGCCGAGCAGGGAAAGAACGTGACCGGTATGCCGTTCCGGTCGGTCGAGCATTTCCGGTTTGCCGAAGTGGTAGCCCTGGAAGAGATGGAATCCTTCTTCCTTGGCCATCTGAAACTCATCTTCGGTCTCGACCTTCTCCGCAACGAATTTCACCGAGTAGCGCTGGATAAGCTCGCGCCGTTCCTCCGGCGTCGTCACGTTCATCTCCAGCTTGACGATGTCGGCATAGGCAAGCAGCGGAGCCACTCGCGGTGAGAAGGCGAAGTCGTCCAGCGCGATCTGGTATCCCATCTCCCGATGACGCCGACAGGCGGCGATGACTTCGTCGTCAGGCTCGATCGACTCGAGGACTTCGACGACCGTCAGTTCGGGAGGCAACACCCGTGCGATTCCCTGAATGAGCGATTCCCGCGAGCAGTTGAGAAACGCAGGTAGCCCGTTCGTGAGGTAACCCATTCCCAGCGTGAGGCCGCCCTCGAGAACGACACGAGCGGTGGCGTCGTCGGGGTCGACATCGGGAAAGCGGTTGCTCACGCCGTCGCGGAAGAACAACTCGTAAGCGCAGACCTTACGGTCCCGATCGAGAATCGGTTGTCGTGCAATGCACGTAGGCAATGAGGATCTCCTTGGGCCTTACCTAGCAGGTATCGGCCTCCTGCGGCGGCGACTGGAGCTTCTGTAAGCCAGTTGTAAACTTCGGCAGATCATGAGGTTATCGACCCGTAACACCCGACGAAAACAACCTCGACAAACGACGGTCGAGGCCATTGGGGCAATTGCCCCAACAAGTCCCGACCCAGGTCGAATCAGCCGTTGAGGACGTCGCCGCAGTACTTGCAGTGGACCGCATCGATGTCGTGTCCTTCGCGACTGCAGGACCGGCAGACTTGCGTCGTCACGATCTCCGCCTGCCCCCGGGTCAGTTCGGCCGTAACGATGCCCGTCGGGACGGCGATGATGGCGTAACCCAGAATCATGACGACGGCCGCCATGAACTGGCCCAGTCCCGTTTGCGGAGAGATGTCGCCGTAGCCGACGGTGGTCAGGGTCACCACCCCCCAGTAAACGCCCTTCGGGATGCTTGTGAAGTCCGATCCGGGGCCTTCGATCAAGTACATCAGCGATCCCAGAATGATGGTCAGCGTCACCACGAAGAACAGAAAGACCGTGATCTTCGAACGGGTCGCTCCGATTGCCCGCATCAGATCCTGCGAGGCTGTAATGTGATTGACGAGTTTGAGGACGCGGAAGACGCGCAGGACTCGGAGGACGCGAATGACGAGAAGGTACTGCGTTCCCGGAAAGATGACTGAGATGTAGGTAGGCAGAATGGCGAGCAGATCGATAACTCCGAAGAAACTACGCGCGTAGGAAAGGGGCCGGCGTACGGAGAAGAGTCGAAGCAGGTATTCGAGGGTGAAGATGATGGTGAAGAGCCACTCGACGAGGTAGAACTCATAGCCCCAGGCGGTATTGATCTCTTTGACGCTGTCCAGCATGACCGCGACAATGCTGAGGACAATGAAAGCGATCAGGGCGATATCGAAGGCGCGTCCCGCCTTCGTATCGGCCTCGAAGATGATCTCGTGCAGTCGATGCCTGAACTCCCCGGACATGCGGGCATGTTCGGTTATCGGGGCGCTGCTGTAAAGGCGTGCTGCTCTATTGCGGCGGAGTGAAGACAAACGGTGTGCGGAAGGTGACGACTCCTTCCGGAATCGCCGGGAACTTCCACGCCCGAACCTGCGCCAGCACACACTCTCGAAGTGGCGACGAGCCCAGACCATCCTCCGCAATCTTCGCCTGGGAGACCTGGCCGGAAGCCTCGACCGTCAGCACGACGACCATCTTCCCTTTCAGGCCGGGCTCCTGCTTGAGCTGGTTGTCATAGCAGAACTGAATCCCGGCAGCGTACTTTCGAACGACGGCAAGAAGGCTCGCGTTGCTTCGATAGGATCCGGATTCCGGACCCCCTCCGGCAGCGAGCGCAGGATCGGCCGAGGCGAGATCACCGTTCCCGGACCCGGTCGCGATCGATTCGATATCGATGAAGTCGCCGGTGACGACCGTTCCCGTCGAGTGTCCAGAGCCGACGTCGGTCCGCGCCGCGACGGCGCCGCCCGCCTCCGCACCGCTGCGTCCTCGACCCGGTCGCCGGCGTCCCCCGGTTCGCTTGGGCGCCGTGTCGCCGGAGTTGACGCCCACGGAGGCCAGATCTTCCGACAGACTGTTGAGCGTCGACTTCACACTCTCGGTCGTTTGGGCGAGCGCGGCCGTCACTTCCTTCTGCGCCTGGGTTCTGCCCGCGACCCCACGGTCGGTGTCCAACTTCTCCGTACGCTGGCTTCGGGGCTTGGGCTTCGTCGCCTCCACCTTCTCCGGTTTCTTCTCCGGGACGGCCTCGGCCACCGGCTCGGGTGGAGCTTCGACAACGGGCTCCGGAACCGGTGGTGTATCGATCTTGACCGGAGCAGGTGGCAGAACCGGGACCGGTTTCTTCGGCTCGAGAATGAGCTTGGCCAACCGTTCGGGAACATCCTCGACGGTCGGCTTCTCCTCGACCTGCACCGGCGCCAGGATGACGACCGCCAGGACCAACACGCCCAGAGCCGACGAGAATGTCATGCTCTTGCGCAGTCGCGGGTCCGGCCTTCCCAGAAGCGGCTGCCTATAGGTAGCTGTGAGAGTCTGACTCATTGCCACCTCAAGTCGTCCGGATTACGGCCAGGGAGACTTCTTCAAAGCCCTCGGCCCCGATGGTGTACATCACGCGCTGCAGAACGGCAAACTCGATCTCGCGGTCTCCCTGAATCGTGACCCTTCCGAGGTTCGGGTCCTCCCCCTGAAGGCGCGCGATGTCTTCGCGAACCGAGCGAACATCACGCAGATGATCGGCCAGCGGGATGAGGAGCATCTCTTCGGAGTCATCGAGCGCGGTCAGGTCCATGACCCAGTCCTCACCGACGAGAATGGATGAATCGGTGATGGCAACGACAACCGAGTCTTCCGGCCGTTCCTGACTCGTCGACTCCGGAAGCGTCACGCCGGCCGCCGGGTTCATCTGCTCATCGGCAACGAAGCTCTTGATGAGGAACAGCAGGAGAACGACGAGGATATCCATCATCGACGTCATTCGAAGCTGAGTGACTCCGTGCTTCTTTCTTGGCTTCTTTCTACGCATCGTTTTCCCTACGTTCTAGCCCCGATACGGTGCGAAAAGCAGCTCGTCGCGGCTGGGTGGTACCGAATGCGGACGACCCTCAGCTCTGACCGGCCGCCTGCAGTGAGGCCTCCGGCAGTCCTGCGGCGCGGGACGCGTCCATCACTTCGATGATGTCCTCGTAGATCGTGTCCGGTTGCGAAACGATTCGAACGGCTTTGTTCTCCGGATGATCAACGGCAATCTCGATCAATGCGGCATGGAGACGTCCGACCGCCGTCGCAAAGTCGATCGCGCTGGTCATGCCATCGGAGCCATCCGCCTCTACCATCCCGGCTTCCGTTCTCGAGATCACTCGGGTCTCGATGTTCCGTGCCCGAATCTCCCAACTCGTTTCGGAGATGTGTACGGCAAGATCAAACGACTCCTTCTCGACCTCGGCTTGCTCGTCCCCGCCGGGCGCGGCCATGTGAATCACCGACAACTCCAGGAACACCGCCGAAAGCAGCAGCATCGGAATCAACACCACGAACAGATTCATCAAAGGCAGGATCTCGAGGTCGGATTCGACGATCTCCCGAAACCTGCGCAAACGTCGACGTGCCATATCTAGGCTCCTCTCGCGGCCGGGTGATCAAGCCACTCGGCGCGGCCGGCGAACGACAGCCTGGACGATGCGCGCCGCAGCTTCTTCGACCTGCTCGACCATGGTGTCCACCTTGCCGACGAGGAAGCTGTGGGCCAACAGCGTCGGGATGGCCACGATCAAACCGAAGGACGTGGTGTTCAGCGCCTGCGAGATACCAGCCGCAAGAAACGCGGACCGCTCTGCCGGGTCGGCCGCGCCCACGGCCGAGAACGCTGTCGTCAGACCGAAGATCGTTCCCAGCAGTCCCAACAACGTCGCGGTGTTGGCGAGCACTCCGAGAAACGAGAGTCGGCGGGAAAGCGGCGGAAGCACGACGGTCGCTGCGCTTTCGGCCGCGTTGTAGAGCCGGTCATCATTGTTGTGATCAGAAGACAACACACTCGAGGCAACCCGGGCCACCGGTCCGTCAACCTGCTTGGCGACACCGAGCGCTCCCGGGATGTCGCCCTGCTGCACCCGTCCTTCGATGTCCCGAAGAAGTTTCCGGCTATCGATCGAAGAAGCTCGGCCGATCGTCCAGACGCGCTCGACGATGATGGCCAGTGAGACGACTCCGATCGCCAGGATGATGAACATGAACGGTCCCCCGTTCTTGAAGAAAGTGGCAATCCCAGAAAGGATTTCCATCGGTCGTTCCTCCCTAACGCCGGTTCGGCGTTGCGTTGACCCCCGGCCCTTCGTTGCCGGGTTGGAACCAGACGGGTCGGCCGATCCAGATCGGAATGATCTCGGTCAGCTTGGCGTCGAGTTCCTCGGGTTCGGTTAGATAGACAGTGTGAGCCCGATCCGACAATCGGTAGGGCTCACGAGCCGTGACGAAAAGGACTTGAGGCATGGCGATCTCACCCTCGATCGAGATTTCGTCGAGCGTCCGCCCTTCGGCGTTCGCCCATGCCGCGCAAGGAATCAAGCTGATCGCGACCGCTGCCGTAGCCATAGCCATAGCCGTAGCCGTAGCCGCTGTCGCTGCCACTGTCGTTGCCACTGTCGCCGCAGTTGTAGCCACGACCTTAGCCACTGCCGTAGCTGCCGACGCTGTGGTCACGGCAACCGCATTGCCAATCACGTTCGACCGCAAGGGGAGCCAGGAGATGCTTCGTCGAATCACTTGGCCCCCATCATGGTTTCACCGGACGCACCCTCGAAGACTTCAGCCAATCCATCCGGGTCTTCCGACGAGAGCTCGCGATAGGCCTGATAGTGTTCGAGCGCGGCATCGTGATCGAAGAAGTAGTACTTCTCGACGATGGCGAGGTTGTAGTGCGCACCGGCCATCTTCGGATCGGCCTCGAGCGCCTTCTCGAATTCTGTCCTGGCCTGCTCCGGCTTTCCCTCCTGCAAGAGGGCGATTCCGAAGTTGTTGCGGTTGGCGGCAGTGTCCTGGGCGGAAAGAGCACGCTCGGCAAGGCGGGGCGCCTGGGTATAGTCCGCCCCCTGAAGCTTCACGTACGTCAGGACAGAACCGATGCGAGCCCAATGATCCCCGATGTCCTCGAGCGGACGAACGGTGTCTTCCGCTGCCTCGATCTCACCGACGGCGATCTGATGGAGAGCCAGAGCCGCGCGGATCTCTCCTCGCCGGGACACCTGGGACAACGGTCCCAGGAAATCGATGGCCTCGAAGTGCCGTGCCTGTTCATAAAGCAACGCACTCAGTCGAGTCGCGGCCGGAGCATAGATGGGATCGATCTCCAGTGCCGTGCGGAACCACGTCTCGGCTTCCGCGACATCACCGGTCACCAACTCCAGTTCCGCGAGTCGATGCGGCCAGTACGGCTCGGACGGACTTTTGCGGTGCTCACTGAGGACGTGAAGATGCTGTGCGTTCCAAGCCTCTGCATTCTGAGCCAGCTCAGTATCGGAAACCCGGAACGGATCGTCGTCACCGCCACGCATGATTCCGCATCCGGATCCCAGGAGTGAGAGCCCAAGTGCAACGGTAGCCGTCAACGTGAGAACAGCCGACGAAGCCGGACCTCGCTTGCTCCCATGTGATTTCTTCATCTCTGGCTCCATTCTCCCCAACCAAACCGCGACTCGATCGGTCGTCATCGCCACCTCGCTACCATCGTCGTTGACGGATCGGACTGGTGTCCCGCGCGGGATCTGCGCGGCCCGACGCATCGACTCTGCAGGCCACCGGGACGGATCGCGCGAGGTTCCGATCATTCGCTTCCACCCGAGCCGGGGGGCGCCGCCTCGACGATGGGGTGCGCGGCTTCGGCGAAGTGAACGAACCGCGCGGACACCCTCGGCCACAACGAGCTGCGCGTTCGTTCGATCCAGCCGCCTTCGTCTTCCAGGGCGGGGTCGATCTGCGTCAACAACTGCGACCAGACGTCTTCTCCCTGCCCGTAGAATTCCCATGCCTGCTCTTCCAGAACCTCGTCGTAGGCTTGTCGATCATCCATCGATAGATCGGCCGGTCGCTCGCTTTCCAGCAGTCGATCTCCAAAGCTGATGAGGCACTGACCGATGCGATAGGTCGCAGCCTGACTCCATGGAGAAACTCCGTGGGATACCGACTGCTTGTATTCGGCGATGACCTGTTCCAAGAGTTCTTTCTTCTGCGCCAGGGATGCCTTCAACGGCTGCGTCAGTCGAACGGAGTCGTAACCGCGGTGCGTCTCGTCGGCGACGAGGAAGTCGACCCGAGCCATCAACGCGGCATCCGCGTACTCGGGGTGTTCTTTGGCAAGATGCAAGTAGCGCTGCAGATCGCTCTTCGCGTTGCTCTCTGCGCCGGCATCGGAACTTTCGTCCAACAAGGTGGAGATGGGTGCGAACTCTCCCAGTCTTTCGAGTTCGCGACCGGCTTCCCGGTGATAGACCACGGCCGCGGTCTCCGTATCTTCCGGATGGTTGTCGATGTAGCGACGTTCCGTCCGTGCGGCCTGATACTCGTCCCCTCCCTTCCGCCAGAGTTCGACGGCCTGCAGCAGGGCCGGACCGCTCTCTGCGTCGTCCCGGAAGTCATCGTGAAAACGCTCCAGAACCCGCGCGGAATCCAGAAGACGATCGTCATCTTCGTAGACCGCAGCGAGTGCGAGGTAGGCATCACGTCTATACACGCCGTCCGGGTAGGTCCGGATCAACTCTTCGAAACATCGGACGGCGTCCAGAGAACGGTCCTCTTCGGCATAGGCGGTTCCTGCACGGTAGAGCGCGTTCTCGGATTCCTCGAACTCCGGCCAACGAGTGGCCACTCTCTCGAAGATCTGCGCCGCGGCGTGTGTCTCTCCCGACTCATGAACGGACTCGCCGTGGAGATACGCGCAGTGAGGAACCAGAGCGTACAGCCGGTCGCGAAGCTCAGTAGAGTCGGAGCTCGCTTCGACGAAACGAGCGGCTTCCTCGTAAGCGGTTGCGGCGTCTCCGTACGACTGCCCCCGATAGTAAGCATCTCCCCGCATCGTCAACGCCTCGGCCGCGCGGCGATCCCGTGGATACCGCTGTGCCATGAGAGAGCACTTCTCGATCGCCAACTCGTCCCATCCGTGGGCAAAGGCCACACCGGCCTGCCGCCAGGTCAGATCCGGTCCGCGCAGCTCGAAAGGATCGGCGGACAGGTAACGATCGATCTGCGTCACCAAAGCGTTGGCCAGGGAATCACTCTTCTCGGATTCGTACCAGGTATCGAGTACAGCCACCTGCTGCCATGCAGCGTCACGAGAGAAGGTGCGATCTTCCGCCTGCGCGGCCACGCCGAACGCGGCGTAGGCACGTTGCGGCTTCCCGCTCTTCTGTGCGGCTTCCCCCATGTTGTAGTGAAGGCGGGCCGACTCGGCATCATTTGGCCAAAGCGCAAGCATGCGGTCATAGAGCTGAAGCGCGCGCTCCCAGTCTTCCGTGCCCGTTTCATCCGTACGAGCCCGGTGATGGTGGAAGAGCGCCACCTTGTAGTAGGCATCTCTCGAGAAGCGGTTGGCTTCATCGCGCAGCGAATCCGAATCTGCAGAGCGGTACCAGTCGGATCCAGGCTGGAAGGTTTCGGCGAACTGCAGTCGCATCTTCCGGGCCGTTCCCGGACGCTCCCAAAGTTCGTAGGTCTCCACGACGTTTGCGGCCACGGAGAGCGCCTCCGGGCTCGATCCGAATCGCTCCAACCAGGCCATGTCCGTTTCCACAGCGGGACCGAAGAGCGAGAAGCGTCGGAGCAGCGCGCTAACGCCGAGCAAGGCCGAAGAAGAGTAGGACCGGGGACCCAGACCGTCGAAGAAGGTCGCCGCAGTTTCTCCGCCCCCGGCACGAGCGAGTGAGTGAATGAGATAGTCGAGCGATTCGCCGCGCAGATCCGCTCCCCCTTCGGCTTGCGCTCCCGCTTCGTACAGATCGAGTCCGCGGGCAAAGGCCCCGGCCGCCTCTGTGAAGCGGTCCTTTCGGAAGTGCGACCAACCCAGCTTGTAGAGGGCGATCACAGACAGACCCGCGTCCTCACCAGCGGCAGCCAGTTCGTAGAAGGAAGCCGCTTCCTCGAGACGTCCACCGTCGAAGTGGAAGTCCGCCACGCGAAGCTGCGACTCCTGCCGGAACTTCGACTGCGGATAGTCGGCGAGAAGACGATGAAGGGCGTCGATCCCCCGAGGATCGCCTTCGTCGGCACGCAGCACACCGACGTGATAGAGGGCGGCATCCAGGTGCGGGAAGTCCGGGTGGCTCGCGACCAGATCTTCGTAGAGCGGAAGCGCCCGGCCCGTGTCGAGGATGGGCACGACGCGGGATCCCCGATTCGGCTCCGGAATCGCGAGGTAGGACGCCATTTCGCGACGGAACGTATCCTTGGACTGCGTCAGCTCCAGGTCGGCCAACCGGTAGAGTGCATGAGCGCGCGTGACCGCATCCGGATACGCCAAGAGGAAGTCGTCCCAACTGGCGACCGCAAGTTCGAGATTGCCCTGTCCCCGGACTGCCAGTTCGTACTCAACAAGAGCGGCCTGGTAGTGAAGCCCCTCGTCCAGCCCGTGCAGTCGCTCGAGCTCTGCGGCCACCGCCTGCTCGACAACGTCCTGCCGATGCTGCAGCCATTGCGACACTGCGTCATCGACCCGGTGGTCCCAAGCGCGGACATCTTCGTGCGCGCCCGCCAGAAGTTGGCCGGGATCCAGGGACTCGAGTTTGGCGAGCAGAGTTCGCTCTTCTTCCGCGGCACGGGCAAGCAGACCATTGGTGCGCGCCGCGAGCTGATCAAGGGACTCCCGGATCCTTGGCTTCCACACTTCGTCACGGCTTCGGCGGATGACGTCGGGATAGTTGTTCCGAAATGCGTCCGCCGTGTCGCCCAACCGTTGAGCCAGGGAATCCTCTCCGTTCAGCAGTTCGTTCCGGTCGGGGTAGCCCTCCGGGGGATTCGTTCGACGCGCCTCGTCCGGTCCCTGGTCGTAGAAGTGCTCCACCGCATCGATCTCGGTTCGGGTCTCTGCAACCCGGTTCAGAATCCGTTCCGTTTCGGAAAGGATGCGACGAATCTCCGCCTCCGTGACCTGGTCCATCAGGGAGAAGAGTCGGTCGAGCCGGCTTTCGATGCGTGCCAGTTCCTTTTCGACTTCCTGCAGTCCTGCAATCTCTCCGCGGACACGATCAATTCCGCGTCGTACGTAGCCGCGGCGCCTTTCGAGATCCATCCTGGCCTGCTGCAACTGCCATCGCGCCCGTTCGCGCCCGTTGTACGCGGAGCGCGCTTCCGACTCCAAGTCGGCGACTTCGCGAAGCGTTGCCACTTCAGGCAGGGGAACGAGACGGGAGAGGGGAGCCGAACCCATGGCCTCCCGCAGCGGTCTCGCAGGCAAAACGACCGTCTCCCGCCTCGTGTCTCCTGCCAATTCGCGAATCCAGTTCTCGCCGGTGGCCGCCCCACCTTCCGCGTTCCCACCTTCCGCGTTCGCACCTTCGACGAGCACGAGTGGGTGCCACCCGTCGTCGGTGACCCAGTCCTCCCACACCGCACTCCAGAGCTTTTCCTCCTGCACGCGCAACAGATCCGAACGGCGGAGCTGGAGATCACTCCGTGAGGTTTGAAGAACGGCCTGACTGTCCCGGAATCGGTTGGCCGCAAGATGAAGACTGGCCAGCTGAAGTCGCATCTGCGGCGCGTCCGGATGGTCCGGCGCCAGGGAGATCCAATGCGCAAGTTGCTCGGCAACCGCCAAGCTGTCGGCGGCGTCCTTTGCATCGGCAAGGGCGTCGAGGGCTTTCCGAAACTCCAGGTGCGGGACACGATCGTCGAGCGTTTCCAGCGACGCGAAGTCGCCAATGGATGCGGCGCTGTTCGGGTCCATCAAGGCTCGGAGCTGCGCGGCCAACGCATGGTCCAGGTCGTCGATCCAACGTTTCGCTGTCGAGTTTTCCCCCGACTCATAGGCCAGCCAGGCCAGCAGGGCCCTTCCCTCGGCGTCGTAGATTTCCGGATCGCTAGCTTCCGCGACGTTAGCGTCCGGGCTGTTTGTGCCCGCGCCGTTTGCTCTCGGAGCGTTTGCGCCCGGGTCCACCCCGAGGCGAACCTGAAGCTCTGCGTCCGCCCGAAGCACCCACCGTGTGAACGCGGTCGACTTCCATCCCCGAACATCCGCAGCGATCCGAGCGACTCCCCCGTCGTCCCCGATGTACGAATAGCTGAGAGCCAGCAAGAAAGCGGCCCGATCGGCGTCAGAGAAGACCGCAGGGTCGAGGTGACACCTTTCCAGATCGACGACGGCAGAGAGTTGGTCGCCCCTCAACGCATAGAAAAGCCCGCGTCGGAAGTGCGTCTCGCTCGGGTCCACGTCAGCAACGTCAGGTCGAACACGGGAAGAGCTGTCCGCCAGGGACCACCGGTCCGCGAACCGCCGGACGGACTCTACGTCGACACGATCCAACGCCTCGGCCAGCGAGGCCTCGGCGGCGAGGAGCTGAGTACCGGCGACAAGTAGGACGCAGGCAAATGTGGTCGCGGTCCTTACCACGTCCAGTCGTAGCCTCCATTGAGAGGGCGGCTCCAGGACGTGACGCTCCATTCTTCGGCAGGAGAGGTTGCGCGAACCGACCCGAGGTCGATCTGAACGAAGTTGAGCTGGTCACGCAGGGGTTCGATCTCGAGATAGACCGGTTCGATCGATGCGGCCCCGCCGAAACTCAGCTCCAACCACTGCCAGCGAGGTTCGACGAAGTCATGGTCCAGCTCGACGATGGCGCCGGACTCGAGTGATCCGGCGATCGCACCGTCAAAGGAGACGTCGACGACGCGGCCGTCTTCGCGGGCCAAAGTTGCCATTTGAATTCCGGGGTCGACCGTTCCCTGTAGGAGAATGACAAGACTGGTCACGTGGTCTTCGACATAGTCTTCGTGAAGTTCCTGAAGACGCTGCTCGTGCCCATCCAAGGCGCTCGAGAGATGCTGAAGACTTTCCTCCACCGCCACCAGTTCCGCGACCGACTCCAGGAGTTCCCGTTGCCGGGATTCCTCTCCGATCCGCTCGACATCTGAAACGGAGCGCTCCGCCGCCTGCTGCAGTTCCAGGTAGCGCATCCATGTCGGATCGACAACGGATCCGTCTGCGTCGTGGCGATCCGCCTCCCAATGGAGACCGTCGATCTGCGCACGCAGGAAGTCGAGGTTCTCCTGCAGAAAGCGAAGCGTCGGCTTCTTCAGTCGATCTGGCTTCTCGCGGCGGACCTTGACTGGGACCGCGTCATCCAAGCCGTCGTCCTGTGTGACCAGGACCGCGTCGTCCGATCCATTGTTTTGGGCAACCCGGGCCGCCTCGTCCAAGCCATTGTCCTGGGCGACGACGATCGTGGCTGAAGCGAGAACGCACACAGCGAGTGACAACGGAAGAAGTGTTCGTAGTTGGGACACTATCCCCTCCATTTCCGGTGCACGTCACCGTCGACGGCGTCTACCAGGACAAACAGAGACGGACGGCCCTCCGCCCGGTAAACGACAAGCCAACTCGTTCGCTCCGGCTTCTTCGGGTCGGAGGCTCCACGGAGAAGAAGCATCGAATCCAGGGAGCCGCCCTCCTTCGCACGGAATTCGAGTCCCGCTTTCTCTTCAGCGGTTTGCAACGCGGTCTGTGAATCGATCCATCCTGCCTCGATCGGAGGTGGGTCGAATCGGAAACCGAGGTCACCGGCCTGCACGACCTTGCCACCGGCCACGGAGTAGCCGCGTGCTCCCTCCAAGGTCTCGGAACGGAAGAGATATCCCCAGCGCGCCGAAGTTCCGGCGTCGCTCAGGTCCTCGTCGTTCTCCAGATAGACCAGTTCCGCATCTTCCGCCCAGGCGCGCGCCGCCGAATAGGCCAGCGCGACTCCTTCGCGAGCAGTCATGTGCGACGCATCGCCGGCTCGGCAGATCTCGATCGCGAACGCGGCAGCAACCAGGGCCAACACCGCCGCAAACGAACGCGCGGGCCGCCGGAAGGACTTCATGGAAAGAGTCATGATCAGCGAACCTCCTAGAAGAGCACCGACGTTCCCAGACTGAACTCGACGTTGTGATTGCGGCGGCGAGCCCGATCGAACCCGGACTCGAACTGGTAGGAGCGAAGTTCCCAACGGACGGCCGTCGTCTTGTTGACGAAGAGCATGGTGCCGCCGCCATAGTGGAACGCCGACTCGGTGCGGCCTTGGAGAATGGAGGCGCCGACGCCGGCCAGGGCATACGGGACCATCCGACGACCCGGCAGTAGCTCGAGCCGAAGCCCGAGGTTGTAGTAGAGCATGTGGAAATCTTCGGCTTCGAGACGTAGGTCGAACAGAGACTCGACGATCTCGGCCGGTCGTTCGATATGCGTCCAGGAGACGCCGCCTTCCACTTCGAGGAAGTCGAACAGGTAGTAGCCCATCCGTCCACCAAGCGCGACGGAGTTCGACTTCCGGTCGTAGGCGTACCCGCCGGCGTATCCCGAAAGGGTAAAGGCCCCCACTCGCGAGAAGAGGCGTGGGTTGGGTCGCATTTCGAGGTGGGAGAGGTCTTCGAACTCTTCGCAGAGCGCGGAGTGAACCCAGCCGGTCGTCGTTTCCGAGAGTTCGACGTTGAACCAGTCACCGCTCTTGGCGATGACGCGACACTCGACACCCTTCTCGACGACATCGACGATGGCGAACCCTTCGCCGGGACCACGGCGCACGACGTTGTGGTCGCTGCCGACGAATCGGACCATTGGAATGGCGAAGCCCCATCCGTCTTCAGAGCGGTGGAGGGTCGGGCGAACGAGTTCCGTTTCCGCGGACGCTCCATCGACCGAATCGGTCTCGATCGACGGGGCCGACAGGGGCGCCGTTCTCGATGAGCTCGCTTTCCCTTCGTCCGGACTCACGGGCGTGAACCAGGAAGGCTCTGCCCCCGAGTTCGCCGCCGCGCCGCTTTCAATAGGCGCATCCGTCGACGACTGAGAGACCGTCGACTTTGTTCCGGGCATGTCTGTCTCTGCCCTCAGGGTCGATGGGTTCGACGCCCCCAGGAGCAGAAGGACAAGGATGATCCACGGTAGACGCCTGCGAGGTCTCCGCACGATACCCTCCTTAGCCTCGATTCAAATCGAGGTTAGATTTTCAAAACCCCCAACCGAGTTCGGCACGGACCGTCCATTCCCCGAACGACTCCGTGGTCCGCACGATCTCCTCGCCGGAGCGGTGTGCGGTTTCCATTTGAAACCAACTACGATCCACGACGGCTCCGACCGAAACGCCCAACGGCGTTGCATAGTCGAGCCCAACTCCTCCGCCCCCGATCCATCCGTCGATGGGGGGCAAAGCCACTTCGAGTTCTTCAGACGATCCCGTCGGAGTAAAACGGAGAAGTTCCGTTCCGTAGGAGAGGCGCATTCGGCCTCCGGAGCCTTGGGCGAAGAGCGAGGCTCCCCCCAACGTGAGCATGTCGACACGGAGGACCGCCTCACCGGCGACCAGGCGTGTTTCCAATGACTGCGTGGCCAATCCCGGCACGGTCAGAAGTTGTTCACCGGTCGTCGTCCATCCTCGGGCGCCGACGGAGACCGGACCGCGGCCGATGAGGAACTGTCCCCCGACATTGAGGCGGTCCTCATTCAACCACTGATATTCGACCAGCTTTTCCCCGGTCCGCGTCGCCCCGGCAAGAACGGAGAAACGAGCGTCGATCGGAGACAGGCCGGCGCGGGCCGCCTCTGCGCCAAAGAGCAGGGCAAACGCTGTAAGGATCAGGACCGAAACTACCGGCCTCGGTACGCCCATCGAGGTCCGGTCCATGCGGTCATCCAACGAAAGAAGCCCCGCGACCGCGCTTGGTGTCTCCCCCTTATTGGCGAAGTGCCTTTTCGTGACACGTGAGCTCATGACGACCGACCTTCCGTCTCGCCGTCGCCCTCGCCCTCGCCGCCGTCGCGAAGAAGGAACGCCGCAGGAAGAATCTGCTCTGCCTCGAAGTCCGACGCGGTAACGATTTCGATCTCCTCGCCGGACGGCAGCTCCATCTCCTCGATCTGACCGAAGTAGAGCACCGCAAAGACGGCTCCGCCTGATGGCGCGTCGGGAACGTTTGCCGGCAGGACGAAGTCATGCTCCCGAATGAGATGATCGAATCCCGTCACGAACAAACTCGAGCGCGCGATGACCGTCGAGCTGTCCATGAGGTTCATGATCTGGTGGGCCGTGTCCAGACGATCTGCTTCATCCCGCAGATCGACATCCTTTGCGCCGACGGCGTCACTGACACGGAGTTCCATGATGAGAGAACCCGTCAGAATGGCGCGGAACGTGATCGCACCACGCACGCGCGTTGCCGTAGACCCGTCCTCGGGATCCGTGACATTCTCGTCGACACTGAGGACGTCGAGTCGGGTCCACCGATCTTCGATCTCGGGCTCACCAAGACAGCCGCTGAGGAAAACGGCGAGTCCAAGGGTCAGCCCGCCCGTCAGCGCTGAAAGCAGCGAACGTGTGCCGTCTCCCACTACTTGCTTTCGCGTGCTCCGCCTCACTTCAGGCGCACCATTCGGCCTTCCCACTCCCGGTCCGCAGCCTCTACGCGGTAGAAGTAGATTCCCGAGTTCGTCTCGCGGCCGTCGCTGTCGCGACCGTCCCACTCCAGGTCGACGCGTCCGCCGGAATGCTTCGCCGCGATCTCGTCGACGATACGGCCGGCCAGGTCGAAGACCCGAACGGTGGCCGTACCCTCCGCAGGCGGAAGCTGCAGGCGGAACGTTGTCGTGCCGGGAAACGGGTTGGGAGAGTTGCCGAGAAACGTCGGGCGTCCCAACACCTGGAGGTCACGATCGAGAGAAACATCGGAGGAGGCAACGACGGTCGGGCCACCCTCATACGTCGAGGAGGCCTCGACGACGAATCGGTACTCTGCAGAAGCCTCCGCACTTTCCAGAAAGTCGCCCTCTTCGAACTCGAGACTCTGTGCGCCGGACAGAAGTACACCAAACTCCTTCTCCGCCACGATGGTGCCATCATCCACACGCTCGAGACGACCGACGACCAGGGCCGGATCGGTCAACTGAAACTGGAGACCGACTTCCGCAGAAGGGCTGGAAGGATTGGGGCTGACGCCGAGGTCACTCAGTTCGAGCCCAAGACTCCAGGCGCGAATACCCGAATCGTGCTTCCAGTCCTCGACCAGAAGCCCACGCCCCTCACCGGACCGCGTCACGGTTCCGCTTCGATGATCGGTGGTCGTGACGAACGGAACATGGAAGCTGCGCGGTCGGGCCGGCGTCTGCAGTCGGGCGAGCGGCTCCAGGTTCGGGGTCCACTTCGTCACCGTCCCGTCCTGTGGGGAAACGGAGTAGAGCTGTCCCCACTGATCGACGTCCAGACCGGTCACGGAAGATGCGTCGTGCCCAACCGATGAGATCCACTGAAGCGACCGCCCGTCGTCCTCAAGCAGAACGATGCGCCGGTTGTGCGAATCGGCGACGTAGACCTGCTCGGTCCCGGCTCCTTCCGCGAAGCCAACGGTCAGGGCCAGCGGTCCTGCAAAACGTCCAACACCGGAGCCGAGTCCACCCAGTCGACTGACCAGGGACAAGTCATTGCCGCTGACCTCGAACTTGGAAACCCGATTGGCGCCGGCCTCGGCGATGTAGACCCGGTCGTCCTCCCACATCGTCGGGGTCCCGTTGTCGGACACCGCGACGTCGTAAGGGCGTGAGAGATCCTCGACGGTCGTGATCAGACGAAGCCCCAACCGGTCGAACTCCGGTTCGGCCTGCAACACGAGCAGGCGGTCATTCTCGGTATCGCACACGTAGATCCGGTTCTCGCCATCGACCGTAAGACCGCGCGGTGCGGAAAGCACTCCGATGAGGTCGTCCCCGTGGTACTCGGTGACCCGACCGCTCCCGGTCGCCGTGATGACGAGGCGATCCCAAGCCGGATCGGAGACGATCACGAAGTAACGGGACTCGACATAGGGAAAGGTGTCGTAGATGTCGACATTTCCAATGACGGCGGAAGAGTAGGGAGCCGAGAAGAGGCGCTTCCCGACCTTGTCCTCCGCAACTTCACGGGTAAACACCTCGACTCCCAGATCCGGCGCTACCGCAGCTCTGTCGAAGGACTCCGCGAGGGCCGGCGCGGGAGCCAAACTGAGCACGGAAGCGACGCCTCCGAACATTGCCCCGCCGATCATCGAATGGATGGTCTTCTTCTTCACGGAAGTCTCCTCAAAACTGGAAGTTGAGGCCGCTCTCGAACACGTTGGCCGAGAAGTTGGTGTCGTTGAAGTAACGCTCATAACCGAAAGAGACGCGGAACTGGGTCATCCAGCGACTTTCGGGAGCCAGCATTCCGAGATCCGCATCGAGTCGGGTCCCGAAGAGGTGCGAGCTGACGGCGTTCAGGCGATAGTCCCCGGACCGAAACCCGTCGATTCCTTCCGAGAACTCATACTCGTCCCGGTAGAAATCTGCCGCCGTCTGCTCGTAGTAGCGATAGCGATAGCGGACGTCGACCCAGGAGCCGACCCGCTGGTGAATTTTCGCGCCAAGGGCGTGTGACTGAACGCCCCAGTCGTCCTCATAGAACCGGTAACTCAGCTTGAGACTCGACCGGTTGTGGAAGTACTGGTTGACGCGCACGAAGTAGTCGCGTCGAAGTCTTTCGTCCGGATGTACCTCCGGCTGCGCTCCGCCGCCTGCATAGACGTTGCGGTAGGGATTGTGCTGCAAACCCCGCACCCGGTTGACCTCGGCTCCGACCCGAAAGAGAGTCGTGGAGGTGAGGATCCGGGTCAGCACGACGTGACCGTGAAGGTTCGTCTTCTCGTCATCGGGAGTCGCCGTGTCATCGTCAGAAAGCGGCTCGATGCGATCCCAACCGTAGCTCGTTCCGCCGTTGACGTAGAGGTTCTCGCCAAAGAGCTTGGCCGTGTACTCGGCACTCGCCTGCTGGGCAAAGTAGTCGGACTCGTCCGAGACGTAGTAGCCCAGGTCCAGCCCCTTGACGCTGGTGTTGGCCTGGATCTCGTTTCTGACTTTGACGAAGTCTTCGAACGCATCGCCGCTGATCGGACGGCTCGCCGTGGTGATGGCGTCGACAGCCTCCTCGCTTCCGGCCGGCGCACTCACTGCAGGAATGGTCACACGCTCATGGTTGACGTGCATGGCCAGGTCGATGTCGTTCTCCAGTGCGAGGTCATAGAAGGCATAGTGAGATTGCACCCGAACCTCATCCGCGTCGGTGAAGAAGCGGAAGAGATAGGTCGCTTCCTGCTCGTCGGCCTCCAAGCCCAGGACGCTGGCCTCCACAAAGGACGAGGCTCCGAGGGACAGGAACGCCAGCCCCGCTAGCAACCGGATCAGTTGCACGCGCAACCTCCACCGGCGCCGCCGACGCCGCCGGTCGAGCCTTCGCGGGCCTCCAGCCACTTCACTTCTCGCGCCTCTTCCGCGGTCTCGGCATCGAAGGCGAGAATCCGGTCAGCAAGATGCTCCTTTTCGTAGGCCGCAACACTGGCGCATCCGGAGAGTGCTCCTACCGCACCCAGGATCGACAGCCCGAACACTACGAATCGAGTCGTCCGCTGAACTTTCCCTACTGCTCTCATGCTTTCCCTTCAGTCCGGACAACCCGCAGGTGAGTCAACCGCGTGAACTTCATTCGGGCTCAACGATTGGTTGCGATTACAGGGTTCGATCCATTGCCGTCGGCGGCGATCAGTTGCCGAAGATGCGCCTCCAAACGCGCGAGTTCCGCCTCGCTTCCGCCAACCGCTGCAAACGTGGTGTTCCCCTCTCCATCGACCACGTAGGTGCAGGGAACGTTCGGGATGGCCAGGGACTCCGCGAGCCCCTTCGGTCCATCAATGAAAATGGGAAGATGCAGTTCATAGCGATCCGCGAAACGCTGCACCTTCGTCGCATCGGTATCGATCGAGATCGCGGCAAAACGAACCCCGCTTTTGCCGAGCTTGGCCGCCAGGCTGTCCAGATGCGGCATCTCCTTCTTGCACGGGCCGCACCACGTGGCCCAGAAATGGACGACGGTTGCGGTCGCTGCCGTCGGATCCAACCGACCTTGAACCCCGTCCATCGTGGTCAACGTCTTGGTCTCGAGGAGGTCCGGCAGGCGAACCCCCTTGGGGCTCGCGTTCGCATCGCCGACCGTGGCCATCAAAGCGACCGCAGCGGATCCGACCAGCAGTAGCCTCCGGAGATGTGTCGCTGACGTGGCGGATCCGCCCAGCAGCAGCCTTCGGGCACGTGACGCCGAAGGAAAAGACGATGGGCGTGACAAGGTTTTCAGCGTGTTCTTTCCGATCATGTTCGTTTCCTGATCCCCCAGGTCCATCGTCCAAAACAACACGTTCCGCTTCCCGACTAGCGGTACTGAGCCCCGAGCAGGACCCACAGATTGAAGAGTTCCTTCTCTTCTGCGGTCAGCGAGTTCAACCCCTCCGGGTGCGGACCGGTGACGGCGTGACTCCCCAGACCCAACACCGCGTCGACAAGGACAGAGCGACGCGGAAACGCCGGAGTCAGGACATCGGCACGTTCCGGATTCTCATCCGTCGGCCCCTCGGCCAGACTGATGTAGGCGATTGGGAACATTCGACCCATCTCGCTTTCTTCGAGATCCATCCGCAGATCCAGGTTTGCGGGCGGCGGGATGGTGTCGATGACGGTTCCACCAGCCAGGTCGCTATCCAGCGGCGGCGGGACCTCGCGCTCGACGAACGTCGGCACGTGACAACTCACGCACTTGTTCTCGACGATGGGAGCAATGTCCTTCTCGAAGTTGATGATCTGTCGCTCCGCGACCGGAAGGTTGAGGTCGGTCGGCGGCAGCGTCGCCGCCATCGGACTTTGATTCGTTACCTGCGGTCCACCCGCCATTCGGTCTTCGTGACAGCCAAAGCACTGGTCGAAGACTTCACCGGGTCGGACGTAGAGCCAGGTTCTCTTGACGACGAACCCGCGATCCCGGTTGTCGACCGTGGCAAAACTGATCGGCGTATCGGCGGGAACCTTGATGCTGAAAGATCCATCCGGCTGCACAGGCGCATACCCCAGAAAGGATCGCTTCTCGAACTCGGTGAGGCCGATGTCGTTGGCTTCCCCTCTCATCGTCGGACGTCCGGCAAGCACGGCGACCCGGGGAACCCCATCGGTGCCTTTCAGCGGGACTTCCTGGCCGTCGTTGAAACTGCGATTGAACACATCCGCAGCGGTAAAGACGCCCCAGTCCTTGGTCTCGTCGACAGCCCGTTCGATGACCGGAGGCTTCGTCCGGGGCGCGATAAGCTGCGCGTCGTACTCGTTCATCTCGGGATCGTTGTAGAGAAAGGTCAGATCCGTCGGAGTGAAGGTGGCCGGCTCTTCCAGCGTACCCTCGCCTTCCTGATCGATCGTGAACGTGTAGAGTCCGTAGTCCACTTCGTCCTCTTCCGCGGAGGGAAGGGTGTAGGAAACGACGAACCGATTGTTCCCAAGCGGGAACGGATACTTGAACGCGCCGTAGGGCCAGGGAGCGCCGCTGTTGTTGACGTCGGGAGTCAGAACGTCCCAGTGAAGGTCATGCTCATGCGCCGGATCGGCCGGGCCCTGCTCCGGCTTCAGGACCGCGATCGGGCCCGCGTCTTCGTTGATCCGTGTCGACTCGATCGCGACGATGCGGCCGTCTGGTGTCGGCTGGGCATGGAAGAAGTTGCGATGGTGGGGACCGAAACGATGAAAGGTTCCTGTTCCATCAGGATTCGTAAAGAACAGCGGAAAGCGGTTCATCGTCCCGAAGTGTTCCCAGCGCGTGTAGAGAATCTGACCGTTGGGAAGCAACGCCGGATCGAAGTCGTCACTCTGATTGAAGCTCAGACGCTCCATGTTGCTTCCGTCCGCGTCGCAACGATAGAGATGTTCTGCCGGTGAGTGGTTGTACTCATCCATTTCACCGGCGCGGCTGCTGGTGAAGAGAATGCCATCGTCGGGCAGATAGAGCGGATCGAAGTCGGATCCCCCAAAGGTAATCTGACGCATGTTCTGACCGTGGATGTCGATCTCGTAGATGTTCCGCTCGTTCGTTCCGGACGGGCTCATCGAGAAGAGAATCCACTTTCCATCAAACGAAACGCAGGGATCGGAGACACTCGCGCCGACGAAGTTCGTCAACGGTGTGACCGCGCCGTCCGGAGAGATCGGAGCCAGCTTGTAGAGGTTCCCTTCCGCTCGGGAGCGATTGAGGGTTTCCTCGGCGCGGGTCTTGACGAAGACCAGAGCCTCGGTTGTCTCCTCCTGGATGATGAGGTCATCCGGAGCGCTCTCCTTGCAGGCCGTCACGCCGAACAGCAAGACGCCGATCGTGACTGCGCCGAGTAGATTCGAAAGAATCTGCCGACCAGCCGGCCGCGTCCGTTCATGTCCGGCACCCTCGGAACAACTTCGGACGCAACCGCCCTCGAAGTCCGTGCTCTGATCTGCCCCCTCAGAGAGATTCCTGTACCCGTGACTATGCATGGGGCCTTTGGCTCCTTCAGTGGTTCTGTGCTCGTTCACGAGCCGATGCGACGGTAGAAGGTGAGACCCAGCGTGGCTTCGCCGTAGCTGTAGGTCGTGCTTTTCTGAGTGAACGGATCGCGACCGAAGACACCGATGCGTCGCCATTCGCCCCGTATGGCGACATCGTCTCGAAGATAGAGTTCCAGCCCGGCGCCGCCGGTCAGTGCGTTCTCGGTCACCGGGTCAGAGTTGACACTGTTCCCGGGAAACACCATGACGATGCCGAATCCGCCGGAGAGATAGGGCTGAATGCGAAAGGGAAGCGGGTAGCGAACCTGCGCATTCAGGAAGTGGAACAACGCATGCACCGAGTCACCTCGGTTGTGCCCGACGTGAGCTTCCCACCCCAACCACTCGTTGGGGTTGTATCCCACCCGGAACAGATAGAGCGGCTCGTTGCCGAGGCGACCGAATCCCGGACTAAAGCTCAGTCGATTGCGAAAGGAGCGCGGACCGGATCCGACGGAGAAGAGGTTCCCTTCCAGTTCGGGAACCAGATACTCGAGTCGATCCTGCCCGTCGGGCAGCGCGTCGGTTTCACCAACCAACGCGACGGGCTCATCGATCGACTCTTGGGATTCGGCTCCTGAATGAGCGGGGTCCAGGACGGTGGTTGCGTTCTCGGAAGAACTACGGGTGATGGTGTCGGTGTTGAGGGTACGGAGTTCTTCCGAAGACCCACCACCCTGGACCCGGCTGGGAACACTGAAGAAACCGGCGAGAGCGATCATGAAAAGGAGAAACCTCATTGGTAGCTTCCCCCGAAGACCCAACTCTCGATCGCTCGGTACCCCGGATCATCCTGGGTCTCGAACGGTTCGTATTCGTGCCGCTCCCCGCCGCTTTCCATCCGGAGCGGCTTTGTCAGGATCGGGCTTTCGGACAGAGCAAGCGGCAGAACTTGAAGTCGCGTTTGCTCGAAATCGGCCACCAGGTTCGGACTCTCCACGGGCGACAGTTCGTACGTTCCTCGAATTCCCCCGCCGTGACAGTCTCCCCCGGCGTTGCATCCACGTTCCGTAAGAATCGGAGCCACGGTGGATGCGAAGTCGTCAAACGAGAGCTCGTACTCCTGTCCTCCACCAACCGGATCCGGAGCATCCGTCGGCGAGGAGCACCCCATCATTGCAAACGTCGGAAGGGCGAAGATGACCGGAAGCAGAGACCAGACACTCCACCTCAATCCGAGGTGAACCCGATGTCCCGGCCTCTCTATGTAGATGCAGCTAGGTCGCGTCGAGCCCAGGCTTCCGATCATCACGTTCGCCTTCGCGTTTCGAGTCACCCCCGTGAACTCGGAAGCACTACGGCAAGGAGCGAACCAATCCGCACGCTTTCTTGCGCAGGCTTGGCCGAAAACGGCGAAGTCTGTGAAAAGGACGGGGTTCGGAGCTAATACACCGGCTGGTTTTTCTTTGGGTGGGTCAGATCACTCAGCAAAGCATGTCGGAGAAGTGTTACCAAACTTCCCATCGCTTCTCTTCTTCACACGGGAATGTTTTTCCGACTAAGGCGTTCGACTCGCGATCATTTCCTGCAGCTTTCGAACCGTTCGCCAGTTCCGGGAAGTGGCGGATACGCCGAGGACACGCTCGAGCTTCGTCGCGAGTTTCGACTTGTGGTATCCGTCCGGGGCGAAGAGATAAAAGACCCGCCCCTCGAGGGCGTACTTTTCCTTCGGACCGGCCAGGGCGACCAACGCCTCCGTATCGACATTCTTCGGTTCTTTGGACAGAAAGGTCAGGTGCACTGCAGTTGGGTCGGCATCTGCCTTGGGAAACGGATTTCCGGCGACCGCCTGGTTCAACTCGTCTGCGTTTCGCACGCAGACATCCGGGCCGAACCCGAACTCCTTGTCAATCGCGCCCTGAATCCGCGACTCCAGTGTCGACTCTTTGAGCGGTCGGGATTCGAAGACCACGTTCCCGCTTTGGATGTACGTCTCCACTCCGCGAAGTCCCAACCCTTCCAGGACGACGACCAGATCCTTCATCGGCAGCTTGTTCTTTCCACCGACATTGACGCCTCGAAGTAACGATACATAGACGGTCATGAAAGCTTCCTTACTGCCGGGACGGTTGAGGCCCTGCATCCTTCTTTCGAGATCGCTGCAGGAAATCTAGATCTTCCAACTGGGCTCGCAAATGGAAGACACCTACTGATCGGCATAGCCGTTGTCCCATGTTCTTTCCGGATCGTGATTCCTGAGGTCGATCCCGTGATCGACCCAAGCCTTGAGCGGGAACAGAACGTTGAGCCACCCCGCATGCTCTTCATGCCAACTCTCGATCGATCCGCTGTCGTGCGAAAGAGTCAGGTCCGAACCTCCCTTCCCATCCGACTTCAGCGCGGCAAAAACCCGCTCCGGCGCGGACACGAAGTGCATGCGCCACACGATCGTTTCTCCGACTTGGTGGAATTCCACAACGACTCCCTTCCACGGGCAGGCAGGTTACCGGATAGGCGAGGGCCGTCACCATTGGAACCTCACCCTGCGTCGGACATCCGGCTATCCTGAAGTCCCTTCGCCCCCCAGACCTTCGACATCCATCCGCGTCAGCACGACGATGAGCCCGTCCTCGTAGACCTTCCGCCACCCTTGGCGGTGCAAGCCGCCCATCCGGGTGATCGACGTTTCGAAGTCGACGATCGTAAGGAACAGATAGCGGACGTCGTATTCCTCGATGAAACGAAGCAGGCGCGTCTCGTCGCGGAGCATCTCAAAGTACCGTTGCCAGTAGTCTTCCGCGTAAACGTCGATTCGGGAGTCGACCGTGATCCGAAGCTGCGGGTGGAACTTCTGAGCGATCTCTGCACCCAGAGCCACGCTGTTGAACACATTTCCCTCGATCTGTCGGGTGCGAACCTCCTCGACCAGCCGCGGAGAGAGTCTCCAGGAAGCGACCTCGTCCCATTTGGCGCCGTAGGCGTTTCCGTACCGGAAAACAAGTGCCACTAGAAGCAGCAGGATCGGGACCGCGCTCAGCGTCAGCGACGTTGTAGCTCGTGGACTCTCGAACCGTCCCTTCAGCGCACGCGCGAGAATCGGCAGCGAGATGTAGACGAAGAGAGCCAGATGGCGCTGGCGGGAGACGGCCAGGTAGGTGAAGGCCAGGATGAGCAGCCAATCTGTCGGTTCGAGCCGGCGCCATCCGGTGGCAACACACACCAACCACAGCGCGAAGTAGGCCATGAAGATCTTGAACGGCAGCGACGCCATGAACTGGTCCGAGAAGGTCGGCAACCACTCGTAGAAGACGCCGATGACATTGGATCCCGAGAAACCCGTTGCGAAGTGCAGCAGTTCCGTTCCGTAGGGGTTGACGAGAACTCCAAGGGCCATGAGCAAGGCAACGAGGACGAACGGCGCCATCTGCCGAATCGGCTTCTCGAGGCGTTTCATCAATCCGTTCAGTCCATCGCCCGCGGCGAAAGCCAGCGGCAACAGCGGCCCCAATACAAATGAGCCATGGCAGTTCGCCCAGAGAACGGCGAGGAAGGGAAGCCCGACGAGCCACCGGAGTGACCGTGTACGCCGATACTCCTCGAGAAGAAGTAGCTCCCCTAGCAGGAACACGTAGGCAAAGATCTCCGGCCGGAGAAAGTGGCGCTGGTTGGTGGCACACACCGTCACCGTGGCCAGGACAACTGCAGGAATCCACCGGCCCTGCACACGAAAGGCAAGGAGAGCGGCCAGGCCGAAAAGCAGGAGTCCGAGCCCCCCCTTGATCCAACGAAGAGCCTCGTATCCCAGGCCTTCATTCAACGCATGGAAGAACACGGACGGCAGCCATTCGTGGGCGAAAAAGGGATAGTCCTGCGCCTCGGTGAATGGAAAGAGTGCGGTCCGCGGAATCTCGCCGGTCTCTACGATGATCTTCCCGATAGCGACTTGCAGCCAGTAGTCGTTGGTGCTCAAAGGGACGAACGTCAGAAAGACGACGAGCGTGAGTGCCGCCACGAGCACGGAGGTTCCCGCGATGGGGGGCGTCTTTCCACGATCCGAGCGCTGCAAGGGAGGGGCGAGTGACATTGCGGCCAGCTTAACCCTGATCGAGCCAGAATCGTCGAGCGAAAACGCGGCAGGGTGCCCAGCCGGGACCGCGCGGTGAACGCTCGGCTGCGGAAGGCAGAATCCCGTGCGACTTCGGAACGACTCCCAGCAACCATCTCAATGTGCAAACATTCTCTGTTCGGATGACCAGCGGAACGGTGTCTTCCCTGGCGGACCCACCAGGAGGCGACCATGAGGCCCAATTCGAACCTACACCCCCGGCATCTCGGCCTTTCCGCCATCGGGCTGGCCATGGGATTCGCCAGCACCATGCCCCTACTGGTCGATGCGAACGACGCGGAAGCGTCGACCGCCAACGTCCCTCGGGAGCACGTCACCGCGCACCCTTTGTCGCCGTATCCATATGAGGACCCCGAGAGTCTCGGTTTCTCGCACCAGGTCGTCGCCGACCTCGGTCGGCAAGTCACGGAGTGGGTGGCTCAAGGCGAAATCGTCGGAGCCGAGGTTCTGGTCCTCAAGAGCGGAAGCATCGCATGGCACGAAACCTTCGGGGTCCGAGACATGGAAACCGGTGAGCCGATGCAAC
This sequence comes from bacterium, assembly GCA_030431975.1. GTDB lineage: Bacteria > Eisenbacteria > RBG-16-71-46 > CAIMUX01 > CAIMUX01 > JACKCR01. The sequence goes on along the minus strand of JAUIHP010000007.1, from coordinate 156,761 downwards.
CGGCCGGGGTCTTCCGGATTCGTTCGATGACCAAGCCCATGCTGGGAACGGCGGCCCTTCGTCTCGTCGACCGCGGCCTGCTACGGCTCGACGATCCGGTCTCGCGACACCTGCCAAGCCTGAGTTCCGAAGCGTGGAAGGCGGTGACCATCGAATCTCTCCTGGAACACACGTCGGGCCTGGAGTACAGCCCCTTCCCCCGCGCACGCCAGAGCTACGCTTCGCTTCGCGAGTCCGTGGATGACCTCGCCGACGAGGCCCCATCCCGAGAGCCGGGAGAGTTCTACTACAGCGATGCCGGAAGCGCCATCCTTGGAGCCGTCCTGGAAGCCGTAACTGACGAATCGCTGGAATCGGTTCTTGCGACCGAAGTCTTCGCTCCTCTCGATCTGCGGGATACGCACACGCGTTACGAACCGACGGTAGCGTGGCGGGATCGCATGAACAGCACACACCGTTGGGACGAAGACTTGCAGTCCCATCGGCGCTACTGGGCTCCGGAGGAACCGCAGGAGCTGGCCTACTTCCGAGCGTCCGGCGGCATCTACTCAACGGTCTTTGACTACGCGAGGTTTCTCGACGCCTGGCTGCAGGCCATCCGTGGCAACAACGAAGGCTTTCTCGATTCTTCACTCGCTATCCGCGCCGTATCGCAGGCGACCGATGCACCCTACGGCATGCACTGGGAGTCGGTCGAAGCCGCGTCGGGCTCCACACCAGCCTTGTTCGGCCACGGAGGCTCGGACGGAACGATGGCCCTCTGCCTTCCGGACCAGGATCTCATCGTCCTCTTCTTCACCCAGTCCCGGGGGTGCGACTGCCGGGACCAGTTCGCGATGCGTGCCGGTCTAACCGGCGAGTTCGGAGTTCTTGCGAGCATCGGTGCATTCGGAACCTGGCGCGATGATTCGCCCGAAATCGAACCCGCGACCCTTACGCCGGAAGACCGGTCACGCTACGTAGGCTTCTACGACGTTCGAGGGCGCACGGTCGAGGTGCAGGAGGTGGACGGACGACTTCAACTGATCCGTGGCGTCGAGCCTCCCCGAACGGAACCGCATGCCAGGTCCGTAACGAAGTCCGCGGGAAGTATCGTCTGCCGTCCGGCCCTCGCCGTGGCCCTTCCCGCCGTTGATCTCATCCCGCTGGAAAGACATCGGTTTGCTCTCGGCAGTCTCGACGATACCGGTGTCCGTGAAGTGTTCTGGCCCGGACGTGACCTGATCTTTCAAGAGGACAACGGCCGTATCGTCGGTTACGAGATGACCCTCGACCCCCAGGTTGTGGAGCGGGCTCGGAAATACTGCTGGGATCTAGCGCGACCCGCTCCCAAACGCGAACCGCTCCCCGAGACGCTCACCGACTCCATCGGCGGAACCTACGAATCCGGGTACTTCGGCACCATCGATGTCGTGCCGACCAAAGACGGCGCCATCCTGAAGTACGGGAGTGGAGCGGACACCTTGGCCTATCAGGGAGCTGGCTACTTTCGGTCGCGCATCGGGCACATCGTTACGTTCTCCCAGGTCGGGAGTTCTCACCTGCTGCGCGTTCTCGAAGATTCCGGACCGGCCTATGAGTTCGCAAAACCGGACGCCCCCACCGGCACAGACCTTCCCAGTCGAACCGCACAGGACCCGTAGTCCAGAGGCAAAAGAAATCCGGACGAAGGAGAGGGGCACCTCCGCTGTTTTTCGCTAAGCTTCCTCCAGAAGTACGACACCGCCGACACGATGGTCGGCAGCGACTCACGGAGGGCGAATGAAACCGCGGTTCCAAGTTCGGATTCTGAAGTTCAGCAAACTCGGCAAGATGCCGCAGGGACTGTCCGCGGACACCTTCCACGGTCTGCTGAAGCTTCTGGACTTCAGCGATCCGGTCGCGGATGAGGAACTCGAGTCCTATGTCGTCATGGCACTCCAGGACCTCGAGCCCGAGGAAGCCGCCCAGCTGGTCCTCGGACACTTGCTTTCCGGGCAACTAAGTCCCGGCCAGATCCGGAACCTCTCCGAGGAGATGAAGGACGAACGGCAGTGGGAAGAACATCCGGACATGAGCTGTCACGAACCCATCTTCCAGGCTCAGCTCCTTCTTTCCCAGGCGTTCTCCGACTACCCGGCGCCGGACATCGCGCGCATGGATATCGAGATCGAAGCCGCTTCGCCAGACGGTGAGAAACTGCTCAAGCGTCCCATCTCTGAACCGCTTCTCGTGCGCATCCTCGCCGACGGAATGTCCGAGAACGCCGTGCTTCATCGACTCTTCGAGGACCAGATCGCGAAGCCACCCTTTCCGGAAGCATCGCAGATTCTCTGGCAGTACGACGTGGATGGAGACGAAGGCCAGAAGTCCCTATCTATCTTCGCGCCCCGGCACTGGATCGGACCTTTGGAGAACGTCGACTCCTACACCTCGGCAGCGTCCCCGGACGACGAAGACTAAGCTCCATCCGATTCTGCTGACCCGCACGGCTCACGTGCATTCATGTCGCGAGACGTTCTGACCGTGACTGTGCGACGCATCAGTGCAGCCGGTACTCCCCTTCCCCAAGAGGAGCCAATCCAATCTCGCGTCGCGCTTCGTTCGTTTTGTCCAGGTCTTCGATGATGGGCGGCAGTACTTGTTGCGTCTTGCTGTCGAAGACCTTGTTGGTCCCGAAGAGCTGCTCACGGCGAAGAATCTTGCCGAGAATGTTGTCGACGAAAAGTGCGTACGACTTGGGTGGCATCCGCCCCGCGAGCACCTCCGGCTTCAGAAGATTCGACATCGTCTCCAGATAGTCCTCACACTCGTCCTGATCGAACGGCGGATGTAGCAGAAGAGCGAGAACTTTGTCTCCCTCCGTCCCAAGTCGCTTCGGAGATGGATAGCCGTAGTCGGAAATGACTTGGCGCAGCGCCTCGTAGTTCTCGAGATCGTTCTTGAGTTGAAGCTCACGAAGAAGGCTCTCCTGCTCGTCGGAGAGATCGGACTCGCGGCTACTCATGATCTTCAGTTGCTCCTCGATGCCCATCTGGTTGATCTCTTTGATGAGAGAATCACTGAGCGTCCCGTAGGTGAGGTAGGACCGAAACTGCTGATCCTTCTCGAGAAGATGCTCGACCCGTACCCGCAGGAGTTCGATCTGCGCCAGGGAAAGAGGTTCCGGAGACGAAGCCACATCCCCATTTACTTGCACGGTTGCCCAGATCATCAACTGGGCGACGGCCAGACAGCCGACTCCCTTGCGAATTCGATTCATCGTTCTCCCCCGGTGCCCACCAATCTACGACCAAACTCCGGACCGATGTGGATCCGGATTGGGCGGAATGCCCCCGCCTGTCGAGGTAGGTACGAATCTTCAGCCACGCAGTTCCCGACTTGGGGCTGCGTTCCCGTGGACGGAGAACGCAAGTAGTGGTAGCGTTCCAGTAGTTGCTTCCCCTCTCGAATCCGTCTTTTGGCTTTCACCCCTCGCCAAGGAGATTCGACATGCGCTTCGAACCGATCAAGTCCAACTGCCTGACGGCAATCGGCTCTTTCCTCTGCACGTTCGTTCTCGTGACCGAGACCATTGCCGGACCCAACAATGGAGTACTCACACTCATCGATCCCGGGATCGTCTACTCCGAGAGTGACGGGGACGACTATTGCAGTTTCGTTCCGACCCCGTCATGCGAAGAGGCGGTGGTCACGTCCGACCGAACCGACCTAATCATTCTGACCGTCGTGGCCTATCTGGGAGGCTCCCCGCGCCTCTCGGGATTGACGTTCGGAATCGAGTACCCCGACGACGAAATCTACTTCCTAGCTTGGGGATCCTGCGCCGATTTTGAACTGCCGACCTCGCGTTGGCCGGAATCCGGAGAAGGAACCGCTCTGACTTGGGGATCCCCACACACTACGGAGTCCGTCGAGGTTTATTGGCTCGCCGGCTACAACTACTACGGCAACAGCAACTCGATCGATCTGATTCCGCATCCGACGCAGGGCGCAAACTTCGCCGACGACGATATCCCTTCGAATCTTGACCCGATCCTTGCCCTGGGAAGCTTCGGGTTCAGCGGAAACCCGGGCAATCTACCGTGTGTGGTGGTCGAGGATCCTGGCGCTTGCTGCGACGAGTGCGGCGAGTGCTTCCTAGTGCTCCTTGAAGAGTGCGACGACATCGGAGGACTCTTCCAGGGTAAAGGCACGAGCTGCGATCCCAACCCATGTACGCAGCCCGTCCCCGGCGCTTGCTGCTTCTTCGACGGAAGGTGCGAGTTCCTGAATCCCTGCATCTGCGAGTCAGACGGCGGCCATTTCCAGGGTGGGGATATTCTTTGCGACCCGGATCCCTGCGTCGCCAATCCAACCTTCGAGACAAGCTGGGGATCGGTCAAGGGCAAGTACCGGTAGTCTCTTCACCGGGAGGTCGCGAGAAACTCGGTCAAGGCTGCGATGTAATCATGCCAGGCTTCGAACTGCGGGATGTGCCCGATACCTTCCAACTCGACGAGCTTCGCGTTCGGGATGGCTTCGGCAGCCAGCGCATCGAGAGTCGAGTAGTCTCCCATTTTCTTCGCGACCTCTTCCGAGACCAGCGGCTTGCCAAGGGCGGTCTTGTCGCGCTGGCCGACAATGAGCAGAGTCGGCGCTTCAAGCTGATCAAACTCGTACAGGACCGGCTGGGTGAAGATCATGTCGTAGGTCAGCGCCGAGTTCCACGCGATGCGGCCGTAGTCCTCACCGCGGATCCAGCCCTGCTGGAGATCGACCAACGGCTGGTAGGCATCCTTCCAAACGCCATCGAAGTAGCTTTGCGTCATGTACTTCTTGACGCCTTCCGGGGTCTTCCGCAGTTCGCTTTGATACCAGTCATCCACAGTCTGGTACGGCACCTCCAGCTTCCAATCGAAGAACCCGATCGGGTTGACGAGAATCAGCCGGTCGGTCGAGGTCTCGTACATGAGCGCGAACCGGGTCGCCAACATGCCACCCATGGAGTGACCGACGACATCGACCCGATCGACATCCAGCTCATCGAGGAGCGCCTTCGTATTGGCGGCAAGCGCATGGAACGTAAACTGGTAGTGCTCCGGCTTGGTCGACTTCCCGAAGCCGATCTGGTCCGGGGCAATGACTCGGTAACCCAACCCGGACAACTCGGCCACGGTGTCGGCCCAGTACGCGCCCGAGAAGTTCTTGCCGTGAAGGAGAAGCACGGTTCGCCCGTTCCCCGTCCCGGCTGGAGCCACGTCCATGTAGATCATCTCCAGCGGCTGGCCCTGGGACTCGAAGTCGAACGTGCGAACTTCGTATGGATAGTTGTAGGTCGAAAGCCGGGCATCATAGGCGGGCTCTCCATCTGCGGGGCGGGCTGGGGTCACAGCGGCAAAGAGAATGAGGGTCGATGCCAAGATGGCGTGGAGCGGACGATGCATGGAGTGGCCTTTCGGGTGATTTGAGTACGACCTGACTGGACAAAGTACAGTCTTAGCCTGTGCCCAGGTCCATGGCGATTTACTTTCGGAGCGGGAATCGTCCTAGAAGAGCCGGATCTGTGCGAAATCGGCCTCATCGATCAGCCGAAATGACTCTGCAAGGGAAGCTTCAACCCAGACGGTATCAACGATTCGGGAGCCCGAGCGCTCCCGTGACTCCATCCCGTCTGACTCCATGTCCCCTGACTCAATGATGATGAGCTGCAGATCATCACTACTCGACGCGACGGCCTTGGCCTCTTCGACGCCCATCACGAAGAAGGCCGTGGACCACGCATCCGCCATCATCGCGGTCGGAGCCAGGACGGTCACCGAAAGCACTCCTTCCACGGGCCATCCGGTTCGGGGATCGAGGATGTGCCCGTAGCGCTTCCCGTCGACGCTGACGAACTGCTCGTACTGACCGGAGGTGGCGAGGGCGGCTTCCGCGATCCGAAGCGTCCCGAGAAAAGAGACACGATCCCGCGGGTCTCGAATCCCGACGGACCACTCCTCCCGACCAGGCGGAGTTCCGATCGTACGGATGTTTCCGGACAGGTTGATCATCGCGGACGTTTCACCTGCCGAGCGAAGATGCTTCGTGGCCAGATCGACTCCGTAACCCTTCGCGATCCCGCCCAGGTCGACACGTAGAGTCGGCTCTCTATAGAAGACCCGAGCGTTGCCGACATCGAAATAGACTTTGTGCCAACCGATTCTCGAGAGCGTCGAGGCAATCGACTCCGCATCGGGCACTCGCGGTTCCCCGCCGAGAAATCCCCAGATGCGCACCAAGGGCTCGACAGTCACGTCAAACGCGCCGTTGCTGGCTTCGGCCACGGAAAGCGCTTCGCCCAAAACAAGGGCAAGCTCCGGATCGACAGCAACCGTGTCGGACCCGGCCTCACGGTTGACGCGGGAGATTTCACTGGTCTGTGACCAGTTGCTCATCAGTTCGTTGACATGATCCCAGCCGTCCTTGGCGCGAAGCGCGGAAGCCTGAGTGATCGCGGAGTCCGCAGTTGCGATCGTAATCGTGCCCCAGGTTCCCATGGTGGGCGTCCGGTAGGACACGAGGCGAACATCGGGTATGCCCGCATGGTCGTCGGGGTTCGAGCAGCCGGCAAGGACTACGAGGGTCAGGACGACAAGGCCGACAGGGGCAACTACCCACCTTGTGACTCGAACCCGCACGACTTCAGAGCTTCGCACACGCCTCTTTCAACCAGTCCTTGGCCTTCCCATCGAGATGCGGAGAAAGCACCGCCCAGACACGCTTGTGGTAGTTGTTGAGCCACTTCGCCTCAACGTCCGTCAAGAGCTTGGGCTCGATCAGCCGCTTGTCGATCGGACACAGCGTCAGGTCTTCAAAGCAAAGGAAGTGACGACCGTCATCGGAAACTCCCGCCTCCACGGCCACGATCAGGTTCTCGATGCGGATGCCGTACTCGCCGTCTTTGTAGTAGCCCGGCTCGTTGCTGAAGATGTTTCCCGGCTCGATGGGCAGTCCCGCGTCCGGACGATTGCCGATGGAACGCGGCCCTTCATGGACGCAAAGGTAGGCGCCGACTCCATGCCCGGTTCCGTGCCCGTAATCGAGGCCCGCATCCCAAAGTGCCTTACGGGCCAACGTATCGAGAGCCGGCGCCATCGTTCCCTTCGGAAACCGCGCCTGACTGAGCGCAATGTGTCCCTTGAGAACGCGCGTGAAGCGATCCTTCTGCTCCTTGGTGCCGCGTCGACCCAGAAGGACGGTACGGGTGATGTCTGTCGTCCCGTCCAGATACTGTGCGCCGGAGTCGACGAGATAGATCCCTTCCGCCTTCACGGGAATGTCGGTCTTCGGCGTCACGGTGTAGTGAATGATCGCTCCGTGCTCACGGTAACCGGAGATCGTGCGGAAGCTGAGGCCCTGGAAGTTGGGACCTTCCCGGCGGAAGGACTCCAACTGGTCGGCGATCGAGATCTCAGTGAGCTCCTCGCGTCCGACCGAATCATCCAGCCAGTGGAGAAACCGCACCATAGCCACACCGTCCCGCTCGTGCGCCGCCCGCATTCCGGCGATCTCGACACCGTTCTTGATGGACTTCATCTTTCGCACCGGACACATCTGCTTGAAAAGCGTTGCCCCTTCGAGCTGGTCTCCAATCCAACGACTGGCCACTTTGTCGTCGATCCAAACCTTCTTTGCACCCGCACCCAACTCGCGAAGCGCCGCCGCAAACTCTTCGTATGGACGTACGTCGACACGGGGTTCCAGCCGGTTGCGAGTCTTGACCGGTGTTTTGTTCGGATCGATGAAGAGCACGGCCTTGTCCGGCGTGACCAGGGCGTAGCTGATCGTCACCGGATTGAAATCGACATCGTTTCCGCGAATGTTGTAGAGCCATGCGATGTCGTCGAGAGCGGAAATGACGAGGGCGTCGACCTTCTCCCCTTCCATCGCCTTGCGCACGCGCTTGATCTTGGACGCAGTGCCCTCACCGGAAAGCTTCGGAGGCTGAAGGCGAATCTCGCCCTGCGGAAGTTCCGGCGTGTCCTCACGGACGGCGTCGACGAGGTTCTCCCCGACCCATTCGACGGATCCACCGAGCTCCTCCATCGTTCGCTCGTATCCTTGAGCCTTACGGAAGGTAACGACCTGCGGATCCAACCCAAGTTTGGCGCCTTTTCCGAGCTTCTTCTTCAAGACCTCTTCGACGGAAGACACGCCGGGGAGACCGCTCTTGTAGAGATGGATTCCACTTCCGCGGAGTTCCGAAGCCGCCTGTAGGTAGTAGCGGCCATCCGTCCACAGCCCCGCGTGGTCCTTCAGAACGAGAACTTCTCCCGCCGACCCGGTGAAGCCGCTGATCCAGGGACGCCTTTGCCACCGCTCCGGCACATACTCACTTTGGTGCGGGTCCGTGCTCGGAATGAGGTAGGCATCGATACCCCGGCGCTTCATCTCCTCACGGAGGGCATCCACTCTCTGCTTCGGCATCATTCGGGTCTCCTTCGTCCTCCGCCTGTCGCGCGACCGGCTTCCGTCTGGGTCTGAGCGACGGAGTTTATCACTCGGAAGCGTCCACGGCGCTGAGATTCCCGTCCTCATCCACTTCGATTCGCCCATTCTCGACCAACATGTCGAGAACGGAGGCCACGCTCTCCATCGCGAAGGGACGAGCTTCGTCGGGGAGCTCGACATAGACCCGATCGACGACATCCTCGACCCGTCTTGCACCGTTGCCAACGGACTCGGCGATCGCTTCCGAACGTTCTTCGCGATGGGCGATCTGCTTGGGGAGCAAGCCCGTCGCCGTGGGAACGGCCGGGCCGTGAGCGGGATAGATCATCTCGCTTTCTACTTCGGACAGCCGTCGCAACGAAGTCATGTAGTCCCGCATCGTGCCGTCCTTCCGGCGGACGAGCACGCTGGAGAGCGGAGAGGCCATGTCGCCGATGAACAGGCTGCCGTACTCCCTTTCGAGGAAGCAGACATGCCCCGGCGCGTGTCCGGGCGTGTGTAGCACTTCGAGCTCCCAACCATCATGTCCGGATGGAGCCCGTCCCAACGGGAGGCGATCTCCTTCCTCGAGTAGACGATCGATGGAGATCCGACCCTCGAGCCGCTCCGCTGTGGCCGGATGGGCCAACACCGGTACACCGAACTCCTTCCGAATGCGATCGACCGCGCCGATGTGATCATTGTGATGATGCGTCAGCAGGATCGCCTTCAGGTGACGGACGCCGATCGGGCTATTTTCGAGCGACAACCGCAGGATCTCGAGTAGACGCTCCTGCTCATCCGGATCATCGGGCCCGGGATCGACCAGATAGGCGGAGTCCGTTCCGACGAGATAGGCGTTGGTGTGCTCCGCCGGAGGCAGGGTCCGGGTTCGCATCGGCAGGAGCTGAGCCGCCGGATTGTGGAAGATGGTATGAATCCGGCCTTCCCGGAATCGCGCAGTCAGTTGACGAAACCGTTCGTGGGATCCCTCCCAACCGTGAGTCGCGATCTCGAAAAGCATGAGGATCACGGGAGGCGCGATCTTGACCTCTCCGCGACGCCAGCGGTCGAGCCATGCAGAGGGTTCGTCCCACTCGCCTTCTTCGAGTTCACCCGGCCACACTTCCGGCCGCTGCACCCGACCGTCCCGTTTCGGCGCTTGGGCAAGATCAACGAGGTAGAACTGAGTGTCATAGCGGCGGGGCTGATAGCTCGGTGTAAGAAGACGGGCAATAGGGCGAATGGCCGAACCGCCGTGAGACGAAGGGCGCCGTCCCGTCGGTCCATCCACTTCAACGCGCAAGCGCTCAAAGCCGGCAAGGTCGACTTCGGCCCAAAACTCTTTGACCTCGTTTGGGGCGCCTTCGATGAGCCGCTTGCGCCACGCCGAGGCGTCTTTCGGAGGCAACGGAGGCCACAGTTCGATCCCCGACTCCTCGAAAAGCTCCCGGACGGCAGCACGCAGGAACTCATCATCCGCGGTCGAGGCCGGGTCGGTCGCGGAACGATCCTCCGCGGTCGATCCCGGGTCGGTCGCAAAACGATCCTCCGCGTCCACCGTCCCCCCGGGACACGCCCAAAAATCTCCGAAGAACTTGAGGCGGCTGGACCGACGAACAAGAAAGACGCGATCGCCGTCCTTTAGGATGATGCTGCTGGCACTACGTATGGACACGGATGCCGATCCCTCCTGTGTTATCTTCAGCGGGCTCGAAGGAAGAATCCTACCCGATCCGATCGCGAGTAGAAGCCGGGAGTCGCGTTTCATGCTTCCCATCCCACACAAGGCCGTCTCCTATGTGCGGCTGATCCTGTGGTTCACGCTGAGCTTGGGCGTTCTCTCGTGTGACGAGACTGCCGCTCCCGAGTTTCACACTCCCTTGGTCATTCGCGGAGTCATCGACGCGGACTCGGGCTCCGATTCAACGCGTCCTCGCGGGGATGTTGACGTGCAAGGGCGAAGCGACACACCGACAGAGGGTTTCTTTGCCACCGTCGACTTCGGCAACGATGGGGAGTTCGCCATCGCCGTTCCAGAGGGCGAGTTCTCGATCACAATCTCCTTTGATGGGGCCGGGTCCTTCTTTGTCGACGCGGACGGAACAGCCTCGGAAGTGAGAACATGGCTTTCGATCACTGAAGAGTCGCCACTTCCGGACCTTTATGTTCCGTTTGGAACCCTCTCTCTGACCATCGAGGAAGAACGCGGCTCGCCGTGGCGCTTCTTCCTCGAGAATCATCATGTTCAGTACTTCAGATCCTTCGGGGGATTGACACCGGATGAGCCGTTCGTGATCCCTTATCTTCCCCTGGCACCGTTGAACATCCTCATGGAGTCGGCGCACGGGGAGCGCGTTACTGCCCAGATCTTCGAAGGAGCCGAACCCGCAGACTCGCTCTATGTACGGGACACGGCGCTGAAAAGCTTCCGTCTGTCCGTTCCTGAACCGGCGGTCGTCCGTTGCAGGATCGAGGGACCCTCCCTGGACTGGAACGTCCGTGAAGCCGAAGTTCTGCTGGATACTCCCTACATTCGCTCGCGGTACGAGGGACCGGTCTACGATGGCTTGGAGATTCCTGTACACGTCTTCACGCCGGAGCCGACGGGTGCGCGAGTCAACTTGGACGCCGGTTGGCTTCGCCTGCCCTTCGGGCTCCCACAGTTCGACTACTACTTGCCGTCGCTCGAAGAGGAACTCGTCATCAACGCGCAGTTCGCCGCGCTGGAGTTCGTCGTGGCCGATGCCCTTCTCGACGTAGGCGAGTTTCGCCTGCTTCTGCATGCGGCGGACTACCCGGGACGAACAGAGCCTGTGTACATGGATGCGTTCGCGATGAAGGGAGCAACCTCCGCCCTGATTCCGGTTCCGGCCGGTCGTTGGCGCATCGAAGTCGACCCTGACTTTGACACGAAGTTTCCCGACCAATGGGTCGACGCCGCAATCACACGCTCCGCGAGCCGAGTCTACGAGTTCGTCACCGGAGAAACGACGCGTCTCGACTGGACTCCCTGGCCTGGCGGGCGACTGCGAGGGCAGATCAGCAGGAGACCCAGCGAGCAGGAGACCCTTGTCCTTGTCGAAGGAGACGAGGAATCCAGCTACCGCACCGTCTCAGTCCCCGTCACCGAAGATGGCAGCTTCGACATCGACGCGCTCGAACATGGTGCGTACCGGATCGCCTTCGTCAGTGCCACTGCGGATCCTCGCCTGCAGTACTACCCGGGCGGAGTCGGCTTCACCGAGGCTCAGGTCTTCGGGTTCGAGGACGTTCTGATGTTCGACGATCTCTACTTCGAGATCCGCGAAGGCGCGCCGGTCTGGACAGGAGGTCCGATCTCATGGGATCAGTGAACGACTTCGGGCCTCCGCGACCACAGTTCCACTGGATCCTTCTGATTCCTCTGATGGTACTCCTCGCCTCCTGTGACGACACCTCAGCACCGGACGACGTCTATGCCGGCCGGATTCGAGGATTCGTCGTGACCCCCGAGGGCCCCGCCTCCGGCTACGAGGTGTTGGCAAGTCGTTCGAATGTGGACGACCCGAATCGATGGGCAAGAACTCGAACCCGTAAGGATGGCTACTTCGAGATTCCGCTGGTCGCGGGAAAGTACATCCTCATCGTTCGAGGAGAGGACCGAGACGACACGTACTATACCTCCGGTGTCCTTCGGCCGGTCCGAGGTCAGGCGGAGATCATCGAGGTCACATTCACCGACGAAGTGCCTCTGATCGAAGCGGCATTCGGCACGTTGCAACTCGAGCTTCGAGCCCCAACTCTCGAAGGGCAGGAAGTCCGTGTCGATCTGCAGTCGCCAATCTTTCGCGACTTCATCAAAGAGAGCAGCACGATCATCGAGAATGGGACGGGGCAACTGACCTTTCGGGACCTCCCGGCCGGGAACGTACGCGTGATCGTGAATACGGATGACGGAAGCCGCGTCGAGGCCATTCCTCTCATTCAGGACAATCCCGTCGACGCACTGACGATCCAAGCCGGGTCGGTTTCGAGCTATGCGGCGACGATGCCTCCTCCGAGCCACTTTGCCCTCGACATCAACACCTACCTTCTGGAAGGGCAGGACGAGGCGCGGGTGCTGCTGCTGCTGGAACGTGCGGACGACGGCTTCCGCTTTGGAACGCTCGAGGCAACGCAGAACGGACGCTTTGAGTTCGAGACGCTGGGACAAGCTCCGTTCCGCATCCTGGCGCTTCACCGCTCCGACGACCGATTTTCCGTGCCGCGCTACCTAACCAGCTACTTTGCGAACCGCGAACCGGCCATCACTTTCGAGCCGGGGTCTACGACAGAACTCCCGGCTTTGGAAAGCTGTTCCCTCGAACTCCAGTTCGACACAGGAAGACGCGAGGGATTGGAGGTCGCTGCGGTCTATTTCTGGAACGAGACCGGCACCGAAGCCTTCCTTGCGTCACGCGTCTCGTCCGGGGAACAAGTGTTCTCCGCCAGCTATTCCGGTTTCCTGCCCGAGAAGATCCGAATCCAGCTCCAAACCTTCGAAAACCGGGAGCTTTTCCACCTCGATCAGTGGTACTCGACGGATGGAAAGATGGGCGAACCGGCGGTGGTGGACCTAGGGCCCGCGGGGACACAAACCGTCCTGAAGTGGAACCCGATTCAAGGTGCCCGGATGAAGGGAATCGTGGTCAACGCCGACGGGATCCCCCAATCCGACGTCGTCCTGAGCCTAACCACGGCCGAGTCCGACAATTTCGAGGGCAATCTCGGGCGCGTGGACCAGTTCGGTCAATTCGATGCAGGAGCCTTCCGCGACGGCTCATACAAGCTCGGAGCCGTTCGACATCCTGCTATCACCCGATGGTATCCGGGAGTTGAAGACTGGGAAGACGCCGAAGTCCTCACGATTTCAGATCTGAAAGACATCGAGGGACTCGAGTTCGTCTTTCAGTGAGTTCGCCTCCTGCCAGCGTGGGGCGTTTGCCCCAGGCACCGGCTTCCCCACCTGCAAAAGCTTGGTTCTCCGCGTAAGCACTTCCGGATCACTCCCCGTCTCTGTGTTCGAAGCCGGGACTACGCCCCTGGCCAGAATCATCGCCAGCCAGAGTCACCGCCACTCAGCGGCTCGAGTCGGGAGACACCATGATCCGCAAATGGACACGCGACCCACGACACTTTCAGATCGCCGTTCTGAGCCTGCTGCTCACGTACGGTGTGGTGGAGCTCCACTTCCCGATCACGCTCCCGCGGCTTCTTGTCACCCTGGGAACAGCCATCGCGATCCAGTGGCTCGGCCACCGCTGGATGCATCGCGAGAGAGAGTCGGTTTCGGCTGGGACACGCGGTTTGACAGCGTCAGGCAGGCCGAGCGGGCCGAGCGTTCCAGGCGTGCCGGGCGTTCCGGGCGTTCCAGGCGTGCCGGGCGTCACAGTCGCGCCCCCCGTGCCGAGCGTGCCGCGACGCGCGCTCGACCTGCGCAGCCCGATCATTTCTTCACTCTCCCTCTGCCTGCTTCTCCGAACGGATGACCTTGTGATTGCCGCCGTGGCCGCAGCGATCGCGATCGGCAGCAAGTTCCTCTTCCGGGTCGGAAAGAAACACGTCTTCAACCCGGCGAACATCGGAATCGCCGCGGTAACGCTAGCGACCGGTCACGCCTGGGTCTCGCCGGGACAATGGGGAAGTGTCGCGCTCCTCGGTTTCACCCTGGCGGGACTCGGCGGGCTGGTCGTGTATCGGGCGGCACGAAGCGACGTCGCGTACGCCTTCATCGCGACGTATGCGTTGGTTCTCTTCGGCCGCGCCTTGTGGCTCGGCGATCCATTGACGATCCCGGCACACCAACTCTCCAGCGGAGCGCTTCTGCTCTTCACGTTCTTCATGATCTCCGATCCGAAGACCACTCCGGACTCACGGACAGGACGTTTCGCACACGGCATCCTCGTTGCGGTGGTTGCCTGCGCCTTCCGATTCGTCTTCTTCCAGCCGGACGGACTTCTCTGGTCGTTGGCCCTGGCCGCTCCCCTCGTTCCCGTTTGGGACCGCCTCTTCCCGGGAACGGCCTACGAATGGAGTACCCCGCGAACCCACACCACCTCGATCCCGTCCCAGGAGAAAGGAAACGCTATGCAATCACGACGCAGATTCGGCCGCCGCTTCGCCGGCGCGACGATGGCTGTCCTCGGTCTCAGTTTCATGGCGCAAACGGCCTCGGCCTTTTGCGGATTCTATGTAGCCAAAGCCGACGCCGACCTCTTCAACGAAGCGTCACAGGTCGTACTGGTCCGCGACGGAGACCGAACCGTCATCACTATGGCCAGTGACTATCAAGGGGAACCCAGCGAGTTCGCACTCGTCGTTCCGGTGCCGACCGTTCTCGAGCGGGAGCAGATCCACGTGACGGAGCAGTCTCTACTCGATCACCTGGACGCCTACACGTCACCCCGACTGGTCGAGTACTTCGATTCGAATCCGTGTCATCGCTACGAGATGTGTCTCGACGCGGCTGCCCCAAGCGCGCGTCAAAGCACCTGGGGAGCAATGAAGTCGATCGAGGAGGAAGCCAAGGAGCTGGGCGTCACCATCGAAGCCACATACACGGTCGGCGAGTACGACATTCTCATTCTGTCCGCAAAGGAAAGCGACGGACTTCAGACCTGGCTCGACGGCAACGGCTATCGCACCCCGAAGCAGGCCGATCGGGTACTCAGCAGCTACATCCGGCAAGGCATGAAGTTCTTCGTCGCCAAGGTCAATCTCGACGAGAAGGCCAAGCAGGGCGTGAACAACCTGCGTCCGATCCAGGTCGCGTTCGAGAGCCCGAAGTTCATGCTTCCGCTGCGCCTGGGAACGGTCAATGCGAACGGCCCGCAGGAGATGTTCGTCTATGCCCTGACCCGCACCGGTCGCGTGGAGTCCACGAACTACCGAACCGTCCGGCTTCCGTCCGACATGGACATCCCGACTTACATCAATGATGACTTCGGCAGCTTCTACACGGCGATGTTCGATCACCAATGGAAGAACGAGGGGCGCAACGTCGTCTTCCTCGAGTACGCCTGGGACATGAACTGGTGTGATCCGTGCGCGGCCGACCCGCTGTCCGTGGAGCAGCTGCGCGAACTGGGCGTCTTCTGGGCGGACGCCAGTCACCGGGGGCGCGGCAAGTCCATGGCCCGGGACGTCTTCGTCACGCGAATGCACGTGCGCTACGACGGCCGCCACTTCCCGGAGGATCTTGTCTTTCGCGAGACCGGCGATCGCAGCAACTTCCAGGGTCGCTACGTCCTTCGCCATCCATTCATGGAACCGATCGAGTGCAACGAAGCGGATAGCTACTACTCCCAAGTTGCCGAGCGGCAGGAGAAGGAAGCCACGAACCTCGCTTCACTGACAGGATGGGACATCTCCGACATCCGGCGGGACATGGAGATTCCAGACTTTCCGAAGGGTTCGTCCTCCTGGTGGAAGACCTTGTGGAAGGACTGACCGACGCGGTGGACGAAGAGAAGCGGCTCAGGCGCTACCAATTCCTTTGGTGCGGTCCAGAGGCTGGGAAGGTCGCCCGGTTGCTACCGGACGGCCATCCACAGCCCGACCACGATCATGGTCAGTCCACCGTACTGCGTCAGGGTCAGCTTTTCCCGAAACAGCAGGAAACTCGCCAACAGGATCAGAGCGTACCCGCCCGAGACCATGACCGGATAGGCGATGGATAGCCGAAGGCTCTTGAGCGCAAGTGAGTAGGCGACGAAGTTGGCGGCGAAGCAGATCATGCCAAGGAAGACGTAGGGATCCACGATCTGCATCAGGGAAACACTGCCGTCGGTGGTGCGCCCTTCGCGGGCCATGCCGTACTTGATGAGAATGTTGGCAGCGGCATTGAGAACGAGCGCCAGCAGGAGCAGCAGTTTGGGAGAGATGTTCACGAAGCATCGCCTCCGAAGAGCGGCAACTGGTCGGACATCTGAGGAATCGCGTTCAGCGCAATCGAGATCCACTCTTCCCTGGGATGCCCGTGGAACTGAATGACGGGAACGGAAAACTCTCCGACCAGCTCCGTAATCAACTCCTCGACCCGAGCCTGGTAGCGCACATCGGTATCGCGCACTCCATCGAAGCTCGGCGTATCCAGAATCGGAACCCAGAAGAGCCGGTCATAGCTTCGGATCCACTGGGAGACGAGCCCATCGTACTCACGTCTCCGACCCAGGCTCGTCACGAAATAGGCATAGTTGTCGAGTACCGAGCGGTCACAGACAAGGACCTGGTGCCGGCCCGCCGATTCGATCTCCAAGGCAATCTGCGTATGAAGAATCCAGGACTGCGCCTCGAACGAGGTCCCCTGGTTGATCGGCAGCGGACACTGCCGCGCCACTTCCTTGACGACATCGACGTTGAGATCGCGCCGTTTCAGTGCGGCCGCAAGTTCGAAGCAGAGCGTGGTCTTCCCCACGCCGTGGCTGCCGACGAAAGCGACCTTGAAACAGGAAGGTCCGGCGGACGGAGACTCGTCGTCGTTTTGTCTGAGATCTGAGTCCATAAGAGAGGAGCAACGTAGCACGACCGATCCCCACCTGAAAAGCACGATGCCCAACGATCGTTCGACTTCTGTCGTCGATCGACGAAAGAGGGCCTGTCGCGCCGAGCGACGGATCACTTCGATCCTTGAGAACCCTGCCCTGCCTTCACTGAGAACCTTGCCCGGTCTCACTCGAAGTAGCGACCTGCGACGCTTCAAGAGCCTAGGTACCAACAGGAAACGACGGTGTCCGGATTCGTCGGTCGATTGAGTGAAGTTTTCCCCGTCCATTTTGCCGCGACGGCATCCGAGAGATATGACACGCATTCGACAAGGCGACCGCATCTGGCAGATTCACGACGAAGAATGGCCGCGTTGGGTGCGCCTCGGTTGGGTTCCGCCGGACGCCTACGTTCTCTCCCGCCGTTGGACCAAAGGCGTCTGGCGGCAGGCGGATTCCCTCGAGGTCTACCACCTCTTCCGCCCTTCAGATCAGATCCTCGAAACTCCACCGGCCCCAGACGACGAAAAGAAGGTCCCTCGTCACGGGCCGTTCGGGATGTTCCGCGGTCCCGGTGTTTCGGTGACCGAAGCGCTCATCCTGGCCAACGTCATCATCGCCGCCGTCCTGATGTGGCAGTGGGGGGACGACTATTCCAAGAACCTGTGGGCCTACTCAGGTGGACTGAAAGAGACGTTCGACAACGGCGGCTTCCAAGTCCTCTTCATTCCGCTCTTCCTGCACGCATCACTCAGCCACCTCGTTGGAAACATGTTCACCTTCTTCGCCGCCGGCGCGGTCATCGAGGAGTTCTGGGGGCGCCTTCGGATGTTCGCGATCTACATCGGGTCGGGGCTGACCGGCGCGGTGTTCTCGTTGATTCGAGACAAGGACGTGCTTTCGGTCGGCGCATCGGGCGCCATCATGGGCATGTACGGCGCGGGGCTGGTCTTCCTGTTGCGCGAGCGCAATCATTTCAACGCGAGGCAGCGATTCAAGCTTCGCCGGGTTCAAATTCCCTTCTTCATCCTGATGGTGTTTCCGGCCATTCTCCACGCGGATGCGTTCGCGCACTTCGGAGGCTTTGTCGGTGGAGTCGCCTTGGCTCTGCTCATTCCGCCATTGCCGGAACGGCTGCCGCGCCCGGGCCATTTGCCAAAGTCACCGGATGAGGGAGAAAACGGCGCACGCGCCGGAAGCACGATCGGTTCTGAACTCGGGGCTGAACTCAAGTCCGCTCCCGCGACTGCGTCCGGTCCTGGGTTCGCAAACACCGTCCCGGCCCCGGTTCGTCCCGAGCCCGACTGGATCCTACCGGCGCCGGAGGCCCGGATCGTTCCCTTCCCCCAGAAACCGCGACTTGATCCGCCCCCAGCTCGTGGGGAAACCGCAAGCTCCGAGCCCGAGAGCCCCGATCGTGGTCCCGCAGGGCGAAGCGACGGCTAAGGCCGGCGAGGTGTCGGCCACCGTGAATGCGCCCCCGGGAACGGGGGCCTGCGTGCAATCCGTGGGAACGCAGAAGAGCGGGTCGTCCGTAACCAGGTCTTCTCCCCAATCCACGACGCCCAGGTTCTCGACTCCGCTCGTGTCGACCAACGAACAACTGAAGTCGGCAAATGCCTGCACATCGATGAAGACGTCGTCGCCAACACCGCTCGAACAGTTTCCCCAGATCAGCAGCCGCTCGTAGGTCCCTTCGGTGAACGTGAAGACGGACAGGCCGCCTCCGCGCGTCGTCGCCTCGTTGCTCGCGATCGTGCAACCCTTCATCGTGAATGTGGAGTGACTGGCGACACCGCCTCCGTTCGCAGAGCGGTTACCGACAAAGACGCAGTTCTCGACGGTCGGTGAGGAGGTCGTCTCGATACTGAGACCGCCTCCCTGAATGCCGGCCGTGCAGGCCTCGATGCGAATGTCTTCGAGGTGGGGGCTGCTTTGCAACTCAACGGAGGCGCCGCCTCCCGTGTACTCGCTGTGGCAGCCGCGGACGACCAGGTTGCGAACCGTCGGGGAGCTCAGGAAGTTGACCTTGAAGCCTCCCCCGGAAAGATCGTGACGCTCGTCACGAAGAGCCGGCGGGCTCGAGGAATCCAGTCGGAAGGTCTCTTCGGTCGACATCCAGCCGTTGATGATGGTGAAGCCCTCGAGAATTGCGGACGGCCCCTCCCCTCCATCGATCAGAAACCCGCGGCCCGGGTCCGATGCAGAACCCATCACATCGACCGTCGTCACTCTCGGTCCACCCTCGGTCGTGACGACGATGTTCCGTCCCCGGAAGCTGATGTTCCGGTTGCCCTCGCCGGAATACGTGCCCGGAGCGACCAGAACACTGTCCCCATCCTCCGTCGCATCGATGGCGGCCTGGATGGTCTCGTATTCGGCCGGAACCCGGCGCGTTGCCGCCTCCACGGTGTGGTCCAGGGAGTCGGCCACGACACTCAACGCAAGAATCGTCAAGGCCGTGAAGAGCGGCCGGATCGTCGGCATGGCAGCCGGCCTGACTGCCGGTGCCCGTGTGAATGCCGCCGTGGATTCAGAGTTGGGATCGGATTTCGTGGAGTCTGACATTCGGGTGGCTACTCCCTAAGGAAGAGAACCTCGGAGAGCCCTTTGCACATCGACCATTGCCGCCCGCAAAGAGCCTGGGGACGATTGAGCCCCGCCGAAGGCCGCATACTACCATATGGACTCGCTGAACCTGCTTCGCGACCTTGACCGCCGAGACTACGGCTTCGTACGCTTTAGGCAGAAGTTGGGTCCGTCCTTCGACAACTGCGTCGGAGTGTGGCCTTCGCACAAGCCTCTCCGCGCAGGGAGAACCGTTTGAAACGACAGCCAGGGTCGACAGCTGAGCGCACGTTGAGTTTTGGCATCATCGCAGGCATCACGGGCGCACTCCTGCTCGGTTTTGGCGCCGGGTGCGGATCGGACTCGTCGACCGTGCCGGACTCACCTCCGGACCCGACTCCGTACGAGCTTCAGATTCCGGTCGGCTTCCCGCGTCTGCAGATCCCGGAGGATAATCCGACGACTGTCGAAGGCGTCGCTCTGGGCCGTCGTCTCTTTTACGATCCGATTCTCTCGCGCGACGAAACGATTTCGTGTTCGTCCTGTCACCAACAGGACTTTGCCTTCTCGGACGGTGGCGCCGCCGTCAGTACCGGAATCGATGGACAGGTTGGAACTCGCAACGCGCCGGCGCTGGTCAACATCGCCTGGCTACCGACCGCGTTTTGGGACGGCCGCGCCGCCTCGTTGGAAGATCAGGCTCGCGAGCCGGTACACAATCCGATCGAGATGGACCTGTCCTGGGAAGAGGCCGTCACCCGGCTCGAGGATCACGATGAGTATCCCGCCCTCTTTCGTGCGGCCTTCGGCCCCGGCCCTATCACCGAGGACAACGTCGTCAAAGCCATCGCTCAGTTCGAGCGGACACTCATTTCCGGAAACTCAAAGTACGACCGCGTAGAGCGCGGAGAAGAGTCCTACACCGAGTCCGAACGGCGCGGCAAAGAGACGCTGTTTTTGACCGAGCGAGGAGATTGCTTCCACTGCCACGGCAATGTGCTCTTTACGACGAGTCTCTTTCACGACATCGGGCTCGACCTTCAGCCGGTCGACGGAGGCCGGGGAGGAGTCACGGGAGTTTCGATCGACGACGGGAAGTTCAAGACACCGACTCTTCGGAACATCGAGTTCACCGGTCCGTATATGCACGACGGTCGCTACAAGACGCTGGAAGAAGCCGTCCGGCACTATGAAGAGGACATCCAGCGTTCACCGAATCTGGATCCGCTCATGCTGACACGATTGGAGCGACCGGACTCGATGGTGCTGACTGACCAGGACGTGGCCGACATCGTGGCGTTTCTCAAGACACTCTCGGATCCCAGCTTCCTGACCAATCCGGAGTTCTCGGACCCGAAGCCGTAAGTCAGCGACTGCGCTCGGCCAGCGTCACTTCCTTGCTCAGGGTCTCCCCCGCGCGTTCGAAGACGACTTCCACAACGTCGCCCGGAGCGTGCGACTTCAGCACCTGTGAGAACGCGGCGAGATCCTCAACCGGAACTCCACCGATCTGTTTGAGAACATCTCCCTTTTCCAAGCCGGCCTCGGCCGCAGGGCTTCCGGGCATGACACCCGAAAGGAGCACGCCTCCGGACGTCCTGGAAAAGTCCGGGATCGTTCCCAAACTGACACGACGGGGTGAACCGGACCCGGCTGTCGCCGGCGGTTTGACCGACGCGGCTCCCGGCGGAACGAACGTAACAGCCTCCGGCTCGTCGGCAAGATAACCCACGAACTCGGCCACGAACTCCGCGACCTCGGCCAGCTCGGCAGCCGCAATTTTGTCGGCAGTGTCCGATGGACGGTGGTAGTCCGGATTCGCGCCGGTGGTGAAGTGAAGTGCGGGAACTCCCGACTCGTGGAACGGAACATGATCGGAAGCAAACGGGCCGGAGACGGGCTGAGCCAGATCGAAACCGTAGCCCAAGTTGATTCCGCGAAGCGCTTCGGCAAGCCCCTGACCGGACTCCGTTCCCAGCGCGTAGAGGCGTCTCTCGGCCATGCGGCCGATGGCGTCGAGACTGATCATGGTCACGACCTTGCCGAGCCCCTGCGGATTCTTGGCAAGATACTTCGCGCCCAACTGCCCCGCCTCTTCTCCGTCGAAGAAAACGAACGCAAGGTCACGCTGGAACGGCCCTTCTTCAACCAGGAGCGACGCGACCTCGACCAACGCCGCCACGCCCGAAGCGTTGTCATCCGCTCCGCCGAAAACCCGCCCGTCGGAGTCGCGACCCAGGTGATCGAGATGCGCTCCGACCAGGATCACTTCGTTCGCAGCTTTGGCGTTCGCAGCTTTGGCGTTCGCAGCTTTGGCGTTCGCGGCATTTCCGGGCAGGAGCGCGACGAGATTGGCAAGTTCCACGTCGGGCCACGTCGCGTCGGCATTGAGGTGGACCTCTTCCGCGCGAGGGAGCGACTTCATTCCAAGGTCGGCGATCTGAAACGCCTGCGACCAGACCGTGGGCTGATTGACGGATTCATTCGACTCCGGCCCCTTCGACTCGAACGAAAAGCCAGACTCTTCGAGCCACCCACGAACGAGGGACCGTGCCGTCTCGATTCCGGACGAGCCCGGCGCACGGCCACCCAAATCTTCAGAGGCAAGCTGCTCGATCCGGGCCTGAATTCGTCCTTCGGAATCATCCTGGGCGTAGACAGTCGCAGCCGCCGTGGTGAGCAAGAGGACAGAAAGGCCGACGGCACAGTTCATTCCGAGACGCATCTACTCTTCTCCTTCGTCGGAAATCATCAGGGGCGAACGCGGAGCGGAGACTGTCCTGCGGGCCAGACTCCTTTGAGCGTGTTCTCGGCTCCATCAGAAGCCGGAGTGAAGGCCAGGTACGAATAGCGGCCGTAATGCGGAACCTTTCGACCCAGTGCCGCCACGTCCTCCGCCGTTTCCGCGTGGAGCAAGCCCCACGTCTGTTCACCGAAGCGACCGGCCACGACCAGCCCCGCTCCGGATTCCACGCCATGACCGTCCATCGAACGGAATCCCGTGCTTTCCGACGCAACGACCGGCAGGTCGGTGTCCGCGAGCCGACCACGCCAGGCGAGGTCGGCGCCGAAGTACCAAACCGCGGACGAAGCATCGGCGGCGAAGTCGGCACTCTCCACGATCGTGGCGGTGTGTCCCTGGCTCCATTCCTCGGCCAGGCTGCGAAACGCGGCCGTCACCTCGGCATCGAGGCCGGCGGCGATCACGATGGTGATCTCGTCAGATCCCAGAATGCCACTCAAGCGGACAGGGACTTCCTCATCGTGCAAACGTCGCATCACATGGAAGTCGGGATCGACCTCGACCCAACGCGGCTCGAAACCACACACCATCTCGATGGGTGTGCGAGCGTCTTCGACTGCGAACTCCTTATCGACCTGAACACCATCGGGACCGGTCACCTTGACCGGAACCAGAAGGCGATAGGGAGTCTCTTCCTCCTGAACGAGGTCGAACGAAACGGAGTGATGACCCACGTCACCTTTCACGACAAGGTTCTCGATGCTGAGGCTCGGCGCGCCGGATTGCGCGATCCACTGCTCATACCAGCCGTCGGGATCGATGCTGCCATGACGTGAACCGCTTTCGAAGAGATCCTTCCAGCTGGCTCGTTTCCAAAGGTTGTCGCGGTAGAAGTCCCGCAACGTCTCCTGGAAGCCCTGATCCCCAAGTTGCCGCCGCAGCTGATGCACGACCATCATCGATTTGGAGTAACCGACGGCCTGCGTCGCATAGTCGTGACGGGCCCGGAACGACGCCAGCGGCATGTCCTCGGCATCGCTGACATAGTCGCGGTAGGACTGAAGCGCGTTCAAACGGTAGCGACGGGCTTCGTTGCTTCCCTTGTCCTCCTCATAGGCGTAGTCAGCGCCGTAGGTCGTCAGCCCCTCACACCAGTTGCCGAGGCTCGCGTCGACGAACACGCCGTTGCCCCACCAGTTGTGGAGGATTTCATGGCCATAGGAGGTGTCGAGGATGAAAGGAAGCCGAATGACGCGATCACCGAGCAGGGTGAAGGACGGCATGCCGAAGCCGCTTTGCCAGAAGTTTTCGACAAGGGCGAACTTCGCGAACGGATACGGACCGATCGCCTCTTCATAGCGGTCGAGGTATCGCCCGGTCCCGCGGAGATATCGGTTGTAGATCGTCGAGTCGGTATCGGCGTACGTGTAGGTCTGGGCCATGACATCACCGTGTCGAAGGTGATTCTCTTCCCACGGTCCCGTTACGAGATAGACCTCTTCCATCGGGTGGCGGCACAACCACCGCGCCTGCCGCATCCCGTCGTTCGTCGTCCGGTCCCACTTCAACTGCCCTTGTGAAACGACGCGGTGCGCCTCGGGCAGGGTGACCTCGAGATCGAATGTGAAGACTTCCTCGGGACGAGTCGGGACCCAAAAGCTGCCGTAGGAAAGGAAACTCCCTTCCCTTTGAATCAGCCCCGAGGTCGTCTCGAAGGACCGGGCATAGGCCGCTTTCGGAGCCTGAAGAGAATCACGAATCGTGCCTTCGTACTCGAGTGTGACTTCGAGCGTCTCCGGCCAGGATGTTCCCGTCAGTGAAAGCTCCCAGTGACGGGCATTCTCATAGCCTGCAAGTTCGGCGAACGGGGGCCGCTCCCAGAATGACTTCGCGCGAAGGCGTTTTCTCGCGACGCAGGACAAGGCGACGTCCCCGGCCTCCGCGGAAGTCACCTCCAGTTCCTTCCAGAGCAGAAACGGGATCGCAACCTGGGCCCCGCCTGAGTGGGCAATCGTCATTCGGTCACGAACGACGAGGCGACCGTCGGCAGGAAAAACCTGGGCCGAGATCCGGTGGTGGAGAATGGCCGCGGACGAGGGATTGTCTGTGGAAACCAACGAGGCTGGAGGAAACGGCGTCTCTTCATTCAGGTCGATGGTGAGACGGGCATCCTGAGCCGAGGAGGTCTCGAGAAGTCCAGAGACTCCTGCGAGTCCCATGGCTCCGACCAATCCGATGGTCGCGCAGCAAAGGATGAGCAGAAGGCGCGGGGGTCCGGTTCCGGTTCCGGTTCCGGTTCCGGTTCCGGTTCGGGTTCCGTTTCGGGTTCCGTTTCGGGTTCCGTTTCGGGTTCCGGTTCGGGGTCCGCTTCCCGGTTCGGCGCCGCCTGGAGAGTCCACGGGGCGCAACGTTCGAGAGTCCCGCAAGCTGGACAAGGAGCCCGAGCCGGGCGGAACGTCCCCGCCTGAAAGCATCAACCAACTGACATCGCGTCGTCGTCCTCGCAACATGCCACAGATGATGGGGCATGACGAAGGCTCGCTCAAGGACCCCATCGTCGGTCGTTTCCCCTATACTGCGCGCATGCCTGAAGGCCGTTCCCTACGTCAGAGGTTCTTGCGCGGCCTCCTCATACTCGTCGCCGTCATTGTTGCGATCCGCATTCTCAGCCCCTATGTGGCCAACGGATACGCGAACTGGCTCGTCGTCTCGGATGAGTTCGAGAGGGCCGATGTGGCTGTTGCGCTGTCCGGCGCGGACGGGGAACGACTGCTCGCCGCGATCGAACTCTACAAAGAAGGCAAGGTCGACCGCATTCTCATCGTCGGACCTCCCGTTCCCATCCTCAAGGTCTACACCGGCGGAGAAGAAGGCCTGACGCAAGGCGAGGCCAAGCGCCGGATCGCGGTGCGCAAGGGAGTGCGGGAAGAAGACATCATGGTCGACCTGCGGGCGTCCAGCACGTTCCAGGAGGCAGAGACCGTCGCCGACGTCGCCGGGCGCGAAGGTTGGAACGCCGTCGTCATCGTCACCTCGCCGCTTCACACGCACCGGGCGCGGTCAACGTTCCGCAAAGTGCTACATGACGAACTCGGGGAGTCCAAGCCCAGCATCTTCATGCATCACCTGCCCATCGGCCGATCGAGTCAGGACCCAAAGGACTGGTGGAATCGGGAGGCCGAGTCCATCGCCGTGGCGACGGAAACGTTCAAGATGGTCTTCTACGCGCACCGCTACCGGATCTTTCCCTGGTCGTAGAGCGGCGGCACTGAGAGTGCTGTTCCGGCTTAGAGGTTCTTCCGAAAGAACTCGAGCGCCTTCTCCCAGGTGTCCTTGGCCGACGCTTCGTGATAGGCGTCCGGTCTCGTGTCGTTGAAGAAAGCGTGGCCGGCTTCCTCATAGATGTGGATCTCGACATCGCGACCCGCGTCCCGAAGTTTGGATTCGAGTTCACGGGCATGGTCCGGTGTGACCATCGGGTCCTGAGCGCCGAAGAATCCCAGGACGGGCGCGGACATGGCGCTGAAGTCCGGATGAACGTTGGGATGGATTCCGTAGTAGTCGATCGCGGCGCCGACCTTGTCCGGACTCGCTCCCGCAGCAAAGAGGGACATCATCCCGCCCATACAGAATCCGACCGTGCCCACTTTAGCGCTACTGCAGGCTTCGTGTTGCAGCAGATACTTCACCGCCGAGCGCAGGTCCTTCTCCGTCTCGTCGATGTTGAGGGCCATCATCAGCTTGCTGGCATCGTCCGGGCTCTTTGTGCTTTCTCCGTGGTAGAGATCGGGGGCAAGGGCGGCGAAACCGGCGGCAGCGTAGCGATCACAGATATCTTCGACGTGAGGCACCAGCCCCCACCACTCCTGGAGAACGATGACTCCCGGACCGGAGCCACTCTCCGGACGGGACAGGTAGCCTTCAATCCTTCGGCCGTTGACCGGAACCTCGACTCGGTGACCTGCCATGGGTGAATCCACTCCTTCTTGTTGAGAATGAGGGGCCGGACATCGGCCCCCACTGTCTACCGGCGCACCTTGACCTTCATGGACCGACGATTCCCGCTCTTACCGGACTTCGGGCTGGATTTCGAACCGGAGGGGCGACCGTTCTGCCGTCGACCCTCTGCTGCCGCGCCCTTTTCTTCCGCAAGATCGAGACGTTCTCGCAAAGTCCGTGTCTCTTCTTCCAACCGACGAATCTCTGATTGCAGTCGATCGACTTTCCCGCCGGTCTGATCCTTGGACGTGATCGTCTCGATGGCGCGAAGACATCCGTCGCGCAATTCGTCGACGGCCGCAGACTCGGCACAACGTTCGAGAACCGGAATCGCACCCTTGTAGCCCAAGGTCCCGAACGCGGACGGAAGGGAGAATGCGAGCAGGAGTTCCTCGTCCCACAAGTGCGGCTCCATCGCTTCGCTGATTCGCGGAGCCAGGGCCGGCCGCACGGAACCCAGCTCGGCAAGCGCCTTGAACGCGTGAAGGCGAGAAGCCCAGTACCGCGACGGGTCGGTGGCAAGCGCCAACACATCGTCGACCGCGTCTTCGTCACGGGCCGCCACGAGTCCGCGCGCAATTCCGAGCGCTTCCACGTCATGCCAATCGCGACGCTTCAGAGCTTTCTGCATTTCCTTACGAAGAAGCGGAGCCCCTTTCGCACCGGCCACCTTCCCGTAAGAGGCGTAGGCACGAGTCATCGCGTGATAGGCCGTATCACCCTGCCCGATCTTTTGCTTCAGAGCCGAAATGACCGATTCGTCGCCGACGAACTCACCGAGCGCCGTCATGACGCCTCGTCGTGCCTTGGCCGAGGAAACTTTCATCGACTTGAGAAGTTCGTCCCGAGCCTCCGGAGTTCGGATCTTGGAAAGCGCCTCTGCCGCTTCAGCCTGCACTCCCCAGAAGGGATCCTTACGAACGACTTCACCGAGAAGGCGAACCGTGGCCAGACTCGGCTCCTTCTTTGTCTGACGGACAAGAAGAGTTCTCGCGTAGACCCGCGTGTCCCGCGCCGGGCCGACCAGGGCAGCACGGACCCACTCCGAGGGCATATCCAGTTTGTGCGTCGCGAGAACCCGAGCATTGGGATCGAGCAGGGCCCGCTGCGGTTCGGAGGGCAGCTCCAGATAGAAAGTCTGCTCGGCCATCGTCATGTCAAAGACACGGCGAATGATCTTCGCATCTGCGGCCTTCGCATCTGTGGCCTTCACATCTGCGGTTCTTGCCCCGGTGGTCTTGGCATCATCGAGCTTGGCATCCGCAGCCTTGTGCCCCGAAGCCTTCTTTCCGCGGGCCGAACGGGCCCTCCCCTCGGCGTCCTTCAAGCGAGCCTCGACTTCGACCGGAATCTTGAAGACAGGTGTTCCGTCCTTCGTCGATTGCGTCTGCTTCACCTTGATCTCGAGAACCGAGTCCTCGCTCTTCCAGCTGAAACTCGTTTCGAGTTCCGGATGACCGGGAGAGAAGAGCCACTGATGGAAGAATGCCTCGAGGTTCTTTCCGGTGGCGTCCTCGAAGGCGCGCATAAGATCGATCGTCTCCACCGTGGACGCCGCGTGTCGGCGAACGTAGAGACGAAGCGCCTTCCAAAAGAGATCGTCGCCGACGTGGCGCCGCAGCATGTGCAGCACCCAGCCACCTTTGGGGTAGAGATGATTGTCGAAGAGCTGAATCGGATACGCGAACTTGTGGTTCACGATGGCACGAAGGTAGCCTTCGTCGAAGTAGTCGTCCGCGTCCTCGATGAGGTTCTGTTCGAACTCCTCGAAAGACTCGGCATGTTCGCGCCAAAGGCACTCGAAGTAGGTGGCGAACCCTTCGTTGAGCCACGCGTGAGCCCAGTGCTTGCACGTAAGAAGGTCGCCGAACCACTGATGAGCCAGTTCGTGGGAGACCAGCGAGTCGCTTGAAACGTCGAGGGCGGCCTTCTTGTCGTGGAGCGTCCCATCCGTTTGCGTCGTGGCCGAAGTGTTCTCCATTCCCCCAAAGATGAAGTGGCGGACGACGACCTGGGCGTACTTCTCGTAGGGAAACGGGCATTCCAGCAGCTCGGCGAAGTACTGGATCATCGCAGGAGTCTTCCCGAAAGATCGCTCCGCCTCTTCCTCGCGGCCCGGCTCGACAAAGTACTCGACGGGAAGGCCGTCCAGGTCGTCTTCGATCTTGTTGAAGACTCCAATGACAAGGGAGATGAGGTACGACGTGTGCGGCACGGATTCCAGGTAGTGCCAGACGGTGTTCCGTCCCTTTCTCGTCGAACTCTGGAGCGATCCGTTGGAGATGGCCGTGTACTTCGACGGAACCGTCACCACCATCTCGGTCGTCATCTTCTCGTTCGGGGCGTCGTGACAGGGAATCCAGTGACGTGCTTCCTCGTCTTCGCCCTGGCTCCACATCTGCCATTCCCGCTTCGGGGCCCACGAAGTCGGCCCCCAGAAGTAGAGCCCGCGGCGGGGTCCTTCCTTCCGGTACTCGATGACAAGGTCTTCCCGCTCTTTCACCGGCTTGGGAAAACGGACGACGAGCTTGTTCTGGAGGTAGGTGTAGTCGAGATCCCGGCCGCGGGAATCGCGAATGGAATCGATCTCGAGGTCGACCGCATCCAGGCCAATCGAGAGAAACGGTCCGTACGCCGCTTCCAAACTGAGGGTCGCCGTCGCCTCGATTCGCTTCTTCGGTAGGTCCGGCTTGACTTCGATCTTCAAGTGGGTGACGTCACAGGTTCGGTCCGGCGCGTACTTGGCGCTCTCTTCCTTCAACGTCCAACCGCCCGCACTGCGGCATCGGCACTTCTGCTCACGCAACCAGTTCATTCCATCTCCACCACGCGACCACTTCCGTTGTTCGATCGCCATCTCCATCACACGGACTACCGCAGTTGTTCGATCGCCTTCTGCACGGCGGCGGCCAGCTGCGGATCGTTTCCAATGACGAGTTCGTTCGGATCACTGTACACAGGATAGTCCGGCGTACAACCCACTCGCTCCATGTTGACCTCTTCGCCCTTGGTGTACCAACCGCGGAAGGGCAGGCGCAGCCACGTTCCGTCAGCGAGGGTCGTACCGCCGGTAGAAATCACACCGCCGTACGTCGTCGTGCCGACCACAGGTCCGCGATCGGTGGTTTGCACCGCCCAGGAAAAAATCTCCGCGTTCGAGAAACTGAACTCGTTGCAAAGAACCACGATCGGTTTCGACCACGCGTACATGAGCCGGCGGTCTTCCGGATAGCCCTTCCCTCCCCCTCGGGGAATGGTCACGGCATGATCCGCTGCGGCCAGACTCGTCATCATGAGATCGGTCGTCCAGCCTCCGCCGTTGTCCCGAACATCGATGATGAGCGCATCCTTCCCGTGAGCTTGTGCAAAAAGGTCCCGTTCGAAGTCCTCGAGGCTCGGAACACTCATCCCGCGGATATGGACGTAGGCCACGCGATCCTCAGACACGTCCGCAACGTGCTGCTGCCGCATGGCCACCTCGGCGTCGTAGAGGAGGTTTCTCAAGGTTCCCCGCGAAACGGGACGCAGGATGACCTGGCGAGTCTTGCCGTTGCGTTCGACTTCCAGCCGCACCTTCTTGTCCGACTTGCGGTCGAGCAGTTGGGACAGGTGGACGTTCGGACCGGTCTCTCGGCCGTCGATCTTCCGAACGACGTCGCCAACCTCGAGTCGGCTGCTGGCGCGATCGGCCGGACCGTTCGGAACGACGTGGGTCACACGCATTCCCGGTCCCCGGAAGGACGGATCGAAGAAGACGCCCAGTTCCGCGGTCGAAGACGAAAGCGTCCCATAGTCCTCACCGACAGGATCGAGATCAGCCTCCGGCAGTAGATCCTCGATCCAACCGTCAAAGTCTCCGAGAGCCGATCGCAAGGTCGATGGATCAATCGGCTCGCCGTCGACATCATCGTCAAACACCGCGAAACCGGAGTTGTCCCCCGGTCCGTCGAGACGAAGGTCCGCGCTGAGCGATTCACCGACATCTCCCGGCCCGCCATAGACGTTCATGTGCGACGCTCCCACCTCGCCCAGCATCATCTTGATGACATCGCGGAAGTCGGCATACGTGGACGCAGCCTCCGCCCAGGAGTCAAAGCGCTCCCGGACTTCGTTCCAGTCCGCTCCGTGCATCTCCGGGTCATAGAAGTTGTCCCGGAGTTCGCGCCAAGCCTCAACGAAGACCGCCCGACGGCGCCCGAAACGATCCAGTTCCTTTTCCGCTTCATAGCGGTAGGTTTCTGAGTCCTTTCCGCTCAACGAGACAGAGTGGATGCTGCCGCTTCCCTTGCGGTAGAAGATCCTCTTGCCCTTGCTGTCGAATCGCACGGATCGGGGGTTGGTGCCGCCTGAGGTCACCCGCTCTTCCTCTTCGCCATCCCAACGAATCTTCCAGAGATCCGTCTTGCCATCCGTGTCAGTACGAAAGAGAAACTCCTCTGCGTCGGGCGTGACCCAAACTCGGGACTCCGAACCGGGGAACGAGGTCAGTCGAACGATGCGCTCATGCAGACCATCAAAGTCGATGACGACCTCCGGCAGATCCTTCTCGTCGTCGGATCCGTCTTTGTCGCCTTTCTTGTCGTCTTTTTTGCCGTCCTTCTTGTCTTTGCCGTCTTTGTCTTCCTTGCCGTCGCCTTTCCCTTTGTTCGCCTTCTCGGCGTCCTCGGCATCGAGACGGTCTTCCTTCGTCAGTTCCCAATCTTCCTTGGAGAGGCGTGCGTACCAGATATCGGTTTGGTTGGGGAACTTTCGAGTCGAGACGAAGGCGATGACCCGCCCGTCGGCAGACCAGTAGGGTGAGTAGTCGTCATCCGGGTGGCGGCTCAAGTTGTACGGCTCGCCGGACCCGTCGGAAGCGATGATGTGGATGTCCGTGTTGAAGTCGTCGTCCTGCCGGGCAAAGACGAACCACTTGCCGTCCGGTGACCACTGATAATCGATGCCGGCCCATCCGTCGACGATGACCTTCTCGTCCCCTCCATCGGCCTTCATCGTCATCAACGTGCCCGGTCCGCGGACGAAGGCAATGCGCTTTCCGTCCGGCGAGTACTGAAGCTGTTCTTCCGGCTCCGGAGAATCGGTGAGTTGTTTGATCTGCGGCTGCAGCGTCCGGCAAAGACGCGACTCGTTGGGGTCGCCGGAGGTGACGACGAAGATGTCCTGATTCCCTGTGCGATCCGAAACGAAGACCAAAGACTTCGAGTCCGGTGACCACATGATGTCCCGGTCTCGCGACGGATCCGAGGTCAGGGCATAGGCCCACGGCTCATCCTTGCTCGCCTTCATGGCAAAGATGTCTCCCTCGTGGACAAATGCAATCTGCTCGTCGTCCGGGGACGGCTCGGACTCAGAGGCGTCGCTCTTTACGGTGACCGTTCCGACGGTAGCCATACGTTCGTCGAGCGGCAGACGAATGGAGATCCGCCGCGGATCCGACGGCGGCTGCGACCACGTCGTGGATCCCGCTGCAGGAAGCGTCGCCGGAACGTCTACCGCGTAGATCCCGTCTTCGTACTCGAAAACCGCGAGAGAGCCGTCTTCGGAAAGCTGCGGATGGCGAAGCCTGCCGTCACCGTTCTCGAATCGAGTAATCCATGCGCGCGTCCCTGTGGTGGCATTCATCAGCTTCAGGTTGGTCACACCGTGGATCTCGCTCAGATAGAGCAGGTGTTCTCCGTCGGGGAACCAGAACGGATTCGCGTTCGCTCCGGACTCCTGCGACGGGCGATCGAAGTCCGGGCGCAGATTGCGATCATGCTGGGAGCGCGGTTCGCCCCGCTCGGACGCCAGGCCGCTGAGTTCCACGTACCGACCGTTGGGACGCAGCGCGAGGTCGGCATAGTCCCCCATCTGCGTGTGCGCGTTCTTGACGGAGGCGGTTCGAACCTGAGTGTGAGGCGCCGCACTCGTAAGCGGCGCTTCGAGCTCGTGCAGATACAACCGGTAGCGGCCGGGCCCTTCATAGCCACGCCTCCACCAAGCCGTGGAGCCACGCACGAACGCTAGTCTTGTCCCATCCGGCGAGAGCGCACCCAAACGTCCCCCAACCGGCTGGACAAATCCCGGATTTCCGCCGGAAAGCGGCAGCAACCAGATGCCGGCATTCCGACCATCGCGAACGTGACCCCGGTTCTGGATGAGTAGCGCCTGGCCGTCCGCTGTCCAGTCGGTGACGTACTCCCCGTCGGAGTCGAACGTCAGCTGCTCGACGCGGCCTTCCTCGAGAGAGAGAACGAAGACATCGTCGTTCCCGTTGCGATCGGACGAAAACGCGATCCGCGAGCCGTCCGGCGACCACATCGGATAGGCCTCACGCCCCGGATGCGCCGTAAGACGACGAGCATCACCGCCGGAGCTCGACACCGTCCAAAGGTCCCCCTGATAGGAAAACGCGATCTGCGAACCATCCGGGCTCGGCGCCGGCTGCCGCGCCATGAGGACCTCGTCCCCGCGCCTTGCTGCCGAGTAGAACGCCTCGACAGATTCGTCCGCAGCCTCGGTCTTGGAGGGTGCCCCCAGGAGCCCAACCATCGCGGTCCCGAGCACAAGATGGGAGAGGCGTGACCTCATCCGCCGATGATGAGGGCCGGTGGAACCTGCACTGATAAAAGAAGATCGCATCACGTTCACCTTTCGCGGAAGTCGAGCCGCGAGTGTACCCCAGCCCCCTTCCCGTGGGTGGAAGGTTGTGGCCGGAAGATTGCGGACGAGATCCGGATAAGTGCTTCTGGGTCGTTGACGTTACAGCGACGATCCGCCGTCGTCGTTCTGGCCCCCGATTCGATCCCCAAAAGACGCTGTTTCGTCGCAGGTTAGGAACCCGGCGTCCGCAATCTTCCGTCCACAACCTTCAACTTGAGCCCCAAACCGAGTTGTGTCTTCATATCCCCAGCACAAACCCTGAAACCCAACACCAAACACGGAGTGCAAAGCCCCCAAGGCAATGTCCCCAAACAAGCACCGTAGGCGCCGTTGCAAAGCAACGACGCCTCCGAAGGCGAGGCCGCGAAAGCGGCGAGCCGCATCAAAACAGACCCAAAACAAGCACCGTAGGCGCCGTGGCAAAGCCACGACGCCCTCCGGAGGCGAGGCCGCGAACGCGGCGAGCCGCATCCATGTAGGACCAAACGTGACCCAGGCGAACAGCTGTACACATCCACGCGACCGCAGACCTCTCACTCCGGTCTTTCCCGCCGCTTTCGCCCTACTCTTCGTGACCCTGTTCTCCTCCCCCACCCTTGCCGACCTGAACCACATTCCCCCAGCCGAACGCGAGCTCGCCCGCCGCTTTGCCGCCGGGCTGACCGATGTCGAACCGCTCCACTCCATCTTTCCGCAGACCGCACTGGGAGACCCCGAGGACATTCAATGGTGGGGTGGGTTCGGCCCGCAACGGGTGGGCAACGCGGTTCTCGCGGCGACGCTTTTCGAAGGTGACCTCATCGTCGGCGGAGACTTCGTCACGGCCAGCGATACCGGCGCAGCACACGTCGCGCGCTGGAACGGCGCCAATTGGGAGCCGATGGGGATGGGCTTCGACGAATCGGTCTACACCCTCGCCGTCTGGAACGACCAGCTTGTCGCCGGTGGATTCTTCGAACAGTCCGGCGATACGGAACTCTCGCGTGTGGCCATCTGGGACGGATCCGACTGGCAACCGATGGGCAGCGGATTCGATGCCTCCGTGCTCGTCCTCGAGTCCGTGAACGGTGAACTCTACGCCGGTGGATGGTTTGAGAATCTGGGAGACGATGAAACGGAGGCTCTTCACATCGCCCGATGGACCGGAGCGACCTGGGAACCGGTCGGCGGCGGTCTCAGCGGAGGCGCGAGCGCACAGGTTTCGGCCATCGCCGAGTACCAGGGGCAACTTGTCGTCGGGGGCTCCTTCAACAACTCCGCCCAAGGGTCGCTCTCGAACCTCGCGCTGTGGAACGGAAGCGAATGGCAGAACGTCGGCGGCGGAACCAACGATCGCGTCTTTGCCCTCGAATTCCTCGGTTCGAGTCTTTACGCCGGCGGCCTCTTCACAGAAGCGGGAAGCACACCGGCGCGAAGGGTGGCGCGCTACGACGGCAAAGCCTGGGAAGCGATCAACATCGGAATGGACAGCTCCGTTCTTTCCATCACGTCCTTCCAGGATCAGATCTACGCAGGTGGACTCTTCGGGATTGCCGGCGATACGACGGCCGTCTCCGTCGCTCGACTGGAGATCGAGAACCTGGGTGAGAAGAACGAGGCGAAAAACTGGGTCTCCGTCGGAACGGGAATGAACGGCGGAGTCACCCACCTCATTCCCTTCGGTGACCGACTGATCGCCACCGGAATCTTCACCGAGTCGGCAGGCTCCGACATCGACTTCGTAGCCTCCTTTCAAGAGGACACGTGGGGCTCGCTCGGATCGACCTTGGACGGCCTGGTCTCTTCACTGGTCGTCCACGACGGCCGGCTGGTCGTTGGCGGTTCGTTCACTAACGCGGGAGGCCTTCCCGCGAATCGCATCGCCGGTTGGGACGGGTTCGGCTGGTCTTCGTATGCCGACGGGTTCGACGGACCCGTCGAGGCTCTCGCGGTTCACGAGGGAGAACTCTACGCGGGCGGTGTGTTCGGAGTGCCCGATACCAACGGGGTCGGACTGGCCTACGCGGCCAAGTGGAACGCCGGCGACCAAGTCTGGGAAAAAGTCGGCGGCGGCTTTGACGGACCCGTCTTCGACCTCCTCTCGTGGGATGGACGTCTCTACGCCGGAGGAGATTTTCAGGAGGCGGACGGAAACACAGCGGACAACATCGCAGTCTGGGACGGCAGCACTTGGAGTGACGTCGGGGACGGTGTCAACGCCACGGTCTTTACGATGACCAACTATCAGAATCAGTTGGTCGCCGCCGGACTCTTCAGCCGCGCGGGAGACCAACTGGTGACGCGCATCGCGCGCTTCGACGGCACCGTCTGGTCCGGATTCGGACGTGGGATTCAGGGAGACGTGAAGACAGCAGCTCGATACCGCGGTGATCTCGTCGTCGGAGGAGACTTCCCGACGGCGGACACACTCATCGTGAACGCTCCCCTCGCAAGGTGGGACGGAGCAGGGTGGGTCGGCCTCGAAACCGAGTTCCTCGGCAATGTCGAATCGCTCTATTCGACCGGCGTCGAACTCATGGTCGGAGGCACGTTCTCCGCGACGACCGAGGGAGGGACTGCGTTCTCTCTGCTCTCCTATTCCGTAGACGGTACTGAGACTGTCGTCGTCGACAATCTCGGCTCCGGGCTGGATGGCGAAGCCTTGGCCTTCGCCCTCTATCAGGATGCACTCTTCGTCGGAGGTGACTTCTTCACAGCGGGAGGCAAGTCCTCCCCCTATCTCGCCCGATGGGATGATGTCCAGGTCACGCCGGTCCGACTCGCTGAACTCCGGATCGAACGCAGTCGAGCCGCGGATGGAAGCGGACCCGCAACCGGTGGCCTGGTGCAATGGACGGTCTCCGACGCTCTCGACCACGCCGGCTTCCACGTCTACCGAGGCGACACCTCCGCGGATGGACTCCTCACTTCACAGATGCTTCGTTCGGCAGATGGACGCTACGAATTCTGGGACGCCGACGCTCCGTTGGAATCCGCCTTCTACTGGTTGGAGGAAATCTCGACTAGCGGACATTCCTCATGGTTTGGACCTTTCGAACTTCCCGCTTCGACCGCTAACGACGGACTCTCCGTCGGGCACGCGTTCGAAATGGAGTGGGTCGGGCCGCGTCCCTTCCGCGACCAGACGTCGTTCCGCATCGCCGCCGGCGAACGGCTGGCGCTCGAGGTCTCGGTCTTCGACGTGCGTGGACGGCGTGTTCGCGAACTGTTCCGAGGATCCGCGGAAGACGGAGATGTCATCGCGTGGGACGGACGGGCCGACTCGGGAAACTCGGTAGCGCCGGGTCTCTACTTCGTCCGTGCGGTCGCACCGTCGAGCGGGTTCACACGCACGGCACGTCTGGTACGTGTGAAGTAAACGACCGTTTTCCAAGAACGCAACCCCGGCGCAACGGTACGACCTCCCGACACTAAGGCAACAGGTCACCGACGTCCTGAATGAAGATGTCTGAGAGAAGTCGGGACGTATCGAACGAGTTATAAGCCAACCGATTTCCGTCAGGGGACCATGTCGAGGCACTCTCAGAGTTCTCACTGACCGAGACCTGTACGAGTTCACCGCTCTTCACATTCATAATCCAAATGTCGGGGTTTCCGCTTGCCCGATCCGAGGAGAATGCGAGTCGCGTTCCGTCGGGAGAGAATCTTGGTCCAAAGTCGAGCCCGGGATGGGTTGTAAGTCTGGTCGGCGTTGAGGACCCAATGGCCAAGCTCCAGATGTCGGATTCCTCTCCAGTGGGGCGATTATCGAAAATGATGGAGGTTCCGTCTGGGTGCCAATCCAAAGAGCCAACGCTTCCCGCCACTGACAGCAACGTCTCTTCGTTGTTTCCGTCCGCGTCGACAACGAAGATGTTCGAGGAAGCAGGGTCCAAAGGACCCGCGCCGGAAATCGAAGCGTATGCGATTCTGGAACCGTCGGGGGACCAGGCCATACCGGAAACTCGGTCGGGGGGATGCCCTGCAACCAACACAGGAGGACCGCCGCCCGGTGTCGACGAGATGGTCCAAAGCTCCAGCCAGGTATCTCTACCGTCGGGACGACTACCGACAAACGCAATCTGCTTTCCATCCGGCGACCAGCGGAGAGAGAACGTGCCGTCGGGCTGAGTCGTAAGACGGTTGAAGTTAGATCCCTGCGGATCCGTTACGTACACCTGAGAAACAAACCGGGTCGCCCAATCGGCGGACAACGCGATCCTTGTTCCGTCCTTCGACCAGTCGGGGTAAACGGCACCTATGGTTCTTTGACTCATCGTCAGTTGCTCCAGGCTCGGAACAGTCGTGGCAACCTGCACGACGTTGGAAAGCGCGGACTCGTTTCCGAACGCATCCGTGGATCTAACCCCGAACCAATACAGAACGCCCGGAGTCAGGCCTTCAACCGACTGTGACTCCTCAGAGCCAGGTTTCTGGGGCGCATCAACCCCCTCCACCACCATCCCCTCCAGCCATGACGTCTCGTCCAAAGCCTCCGTGTGGTACCGAAGCTCGTACGAGGCCACCGCAGCCTCGGGTCCGGTGTCCTTGGGGGAAGTCCAAGTCAAAGAGACCGATCTAGTCGTCCGATCCACGATCGCGAGGTCCGTGATCGCAGGAGGAGCCAGCGTGTCCTGGGTCGTCACCCGTGTGTTGTTCGAAATGTCTGCGAGATTCCCGGCTTCGTCGCGGGCACGGACAGCGAAGAACCATGATCCCTTCTCGAGCTGAACCAGGAGTTCCTCAGAGCTACCTGCGGCCTTTGGAGCCGTTGTTGTGGAAACGATGTTGTAGTTGTCCCACGAGGAACCGTTCAAGAGCGTCGGCGAGTACCGGATATCGTAGGAGGATGCCGTACCGTCCGAGCCGTCATCACCTGGAGCCGTCCAAGTAAGCTTCACTTCTCCCGCGACGCCGGTTCGGGCTCCGGCGAGATCCTGGATCGCACCTGGAGGAACGGTGTCGGGGTCGTCGTCTCCACAACTCGTCAGCAGCGCCAGACCCAGGATCCAGAGTTTTCTGCGCACGCTCCCTCCCTCTTTGGAGGCCACACCCGCGACTTCCCAGGCTCGACTCTTCGACCTGCGGCTCGAACGTCGTTGTGCACCGCCATACCCTTCGTGATCTACTTTGCAGTGAAAGATGACTCCGGGCAAGTCGATGATCGTATACCTAAGGGATTGCCAGGCACCTCAGCCTGAAAGGCCATGAGTCTCACAAGTCGTACCGACCCATCTCCACAAGGTCGACGGCGCGCCGAACCCGTACCGCTCACTCCGAACGATTCCTCGCCCAGTCGTCGCCCAGCGTGACGGCACGGACAGGAAGAGACTGGAAGTGCTCCTTAAGTCAACTCCTGCCATCGCCATTCCGCACCGCGTCGACTACCATAGCGCCCATGTCTCAGCCTCTGTGGATTCTCATCGGAACAACCTTTTTCATTCTCGTCTTCTGGCTGCGCCGCCGCGCCGCCAAAACGAAACACCTACGCCTGCTTCGGCAGACTCCGCTCACCGTTTCGGAGCGCGAGATCGTTCGGAAGAACGTCGGCATCTACGAAACGCTGCCTCCCGAACGTCAGCACGAGCTCGAGGGCCTCACCCAGGTGTTTCGGGGAACGAAGCATTTCGAGGGAGCCGGTGGTCTCGAGATCACCGAAGAGATCGTCCTCACCCTCTCGGCCTCGGCCTGTGTCCTTCTTCTGGGCCGCGGTCAGGTGGGAGAGCCGTATCCGAAGCTGAGCACGGTGCTGGTCTATCCCACGGCATTCACCGGCAAGGGGCATCGCGATTCGGATTCCGGGCATGCCGTCCGATCCGGTGAGTCCTGGCATCAGGGGACCGTCATCCTTTCCTGGGACAATGCACTGGCCGGAGCGGTGAATGACCAGGATGGAGAGAACGTCATCCTCCACGAGTTCGCCCACCAACTGGATCAGGCGGACGGCCGTTCCGACGGAACGCCGAACCTTGGCCCTTCGGCGGATCGGTACCGTAGCTGGGCCCGCGTACTGGGAGAGGAGTTTCTGACTCTTCGCTCCCGGTCTGAAGCCGGCAAGAAGACGTTGTTGGACAGCTACGGCGCAACCAACGAGGCGGAGTTCTTCGCCGTCGCAACCGAGTTCTTCTTCGAGAAGCCGGAACGGCTCCGGAAGAACAAGCCGGAACTCTATCAGGAGCTGGCAGAGTTCTATCGGCAGGACCCAACCCACTATCACTAACACCTCAGCATGCGGCGCAGCGGATGTCGTCATGGACGCCGCAAACCGGAGCGAAGGAGTCACGAGATGGCCCGTCAAACCACACCTTACGGATCCTGGACTTCCCCGATCACGCCGCAGGTCGTCACAGCCGGCGGCCGGTCGTTCTCGATGGTGCGTTTCGACGGGGATCGGATTCTCTGGTCCGAAGGGCGTCCGGAAGAAAAGGGTCGCCAGGTCATTTGCACGTCGGAAAGCGGAGATCAGATTCGGGAACTGATTCCCGAGGAAGCATCCGCGTCCAGTCGCGTGCACGAATATGGCTCCGGAGCGTATGTCGCAAACAACGGTCGGGTCTTTTATGTCGAGGAGTCCGACCAGCGGATCTACCGGTCGACTCGAACGTCGCAAGGCAAGATCGAGTCGACGCCCATCACACCAGAGCCGGATCGTCCGGCCGGCGTTCGCTACGCCGACATGGATGTCTCGCCTGACGGCGCGTGGATCTATGCGGTACGCGAAACGCACGGAGAGAGCGGGGAGCCGGTCAACGATCTCGTTCGCATTCCCGCCGACGGAAGTGCACCGCCCAAACGAGTCGCCGGCGGCCATGACTTCTACTCGTTTCCGCGCGTCAGCCCCGACGGCCGGACACTCGCGTTTACGACCTGGGATCATCCGCAAATGCCATGGGACGGCACCGAGCTTTGGCTCGCGGAAATCACCGACGACGGGATCGAAGAAGTAACACGAGTCGCGGGCGGGCCCGAAGAGTCGGTGTTCCAACCGCAGTGGCATGAAGACGGAACCCTCTACTTCGTCTCGGACCGGACCGACTGGTGGAATGTCTATCGTCGGGTCGACGGAAAGGTCGAACCAGTCACCGCGGTCGACGCAGAGATCGGAACACCGCAGTGGGTCTTCGGCCTCTCCCACTACGCATTTCTCTCGAAGGACCGAATGGCATGCATCGTGGTGCGAAACGGTCTCGACCATCTCGCCATCGTCGACTTGACGAAGCCGGACGCGCAGACGGGCCACGTCATGACCGAGATTCCCTTCCCGTACACCTACTACGGACGGGGAGGGACGATCGTCTCGGACGGAAAGAGTCGACTCGCCTTCGTCGTCGCCTCATCGACCGAGGCTCCCGCCGTCGCCGTTTTCGACGTTCCGGATGCCCTGGGTACGCATGCGCGCCTTCCCGAATCGATCCACATTCTCCGCAACAGCGGCGGCCCGGAAATCGATTCCGAGTTCTTGAGCCGAGCCGTTCCCATCGAGTTTCCCACCACAGGTGACCGCACCGCCCACGCTCTCTACTACCCGCCAGCGTCACGGGACCACAAAGGGCCCGACAACGAACGGCCACCGCTGATCGTGAAGAGCCACGGAGGCCCCACGGCGTACTCGACATCCGAACTGAGCTACGCCGCGCAGTTCTGGAGCAGCCGCGGTTTCGCCCTCGTCGACGTCAACTACGGCGGCAGCACCGGCTACGGACGGCCCTACCGAGAGAGACTGAAAGGAACATGGGGCATCGTCGACGTCGACGACTGCATCGCCGCCGCCAAGTACCTGGAAGCGGAAGGCAAAGTCGACGGAAAGCGGATGGCGATTCGCGGCGGCAGCGCTGGAGGCTTTACCACCCTGTGCGCGCTTGTCTTTCACGATGTCTTTGCCGCCGGCGCCTCACACTACGGGGTCGCCGAACTCGAAGCGTTGGCCCGCGACACGCACAAGTTCGAGGCGCGCTACATGGACGGACTGATCGGTCCGTACCCGGAACGGAAGGATCTTTACTACGAGCGGTCTCCGGTCCACTTCGTCGATCGACTTTCGTGCCCGGTCATTCTGCTGCAGGGTTCGGAAGACAAGGTCGTCCCACCTTCGCAGGCCGAGGCCATGGTCGAAGCCATGAAGAGCAAGGGGCTTCCGCATGCCTATGTCGTCTTCGAGGGAGAGCGACACGGATTCCGTCAGGCGGCGAACATCCACCGGGCGTTGGAGGCCGAGTATCTATTCTATGCCAAGGTGTTCGGGTTTCAGCCGGCCGATGACTTCGCGCCCTTGGAAGAGCTTCGTATGTAGCGGAGGTGGGGCGGAGGTGGGGGCGTTGGCGGAGATTGCGGCGTTTGGCGGAGACTGCGAATTCAGTGGCGTCGGCGAGGTTAGCGGAGTCGGCGAAGATGGCTGATTCTGGCCGATCGCCGCTTCGGACGGGCTGACGGCTTCACGAGTTGGGCGCGGCCGCGGGGGGTGCCGTTTGGGGACGGCCGTTTGGGGGAACCCCGTGAAGGGACCCGATCGGGTACGCGGGCACACCACCGAATAAGCTATACTCGTCGGACGCGCTTGTCGCGCAGCTATGCCCTGAAGGGCCAGGCCAAAGCGATCCTCGTCGGCCTCTTGAAGCTCGAGGAACTTCTCCGCAGTCAGGACTCGTAAATGCGAAACATCGAAGCGATTGCCCGTGCTGCAAACGCCGCACTCCGACTGTCTTTCCCAGCATCTCTCGTGCTCGGAATGGCTTTCTGCCCGGAGTCGGCCAATGCGGTCGACGGCCCGCAGTTCGAAGCTCCGATCGTCCACCCCATCGAGATGTCCTCCGACGGAAGCTCTCTCTACGCGCTGCATCCGGCGGACCATCGCCTGGTCGTCTTTGACCTGACGTCCGGCGATCTGCCGACACGCCGGCTCGAAGTTTTCGTTGGACTCGAACCCGTGACCGTCCGGGAGCGGCAGCCCGGCGAGGTTTGGGTGGTCAACCACCTTTCCGACTCCATCTCGATCGTCGACACCGAGACAGGGTCGATCCGTCATACGCTTCGGGTCGGGGACGAGCCGACCGACGTCGTCTTTGCCGGATCACCGGAGCGGGCTTTCGTCTGTGTCTCTGAAGAAGATCGACTGCGAGTTTTCGATCCGGAGAATCTGGAACTGCCGCCGGTCGAGGTCGACCTTCCGATGAGCAATCCGCTCAACCTCGCCGTCTCCCCCGATGGCTCCAAGGTCTACGTTTCCGCGATGGACAGCGGAAACCAGACGACGATCGTCAAGCACACGGACGTCGCCGACGGCGGTGGTCCGCCGCCACCGGATCCGCCGATGAACTTCGAGCTGCCGCCGGCGCCGTTGACGAGTCTCATCGTTCGCCACGACGGCAGTGGCTGGAAGGACGAAGCAGGAACTTCCTGGGACTCGTATGTGCCCTACACGTTGCTTGACTATGACGTGCTCGCGGTCGACACGAACAACTTCACCTATCCGCAGGTTTTCTCCGACGTCGGAACGACGCTGCTCGGTCTGGCGGTCGGTCCTTCGGGTCGGCTCTACGTCTCCAATCAGGAAGCTCTCAATCACATTCGTTTCGAGCCCAATCTGAGCGGATCCTTTGCGCACAATCGCGTCACGGTGATCGATCCAAGCCTGGGAACAATCGAGCCGCGCGACCTCAATCCGCACATCGACTACTCGAACTCCGAAGGCAACGAACTCGAGCGGGAGCAGAGCCTGTCCTTTCCTGCCCACCTCACGGTTTCCGAAGACGGAGAGACGGTTTACGTCGCGGCTTTCGGATCGTCCAAGGTCGGTGTCTTGGGAAGCGACGGAGTTCTCGAACGCCGAATCGATGTCGGGTATGGGCCAATGGGCGTCGCCTTGGACGAGGCGCGTGACCGCTTGTATGTTCTGAGACGCATCCCCGGCGCCGTCGATGTCGTCGACCTTTCGAACGATCTCGTATCCTCCGTCGGTGTCGGCTTCGATCCTGTCCCCGCCGAAATTCACTCCGGCCGCAGGCTCTTCTACGACGGACGAAACTCTTCGTCACACGGCGACCTCTCCTGTGCGAGCTGCCATGTCTACGGCGGCACCGATCACACGGCATGGGATCTGGGCGACCCCCAGGGCTTTCTGGACGGCGGTCCCGGAGGCTCCGAGTTCCACCCGATGAAGGGCCCTCTGGTCACGCAGACACTTCGCGGACTCCCTGGAACCGAGCCGTTCCACTGGCGCGGAGACCGCCAGATCCTGGGCGAATTCAACGGCGCGTTCGTCTCCCTGATGGGAAGAAGCGAGAGCCTGATCAGCCCCGAGTTTGCCGATCTGGAGAGCTTCATCTTTTCCCTGACCTATCCGCCGAATCCGAACCGCAATCTCGACGGCTCACTCCCCAACCCCGCGGTCGGCCCGAATCCGACGATCGGTGGACGTCTCTTTGAAGAAGGCGGACTCTTCGGCGGCATCGAGTGCACGGGTTGCCACACGTTGCCGTTCGGGCAGAACGGAATCGTTATCCCTCGCGAAGTTTTCAACGGCGAGCAGGATCTCGATGTCCCTCAGCTTCGGAACATCTACGAGAAAACCGGTTTCGATCCGAGCGCAGATACCAACGTCCGCGGCTTCGGCTTTCTTCACGACGGAGTTGTCGGAGACTTGGTGCGGTTCTTCGAACGCCCGCGCTTCAACTTTCAGACTCCTTTCGATCGGGAGCACGTCGATGCGTTCATGATGTGTTTCGACACCGGCACCCACGCCGCTGTCGGTGCGCAGTGGACGACGCGTCAGCCCGGCGGATCGGACATCGCCGAGTTTGTCGACATCGTCGAAACGGTGGCCTCGTCCAACGAGAT
The DNA here is from genome assembly GCA_030431975.1 of bacterium. Taxonomy (GTDB): domain Bacteria; phylum Eisenbacteria; class RBG-16-71-46; order CAIMUX01; family CAIMUX01; genus JACKCR01. Next base: position 113,063 of record JAUIHP010000007.1, on the reverse strand, counting down.
CGGGCTCATCGCCAAGGGCCGGGATCTGGCGGGAGACCATCGCGGATGGTACTTCGCGACAGGATCCTGGATTTCCGATCGCGCCGATGAACCCAGTCTGACTACGGAAGAACTTCTCGCCTTGGCCAACGACGACCGGGCCATGACGGTCACAGCCGTTTATCCGGGAACGGAACTTCGTCTCGGAGTCGATCGCGACCTGGACGGCCGTTACGATCGGGATGAACTCGACGACGGAACGGACCCGGGTGACCCGAACTCCTTGGCTCCGACTTCCAGCATCGGGTCTTCCCTCGCGGACGGATCCGGCCTGCTCCTCGAGCCTCTATGGCCCAACCCCGCGGACGGCCCGACGCGAATCGCCTTCCAGATGGAGAGCGGCGCCCAGGTCCAGGCCGACGTGCACGACGCGTCGGGTCGGCGGATTCGTCATCTCGGAACTCATGCCGCCGAAGGTGGGCGGCACGAGCTGCTTTGGGATCTACGGATGGACCGGGGGGAACGCGCTCCTGCCGGCGTCTATTTCGTTCGGGTCTCGGACGGAACGACGGTAAAGACGAAGAGCGTCGTTCTTCGGTGACAAGCATCCGGGCTCGCCTCGATGTGCATTGACGTTCGAACTCGTGCCGACATCCATCGTGAATCGCCCTGAGTCAAAGGAGATCCGGACCGGCTGCTCGCGGATGAGATGCTGAGATGCTGCTCCGTAGCACCTACCTGTAGACGGTCCCAACGTATGTTTTTCACACAGCCTAGCCCGAACTATTCATCAAGGTCGTAGCGAGATGGCGAAGATGGCCGCAGATACAAGGCGCGCGCAGCCCGAACAACGCAGGCGTAGCCGATGCACTACGTCGAGGAGTGAGGGCAAGCGCAACGCGGTAGCTGTGGGCAGATTCGTCATCGCAGTAGACCTTCATGAATAGTTCGGGCTAGCATTCCCTCAGGAGATGGGGTTCTCGACTAGAACCAAGTGAGCGAGCACGAGGGGCCTGAACAGTCGAGAGTGGGGCCGGAGCCCTGCTATGAGGTTAACCAGTCCTCTGGAATCAAGGCCCGTCCGTCCCGCCACTCTTCCACGCAGTGCACGTTTGGAAGACCGCGCCACACGTCTTCGCCAGCGTGATCGAGAACGAGAAACTGCAGTTGCTCACGCGAGCTCTCGATGGCCGCATCAAGAGCTTCGAACACCATCCTCACAGCTTCGACGTCCTCATCAGAGAAAGTTGGATCGGACTCCTCTGTGGCGTCATCCCTTACCGGAGTGAGACGGCGAGGGAAATAGACCTGACTTGGTTGATCAAGAACGAGGAGCCCGGGCACCGCGGAGTGATCAAGACCCAAAAAGAACTCGTGAAGTGCGACCAGAACGGCGACGTGGTACGAAAGCCAGTTGGCGCCACTGCCAATCTCCCAGAGGTAGTCACGGCGGTTTCCGCCAAGAACTTGGACAGTGAGATCTTTAATGGAGAGAACGACCGGATCGCGAGGCCGCTCAGCGTCCAGGTTGGGGAGGATTCCTGCAACCAAGGTCGTCAAACGCGTGATTGCGTTCTCGATATTCCGGTCGATACTGCTCTGCGAGAAGCGCCGTTGCACGGCATGTAGTCGTGACCGAAGCTCATCCACTTCGGCTGCCAACTCGCTGTCGCTCGCACTAGCATCGTAGGCTGTCAGCGCTTGTTCCACGCGGCCAAGAAAGCGATCGATGAGCCCTGCCTGGTACCGATTCGTCCTCGCGGCCGCGGTCCGTTCCTCGGCACTCGCCAATCTCAGCCGCACGCCACGCAGGCTTTCGGTAGCATTCTGGATCTCCTCCTTGACACGGAGAAGCTCTCGATCAAATGACGCTGGCGTTTGATGCATGAGATTCGCGTCCCGTTCAACGCCGGCTAACGATCGACAGAGTTCGTCAAGCTCCGTCCCCCCGGATGCCACGGAGCTGTGACATAGTGGACAACCGGTTTCTTCCGAGACCAAGGACTGAAGCCACGAAGAGATTGAGAGTCTGTCGCGTTGGGTTTCTAGTGCAGCCTGGAAGGCGGCCAAGCTCTCCCGCAGTTTGGACATCTCTTCGAGACGCCTTCGAAGTGCAGACAGACGCCCAGCAACGTCGGACTCCTCCGCACGAAGGGAGATGACCTCCTGAATGACGTCGTTGATTCCCTCGGAGGTAGGGCTCGTCGTCCCGCGCACTTCAGGTAGTTCGCGGAGCAATGTAATCAGGGCCTCCGAAGAGGCATCGTCTGACACTTGCTCGGTGAGCCCCAGATCCCTAGCCTCCATCGCCCAGGATCGGACCTGGGCCTGCCAGCGCGTCGAGGCCTGCTGCAGGACTGCGAGGTCCCTTGCCCGCTTCTGAAGCTCGCGCTTCAGAAGGCGTTCTTCGTGCTGCGCCGCGAGTATCGCTGGGGTAACCGCGCCGAGAACATATGGGAAGACTGTCTTGAGCTTCTCGCGATGTTCATAGGTATCCGCCTTGAAGAAGAGCACGTCCGGATTCGCTACGATGTTCTGCGGTTGAAAGCAGAACGCCTTCATATCGCCAAAGCTAGGACGCCCGCGGAACCCACTCTGGGTATCGGCGAGATCGAAATCCAGATTCGAGAGGCCCGAAAGCTCGTCGAGGTACTTTCGCAGTCGGTCGGCCGTGGCGTTCTTGGCATCGATCTCGAAGGGTATCTCAACTTCGGTACGATCTTCTGCGAAGAACATATCGCCAGTTGATTGTTGGTCGCCCGGTTCTCGACGAGCGAGAAGCTTCTCGCCGTCTGCGGTCTGAATGACGATTCCGAACCACCCACACGTGTTGCGGATAACATCAACCGGTATCTTGCACTCGCTGCTACAAAGACAGTAGTCGACAATCGGAATGATCGCGGATTTCCCCGTCTTCGACGCCCCGCTAATCACGTTTACCGCTGCCGAGAGGAAGTTGAGGACCCTGGGCTCTAGCCCGGGCTTCCGCGGCCAAAGCACTACTTTCTTCAGCTGAAACAGCATTCAGAATCTAACTCGCAGAATTGTACTCACTTCATACACAGTTAACTCTGAGAACCAGGCACCGATCTTGCTTGCGTTTCGTAGGTGCGATCGAGTGTCAGATGGAAGGCCTCTTGGCTCTGTCGTGCTGGTCGGTACAATCATAGCGGTTGCGGGGTCGACTGACACTAGGCAAGTCTCGACAGCAATACGAAGTGAACTCCACGTAAGTGGACGGAAGTGCCTGCTCCGATCATGAAGTCCGAAAATCAAATCACTCCTGTTCTCCTTCGGCGCTTTACATTTATCCACAAACGCTCGCAGGCCGGTTCGCCGCTGGGTGGATTGGATGATACGATGTGTTTCGGAGTGATACAGGAGTGGAATAGCCAAGAACGCGAGTGGTAGAGGAAGGTGACCATGGGTACGATGATTCTCGCGATACCCTACAGATAGTCTCCAGACGATGCCCGCGCCAAGAGCGGGATTCTGCACAAGCTGCGTTTCGCGATCAAGCGTCGCCATCAGCAGTCACCATTTCTGGAGTCCATCGGCTCTTGTGGGTCTTGAGAAGATGGCGGTAGTCAGGATGCCAGCCGATCCGGAGATCGTCGGAGAGAGCATGAAAGCTGCCGGGCACAAAGTGAGTTGGAAGTGCTAGCCCGCCCAGTTCGAACCGATGTTGAAGGCATTTCAGGCAAACAAGCCGTCCTCGATCCATTGGGGACTTCTTGTTGTGCTCGATCGAGACCTGTTTCTTGAGATTCGACCAGGTTCGCTCTAGGTCCCCTTCGAGGCGCCCGAAAGCCGCAGGATCAATGTCTCCACGGTCAGCCCATGCAGTTCGGTCGGCGGCGGCCATCAGGTAGTCATTGATAGCACCAAGGATAGAAACGTCGTCTTCGTCCACGATTTCGAGCTGCGCAACGTAGTTCCGCAGTCGTTCGCTGTGAACCTGCGCGGGGGTGGGCCGACCGGCGAAACTATGAAGTATGTCGAGGCGGTCGTGGGCACGGACGAAGTTCAATAGCGCCCGGTGGAACTCATCCCGGCTGATCCTCGCTGGTTGCTTCTTCTCGCTCAAGCGGTCAATTCTGGTCTTTACCCAGCCGTGGGACCATTGTGCAACGTCGCTTAGGGCGTCATCACTCACCAGCTTGGAGAGAAAGATCGGCTTGAGATCTGCGTGCTGGTCCCCGGATCCAACCTCGATGTCTAGTTGCGCTATGATCTGCGCGGAGACTGTTATGCTCCCAAACACAGTCTCCACGTAACCAGCTATGGAGTCGGCTACCTCGCCGCGCGTGGGGTAGCGGGGTCCTGGTCCCCAGAGGTCGCTGCGGACAGTCTCTAGCGCGGCAATAGCCTCTTCCGTCGTTCCGGCTGCCTTGAACAGATTGCTAAAGGACCCGCCACCCGGACGGCCGAGGTAAATCTCAAACCGTGTCGCAGAGATATCGATCTCTTGCGCAGCAACTACCCAGTTCGCCAGGGTCTTCCATAGATTCACGGAGCGGTCGGTTAGTGCGTTTCCAGAAACCGAGCTCTTGTCTTCCTCAGCCAGGACTTGGCCGTCGTGCGTCTCTACGCGCACATCATCGAAGACCTCGAGGCACACAGTATCACCGGGCTCCGCCTCAAGGAGCCGAGCAAGGAACCGAGTTCGCTGGAGGGAGAATCCAAGATCGGAACCCGCGGCATCCTTCGAGCCGCCGCGGCCCAGCTTGCTCTTGCTGTTGACGTTCTTGGGAACCATCTCGTTGGCGTGTCCCATGGGCCGGGTGTCTGTGCGGCCGACGCCATCACGGACGCCTCGCCTCAAGGCCCGGTGGTTGTGTAGCCCAGCTTAGACAAGGATTCGGCAGATCACCGAAAGAACTTGCCACTTCAGGTCTTCGGAAGGAAGAGCGTTGTTCGGGTAATCCGCCACCGGTCGCGCCGGACAGGTGCGGCAAACGGCGCCACAGCACCTAAATGACTGATAGCGTGTACGTTAGGCGAAGCACCTTCGTCACCCTCCGCTCAGTGAGTTCACTTGAAGATTTCGATAGCCGCCTGTAGCAACTACAACGTGGTCGAGTAGCTCGACTCCGAGCAGCTCCCCTGCCTCGTGCAGGCGCCCCGTGATTTCGATGTCGTCCTGTGACGGGGTCGGGTCGCCGCTGGGGTGGTTGTGTGCGACGATGATCGCTGCTGCTGAGCTGAGGATCGCGGCTTTATAGACTTTCACGGGGGTGGACGATCGAAGCATTGAGCGATCCGGTGCTGACTGCTTCGTACGAGATGAGGCGGTGTCGCGTGTCGAGATGGAGGGCAATAGAAGACCTCCCGGTCCAGTGTACCTGCCTGGGTCAAAGGTCGCGGACCTGCTCGGGTCGTCTGATCGGTTCCCGCTGATTGCAGAGGATCGGATCGTCCGTTCTCTCCCGCACGAGTCGGACACTCACCCGGTACGGCTGCAGTTCTTGGCACGGTGTCGCTCGGTCGTCGATTGACGTCGAGGACAATACGTTTCTTCTGCGCTGCGTGACATGGTTGTACGGGGTCACGGCGGGTTCTTAACCGTTGCCCTGATTCGCCCGGGCTTCGCCGAGCAGCTCGGGCGGGGCCCAAGAGCCCAGGTTTTCGGGGTCCCAGGCGTTCCAGTTCAAACCTCATGAACCCGACCCCGCACGACTCAGAACGGAGGTGAGATCATGAACTGTGACCGACGCCAACGAGAGATCCCCGTGGGAACGGACGTTCTCGTCGTGACCGAAGGACTCATCGGCCAAGACGGACTCCGGCCGACAGGTAAGGAAGAGCGAGTGTGCTCGAAACGATCCCTACTCGAACATTCTGCATCTAGCCCGTTACGCCATCGGAGAGCTCCTTCAGCTTTGCCTGGCGACGGATGCCGCGCTTCGTGCGCATCTGGAGGTGTGATGCCGCCGAGAACGCCGACCTTAAAGGCGGGTAATGGAAGAGCCGAAAGGTTGGGGAACTGATGGGTTACCAAGTTCCTGAATCTGACGCGCCAGAATGAGTTCGCGGCGCACCTCGACAACTCTGACCGATCTTTGGCGGGGCTCTTTCTACTCCGAGCCCATAGCAGCTATCTCGGCGCGCTCCGGATGGTCCTGAGTGGACAGGTGATGGAATCCTACGCGCTGCTCCGAGCATGCTTAGAGGCGGCGCTCTACGGCCACCACGTGTCTCGGCATAGAGATGCGTTCGAGGTGTGGCTTCGCGGCACAACAGCCCCGAGGCGACTCGGGCGGTCCGAAAGCGATTTCAGGCGGCCACACTGCTCCCGTAGCTCAGTTGGATACCTTCTAGAAATGTCATTTCTGACCCTAGTCTCTAACCCTGATTGGGCAAAAATCGTCGAGCGAAAACGCGTCAGAGTGCACCAGTCGGGGCCGCGCGCAGCCTGAGCCAAGCGGAGCCTAGCCCAGCCTAGGTGAGCATTGGCGAAGGCGAGCACGGCCGCGAATGGTGTGCTCTGGCGCGAGCCAAAGGCGGTTTGCGCCGACGAGTTTTGCCCAATTAGGGCTAAGACACGTATGTTGTGTGGGGATTTCCTCCTTCGGGACGGCGAGTTCGCTCGCCACCCGTCCTTCTGCTAGCCTCTCCCCCGATCAACAATCCGAATGGACGCGCCGCGCTTGTTCCGTCCATCCACGATTCTCACTGGGAGAGGAGTCGTCCATCGATGCGGTGGAATCCTGCACACGAATCCGATTCGTTCTCGTTCGCACGGACAACTAGACGCTCAAAGTCCGAAGCCATTCGTCGGTGGAGTCTTCAGGCCTTGTGTCTTCTTCTGGCTCTCGGCCTCGGGACGACGTTGGCGGACGCAGATCCGACGCCATACCTATCGTTCAACGAGGGGCCGAGGGTTCACGCTCTGGTCGGTGCACGCATCGTGCCCACCCCCGGGCAACTCATCGAAGACGGCACGATCGTCCTTCGCGACGGCGTCATCGAGGCGGTCGGCCGCGACGTGTCGGTACCGCCGGACGCCCGCATCTGGTCCATGGAAGGGCTGACCGTCTATCCGGGCCTGATCGAGCCCTACCTTCGCGCCTCCCGTCTCGAAAAAGAGGCCAAGAAGGAGCCGCCGCACCAGGGTCCGCCGGAAGAGCCACCGGTTCCCGGACGGGGCCATCCGCACCCGAGAGTTCACCCGGAAACGAACGTGACGACGGGTCGGGACTTCACTGCCAAGGATTGGGAGGCGTTCCACCAGTTGGGGTTCACCACCGCTTATCTCGTTCCCGACGACGGCATTTTCCGAGGACGCGGAACGCTGCTCTCTTTGCGTGAGGGAAGAGCGACCGATGTCGAGCTGCGTCCTTCCAACGGTCAGTGTCTGGCCTTCGATATGGGCTCAGGACCGGATGACTATCCGCGGTCGATGATGGGCGTCGTTGCACTCATGCGGCAGACGCTGCTCGACGCGCAACATCATCTCGACGCCGCGAACATCTATGACTCCAACCCGCGAGGACAGGAGCGCCCCGAGCAGAACGAATCTCTCGATGCGTTGGCTCGCACGGTTCAGGGGCTGGAGAACGTGTTCCTGGAAACGGACGATGTTCTTGCGACCCTCCGGGCCGGGCAAGTCTCTCGCGAGTTCGGTCTTCGGACCGTGCTTCGGTGTAGTGGTGAAGAGTATCGATATCTTCAGGAAGTGCAGGACCTCGGTTACCCGCTCATCGTACCGGTGGCTTTCCCCGACGCGCCGTGGATCGAAGACGAGCTCGCCGCGCATGACGTCTCGATCGAGTCGCTCCGCAGTTGGGACCGCGCGCCTTCCAATCCCGCGTCTCTCGCTCGCGCAGGAATCAAGTTCGCCCTGACTACGGATCGACTGCGGAAGCCCGATTTTCTCCCTCGCATGATTCGTGCTGCCCAAAGCCGGGGACTGGACGCCGAAACCGTTCTTCGCGCCTTCACGACGGAGGCGGCCAGGACACACGGCGTCCTCGACCGGGTGGGTACGATCGAAAAGGGCAAGATCGCCAACCTGACCGTGACCGACGGCGAACTCTTCGCGTTGGGAACGCGGGTGCGGACGGTTTGGGTCGACGGACACCCGCAGGAAGTCGGCATGTCCGAAGCGGACCGCAAGAAGCCGCAGGGGCTTTGGCGTCTGGAGTCGATTGCCGGGGCCGATACCGGGGCCGATACCGGGGCCGAGGCGTCCTGGCTTCAGATCGAAGGCGAGGGTGACTCCCTCATGGTGTCCTGGTCGAAGGATCTGGGCGACGCTGTACAACCTCGTGTCGCCGCCACCTTCGTCGACACCGTCATCGCAGCGTCCGACACGCTCGACATCCGCTGGAACGAGAACGACGCCGGCCTCGAACTGCTGTTCCTACGCGACGCGTACCTCGATGGACGCCAAGGCTTCTTCACGGTCAACGGGCAGGTCCAGCGGATTCGCGGAGTCCGACTTCAAGGTCCGCCACCTCCTGCGAAGGAGCAGAAGAAGGAAAAGCCGCTCGATCCGGAAACTCCCGCTGCCTTCACCGAAGGCCCCATCGAAACGCCGACCGAAGTTCTGGTGCAGGGAGCGACTCTCTGGACCTGCGGACCGGACGGCATCATCGAGAACGCGGACCTACTCGTTCGGAACGGGAAGATCGCAGCTGTCGGCACAGGACTCAGCGCGTCCTCGTCTGCGCAAGTCGTCGACGGCGCGGGCCTGCACGTCACTCCCGGACTGATGGATTGCCACAGCCACTCCATGATCGTCGGCGGCGTCAACGAGTGGACTCTTTCCTCCAGCGCCATGGTTCGGATCGGCGATGTCGTCAACAGCCGCACGACGCACATCTACCGGCAACTCGCCGGCGGTCTGACCCTGGCCAACCTACTTCACGGATCCGCCAATCCCATCGGCGGACAGAACGCCGTGGTCAAGCTCCGATGGGGCGCCACTCCTGAACAGATGAAGCTTCAAGGAGCGCCTCCCGGCATCAAGTTCGCCCTCGGAGAGAACGTGACGCAACGAAGCTGGGGCGATGCGTACAAGACGCGCTATCCAAAAAGTCGAATGGGTGTCGAGCAGTGGATGCGCGAACGCTTTCTCGCGGCCATCGACTATGCGGAAGAGTGGAAGCGGTACGGCGCGCTCTCCCGAAAGATCAAAGCGCAGACCATTCCGCCGCGTCGCGACCTCGAGCTGGATGCGCTCGTCGAAATTCTGAACGGCGAGCGCTTCATCCACTGTCACTCGTACCGTCAGGACGAGATCCTCATGCTCATGCGGCTGGCCGAGTCCTTTGGATTCCGCATTCGTACGTTCCAGCACATCCTTGAAGGCTACAAGGTCGCCGACGAGATGGCCGAGCACGGCGCAATGGGATCGACCTTCTCGGACTGGTGGGCCTACAAGCCCGAAGTCTACGACGCCATTCCGCACGCCGCTGCCATCATGCATGACCGGGGCGTCAACGTGACGATGAAGTCCGACAGTTCCGAGCTTGCGCGCCGCATGAATCTGGAAGGAACGAAGGCCATCAAGTACGGAGGCGTCGATCCCGAGGAAGCGCTCAAGATGGTCACACTGAACGTGGCGACGCAGCTCGGCTTCGACCAGCGGTTGGGAAGCCTGGAGGTCGGCAAGGATGCGGACTTCGCCGTTTGGAACGGGAGCCCGCACTCCACCGGTTCGATCTGTGTGCAAACCTGGGTCGACGGCCATCTCTACTTCGATCGGGACGTCGACCTCGAGCGTCGTGATCTTCTCGCCGAAGAGCGGAAGACCCTGATCGCCAAGGCGCGCAAGACGGGAGTCCCGTCCCGGGACAAGGCCCAAGGACCGCCCACCGCATCCAGCTACGCACTCAGCCACACGCATCAGTACACCTGCGGTCACGATCACGGAGACGAAGCGGGTGCAGGCGCCGACGTCGGCCTCGGCGGAACGATCCACAGCGAGAGATACGGCTACGACTTTTCGGGGGGACGGAAGTAATGGAGTCGATTCAGAAACGACCCTGCAAAGCGGGATTCTTCATGTCGGCGATGAACGTTCTGTCCGGCCCGGGCTTGGCTGGTTTGGTCGGCCTATTGTGTGCACTCGTGGGGAACGCCCAGGCTCAGGTGCCGATTCCAGCCGCACCGCAGCCCCCTGGAACGGTCACAGCCTTCGTCGGCGGGACCATTCATCCCGTGGACGGATCGGTCATCGAGGATGGAGTCTTGATCGTTCGCGACGGGATCATCGAAGCCGTCGGCGGTGCGAACACCGGAGTGCCGAGCGCGGCCGAGGTCATCGATGTGAGCGGAGACCACCTCTATCCGGCTCTCTTCTCGGCCTACACCGCTCTCGGACTCGTCGAGATCGGTTCGATCCGTCAGACGACCGACCACACCGAAGTCGGCAAGTAAAATCCCAACGTTCGCGCGGAGATCGCGGTCAATCCCGACTCGGAACTCATTCCCGTCGCGCGCGCCAATGGAATCAACACTGCGCTGACCGTTCCCCGCGGCGGTCGCGTCAGCGGTCTGTCCGCGGTCATTCGTCTCGACGGCTGGACGTGGGAAGACATGACGGTCAAGGCGCCCGCCGGTCTTCACATTCACTGGCCGAACGTCGGACTCAGCCAATCGCCGGAGTCAAAGAAGATCACCGAGCAGGAAACCGCTCGCCGCGAAGAATTGGCGGAGCTGACGCAACTCTTCGACGATGCCCGCGCGTACGCCCGAGCCCGCGGCGCCGCCGGGCTCCGGGGCATACCGCGAGCTGAACCACAGGCACATCTCGAAGCCATGATTCCCGTGCTGGAAAAGGACATCCCCGTCATCGTCCACGCACAAGGCGTGCGCGAGATCCAGGGCGCGCTCGATTGGGCGCGCGATCAGGACGTCGACCTCATCATCTTGGGAGGACACGACGCTCCGCTACTGGCCGACCGACTCGTGGAACAGGACGTCGCCGTCATCGTCGCCGACGTGCTCGCACTTCCGCGGCGGGACTACGAGCCCTACGACCATCAATACACCGTCGCGCAACGACTGCACGAGGCCGGAGTGCAGTTCTGTATTGCCTCCGAAGGCGGGGCCGCGCATGAGAGGAACCTTCCGTACCACGCCGCGATGGCGTGGAGCTACGGACTTCCGAACGACGAAGCCTTGCGATCGATCACGCTGTATCCGGCGGAGATTCTCGGATTGGGAGACCGGCTGGGAAGCCTTTCCGTCGGGAAAGAGGCGACTCTCATCGTGACGGATGGAGATCCGTTGGAGATTGAAACGCAGGTGAAGCGGTCGTTCATTGCGGGGCGGGAGATTTCGCTCGAGAGTCGCCATACGCGGCTGTATGAGAAGTACAGTGCGCGGCCGAGGGTGGAGGAGTAGAGGGCCGAAGGGCGTGGACCCGTCGCCCTTCGACATCCAATGCCTCGACCTGATCGACGCCATCGTGATTCTGAAGGAATCGAATCGTAGCGCGTTCCCCAAACCAGCCTCGCCAGTTCGTGCGTTGTAGGGATGGCCCCGGGTCGCGATTGTTGCCGAACCAGCATTTCCGGTGATAAGCTCTAATAAGGTCCCTAAAGAGACTCTGTTGAGTGCCGATGATTCAGGGGTACCGACGAAGGGCAAACCGATGATAGATCTCACTCAAGACGTTCATTCGATGACCGCGTTCAAGCGGGACATCCCAGGCTTCCTCGAACGGATGCAGCAAAGCGGCCGGCCGCTCGTGCTCACGAAGAACGGCAAGGCCGACTTTGTGGTCCTGACAGCGGCCGAGTTCCAGCGACTCTGGGACCTGGCTGACCGCATGGAGACGCTTCTCGCGGTTCGCCGTGGGCTCGATGACGTCGAAGCGGGACGCACGCGCCCATTCGAAGAGGCGTTCGACCAGCTATTCGAGAAGCATGGGATTCAGAGTTCAGACGACCGCCGAAGCGGAACGCGAGATTGAAGAGGCCTTCCTCTGGCTGACCGAGCGCACCGAGGTCCACGCAATCCCGTGGGCTCTTGGGCTGCGAGACGCAATAGCGTCACTCGCTGAGTATCCGTCGCGGGGGAAGCCAATGCAGGATGCGAACGTGCTCGGCCACGAGGTCCGGGAGATTCTCTACCGCCGGAACTACCGCATCCTCTACGAGATCCGCGGCGACGCAGTCTTCGTCACGAGCGTCCGCCATACGGCGCGGGGTCCCCTTCCGAGTGAATAGAAGACGAGTCGCCTCCAGTGGGCCCACCTGATCTGCAAACAGGTCGAGGTTCTCCATGAAGCTGCGTAGCTGCCGCCCGCGCTCTGAGACTTGTGTTGTCCACCAGCCCCGGTTTGCCGATACTCTAGGTAGCATGGTAAGCCAAATCCGACAAACGTTCGCGGTCCTGACCGTGATCCTTCTGCTCTTCGCACAGACCGTGCCGCTCGCCAAGGCATGTTCGTGCTCCCATGCGCCTGCGGAATCCTGCTGTAGCTCCCAGGATCCCGAACCAGAGGTTCCGTCCTGCTGCAAACAGGCTAAAGAGAACACATTGTCGACGGTCGAGCTCGAGAACTCCCTGAGCATGCCGTGTTGTTGCAACCACGGCTCACAATCGGCAGAAGCTTCCGGGAAGTGGCTGGCCGCGGGAACTCAGCAGATCGATCCGCCCGTCGCCGTCGTCACAAGCATCGCACCTTTCGAGCCCCAGCTCGAACTTCGTCGGCATCCTCTTCAAATGCCGAGTCGGCCGCCTCCGATAGATCTCACTCCGATCTACGTCCAGCACTCCTCTTTCCTCTGTTGAGCCCCTCCCTACCCTGACGATCGGGTCGTAGTGCAACGGTGTCATCGCCGAGGCACTTCCCGGACCCCGTTTCCGCGTCGACAAACACTACAACTTTGACGAGTGCTACCGCTTCGAGGGCTTTTGGCCTCTCGCGTAGCTGACGGCGCGGCTCCAGCGAAACGACGAGCAACTGGTTAACCCCTGCTCGGACGAAAAATCCGGACTCCACTGGGAGTCCAGGGAGTGCCGTTTCATGGCTCTACTCACGTGGAAAGATTCACGGCTCAACGCGCACGTGTGCCTCCTGCCGGTCCTGTTCGCCGTAGCATCCGGCTGCGCCGGCTCGGCCGAAACACGGGCCACGGCTCACTGGGAGAATGTTCGGGAAGCGCGAACTCGCGCCACGGAATCGAGCGCGACACTCACCACGACGCCGGAACTCGAGGACGTTCTCCAATCGACGGAGGCCAGGAATCCATCCCTCGAGTCTGCGTTCGACCAGTGGACGGCCAATCTCGAGGGCGTGGGCGTCGCGAAGGCTCTCCCGAATCCGAAGCTCGGGTACGCCTACTTCCTGGAGTCGGTCGAGACTCGCGTCGGACCGCAAAGACAGAAGTTCTCTCTGTCACAGAGCTTCCCCCTCTTCGGGAAACGGAGCCTTCGAGGAAGCATGGCTTCGTCCGTGGCGGAGGAGTCGGGCGCGAAGTACGAGGCAGAGAGACGCAAGCTGCTGTACGACACGACTCGCCTTTGGCTGGAGTTCTTCTATCTCCAACGGTCATTGCAAACCGTGGAGGACAACACGACGTACATGCGGTCACTGGCTGAAGTGGTCCAGCGTCGCTACGAAACCGGAGCGGCGCAGCATTCGTCCCTCATCCAAACGCAGCTCGAACTCGCCACGCTGAAAGACCGACTCGCACGTCTGACTCAGGAGCAGCAGCCGATCGCGGCCGCGCTCAATGCGAAACTCGACCGGCCCGCTGACGCACCTATCGGATTGCCCGACACACTGCCGAAGGCCCTGCAGACCATCCCTGCGGCGGCTGTTCCCGGCAGCACAACGCCCACTTTCGAGGCACTTCTCGATCGTCATCCGAAGATCCAGGCCGCCGAGGCTCGCCGTGAACGAGCTCGAGCCGCGTCAACCTTGGCCGAGAAGATGTCCTTCCCGGACCTGACCTTGGGTTTCGAGTACATCGAAACCGCCGACTCGGAAATGCCCGGCGTTGCCGATCGGGGAAAGGACGCCGCAGTCGCCGTGGCCATGATCGATCTGCCTCTCTGGTTCGACCGAAATGACGCGGATCGCGGTCGTGCGCACGCCCGCCTCTCCGGCGCCGAATCCGATCTCGTCGAAACGCGAAACGAACTTCGAGCCGAATTGGAGCGTGTCCTCTTTGAGCTCTCGGATGCCGACCGGCGAATGCAGCTTTATAACGATGATCTTCTGCCCCTGGCCAGACAGTCCCTGGAGGTCGTCACGCAACAATTCGCTGCCGGGAGTTCTTCGTTCACGGACGTCATCCAGGAACAACGCCGTCTTCTGGATCTGGAACTGTCGCTCGACCGGGCCCGCGTCGACCTGGGGCTCGCGATCGCTCGATGGAATCAACTCATAGGTGACCCGACTTCGAACCTCCCATCGGCGGCGGCGCGGACTTCGGAAGGCGCGACGAATGACAACGAGCGTCGCGAAGGAGAATCACGATGACCCAAAACAACCGCAATCCCTGGATGATGCGCATGGGATGGGCAGCCGCTCTCGTCGTCGTCTTCCTACTTGGATACACGCTGCGTGGCGGCGGCAAGGCTCCCACGGCAACCGAAGGCGAAGCGGCATCGGTTACGACCTGGACCTGCTCCATGCACCCACAGATTCAACTGCCGGAACCGACCGGTTGCCCGCTTTGCGGAATGGATCTGATACCGCTGGAAACAGGGGCCGATGACGGCGGCGCCCCTTTCAGCCTGGTGCTTTCGCCGTCCGCCCAGGCACTGGCCGAGATCGAGACGACACCGGTGCGACAAGGTCGCGCGGAGGTGGAGTTGGATCTCTTCGGAAAACTCGTAGCGGACGAGACCGCGATCCGGCGCGTCGCCGCATGGGTCCCGGGACGAATCGAGCGCCTTCACGTCAGCTACACCGGACAGCAGGTGCGCAAGGGACAGAAGCTCTTCGACCTTTTCAGTCCGGAACTCTACTCCGCTCAGGAAGAGTTTCTTCAGACTCTGCGTTCCCGCAGTGTTCTGGGAGGAGAACGAGCCGTCGAGTCCGCGCGGGAAAGGCTTCGACTCCTCGGCCTTCCGCAGAACGAGATCGCGCGAGTCGAGGAGAGTGGTCAGGCTCGCAACACGGTAAGCATCGCCGCGCCGATCGCAGGAACGGTGACGGAGCGTTCCGCTGTCGAAGGCAGCTACGTCAAGACGGGCGATCCCATCTACACGATCGCCGACCTCTCGGGGCTTTGGCTCGAACTCGAAGCCTACGAATCGGAACTGACCTGGCTGCGAATGGGTGAGGAAGTCGAGTTCCGCACCCAGGCGTTGCCCGGAGAAACGTTCCGGGGACGGGTCACGTTCATCGACCCCGTGCTGAACGACCGCACGCGCACGGCGCGGGTTCGAATCGACGTGCCGAATCCGCAAGGTCGGCTCAAGCCGGGAATGTTGGCGCAAGGCCAGGTACTGGCCCGGTTGGAAGCGACGGATTCCGACCCTGCCCCCTTGTTGATTCCCAAGACCGCACCGCTGCTGACAGGTGAGCGCGCGGTCGTCTACGTTGCCGACCCAACCGAGCCCGGGCGATTCCACGGACGCGATGTCGTCCTCGGACCGCGCACCGGCGACGAGTTCGTCGTTCTATCCGGACTGGAACCGGGAGAGCGCGTCGTGTCGAACGGTGCGTTCAAGATCGACAGTGCGCTGCAGATCCGCGGCGAGCGCAGCATGATGAACCCGACCGCCGGCGGGCAAAGTGGAGGCAAGTCGTCGTCGATGCACGGTTCGGCAGACGTCGAGAATCCACGGACCAAGACCGCTTCGGCCGGAACGAACGGAGTTGGTTTGGCTGGGGCCGCTGCGGAGGAGGTCGTCCCGGTCGCTGAAGTTACCGACGCGTTTCGTGCGCAACTGGGAACGATCCTCGACTCCTACTTCGAAGTGAGTACGGCCTTGAGCCTCGACGATGAAAAGACAGCGCAAGCCGCGGCCACCCGCTTCACCGAGGCACTCGGGAAAGTCGACCCATCCACCCTGAATCCGGCCGGACTCCGCCGCTGGGAGGAAGCCCGCAAGCCCATCGAAGACGCGGGCCGTGCCGTCGCCAAAGGCGGCAATCTGGTCTCGACGCGCGACGCGTTCTTTGATCTGTCGAATCTGGTCATCTCGACGGTTCGTGCCTTCGGTGCTTCCTCGGAAAGCCCGGTTCTCGTCTACCACTGCCCCATGGCCCGGGACGGCGCCGGCGCGGACTGGTTGCAGAATCGAAAAGGCACGGAGAACCCCTACTGGGGCTCTCAGATGTACCGATGCGGTTCCGAGACGGACGTCATCGTTCCCGACAAGTCCATGGGTGACGACAGCCGGGATCGGAGCGATACGAAATGACACCCGAACCGAACCACACTTCAAGTTCACTCCTCGACCGCATGGTCGATGCCTGCATCCGGCAGAGAGTCGTCGTCCTCGTCCTCGTCGCGGTTCTCGTCGGTTGGGGCCTTCGCGTCGCCCCCTTCGACTGGGACCTGGGCGGACTGCCGCGTGATCCCGTCGCTGTCGATGCAATCCCGGACATCGGAGAAAACCAGCAGATCGTCTTCACGCGCTGGCCGGGCCGGTCTCCGCAGGATGTCGAAGATCAGATCAGCTATCCGCTGACCGCGTCTCTCCTCGGAATGCCAGGCGTCAAGACCGTTCGCAGCTTCTCGATGTTCGGTTTCTCCAGCATCTACGTGATCTTCGAGGAAGATGTCGAGTTCTACTGGTCGCGCTCCCGCATTCTCGAAAAGTTGAACAGTCTGCCGCCGAATGCACTTCCCCCCGGCGTCCAGCCGTCACTCGGTCCGGATGCAACGGCGCTCGGCCAGGTCTTCTGGTACACACTGGAAGGGCGTGATGAATCCGGTCGCCCCGCCGGCGGTTGGGATCCGCAGGAACTTCGGAGCATCCAGGACTGGCAGGTACGCTACGCGCTGATGGCCGCCGATGGAGTCAGCGAAGTGGCCTCGGTCGGTGGTTTCGTTCAGGAGTACCAGGTCGAAGTCGATCCGGACGCGCTCCTCGCCTACGACCTGCGACTGGAAGACGTCTTCAATGCGGTTCGCATGTCGAACCTGGACGTCGGCGCACGGACGATCGAACTGAACCAGGCGGAGTACGTCATTCGAGGCGTCGGCTTCATTCGTGAACTCGGCGACATCGAAGACTCCGTCATTCAGTCACGCGACAACGTTCCGATCCTGGTCCGTCACGTCGCCCATGTCACGCGAGGACCGGCCCTCCGGCGAGGTGTGCTCGACAAAGGCGGGGCCGAAGCCGTGGGTGGCGTCGTCGTCGTTCGACACGGCGAGAACCCTTTGGCCGCTATTCAGTCGGTCAAAGCCAAGATCGAGGAGATCGCGGCAGGACTTCCCAGCAAGACGCTGGACGACGGCACGACCAGCAAGGTGACGATCGTCCCGTTCTATGACCGGACGGAACTCATCGAGGAAACGTTGGGAACGCTCTCGCACGCTCTTTCCAACGAGATCCTGATCACGATCGTGGTCGTCCTGGTCATGGTCATGCACCTTCGAAGCTCTCTCCTCGTCTCCGCGCTGCTTCCTTTGGCTGTTCTCATGTCGTTCATCGCAATGAAGCAGTTCGGGGTCGAGGCGAACATCGTTGCGCTCTCCGGGATCGCCATAGCCATCGGGACGATGGTCGACATGGGCATCGTCGTCACGGAGAACATTCTTCGTCACCTCGACCGAGCCGGTCCCAAGACTCGCATGTTCGATGTCGTATCGAAGGCAACACGGGAAGTGGCGAGTGCCGTCTTGACGGCGACAGCCACGACCATCGTCAGCTTCCTCCCCGTGTTCACGATGACAGGAGCGGAGGGCAAGCTCTTTCGTCCACTGGCGTTCACAAAGACGTTCGCACTGTTAGCCGCGGTTCTCATCGCGCTCTTCGTCATCCCGGCGATCGCCCAGATTCTCTTTCGGCGGAGAAGCGCGGCGCCGCAAGCGGCGACGGCTGGCTGGTCAGGCGACCTGCCAGGTAACCTGTCGCGAAAGTTCTCGGGACGCTGGGTAAACGCGGTGATCGCCGTGATCGTCCTCGTCCTGCTCAGTCGGTTCTGGGAACCGCTGGGACCGGAGCGGGGCCTGATCGGCAACTTCGCGTTCGTCCTGGTCGTCATCGGTTCCCTTCTGCTTGCTTTGATGGCACTGCAGCGCGCCTATGGCCCGATTCTGGAATGGGCGCTCCGCAACAAGGGTGCGTTTCTTGCCATCCCCATCGCGGTCATGGCGCTGGGTACGTGGGTTTGGGTCGGTTTCGACGCGTTCTTCGGCTGGCTTCCGACCTCTGTCCGAACAACTCCGCTGGTCTCTACCGTCGCTCATGCGTTCCCCGGGCTCGGCAAGGAGTTCATGCCTCCGCTCGACGAAGGCTCCTTCCTTTTCATGCCGACCACGATGCCTCACGCGTCCATCGGCGAGGCCTATGACGTTCTTCGAAAGCAGGACATGGCCATCGAGTCGATCCCCGAAGTCCGTACCGCCGTCGGCAAGATCGGTCGGGTTGACTCCGCGTTGGATCCGGCGCCGGTCTCCATGATCGAAACGGTCATCAACTACCATCCCGAGTACCTGGAAGACGCGCACGGAAAGCGTCTGCGGTTTCGCTTCGACGCTGACGCCGAAGAGACGGTGCGAGATCTGAACGGGCGCGAAGTCTGGGCTCCCGACGGACAACCGTACCTTGCGCGGGGCGCTTTCGAGCGGGACGCAAACGGTGAACTCATTCCGGATTCGAAGGGACGTCCGTTCCGACTTTGGCGGCCCCCGCTCGATCCGAAACTCAACCCGGACCGGACGGCCTGGGAGGGAATCCAAGATCCGGATGACATCTGGGACCAGATCCTGGAAGTGACACGAATCCCCGGTACGACCAGTGCACCCCGGCTGCAACCGATCGCAGCACGAATCGTCATGCTGCAAAGCGGAATGCGCGCGCCGCTCGGCATCCAGGTGCGCGGGCCGAATCAGGAAACGATCGAGGCCTTCGGGCTCGAACTGGAACGTGAACTGAAGAAGGTGCCGTCGGTGCAAGCCAACGCGGTCGTCGCGGACCGCATCGTCGGCAAGCCTTATCTCGAGATCCACATCGACCGTCAGGCCATCGCCCGTCACGGCATTCATTTGGCCAAGGTCCAGGACGTCATCGAAACCGCCATCGGCGGCAAAACCGTCACACGAACGGTGGAAGGACGCGCACGCTATGACGTTCGGGTTCGCTATCCGCGTGAACTGCGCGACGACATCGGATCGATCGAGCGCGTCCTCGTCGCGGCGCCGGACGGGTCGCAGATTCCCCTTCGCCAGCTGGCCGAGATCCGGTACGTACGCGGACCTCAGGTCATCAAGAGCGAGGACACGTTCCTTCTCGGCTACGTCATCTTCGACAAGAAGGACGGTTACGCCGAGGTCGATGTGGTCGAGCACGCGAGGGACTACCTGGCCAGTCGCATCGAAGACGGTCATATCGTCGTTCCGGCCGGAGTCAGCTACGAGTTCACGGGAAGCTACAAGAACCAGGTGCGGGCGCAGAAGACGCTGGCCGTTATCCTGCCGCTCGCCTTGGCTCTCGTCTTTCTGATTCTGTACCTGCAGTTCCAGTCGGTCACTCTGACCGGACTCGTCTTTTCCGGGATCGCCGTCTCATGGGCGGGAGGGTTCCTGCTTCTCTGGCTTTACGGTCAGGGCTGGTTCCTGGATGTTCCCTTCTTCGGAGTCGACCTGCGCCAACTCTTCGACATTCGTCCGCTCAACCTAAGCGTGGCGGTCTGGGTCGGTTTCATCGCCCTCTTCGGGATCGCAACCGACAATGGAGTCATCATCGGGACCTATCTCGATCAAACCTTCCGCCGCGCGGGACCGAAGTCCGTCGATGAGATTCGAAAAGCGGCTTTGGAAGCTGGGCGGAGGAGGATTCGTCCCTGCCTGATGGCGACCGCAACGACGCTACTTGCACTGCTCCCGGTTCTCAGTTCCACCGGTCGCGGCTCGGATGTCATGGTGCCGATGGCCATCCCCTCGTTTGGAGGCATGGTCTTCGTCATCCTGACCACCTTCATGGTGCCGGTGCTCTACAGTCTGTTCGCGGAGATGCGATTCAGGAACGGAGGTGCGAGCGGTTCACGGTAGATGTAGCCAGGACTTCGTCCGGGAAGCGCGAGGCGGCAGCGATCCGCAGCACTACAGCGGCGCGAGCGGCGCCAGCGGCGATGGTGGAGGACGATTCCGCCGACTCCGACGACAGTCTCCTGGAACGAGGCCGCTTGGTTGACTTCGGATTCGGCGCGTTCTTAGAGGGCGACCTGGACCAGGACCATGAGTGCAAAGCCCAACATGAATCCCCACGAGACCTGGGTCGGCGACTCTTCCTCCAGGCTGTCCGGGATCAGTTCGACGATGACCAGGTACATCATGGCTCCGGCAGCAAAGCCGAAGAGCGGGAGCATCAAGGGTTCGAAGAACCATACGAGGAGACTGGCCGGAATCGACGCAATCGGTTGCGGCAAGCTGGTCAGAAAGGCGAGAAAGAAGCACTTCAGGAAGGAAGCGCCAGCCGCTCTCGCCGGCAGAGCCACCGCCATCCCTTCCGGAATGTTGTGGATGGCAATGGCCATGGCGATGTAGATGCCGAGGTCCTGGTAGGAGACTTGGTGAGCCTCGGAGGCAAATCCGACACCAACAGCGACGCCTTCCGGAATCGAGTGAAACGTCATCGCAATGAAGACCAACGCGCCGGTTCGGCCTCCGACGGACCTCATGAGCGCGCTTCCATCGTCTTCGTGCGGAAGCCGTTTCTCCACCTGCCAAATGAAGACACATCCCAGCAGCAATCCGACGAGCGTCTTCACGACGGGGCCGAGACTGACCCCCTCTTCGGCCCCCATCGTCAGCGCCGGAAGGAGTAGATTATAGGTCGACGCCGCGAACATGAGGCCGCCCGCAAACGCGTAGGCCAGACCAATGCGGCGGGAAGGATCGAATCTCTTGGAGAGGACAGGGAGCGCGCCCAGGCCGCAGGCTATACTCGCGAAGATTCCCGCGACAAAGCTCTCGATGACGACTTTGTATGGGCCGACCATGGCTCTCCCTCGGAGTTTCGGAACCCGGGATGGTCGCACATTCGTGGGGGATGAACAAGGAAGTGGGGTCTCTCCAATGACCACAAACTCGGGGAACCGAAGCCGGAATCAGCTTGCTGACGCGCATCGGAGGCGGGCCAGTTGTGTGGCCACGATGAGACCGTCATGAAGGCGCGTCAACTTTCCCTGCTGCTGTTGCTCTTTGTTCTGCTGCTGCTCTTCGGTCTTGCGGAGTTCGGCCTCCGCGGTGTCGCATCCGCAAAGCGGGAGCAGCTTGCCGGCCAGTTCGACGAGGGTGGAATGCGGGCAATCCCGTCCGCGACGCCAGGGCTCATCTACACCTACGACCCCGACTTTCCGGAAGTGAACTCGCGGGGTTACATCGACGACGAGCATTCACTGGCCAAACCGGACGGCGTCTACCGGATCGTCCTCATCGGCGACTCTGTGGCCGACGGCCGCGACGTCGACCCCTCGGTACGATTCGCCTCCGTCATCGAAGACTCACTCCAGATTCCCGGGAAATCCGTTGAAGTCATCGTCCTCGCCCGCGTCGGCTATTCCACCGTGCAGGAACGAGTGCTACTGGAAGAAGAAGCCTTCACCTATGACCCCGACGTCATTCTGTGGAGCTACTGTCTAAACGATCCCGCCGATCCGGTCATGCACAACGCCAACGGAAACCTCGGCGTGTTTCACCACCGTCCCCGCAGTTACCTGGTCGACTTCGTGCGGCGTTCGGCCTTCTCGGTTCGGGAACGACTGAAGGGACGCAATTGTCCCGGAGAGTTTCATGCCCGGCTTCACTGCATCTACTGGGACGACGTCGTAAGGCACGTGGAAGCCATCGGGGAAGCTGGAAAGCAGGAAGGAGTCCCGGTCGTGTTCCTCATTCATCCAATCTTCGAAGAGGGACGCAGCTTGGGAGAAAACTCATTGGCGGATCTTCACGCGAGACTGGCGGAGGTCGCCGGCCGTGCGGGGATGGAGCCGCTCGACCTGCTTCCGGGGCTGTCCGAATTCGATCCGGACGAGATCAAGATCCACAACGAACGGTACTACGATCCGTGGCACTTGAATGAGAAAGGTCACGCGGTCACAGCAGGGGTGATCATGGAATACATGGCAGCTCGTCCGTAGCCGCGGATCGGCAATTCGCGGGTGCGAGCCGTGACCACACACTTAGGTTGAATTGCTGCTGCAGGTCGTCCAAGAGCACGGAGAGCCTCGATGCGTGCCCGCAGTCCGACTACCGAAGCTTCAAGTCCAGTCCCACGAGCGCATAGTTGAGCCAGGCAAAGTTGTAGACCTGATCCACATCCGCTCCACCTTCGACCGTCCGGTACCCGACGCGAATCCCGGTCCCATCCGGGTCGCCGTACCGAAGTTGCACCGTCCCGTCGATCGCACGACCCGGGCCTCCCGCCAATCCTTCCACTTCGACGATCGCGTTCCAGGAAGGAGCCAACTCGTAGCGTCCGCCCAGATGCAGCAACGGGACGAAGCCAAGGTCGTCGTCCTTTGCCGACAGGTTCCTCTGCTCTATCCTAACCTCGGCGTCTCGCAGCTTCCCGGTGAACCCCAGCCAGAACTCTCCACTTGGCCGGTCGATCAGCTGATAGCGATACCCCAACCGCCAAGAGTTGAAACGGTACGTCGCCTCGACTTCTTCGTTCGCCTCAAAGCTCTCTCCCGCGAAAACAATCTCGGTGTCCGGCGTCCCCGTCTTCCGAATCTGGAGAGGAGCCAGCAGAACATGCAGCTGCTGCTTCTCGGCGAACGTCCAACGCAGGTTGAGACGGGCGGCTCCCGTCGGAGCATTGCCAACCAGGTCGACCAGGGAGAACCGCGTGGCCTCTTCTTCGTTCGGAATCTGAACGTCGTTCTTGCTCTGCCAGACCGCTCCGAGTTCCAGCTCGGCTCGAAGCCTGGATTCTGCCAGGCCATCGGAAGCGAGAACGCAGATCGCCATGGCAGAACCGCCTACAAGATTCCGTAGGAGTGTCGGACTCGGCATTGATTCTTCCTTCTTTTGAAGAGTGCTCCCGTGAAGGGAACGCATCCATCCTTGGTCCGCGATCGAATTCCAAGACAACAACCGGTGGATTGAGACCGTTTCGAGAGGCTTCGAAAGATCCCTCCTTTCGGATGCTGTCTATCAACTCGAGGTCACTCAGATGCGCGTACTTCCTGACGATTCCCCTAGCGTTTGCGTTCGATCCCAACACTCGCTCGCCGGCATGCTCGGACGCACCGGAATGTCCATACTCTCGATCACAGTTCTCACTCTTTGCAGCTTTGTCATGCCGGCCAACGCGACGTACTCCCCGGACGACATCGAAGGTCTCTGGCTCACCAACGAAGGCACTTTCAAAGTCGTCATCGCGCCCTGCAATGAGGACGCGGCGCCCCGGTCCGGAAACGCCAGCGATGACTCCGATCAAGCCACGGAGTACTGCGGAACCATCGTCTGGGCACGCCCCTTCACCGAAGAGGAGAAGGCCAAGTACGAGGAGGACGGCGAATCCTTCGACACAAAGAACGCCATCGGCTCCGAAGTCCTTCGCAACTTCACCCACGCCGGCGGTAACGAGTGGAAGTCCGGCAAGTTCTACGTCGAAGCGCGGGACAAGACCTACAGCACCACGCTGGAGCTGGTCTCGCCCGACGAACTGGACGTCAACATCCGGGTCGCACTGGTCTTCGGCAAGACGGTCCGGTGGACACGCATCGACGAAGATTCACTCGACCCGCTCCTCGGCCGCGAGCCGGACTGAGTCGGAAGACGGAAGAAGTGCGCAACTGCCAGTGGGGAGGACGAGCCAGCTGCTGCTCTACCGCTGTGCAGCTCTACCGCTCTGCTGCTCTACCGCTTTGCTGCTTTGCTGCTTTGCTGATCAAACCGCTTCCGCCGGCCCGCCGGCGGCGGTGATCGCCTCACGAAGAGCCGCAACCCGACGAACAAGTTGTGACTGCGGCATCAAAGCCAGGTCGTCCACAATGGACTCGGCTTCGACAAGTGCGTCCTGAGCACTTCCTAGCTTCGACGTTTCAACGAGGAACTCCCCCTTGGCACAAAGGACCAACCCGAGTTCTATCCGGTCGTCGCTTTCCCTGAGAATGGACTCGCTGTCACGGAAACAGATCTCGGCGGCATCCATTCTGCCCTGATGTCGTTCGATCAGACCAAGAGTAGAAAGAGCGATCCCCTCGGCCGTCCCGTCGCCCAGATCGCGATGGACCGACAGCGCGACTTCGACGTGCTCTCGCGCTTCGTCGAGCTGACCCTGGTCTGCCAGAAGGCGGGCCAGGTTGCTGTGGACGACGGCTTCTCCGGCCCGGTTTCGAACCTCGCGCGTGATCGACAGTGCTTCCCTCAGGCTTTCGAGAGCCAGGTCGATTCGCCCGTCCACGTGGTAAAGCGCGCCGAGGTCTCCCAGCAGGTAGCCTTCGAAACGCCGGTCGCCGGACCGGCGCGCGATCTCCAGCGCCGCCATGCTGTGCGTCAATGCGACGTCGATTCGTCCCTGCAGCCGATCGATCAGCGCCAACGTGCTGAGCGCGTATCCTTCCAGTACATGGTTGCCGAGTTCGCGGGCGATCTCCGTCGTATCCGTGCACCGCTTACCGGCCTCCTGAAACCGATTCTGATCGACGAGCAGATTGCTGAGGGAGCTCAGGATCATGGCCTCACCTTCGCGGTGGCCGGACGCTTGATGTACCGCAAGGGCCGCCTCGTAGTGGCTTTGCGCATCGTCCAATCGGCCCTGTGTCGCATAAAGGACACCGAGATTTCCGAGGTCATTGCCCTCCACGACCCGGTCGCCAAGCTCGCGGGCGATCGCCAGGGACCCGAGCATTCCTTCCTCCGCTTCCTTGACACGACCCTCACTGGCGTCGAGCACAGCGATGTGACTGATCAGTGTTCCTTCGAGATGGCGATCCCCGGTCTCTCGAGCCACGGCAAACGCGGTCTCGTAGAACTCCCGCGCACTCTGCACGTTCCCGGAACGCCTTTCCGCGTTTCCGATACAGACAAGAGCGCGTCCGGATTTCGCGCGGTCCAGGAACTCAATCACCTGACGGCCCAACTCCACCGTCAGACCGAACGGCCCCTTCACGGAAACCACACTCTCCGCTGCGCGAAACGTAGCTTCCGCCGTGTTGGCATCGCGGCGGGCGACTGCCCGTCGACAAGCCGTGACGAGGTTGTCTCGCTCTGCAAGCAATGCGGTACGAACCGTCGACCGCATTGGACCCTGAACACTCGCCAGAGACTCGGTTCCGATCCGGGCATAGAAGTCACCATGCCTCGACTCGACGAGCCCGGACGACTGCGCATCGTCCCGGGTGGCGTTCTCCTTCGCGCGCTCGCGGGCGTATTCCTGAACCGAGGCGTACGTGTTGAACCGAAAGGCTCCGAGGGCAGACTTCGTGTGAAGCCAACTCTTGTCCACCAGGGACTGGATGACGTCGAGGACGAAGGGGTCCTCGTCGTACATCGACAAATCGATCACGTCTTCAGCAGCCTCCAGAGTGAATCCGCCTTCAAAGATCGATGCCTGGGCCACCGCAGCTTGTTCCCATGGACGAAGCAACTCCCAGGACCAGTCCAGAGTCGCTCGCAGCGTCTGGTGACGTCCCGGGTTCCCACCGGCCAGGATCCGGAACCGGTCCTCCAAGCGTGTCCTCAGTTGTTCGAGACTCAGCATTCGAAGTCGCGATGCAGCAAGCTCAATGGCAAGAGGTAGTCCGTCCAGCCGCCGGACGATGTCGGCGACGAGCTCCCGGTTCGTGTCGTCGATCTCGAAACCGGGACGGTGCGACGCTGCGCGGGCGGCAAAAAGATCGACGCCGTGCGTACCCGGCTCCAAAGGTTCGAGCGCGTACACATCCTCTTCCGAGAGTCTGAGACGCTCACGACTGGTGACCAGGAATCTCGTATTTCCAGACGCTTTCAGCCACTTTGCGAGTGTGACGCCGGCGTGTTCGACCACCTGCTCGAAGTTGTCCAGGATGAAAAGGCTCTTCCCCCGACCGGCCATGATGTTGCCGACGTGATCGATCGGGTTTCGTTCGCTGAGACGAGCCTCCAGAGCCGATGCCACCGCGGCAGCAATACCGTCTGCGCTGCGCACTTCACTGAGGTCGCAGAACCAGACGCCTCCCGGCCAACGCGACAGGCTCTCCCACCCGTAGCGAAGAGAAAGCCGCGTCTTCCCGGTTCCTCCCGTGCCCTGCAGCGTAAGGACACGACAGCCGGTTCCATCCTCCGTCTCCAGCCGGGCAGCGATGGCATCGATATCCGCACTACGGCCCACGAAGGAGTCGCGTTCCGACGGCAACGAGTGACGGACCATCGGTGTCGACTCGATGTGACCCTCGAGAGCACCCACGACGTCGGCCGCGCTGGCGTAACGCAAAGCCGGATCCTTCGAGAGCAGACGGAGGATCGCCTCTTCCCAGTGCGGCTCTATGACTCCGAGTTCCGCGGGATTGGGAGGTGTGTGCGTCACGTGCGCTCGTGCAACTTCGATCGGTGTCGAGCCGGAGAACGGAAGACGTCCCGTCGTCATTTCGAAGAGGACCACCCCCAGCGCATAGAGATCACTCGCCGGGCCGACAACGCCGCCCGCAACCTGTTCGGGAGACATGTAGGCCGGCGTCCCGACGATCGCGCCTCGGCCCTGGGACAAAGCTATCGTCGCGTCCGACTCCTGCGGCGACATCTCGTCGGTCGCTTCTTCGATTGTGGTATCGGAACCCGCGGAGCGATCGCTCCGGACAGTAGCCCCTCTTCCAACCGTGACAGCCAGTCCGAAGTCCGTGATGACGGCTCGCTCTCCGGACTGCGTCGGCACCAACATGACGTTCGCACTCTTGAAGTCCCGATGTACGACTCCCGCCCGGTGCGCGGCGTCGAGCGCGTTCGCCATCTGCCGGACCAGCAGAAGGCAGTCCCCGAGGACCATCGCGCCTCCCTCGCGGATGCGGGATGCGAGGGACTGACCAGCAAGCAGCTCCATCGTCAGGAACGAGACTCCGCTCGCTTCGTCCCGCCAGAGATCGAAGATGCGGCACACGTTGGGATGGCTGACCGAACGAGCGAGCAGGATCTCCTGCTTGAATCGTCGGAGAGAGGCCGGGTTCGCCGCGACCGCAGGTTGAATCGTCTTCAGGGCCAGGGGCACATCCAAGTCCAGATCGTGCGCCCGATAGACCTGGCCCATTCCGCCTTCGTCGAGGTAGGCGTCGATCCGGTACCGACCGGCTACGACCGAACCGTCGACGAAGCTACGGCGAGAACCGTCACTGGATTCGAGGTCGAAGCCTTCCGTCGGCCCATGGGATTGGCCGGGACTTTGTGAGTCGCTTGTCATGTCGGCAGAGCTTTCAACGGAGGCTGGCCCACGGTGTTACCTTCCACCTCAGGAAGAGTAACATTCTCCGCACCCCAGCACATCCGACCCCGAGGACTGCCCGATCCGTTAGACTTCCGTTCGAGGTGGGGTTGCGGGTGGGCAGCCCGCCGTTTTCTCGCATCCAGGCGCAACGGATCCCGATCGGAGGCATCCAAACTTTCATGACAAACCACGACGACGTTCTCGGAATTCAGACTCTCGGCGCCCTCAAAGAGAGCGGCTGGCGCTCTCGTACCGTTCGCGAAGAACTGCGGGAGAATCTGCGCGAAAGACTCTCACAGGGACGCCCCTGGCTGGACGGCATCGTCGGCTACGAAGAATCCGTCCTGCCCCAGCTGGAAAACGCCATCCTCTCCCAGCACAACTTCATCCTGCTCGGGCTTCGCGGACAGGCCAAGACCCGGATCGTCCGGCAGCTCGTCGGGCTTCTCGACAAATGGATGCCGGCGGTGGCGGGAACTTCGCTGCGGGACGATCCGCTGACCCCGGTCAGTCCGGCCGCTCTCCGCATCATCGAAGAGGCCGGAGACGACACACCCATCGAGTGGGTCCATCGCGACGACCGCTATCACGAGAAGCTGGCCACGCCGGACGTCACCATCGCGGACATCATCGGCGACATCGATCCGATCAAGGCGGCCCGTGAAAAGATCGACCTTTCGGACGAAGGAGTCCTTCACTTCGGAATCATCCCGCGATCCAATCGCGGAATCTTCGTCATGAACGAGTTGCCCGACCTTCAACCCCGTATTCAGGTCGGACTGCTCAACATTCTCGAGGAAAAGGACATTCAGATCCGCGGGTTCCCCATTCGGATTCCGTTGGACATCCTCCTCTCGTTCACGGCGAATCCGGAGGACTACACGAACCGCGGCAACATCATCACTCCGCTCAAAGACCGCATCGACAGTCAGATCCTGACGCACTATCCGCGAAACGTCGAAGACGCCATTCACATCACGCGGCAGGAAGCCTGGACGATGCGTGACGATGACCTGGTCATTCCGAGGTTCGTCGAAGAGATCGTGGAAGAGGTCGCGTTCATCGCTCGCGAGAGTGACTACGTCGATCAGACTTCGGGCGTCTCCCAGCGACTTCCCATTCGTGCCATGGAGCTGCTCCACAGTTCCGTGGAACGCCGGCGACTGGTCGATGCAGGTGAACCCCCTGTCCCCCGCCTCGCCGACTTGGCCTCTATCGTTCCGGCCATCACCGGTCGCGTCGAGTTGGTCTACGAGGGAGAACAGGAAGGCCCGCAGATCGTCGCGAACAAGCTGCTCGGGCGTGCGCTTCTCAAAGTGTTCCAGCGCGTCTTTCCGCCGGTGTACCCACCCAAGAATGAGCGCAGCCGTCGCGCATCCTTCGGACTGGAGGACGACGAGGAACCGAGGGAGACCCGCAAGGAGATCCCCAGTGACTACCGCGAAGTTCTTTCCTTCTTTTCCGGCGGCGGCAAGGTCGAACTGTCTGACGACATGGCGTATGAGCAGTACTGGAAGGTGCTCTCGCAGGTACCCGGTCTGCCTGCGCTGGTCGATACCCGCAAGGATGAACTGACCGCAGGCCTGACCGATCTGCCATCGGAGCAGTACCCGCACCTTCAGGCCCTGGCCATGGAGTGGGTCCTCGAGTGTCTCCACCAGGTCAGCCTGATCGCCAAGCAGTCCCACGACGGGACGGTCCGCTTCGCCGACATGCTCGCCAACATGTTCGGAGGGGAAGACTTCTAGTGCGCTACCGTTTCGAGAAGTTCGACGAGAATCTGCTCGCTGCTCTGCAGGAGTTCAAGAATCTCCTCGACCTGTTTCAGGCTCTGGTTCTACGCACGAACGGAGATGTCGAGCGCGCCATCGACTTTCTCCGTTCGATGCAGCAGCAGGGTTACATCCCGGACGACTGGGACCTGGACGAGTTCGTCGAACGGCTCGAGAATGAAGAGTTCATCCAACGGACGCCCAAAGGTCTGGCCTTGACGAAGAAGTCGGAGAAGACGCTTCGATCGGCCAGCCTGGAACAGATCTTCGGCGGGCTGCGTATGGGCTCGGTCGGCGGCCACCCCACTCCGCACGAGGGCACAGGCGGTACGGAGCAGCATCCGGAACGCCGTCCCTATGAATTCGGAGACGAGCTCCGCAACATCGACTTTCCGGAGTCGATCATGAACTCACTCCGCCGTACCGGCATGGATGAGTTCAACCTCCTGGAACAGGACCTGACCGTGGCCGAAACCGACCATCACACGTCCTGCGCCACGGTCATCCTCATCGACGTCTCCCATTCGATGATTCTCTATGGAGAAGACCGCATCACACCGGCCAAGCAGGTCGCGATGGCACTTTCCGAGCTGATCCTGACGCGCTTCCAGAAGGATTCGCTCGACGTCGTTCTTTTCGGAGACGAAGCCATGCGAGTCGAGGTCAAAGACCTTCCTTACATCGGTGCCGGTCCATTTCATACGAACACGCAGGAAGGCCTCCGCTTCGCGCGGCGCATCCTCGAGCGACGGCACCAGGCCAACAAGCAGATCTTTCTCGTCACGGATGGAAAGCCCACTGTCATCCGTCTCGGAGACGGCAAGCTCTACCGCAACGTCGGCGGACTCGATCCCGTGATCGTCAACCGGACGTTGGATGAAGCGGTGATGTGCCGTCGACGCCGAATCCCGATCACGACTTTCATGGTTGCAGAGGATCCATACCTGCAACGTTTCGTAGAGCAGCTGACGGAGCGGAACAAGGGGCGAGCCTACTTCACGTCGGCGGATCGGTTAGGGAGCTACCTGCTGGTCGACTTCATGCAGAATCGGCGGAAGCGGGTGCGGTAGGCGATCCGAGCCCACCCGCGCCAGAAACGCGAAGGGCGGCGGGGCATGATAGAAACTCGGATCAGAACGTGAAGACGAGCCCTGTCCCGAAGATCCGATACCACGCCGACCCACCAACCACACGCAGGTCGTCATCCTGTCCGTCCGTGCTGAGAACCTCTCGAGCAATCGAGTTCACCGCGTGCGTCGCCCGGGCCTGCAACGCGACCCTTCTGGAAAGATGCAGCCGAAGCGACAGGCCGGTCTCGCCGTATCCACCCAGGTACACCCGACTTTGGAACGTGTCGTGGTCGAAGAAGAGAACGTTGCCTCCGAAGCCGGCAAAGAGAGCGAGTTCGGTCACGCTCCACCTCACCAGCGGCACCTGAACCCCCAATCCCGCCATGGCGAACGCTCCGGTCGCATCACTCGGGACCGTCTCGACCTCACCGGCGCTGAAGTCGACCTGGAAACAAAAGTCCGGATCCGGAGCGTAACCGAGAGCAATCTGTAGACCTCGGCCTTCCTCTTCGAAGCTGAATCCAGGGGAGAACTCGGTCATCCGGTCGTCGAAGTCGATGTCGAACTCGACGTACTTGGTTCCGATCTCGAGGTAGAGGTGACGGTGAAACTCCCGCGCCGTTTCTGACTTCGGCTCGGCGGAAAACGCTGCGTCTCGTCCGAAGTCGACGTCGTCCGCGAGAGAGACTGACGGGACAACTAAGTTCATGGAGAAACAACACGCCAGCAGTGGAAGTCGGAGATTCATCTTCATCATGACTCCTTCACTCCCAGGGCCCGGATCCGCTTGTGCAAATGCGTCCGTTCGATTCCGAGCTGATCCGCAGCCTTGGTCACGTTCCCTTCGTTCTCTTCGAGAGCGGCACGAATCAGGTCCCGCTCGATGGCTTCGCGCGCATCCTTCAAAGTCATCTTCGAGTACGCACGCGCCAGGTCACCGCCATCCCCGGCCGTTCCCGGCGACAAGTCGATTCCGAGGTCACGGGGACCGAGGTCCTTTCC
Organism: bacterium; assembly: GCA_030431975.1. GTDB lineage: Bacteria > Eisenbacteria > RBG-16-71-46 > CAIMUX01 > CAIMUX01 > JACKCR01. Next base: position 81,742 of record JAUIHP010000007.1, on the reverse strand, counting down.
GCTCTTCAGAATGACCCAGCGCTCCATCAGATTCTTGAGCTCGCGCACGTTCCCGGGCCACGCATAGCCTTCCAACGCGGCCCACGCTTCTTCCGTCAAGTGTGGTGGCGCCTTCTCGTACTTCCGGGCATAGGCGTCGATGAAGTGCTCCCCGAGGATGCGCGGGTCTCCACGCCGCTCACGCAACGCCGGCACCTGGATGGGAATGACGTTGAGCCGGAAGAGAAGGTCCTCACGAAACGTTCCGGCGGCGACGGACTCGGCCAGATCGCGATGCGTCGCGGCAATGACGCGGACGTCGACGCTGATGGTTTCCGTCGAACCGACGGGTTCGTACTGTCCTTCCTGAAGAACGCGCAAGACCTTGGCCTGCGCCTGCAAACTCATGTCCCCGATCTCGTCGAGGAACAGCGTCCCCTTGTCGGCGGCACCAAACCGTCCGCGACGATCCTTGACCGCGCCGGTGAATGCTCCTTTGGCCGACCCGAAGAGTTCGGCTTCAATCAGGTCCTCAGGAATGGCCGCGCAGTTCACCCGAATGAACGGCCCTTTCGCGCGAGTGCTGTTGGAATGGAGCGCCGCGGCGACCAGCTCCTTTCCCGTTCCACTCTCACCGAGAATGAGCACGCGCGCGTCCGTCCCAGCCACGCTTTCGATCTCGGAACGCAGTTGGTCGAGAGTAGAGCTCTTGCCGAGAATCTCCCCGGCCTCTCCCGCCTGAAGGCGTGCGACTTCCTTCTCCAGCCCAGCGGCTTCCATCGCGTTGCGCGCGAGGACCAGCACCTTGTCGCGACCAAAAGGCTTCTCGAGAAAGTCGAACGCGCCGAGCCGAGTCGCTTCGACCGCTCTTTCGATGGTCGCATGACCGCTGATCATGACGATTCGCAGAGTGCTGTCGTTCTCGCGAAGCTTGCGCAGCGTCTCGAGCCCATCGATTCCGGGCAACTGCAGATCGAGGAATACGAGGTCGGGACGATCGGCGGCGGCTGCCGTCAGCCCTTCCTCTCCCGATCCAACCGCGGTGACCCGATGTCCGGCTCCACCCAGAATCATCCCCAGGCTCTCGCGGATGCTCTCTTCGTCGTCGACAACCAACACGTGTCCGGGATCACTCATGACTCACTCCTCGTCCGATGCGTCGGCAGTTCGATGCGGAATGCCGCTCCCCCACCCTCGGCCTCGTCGACTTCGATGGAACCGTTGTGCGCGATGACGATGCCCTTGACCAGCGTCAGCCCGAGGCCCAGTCCTTCCGCTCGTCCTGTCCGGTAGGGCTCGAAGACGGCAGCCCTTTCGGAGGGAGCAATCCCCGGACCGTTGTCCTCGACGACAATCCGGATACGGTTGTCGCTCCGACGGGAAGCCAGACGCAACGTCGGCCTCTCCGTTTGGCGGGTCGCTTCCTGTGCGTTACGGCAAAGGTTCATCAAGACCTGTCGAATCCGGTCGGGATCCGCTTCGATTCGTCCCACTTCGGGAGCGAGGTCCAGCTCGACCTGAAGATCCCGTTGCAGGTTTCCGACTTCTGCAATCAGCTCATTGAGATCGAACTCTTCGAAGCTCGGCTCTACCGGCCGTGAGAACTCGCGAAACTTGGTTACGATGTTCCGCAAACTCTGCACTTCCTTGACCACGATGCGCGAGCAGTCGGAGAGCAGCTTCTTGTACTCCGGATCGTCCCCGTCGTAGCGGCCGCTCATTTCCTCTACCGTGAGCTGGATCGGCGTCAGCGGATTCTTCACTTCATGCGCCAACGCACGGGCCATCTCACGCCAACTCGCCATCTTCTCGAGGTCCAACAGCTGCCGTGACTGCGCGTCCAGGGTTTCGAGCATGCGATTGAATCCAAGACTGAGTTGCGCGAACTCATCGCGACCGCGAACAGGAACACGCTCGGTCCAGTTGCCGAGCGACACCGAGCGCAACGCGCGGGACAGTCGGGAAGTCGGCTCCGTGATTCCACGACCCAACCAAACCGCTCCGGCCAGCGCCAGGAGCAGAGCAACGCCGTAGATGCCGAGGAAGGGAAGCAGGAAGCCCTGCTCGAGATCACTCCGACGGGCCTGAAGACCTCGCACCATCTGGAGAGTCGACGCGAGATTGGCCGCATCCTCCCGCCACTCGGGAGAAACCAACTGATACGCGGTGAAGACCGACCCATCGCTCAAAGAGTGTCGGGCGGAAAAGTGGCTCGGCGTCTCTTGCCCGCCGGACACCGAGTCTTCATCGAGGTTCTTCTGCCTGCGCTCCGCACTTGGAGACTCGATCAGAGACTCCGTGTCCGCCGAGCTCCACGTTGTCTCTCCATTCGAGTCCGTCCACTTGGCGCCAACTCCAGGAAACGAAGGCGTTCCAGCCGTCGCGACCAACTCGGCGCCGGAAAGCGACTGTCGTTCCGGTGCTTCCAACCACTCGTCCACCTCGTCACGGAAAATCTCCCGCTGCAACTGGAACTCGGCCCGAGCCCGCTCGACACCAGATTCCAGGGCCTGATCGACTTCCGAACTCAAACCGACGTTCAGACTTTGGTCGACGAGCTGCCGCGTCACCCACATCGCCGGAATGGCGGGCAGCAGAACCAACAAGACCATGAGTAGAGCGAGGCGCTTGCGCAGAGTCACGGCCTCACCTCCAATTCTTCCAGGACGACCTCTTGCGAGCTCTGAAGTACCGACTCACGCGGATTGCCCGGACGACCGAAGAGTCGATTGACGACCGCACCCAGGTTGAGGACAAGTTCCTCATTCTCCGACCCGCTGTTTCTCGTTACGTAGCGACCCAGCCGTTCGCGGTCTTCCGGAGCCAGAGGTTGCACGTCGACGGAGACCTGCACCGAGTAGCGTCCTCCGTTCCGCACTTCCGTTGGCGACGCCAGCGGGTAGGAACGAAGGGATGCCCAGGCCGAATCTGCGGCAGCAAGACTTTCGAAGAAGCGCGATCCGCCGGGACGACTCACTTCGTAAAGGCCCTCCCAAAGATCGAAGCGCAGGGTGTGCTCGATGATCTCTTCACGAATGAGGCCGTTGGGCGCTTCCTCGAAGCGAACCCAAAAGAGGCAGGTTCCGGGCAGTCCGCTTTCGACGGTGAGCCGGGTCTTTTCGTCGAGAAGACTGCGACCCAGCAGATCGAGGAAAACACCGTCTTCGCGGCGGAAGACGTCGAGCTCCAGTTCGCGATCTTCTTCTGCGTGGACGAGCGAGGTGGCAACCACGACGAAGAAAACGAAACCGAGTACGAAGACCGGCTTCTCGACCATCATCACGATCCAACTGTGCTGTCGTCGCGATTCCGACATCAGAAGGACCGCCCCAGCGAAACATAGAGGGCGACCGGCTGAGAGGTTCGATCGTTCGTGATCGGGTAACTGACTTCTGCGGTCAGCACCTGGACCCACGGAATGTGGATCTGGAGTCCGTAACCCCCGCCCGCAGCCACTCCACCTCGATTGCGGTCGGGATCCCAGTGATCACCGACATCGACGAACAACGTTCCGAGAACCCGCGGTCGGGGATCGTCCTTGCCAAGCAAAGGATGTCGATACTCCGCCGATCCCAACCAATAGGCCTGCGCTCCCAAGGGACCAGAAAGCCGCGCCCGCGAGTACCCGCGCAGGTTCCGGATTCCCCCGAGAGCAAACCTCTGATGATAAGGGGTGCCGGGTCCGGTCCACGCGCCGCGCAAACGAAATGCGCCGGCGCCTCCTCCGGGTGTCGGGACGGAAAGCCGAGCGTCCGCCTCCGCCGACCAGAACGACGCGGTGTCGAAACCCTCGGCCAGACGCAACCTCAAGCCGGCCCAACGGCGGCGCTGCCAATCGCGAAGTGGATCCTTTTGCTCAAACAACCATTCGGTTCTCAGATCGAGATAGCGGTCGGTCTCCGGGCGCGGTAGGAAGTTCTCGGCCGGGTAGGTCTCTTCGTCTTCGCCATCCACATCTTCGTCCGGCTCGGCGTCCACGTAGCCGACCCAGAACGCACCGTTTGTGGACGCGCCGAAACTCCGACCGATTCCGAAACGGGCCCGGGCTCCTCGCACCTCTTGGGAGTACTGCTGAAAGTCGTCGTGGAAGAACCACGTGCGATTGGTCAACGCGAGGTCGAACAGAGCGGAGTACTGATCGCCGATGACGCTCGGCAGCTCCATGTTCAGAATGAATCCCGAGGTTTCGAGCCCTTCGTGAAGTCCCAGTCGAAGGGTGCCGCCCTGGCGGAAAGGACTTGTCCACCGGAATCCAATCAGGTTGAGGTACCAACCGCTCAGGTCCTCGTGTCCGATCCCCGACTCCACTTGAAAGCGCGGTCCGACCGTGGCCTCGACGACCAGGATGATCGAACCCGGCTCGGTACCCCGCTCGGTGTGAACCTGCACGTCTTTGAAGACGCCCGACGCCTCGAGCCGCGCCTTCGATTCGGTGAGAACCGAAAGCCCCACGTACTCGCCTGGACGAAGGCCGAGTGCCTTTGCCACCAGGTTTTCCATCTCGCAGTTGTCCGGCCGCACCTGAATCTTTTCGAGGAGAAATACGTCGCGCCGCCCGGTCATCGGGGAAAGCAACGGCTGCGCTTGGGCGTCAGAGATCACGCGAAGGAATGAAGGAAGCTCGTAGGAAACGTCGTCCGGCAGACCCAACGGCAGACCGGGGCCGGCGATGAGCACTACCAACGAAAGTGCGGCCACGAAGAGCAGATGACCGACACGCTTACGGGATCGATCCGGGAACCCCGGCACGGCGGTCGACCGTCGAGTAGGGAACGAGTTCCGTCTCCCCCAGGTCGTAGAGGGTCCTGGCAAAGAGCGACCGACTTTTGATTCGGGACGTGGCAGAAGCACCCCTCGCGCTGAGATCCGTCCATCTCCCGTGACGAAGACACCAGATCGTCACCTCGTCGGACGGAAGAGTAACCGTCATTTCCTTCGAGGCAACTGCTGTTCCAACCAGATGGGCGATCCGCTTCTACGAGCACACGACCGTCGCCCGCCCGCTCCCCCAAACGAAGCGACGCCCTATACTGTTGCTACCACAACCCTTACAAGATCTTCGCTAGAAGGACTCCCTGCGATCCGCAGCACGTCTTCTTCAACCCCCGCCTCAGCGAAGACAAACCAGTCGTAGCCGAGGAGCCATTGTCGCTCCAGCGGCACGGCAGGTGAGCCACCGCGGCACACTCCCTCTCCATCTCCTTTGGGACCGAGCCACGATCGAGCGCCTGCCCGAGTTTTTTGCAGCTCGCCAAGACAAGCCGCCGCAGTGAATTCCACCGCCTCTCCGCCGGGAGCTGGAAGGTTGATTCGTAACGTGGGCACGGCCGTTGCCCTCCTCCCGCTCTGAACGCAGTTCTTGGACGCTCACGATGCGGAGGAAATCATGTTTGAAACCGTTCAACGCTTCTTCGGAGACGGCGGCCCGTTCATGGCCGTCCTCGCCGCACTCTTTGCCGCGGCAATCGTCATCATCATCGAACGCACGTATTTCTACTTCGTCACCTGTCGCGGCCAGTCCGAGTCGCTGATCTCAGAGGTCGAGACGCAGCTCGAGAGCGGACGCCCTTCGGAAAACAAGAACGGACTTCGTCTCTCCACCGCACCGGCGGCATCGCTTCTTCGGACCGCACTGGATCGACACCTTTCGGGACGCACGGTCGAACAGGTTCACGGAGCCGTCGAAGAGGAAGCGCTGCGACAAGTACCGCGCCTGCAGCAGCGTGTCGACTACCTGGCGGTCATCGCCAACGTCGCAACCCTGGCCGGGCTCCTCGGAACGATCTTCGGACTGCAGGACGCGTTCGCTTCTCTGGCCGTGGCCGACGCCGCGACGAAGGCTTCGCTTCTGGCCAGCGGTATCTCGCAAGCGATGAACACGACCGCAGCCGGCCTCATGGTGGCCATCCCCTGCATGGTCGCGCACGCAAAGCTCAACAGCCGTCGGCGCGAACTCATCGATGATCTCGACACCGGCGCCCTCGCGTTTCTCAATTTCCTTCGGGCTCGCCGTTCGCCACGAGGTGAGGTCGGCGCCACTCCGGCCGCCGTTTCCGCGATGGGAGGCCAGTCGTGAATTCGCGCGTCTTGCGCAGAGTCTCGGATGTGACCGAGAGCACGATCGACGTCACGCCGGTCATGAACATGTTCGTCATTCTGATTCCGTTTCTCATCAGCATGGCGGTCTTCACGCAGCTCGGAACACACCGCTTCTTTCTTCCGGGAAATGACGGCAGCGATATCGCACAGAAGCTCGAGGACCTGCCCTTGATCGTGAATCTCGACACGAACCGGATCATGGCCAGCGTAGGCGACGTCACTCTGATGGAAGCCGGACCGGATGAAACTCTGGAAGATCGCTTTCGGCAGTTGAACGACGTACTGCTGGCGGCCCGAGCTCAAGTCCGAGCCGAACGCGGGCAAACGTCAGGAACAAGTAATGGTGCGGATGCGAGTTCGGGCGCGCGACCGGGTTCGACCGCCGCTTCGGAAACGCTCTCCGACCCGGACGCAGAGGAGCCGGGTTCGGGCGCAACGACTCCCCCCGAGCCAAGAGTCGTCATCGCCACCGGCGCTCGAGTTCCTGTCCAGGACGTCGTCCGTTGTCTCGACCTCTGCCGCTCCGCCGGTTGGACGAACCTCGGTTTGGCCGAAAGCACGGGAGATTCCAAATGACACCGACACGCATTGCACGTTCCGCGCGAATCACAGAGAAGATCGCCCGGCCAGAGCTGACCGCGCTCGTCGACCTCATCACGATTCTTCTGGTCTTCCTTCTGAAGAGTTTCTCCGTCGACGGGAATTTTACTCAGGTCAACGACGAGATCCATCTTCCGACTTCGGACAAGGCCGACCGAGGCCGATCCCTGCCGACGTTGCAGATCACTCCGGACGAGGTCCTCTTCAACGGCAGCCCTGTCGCAGTGCTGTCTGACAGAAGCGACGAGGGCGAAGTACTCACGGCAGCCCTGACATCGAAGCGACAGGAGATGACAGGCCAGCTCGCGGGTGATGCTTCGCTTCAAGAAAACAATTCACCTGGCGGCGATGCGTTGCTCATTCAGTGCGACCGGAATCACGACTTCCAAGTCCTGGGGCAGGTCCTCCGCGCCTGCAGCGCGGCAGGATTCACGGACCTTTCCCTGGTCACCCAAACGGAGGGGTCATGACGTCCACATCCGCAAACAACGTCGCCACTCTCGGCCCCCTGAGCACGATGACGAACGAACACGCACGAAGGACAACTCCTCGCGGAAACAGCGGATTCAACTGGGCCCTGAACCTTTCGACGATCGCAGCCGTGGCGCTCAGTTGGGCCCTGATCGCGACTGCGCCTCCGGTCGATATCGATTCCACGGTGAGCGGAATCGACGACGTTGCCGTCCGCTTTCAACCCCTACCTCTTCCGGAAGAGAAGCCGGCGCCACCGGTCGTCGAGCCGGCTGCCCCGGTTCGGAAAAACCCCGTCGTTCCCGAGCCGGTGAAGAAGCCCAAGCCGCCGGAGCCTGCGAAGCCAAAGGAAGAAACTTCACCCACGACCGAAGCCGAGCCCCCGAAGCCGGAAGCGCCGCCACGCCGCGTTTACGGTGTTCGCAAGATCATGGCTCAGGGACTGGGTGCCGGTGGGGATGGACCGGGTCTGGTCAGCAAACTCGGCAACACGATCGACGGTCGCATGGACGACCTGGTCGCGACCGAGAGTGACCTCACCGGAACCCTCGTCGCCACTTCATCCGTCGACCAGGCCCCCGTTCCCGTACGACGCACCAAGCCGGAGTACTCGGAACTCATGAAAGAGCACCGGGCCGAAGGCACCGTCACCGCGCGCCTTCTCATCGATGTCGATGGACGTGTCAAAGACGTCGAGATCCTTTCGGACTTCGGCCACGACTCGCCCGAAGTCGCCCGACGAGCCTTTCTCAGTTTCACCTTTCGCCCAGCGATTCGGGACGGCGAACCCGTCGCCGTCTGGATCACGCACAAGATTCGATTCGAGTTCGAGGAGTAATCAATGAAAACGTTCATCGTCGCGACCACGACCATCGCATCGTTCTTGTTGCAGCTGTTTCTCTGCCCGTCGGTACATGCCGGGACTTCGGACACCCAAGTCCTCGCACCCGACAGCGATCCGGTCCTCATCAACTTCGTCGATGCCGTCTATCCGCCGGAAGAGATGCAGGCCGGTCGCCAGGGCGTCGTCCTCCTCGAACTCCTGATCACCGAGCAGGGCCGGGTGGACTCCGTATCCATCGTGGAAGGGCCCAGCCCGGCACTCAACGAAGCCGCCGCCGAGGCCGCTCGACACTTCACTTTCGAACCGGCCACAGCAGAAGGCGCGCCGGTTCCCGTCTTCGTGCAGTTCGCTTACGAGTTCTCGCTGGAGGACGCGGTCCGCGATGTGGAAGCCGTGATCAATCTGGAAGGCGTACTCAAGGAGCGAGGCACGCGGGATCCGATTCGCGACGCCATGGTCGTGGTCGAACCCGTCAACCCCCTGGAACTTCCCGTTCCCCTGGATACCTACCTCGCTCGCATCGGAGACTTCACCGGACAGTTTCTGGAAGAAGGACGCCTCGTCACCTTCACCGACGAAGAAGGCCGTTTCTCTTTCCAGTCTTTGCCGCCGGGTCGGATTCGCGTGACCGCGCCGAACAGCGGTTATCTCCCGGTCGAAGTGGCCGAAGACCTGGCCCGCGAGGAGAAGCTGGAAACCACGCTCTGGCTGACTCGAACGAACTACGACGCCTACGAGATCGTCGTCTACGGCGAAGAAGAAGAGACGGAAGTCACCCGTCAAAGCCTCTCCGTGCAAGAGATCGAGCGATTGGCCGGCTTCGGTGGTGATGTCATCAAGAGCGTGCAAGCGCTACCCGGTGTCGCTCGCCCGTCCCTGGCCAACTCCGGCGCAGTCATCGTTCGCGGAAGCGGGAACGACGACACTCGCTTCTATCTCGATGGGATCGACATCCCGCTGCTCTTCCACTTCGGGGGTCTGAAGTCCACCTACAACTCTTTGTCTTTGGAGAGCGTCGATCTGTATCCAGGCGGCTTCGGGACGCGCTACGGCGGCGCCATCGGCGGCATCGTCGAACTGAAAGGAAAGCCGGCCCGGCTCGACCGTTGGAAGCGGGTCGTCGACGTCAGCCTGCTCGACTCCTCCATTCACGCGGAAGGGCCGCTCAATAAGGACTGGTCTTTGATGTTCACGGCTCGGCGCAGCTTCGTTGGAGAACTCGCCAGCGCCGTCTTCGAAAGCAACGACGTTCTCAACCTCGCCGTCGCTCCCTACTACTGGGACGGCATCCTGCGTGTTGACCGGCGCCTGGATCGCGGAGGACGCTTCTTCGCCACGGCCTTCGTCACCGGTGACCGGACGGAGATCGTCTTTCCGGAAGAAAAGGAAGGATCCGCCGAGGTCAACGCCGCCACCAACTCGATCGAAACCGATCTCGTCTTCAGTCGCTTCATCGTCGGTTGGGACGACCGCTGGGGATCCAAGCTTTCGAACAGCCTGCGCCTGGCCGCGGGTCACAACCGGGAACAGGGTCATATCTTCGGAGAGTTCGACTTCGACAACAAAGGGCCTTACTACCAGCTTCGCAACCAAACGTCGGTCGAGTGGAACCCGATGCTGACGACCCACGTCGGAGTCGACCTCGCCTTGAGTCCGTTCGACTACAAAGTTCAAGTCGCCGGACAACCGACGACTGACCAGAAGAAGGACTTCTCCGACCTGGGCTACTACGCGTTTCTCGACTACCGACCGATGGAACGTTGGCTGCTGAGCCCGGGCGTCCGTTACGACTACTACGATCACCTGGCCGACGGAGCCATGAGCTACCGCCTGTCCTCACGGTTCCGTCTCAACGACAGCCACACGCTGACGGGTTCGGTCGGAACTTACAACCAGGACCCACAGCCCGCTGGACAGGCCACCGATCCCGTCTTCGGCAATCCCGACCTGCCTCCGACAGAAGCGCTCCACACCACGTTGGGCGATGAGTGGCGAATCAACGATCGCACGTCGCTCAAAATAGAGGGCTACTTCAACCAGCAGTCGAAGATTCCCGTCGTCACCGACAGTCTCGATCTCAACTTTGCCGCCGACGCCGACGGCCGCATGTACGGGATCGAGTTCATGCTTCGCCGAGAAGCCGGCGACCGGTTCTTCGGTTGGCTGTCCTACAGCCTCAGCAAGGCCGAGCGTCGATTCCAACGACGTCCCGAAGAGTCTCTCGGCGGCTTCGACGACATTGGAACGGATCCCGATGCCACCTGGGACTCCGGGCAGTGGGTACCGCACACCTTTGACCAGACCCATCACTTCGAGGCAGTCGGTTCCTACAACTGGGGCAACAACATATCGACCGGACTCCGCGTGCAGTACGTGACCGGAAATCCGCAAACCCCGTACCTCAACTACACCGACGGGCAGCTGCAATACGACGCCGACACGGGTGAGTATGTCGCGGTCGGCGGAACCTATCTCTCGCAGCGATTCGATCCGTTCTTCCGTGTCGACTTCCGCATCGACCGGAAGTTCATTCGCCGGAACTCCATCTGGTCGGTCTACGCCGATCTGCAGACCGTGAACTACCCGATCTACAACGCACCCGAAGGCTACACCTACAACTATGACTACACGGAACGCGAGTCCTACGGCTGGATTCCGACCCCGTCCCTCGGCGTTCGCGTCGAGTTCTAAGGAGACATGAACGATGCTGACTCGACTCTCTGTCCGTCCGTCTCTCAATGCAGAAGTAGGCAACGCCCATCGCCCCAAGTGGGCAGCGCTGTTGCTCACATCGTTGGTCCTGCTCTCCGGCTGTTCCGACGACTTTGTCGGACAGGAAATGCACTTGGGACCGGACGACAAACCGCGTCCTTTGACGCTGGAAGTCGATCCTCCGGAGGCCGCTCCCGGTGAAACGGTGACCGCAACGTTGACCTGGTTCGACAACAACCCGTCAGGCACGGACGTTCGTTGGCGACTTGCTCAGGAGTACGACGCCGGTCTCTACGGAGTCGATCCGGTAGAGCGCCGGTTTCTCGATCTCGACGCCGAAGCCGATGTTCTACCACCCGTAGCCGACTCACGAGGGTACGTCCGGCAAGTCGTTTCCTTCGTCGTGCCCGACTCCGCTCTCTACTGGTCCCCAAGCCTCGAAGGCATGGAAGAGGACGAAGAGATCGCCGAGCTGATCGCGGAACTCTTCCCCGAGCAGGGGGAACCGCCGGCGGGCCGTGACGAGGTCGCGCAACTCCTCTCGAGTTTACAGAGAGAAGACATTGAGGCGATGGACCCGGAAGAGCAGGCCTACATCCGAGGGATCGCAGACCTCTTTGCCTGTCAGGTCCGGCTGCGAGTGCGGCTCGAAAACTCGCACGCCACGGTCGACGTGACCAAAGGACTGACCGTCCGCTACAGCTCGAATCTCGGCAGTGAGAACGTCAACACCAACCCGACCGTCACACAGTGGGAGATCGCCGCGATCCCCCGCGAGAACGCGGAGTGGAAGGACCTCGACGAATTCGCGGATGACATCGTGACCATTCCCATCGCCTACTCGCCGGAGAACTCCGGAGAGGCCCCGATGGAAACGGTCGTCGACGTCCAGTCCGGGTGGACCTACTACCTACGGGCCAGTGGGAGCACAGAGTTCTACGCATCTCCATTCACCGGAACAAGCGGGTTCGAAGAAAGGATCGACTACCGGTGGCTTTGGCAGGCCGAGGGTTCGGTCGACAGCGAGTATGCGTTTCTGGTTTCCGACGACGGCGAGAAGGTAGACATGGAGGAGTTGGACGACGTCGTGCGACTCGATCCGCCGCCGGAGACGGCAAGCTCCGTTCGCTTGTATCTCGTTCTGCGAGACGACCGGCCGGAGTGGGAACGCTATCAGTGGACACCCGGCATCCGGATGGCGGCCGCGACTCTCACATTTCAGTGACGGCTGCCCACTCCAGGGACCGCTTCGTCCACCATCTCGTCGAGGACGCGCGTCGCATAGGATCCAGCCGGGAGTTCGAACTCGAGGATCAACCCATCCGTGTCCGTCGTCACGGTCAGGGTCGGCAGAGGGACAACCAGCGGCCTCCGGGCACCCAGCAACAGCTTGCCGTGCCCGGAGAACGAATCGCGCGTGAAGTCGTTCCCGGCCAGTACCGATTCCTCGATCTCGAGCGGTCGCCCCTTCGGATCCTGCATCTTGCGGCCAAACATCGGCCCCGTGATCAAGGTCTCCCCCGCATCCAGACGCTTCTGCTCCGCGTCAACGTCCTCCGCGACGAACTTTCCGCCCGCCGGAGCCTTCTGCATCACATCGCCCGCCAAGACCGTGAAGAGCGTCGACTCTGCGTGTCGATGGTTTAGGACCTGGTTGAAGAGATGCGACTGCACCGCAGAAAGGGCCAGACGCTTGAGACTGCGGGAGAGCTTTCGCGACGAACGTCCTTTCCGAATCAGCTCTTCACCAAGACGAAGCGTTTCGCCGTCACGGCCAAAGCGCTGGCTCCCATAGGCGTTGAGCAACCCCTTGGTTCGAAGGATCTCAGCAGATTCGCAAGCATGTTGTTCCGCTCCGTCGGAGACGCCACGTACACGAATGCGAAACCGATTCCCGTAGAGATGTCCGGTGCGGAGCTTGTTCTCGTGAAGGCCCGCCTTTAGCACGCGAATGTCGTTGCCAAGATCGAGCTCCGGAAGCCCACCCGCGCGCACCGCCGTCTGACTCTCTTCAGGTAGGCTGGCAAACGGCACGGAAACGAACTGCCGCGTCACCGCGTGACGGTCCTTCATCCCCGCCGTCCCGACCTCCGTCGGCGGAACTCGAAGAAGCCGAGTCAGGGCACGGATGACGTCCTCCGTGTTTCGCCCCCGCTTTTCGACCCAAAGAAAAAGATGCTCGCCATGTCCGACGGGCTCGTAGGCTGGAATCTCGGTGACTTCGAAGTCTTCCGGGACTTCGCGGGTGCGGCCGCGGACGCGGAGTTCGTCCGGAACGATTCTGGGTAGCGTCATCTTGTGGAGGGTAGAGGAAGTCGGACCGTGATTCGAGCGCGAGCTAGCCAGGACTCTGGCATGGTCTAGTCCAGCCTGTTCGGTCTGCCTGATCCGTCCCGGTCAATCGGGTTCGAAGGTTGCCGAGTGGTCTCTGACAATCACCGCGACCTGGTAGAGCAGAAACGAATCGATCCCAAGCCCAAGCGCGGTCAGGAGGGACGTAGTTGCCGACTTTCGCGGCCGCTCGACGAAATGGATGCTCGCCTCCGGTAGATGATAGATCTCGCCGTTATCGTCCGATCGGAGTACCAGGAGGTCGCCGTTCCCTCGCGGCACGACGCGCTGAACCTCGCCAGTGTAGGTACGATTGTCGGTGAAGACCTTGACGTTCCAGCCGGAATCCAGATTGCGAATCGACTGCTCTCGGACAATCCCTGCGGCCGGATCCTCCATCGATCTTCCGATCTGATTCCCGATGACGGTGCATGAGGGAAGGGACAAGGTGGCCACGCCGAGGAAAACGACGCGGAGAAAGAGCCTGGAGACGGAACAAGATGTTCTTCTCTTCAGTCTCAGTTGTCGTACTTCCTTTCGGTGGCGCGGTTCGGGCGCGGTAGTTCGCGCGGGCTCGCCAGCTACCGTCCTTTGGCCACGATGTACCCCTCACTTATCCAGGGGCCGCCAGATCGCTTTGGTTGTTCCCCATGATTGTCGAATGGTTGGCCGCGGTTCCTCATAGATGAGCTGCCCACGGACTTCACCTTCGGGAAAGCGATCTGTCCTGAGCACCAAGTACAGGCTGTCGCTCTGCCAGAGGCTACACGGCGGCCAGTCTGCCGTTATCTCAACGCAGAGGTCGTCCGGAATGTCGCTGAGAACTGTTGCATAGAACTGACCGTTGGCTTCTGGAACTCCAACAAACAGGTCGACAGCGATCGGAGTTCCTATGAGGAATCCAAAGTTGAGGCAGAACTCAAGCGTCCTGGAAGTATCGTCGCAGGGACCACCATGATCCCATACCATCGCGACGCCGGCGACACCGGAGGACTCGACAGGCGGTACGACTTGATCGCTGGAAAGGTCTGCGAGGTATTGAGCGATGATCTGGGCGCCGGCTGAGTCTGTGAGACAGCAGCACCCTGCGACGAGCGCGGCGACCGCCTTGACTCCGTGAACCATCACACTAATCACTCCTCTCCCAACAACGCCGCCCCCACCGCATCCATCACCGACCCCGCCACCGCCTCCCGACGCTCATCATCCCGCCGAAAGATCCTCACCGGCTCCGCCGCATCCATGGGCAAGAATGACAGCGCGACGTGCTCCAGGAACGGGTCACCGGTCGGCCCGTCGTAAGACGAGTCGCCGATCAACGGACAACCGAGTTCCGACATCATGACGCGGATCTGATGGTAACGCCCGGTCATGAGCCGGATCGCGACATGACTTTGCCGTGGCTCATGCGGTACCGGCGCGACGTTCAGGATCTCCATGAAAGAAGGCTTCCCCCCCGCGCGCACGACCGACATCTTGTCGCGCCTCCGCTTGAGGTACGCCTTCTGCTCTCCCAAAAGGAGTTCCTCATGTCGCGGCGCCACGATGCGAGCGACATAGAACTTCTTCCAGTTCCCTTCCTGAATCTGGGCGCTGTGGTGAGCCGCCGCTTCCTTCGACAGCGAGACGAGAAGAAGGCCGCTCGTCATGCGGTCGAGCCGATGTGGGAGTCGAGCCTGGGGAAAGCCGGCGGCGCGGACGCGCGAAATGAGCGAGACGCCTTGGCGATCGGTGGTCAGTTCCGAGGCAATACCGGCGGGCTTCACGAGCACGAGTTCATGCGGCGAGCTGAAGGCAACCTCGAACCCGGCGATCTGGTCGCCGAGCGGTTCCAGGCTTTCTCTCGACACAGGATCGTTCACACGGCCCCGCCTTATGCTGTTTTTCTTCGCTGCACGCCGGGAGAGGAACCGGCTTCGGCAACTCGAGGACGATTACTCGAGTATGTCCGCGATCTCCGGGACAAGAGGGCGCGTCGACATCGACTTGAGAGCGAAGTTGCTCCCTTCGCCGACCCGGCAAACGAAAAGGTCTCGAAAATGACGTATCAAACCAAACTCATCGAGGCAGGCGACGCCGCCGCAAATCTCCATCGCCAAGGTGGCGAGGTCGGAGGCTCGTCGTGAACACTCGATTTTGCATTTCGCCGCAGACTCCCGTTGCATGGTCCCGGCGTCGTACTCTTTAACCAACTGGATCAACCACGTCACGCCCTGATGCAACGCGATGTCCATGTCGAGCAGGACATCCTGCACTCGTTGGAAGCGGCCGACCGGTTTGTCGTCGAACTGCACGCGCTCCTGCACGTATCCCCGACACTTGTCGAGCATGAAGGCCAACGAGGCCATGGACAAACCTGCGATGAAAAGTCGTCCGCCGTTGAGAGTCGTGACCATGACTTTGAAGCCTTCGTTCTCTTCCCCGAGAATGGCGTCGCTCGGAACGAAGACGTCGTCGAATGCGACCGATCCGGTCGACGACTGCAGCCAGACTTCTTTACCCTCCATCTCCTGGTAATAGACACCGGTGGCGTCCATCGGAACGATGAAGCAGGTCGAACGGTGGCCGGGACGACCGCCGGGGTCGGTCAATGCGTGAACGACGATGTGACTGGCCCAACGTGCATTGGTCGACCAACACTTCTCGCCCTTGATCTTCCATCCGCCTTCGACGCGGGTGGCGGTGACTTCCGGATTGGCTGCATCGGAGCCGCGACCGGGCTCGGATAGGCCGAAGACGAACATTCGCTTTCCCGCGGCCAGATCGGGAAGGTGCGCCTGCTTCTGGTCGTCACGACCGAAGAGTTGAAGCGGCTTCGTCCCCAAACTGGAGGCCGCACCCGGCGTGATGGCTGCGCTCTGCGCGTGGTACCCGAGAGCCAGGCCCATGAGAATGAGGTCCAGATGGGTCCCGCCCTGTCCGCCGTACTGCTCACGAACGGTCAGACCGAAGAGTCCCAGCTCTCCCATCTTCCGGATCGCCGAGTCGGGAATGAGGATGTGTTCCCGTTCCCAATGAAGGATCGGGGCACCGATCTCAGCGTCGCTGAAGTCGCAGACCGCCTTGTAGAAATCAAAGCGATCCTCGTCGAGTAGGGGCTGGAGGTAACGGTCGATGTGGCGGGCCATGAAGGGTTTCCTCACTCCTTTCTTAAGGGGCAACCTCACGATCTTAACGGATCGAAGCCGCTCCCCGAACGGGTAAGTTCCAACGGCGCTTGGCCAACTCCCATGCAATACCCGGGTTTCTGCCACATTCCTGCGACACCCTCCTGCTGTACTAAGGGCTCAGATTCAGATCTTTCGGGAAGCTGGCCGGAGGTACGGTCGGCTCTTCATGGGAGCACGCGGCCAACCACTACGGGCTTCCAACCCCTTCTCTGCCGGGAATGGAGAAGACTTCAAGATGCAAGAACCAAGTCCCCCGCTTGGATCTCGAACGCCGATGCCTCGCCCTCATAGACATGGTTACTCCGGCTTTGCTCTCACCTTGGCGGCCGCAATCCTGTCCACAACCGGCTGCAACAACGACGCAGAGTTCCAAAGCCAGTGGCGCGATCGGGAGATCGTCGTCGACGGCGACATGAAGGAATGGGACGGACTGCTGGACTATTTGGAGGGCGTCAAGGTCGCGATCGGACTCACCAACGACGACGAGTTTCTCTACGTCGGTCTGCGTTCCGGAAGCAATGACATCGAGCGACAGGTCCTGAGCCAGGGACTGACCCTTTGGTTCAGCGCGGGCGACAAGAAAGAACATACGTTCGGCATTCGGAGCCCCCTCGGCATTCGGGACGTGGGCATTCAACCCGAGTGGCTCGCCGACGCCGGCCCTCCCGCCGGCGACCGCGGCGGTGACGAACCCGGTTTGGCCGACCTCTACAACAAGGGAAAGCTGGAACTCGAGGTCATCACCGACGGAGACACTCCGCGACGCATGTATGTCGCGGACGTCCCGGGGATCGAGGTCGCTTTCGACTCGAGTCCGACCGGGTTGGCCTACGAACTCAAGATCCCACTCCGTACCTCGGAGTCACTGCCCTACGCCATCGGAAGTGTGGAGTCGTCCGCCATACGAATCGGCTTCGAGACCCCAACACCGGAAAGGCCAAGCGGCGGACGCGGAAGTGCCGGACCTCCGTCGCGAGGAGGCGGCCGTCCAGGCGGTCCCGGCGGCGGTGGTGGCCCGGGAAGTGGACCGGGAGGTGGACCCGGCGGCGGCGGTCCGGGCGGCCGAGGACCAGGCGGGATGGAAGGAAGACTCCCCTCCGGAATCGATGTCTGGATCTCCGCCACGATGGCGGAGCAACCTGGCGCTTCACCGACAGGCGCCGCCTCACAGACCTTCTAAACCCACAACCGCTTGCCAAGCAAGCACTTCTAACTTGCCGCCCGCGACGGGCGGATGGTTCGACCGAGGCGCCTCGTGCGCCTCAGCACCCCCGTTCCCAGTTGGCTTCCGGATCGCATCTCCCTGCAACACCCCATGTGGTCGGACGATTGCGGACGCTCATTCCCTTAGTTTCGACGATACAGCGACTTCGGGAGGCTGATCGGGAGTTCCCTTGGCAACGGAGAATCGACGCCGCAACCCGGCTTTCGCGGCGGGGCTTAGACCGACGCCGTCCGCAATCTTCAGTCCACAACCCTGAAACCTCAGCCGTCGGCGGCCGTAGACCGCCTCGGGGTTGGGGCATTTCTTTCCGCGTCATCGAACAGGACCGGCCCCGCTGCCGTCCTACGTCGTGGAAGGGAACCACCCGGCGCACCACCGCCGGGCGGTCATGCGGAAAGAAACCGTGCGGGCGAGAATCCTGCGCGTATGATTCACCGGTCCATCGGACCCATCGGCTAGTCCCCTCTCCCCAGCCGTCGGGCCTTTGGACCGGTGATTTTTTGCCGTCTCCGGGTTCATCGCTCCGTCGGGGGTGAATGGATGGGGAGGAAGACGGTAAACGTAGCTGGCCGCTCCGGGTTGTCCGGGCGTCCCTTCAAAGGAGGATCCATGTCGAAGTCGGCGAAGCAGGAAATCGCTTCACTCACTCTACTCGCGACCGTCTCTCTCGCTTTGGTCGCACCCGCATCGGCCGCCGATTGGAAAGGCACGGAAGCGACCGTGGACGGCGTCGTCCACATGAAGAACCCGGCCGAGCCGATGATCGGCAAGGTCACCATGGAATTGGAAGAGCTCTGGCGGATCGGCGGAGACACCGACGACGAGGACGAGTTCTTCGGCGTCATCACGCAGGTCACCAACGACGATGACGGCAACGTCTACCTTCTCGACTCCCAGCTCAACGAAGTGAAGATCTTCGACAAGGACGGCGCCTTCGTACGAACGATCGGCCGCGAAGGCGAAGGTCCGGGCGAGTTCCGTTTCCCATCCAGCGTCTTCTTCGTCCCGACGGGTGAAGTCGGAGTGCTGCAGACGGCACCGGCCAAGATTGTTCTCCTGACCAAGGACGGAGAGCCTGCCGGCGAGATGCCCACCCCCAAGATCGAAGGCGAAGGCTTCGTCTCCATGAGCGGCGCCCGCCTGGCTGGCGACCAGCTCGTCTGCATGGCACAGGCCAACAACTTCAACCAGGAAGCCGGCACCTTCACCCAGACCGTGATGCTTCGCGGCGCCAACACCAAGGGCGACATCGTCGCTACCTATTACTCCGAGCCCCGTCTTTGGGAGTTCGCAAACCCGGTCATCGACGAGATGAAGTGGGACACGATCCAGAACCGCTGGGCGGTCAGCCCGGACGGCAAGGTCTGGGGTTGCCCCAAGCACAGCGAGTACGAGATCCACTTGTGGAACCCGGACGGAAGCCTGGCCAAGGTCATCACGACCGAGCACTCCCCGCACAAGCGGACCGAGGACGAGATGAACCGGGTCAAATCGGTCTGGGAAGTCTTCACGCGACAGGCCCCGAACTCGACGCTCAAGATGCAGGACTACGACAAGTCGATCGCTTCCATCTTCACGCGCGACGACGGCTCCCTCTGGGTCATGAACAGCAAGGGCGCTCGTCCGACCGAAGCCGGCGTCATGGGAACGTTCGACGTGTATGATCCGCAGGGTCGTTTCGTGAAGCAGGTTTCGTTCAAGGGTGACGGAGATCCCCGCGACGACTTCTTCTTCTTCGTCCAGGACCGGCTGTATGTCGTGACCGACTTCCTCAACGCGCTGGTTGCGATGCAGGGCGGAATGTCGGGTGATGAAGAAGCAGAAGATGCAGAGCCGATGGCCGTCATCTGCTACCAGCTGGACGTCGACAAGTTGGCGATGAACTAGTTTGCATGGACCGTGGGACGGGGGCCAGCTCCCGTCCCGACCGCAATGACATTACGCGCGGCCCACTCGGTAGGATCACGGTGCGGCCCTCCCGGCCCTCCGCTTGCCGCTCCCGAGCCGTGCTTCGAACCTACGCCCCCCGATGAAACCCGGACACGGGCGGCCAGAGTCCTTCAGGAGACCTCCATGCGTAGAGGAAGCACGCCCCCCTCGTCCCCCACCCCCTCCAAGAGAAATCCATCTCGACTCGCGACGCTCCTTCTTCCCTTGGGACTGGCCTTGTTGCTCGTCCTCGGAAGCCAGCTCTCAGGGTGCAGCGATGGAAACAGCTCGGCTGGTTCGGGTTCCGACACTACGGCGGTGGCGAACGCGGATTCCGACAACGAAGCGAATGCTTCCACCTCGGGCGATGCGGAGAACTCCGACGATGCAGAGGACTCCGACGAAGACTCCGATTCCGCCTCTGATTCCGGCGACGAGAAAGAGAAAAAGCCCAAGAAAGAGAAGACGACTTCCATCGGCGCTTCCGTCGCCGTCCGCGGAGATCTCGTCGTCCCCGTCGTGGCGGAGGGCCGGGTCCGCGCTCGTCGCGAAGCAGAAATGCGAGCCGAAATCAGTGGGCGTCTCGACCGCGTCTACGTCAAAGAGGGAGATGCCGTCCGCCGCGGTGCTCTCATCGCCCGCCTGGACGGACGGGAGTACGAGGTCGCCATCGACGAGGCACGCTCCCGCTATCTCAAGGCTCTCGGGCAACTCATCATCGAAGAAGAAAAAGTCGAAGGACAAAGCCCGACCGCAACCGTCGACGAGCAACTGGAAAAACTCCGCAACGACGAACGCTACGGCAAGATCACCCGCGAAGAACGGCTGGAAGCCCAGCGTGAAATCGAAATGGCTGCGCTCCGCGAAGGCGCCTATCGCCGCGACCTGGTCGAAGCGCGCACCGGACTGTCCACGGCCAAGGCCGACGAAGAGCGCTCTCGCCTGAACCTGGAACGGACGGAGATCCGCGCACCGTTCTCGGGCGTCGTGACCGGACTCGAAGTCGTCGCCGGGGAACGGGTCAGCGCCGGCGACATCGTCTGCTCCATCATCGACAACGTCGACGTGGAAGCAGAAGTCGGCGTCTTGGAGTCGGACCTTCGCGGCCTGGAGGTCGGAAAGCCGGCCCTTCTCATCGTACCGGCGCTGGCCGAGACCCTCATGGCCCAGGTCGACGTCATCAGCCCCCGTATCGACCCCGACACACGCACATGCGAAGTGCTCATTCGTTACAAGAGTGACGACGGACGGGTCCGACCGGGAATGTTCGTACGCGCCTCCATCGCCGGAGAGACGCATCCCGAGAAACTCCTCGTGCCCCGAGAAGCGATCCTCTACCGCGACGGGCGCCCACTGCTCTTCCGCATCGACGGGGACCGCGCCAAGTGGGTCTATGTAACGCTCGGAGAACAGAACGACTACGTCGTCGAGATCAAACGCGTTCTTCAGGGAGGACCGGTCGACGCGGGCACCAAGGTCGTGGTCAGTGACCACCTGACGCTGACCGACGACGCCAAGGTCAAGATCAAGAAGACCCACCCGATTCAGGATCCGTGGGCCAAGACCGGAGAGGAATCCTAATGCTTCGAGGCGCGATCCAGCGGCCGATCGCCGTCTCCATGCTCTTCACCGCTCTCGTCCTCATCGGCGGGATCAGTTACTCCAAGCTGCCCGTCGACCTGCTTCCCTCGATCGTCTATCCCCGCCTGACCATCGTCACAACCTATGACGACATCCCCGCCGAGGATCTGGAACGAATGGTCACGCAGCCCATCGAAGAGGTCTCGACTGCGCTCAGCGGCGTACGCAGTGTCAACTCGCGCACCCGCGAGAGCACTTCCGTCGTCACGGTCGAGTACGAATGGGGTACGCAGATGGACTTCGCCAATCTCCATCTGCGCGAAGCCATCGACCGCGTGGCCTTTCGGGACGACTTTCCCGAAGACGCGGAACGTCCTCTCATTCTCCGTTGGGATCCGACGTCGCGACCGATCAGCATCCTCGTCCTGGAAGGCGACGGTGACATCGCCGAGCTGACGGAGTTCGCCACCGAAGTAGTCAAGCCGGCTCTGGAACAGGTCGACGGTGTCAGCCAGGCCGAAGTCGTCGGCGGAGCGGAGCGGGAGATTCTCGTTCAACCTGATCTGCAGAAGATGTCCGTCTTCGGCGTTTCGATCGAAGAGATTCGTGCGGCCGTCGCCAGCAGCAACATCTCGTTCCCGGGCGGACAGATCAAGCAGGGGCCGCTTCAGCTTTCCCTTCGCATCAACGGAGAGTTCGAAACCCTCGACCAGATCGCGCAGACCGAGATTCAACGTGAGGGTACGACCTCGATCCGGGTCGGAGACGTCGCCGAGGTCATCGACTCGACGAAGGAGCTGGAGGGCATCACCGTCCTCGGGGACGAGTCGGTCGTTTCGATCCTGCTCTACAAGGAACCCGAGGCAAACACGATCGCCGTTTCGAAAGAGATCGACGTGGCTCTCGGCGTTCTCGGGGACGACTACGGGGAGTTTGCCTACGACTTCGTTTACCGCGATGCGGAGTTCGTTCAAGCCTCGTTCTCGGGACTGCGGGACTCGCTTCTGTACGGAGCCGTACTGGCCTTCCTCGTGCTTTTCTTTTTCTTGCGGGACATTCGCAGCACGTTGGTCGTCGGTCTGTCGATTCCCATTTCGGTGCTCGTTACGTTTGCCTTGCTCTACTTTGCCGACGTCAAACTGAATCTCATGTCCCTGGGTGGTCTGTCCCTCGCCATCGGAATGCTCGTCGACAACGCGATCGTCGTGCTGGAAAACATCACCCGACACGTCAAAGGGGATGGAGACGCGGATGGACGCATTCCGGATGGACCTCTTCCGGACGGCTTCGCCGGAGAGCAAACCGTGGCGCTCCGCTCGGCTCAGGGAACCGAAGAAGTCGCCCGCGCCGTCATTGCCGCAACCCTGACCACCGTCGCCGTCTTCTTCCCCGTTGTCTACGTTCCAGGAATCGCGGGCGCGTTCTTCCGCGATCAGGCATTGACGGTCACCTTCTCCCTACTCATTTCGATCTCGACGGCGTTGCTTCTGCAACCGGTTCTCACCGCGCGCGTCCTCCGGCCGGGAGGAATCCTGGTCTGGATCAACCGCGCATTCAAGGGGCCGCTGGACGCCTTTCAATGGGGATTCGACCGATTCCGGTCGTTCTATCACCGGGTGCTCCTCTTCACCCTGGCCCATCGTGCCTTGATGATCCTGTTTCTGGTCGTCGGACTGGGCGGCGCGGCTCTTCTCGGAAACGTGCTGACGCGCAGCTTCATGCCCGAGCGCACTTCGGGCGACTTCAAAGTCGAGCTGGAGCTTCCCGCCGGCACGCCGCTCACCGAAACCCGCGCCGTGGTCTCACGAATCGCCGGTTGGATCGAAGACGACTCCAGTGTCCGCCGGATCTTCAGCCAGGTCGGACGGACGGAACGAACACTGGCCGCGATGCGCGACTACACCGGGCCGCACACCGCCAAGATCCGCGTCTATCTCGAGCCGGGACGGAAAGCCTACGAGGACGGACAACGCCTGCGTGATCTTCTCTCTGAGCGAATCGGAGAAATCCCCGAAGCCAAGGTGGCGTTCCGCGAAGAGGGGATCGGGCTCTCGGAGATTCTCTCGACGGGCGGCGCAGCCTTCTCTCTCGGTGTACTTGCGGAAGACCCGACGCTCGCATTGGAAAGCGCAAACCAACTGGCCGACGAACTCGCCGACATCGATGGACTGACCGACCTTCAGGTGGACCGGGTGCTCGGAACACCCAACGTCGTCGTCCGGCTCAATCGGGACGAAATCCTGCGCAGCGGGCTCGATCCCGAGGCACTGTCCCGCGAACTGCGCGGACGCATCGCCGGTGTCGAAGCCACGACCTTCAACGAAGTCGAACAGCGCATCGACATTGCGGTTCGTCTTCCGGAAGATGTTCGGCGCGACCTACCGACCGCCCTCGCCTCGCCTGTCGATCTCGGAGGCGGCCGCACGGTGCCGCTACGAAACTTCCTGGAGATCCGGGAGGAGCAACCGGTTCGCGAACTCTTGCGTGACAACCAACGGCGCATGGTGACGATCTCCGGAAACACGTCCGGCCGTTCGCTGAGCAAGATCTGGGAAGACGTCGACGCCGTCATCGCCGAGACTTCGCTTCCCCCGGATGTGACGACCGTTCGCAGCGGCGAAGACGTCGAGATGCGGAAGAGCTTCCGGGATCTGGCCTGGGCCTTCGCACTGGCCGGGGTCCTCGTCTATATGATTCTGGCCGCGCAGTTCGAATCGTTTCTCGATCCGCTCCTCGTGGCCGCAGTCATTCCGATCGGGCTCGCCGGGTCCTGTCTCGCTCTGGTTGTAACCGGAAGTTCGATCAACATCATGTCGCTGATCGGCCTCATCGCGTTGTTAGGGATCGCGGTCAATGACGCCATCGTCAAGATCGACACCATTCGCCGCCTTCGTGCGGACGGCATGCCCGGACGGGACGCCATTCTCGAGGCCAGTCGCCTCCGCGTTCGTCCCATCATCATGACGACCCTGACGACGGTACTGGCCATGATCCCAATGGGACTCGGGCTCGGAAGCGGAGAGCAACTGCAGCGCCCTCTGGCCATCACCATCATTGGTGGCCTCACGGTGACGACCGCTTTGACGCTTCTGTACACGCCTTTGCTCTACGAAATCGCCCACCGCATTCGTCCGACAGGTGAGCGGACGCAGGGCGATGAATCGAAGGACTCCGAGGGGCCGGCGCAGCCGAATCTGCAGCGGCCTGTCTCTGACGGCGTGTGAGTCCGCGGGTGTGAGTCCGCGGGCACGAGTCCGCAGGTTCGAGTCCGAAGAGTGTGTGATTCGGCGATCGGGTGCCGGACCGGTCGGCTGAGATGAAACGTTCGAACATGACGACGCAACCCACTGAATCGAGGGTTCGACCATGACCGGTTTTTTTGTGCGGCATCCGGTGGCCACCTGGATGATCTTCACGGCCTTCATCGTCTTGGGGCTCTACTCTGTTCCCCGCCTCAACATCGAAGCCATTCCCGAAGTGGCGCTTCCGAAGCTGACGGTCGTGACCGGCTGGAACGGCGCCTCCCCGGAAGCTGTGCAGCGATCGATCACGCTTCCCGTCGAAGCGGCAGCTCGACAGCTTCATGGGGTCGAGTCGGTCGTTTCGCGCAGCCAGTCGGGCCGGTCGATCGTCGAAGTCGAGTTCCGTCGCAATGTCGACATGGATTTCGCGCGGCTCGAGATGAGCGAGCAGTTGGGCGCCGTTCGTCGCGACCTTCCGCAAGGTGCATCCCAACCGCAGGTGCAGGCTTTCGTTCCGGAGGAGTTCCAGACCGAGGACTTCTTCACCGTCAATCTCGAGTCCTCGCTCTCGACGAACGAACTGAGGGAGCGGGCGGAAACCTGGGTCTTACCCCAGATCCTTTCGCTGGAAGGAGTCGCCGACGCCTCGGTGCAGGGCGGTGCTCTCCCGATCATCAAGATCCTTCTCGACCGCCGGCTGTTGGACCTCTACCGGATCGAGCCACAAACGGTCTTCAACCGGATCAACGAGCTGGATGACCTGGCGGGAGCCGGAGTGGTTCAGCGAAGCGGACTCGAGCTGACCGTTTCGTTGCGGGATCCGCTCAGTGTCCGCCGGCTCGAAAACGCGATCGTCGCCTACTCCGGTGGCCGGGCCTTCGAGCTTGATGAATTGGGAACGATCGAACAGTCCTTCCAGGATCCACTCTACTTCGTTCGTGCCAACGGGAAGAACGTCGTTCAGATCGCGGTCGAGAAACGGAGCGGGGCCAACTCCGTGGAAGTGAGCCGGACTTTGCGGTCCACGCTTCCCGAGATCGAGGCCGACCTTCCGTTCGATGTCTCCTTTTATATAGAAGCGGATGAAGGCGAGGAACTGGAAGGCAAGCTCAACGAGCTGGTCACACGCTCTCTGGCCATTCTGGGTTTGTTGCTGCTGTTGCTGGCCTTGTCGCTGAAGGAGTGGCTGCTCGCGACGACCATTCTGGGGTCCTCGGCAATCGGCCTCGGTGTCTGGGAGCTGCTCCGGCGCACTACGGAGGCCGCACCAAGTCTGACTCTCATCCTGGCTGCCTTCGTCGTTGTCGGGCTCATTCTCGTCTCGCTTCGACAGATGCGGCTGACCGTGATGGTCGTGGCTTCCATCGCTTTCGCCATCGTCATCTCCCTGAGTCTGTTCTACTTCTTCGACATCTCCGTCAACTTCATCACGATCAGCGGTCTCACGGTCAGCTTCGGGCTCATCCTCGACAACTCGATCCTGGTCCTCGATGCGATTCACCGTCGCGTCGAGACGTGGCAGAAATCACGCGTCGAGGGGCTGAGTCGCGCGTCCAAGATCCAGATCGCGATGCACGCCGTCGTCGGTGGAACGCGCGAGGTCACCTTCCCGATCATGGCCACGACACAGACCACGGTCGTGGCCTTCGCATCGTTCATCTTTCTTTCGGGCCGCCTCTCGCTCTACTACGTTCCGTTGGCCGTTTCCGTCGCCATGGCCATGCTGGCCTCTCTCTTCGTTGCCTTTGGATGGCTTCCCGTCGTTCTCAACCAACGTTGGGCACGCTCCGTAGCACGCACGACCCGGGACGGCGATCGCGAAGTCCGCCCCGATGAACTCGAAGGGCTGACCGAGTCCCTTCCCGATCTCTCCGCTCCCCCGCGTGGGACCGAAGGGTTCCTCTTCAAGCTGCAGAAGACGTGGCCGATCTTCGTCCCACTACTTCTGGGACTCTTCGCCTACAGCGGTTACGTCTACGACAAGAAGATCATCAAGGGCGGCTTCTGGCGCATGCCCGCGCAGGAAGAACTCTTCATGTGGATGGAGCTTGCCGACGGCACCGATGTCGAGGTCGTCTCCGAGACGCTGAAACTGTTCGAGGAACCGCTCGAGCCCATTCCTGAAGGCGCCCGCATGTTCTCCCGAACCTTCGGCAACGGCGGCTTCCTCCGCGTCGAGTTCGAGGAGGAGCTGCTCTCCACGCACTATCCGATGTACTTCCGCGAACTGCTCTCCGAGCAGGCGGACAAGACCGGCGGCGCCTCCATTTTCATTCGCGGCTTCGACCAGCAGCCCTACATGAAGGGCTCGTTCGGCGGGAACAGCTTCAATTCCCTTATCAAACTGACCGGTTACAACTCCAAAACCTTGCGCGAAATCGCCGACGAGACACTCAGCAAGGTCGATCGCAACCGGCGCGTCCGCAACCCTCAGGTAACGACCTCCTCCGGTTGGCGGTCGTCGAGTCAGGAAGAAGCTGTCATTCGCGTGCGCCGCTCCCGTCTGGCTGAACACAACCTCGGACTGGCCACCGTTGTCGGACACGTGCGCCGCCTGCTTGGAGTCGACACGCCGTGGAGGATGTTCGTCGACGGCGAGCAGGAAGAGATCCAGATGATCTATGAGGACTCGGAGGACGTGCAGTACGGCGACCTCGCCGACCGGGTCATCCTGTCGCCATCCGGTGAGAAGGTTCGGATCGGGGATCTCATCGACATTCGCATCGAGCAGTCGCCCGGGAACATTACCCGCGAGAACCAGCGCTACTCGATGCAGGTCAACTGGGAGTACGTCGGGACGGAGAAAATGCGGAGTTCCTACCTGAAGGACATCCTCGGTTCCATCGACCTCCCCTACGGCTACACCGCCGAGGAGGGGCAACGGCAGTTCTTCACGCAGGAGGAAGAGGAAGACCTGACCCTGATGGTGATCCTGGCCGCTGCGTTCATCTTCATGGTCCTGGCCGCGCTCTTCGAGAGCGCATCGTTGCCGTTCCTGGTCATGACCTCGCTGCCCATGGCTTTGGTCGGAGTCGTCATGCTCTTCTGGGTCACCGACTCCGACTTCGACTCCTCCGCCCGAATCGGGTTGGTCCTGCTTTTCGGAATCGTCGTCAACAACGCCATCCTTTTGGTCAGCCGGTTCCGGAAGGAAGCGGAGGCCATTCTCAAAGTGAAGCTCGGCGGCGATCCGGCAGCGCGGACGTCTCTGATTCCAGGATTGCGGAAGCAGATCGGCGGCAGCGACCTTGGTCAGTTACCAGCCGAGGAGCGCGTCACGCTGCTTCGTCGGGCCGTCGCCCGGGGCACCCGGATCAAACTGCGGTCCATCCTTTTGACAACCGGAACGACCCTGATCGGACTGCTGCCCCTGTTGCTGTTCCAGGACGAGACCGAAGGCAAGGACATCTGGGTCAACCTGGCCATGGCCTCGATCGGCGGGCTGGCCTCATCGCTCGTTCTGATTCTGCTCGTCCTTCCGATGCTCTACTTCGTTGCCGTTCGGATGGGCTGGGACCGACGCATCATGATCGGGATTCGCAGCGCGATGGCGTTCGGCGTGGCCATCGGCGGCTTTGAGATTTGGCGGAAGTGGCGGGATCCCTTTCCGGGCGAGTGGAGCCTACAGCTGCCGCGGGATCTGGGGTTCGATGTACCGCTTCCGGAGTGGATGACCGAGCTCGCGCCATTCGCGTTCGTCATCGGACTCATCCTGGCGCTGGCTGTCTATCGCATCGTCTCGTCCAAAATGGGCTTCCGTGATGGACTGGTCGTCGGGACCTTCTATTCAGCGACGGCTGCCGTGGCCCATCTTCTGGTGACCAAGGTCGCCATGAACTTCTTCTCGGAAGAACAGATCACGGCACTGGCCGAACGTTCCAAGACGTTGCTCGAGCAGGTGGCGGCCCGCGAGGCCCTGACGAAACTGATCGTTCCGGAGACGATCCTTCTCTTCCTTTGCGGTGTCGCGATGACGTTCATCCTGGCTGTCCTGCTGCAAAAGCGGGGGCACAGGAAGTCCGACCCGGATGAGCCGGTGATGCCGTCCGGGCCGCCTGCGGAAGCTGTCTAACAGCCACCGGGCTCGAGGGCAGATTCATCGAGAGACGAACAAAAACGGAAGAAATCTCGCAACCTTCCGATTACATCTGTAGTATTACGCCTGTAGTCAACGCTCCCGAACGCAGGAGAAACCTATGAACGAACTACAGATCAGCGACTTACAGCATGAGATCCTCTCTGTCCTCTGGGACCGGGAGGAAGCCACGGTGGCCCAGGTTCAGGCGGAACTGAACTTGAGCCCGGACCGCGAACTGGCCCTGACCACGGTAGCCACTCTCCTGACCCGACTTCGGCGAAGGGGCCTCGTGGACCACCGAAAGGAAGGCCGGCAGTACGTTTATCGCGCCGCCATTTCGCAGCGCGAAGTCCGGAAGACCCTAGTCCAGGACCTTTCTGACCGAGTGTTCGGCGGAGAGCTGTCCGCGGTTGTCGGTCATCTCCTGGGGGGCGACGACGTCGACCCCGAAGAGCTGGCCCGAGTCAAAGAGCTCGTTCTTCTCAAAGAGCGAGAGCTGGAGGATCGGTCATGACGAATTGGATACTCGACTATGCGGTCTTGAGCACGATCCTTCTGGGAGGCGCCTGGGTGCTGGCCAAAGTGATGCCCGCCGATTGGCACGCCGGGCGGGATGTCCTTTGGAAGTCAGCCCTGGTGGGCGGGCTGGTCCTGACCCCCTTCACTTCGATGGTCGGAACCGCTTTGGACCCCAGTTCCATCTATCTCGATGAATTGGATGGACTGAATGCCTCTGCGGACCTCGCCACCTCCCATGATCGGTCGACCGATCTCGAGTCCGCCCCTGGTCAGGCGGCGATCGTAGATCACGGCCCACAGGACTGGCCGACCTCAGTGGCCGATACACGATCCGGGGATCACGCAGTTGCGAGTGGACTCTCCGGCTTGCTTTCGGGCACCCGTCTCCGTCCCGATTCCGGCCCCGATTCCGGCTCCGGCTCCGGCTCCGGCTCCGGCTCAGGCTCAGGCTCAGGCTCGGGATTCGGCTTCAGCTCCAATTCCGATTCCGGCTCCCTGTCCCGTACCGACTCGCGCGAGGTTCCTCGCGCCGGTTCAGGCCACGTTGCCGGCAACCGTTCCGCCCATGATCCCGGCCCGTCGTCGGGAGTCCTGTCCGCAACGATCAGTCCGATCGTTACGATTCCCCAGCCTCTCACTTGGGTGGCCGCCGGACTGCTCGGACTCGGGCTACTCTTCGGTCTGATTCGCACTGTGGCCAGCTTTCGGCGCATTCAGGAACTCCTGCGCGGCCGCGTTCCGCTGAACGACGGCCCTATCCACGATCAGTTCCGGCGACTCGTCCGGACGGCGGGGACGCGCCGTCGAATCCGCCTGAGTGACGCACCTTCCATCCCGACCCCGGTTGCTTTCGGTCGTTCTGAAATCTGCGTTCCGGCTCGGGAGGTCTCCGCACTATCGGCCGCAGAACAAAGGAGCGCACTGGCCCACGAGCTGGCTCACCTGGAGAGGCTCGACCCCTGGTGGCAGACGCTCGCCTACATCCTGGAGTCGGTCTTTTTCTTCCTTCCGCTTCACCGCGTGGCGCGTCGCGCCCTACAGCGCGAAGCGGAGTATCTCTGCGACGAGCGCGCCGTCAGGCTGACCGGCAGCCGTATGGACCTCGCGCGCTGCCTCGCACAAGTGGCCGGGTGGCAGCAGCGCCAATCCATTCCCGCCGTCGTCCCTTCGATGGCCGGCACCTCACTACTTCAACGGGTGCAACGCTTGCTGGATGAACGCGAGTCCGAGACGCCGGTGTGGGCACGCTTCGCCGTTCCAACCGCGCTCGCCGGGCTCTTCGTCCTGACCTCGTTGTTGCTACCGCAGTGGACTTCGACCGGCACCGCCGCCGTGAAATCAGAGCCGGAAGTGTACTACCTAAGTCCGGACCATCTGACGGAGGCGGCTCCGGTAGCCCCGATCCCCCTGCGCCCCATCCAGCCGTTGGTCACGACCTCGTTCGAGCCCCTCGTCGAGGTTCCCATCGAGCCACTTGTTCTCGACCCTGGCAGTGTCGTCGCGATTCCCGGCGGACCTGATGAATCGATGGCCGTCGTTGCCCTGCAATCACTCGACGACGAGTCGGAACCGTTCTATGCCGTGCTCGCTCCGTCGCCGAAGGGACTCTCGATGGCGGCCCCAAGCGCGCCCATTGCCGTTTCGCCGCTTGCCGTTTCGCCGCTCTCCGTTTCACCGCTCTCCGTTCCGCCGCTCTCCGTTTCGCCGCTCTCCGTTTCACCTCTCGCCGCTTCGCCCATCACGGTCTCGCCGGCTCCGACGGCATTGGCCGGAAGGGGTCGCAACCTCTCATTGGCTCCAACCGCGCCGGTGCGCCCCGACTTTCCTTCCACCTCCTGGTCCGTCAGCCGCGGCCTGAACACTCATGACTTCCGTTTTGACCAGGGCGGTTCCGGCTACTCCATGAGCGTGGACCGGATTTCGAAGCTGCAGGCACGTCTCGAGACTGTGGATTCGGATGAGTTGGACGAAAGCCAAGTCGACGACCTGCTTCAGCCTCTTGATGAAGGGCGCGTCCGCATCCGCATCTATGACGACATCGGTGACCTTCGGATCCGGCTCGAGGACGGCGAGATGACGTCCGTTCGACTGGACGGAGATGAGGTTCCCGAGGACCGCTGGGAGTTCGAGGACGGATGGCTTCTCGTCTTCGACGAGGACGGAGACGAGATCTTCGAGGTCGACCTCGACCTCCGCTCGCTGAACAGTGTGCAGGAAAGCCTCTGGGAGCACCGCGACCTCCTACGAAACGGAGCAGAGCGGCTCGAGTCCATGCGTGATCGTTTGGGTGAACTGGAGTTTCTAAGGGATCGCTCGGACGTCCGGGATCTTCGGTTTGGTCTCTCATCTGAGCGCGCGCGGGATCGCGCCGCAGAAGCCGCGGATGTCGCTCGCGAACGGCTCGCCCGGCTGGCCGAGCGTGATCGCAAGCAACAGGCGGAACGCAACTCTCTGTTTCGCGAGTATCAGGGCCAGGTCCAGGACCAGCTGCGAGCCCGGGGAGCCGAACTCCAGGAACGGTTCCGTCGGCTTCAGGCGGAACGCGCCGATCATGAACGTCGTCGGCTTTCGAGAGATCTGTTGAGTGAGCGGGAGCTCGAACGCGAGTTGGAGCGCGAACTCGAGGCCGCACAGCGCGAACTTCGTCGCCAGGAGAGAAGAATCGAAGAACTTCAGGAGCTCCTGGAATCCGAAGCGGCCGACGAGGAAGTCGACGGAAGCAACCTCTGGCCGGAGGGAACGCCACTCTTCGAGGAAACGACCCGCCCCGGCGACGCGATGTAGCCGGTCCGCTCCAACGCGGACGGTGTTCTGAGCAAAGGGTGGGTTCGTCGTTCGCTTGCGCTATGCTGCGGAGATGAACTCCACCCTTCTTTCTTTGGCCGGAATCCTCGGCTTCACGGCGGTCGCCGCCGGAGCTTTCGGCGCTCACGCTCTTTCCGACTCCATGTCCGCTGAGCGCATGGAGACCTACCAGATGGCGACCCGGTACCACCTCATCCACGCCGTCCTTCTGGCAGTCATTGCGCTTCACTCCGAACGCATCCGGCCCGGGCTGGTCCGGTTCATCGGGGGGACCCTGGTCGGCGGGATCGTCGTCTTCGCCGGCAGCCTCTACATCCTGTGCCTGACCGACGTCGGTCGTTGGGGCGCCGTGACGCCGTTCGGTGGACTGCTTCTCCTGGCCGGATGGGGCGGAATCGTCGCCGCAGGAGTTCAGGGCAGACGAGCGGGCTGAAATCCCGGAACTTTGGTTTCGGCGGAACTTGGTGAACCAGTCCATTGGCCCGCTCGCCGGCTCGGCGCCACCTATTCGCCTGACTGATTCTTTTTCCACTCTTCGATAAACAATACTGATAATTCTCTGGCCTCCGGCCCCCTCCCTATCCTTATAATGGCCGCTTCACGGCGACGGATGGCCGACTCAGTTCGGAATGGCCGACCCGGCGGGTTCGCAACGAACCGGCCCCGACTCGGCACCCGACCGTGAGCCCCGTACCAGAAACGAAATGTCCCTCCGCAAGGAACGATCATGAGCAATCCGACTCCTTACGATTTCTTCGATATGAAGTCTCTCCTCAGCGAAGAGGAGCGCCAGGTCCAGCAATTGGTTCGTCGCTGGGTCGACGAGAAGGTGCAGCCGGTCATCGCCGACGCCTTCGACGAGCACCGGTTTCCCTCCGAGATGATTCCGGAGATGGCGGAGATGGGACTTCTCGGCTGCAACCTGGAAGGGTACGGCTGCGCCGGACTCAACAACGTCACCTACGGTCTGATCTGTCAGGAACTCGAGCGCGGCGACAGCGGCCTGCGCAGTTTCGTTTCCGTACAGGGCAGCCTTTGCATGTTCCCGATCCACACCTGGGGCAGCGAAGAGCAGAAGCAGAAGTACCTGCCGGGGATGGCCGACGGTTCGATCATCGGATGCTTCGGTCTGACCGAACCGGACGGTGGATCCGACCCGGGTACGATGAAGACGCACGCCAAGCGGGACGGGGACGATTGGATCCTCAACGGCGCCAAGATGTGGATCACGAATGGCGGTATCGCCGACGTCGCGATCGTTTGGGCACAGACCGAGGACGGAGTCCGAGGCTTCCTCGTCGACAAGGGAATGGAAGGCTTCACGACGCGGGATACGCTGAAGAAGTACTCCCTGCGCGCGTCGATCACCTCCGAACTCTTCTTCGATCATGTCCGCGTTCCGGAGTCCAACCGTCTTCCCGAAGCAAACGGACTGAAGTCTCCGCTGACCTGTTTGACCCAGGCCCGGTTCGGAATCACATGGGGAGCCATCGGCGCCGCCATCGGATCGATGGAGGAAGCCCTCGGCTTTGCCAAGGAACGCATTCTCTTCGGCCGCCCGCTCACTCACACGCAGACCATCCAACGGCGCTTCGCCGACATGACGCGTCGCATCACGACGGCGCAGCTCCTGTCGCTGCAGCTTGGCCGGCTCAAGGACAAGGGCGAGATGCACCCGACGCAGGTTTCGCTGGCCAAGTGGAACAACGTGCGGATGGGTCTCGACATCGCACGGGACGCGCGCGACATTCTCGGCGCCGGTGGAATCAGCGTCGAGTACAGCCCGATTCGGCACATGCTGAATCTGGAAAGCGTGATCACGTACGAAGGAACGGAAACGATTCACGAACTGTCGGTAGGCCGACAGATTTGTGACGGCGTCAACGCGTTCTGATTCCGCGGAGACGAAACCCTTGAGTAAGTTCAACCGCGCAGCCGTCATCGACGAGAGCTTCGTCTCCTTCGTCCGTAATTGGGCCGGAGCGAAGAAACCGGTCCGGGATCTGAACGCTCCTGTCTACTCGTCCTACGACATCACGGGACACGAGATGCTCGACGTTCTCGAGTCTCAGATGATTTCGCGGCACCTCGACCTCATCGCGCGCGAGTTGCGCAAAGACAACGCGTCCTTCTATACGATCGGTAGTTCCGGTCATGAAGGCAACGCTCTGGTCGCGCACTTCACCCGCCCGACGGATCCGGCTTTTTTGCACTACCGAAGCGGTGGTTTCGTCGTTCACCGAAGCCGGCAGGACCCGGACGTCGATCCCATCCACGACACGATTCTTTCCCAGGTCGCGAGCGCAGACGATCCGATGTCGGGCGGGCGCCACAAGGTTTGGGGAAACAAGAAGCTCTGGATCCTGCCGCAAACGAGCACGATCGCCAGTCACCTGCCGAAAGCCGTCGGCTGCGCCATCGCCATTCGCCGGGCCAAGCGCATCGGAGCAGAGCTTCCTGTCCCGCGCGACTCCATCGTCGTTTGCAGTCTGGGAGACGCCAGTTCCAACCACAGCACCGCGCTCGGCGCATTCAACATGGCGGCCTGGACTGCGTATCAGAACCTTCCCGTTCCCATCCTCTTCGTTTGTGAAGACAACGGGATCGGCATCTCGGTCCGCAGTCCGAAGGGATACATCGAGCGGGCTTTTCTCAGCCAGCCGGGGATCAAGTACTTCCGCGCCAACGGACTCGACGTTCGGGAAGCACACCGGGATGTCTCCGAAGCCGTAGAGTACTGTCGCGAGCGCCGGGTTCCTGTCTTTCTTCACCTCAAAGTCGTGCGACTGCTGGGACATGCCGGAAGCGACTTCGAGCTCGAGTACCGCTCGATGGAGGAAGTCGAGGAGACCGAAGCCCAAGACCCTGTGCGTACGACGGCGCGGCTGTGTCTGGAAGCCGGACTGATCTCATCCGAGGACCTGCTCGGTCGCTACGAAAACATCCGTAAGCGGTGTCGAACGTTGGGAGAATCCGCTCGGAAGCGACCCCGGCTGTCGAGCGCAGCGGAGATCATCGAACCACTCGCGCCCTACACTCCCGATGCGGTCAAAGCAGAGGCGACACGAAGCGATTACGGCGCAACACGGCTCGAGGTGTTCGAGTCGGAAGAGAACCTGCCGGAGCGACGTGGTCCGAAACACTTGGCGGCACAGATCAACGCCGGGCTCTTCGAGGTGATGGCCAAGTACTCCCAGGGACTGATCTTCGGAGAGGATGTCGCTCGCAAAGGCGGCGTCTACAACGTCACGACCGGAATGGAAAAAACATTCGCGGCCGGGCGGGTTTTCAACAGTCTTTTGGACGAGTCATCGATTCTGGGTCTCGCTCAGGGGGCCGGGTACATGGGACTCCTGCCCATCCCGGAGATTCAGTACCTCGCCTATTTTCACAACGCCTGCGACCAGATTCGCGGCGAAGCCTGCTCGTTGCAGTTCTTTTCGAACCGACAGTTCGCCAATCCCATGATCGTTCGCATCGCATCCCTCGGGTATCAGAAGGGATTCGGCGGACACTTCCACAACGACAACAGCATCACGGCGCTTCGGGACATCCCCGGCCTCGTCATCGCGTGTCCCTCTCGCGGTGATGACGCCGCGGCCATGCTCCGCACCTGTGCCGCGCTCGCCCAGGTCGATGGTCGGGTCGTCGCGTTTCTCGAACCCATCGCGCTCTACATGACGAAAGACCTGCACGAGGAAAAGGACGGCGAGTGGGCCTTCCCGGTTCCGGCCCTCAGCGAGTACGTCGAGCCCGGCGTCGGGCGGGTCTATCACGAAGACCGTCAGGACCTCGCCATCCTGACCTACGGAAACGGTGTCTGGATGTCGCTTCGAGTGGCCCGCGTCCTGGAACAGGAGCACGGGATTCGAGCCCGCGTTTTTGATCTGCGCTGGATTGCACCGATGGATGTCGAGGGGATGTGCCGCCACGCGCGGGACTGCGGAAAAGTCCTGATCGTCGATGAAGGTCGGAAGAGCGGCGGCGTCAGTGAACCGATGATGACCGCGCTGGTCGAGAATGGGCTCGGTCATCTGCCGATGAAGCGGGTCGTGGGGAATGACACCTACATTCCGCTCGGACCTGCGGCGAACTTGGTATTACCGTCGGAAGAGCAGATTCTCACCGCGGCGAAAGAAGTCGCGGGCCGGTAAGGGACGGGCGAACCCCACGGAACGCACCGGACGGCAAGAGCCCGCTGGACGTAACCTTGATTGGGCAAAACTCGTCGGCGCAAACCGCCTTCGGCTCGCGACTCCGACTCGGGCTTAGTACTCGATCAGGGTCTCCGATCCGTCGGCACTCTTCAACAGAAGCCGGTAGGTTCCGTCCAGCTGCCCTTCCCACACCAGGCGTCCGTAGACTTCACCGTTCCGAAGAACCCCGCCGGTCGCTTCCCAAAGCTCGAGTTCACTGGGCTCTCCGTTGAAGGTCAGCGAGCGGACGAAAGCCGGTTCGTTGGGGGCGGCGCCTACGTAGCTGTAGGTCACCCCGCCTTCCGTATACCGGCTGGCGATCGACTCCTTCGAATCGGTGACGAAGTTGTCGACGAAGATACTGTCGTAGTCCCGGTAGTACTCGATGTGGATGGCGCGATCTCCGGAAACGTAGTCGGCGACCAGCCCTTCTTCACTTCGGTACTCGACTCCGCCGGACGGCTCGAAGAAGGTTTCGGCCTCGCCTCTCTCGCTGACACTCCAGGTGCTGCCATCATGTTGGATGGTCCCGGAGTAGGTGTAGAGGTATCCCCCGGTTCCGCAGCAACGCGTATCGACGGCGGAAGCGAAGGTGAGATCGACCAATCCATCGACGATGACATGACCGGCAACGTCGTGGGCCTCGAGTAGATCCTCTGCCGATGCCACGTCCTCGGCGAAGAAAAACCGGGTCCAGGTGATGGTGGTTGTCGGTGCACCGGGAGCGACCACGACCAGCTGATCATTGGGATTCGGGTCATAGGCCCAAGTTTGACCGTTGAAGGTGAACGTTCCCGTGTTCACCAGAGCGTCCGCCTCGACGGAAACCTCGTAGATGCCGGTGAGCGCGGCTTCGAATCCCTCTTCCAAGGCTACGGTCGCCGCCGAACCCCCGCGTAGTGCGACCGAAAGATGGGCCAAGGGTCCCGCAGGTTCCGATGGATCGGGAGTAATCGTGACGGCGGCCGCACCGGAAACGCCTGGATCCGACACGGACGTCGCCCGAACCGTGACTTGTGGGGGATCCGGAACCAGGGCGGGTGCGGTGAAGACTCCGGACCCCGAAATCGTTCCCCGACCCTCTCCTCCTTCGACCGACCAGACGACACTCGTATCCGAGAGGTTCATGGTTTCGACGACGAACTGGACCGTCTCACCGACTTGCACTTCAGCCACGGCGGACGAAACCCGGACGGACGGATCTGTGGAGTCGTCCGGCCCGCTCGGGCTGCTCGGTGAGTCCGAATCCCCACCGCAACCTGCAAGAAGTGGAAGGCAACAGACCAGCAAGAGACGAATCCGAGCGAAACGATTGAGCATCTTGTCACTCCAAAGTGAAACCGTGAGCGGCGACCCCACAGAAACGTACCCGGCTCACTCACATACGACTCACAACGAGCCGAACTCAGCCGACTCATCCACACACGGGCCTCAACCAGCAGTCCGTCGCCGGCTCACCCACATACGCCTCCCAACGAGCAGGACGTAGCCACCTTACTCGCACGCGAGCTCAGCCGCCGGTGCGGTCAACGACTCGTGAGAAGAAGATCGAGTTCAGCAGCAGTTTGTTGGTTCCGTACCAGAAGCCGCGGAAGGTTGGGTCGTCAACCATGAGCACGACGAGCCCGCTTCCTTTTCGCTCTGCGATGAGCGAGGCCGACCCGGCGACTGCTGTGCGTTGGCTCTTGTGCAGGTATCCGGCCAGCAGCGGGTTGCCGCGGAGCTGAACGACGTTGGCGTAAGGGTTGCCGCTTGGATCGATGAAGTTTCGGTGATTGCGAAAGACGGGCAGCGTCGGACGGCGGTAGCCATAGGCCAACGGGTGTGTCTCGTCGATCTCACCTTCGAAGATGGCTCCGCTCAGTCGGCGCGCATCGCTGCGGGCCGCCGCGTCCGCATACTCTTTGTTCTCGGGACCCAGGTCTCTGCGGTCACGTCGTTCCGACTTCACCCATTCCTGGGACAACACCCAGTTGACCGCGTTTCGAACTGCAATGAACGTTCCCCCGTCGCCGACCCAACTCGAGAGCTTCTCGATCTGTTCTTCGCTCCAGGAGCCGTAGCCGCCGCTGGGCAAAATGATGTGGGTGTACTCGTGCAGGTCCCGATCCGGAAGGCTTTCCTGCGAAACGCGAGTGACGCGCAAGCCGTGCCGATGGTCGAGCAGATGCCAGATCGCTCCCGCTTCGTAGGACGAGGTCCCACTGTCGACGGCGAGCAGGACCTTCGGCTCGGGCAGGTGACGCAGGCTCGGACTCCCCAAGTCGATTCCGACGGGAGTCCCTCCGGTCGTCAGAGACAGAATCTCGATCCCATCCTCGCGGGCGATCTCTTCCAGGTGTCGTCGCAACTCGGCCGAATCGACGTCCTGGATGGAGGTCGGGATGACGATGGTTCCACGACCAAGGGCCCGCTCGCCGCTCGTGGTCACGCCCGTAAAGGGAGAGGTCGCGACGCGAGCCCGAACTCCACTCTGCAGCAAACGACCGAGGGCCCGCGGCGCCCAGTAGCTGTCCCATGTGAAGGCATAGGCGTAGGCCGCCGTCGTGGCGTCGAAGGTCTTCGCGCGGGAGGGAACTTCGGTGACCCGGTCGCCCAAGAGCCCGGACACACTCGTCGTCTCGGAGTAGGGAAGCCCCATCGCCAAAGGAATCGTCCACGCCGAGACATCATAGAAGATGCTGTCGGAAAAACTGGTGCTTCGGTCCATCATTCCGCGGAGCAATCGGGACTGTCGCTGCTCCATGGGAATGACATAGGCAGATCCTGGCTCGAAGCGCTGTCCTCCCTGATCGGTGGCGCGATCCAGTTCGAAAACCTCGACGCCGTGCTGAAGAACAAGGTCCAGCATTCGGTCGGTGCGCGCCGGGTCGAAGGCGTCACCGAAGATCCAGCCACGGATGCTACTTTTCTTCGCTTCGTTCATGGCATCGCGATAGAAACGGTGCTGATACTCGAGCAGTTCTGACCGCATGGCGTGGGCGCCCTCCACCGTCGAAAGCGAGGTCAGGAACTGATTGCGGACGGTAAACGCGAAGTCAAAGGTGCCGTTGATCGAGTCCCGGTTGTGCCCTCGTGAACTCGCCTGTTCGAAGAGGATGCCGATACATCCCTGGACGTCCGGGTAGGTCGACCCCTTCCCGTAGTAGAAGTCGTCGAATCGTTCTTCGCTGTAATAGAGCGAACCGATCTCGTCGAGTGCTTTCCGGTGAAAGGTCGCCATTCGCTCGGTGAAGCGAACATTCTCTTCCGGGGTCAGAGGGTTCTTGCGACTCGGAACCCCGGGCTGGAAGAAGTACGTCGCATCCGATCCCATCTCGTGAAAGTCGGAAAGCACGTTCGGGCGCCATGCCTGAAAGACACCCAGCCGAGCCCGTGACTCCGGATGAACCGCCAACAACCAGTCCCGGTTGAGATCGAAGGTGTAGTGATTGGTGCGGCCGCCGGGCCAGGCTTCGTTGTGCTCGCGATCGATCGGATTCGGGTTGGGATGTAGACTGCGATTCGAGTTTGCCCAATGCGCAAAGCGACCCAGTCCGTCCGGGTTCATGCACGGATCGAGAATGATGACCGTGTTCTCGAGCAGCTCTTGAACCTCGTCGGAACGCGAAGCTGCATAGTGATAGAGAGCCAACAACCCTGCGTTGCTACCGCTCGACTCGTTTCCGTGGATCGAGTACCCGAGATAGACAACGACTGGGTCGTCGCCTCCAGGAGACGGACCACCCGATTCGCTGAGGGACGCGTGCCGTTGCCGGATCTCGTCGAGACGGGCGATGTTGTCGGCAGACGAGATATAGGCGACCACGACCGGTCGGCTTTCGTGAGTGCGGCCGATTTGGTCGACCACGACCCGGTCGCTTGCTCCCTCGACCACTCGGCAGTACTCGACAAGTTGGTCCGGACGCGCATGCCACTCTCCGACCTCATAGCCAAGAATGGACTCCGGGTCCGGGACAGCGGAGTCGTAGTTCTGCCCCGCCGGCAGGTAGTAGTCGAGAGGTGCGGCGAAGCCGGATCCCGCGACCGAAGAGAGGATCGCTACGGCCAGCACCAGAAACAGGAGCCGAGGCAAAGTCAGAGACAGACTCGGAAGCAAGTCCCGAGACAGACACAAAGGCCGGCAGAGGGACGGACGGAACGCGTTTTGATTAAGCATTGCCGGACGGTATCACATCTCCCGTCGGCGGCTCGACCCCTCCCACCGTCTCGGCCTGAGGCACCTCCCCGCTCCCCAGAAGCTTCCGCAGATCCTCCAGGATCATGTAGCTCGCGGGCACGATGACCAGAGTAATGAACGTCGCAAAGATCACGCCGAACGCCAGCGAGACCGCCATCGGAATCAGGAACCGGGCCTGCATGCTCTTTTCCAGCAGCAGCGGAGTCAGTCCCAGAAAGGTCGTCATCGACGTGAGTACGATCGGACGGAAGCGGGACACACCCGACTCCATGACCGCCTCGTGCAGCTTCATGCCCTGACGCCTCAAGTTGTTCACGCGGTCGACCATGACAAGGCTGTCGTTCACCACCACTCCGGTCAAAGCGACGATTCCGAACATGGAGAGGATCGTCAGGTTCATCCCGAGTAGGGCGTGTCCCCAGATCGCTCCCACCAAGCCGAACGGAATCGCGGTCATGACGATGAGCGGCTGAACGTAGGACTTGAAGGGCACGGCCATGAGCGCGTAGATGACGAGCAAAGCCACGGCGAATCCTTTGGCCAGCCCTCCCAGCGTTTCCCGCTGCTCCGCCTGCTGTCCTTCGAAACTGAAGAAGATCCCTCCGTGGTCAGCACTGATTCTTGGGAGCACTCCGGCCGCCATTTCGCCCAATACTTCGTTGGCCGTGGCCTGGTCCTCATCGATGTCCGCAGTGACATTGACCGAGCGCATACGGTCGACTCTTCGGATGGAGGCAAAGCCGCGACCGAGGGACGCCTCGGCCACCGTGTTGAGCGGCACTTCCAATCCGGAAGGCGTGCGAATACGCATGTTTTCCAGATCACCAAGCGATTCGCGGCCGGACTCCGGGTAGCGAACGAAGACTTTGACCTCGTCGCGACCGCGCTGGATGTTCTGGATCTCGTCTCCGTAGAAACCTTGACGAACCTGCAGCGCGATGTCCGAAAGCGTCAGGCCCAACTGTTCAGCCTCGGGCCGGATCTGAAGTTCGATCTGTCGCTTTCCCTCACGGAATGAATCCGAAATGTCCGAGATTCCCGGATACTTGGCCAGCTCCGTCTTGACCGCCTCGGCTGCGGCCGTCAGCTCGTCAAGATCGAGGCCGGAAAGCTGGATGTTGATCGGGTCTCCTGGTGAAAAGAGAGACGAGTTGAAGCTGAGCTGGACCGCATCGGCGATCGGACCGGTCATTTGCCGCCATCGGGTCAGAATCTCCTGACTGGTGGCGGACCGGTTCTCTGCCGCCGCCAACTCGATCGTGACCTCTCCGACATGTGCCTGACCTCCACCACCTGTCGCACCACGACCGCCGCCCGGGCCTTGGCGTCTCGAACCGAACGGAGTCGAACCAACCACGGCGGAGACGTGTCGAAACGGATGCTCCCCTTCAAACTCTTCGCCGAGTTCTTCACGCAGCTGAAGAGCGGTGCCCTCGAGATAGGAGATCCCTTCCGCGGTCACAGCGGCAGGCGTTCCCTGAGGCATGGTCAGGGACGCTGTCACGTAGTCCGCTTCGACCGGAGGGAAGAACGTGAAACGAATCCAGCCACCTGCGACCAGTCCGATCGACAAAAGCAGCGTCGCCATTCCCCAGGCGAACGTTGCATAACGATGTCGTACGGCGAAACGAAGACTCGGTCGATAGGCGCGATCCACAAAGCGCTCCAAGCCGTGAGCGAACCGGTCCTGGAAACGGTGCCACAGTCCCGGATTCTCATCCTTCTTCGGCGCTTCGTGCGCCAGGTGGGCGGGCAGGATGCAAAGGGACTCAACGAGCGAGAAGACCAGCGTGGGAATGACGATCATGGGAATCACCGCCATGATCTTTCCAGTCGAGCCCTGCACATTGAGCAGTGGCGAGAACGCCGCGATGGTTGTCAGCACTGCGAAGACAACCGGTGTCCCCACTTCCTGTGCGCCCTCGATCGCCCCTTTGAGCCCTCTACCGTGTCTTCGTTGATGGCTGAAGATGTTCTCTCCGACGACAATCGCGTCGTCGACAACGATGCCGAGCACGACGATGAAGGCGAAGAGGGAGATCAGGTTCACCGAAACGTCCAACCACGGCATCATGAGCGCCGCTCCCAGGAACGAGATCGGGATTCCCAAACTGACCCAAAAGGCCAGGCGGAACCGAAGGAAAAGCGCGAGCGACGTGAAGACGAGAAGGAAGCCGCCCGCGCCGTTGCGAAGCAGGACGCTCATGCGGCTGCGAAGCACGCGCGAGTTGTCCGACCAGGTCGTGATGTGGATCCCTTCGGGCAGTCGCGCCTGAGCCTCTTCAACATACTCGTTGACGGCGTCCGCAACGCCGATGGCGCTTTGCTGCCCAACCCGATAGACCTGAACAAGGACGGACGGTTGGCCGTCGAACGAAGACTGTTGGTCCGTGTCGGCGAAACCGTCGACAACCGTCGCGACATGCCCCACCGTAAGTCGGGATCCATCCGGACGGGACCGAATGACGATGTCCTCGAAATCAGCCCCCGTATAGGCCTGTCCTTCAGAGCGAAGCAGAATCTCTCCGCCCCGCGTCTTGATCGATCCGCCCGGTAGATCGAGAGACGATCGGCGCACCGCGGCCGAGACGTCGGAAAGCATCAGTCCGTAGCGGCGCATCGACTCCTCGGACACCTCAATGGAGATTTCATAGGGTCGAATGTTGGTCAACTCGGCCAAAGTCACTTCGTCCAGCGCCGTCACCTCGTCACGGACCCGCTCTCCCAGCTCTTTCAGGGACGCTTCATCCGTGTTGCCGAAAACCGAAATGGAGATGACCTGACGACGATTGGAGAGTTCTTCGATGACCGGTTCTTCGACCTCGTCGGGAAAGGTGTCGATGGCGTCGACGGCGGACTTGACGTCATCGAGAAGGTCGCGCGTGTCCGTACCCGGCTCGATCTCGATCGAGATGACGCCGATGTTCTCCGAGGCAGTCGAGGAGATCTCTTTGATGCCGTCGATCCCGTCGATCTCCTCCTCGATCCGGATGCAAACCGCTTCCTCGACTTCTTCCGGCGCCGCCCCCGGATAGGGCACGGTGACCGTAATGAGGTCGAGGGAGAACTCCGGAAAGACCTCCTGCTTGACGGTAAGGATGGCCACCAGTCCCGCGGCCATGATCACGAACATGAGAAGATTCGCGGCGACGGAGTTCTTGGCGAACCACGCAATCATGTTGTTCACAGGGATTGCCCTCCGTCGACATCGATGGGCTGCACTTCCTTGACCCGGACATCCATCCCGTCGATGAAGACTTCCAAGTCGGTCAGGCAGATCATTTCATCCGCACTCGTCTCCACACGAACGAAGGCTTTCTCACCCGAGACCCGTAAGACCTGGGCCGGCCGCTCCCGCAACTTCGTCTCTGCGTCGACCACGATAAGCTTGTCACCGGAACGTAGGATGCTTCGCGGCACGACCAGAACCTCATCGACGACGCGCCCCCCGATCTCGGCTTCGACGAACAGTCCCGGGGAGAGCGGAGCGTCATGTCGCTTGCTGCCGAAGGGGTCCTCCACGCGTGCGATGACGTTGATCATCCGCGTCAACGGATCGATCTCTCCTTCGACGCGAACAACCCGCGCGTCCCAGGTGCGCGTTTCCCCGGCGTAGCGTCCGATAAGCGTCACGATTGGAGACGGCCCTTCGTCCCCTTCGGGAAGTTCGACGAACGCCAGGTCGGAGTCGGGAATCGGAAGTCGAACTTCTGCGTAATCGGTGGCATAGACCGCACCCAGGGGCGTGCCGGGCGTCACATACTGACCGAGGTCTGCGGACCGCTGCCGAACCCGCCCGACATAGGGCGCACGAATGCGTGCTCGGTCGAGGTTACGTTCCGCTTGCCGCTGTCGTGCCTGGGCCGCCTCGAACATGGCGCGCGCCTGCTGCACGTGGAGATCGCGGCTCGCCAAGGGGGACGCTTCCCCACCGTCAAGGTCCGCCCACTCGTCACGCGCGACCACCGCTTCCGCCTCCTGTTGGGCCAATGCCAGCTCGGCTTGCGCGACCTCGCTCTTGGCCTGCACGACGGCCAACTCATAGTCGGTCGGATCGATCTGAAGAAGGAGGTCTCCCTTCCTGAAGAAGACTCCGCTCTCGAAAGTGGGAGCGACCCGAATGACGCGGCCCGCCACTTCGGCGATGAGCGAGGTCTCCGTTCGCGGCGAGACGGTTCCCTGTGAATCGATGATGACCTGAACGTCCTGAGGCCGAGCCGGCATGGCGCGAACCAGCGGTGCGGGGCTGGGCGGAGACTGTCGCTCGACATCGGGCCGCGACTTGACGAGAACGATCGCACCGACAGCGCCGATCGCGAGAATGGCAAAGGGAAGAATCACTTTCATGATGTCTTTCATCAGGTCACTCCGTTTCCGTCGCCGAGAAGCCGCCGCCCAAGGCGACGTAGAGATCGACGCGGCTTTCCAGTCGAACCGTTTGCAAATCGATGAGGGAGCTGCGGCGATCGAGCTCCGAGCGCTGTGCATCCAGAACCGAGACGTAGTCGATCAGGCCGGACCGGTAGCGGGACTCGGCCAGTTCGCGCGCCGCCGTCGATTGCGCTGCAGCCTCGCCCAGATAGGTCTCCTGGTCGGCCAGCCGCACATCGGCGTCCAACAATGTCTCGACCTCTGCAAAGGCAGAAAGCACGGACCCGGCAAAGGCCGCGGCCGCCTGATCGGTCAGTGCGTCGTTCAAGCGGACGTTGGCGCGAAGACGTCCGCCCTGAAAGATGGGCTGGAGCAGATTGCTGACGAAACTCCAGACCGTGAAGTCTCCGTCGAGAAGGTCTTCCAGTTCCGCCGAGCTGCGACCACCGGACGCGGTCAGGCTGATTCGGGGGAACAGTTCGCGCCGCGCCTGCTTGGCCCGGTGCGAGGCCGCGACGTAGCGCCGCTCCGCCGCGACCAGGTCAGGCCGTCGCAGCAGAAGTTCGGCGGGCA
This sequence comes from bacterium, assembly GCA_030431975.1. Lineage (GTDB taxonomy): Bacteria > Eisenbacteria > RBG-16-71-46 > CAIMUX01 > CAIMUX01 > JACKCR01. Next base: position 36,837 of record JAUIHP010000007.1, on the reverse strand, counting down.
AGCCGTCGGGGACCGCCAGCGACGGACTGGAAAGCACGCTCGCGCCCTCCAGTTCGCCCTTCGGGTAGCGGCCCAGGAGAGCCTCGAGTTGACGAGCCGCCGAGGCGTAGGCCATTCGGCGTTGTTCGAGCAGGGCTTCCGCGCCGGCCAATTGCGCAAGCGAGGAACGCACGTCCAGCGACGAGCGGATCCCTCGCTCGAAACGGCTCTCCACCTGCTCTGCCGACTCACGAAATGTCTCCACGGTTTCTTCGGCCAGCTCGACCTGAAGCCGAGCACCGGTCAGTCGGTACCAAGCCTTCGCCACCTGGGCGGCCAGTGAAAGCTCGGCGGCGGCATAGTCCGCGCGCGCCGCCTCGAAGTCCGCGTTGCCCGCGGTAGCGCCGTTCCGAACGCGCCCCCACAAGTCGACTTCCCAACTGGAGGAGAGCGCCGCCCGCCAACTCGTCGAGGTCGACGTGATCGGCCCCGAGCCCGCATCGCCGATGGGAAGACCAACGAAGTTCTGTTTCTGTCGCGTGCGAGTCAGATCCGCATTCAGCGTCGGATAGCGTTCCGCTCCCGCAATCGTGGCCTGGGCGTCCGCCGCCTGCAAGCGAGCCGCAGCGGCGGCCAAGGTCGGGCTCTGCTCGAAGGCCTCGCCAAGAATCGATCGTAGTTGCGGATCGTCGTTCCAGACTTCGATGCGTCCCGCCGGATCGGCGGAAAGCCCCGGTTCCCGTTCGACCTCGGTCGCATAGTCTGCAGGAGCCTCGACCGGGCTCTTCAGTTCCCCCGGCGGAGGTGGTGTCGCGCAGCCGGACAGGACCACGATGCCCAGCACGACGGCAAGACGCGCTCCCGGGTTGCTGACCACGGCCAAAGTCGATTTGCCTTTCGGCAATCGGATCATTCCCCTCTCCTTTTTTGAGTCGGTGCCGCTGTGGAATCCGCAGAGGAGTTCTTGTCCGGTTTCGGAAGCGGGTTTGGGACTGAATTCTCGGTCGGGCTCGAGCCCCGGTCCGTGTTCGGCGAGGTATCCGGTCCCGCGGGAGCCTCTCCCCGAAGCGCAGCACTCATGTAGCAAATCAGGTGTCGGCCGACCTTCTCCGCTTTCCATTCCGAGGACACGCCGAGCGCACTCGCGACTCTCTGCAACCGTTGGTGGAACATCAAACTGTGGACGAGAGCTCCGACGCAGAAATGGAACCGAAAGAAGAGGGTCTCATGGTCGAGCTGGGGCAGAACCTGACGCAGCGCCGTGAAGAAACGAGTTCCAACGGCGCCGAACTGGCGAAGGAAGGCTTCCTCGAATTCCGGATCACCATCGATGTGAACGCGCGCCAGCATGCGCATTCCGGAGACTCCCTTCGAAATCTTCGCCTCCAGCGGCGGATAGACAAAAGCTTCGAGAATCTCCTCGAGTTCCGGCTTCGGATTGGCATCCAGCAGGACGTCGAGACGTCGCAGACGCTCTTCGTTGACCGGGCCGACCAGGCGATTCAAGACCTCGTGGACCAACCCCTCCTTCGAACCGAAGTGGTAGTTGATCGCCGCAAGGTTGACCTCGGCTTCGGATGTGATGGAGCGCAACGAGGTGGCTTTGACACCGTGCTCACCGAAAAGCCGCTCGGCCGCATCGAGGATACGAGTCCGGGTCCGGGCGGTAGGTTTTTCGGAGTCGGTCATCCCGCGAGGCTACGCCAGGCCGGCTGACCCACGAAGCGCTTTTTCAAACAATCGTTTGAAACGGTCGTATGAGATGCGCCCTTGGATGCACGTCGCGCGTCGGAGAGGCGGTAGGTGTGCGCTTCGGCGGAAGTTCCCAGGCGGGACTCCGTAGACGGCACCAACGAGGCATTACTTCACGCCTCTAGTGCTGGTATTTTTTTGTTGCCTACCTCAACCTGTTGGTATTCAGAGATTAAGCATCGCGACCTGTGCACCGGCGGCCGGATTTGCTTTCATTCAACGATGCTTCGCCGCCCCCCATCTATTGCTCGATCGGGCATGATCGTCTGCTCCCATCCGCTCGCCGCGGAGGCTGGGACGACCATTCTTCGCCAGGGGGGCCACGCCGTGGAAGCCGCGGTGGCCATGGGCGCTGTCCTCGCGGTGGTCGAACCTTCCGCCAGCGGCCTTGGTGGGGACGCCTTCGTACTCGTCGATGATCGGACCCAGAACGAGGTCGTTGCCGTCAACGGAAGCGGCGCGGCGCCGGCCGATCTTCGACGGGAGCGCTTCGCCGGAGCCGACTCCGTGCCGCTCCGAAGTGCCGCCTCATGTACCGTCCCTGGCTGCGTTGCCGCGTGGTACGACTCGTGGAAACGATGGGGGCGACTCGAGTGGGCTGAAGTCCTGACCCCGGCCTTGGCGCTGGCGGAGTCCGGCTTTCCCATCTCCTGGAAAATGGGTCGGGTCAACCGCGCCATGGATCAGGTGCTCCTTGCGGACACCGGACTGCGCGAAGCCTACGTTCGCAATGACCGCCCGCTCACAACCGGAGAGTACTGCCGTCCCATGACGCAGGCGCGAACGCTCGCCGCACTCGTGGAAGGCGGCGCCGCGGCTTTGTACGGCGGAGAACTCGGGCGCGATCTCGCCGACGGGTGCCGCAAGCGGGGAGGCTTTCTCGCTCTCGAAGATCTTGCCGCGCATCAGACCGTATTTACGAATCCTTACACCTCGGCGTACGGATCGTGGACGATCTACGAGCAACCCCTCCCCAGTCAGGGCATTCTTCTGCAGATCCTGCTTGGCTTGAACAATGGACCGTTCGAGGACGCCATCGAGCGGCCTGCCGATGAACTCCATCGTCAGTGCGAAGCCAAGAAGATTGCCTTTGCGCTGAAAGATGCGTTTCTGACCGACCCCAATCACCTCCCGGTCCCCGAGGAGCAACTTACGGCCGCGCTTCTCGACGAGGAAGTCCATCGCCGACTACGCCGCTTGTTGGACGGCCAGGCCACGCCGCCCCAGTCTGTAGCCGCCGCAACGATCGATGCATTGCGCGGCGCTCCGGCGGGGAGGGAACTGGTCGCCGCTTACGAATCGGCCGGCTTCAATCCGACCAGCCCGCCGCGATCCGGCAGCGGGGCGACGGACACAACCTATCTCTGCGCAGCGGACGCCGCCGGTAACCGGGTCGGTCTCATTCAGTCCGTCTTTCATCCATACGGCTCCGGGTTCCAGGAACCCAACACGGGGATTCTGCTCAACAATCGCGCCTGCGGATTCTCTCTCGATCCGAAGCACATCAATACGCTCGAACCCGGCAAGCGCAGCCTGCACACGCTGAACTCCTACATGGTCGCTCGCGACGCCGGCGTGTGGCTGGTCGGCGGGACGCCCGGCGGGGACAACCAGGTCCAAACGAACCTGCAGATACTTCGTCATCTGTATGCCGGACTCGATCTCTGGTCCGGACCCATGCCGCAAAACCGCGGCAACTGGACGCAGCAGCGGAAGTCGCGGATGCTGCGTGACCGTCCGTCCGAGTACGAAGCGCTGGCCGTGGCCTTGGAATCCCCGCGCTGGAGAGTCGACGCCGATGGAGCCACGGTGCGCATCGAGTCACGAATGCCCGCAGCCATTCGGAAAGCCCTTGGAGACCGGGGACACGACGTCGTGCGACTCGGCCCCTGGGGAGGCAGCGGGCTTGCGCAGTTGTTGGCAACGGTCTCGATGGACGAAGACTTCGTTTTCGTCGGAGCGACAGATCCACGCGGTGAAGGAGTCGCGCTCGGCATCTAGTAGGGCTTGGTCCGGGACGGAACCGCAGCCAATGTCCGCGCGGCGGTCACGTCCAAAACCTCGGGGCATAGAACGGCGAGACCACTTTGACTTCCTGGGCCCTTCTCATCTTCGGTTGCGCAATCGGCTGGGCCCTTCTGTTTCGTCCGACCTGGATCGGAGGAGGACGCCGCTTTCCCGGGTCGACCGCGCTCGGTTTTCTGTTCCTCGTCGTCGGAATGACAAGCCCGATGGCGATCGCTCCGGAAGCGTTGCCTCTCGACTCCCGTGACGGCACGGACGTATTTCTATCGGTTTGGAACCTTTGGAACACACACCATGCTCTCGCATCAGGCGTCTCGCCGTACGTTGCGGAAGGTATCTTCCTCCCTGGCGGTGCAGATCTCTCCTTGCACCGGACATCCGTTACCTACGGAGTTCTGAGCGCACCCTTCCAAGTTGCGTTCGGAGAGCACGGGCCACCGCAGCTCTTCGGGGTCTACACGTTGTTGGTCATCGGGTCCTTTTGGCTCGCGGCGTACTTCATGTTCCGGCTCGCGTTTCTTTTGACGCAAAGCCGGTCGGCCGCGATTCTGGCGGCAATCGTTTTTGCCTTTGCCGACTTTCGCTTTGCGAACCTGGTGCGACTCGATGTTCTGGCGACCGAGTGGTTGGTCCTGTTCGTCTGGAGCTGGATTTCATTCCTGCGGCGACCTCGTCCGCTCAAACTCGTCGGACTTGCGGTCAGCGCGCTGCTGTTGCTTCATTCTTCGCGGGACTACACGGTTCAAGCCGGCATCGTCATTGGAATCTGGACGTTCTTCGATCTGGTGACAGGTCGTGCGTTTCGCGCCCGTAGGGAAGAACTCACGTTGGGGCGAGACGCGCACCACGGGCGAAGAGTCCCGCCAGTCGCGCACTTCCGCAGCAAGGCGCCGTTAGGTTCGCTTGGCTGGGGGGTCGCGTCCTGCTTTGCACTACTCCTGGCCGTGGTTGGGTCGTACCCCTGGGCTGTTCGCGCGCTTGGCCGGCTGCGGTGGGCGCAGTCGGCCGGAACCGGCTGGGCGGAGGAGTCCTCCGCCGACCTTTCGGAGTTCTTCCTTCCGAGTTCGAACCATCCGTTGTGGGGCGGCTCTGCGGCATCCTGGGTCGAGTCACTCCACTTCGGCGACGACCGGTTCGGGCACTCTCTCGGTCCCCTCGCAGGGGTGCTGTTCGTGTTGGCTACGTTCTGGATTCTTCGGCGTCGGAGCGGTGTTCGCTGGGTCTCTACGACGCTCCTTTGTTTGGCTTTCGCACTCGGTCCTGTCTTGCAGCTCGGTGGCGAGACAACTTCGATTCCGATGCCCTTCCAGGGGCTGCTTGCGATCTTTCCGTGGTTTGCGGAGATCGGTTCACCGACAACGTGGATGGCGTCCGCGTGGCTCGCTTTGTCGGTGAGCGTGGCCATCGGCTGGACTCATGCCCGAGCACGGCTGCAAGGTCGGGGAGCCGGCCTCATCACGGTCGCTCTGCTTTTGTTTACGTTGGCGGCGCCGTTTCGCCTGAGCGAAGAACCCATTCCGGACGCCTACCGCCATGTCGCCCGCATCAGTCGCAACGCCGGCCTCCAGCCCGCCGGGTTGCTTCACCTTCCGGGAATGTTCCCAAGGGCCAGCCTTCTGTACCAAACAGTTCACGGACAGAAGGTCGCCGAAAACGTCGGACACGCCTCGCGCGGCTTTCGCGGCAGCAACAACGTCTCACTCGATCCTGCGTACCGAAGCCTGGTCGAGACCCTCGGGCGCGATCGAACCTTGGCTCGTCTCTCGTCGTCTGCGCGGGAACAGGTGCGGGTTGAAACGACTCTGTTTCTGCAGCGTCACTCGATTCGTTGGATCGTGGTTCCAATGGCGGTGGAGACACAGGCTTGGGCGGTCGGCGACATCTTCTCGCCGTTGGAACTTGGAAATGGTTTGTACGACAACTACTGCGAGAATCTACGCGCGCTGAACCCCGTCTCGGAGGTTGAGATCGGGGCGTTTACGGTCTTTCAGTTCTGACCAGTTCGAGAGGGCGCGCCCGGCTTCTACCGGACGCGCCTTCCAGCTGTTACCGAAGGAGCAGAACTTCCCGAGTCGAGGTCTGTCCGGCCGCAACCAACTTGGCCAGGTAGTACCCGTTCTCCAAGTCTCCGGCATCAAACTGGACTTCGTGAATACCGGCTGAGCGCTGGCCCTCTGCCAACGTCGCGACGCGCCGCCCCATCACGTCGTAGACCGTAAGCCGAACCGGGCCGCTTTCCGGCAGCTGATAGGCAATGGTGGTCGACGTCTTGAACGGGTTCGGACGATTCTGAAGAATCCCGGCCGTCTCCTGCGGGAAACCATCATCGACGCTGGTCGTCGGAGCGTCGACGCCGATCGTGTAGAAGCCGTCGTACTCGCCCGTGTCCTCGTTGTAGACCACGTCCATGACTTGGTACTGCGGCTCGTCGGAGCCGAAGATTCCGTCCTGACCGTTCGTGGTCGGATTGGAACCACGGTCCGAGTAGAGAGGAGTTTCGTAGATCAGATCGTTGACCTCATCGAGGAACGCCCACTGGGACGTGACGTAGGTGGTCGTGTCGATTCGGATCTTGAAGTGGATGTGCGTCGCGCGACCCGGATACCAACCCGGGTAGCTGGTCAGGAACGTGCACTGGCCGCTTCCGTCGGTGATCTGGATCCCGCGCATGAAGTCTTCCCCGACGGTGTTCCCACCCGGCTGAACGTAACCCGAATAGACACCATCCTTGTCCGCATGCCAAACATCGACCAGCAGGTTCGGCAACGGCGTGCAGTCCTCACCGATGACGGTGATGTGCATCCGGAGCGGTATTCCGTCGTGGAACTCCCCCGTGTCGACATCGGTCCGGATGTCCTCACGAATGAGGTTCGCGTTGAAGTAGTACGGTCCCTCGGTTTCCGAAGGCGTGAGCCAGCAACCGCGGCGACTCGAGTCCCAGGAGCCCGTCTGCTTTTGACTCAGTAGCTCTGCAGCATGACTTTGCGCTGCCGGTGCGGCCATTCCCGCGATTCCCAGTGCTCCCAGCCGCTTCAGTGCGTTCCGTCTTTTCATCGGTCGTGCCTCCCCCCTTTTGGGTTTTCGAACATCAACTGAACCTGAGCGCGGCAATAGGATCGAGACTCGCGGCGCGTCTCGCCGGGTAAAACCCGAAGACGACTCCGACGACGGCAGCGAATCCCATCGCTACGAGTATTGTGGAAACGGACAGCGATACCGCCCAGCCCGTGCTGAGAGACAGCACGAACGCGCTTCCCGCACCCAGGAGCAGCCCAAGCAGCCCTCCCGCCGCAGAGAGAACGAGGCTCTCGATGAGGAACTGGGACAAGACGTCGGATCCCCTTGCACCCAATGCCATGCGGAGCCCGATCTCCCGCGTCCGCTCCGTGACGGAAACGAGCATGATGTTCATGATTCCGATTCCGCCGACGACCAGCGAGATTCCCGCGATGGAAGCCAGGAGGACGGTCATGGTCTCGGTCGTGCCCGCCGCGGCTTCGGCGATCTGCGTTTGGTTGCGAACGGTGAAGTCGTCTTCTTCCCAGCTGCCAAGTTGGCGGGACTCGCGGAGCAGCAGGGCCACTTCTTCCTGCGCCTCCCCGACCTCTTCTGCAGAGTAGGCGCTACCCAGAATCTGGGCGACGAACTGGCGCCCGCTCAGTCTCGTCTGGACAGTTGTGTAAGGTGCCAAAACCACGTCATCCTGGTCTCCTCCGTCAGCCGTTTGTCCCTTCTCGGCAAGGACTCCGATGACTTCGAACGGAACGTTGCGAATGCGTACACTCGCTCCGACCGGATCCGAGTCGTCGCCGAAGAGCTGACTCGCAACGGTGCTGCCAAGAATCGCGACCTTGCGTTTTCCCTGAAGGTCGGAGGCGTCGAAGGCTCTTCCTTCTGCGATTTCCCAATCGCGGATCTCGAAGTAGTCCACATCAACTCCCGAGATCGGGGCGCGCCAGTTGCCGTCGCCGCCCACAATCTGTGAGAAGGTCGCGATGACCGGCGAAACGTGGGCGAGAAGCTGAGTCTCCCGTTGGAGGAATTCCGCGTCCTCCGTTGTCAGTCGTGATGCGCTTCCCGCCCCTTGACGTGCACCACCCACCGTCGTCGATCCCGGCGTCACGACGATGAGGTTGGTTCCCAGGTTTTCGATCTGTTGTTCGATGACTCGCTGCGCGCCTTCGCCGATCGCCACCATGACGATGACCGCGCCGACGCCGATGACGACACCCAAGGTCGTCAGGGCCGCACGAAGTCGGTTTCGGATGAGGCTGCGCAGGGCCATTCCGAGTAGGCGATGCCAGGTCATGATTCACCTCCGGCTACTGGCACTCGTCTGGCGCGTGCGGAGGGCCTGCGGTCAAACGGGTACCCACTCATGATTCACCTCCGGCCGCGAGAACGAGCGAGGGCGGATGATCCAGGTCTCGGGTGGCGTGGGTCGGATTGTTCGGGTCTTGGGTGGCGTGAGCCGCTTCCTTCAGGTCGTGCGTGGCACGGGCCGGATCTTCGACCGGGACGTCCCGCACGATAAGGCCGTCTCTCAGTTCAACGATACGCTCCGTGTATCGCGCGATTTCCGGTTCGTGCGTGACCAGAATGACGGTCAGTCCCGCTGCGTGAAGCTCCTGGAACAGCGCCATGATTTCGACCGAGGTCCGTGAGTCGAGGTTTCCCGTCGGTTCGTCCGCGAGAAGCAGCGCCGGCGACGTGACCAACGCTCGGGCGATCGCGACCCGCTGTTGCTGTCCGCCCGAAAGTTCGCTCGGATCGTGGTCCATGCGATCTCCCAAACCCACTCGTTGCAGAGCGGCCTTCGCCGCTTCTCGAGGCGGGGTGGTCAGGCTGTCACGCCGGTAGAGAAGCGGAAGCTCGACGTTTTCGAGTGCGCTCGTGCGGGGCAGAAGGTGGAAGCCCTGAAAGACGAAGCCGATCTTTCGACTGCGGACTTCGGCCAGTTCGTTCTTGCTGAGATTCGCGACCTCGACACCATCAAGGTTGTAGGCCCCCGTACTCGGGCGATCCAGGCAACCCAGCAGGTTCATGAGCGTCGATTTCCCTGAGCCCGATGCGCCCATGATGGAGACCATCTCTCCGCGACGTACACAGAGGTCCACGCCTCGAAGCGCATCGACGCGGTTTCGGCCCATGATGTAGGTGCGAGTCAACGCGTTGGTTTGTACGACCGGTGTGTCCATGACTGAGTCCTCTTCTTGAAACTCGGAGGTCTTCGTTGTTATTCGACTCATCAGAAGCCACCCGGTCGGCCCGGGCCTCGACGACGATTGCTGTTGTCGTTGGACTCGAACGGATTCCGCGTCGTGGAGGACGAGGACGATGACGCGTCCGATGCCCCTCCTGAAGACTGGCCCGTCACAACGGTCATGCCCTCTTCAAGGACCGGACTCTCGACGGTCGTGACCGACCCGTCAGAGATGCCCGTACGAATCGGAGCCACGCGAGGCTGGCCGTCCGCACCCAGGTAGATCACCATGGAGCGGTAGGGGGAACCAGCCTCGCGCGACTCCCGATCAATCTCACGCGGAGCGTTTTGACGTGAGGATTGACCAGAGCTTGCGTCCCTGGAGTTTTCCATCGCCTCTGCGAGGAGCGACTCCGAGGGCCGGTAGCGCAGCGCGGCGTTTGCCACGGTAAGAGCGTCTTGGGCTTCTTCGACGACGAAGTCGACCGTGGCCGTCATACCCGGAAGAAGCACTTCCCGGCTGTTGTCGACGGCAATGACGACGGTGTAGCTGACCACGTTGTCCTGCAGGGACGGCTGCAGACGAATCTGACGAACCTGCCCGGCGAAAGTCTCGGTCGGATAAGCCTGGACGGTGAACTCCACCAACTGACCCTGCTTGACTTCGCCGACATCGCTTTCGTCGACGGTTGCCAGGATCTGCATTTCACCAAGGTCGGCGGCCAGGACGAAAAGCTGGGGAGCCGAGAGACTCGCCGCCACCGTCTGCCCCACGTCGACCGACCTTTCAATGACGACGCCCGAGACCGGCGCGCGAATCGTTGCGTACTGCAGGTTTTGCTCCGCTCGATCGAGGTCGATCTGGGCCGCCTCGTAGTTCGCCTGCGCGATCTCCAGACCATAGGCTGCCGTTGTGCGGTCGACTTCCGCGGCCAGGTCGCGGGAATAGAGACCTTCGATTCGGGTCGCTTCCCGCTGCTTGTCCGCCAAGTCCGCTTTCGCTTTTCGGAGCGAGATCTCGGATTGGGTCACGGCGGTGGCAAGGTTCTGCGGGTCGATGCGAGCGATGACCTGTCCGGCTTCGACCGGATCGTTGAAGTCGACGAGGATCTCTGCGATCTGGCCCGACACCTGGGTCCCCACCTCGACGGTGGTCTTCGGCTCGAGGGTTCCCGTTGCGGAGATAGTCCGGCGAACGGAGCCGACTTCGACGGTGACCGTGCGGTAGCTCTGCGCAGCTTCTGTCGGGTTTCGGAATCCGAACCAGGCGGCGGCGCCGACGATGACCAGACCTGACAGAACAAGGATGAGGCGTCTCATGTGCGTTTCCCCCCTTCGTTGGGGATGAAGTTGGGTTGGGTTGGGTTGGGTCGGCTCGGGTCGGCTCGACTTGGCTCGGCGGTCCATTGCGGCCGACCTCGATGGCCGGCCGAGTCATGGAGGTCGGTCTCCCAACTCTTGTTGATAGGAAATACGCGGGGGTTGTGTCAGATCTGTGGTAGAGGGGCGGACTGTGTGTGGCAGTTCGGGTTCGGGTTCGGGTTCGGGTTCGGGTTCGGGTTCGGGTTCGAGCTCGGGGGCAGGCCGGGTCACAAGCCCCGGTAGAGCCCGCCGTCGACCAGGAGCGTCTGGCCGGTCACCATCGTGTTGGCCGAGGAAGCCAGAAAGACGGCGGCCCGTCCCAGCTCCCGAGGGTCACCGTAACGTCCGATCGGAATTCTCGCCGTTCGCTCCTTGCGGACGTCTTCGATGCTTCGCCCTTGTTCCTTGGCCGTGAACTCGTCGAGCTCCTGCAGGCGATCGGTATCGAACATTCCCGGAGCGATGTTGTTCACGAGGATTCCTTCGGCGGCGTATTCCTGCGCCAACGTCTTGGCCAGGCCGACCAGCCCGGAGCGAAAAACGTTGGAGAGGACGAGCCCGGGAATCGGTTCCTTCGACGAGATCGATGTCACGGTCAGGAAGCGCGGCGCGTTGCTCTTTCGTAGATGCGGTAGGGCCGACTGGAAGATCTCCATGTACCCATGGATGAGAAGGTCATACGCGTTTCGCCACTGGTCCGGGCCGAGTTGTTCGAACCGTCCCGGCGGTGGCCCGCCGTTGTTGTTGACGACGATGTCGATACCATCCAGGTGCTGCGCGGCCGTTGCAATGAGGTCGGCCCGGGAGTTCGTGTCCGAGAGGTCCGCAGCGTGGACCAATGGCTCATGAAACGACGTCCCAGCGAAAGACAGGCCCTCACGGTGATGAGTCTGCGCGATCTCTTTCTTGGCTTTCTCGAGCTTGTCCAGGCTGCGACTGACGAGCAGGACTTTCGCACCAGCCAGCGCCATCTCGGTCGCGATCCCAAGACCAAGTCCCTGACTCGCGGCCAGGACGACCGCCTTTCGATTTTCCAAAGCCCACATGTTGTTTGTGATCTCCCTTGGTGGCTGTGTCTAAAGATGCCGCCGAAGCGGACTCAGCAACCTTGCCACTGAGTCAGCAACCCTGCCAACGAGCTCGGCGCCGCGCCCGCGCCCGGCCGCAGGGCCCAGTTACCATTCTAGTCACCGAGCTTGGCCCTTGGACCGTAACTCCATTCCAGGTTGTGGGGGGCCGATCCACCCACGGCGATTGTTCCGCGGACGTGAACCCCTTGCAAGTGACACGCCGCGCACAGCGTCGTGAGATTCGATGGGTCATCCGATCCGCCGTGGGATCGAAAGACGATGTGATGCACGTTGAGGTTCGTTCGAGCGTTACAGCGTGGGGACGTGCACTGGAATCCGTCGCGAGCGAGGATTTCGAACTCGGAAGTACGGCGGCGAAAGTCCCGGTCACCGGCCGCCCAGCTGTTGCGGACATGAAGAACCATGACTTCGAGACACCACCAATCCGGTTTGTCCTCTCCGTAGGCGACGCGGAGGCCTGCAAAGGTACGTTGGAGAGCGCACAACATGTCCAAGTCAGCGCTGAAGCGGATAATCGTCGAACACTGCTCCGTTGGATCCGGAACTCGAATCATCTCTTCCCAGGTGCGCGCAGAAATCTTCCCGAAGAGATCAGTCGCCAGTTCGGGAGCGGCTGGATCCGCTTCGTATTCGGCGGCCGCCTCATGGAATGCGGGTAATGAGATGAGTTCCGGAGTCTGACGAAGCCGAGCGGCAATCGCCGGCCAGGCCTCTTCCGACGGCGGAGCCAAACGCAACGAAGCTTCGGCGCGAGAGTCGCTTTCAATGCCAGGCTCGGTTGTCTTCGGCCGCCGAAAGTCATCGTGTGCCAGAGCCCAACGGACCTGCTGTTCGAGAACGGCGGCGGTCACCGTTGTTGCGCGTTGCCGCCAAAGGCGCATGCACTCACCGTCCGGCTCCGCCCGATCAATGCGACTGAGCGCGAGAAACGAAGTCGTTTTCAGTTTCTCTGTTGACTGCGCTTCGTGGAGAGTGCGGGAGCGCATCTGCCAGGCGCGGATCCATTGATTGGCTGTTCGGACGGAGATGCCCAAACGGTCTTCGACATAGTCTCCAAAGCAGCTGAAGCCGAGTCCGTGCCATCCCCGGTTGGAACGGATTTCGTGCAGCAGCGACGCTTGGTGAGTGCGGAGAGTCCGTAACCTGGACTCGAGCGCACGAAAATCTCGAATCAAGCCTTCCGCATGGCTCCGGATGTTCGGTTCGAACTCCAAATTTGGGTCCGCATCTGTGTCCGGGTTCTCGACTTGGATATCTGGGTCATCCTTGTCCGCGTCATCCGTACCTGCGTCACCCATGCCTGCGTCATCCGTGCCCGCGTCATCCGTATCTGCTAAGTCTGGGGCCGGAGCTTCCGCTGTTGAGGTCCCAGGAACGAGGAATTCGGCATAGGCATTGTTCGCGACCTCAGCTCCCAGCAGCGCTTCCAGATCCGAGATACGAGACTTACCGAGAACGCGTTCCTCGCCGTCAGTGATTCGAGTGACCGACATTGCTCTCCGCTGGGATTCCGGAGGCGCGTTCGTACCCAGGCCTGCATCGGTAACACTCAAGATCTCGAAATCCGCCAGAAGAATCTCCAGGGTCTGACTGAAACTCGCCGGACGACCGGTTCGGCGCGCGACGTCTTCCCCGAAAGCGTCGAACATCCAACGGAACCGCGTCGGGCACTCGACATCGACCACGTGAGTCATCTCCCGAGGCGAACGTGCATCGAGGCGAGATGCGCTACAAGCTGCTGGTTTCTCCGCAACCTGACGATCTTTGTATTGCTGCACGAGCTTTTTCAGGCCCTTCGTCGTGAGAGAACAGGCACGGCGGATCCATTCGACCTCGTTGTCGTCGTTGAGGGCCGGGAGAATCGCAAGAATCCTGGATTCGCAAACTATCCCCGCCTCCATGGCGCGACGCAGCAGAGGCCGGGACCGGAACTCGCCTGCGATGCGGACCAAGTCCTGAAAAGAACGGTGGCTGACTCCCAGCTCTTCTATCGAAAAGACGGCAGCGCGGGAATATCCGAGGTCCAAAGGGTCGACCTCGCGCCCGATGCGACCCGCGAGTTCGATTCGAGCCACCTTGGTCAGGGCGAGTTGGGACTCCGTGTCGCGGAGCCGCTCGTCGATGCGCTGTTCACGCGTACGAGCAGAGCGCGCAAGAGAGACATTCGGCCAATCAGGGGCAACCGCAAGTCTCTTCCGTTCGACGGTCGAGGTCGAGGTCATTCCTGTGGCTGTGGCTGTGGCTGTGGCTGTGGCTGTGGCTGTGGCGTCGACTCTCATGGAGTCCTCTTCGGGATCAGTTTTGAAACCAGGGTGAGTATCGACTTTAGTTGTACAAATTGGAGAAGTCAAGACAAATACACACAAATGTTCGTTATTTCTTTGCGCCGTCATTCGACCCAGGCAGTCCCATGAATTGTGATTCTGTACTGCGATTCTGCGTCGCCCGACCACCGCCATAGGTCCCGTCCGCCTCGGAACAAGTTCATGGATCACGCCGGGACCTGCTCTCGTCCGGCTCTAGTTCTGTTTCGTGGTCCTGGTCCGGGTCCGGGTCCGGGTTCGGGTCCGGGTTCGGGTCTGGGGAGCCGGGCTTACTCGCGGTTCGGTTGACGGGTTGACGCCGGTGGGGGACCGGAGACGTCAGCATCAGCAACGGGTTCTGGCTCCTTGCCGAGCTGACCCGACAGGCATTGATTGTGACGGAAGTGACCTTGTTGGGGTCTAATAGAAGGGGAGATGACCTGAGTCAGGCCACTCCCAAACGACGGTGAGATCGAGAATTGAGGTCGGGGGACCATGGACTTCTACAAAAAGTTACTCATTCCCGTAGGTATCGGGCTTGGCCTTCTCGCCCTGCTTGGGGTCCTCGGCTCCACGCTCTTCCTCTTTCGGGAAGCTTCGGAGATTCATCCGGCTTTGGGTTGGCTGGTGGCAGGCGTTCTCTTTGTGGCCCTCTTTCTGCTCATTCTTCAGCCGATGCTTCAGATCATGCGTCTTCCTCGTCCGCTTCATCGACCGGACCGTGCGGATACGGATCGTTGGAACCGCTACCTCCGCGACTATGCGGACCGGATGCTCGAGAATCCTCGTTTGGAAGACGGGCCAGAACGGGATGCACTTTTGGCCGCTCGTTCGATGGAGGGGTCACCCGACCAAACGACCCCGCTTGAGTCCGCTCTGGACGGCGCAGCCCGCGTTCTCGACCGTGTGTCCGATCAGGTCATTCGCCGACATGCGGCCGCGGTCTTCGTCGCGACGGGAGCGTCGCAGAGCGGGCGCCTCGACATCGGCATCGTTCTCTCCACACAGCTGCGAATGATTCGCGAGATCGCGGAGATCTACTACCAGCGTCCCGGCCCGCGGGAGCTTTGGTCGATCTACTCCAACGTCGGCGGAACGGCATTCCTCGCCGGAGAGATTCAGGACAGTGAAGTGCTTGCTGTCCTCGGTGCACCGGTGTCTGCGGCTCTCTCGGGCTTCGTCCCGGTGAGTGGAACGGCGCCTCTCATTTCTCTACTAGTGAACAGCCTCCTCGATGGTTCTGCCAATGCTTTACTGACGCTGCGCATCGGGGTTCTCGCCCGGAAGTACTGCGGTGTGGAGCCGGTCGAATCGAGGCCGGCTGCGTTCCGAAGCGCATCCGCCGAAGCTGCGCGGCTCCTGTCGGAAGTTGTGTCGGATGGAGCAAAGCGGATCGCGTCAGCGACACGACGTCTTGTCGTGACTTCGACGGTTCAGGGCCCACAGACCGCAGCGCGGAGCGTTGCCGATGCGGGAACGACCGTCGTCAGCGGGATTGCCCGCGCCGCGGGCCGTGTTGGAAGCAAGGCGTGGAGTCTGTCGCGGGATGCGGTACGGGGAGTGACGGGCGAACCGGCGCCACGAACCGCCGCCGAGCTGAAGTCACCGGAGATCGATGAAGCCGAGCCCAACGCACCGACGAGGCAGGAAGACCTTGTACTCGAAGACACAGCTCGCTTTTGGGAACGCGTCGCGACCGTCTTCAACCCATAGTCGAGGGCAATCACAGGTCGGCTCCGACTCAGTCCGACTCACTCAGGACTCAGCACCGAGTCACCCCCGACTCAGTTCCGAGTCACTCCCGACTCAGCACCGAACCACTCACGACTCTCCGAGGCAGCCCCACGGTAGATCCCGGGCTACAAGTCTTCGTGGGTCCGGACCTCTCCCGATTGGAGAAATGCGAGCACGGAGATCACCGGGTGCCCCCACAGTCGGCCGACAGCGTCTCGGTAAAGCGCCATTTGCGACTCGTAGATGCGAGCGCGTGCGTCGACCTGTTCCGCGGTCACCCGATCCGTTTTCCAGTCGAGGACGACCCATCGGTCGCCGTCCTTGAAGACACAGTCGAGGCGGCCTTGCAGGAGAACCCAAAGATCGTCCGTGGATCTCAATTCCGATTCGGCTGAAGACTGGGCAGCACGTAGCTCCGCAGCCAACTCGGGAACGTGATTGGCCAACTCCGAAAGGCTCCACTTCAACGAGAACGCGACCTCTCTTTCAAGGACCGATCCTTCCACCAGACGTTGCCCGAGATCCGACCGAAAGAACGCGTCGATTCCTGTCTCGATACCGTAGTCGCGATCCTCTTCAGTCCACCACGCCTGGTTCTGGAAGGATGGAACGAGCGAGTCCATTCCATTGTCTCGAAGTTGCCGGAAGTCGACGCGCGACAACAGCGAGTGATACATGACCCCGCGGCGGCTCCCCCCGCGATCCCTCTGCGGTTCCACACCTCTCGTGATCGACGCGTCCGTCGTCGATTCGTCAGTGACCGACTCGTCCGTGCTCGACGTCTTTGTGCTCGACGCCGTCGTTGTCGACTCGTTCGTTGGTGACGCGTCCGTGCTTGACTCGTCCATCCTGGACTCGTACGTCAGCGACTCTCCCCTCGGCTCGATCCACAGCTGAGTTCCTTCATCCTCGAGCTCGCGATGCCGGCGAAAGTCTTCCACCGACTTGAACTCGGTGACCCAGTACTTGCCACGCAAGGACGGAATGTCGGCAAGACGGAGCCCATCCCGCTTCCGGGCCACACGTTCGAACACTTCATCGACCGTAGCCTCCGCATCGCTACGACTTTCGGTTCGTGCTCCCGCCTCCGCGTCATCAAGGTCTTCAGATCGTGCCTGCGACTCGGTGCCGCTGCGATCGCCAACCGACTCCCCTAGCTCTGAGTGGTTCCGGTCTCCAGCTCGGTCTCCAGCTCGGTCTCCAGCTCGGTCTCCGGCTCGGTCTCCGGCTCGGTCTCCGGCTCGGTCTCCGGGTCGTCCGCCAGCCTCCTCCTCGAGCCGAGCCCGCGCATCGGGTGCGGTGACCTCCAGGGGTCGTGCCACATCTTTGAATCGAGTCCCAAGCCACGCCTTCGCCACGACCGTGATGCGGACCCGGCCGAGGACAAACTCTCGGCTCGTCGGCAGCGGCTCGTGTTCGATCTTCTCCGAGATCAAACGGGGCTCGACTCCGTTCGAGAGCGCAAGCTCTCCGTAGGTGAGACCCTCCTCACCTTCCAAGTCGAGTGTAGAAACCAGGTCGTGTTCCACACTCTGCGCCTGCTCCCAGTCGAACGAATCCAGGAGCCAGCCTTGCACGCTCGTTGCGTTGCGACGCCGCAGAACCCACATGCGCGAAGACGGAGCCGGCGGCGCATCGTCCTCACCTGTGAAGTGCTTTCGCTCACTCAGATTGAGTGAACCGAAGAGAATGAGCCGTTCCTCGGCGCGCGTTAGAGCCACGTAGAAAACGCGCGCCTCCTCTTCCCGGAGCTTCGCTTCCTGACGCCACTCCAGAAGCTGCCGAGCCTGACTCTCCCGTCGCGTGTAAGACTCGGGATCGAACCAACGGACACCGACCCAGTCGCGATCGATACGGATGCGACTGGCCAATCGATCCTTGGTCGACAGGCGCCATTCGATCTGGGGCACTACGACGACGGGAAACTCCAGTCCCTTCGACTTGTGGACGGTGAGAATCTGCACGGCCTTCTCCGCGCTCTCATCCTCCGGCGATTGCAGAGCATCGGCATCGTCCAGACTTCGCAGCCTCGACAGGAAACCCCGTAAAGAATGTCCTCGCTCACTCTCGTAGTCGGCGGCCAGATCAAACAAGTAACTGAGGCACCGCCGTTGTCGAGCGCCGTCGCCCGCGCCGAAGGCCATCGGCACGAGACCCAGCTCGTCCGAAAGACGCATGATGAAAAGTCGCAGTTCATCGAACCCCTCTTGCTGACGCCATCGACGTAGCGCGGACAAGAAGGCGCGGGCACGTTCCTGTAGAGGTGCCGTGACCCAAGACTCCCAGTCCTCCCGCGGTGGCCCTGACCACGCGGCGAAGGGATCCATGCCGTTTGCATCGTCATCAACAAGAACATCCCCCGACACAACCAGGCCCTTCGGAGGATGCGGTGGTGTCAGGGCATCCCAGCCTTTGGCTGACGTGACGTCCTCTCCAACCGCGACGCCGACCAAAGCATCCAGGAAGGTCTTCGCTCCAGGAAACGCAGTCCGAACGACGAGCAGGTCGGCCGCCCCGAACCCGAACGCCGGAGAACGCAAAGTCGCGGCAAGGGCAATGTCGTCCCGCGGATTGTCGATGACGCGCAGGGCGGAGTAGAGGTCGCGAACCGCATCCTCCTCCAGCAACGACCGTGTTGACGCGAAGTGCGCCGGAACGCCGAGACGGTGAAGTTCCCGGGCGTACGTTTCTGCCCGGGTCGAACTCCGGAGGAGAATGGCGACCCGACTCCAGTCGCACAGCCCCTCCTCATCCTGCAACTCCGACTCTGAAGCCAGCGCCGCCACGCGTTGCGCGACCCACCGAGGCTGGATCTCCGTCGGATCCATCCAATGGTCCGACAACGCCAGACACTCTTTCTTCGAGCCTCCGTCGATGAAGTGAATCTCGACCGGAGTTTCCGAAGCCGAGGCGGACTTCGATGCAATCAACTTCTGCTGTTGGTACTCCGAGCCGATGGTGGACGGATCGAAGACTTTCGAGAACACATCGTTGACGAACCCGAGGATCTCCGGCCGACTGCGGTGGTTCTCGTTCATGAAGATGGTTTTGGACTGGGGATCTTCCATCTCTCGCAGGAAGATGGTGGGGTCGGCAAGACGGAACCCGTAGATCGACTGTTTTACGTCACCGACTCGAAAGCGGCAGCCGCCGGTAGCCAGCGCATTCAGAATCTCCGCCTGCAGTCCGTTCACATCCTGGTACTCATCGACGAGTACCTCCTGAAACCGAACGATGGAAACACCGGTCTCTCGAGCCCGCCGAAGCAAATAGGCCGTTCGCGTTTCCAGATCTGAGAAGTCCAGGAACCCGTGTCGGGACTTGTACGACTCATAGCGCTGACGCATGTCCTGCACCAACTCGATGAGCACGGCGAGGGAGCCACGGCGACGAGACTCTTCGGAGAGCAGCACGGCATCTGCGATGGAAGACATCTGCACAGCGTGACCGATGTGTGCCTTTGCCGTGTCATGCGTGATCTTGAATCCGGGCACCTTCCCCGAACCGTTGGGAGCACGCGTCCAGGAGACGCGCCCATCACTCAGCAATCCCTCGGAAGCCAGACGCCGGTGAAACTCGCGGGGCACCGCTCCGCATCGCTCGATCGTGTCCATTGCAGCGCGATGTGGACCAACCTTCATCCCCGCCGCATCGAGAAGATCCAGCGCATCCTCATAGAGTTGGGTACCGGTACGACACTCCCACTCCACGCGGCTCTCGAAGGCTTCGAACCATGGGATGTCGTCAACGGACACCGGCGCGTCCTGCGCGAGCAGTTCCCTCAGATAGCTGTCAGAATCCGGTGTCGTCCGCGCGTACTCATAGAGCCGACGAACGATTAGCTTAAGGCTCTCCCCCTTCTCGTCGAACCCGGCCAACTCAATGAGACGCTCGAACTCCTGTCCGGCTTCGTCGGTCTTTCCGTACCAACGATGAAAGGTCTCCTGCAGGGACTCTTCCGTCGCTTCCATGCTGCCGTGTTCATCGAGCACACGAAAGGCAGGCTCAACGTCCGCGAGAAGAAAGTGTTCACGCAAGAGGCGCGCGCAGTACGCATGAATCGTCGCGATCCGCGCACGAGGAAGATCCGGCAGATGAAAGCGAAGTTCCTCGTCCTGGGTCAAAGCTTCGTAGATGCGTGTACGCATCTGACGCGCAGCCTTCTCGGTGAAGGTCACAACAAGGAGTTCGTCGAGAGAGCCGATCGTCCCGTCGCGAAGTTTGCGGAGTATTCGTTCGACCAGGACGGTTGTCTTCCCCGCGCCCGCACCCGCCGCGACGAGGACATCCTGCCCCTCGGTCTCGATCGCCTCTCGCTGAGGAACCGACCACTCGAACACCCGGCTCGGGCTTGGACTCGATGCCGGGGTCGGGCTTGTCTTTGAACTCAGGCTCACGTCCGCGCCCCCTCGGTCTCACCACCCGAACTCACCTGCATTCCCTCCACAGACCGACGCCGCCTCGGCCCGGTGTCCTTGGGAAACCGGCAGACGGCGTGGTAGTCGCAACGATCGCACGGTAGGCGTGCCGGCTCGCTTTGAAGCGGCAGAGCACTGATCCGGCCGCGTCGCTGATTCTCCGCATAGGTCTGCAGATAGTGCGCCGTCGTATCGAGAAGAGTGTTCATCTCATCCGGCCCATCGAGGCGTTGGTCGGGGCTCCTCGTCGCCAACAGCTCCGTGTGGCCGTCGATGTTCTTTGTCTCGTCCTTGAGGAAGAGACCGTGGGCCTTTAGTCCGAGTTCGTTCTTCGTATCCGGCTTGCTCTTCTCGTCACGCGGTGGTGACGGAAGCACCGGAATGTAGAGTCCCGCCACGGGATCGAATCCAAGCTGGTTTCTTGCGTAGAGAAGATACGTTCCTAGCTGAAGATCGAGCCCCCGCTCGAGCCGACCCGGAAGTCCCGTCCGACCGCTTCGTTTGTAGTCGATGACAACCGCCTTCGGAGTGCCGTCGCTCTCGCGGATGTCGACACGGTCGATCCTTCCGCGAATGCGAAGCGTCGCTCCATCCGCAAGCGGCAACTCGAGCGGCGCCACTCCCTGGAAGCCGAACGAGACTTCCGTGCCGTCCACCCGGAACGGAGAGGCTTCGAGTCGGGCCAACTCGACGCGAAGGAACCGGACGAGAGAGCGCCGCGTCGACTCCCAGCGATAACGACTCGACCTATCGATGGAAAACGCCCGGTACTCCGGGAGGTCCGCCAAGTCTACGAAGATGCTCCCCAGCTTCCGGTCGATCGCCGCAATGTCGACGCCTCCGGCCCCCGCCCCAGTCACGGCTCCGACCTCGGCTCCAACCACGGCTTCGTATCCGTCGGGATCCGAGAAGAAACGATCCAGAACATCATGAGCCAACGTTCCCGTCTCGAGCGGAGTGATGCGCGCCTCAGGACGTGG
The DNA here is from genome assembly GCA_030431975.1 of bacterium. GTDB lineage: Bacteria > Eisenbacteria > RBG-16-71-46 > CAIMUX01 > CAIMUX01 > JACKCR01. The sequence continues at coordinate 15,990 of JAUIHP010000007.1, read as the reverse complement.
ATTCAGTTCGAGAAGACTCTTGGCGAAACTCTGAAACGGGCAAACAGCGAACTCTTGAAGGCGAGAGACGCTCGAGACCATCGGATCGGGGAACGCGAACGCGGCCAGCTCCGCGGGAAGAAAGTCCTCGGGAGTCCAGAAGAGTCCACGAACCCCACGCACGAACAGATCTTCAGCCGGCTCCATCGATCGGTGGATAGTCTTATGCGACGTGGTGCGCATCTCGCGCCAAAACGCCATGAGTTCCGCATCCTCGGTGGGCCCCTTCAACCATGAGGACAGCCGACCCAGTACCGCCGCGCTCAACTCCGCACCACGTTGAACTTCGTCCCACGGCAACTCGGTTTCGCGCCACGGCTCGATGCAGGTTTCCGTCTGCGGCAACAGACGCGTGATCTCACGGAGCAGAACACTGGGCTGCGACTCACTACCGTCGGCGTCCGATCCCGTCCAGGTCAGCTCGATCCGCTCGGAAGCACGCGTCAGTGCGATATAGAAGAGGTATGCCTCCTCTTCCTGCCGCTCGGTTGCAGACGGTCCCAGAGATAGACCCAGTCGATCCAGGGCCGCGCGATCGGCGTCGCCAAGCACGCCATCCTCGACGATGGTGCGAGGGAAACGTCCTTCGTTGACTCCGCCAACGATGAGACCGCGAATCCCGTGAAGGCGGGAGCGCTGAATGTCCGCAACGACAACCTGCCCCGGGCGAACCGGAGTCACCCCCAGCCGCAGGGTAAGTAGACCTTCTCGCAGTGCGCGCGACACCTCGTCCGCTTCGACCGGAATGTCCGCCCAAAGATGAGCCAACTCGCTCAACAGGTCGGTCAATGCAACCGCAACCCGACGATCCCATTCCGAGTTCGACGGCATCTGCCGACCCGCCCACTCATCCATGAGACGCGCCAGTCCCGTAGCGACCTCACCTCCCGTCCAACCATCCTCCGCCCACGACACTTCGAGTTGACGAAGAGGAAGCAGGTACTTTCGCCGAATCTCGTCCGGGTGTGGCGCCTGCGGATCATGAGTCGTTCGAGTGGTCAGGAGATCCTCATCGTCCGGCCCCTCCTCCACCGTCGAACTGTCCGACAAGTCGGCTTCCGGATCGTAGAGTTCCGGATCAAAGATAACTTCGCCTGAAGTGCCGGTGAAGCGACTGCGCTGAAGATGTCCCAGTGGTTCCCAGGGCATCTCATCGTACCAACGTTCGAAGTTGCGGCCCGATTCGAGTGACGTGTTTTCGAGAAGGTCGATGGACGAGAGCGCGATCCGCAGAAGCGGGTTTCGAAGAACCGAGACTACAGAGTCGCGACGCCAACGCGACTGCAGAACATCGAGGGCCCCCAGGAGCAGCCGCACGCGAGGGTGAGCCAGGACGGACCGACGTTCATCGAGGAAGAACGGAATCCCGTACTGCGGGAAGATTCGGGAAACGGAGTCCCGATAAGGTGCGATGTCGCGAACAACGACGGCGACTTCCTCTGGCCGGAACCCGTCCGGATCCAAACGAATCCATCGGTCGATCGTTCGAGCCCAGGCGCGCACTTCGTGTTCCGGATCGCGCGCGGCACGCAGGGTGATTGCACCATCGCGTTCGCTGGCAACGGAGGACGTGGTTCCGCCTGAGCCCGCAGACTCCTGCATCGGCACGGGCGGCTGCGATCCGGCTGCACGCGGCGAAGAACCCGAAACGCTTGAAGGAGCAGCAGCGACCTCCGCCGCCTGTGAAAAGAGCGGAAGATCCGACAACCCTGCATTGAGGTTCGCTGTCACACCGGGCGATTCGCTCTTGGCTGGGGTCACACCGCTAGGGGCCGCCCCTCCCGTCCCGGCAATGCCTGGCATTGGGTTGCCTGGGGTTGGGTTGCCTGGCGTCGCATTCCCAGGCAAGGCATGGCTTGACGCCGCACTCTCGAGCACCTCACCTCTGGGCCGTGCACCGAATGCGTAGATCCCCCGTTCCAGAAAGCTCAGCGAGCCCGTCTGGAAACGGATGGGATTGCTGTTGGGAAGCACGATACGATCCGGCAACGGAAGTCCCGCCCGAAGGACCTCCGTCTCGAGAGTCTTCAGACTTCTGTGAACCGGTCGGAACGGAAGCCGAGCCGACTCCGCATCCGACCCCGCGTTCACGTTCACGTCCACGTTCGCATTCGCATTCGCGTTCGCGTTCGCGTTCGCGTTCGTATTCGCGTTCGCGTTCGTATTCGCGTTCGCGTTCGCATTCGCGTTCGCATTCCCGTTTGCCTTCGGGTCGTCGCAACAGAACGCAATCTCGACACTTTCCGCGTGACGAGCCAAGCCCAGAAGGATCTCCCGCTCCCGTGCAGTCCAGGAAAGGAAACCGTCAACGTAGACCGCACATCCGGCGAGGAAACCCGACTCGCGTTCCAGGAGCGGAGCCGCTCCAAACAGGTGCTCTTCCGGATCCATCCGGCCCCGGTCCTTCAAGAGTCGCGAGTACTCGCCCACGACCCGACCGAGCACGGACAGTTTGTCGCGAACGGCCCCGGGAATCTCGCGATCGGCCGACAGTTCCTGGATCCGAGTCAGAAACTCGACCGTCCCGTGGTTGCGGACTTCTCCGACAAACCGACCCAGTTGCCCCAACATGCCTTGTCGACGTCGCAGTGAAGCCAACGGCCCAAGACTCTCCGGCCCCATCTGCTCGAGCACAGCTCGCAGGTACATCGGACGAACCGCCGGATCGATCGACTCCGGCGGAGTGACGCCGGCCCGCTCCTGCAGCCACCAAACCAAACGCGTAAAGGAGAAGACACGCACGTGCCGCAATCCCAACATGTCGTCTGCAGCGAGGAGTTCGCGATCCGCCGAGTAGGTGAACTGCTCCGGCACGAGATAGATGCCGGCGCGGCCGGAACGCTCCCGCTCACGAAGACGCGCGAGGCAGTGGTGGGTCTTTCCGGATCCTGCCGGTCCGATGACAAAGCGGAGACTCAAGGGGTTCCATCCCGCCACGGCGACCACCATTGAAAGGTGGGCCGTAGTATACGTTGCTACTAGATTGCTACTTAATTGCTACTTAATTGCTACTGGATTGCAACTGGGTGGCCAGGCGGCAGCTCACAGTTCGTCGAATGTAGCGGAGAGTTCAGGTCGACCCAAGAGCCACCTTCATCGCCGGGACGAAGTAGCCCGATCACTGACTTTGCGGCTCCGGATCGACGCGGTGGACGAATCAAGCGAGAACGAGCGGTTCCAGCGCACGGAAGGTATAGAGCCCGGCTTCATCGACGCGGTTCTCAACGAACTCCGGATCATCGAACTCGAGATAGCGCGACACCTTGAGGAAGCTCTGCGCCCGGAAGAGCCGGGCCAGCTTCGACTCGGTCCCCTGCTCGACACGCAGGGTGTGACCTCGCCCGCGCTGCCACTCCCAAGGATTCTCCGACGTCGCCACGTAGACATCGAGTGCGTCGAGAATCTCCAGATTCTCGAGGAGGCGACGCCGGTAGTCGTCGAGATGACGTCCGCCCAGAACCAGCGAAAAGGAAACCCCGTCCCCCCACCAGAACAACGCACGGTAGGTAAAACACTGGTCTTCCTGAATGAACCTCGGCAGGTCGACGAAAGAGTAGGGCAAGCCGTCGAGATGCTCACCCTTCCCCATCTTTCCCTGGGAGAAGTCCACACCGGTCGGCGCCAGGTAGTGCCCGACCTGAAGATGGCCGCTCAAGCGGTTCCGCAATCGATCGAACGCGTGTTGCAGGTTCTCCATGACCTTGTCCCGCACCTGGAACGGGCGCGGGTCTCCGAGGAATCGAAGTTCGTCACTGGAAAACGGCTCACGCGGGGTGAGATCGAAGGGCACCGGGTCGTTCACTTGACCCATCCCGCCCCTGGCTTGACCGGGGCACCCATCATGGCCGGTCCGGCCAGAGTTCCACGGGCCTTCGCCGTCGCGATGGTCGAACGATCATGAACCGGATCCGATGACTCGACGAGACGGCGCACGACATCCTCGCCGTAGATCGCCGACGGGAACAGGTAGGGAACCAAACCGTCGAGAAACTGCCGGCGCTTCAAGGACTGATGATTCGCATAGCTCGAGCTGTGAAGCGTTCGCAGATAGTTCTCGAGCGTGTAGAGCTGCACCTCGACGGTGAAGAAGTACGGCATCGGCTGCGGATCGTTCGGCGGATTGTAAAGCACGTCCATCTCGGCCTTGTAGACCCGGTAGTCCGTGCTCGCATGGGGATTGAGGCGCTCGTGATCGTGCGGGTTGGTCGCTGTGTCGACCACGTTCTTGACCCGGAAGTATCCTCCGAACCGGTCGAAGAGAATCTCTTTGAGGTCTTCGAGCTCACTCTGGTTCTCGACGATGAACATGGCGCCGATGAGATCCTGGATCGCGCGAGGATCGGCCTCTCCCTTACGAATCATCTTGCTGACGATGGAAGCGCCCCGTCGCTTCTGCATGCCGGGGAACATCTCGGAAAGGCCGAACTGGTAACGATCCTGACCGCTTCGGTACTGATACGGTCGAACTTCGCGTTTGAAGCGGCAGACGTAGTAGTAGATGTTCAACCGAATGGGCCGGCCTTCGCGAAGCATCTCGACCTGCTGGACATCGAAGGTCCAACACTCCTGGCCCGGCCCCGGCTCGCCCTCCCCGTAGTCGATGACGCGTCCGTCCGGTCCGAGCGCGTAACACATCTCGACCGTGCGGTGCTCGTTGACGTGACGGAAGATCTCGTCGCGGAGGATGGATTCGTAGAACTCTTTGTGTTGGGGGCCGCGCTGCACTTCCCACGAGTAGTCGACATCGAAGAAGAGCTTGGTCAGATAAAGCTTCCGGCGCGCCTCGAACACGGTCCGCGGATCGGAGGCATTGAAGATCATGTGGAGCAGTTCGCCGGCATCGGAACAGGCCACGACCTCATCCCGCGGGGTTACCGGCGCTCGCGCCTCCGGGTCGATCATGTCGAGGAGACTGTGCACGTAGTGCATGGCCTCGTTCATGTAGTAGGCAGAGGTGGCCAGATTGGCCTCGAGCAGACGCTCATCCCCAACCGGATGGAGAAGGCGATTGAGAAACTCGTTGTAGGCTTCGCCACCCTGCTGGACGCTGAGGTATTGGCTGTAGAGATAGCGAACGATGTCCGGACGATTCTCGGACAGGTGGGGATCGAGAAACGGATGAACCTGAAGGACAGAGGCCGTCATATTGTCCCTTCGGCGTTGAGTGCTGGATCGATTCTACCACGCCCCGTACCCCAAAGCAGGGGGAAGGGTCCGAATCCGTGCCGATACGCCAACGCGGCTACCTGAGTATCGGCCAGGGAGGGGATGGCCCTGAGTGGTGAAGTTATTCGTTGGTAGGCAATCCGTTACGGTCGCGGCAACTGACTCGGATCCAATCTGCCTTCCGTTCAGAAACGGGGAGTCTTCCGGTCGCCCCCTTGAAGTCTTCACCTCTCGCCCCGAGTTGAAGGCGGGCCCCGATGTGTTTCGGACCGAGCGAACAGGTACATCTGCCCCAGTTGATCCGGCGACTCCCGGCGCGACAATCGGGCTCTCGGGCCCGGATCGAATCAACGCAGCTGACCCCGGCTCGCCTGCCACTTCAACCGACCGTTCCGCATCATTCGAACTGACCGTTCTTGACCTTCGAACGGTCCCCTCGTTCCTTCGCGGACACCTTCCCGGCGCTGCTTCCCTCCCGTTGACCGCCCTGTCTGAGGGTTCACACCTCCTGCCTCCGGTGTCCCGTCCGTTGCTCCTTTGCGGAACTCAATTGGAGCCCCTGATCGATACCGCCGCTCAACTCGCGAGCAAACGCTCCGGCCCCGTCTTCTACTGGCACATCCCGAGGAAGTCGTCCGGGACAGACCGGCGTGTATTGGAAGCCCTGTGTCACGAGACCGGACCGGCAAGGCGACCGGCATGGGAACCGGCTCCGTTTCTCGCCGAGTGGGAGCCCGAGCTTCCGCATTCCGGGAACTTCCTGGATCTCGCTTGCGGGACCGGAAGGAACACCATCTTTCTCGCTCGTCGCGCAGCGCGAAGAGTCTTCGGGGTCGACATCCTCCCAGAAGCGCTGGAGAAAGCCCGCCGACTTCGCGCGCTGGAACAGCGAACCCGTCCATCCGAGAGCCGGTCCGGTTTCCCAAGATTCCATCAAGCCGATCTGCGTCAGGCGGCAGTCATCCGTCGCTGGCTTCCGCCGTCAACCTATTCCGTCGTGACCTGTTTTCGCTTTCTCGATCGGGACCTGTTGCCCCAGATCGCGAAGTCCGTGCAGCCCGGAGGTTGGCTGATCTACCAGACCTTCCTCGAAGCGCAACGCGAGAAGCGTGGACGGCCGAAGAACCCGCGCTTTCTGTTGAAACCGGGAGAACTCAAGGACGCTCTTGCCGATCTGGAGTGTGTCGCCTACGAAGAGGGAGAAGATGCGGAGGGAGACGTGCTCGCCTCGTTTTGCGGGCGCGCCAGGGACTGAGCGGCTTCGACGGCCCGGGACGGCCAGTCCCGTCTCCAGACCGAAACGTCGATGTCGGGGAAGATGTTGTGTTTGCCTTCCAGATACTCCAACCGGGAAAGGTCGACACGTCCCGTCCAGAAACTGTCGCGAAGCTCTCCGAAGTTTTCCAGGTGATCTTCGAAACGCCATTTGGCGTACTCGGTCATCGTCCCTGTCTTGAGAATGAAGGCCCAGTCCGACCCCTGAGCGAGCAGGAACTCGCGAGCCAGCTGCCGAACGATTCGCTCCCGTAGTTCCGGCGTGACAATGGTGAAACGATTCCCCGATCCGTCTCCGTCAGCGCCCTCTATGGTTGAACTCTCGGTAGTCGGGCTGTCCGTAGCTGCACTCTCCGCAGCTGAACGTTCCGTAGCGGGGCTGTCCGCAGCTTCCGCAATTGCGATCAGCTCATCTCCGGCGCGGTGAAGTTGCGGATACATCCAGTCGTTGCTGGGATCCAACCAGTATTCACAGTACCCGTTGTGTCCCCATGAGCTGAGGGACGGCGCGGCTGACGGAGGCTCCGGACTTTTGGCCAGGTAGTCGCTGCCGGTAGTCAACTCGACATCACCCTGATCGAAGTGAGCCTTCATGAACAGGAACTCGAGGAACTGCGGGCCTTCGAACCACCAGTGTCCGAAGAGCTCCGCATCGTACGGCGCGACAATGACCGGAGGACGGTCCATGTCCGGAGCGAGCGTTTGGATCTGTTTCGCGCGCCGCTTCAGGAAATCCTCGGCGTGGCGCGCCGCCTTTTCCTTGGCGTTGGCAAAGTCGTACGGCTTCTTCTCATCGCCATCGCCCGTCACCCGGTAGTACTTGACGCCGAGATTGGTGCGATGACCGTCGTCGTGCAGGTACGGCTTCACATACTCGTAGTCGAGGTCATAACCAACGTCCCGGTAGAACTCGCGATAGACCGGGTCGCCCGGGTAGCCGACTTCCGCAGCCCAAACCTGCGTCGACGACTGCTGATCCCGTCCAAACGCGCAAGGACCCGAGGGCATTCGAACCGGAGTGTAGACGCCGTAGGGAGGAGTCGGCTGCGCGTGGAGAATGGCGTGCGTATCTAGGTAGACGTACTCGATCCCGGCCTCAGCCAGAATCTCATCGACCCCTTCCGTGTAGCCGCACTCGGGCAGCCACATTCCCTTCGGCTTGCGACCGAAGACGCGTTCGTGGTCCCGCACCGCCGTGTGAATTTGACCGCGCCAAAGGGAACGGTCTCCCAACATCAGAGGGAGAAAGCCATGGGTCGCGCCGCAGGTCATGATTTCCAGAGACCCCGCCTCTTCGTGACGGGCGAAAGCGGGCACCAATCGGCAACCCAATCGATCCCGGAAGAATCGGCGCGTCTCGATGTAGAGCTTGTAGTAGCGCTCGGCCAGGGGCAGATACTCCGGCATCCAGCGGGTGCGTTTGATCTCTTTTCGGGAGAACTCGATGAGGCGATCGAGATGACGAAGGAATCGCTGCTGCAGAACCTCGTCTTCGAGCATCGCCGTCAGAGTCGGAGACATGGAGAGGGTGACCCTGAACGGTACCCCTGCGCGCTCCAGGTTCTCGAAGGAACGCAGGAGCGGGATGTAGGTCTCGATGATCGCTTCGAATAGCCAGTCTTCTTCCAACCACCGGTCGTGATCAGGATGGCGCACGAAGGGAAGGTGCGCATGAAGGACGATGAGGAGATAACCTTTCACTCCCGTCCTCCCTGACAGTTGTGAGACTTGACGATCGACAAACTCGGCAGCTGGGGACGCTCTCCGAGCCTACTACAAGGTCAATCGTCCGCTATGTCCTCGGTCTTCATCGTCGTCTTGATCGTGACCTTGGGCGTGATCGTCTTGCGGACCGATTCGTCCTCAGAAACGGCAACCACAGGAACCGTTTGGCCCCCCTCGTTGAGCTCGAAGCGAACCGTAAACGATCCGTCCTCCCGAAGCTCCACAGGGATTCCCTGTATGGTCACCTGGGCGTTCGGATCCGTGGCCCCTGAAACGATGAGTTCCGTCTGGACGACCAGATCGAACTCTCCCTCAGATGTTCCCAACGAAAGCGTCGGTCCCGGCGCCGAAACCAACTTCGGGCCGTCTGCCCAGTGCGTCGGCGAGGTCGCGCGCAGTCCCGGTTCCGGCTCGAGGACCGGACTCGAAAGAACGGAAACCCCGCCGCTTCCCGACGTCGACGCGGCTTGCGCCACCGGGTCATCGTTTCCAGACCGGCGGCCTCGCCCGCGAGCGCGAACCCGCTGCTTCGGTGCATCCATGTCGCGATGCATCGGAGTCGGATCCGGGTTGTCGATTCGCGCGGTCGGCGCTCCACCGGACTTCTCGTAGAACGATTCCTTGTCGCCCACCGGTTGACCACCGTCATCCGGCGGTGTCGTTACGCGGTTGCTGGAGGCGAGGGGGAAGAACAATCCCTGGGCCGAAACGACTCCCAAGTCGACGCGGTAGTCACGCTCGGCGATGCCGACGTGGACGTAGGCGTTGTTCTGTGAGGCGTCGACATCGATGTCGAAGAAGCCCGGCGGCTGTTGGCCTCCGCGACCGGAGCGGCTCTGCGAAGGCAGGCTGTGCACCCGCAGCACCCAACGGCCGTCGCTCTGGATTCCCAGCTCCGAACGGGCCTCGGCCACGCGGTCTTCGTACAGCTCCCAGTAGGCATGAATCCAGTAGGGATCCCGGGCCATGATGCGGCAACGGTTGGTGTTTCGATCCGACCGACCCGCGGAATCGATCGCTTCGAGTTCCTTTGCGATCTCACTCGGATCCACCGGTCCGATGACGCCGAGCGCGTCCAGTTCCCGCGGAGTCGCTCCCGGTCCGGACTCGGCACCCGCGTTGCGAGGATCCCCCTGACGACCCCTTCGGTCGGTTTCCGGCCCCCGCTTTTCCTGGCGAAGGCGATGGTGGCCCTGCCGGCGATCCGTGTCCTCTTTCCAGACGCGCGGAACGGAGGTCTCGTTGGAAGGGCCACTCGGCCGTGGGTTCCGATCGCGCGTTCCATTGTCCTGAGCCCGCGTATCCCGGTTTCGGCGTTTCCCACGATCGTCGCGACGACGGCGACGGGAACGCCCGTTGCGACCCTCGTCCTCGTTCCTGGACTCGGAACGGTTGTGGACCGGGGTGTAGGCAACGCCGCCGCGAGCTTCACCGGATCGCCGCACGGAATCGCGGGCGTTCTGGGATCTGTCGAGGGCGCGCCCCCGTCCCCTCTCGGACCGGTCCGCCAAAGATTCACCGCGAGCGGTCTGTTGTCCGTTGCGCTGCTGACCGTTCCTTGCCTGGCCGTTCCGCTGTGGGCCGTTCCCCCGTTGGGGTCCGCGGCGACCGTTGTTCTTTTGGGGAGCCAGGAACCGACCATAGTTCGGGTCCTCGGCGTCGACGCGATTCCAGGGATCGACCTCGACAGAGGCGTCGTCCCGACGTCCCCGGCGCCGCCCGCGTCGGCTTCCGCGGTCTCGGCCGTTTCGATCCCCACGCTCTCCGCGATCGTTTGAGTGGCGGGATTGTCCTTCCGAAGTTCGGGCGTCCGAAGTTCTGGCGTCCGAGGCGCCATCGGCGGATAGGTCGCGGTCAGAGACGGATACTCCACGGTCGGAGGACGGGGCTGATTTCACCGCATCCGCCGCGGCTGCCGTCGCCGCAGCGCCGCGTGACGACTCCTGTTCGTTTCCCGAACCTTGCGCACGTGATGACGGCCGCCCGTTTGCCGAACCCTGCGCACGTGATGACGCCTGTCCGTTCGCCGAACCTTGTCCCCGTGTGGAAGCCCGCCCGCCTGTCGAAGCTCGTCCCCGCGCGGTACCTTGACCGCCTGTCGCACCTTGTCCCTCGCTCGACGCGGCCGGTTTTCGGGCACGGCGCTTCGGCCCCAGCGCCTCGACGAGTTCGTCCTTGTCCATCCGGCTGCGTCCGGAGATGTCCTTGTCCCGGGCCAGATCCAAGAGGTCCTTCTTGGTCATCGCTTCGAGTTCGGCTCTACGCATGAAAGTGCGATTCCCCCCTACACGTAGGGCGATTGTCGATGCAGGCATCGACGGGTGGACGAGACGCCAAAGACGTCTCGGATCGATAATCGGATCGGTTCAAGTTCGGCGGTTCAACCTAATCGAGTTTTCGTCGAAACAGCCAGCTAGTATCAGGCGACGAGCGACGCAGGTACGCGCATTCGGCCCATCCCTGGCCGTCTTCGACAACTCGGTTCCTTATGAGCTGATCGCTGCCCCGTCACCCTTGCGTAATGGACGAAGTGGTGTCGTGCTGGTCGTAACGGCGCAACGTGGTTGGAGCGCGGAAAACACCTCGCGCCCCCTTCGACCCGCCCTCTCTGAAAACATCGGGTCGGAAGCGTCGCCCGCTCACCCTTTCGTGCGCCGACGACAGAAAGAGCTAACCATAGGCGGCGAGATGCGTCAACCAACTCCAGGAGCCGTCCAGATTCTCCGCCAGGGAGGGCACGCCGGCTGCTAGTGTCCCGCGCCGGGACGATGACTCTTTCGCGTCGGGAGGACTGCGGATGACAAGAGCTCGACGAGACCGGGTTGGGAGGCGTGATTTCCGGGTCTACCTGCACCCACCCGAGGCCCGCGACGCCGCGGAATATCTTGCCTACTGCGAGGCCAACCGCGCCTTTCACCAGCCGTGGAACTACGGCCCCAAGGACCTGGACGGTGCGCGGGCCTACACCGCCCGCGCTCGGAATCCGCGGCAAGCTCCCCGACTGATCCGGCGGGTCGAGGATGACTCCCTGGTCGGGGCCGCCAATCTCTCGGAGATCGTCAGAGGCGGCTTTTGGAACGCCTTCCTCGGCTACCACTGCGCCTCAGCCCACGCCGGGCAGGGCCTGATGAAGGAAGCTCTCTGGCTGGCCCTCGACCATGGTTTCTCAGAAATCGGTCTGCATCGGGTCGAAGCCAACATCCAACCCGGGAACGAAGCGTCGCGCCGACTGGTGCAGCGCTTGGGGTTCCGGCTTGAAGGCTTCTCTCCTCGATATCTCAAGATTGGAGGTCGATGGAGAGACCATGAGCGCTGGGCTCTTCTTGCCGAGGAGTGGAAAACGATTCGGAAGGAGGCGGCCCAGAGAACCCAAGCCTAGACTCCCCATTCTGACGGAGGAGGGATCGACGTGCCTTCCCAACGTCCACGCAGCGCCGCCGAAGCACTGCCCCACGCATCCCAGCTGATCTGGATCGCCATCTGTGTGTCCATCGTCTTTCACGGCATGGTGGCTACGCTTGCCGAGCCCGCGGATCCACTCGAGTCGATGCAGTCTTCGGGGAACCTCGGCTTCCTCATTTGGGCCGTGGCGGTTGCCATCACTGTGATGTCCGTCTTCATTCATCGACGCATGGATTCCGATGGATACGTGCAGCAGGAGTGGGAGAAATCCGCGGTCCAGGTGCACGCGCCCGATGCGTCCCACCCGCACCCGCAACTGGAGCATCTGGCCCTGCGCGTCGATCAGGTCGCGCGTCGCTCTTTCGTCGGACACCTGATCGTTTTCGCTCTGAACGACGCCATCTCCGTGCTCGGCGTGGTCTATGCATTCCTGTCGAAAGACCCCGTGCAGGCCGTCCCACTTTGCGGACTTGCCTTGGTCCTCAATCTGCTTTCCTATCCCCAGGTCGGGAAGACCGTGACCACGGCCAAGAACTGGGCCCGACAGGAGGTCAGAAACATCGCATGAAGCTCGTGCTCTTCGTCGCCCTCGGCGGGTCGGTCGGCGCGGTGATGCGCTACGGCCTGACCGTGGCGATGAGCCGAAGCTTTCCCGACTCCGTTCTACCGCTTGGAACGCTGATCGCCAATATCGTCGGTTGTTTCGTCATCGGGCTGCTCGCCGCATTCGCCGAAGGCCGATGGATTCCGACTATGGAAGCGCGGGCCTTCATCTTCGCCGGACTGCTCGGCGGGTTCACGACATTTTCTTCGTTCGGTCTCGAGACGCACGCCATGATCCGCGGCGGTTCGGCGGTGCTCCCATGGGTGTACGTCGCCCTGCAATTGGTGGTGGGAATCGGAGCCGTCGCCTTGGGCCACACTTTGGGCAAGATGGTTGGGACGTCCGTTTGACTACGGGGCTGTAGGGACGCCGGTTTGCGGGTCTTGTAGGGCGCGGACCAGGAGGTCGGCGATGCTTTCGGCGGAGTCGGAGAGGGAGTAGTCGTGTCGGGAGAGGACCCAGGCCGTGACGGCCGCGTCGAGGGTTCCGAAGATGACATGACGGGCAGCGCGGATGTCCGTGCCCCGGCGGAACTCTCCACGCTCAAGACCACTTTCGACCAGACCTTCGATCACCTGCATGTAGAGGCGTAGGGCAGGACGAATCTCGTCCCGAATCGCAGGCGTGACTTCGCGCAGGTGAAGTTGGAAGACGCGAGCCAGGTCGGCATCGCGTTCGAAGAAACCGAAGTGGAGTTCGACGAGGCGGCGCAGCTTGTCGGACGAAGATTCCATTTGGCCGAGCTCGTGACGGCTGGCTTCCAGGTAAGGTTCCAACAGGCGACGGAAGAGTGCACCCAGCGTCTGCTCTTTGCGCTCGAAGTAGAGATAGATCGTTCCAGCCGCGACCCCCGCTTCCCGGGCGATATCGGCGACCGTGCTTCCGTGATAACCGTTCCGGCCGAAGACTCGGGCCGCGGCGTCCAGGATGAGCTGCGCTTTGTCGCGAGTGTTCCTCGGCGCGTCGCTTTTCAGTTCCAAATCTCGAGTTCCTGCCGCTCTGATGGCTCGTTCTTCCTTTGCCGCCGACAGCCCAAGTGCTAACCTGCGGATGAATGAATATTCATTCATTCTGAGACCGAAGGGAACCCCTGTTTTCGTCCGACATTTCTAGGGTGGTGTGGGACATGCGGTTCCTGCGGTCAATCGCCCCGATCGTCGCCGGAGAAGGCGATCGGGAGCAGGTCATCGTTCGGTGTAAACTGAAGAAAGCAGGCGACTTATGGCTGGCCTCCTTCTGATCGTTGCCATTGCGACCCTCTTGTCGCTCGTCCTCGCCTACCAGGGAAAGACACGGGAGGGATGGATCCTTTTCGGGCTGCTGACCCTGCCCCTCTGCGCCTGGTTCTTCGGAACCGGTCCGATTTGGACGGCCGGAGCCATCTTTTATGTAGTGTGTGTCCTCTTCCTCGGCATCCCCGCAGTGCGAGCCCGGACAGTGACTCCTCCGGTGATGGCTGCCGTGTCGAAGATCCTCCCTCGGATGAGCGAGACCGAGCAGATCGCGTTGGACGCCGGGACCGTCTGGTGGGACGCCGAACTCTTCTCCGGCGGACCCGACTGGGATCAGTGGTTCGAGACGAAGATCCCCGAGCTCAGTGAGAGCGAGCAGACCTTCCTCGACGGACCCGTCAATGAACTCTGCGCACTGATCGACGACTACACCGCCACGGAAACCGAAGACCTGCCCGCAGAGGTGTGGCAGGCCGCCAAAGACCACGGCTTCTTCGGGATGATCATCCCCGAGGAGTACGGCGGACTCGGCTTTTCTGCGCAGGCGCACTCCGCCGTCGTCGCCAAGCTCTCCAGTCGCAGTACCGCGCTCGCCGTGACGGTGATGGTTCCCAACTCACTCGGTCCCGCCGAGCTGTTGTTGCACTACGGAACCGACGCGCAGAAGAAGCACTACCTTCCGCGGTTGGCCAACGGCGAAGAGATTCCCTGTTTCGCGTTGACCGAACCCAGCGCCGGAAGCGACGCCGGTTCCATGACCAGCTACGGCGTGGTGTGTAAGGACATTTGGGAAGGCCGCGAAGTCCTGGGAATCCGACTGAACTGGGACAAGCGCTACATCACGCTCGCCCCCGTCGCGACTCTGTTGGGACTCGCCTTCCAGCTCAAAGATCCAGATGGGCTGCTCGGCGCAGGCTCAACGGAACTCGGAATCACCTGCGCTCTGATCCCGACCGACCTGCCCGGAATCGAAACCGGAGCACGACACGATCCGCTCGGCGTCCCGTTCATGAACGGACCCACCCGCGGACACGATGTCTTCGTTCCCATCGACTTCATCATCGGAGGACAGAAGAACGCCGGCAAAGGTTGGATGATGCTGATGCAGAGCCTGTCCGCCGGACGCGGAGTGTCGTTGCCCAGCCTCTCCGCCGGCGCATCCAAGCTCTGCACCCGTGCCGTCAGTGCCTACGCCAGCGTGCGGGAGCAGTTCAAGCTTCCCATCGGTCGCTTCGAAGGTGTCGGCGAGGTGTTGGCCCGAATCAGCGGGACGACCTACTACGTTGATGCCGTCCGCAGAGTCACCGCCGGATCCGTCGACCTCGGCGAGAAGCCCTCGGTCATCTCTGCGATCGCCAAGTGCTACACAACGGAGGCCATGCGCCAGGTTGTCACCGACTCCATGGACATCGTCGGCGGCGCCGGGATCTCTCTCGGGCCCCGGAACATCATCGCCAGGTTGTACACGTCGCTGCCCATCGGAATCACCGTCGAAGGCGCGAACATCCTGACGCGGACGATGATCATCTTCGGACAGGGAGCCTTGCGCTGCCACCCACACGCACAGCACGAGGTGCGCGCAGCGGCGGAGAAGGATGTTGTCGCCTTCGACCGTCACTTTTGGGGACACGTCGGTTTCGTCATGCAGAACATTGTGAGGTCGGTCGTTCTCGGTTGGACGAACGGATCCGGCACCGGGGCCGGACCCAAAGACCTCGAGGACCATGTCGGTCAGTTGACCCGTTACTCCGCAGCCTTCGCGCTGGTGTCGGACGTGGCCATGGGAACCCTCGGATCCGCCTTGAAGCGGAAAGAATCTCTGACCGGTCGACTTGCCGACGCACTTTCGTGGATGTACATAGGATCCTGCACGGCGAAGCAGTATGCCGACGACGGAGAGCGCAAGGAGCACCTCCCCTACGCGCGTTGGTGCATGGAACAGTCGGTCGCCGAGATCGAGTCCGCTCTGCGCGGAGCCATCGCCAATCTACCCAGCTGGGGCGCCCGGCAGTTTCTGCGCGCCGCCATCTTCCCGATCGGATCCCGGAACGCGAAGTCTCCGAGCGACCGCCTGTCGATGAAGCTCGCACACGGTATCCTCGGCGGACGCAAAGCCCATCACAGCTTGAGCGCCGGGATCTATGAGCCCGACCGGGAAGAGATCGGGCTCGGCAGACTGATCGATGCTTTGGAGAAGGTCGTCGCCGCGCGCGACGCCGAGCGGAAACTGAAGCTCGCCCTACGCGCCGGGGATGTGAAGGTCGCGCCCGGAGGAGACCTCGTACCTGCGGCCGTGGCCGCCGGAGTTCTGACCGAAGAGGAAGGACGCCAGGTTGCCGCCGCCGTCGAGGCCCGGCGGGAAGCTGTCGCCGTCGACGAGCATCTGGGGAAGGCTGCGGAGCGGCTGAGCGAGGCCAAGCCTGAACGAACGGGGACATAGGTGACACTTTGAACTAGGGACATGGGTGACACTTTTTCCGTCTGTCCCTTCCCAGATGATCGTGGATCCGATAGTCCCGCTCGTCAAGATGGCCGAGGAGAACGGGT
>JAUIHP010000046.1 GCA_030431975.1 bacterium | reverse complement strand
AGCAGGAGGCGCTGCAGGGCATCCTTTCCCGAAGTGTGCAGCGCTCGTTCAACGCCATCTCCGTAGACGGGGACACCAGCACGAACGACACCGTTCTTCTCCTCGCCGGCGGGATGAAGAACCGGGCGACCGTACTTGGCGACGACCCCATCTTGGAAAGAGTCGAGGCAGCCGTCCGCACGGTTTGTCGAAACCTGGCGACGCAGATCGTTCGGGATGGCGAGGGGAGTCAACGCCTGATGGTCGTTTCGGTCGAGGGAGCGAAGACAGAAGAAGAAGCACAACGTGTGGCGTCGGCGGTGGCCTGTTCCAACCTGGTCAAGACTGCCTTGGCCGGCGGCGATGCGAACTGGGGACGAATCCTTTCCGCCGCGGGCAATGCGGGCGTTCCCCTGTCTGCCGATTCCGTCTCACTGAGAATCGGCGGAGAAACGATCTTTGCCGATGGGACCTGCGTCCCGGCCGACACGGAAAAGCTCGACGAGGAGTTCCGTTCGAGTTCGGTGCGGGTCACCTTGTCTCTGGGACGGGGCAACCGACAGGCAGAGATGATCACATCGGACCTGACGAAGGAATACGTGGCGATCAATGCCGACTACAGGTCGTAGCCAAGAGTAGGAATTCTCGCCCCGGTTGCTGGACGGCTCGCCTCCCGTCCCCAACGCCGACCTGGATTGGAGTGCGCCCGCTTTGGCGCCGGGGCGGGGCAAGTCTTGCAGCGAAGGAGGAAATCAAGTGATGGACACGATGAGCACGGATACAGCCGAGAAGGTTCAGCCAAGAAAGAAGGCAGGTCCCGAGGGAACGACCCTTCGAATTGTTCCTACGTTCGGTGATCTTCCCGAAGGCGTTGGTAAGGACGACCTCGTGAAGTTCTTTCACGAGTCGATGAAGCCGTACCACGATACGGAAACGGATGTGGGCCGGGCTCTCGAGTATGCGCTCGGGGACGGAAAGACCGGGGAAACCGGCGGGTTTCTGACCCTGGCTACCGAGGGGAAGGACATCGTCGGAGGACTTCTCATGCTCGATACCGGCATGGGCGGCTACGTGCCCTCCAACCTTCTGCTCTTTGTCGCAACGGTCCCCGGCATGCGAGGCAAGGGCCTGGGTGGCGAGATTTGCCGTTGGGCGATCGGTCACTGCAAAGGCGACGTCAAGCTTCACGTCGAACATGACAACCCGGCCAAACGCCTCTACGAGCGCCTGGGTTTCACCAACAAGTATCTGGAAATGAGACTCGCCCGATGAACCGCCTCGTCATTGATCTTGCCGCGCTGCAACACAACCTCAGTACCGTGGATGGTTGGATGAAGCGCCACGGCGCGCGCTGGACGCTGGTAACCAAAGCGCTCTGTGCACAGATGGATGTCATCCGGTCCTTGAACTGTTTGGGGGCGAGGTCCCTGGCGGACTCACGTCTGGAGAACCTTTCGACGATTCGGGACGGTTTGGGCGAGTTTGAAGGTTGGTATCTGCGTCCACCGATGCTGTCGAACGTTGCGGATATCGTTCGGCACTCTGAAGTCAGTCTGAACACGGAGATCCAGATTATCCGGCGCCTCAACGAAGAGGCGCAGGCGCAGGGAAAGCGACACTCCATCGTGGTCATGATCGAACTCGGTGATCTGAGAGAAGGCATTCTCCCCGGCAGTCTCATTCCGTTCTACGAAGAGGTGCTACGGCTCCCTGCCGTCGAGGTCATTGGGATCGGCGCGAATCTCGGGTGCCTTTCCGGAGCGGTTCCGAACGTGGACCAGTTCACGCAACTCGTTCTCTACCGCGAACTGCTCGAGCTGAAATTCGACCGCAAGTTGCCTGTGATCAGCGCCGGGTCGACGGCGGTCCTGCCGCTGCTTCTGGAAGGAAGTCTGCCGCGCGCCATCAATCACTTTCGAAACGGGGAGGCCGTCCTTCTGGGATCCGACCTCATCGGGGGCGGGACATTGCCGGGGCTCCGCGACGACGCATTCCGACTCGAGGCCGAGATCGTCGAGATCAAGGAGAAGAGTCTCGTTGCCAACAACGTCGGCGTGTCCACGCCGTTCGAAACCATGGAAACGGAAGAACCGGCTCCAGGGGAGCGGGGCTACCGGGCCCTTCTGGGCGTGGGCCAACTCGACACGGACATCCCCGGCCTGACTCCGATGGACCCGAACGTTCACATCGCGGGAGCCAGCAGTGATCTAACCGTCGTCAATCTCGTTGATGGGCGGGCGGACCGTGAGGTCGGCGGTACTCTGAGCTTCCGTCCGAGCTACGGTGCGCTCGTCCGGCTCATGGGGAATCCCTACATCAGCGTCGTCACCGAGCCCGCCGCGGAGGACTTCGTTCGGAACGCCGATCCGTCTTCAAAGATCGGCTCGTGCGTCGAAGTTTCCGCAGCCGACTCCGGTCGCAGGGCGTCGCGGGGACGGGCCATGGCCAGCACGGCCGTCGAGTTGCCGGAGTCCTGATGCACCCCGTAGACCTGACGATCTTCGCCGTCTACATCGTGGCCATGCTTGGGGTCGGCCTCTTCTTCCTGCGTCGAAACTCCGGGACGGACGACTACTACGTCGGCGGCCGGAATATGGGCAGCACCCACATCGGCCTTTCCGTGGTCGCGACCGACGTCGGTGGAGGATTTTCCATCGGACTGGGCGGACTCGGATTCGCCATGGGGTTGTCGGGATCGTGGATGCTCTTCACCGGACTACTGGGAGCCTGGTTGGCCGCCGTCTTTCTGATTCCCAGAATCAAACGGAATCCCCGTCTCGAGAATGCGTTGACCTATCCCGATCTCTTTCGCGTGACGTTTGGCAACAAGGTCGCGATGGCGGCGGGGATCATCTCCGCCATCGGCTATCTCGGGTTCACGAGTTCGCAGATTCTGGCGGGAGCCAAGCTCGCTTCGGGAACCTTCGAGCAATTGAGCCTGGGTGAAGCCCTCATCATCATGGGAGTCACTGCCGTCGTCTACACGGTGCTGGGCGGACTCAAAGCCGTCATCTACACAGATACGGCTCAGTGGATCATTCTTCTGGCCGGCCTCGCCTTTGTCGGCCTTCCCATCTGCTACCAGGCGGTCGGTGGATGGACCGCTGTAAGTGCGGCCGTTCCGCCGGAGATGCTTTCGCTGACCTCGATCGAGTGGTCGACCTTCGTCAACTGGATGGTGACGATCCTTCCCATCTGGTTCGTCGGAATGACGCTGTATCAACGGATCTACGCCTGCCGTGACGAAAAGACCGCGAAGCGCGCCTGGTATCTGGCCGGCCTTTTCGAGTGGCCGGTCATGGCTTTTCTCGGAGTCACGCTCGGGCTTCTGGGTCGGGTGGCGGCGAGTCAGGGAATGTTCGGCTATTTGGGCGTCGAAGATGCGTCGACGATGGATCCGGAGTCCGGTCTTCCCATGCTGCTGAGAACGGTCCTTCCGGTAGGAATGATGGGCCTCGTCATGTCGGCCTACTTCTCGGCGATTCTCTCGACGGCGGACAGTTGTCTCATGGCCTGTTCGGGAAACGTACTCACCGACATCGTGGCCCGAGTTCGTCGACTGCCCGAAGGTCAGGGAGAACTCCGTGTTTCCCAGATCCTGACCCTGGCGCTCGGAGCGATCGCTCTCGTCCTGGCGACCACCATGACGAGTGTGCTGGATCTGATGCTGTACTCCTACGCCTTCATGGTTTCGGGGCTGCTCGTTCCGACGATCGCGGCACTCTTCGGGTCGAACTTCAAAACTGCGCCTGCGCTGGGGGCCATGGTCGTGGGCGGTGCAACCACGGTAACCCTCGGACTCACCGGCGTGACCTTGCCCGCGAGTCTCGACGCGAACGTCTTCGGCTTGGGGGCTTCACTACTCGTCTTCTTGACACTGCAAAAACTCGTCTCCCGAGGGTCGGAAAGCTCTCCCGCGACTTCACCCGAAGTCGAGATCGGCTGAATGAGGAGACCAATGGAACGAATGGGAGAGCGAAAGGAGTGACTCATGGAGCTGGCGACAGCAAAGAGACCCGCACCCGGGGAAAAGGTCGCGCCGCGATCGGGGCCGATGGCCCTACTTGGATACAGCGCCGAGACGATGGAAGCCGCGATGAGAATCGGACTGGACTTCGTGGCAGTCGTTCCCAACGGTTTCGAGAGTCTTCTCGAGAAGGACGGCGTGCCCGTCGTCCCGTGGGACTTCAACCGGCGCAACGAAGAGTCCCACCTTCTGTACGAAGAGCTGAGCCGGCGCGGAGTGAGATGGTCCGTGCCTCTCTACGAGGAAACGGTCGAATGGGCAGGCGCGATCAATTCCCGTCTGGCCGACTCACCGCAGATCTTCACCCACTCGCTGCTGTTCCGAGACAAGGCGATGATGAAGCGTCGCGCGCAGATGAGCGGAATTCGCGTCGGGGTGTTCGAGGAGGTCGACTCACGCACGCAGGTTCATCGGTTCTTTCGCCGGGTCAATGATGCCCTTGTCGGCGTGGGGCCGGATCGCGAGAACGGCGTGTCGCCGGTCCACTTGAAGCCGATCTCGGCTGCGGGAAGTGTCGGGCATGTTCTCATTCGTTCCGACGAAGACATCGCAGCGATCGCGGACGATGCCTTCCCCTGCATGGTCGAGAGTCACCTCGATGGACAGGAGTTTTCCTGCGAAGCCTTCATTCACGACGGGAAGGTGCGGTTCCTCAACATCAATGAGTACGTACACCTGGGTCACTGCCAGTTGACCCCTGCCGGACCGGGCCTGCAGAGCATTCGTAGCCAGATCATGCAGGAGGTAGAGCGGTTGGCGAAGGCATTCGATGTACGCCACGGCCTTCTCCATCCAGAGTACTTCCTCGATGCGGACGGCGAACTGAACTTCGGCGAAGTTGCCAATCGGGTTCCCGGCGGCCATATCTTTGATCTCATCGAGATGGCGCACGGCTTCGATCCCTTTGCCGGCCTCCTGCTTTGTTCGGATCCGGAAACCCGGGAGGACGAGTTGGAGAAACTGTTCCCGGCAGTGGGTGAGTCACCGAGGGGACACGCGGCCAATCTTATGGTGTATCCGCGGAAGCAGCGGGTCCGCGAGCTCTGCATTCCCGAGGAAGTCCGCGAGGATCCCTACTTCATGAAGCATGACCTCGTCGAACCCATGATCTCGAAGGTGCCCTCTCGGGAAGGGTTCGGGAATCACTACGGACAGATCGTCTTCTTCGGTCCGGATCCTCTTCGGATGCGGGAGATCCTGAAGAAGTACGAGGATCTCGACTACTACGTATAGGTCTCAAGGGAAGGAGTCAGACATCGAGCGGGTTGAACCTGCAGTCGGTATGAACACAAACAGCCAACAAAAGGCGTCCTCCAAGCCGCAAACTCTGGCATGGTTGGACGAGTTGCTGGGAACGATCGAAGACGCACCTCCCCTCGCCAAGGGCCGATACCAGGGCGCCATCGTTTCCGCGGCCGGGGATCTCCTCGACAACGAGCAAGGGCTTCGGGATCTATACGATCGCGCGCCTCGCTTCGACAAGGTCGGTCTGTTCCACGCCGGACCCTGGGAGAATCCGGCCGACCTTCGCCCCAGCCTGGTTTCCCACGGCCTTCGGGCCGAGGGCGCGGTTTCTACGATCGAGGCGCTGAGCGAGCTTCGCATGCTCTCCCTTGCGATGGGATTCCACGAGCACCCGGAAGTCAAAGCGGAAGAGGCGAAAGAGTTTCTTCTTCAGGCAACAGCGCGAAACCTCGACCTACTTCTCGGCACGGACTCTGAAGATCGTCAGCGACGGCCGAAGATCTTCAAACGAGCGCAACGAGTGCTTCGACTGATTCAGGACGAGGTCGCACTCGAGGGCTTGGAAAAAGTCATTCTGGAAGAAGTCAGAGTGCTGTCGGCCCAAAGGCCCATCGTCACGGACCGGCTGCAGTCGCTGGTCCACAGCGCGCTCGAGCTTGCCGAGACACTGGATACCCACACGCTGGGTGACGGGCTTTCCAAGTATCGACGTGCGATGGACGATGCAACGGATCTCTCTCGGTCGGCCCGCAACCCCGGGGAGTACCGGCGAAGTTTGCGTGATGCCACGCTGGAGCAGTTGCAGTCAGAGTCACAGGCGATGGCCGGCCTCATGCACGAAACCGGGATTTGCAACCCGTGCCACTCTGCATTGTTGCGTTACCTCTGCGAGTCTCACGGTGAGCTTCTCGGTTCGGCTCTGGGACTGAACCAGCTGGGTCTTGCCGAACTCGATCAGAACGAGGAAGCCGTACGCAGCCTCATCCGGGTTGCCATCTTTCCGGAGACGGCTCCGGCTATCTACGGACTGGCCCGTACGATCGAACGAGGTCTTCTCTCCCGACCTGCGGTGGCGCAGGGGCTGAGACGGTTGACCGACATGGACATTGCGGCGGAACCGCGTCGGGAGCTGCTTGCCGGATTCTCAGACGACTCTGCCGTGACGGCCAACGCGGCGCTCCTCGCGGGTACCTTGGGCGTCCTGGGGCAACCTCTGGGCATCGGACAGGGAAGCAGTCCAACCTGCCAGTCGGCTCGCGGGATGAGCCTGTGGAGTCTTCACGCTCCCAATCTGCTCCTCGACATGGTCGTGAGTGCCGCCAGAAACGAGATCGTGGAGATGGAGTTCGAGGGCGCCCGCGTCGCGTCCAATGAGTTGCCGCCGAGCGAGTACGAGTCCCGTTTCGACTCCGGGGTCGATGCGGTTTCGAAAGTTCTGGTCCGTCACCTCGATCGGATCTATCAGGAAATGAGCCGTCGTGCCGCCGGGCGCGGGGAAGATACGCACAAGTGGGTCAATCCGGCGATGTACGGACGTTGGGTGGCCCGGGGATTCGCGTCACCGATCGATCCGTTGACCGGTCGCGTCAGTTTCTACCGCGGTTTCGTACGACGGTTCTTTGCCACCCATCACCCGGAGTTTCATGGAGGCCATGACCTGGTTTACCCGAACCCCGTCGGGCTTCTGGTTACGGATGTGTCGGGTCGCCTGATCGGGCCCCATGCGGTTTCGTTGCAACGTGTCGCCCAAGACGAAAAGGGCGAGCTTCGGGCCTACTTCTTCAATCCGAACAATGACGGCAGGCAGGACTGGGGCCAGGGAATTCGACCGTCGGTCTCCGGAAACGGCGAGATTCCCGGTGAGTCGTCCCTGCCGTTCGAAGACTTTGCCAGTCGACTCTACGCCTTTCACTACAACCCGTACGAAGAAGGCGATGCTTTCGCGGTTCCGGACGAAAGTGTCGAAGCGGTCGTGGTCAAAGCGCGGGAATCCTGGGGGCGAAGCTATCCATGGGCCGAGTAGAGCGACGACAAGCTTCGGATCCCGCGGGCAAGAGCGGCCGGAAGACGAGGCAGAAACCCCGCACCTCCAATTCTGGATCGAACGCGGCAGAGAGTCCCGACTTACGGGACGAAGTGTCGGAAGGGCAGACGGAACTATCGAGCGAGGCGAGGCGCGACTCTCGCGCGGTGTCTGCGGCTCAGGAAGCATCCGCGATCGATCCCGTAGCGCGACACTCGTCGCGGATCGAACTCAGCTTGTCCGCGTTGCGCGCAAACGTGCGATTCCTTCGCGAGAAAGTCGGAAATGGGGCGACGCTCTCTGCGGTCGTCAAGGCCAACGCCTACGGTCACGGCACGGATCCCTTCGTGCCGATGGCCGAGCAGTGCGGCGTCAACCACTTCTCCGTCGCGTCTGGGCACGAAGCGAGCGAGGTCCTCAAGGTCTGCTCCGACGAGTCTTCGATCATGATCATGGGGATGGTCTACCCGGAAGACCTTCCCTGGATCATCGAGAATGAGATCGAGTTCTATGTCTTCGATCTCGAGCTGATGAAGGCTGCGGCTTCGGTCGCCACCAAGGTTGGAAAACCCGCCCTGGTTCATCTGGAAGCCGAGACGGGCGGAAACCGTACCGGCCTCGATGAGCCGCACCTCGAGAGCGCGCTCAAGTTCTTCAAAGAGAACCGGAAGCACTTCGTGCTTCGAGGTGTCTGCACACACCTGGCCGGTATCGAGAGCATCGCGAATCAGTTTCGGATCACCAAACAGCTCGACCGTTTCTCGGAAACCCAGAAGCGACTGCGGAAACATCGCCTCCGCCCGTCCTACTTTCATGTCGGATGCTCGGCGGCAGCGTTGGCCTTTCCCGACACGGTCATGGATCTGGTTCGGGTCGGGACCGCCATCTACGGCCTGTGGCCCAGTCCGGACATCCACAACATGCACCTCCTCGCCACGTCCCCGAAGTCCAAAAAGAAGAATGGGCTACAACGTGTCTTGACCTGGAAGACGGACGTCATGCATATCAAGGATGTGGAGCGCGATGAGTTCGTCGGTTACGGGACGGCATTTCAGGCTCCCGCGGACATGAGGATTGCGGTCATTCCCGTCGGCTATTCGAACGGGCTTCCGCGACCGCTTTCGAATCGGGGGCATGTTCTCATCCGAGGATACAAGTGTCCCATCGTCGGGTTGGTCAACATGAATGCCTGTATCGTCGACGTTTCACGCGTCGGTGATGTGGAAACCGGGGAAGAGGTCGTTCTGGTGGGGAAGCAGAAGAAGAATGTGATCCCGATTCGCTCGTTCTCGGACTTCTCGAACGAGCTGAACAACGAATTCATCAGCCGACTGCCCGCAGCGATTCCCCGAAGAGTCGTGCGATGACCTCTCCGGTTCCGGACTCTCTCTTAGCGCTGCGGCACGAGCTGCACCAGATCCCGGAGGCTTCGGGTTCGGAGCGAAAGACGGCGGCCAGGATTCGTCTCGAATTGGATCGCCTGAATCCCGACGAGATCGTCGATGGGGTCGGGGGCCACGGCATTCTGACCATCTTTGCCGGACCCGAGCCGGG
>JAUIHP010000031.1 GCA_030431975.1 bacterium | reverse complement strand
AGACGACGGTGGTGATGACCCCGACGGTGGGGACGACGGCGGAGATGACCCCGACGGTGGAGACGACGGTGGTGATGATCCCGACGGTGGGGACGACGGCGGAGGTGACGGCGGGGATGATCCCGACGGTGGAGACGACGGCGGCGGCGACGATCCCGACGGTGGAGACGACGGCGGTGATGACCCCGACGGCGGTGATGACGGTGGTGATGACCCCGACGGTGGGGACGACGGCGGAGATGATCCCGACGGCGGTGATGACGATATCGCTCCCGGAACACCCGGTTCCGTTTCAGACCTTCGCGTAACTGAAGAGGGCGCGGATTGGATCGAACTTTCGTGGACGGCAGTCGCCACCGAAGGAAACGTCGGTCGCGTCCAGAGCTACGAGTTCCGCTGGGCCACGAGTCCGATTCGAACGGAATCGGATTGGGCTCAGGCAACGCCTTGGGATGGTGAGCTCCCCGACCCGGCAAAGCGCGGGAAGGCGGAGACCCTACTCATCCAGTCGGTCGATCGAACGCAAGGGTTCGCGGCTCAGATCCGCGCGGTCAGCTCGGCGGGACAGCAAAGCGTTCTGGGCGCAGGACTGTGGCTTGATCCGTTCGATCAAACGGTTCCGGAAGCACCGCACCCGCCGACGTGGACCTGGAACGGCGACGCCGTTGTCGTCGAGTGGACGCC
The DNA here is from genome assembly GCA_030431975.1 of bacterium. GTDB lineage: Bacteria > Eisenbacteria > RBG-16-71-46 > CAIMUX01 > CAIMUX01 > JACKCR01. Next base: position 53,886 of record JAUIHP010000031.1, on the reverse strand, counting down.
GAGCGCGGATGTCCGGGTCGTCGGCCACCACATTTACCGCGAGACTGCGGAGGCGACCTGGGTGCGTGAATCGGATGAGCCGGTCAACGACACCAAATTCAGCTTTGACGCCTCCGACCTCTCGGACGTGCGCCGGATCGGTCTCACTTTGGTCATCGTGGGCGGACAAGAGAGCCCGCTCGCAACCGCTGTAGGCAACGTCGCAGAAAGCTGGCAGGTGGACGGGCCGTTCCCACATCCGATTCACGATCACGCGCGGTTCCGGGTCACGCCGCCGACCGGATCCGTTTCCGGCAATCTTCGCATCGAGATTCTCGACCTGCAGGGTCGTCGCGTGCAACGTCTCTACGAGGGGCCCGTCCTCTCGAGCGAAGAGTGGACGTGGTATCGGGACAACGAAGAGGGTGAGGTGGTCGGACCTGGGTTCTACTTCCTTCGCGCCGTCGGCCCCGGACTCGACCTCACACGACGCATCTACGTCTCGCCGTAGGCTCTCGCTCGACGTAGGCTCTCACTCGACGTAGGACCTCGCTCGACTTCCTCACTCGAGCCCCCCCTGCTCGACACCTCGGCTCACCGCTGTGGTTCGGCCTTCGGGACCGGGGTTCGGGACGCCGACGTTACACGTCCGGCCCATCGAATCCGGTCACGACCGGAACTTCCCCCTCCGGCCACTCCGGGTCGTACCCCACTCCGACCAGAAAGAGCCCCTGCGGCGGCGCCGGAGGAGCAGCCTGCTTACGATCCTTGGACAGTAGGAGTTCTTCCATCCATGGGACGGGTCGCAATCCGGTGCCGACGGCCAGAGATGCCCCAACGAGAAAGCGAACCATCCGGTACAAGAAGCGGTCGGACTGCACCACGAAAACCAGGCCGTGGCGCGAGGGAAACCACTCCGCGGACTGCAAGCAGCATCCGTAGGGTTCTTCCGGCTGCGCGGAGAGGGCGCGAAAGTCGTGCTCACCAAACAATGCCGGAAGCGCTGCGTTCATCTTTTCCGGGTCGGGCCAACGGGCCGGAACGTGAGCGCAACGCATGACGAACGGACTGCGCTCTTTCGCAAGGAAATACCAGTACCGACGCCACGTGGCGGAAAACCGAGCATGAAACTCCGGTGGAGCCACTTCCATCCGGTGAAGACGAACGTCTCCGGGTAGTTTCGTGTTGAGAACAGGACCGAGTTTCTCGTCGGGAATGGGTGTGTCGAGTTCGAAGCTCACAACCTGGCCCAGCGCATGAACCCCGGCGTCCGTGCGGCCGGCACCGAAAGTGCGAATGGTCTCCCCCGTCACTTCCCGAAGGGCACGCTGAATCTCGCCCTGCACCGTGCGAACATCGTCCTGCACCTGCCAACCATGAAATCGGGAGCCGTCGTACGAGACGATGGCGCGATAGCGAGCCAAGGCCAATCCCAGATCCTCTCAGCAGGCGGAGCGGCGCCAGAGCCGTTCCGCAATCTGTACGGCGTTCAGCGCGGCGCCCTTTCGCAGGTTGTCGGCCACCACCCAAAAGTGAAACCCGTTGGGTTCGCACCGGTCCTTGCGGATTCTTCCGACGAAGACCGGATCTTTCCCGGCCGCGTGGATTGGCATCGGGTACTCCTGCTTCTCCGGAGAGTCGATGACCTCCACACCGTCCGCGTGTCTCAGACAGTCACGAAGGTCGGCGTCCGTCGTCGGTCGCTCCGTCTCGATGTAAACCGCTTCGGAGTGGCAGACGAGAACGGGAACACGAACGCAGGTCGGCTGCACGATGAGATCGGGATCACCGAGGATCTTCCGGGTCTCGCGAAGCATCTTCTCTTCTTCCCTCGTGTAGCCGTCATCAAGAAAGACGTCACAGTGCGGAAGAACATTGCCGACGATCGGATGGGCGAAGAGCGAGGGAGTCGTCGACGCCGGTTCCTCCGACGGAACCGAGCCGCCGGTTGCCGCACGAACAGAGTCCTTGCTCGTCGTGGCGTTTCGAGTCTCGCCGCCGCTTGTCCTCATCGCGTGGCTCCCGACGGAGTGCGTCTCGCTGCTTCCAACATCTTTCAGGACTCCGGCAGTCCACTCCTCCACCTCACCGGTCAGGGCCGCAACGCCCTTGTGTCCGGCGCCGGATACCGACTGATAGGTCGAGACGACGACCCGCTTCAGTCCAAAGGCTTCCCGAATGGGATGGAGCGCCACGACCATTTGGATCGTCGAGCAGTTGGGATTGGCGATCACGGCAGGTTCGTTGGGCAGCTCCGAGGCGTTGACTTCCGGAACGACGAGCGCCACTTCGGGGTCCATCCGGAAGCGCGACGAGTTGTCGACGACCCAAGCCCCGGCCTGAACCGCTTGCGGAGCCCATTCGCCGGAAGTGCCTCCTCCCGCCGAGAAGAGAGCGAGGTCACAACCGTCGAAGGAGTGACGGGACACGGCCTCGACCTCGTGGTCCTGACCCCGGAACGAGACGACGGAGCCTGCAGACCTGGGAGTCGCCAGCAGACGAAGTTCTTTGACCTCGATCGGCGATCTTTCCAGGATCTCGACCATGACCCGACCGACGGCTCCGGTCGCACCGAGAATGGCAACCGTCCAAGCGCTCACGCCTCTCCCTCCTCGTCGGTGGACGGGCGCTTCCGCTCCTGACCCGGCTCGAGTACGCGAAGGCGGAACCCCTTCAGATACTCCCCCTGCGGATGGTTGAGGTGAACCGGATGATCGACGCCGGGTCCAAGCCGCGACAGCCACTGCACCGAGGCGCCGACATCGAGCGCCGCACCGAAAACGACCTTCTGAAAGAGATCCGGAGTCACGTGTTGCGAACAACTGAAGGTCAGGATTTCCGTTCCCGGTTCGGAACGAAGGAACGCCCACAGATGGAGATCCTTGTACGCACGCAACGCGGCCTGGACGCTCCCCCGATTGCGGGCCAAAGGCGGAGGATCCAGAATGATTCGGTCGTATCTCTCTTCGTTTTGTCGAAGGAAGCCGAAGGCATCGGTCTCGACGACCTCGAGTCGACTGGGTGGAAGGTTGTTGAGTTCCCAGTTCTCCTCGGCCAGTGCACAGGCGGGGCCGGAGCTCTCGACATGGGTCACGCTTTCGGCCCGTGCGCTTCCCGCATAGACCGAGAACGCACCGGTGTATCCGAAAAGGTTGAGCACCCGGGCGCCGCTGGCGTGCTCGCGTAGCAGCGCCCGATTGTCACGTTGGTCGAGATAGAAGCCGGTCTTCTGTCCGCCGAAAAGGTCGACCCGAAACGAGAGGCCGTTCTCTTTGATGACGACCGGATCCCGGGAAACGAGTCCGTAGATGACTTCCTCTTCGGGGGCATCGACCTCTTCCCGACGCGAGTGGTCGCCACGCTCCAGTACGCCGGTCGGCCCCAGACGGTCGACCAGGATTTCCAACCAAAGGGGCCGCGCTCGCAGCATCCCGGCAGAGAGTGTCTGCACGACCAAACTCTGTTGGTACCGATCAACGATCAGGCCGGGAAGTCCGTCTCCTTCGGCGTTGATCAAGCGCGCGGCCGTCGTTCGCTGATGATCGATGACGGAAGCCCGGGCGGACAGGGCCCGATCGATGCGCTCGGCAAAGAAGTCGGCATCGATCCGCCGGTCGTTCCAGGTCAGGATCCGACAGACAATCTGGCTTTCCGGGTGAACCGTGCCTCGCGCCAGGAATTCTCCTTTGGCGCTGTAGACATCCCCGACGTCACCGGGCACGGCTTCCTCGAGGGCTTCGATCTCATCGACCGCGCCGCTGAATACCCAAGGATGCCGGAGTTCAACGGCTCGCTCCCTTCCCGGTCGCAAGTGGATTCGAAACGTCGGAGGCATCGAGGCTTCGACACGGGTGAGTTCACTCATAGTTGGACAAGGCTCCTCGTCAGAGTCCCAAACGGATGTGATGTCAGATTCGAGGCCATCGTCTTCACGACGGCCGCGTGCCCGGAGGTCCTCCGCCGACCCAGGCGCAAAAGATGAGCACGCTCGCCAACACCGAGGTCAACCAAAGGATCCAGTCCCCGGTCCGGGTATGGAAGGAAGGTCCGCGTCCGGGCTCGACGTCGAAGCTGCAAAGCACCGTTTCGAAGAGTTCGGTCTCGCCGTAGACCCGTCCATAGGGATCCACTGCAAACGTGATACCGGAGTTCGCGCAACGCAAGAGCGGCGTCCGATTTTCTACAGCCCTCAGAATCGCAAACCGGGCGGCCTGGGTCGGACCGGAGCCGGGTCCGAACCAAAAGTCGTTCGTGATGTTGATGAGAAAACGCGCGCCGTCGGCAACATCGCGGCGAGCCAACGTGGGGAACGTCGACTCGAAACAGATGAGGCAGGAGAGCCGCCCCACTCCTTCGACATCGAACTGACCGGGATGACGACCCGGAGTGAACTCGGACTGACCGAAGTCGATTTCCGCGAGCCAGGGCGCGACTCCCTTCCACGGAGTGAACTCTCCAAAGGGAACCATCTGCCGTTTGTTGTACTTCGCCGAAGGCTCACCTTCGGGATCGAAAAGAATGGCCGAGTTGTAGTGCTCATACCCCTCCTCGATTTTGGCGGCATCGAGCGTCCCGACCAGAGTCCACGTCTGATTCCGTTTCACGCCGTCGCGAACCATCTGCCGAAGTTGCTCCACCCAAAGGACCCGAAGCGGGGCCGCCGTTTCCGGCCAGATGATGAGATCGGGTCGCTGCTCACGCGCGATGACGTCCGTCTGATCGACGAGGTCCTGTATGACGATCTGCCTGTAGTCCGGATCCCATTTGATTTCGCGCGGAGTGTTGGCCTGGACGAGACCGAACCGAATCGCGCCATCGCGCGGGGACTGCTGGGCCAGCGTCGCGTCGACTTCGGTCACGGTTTGGGGAGCGCGACCGACCGTCCAGGCTCCGATGGCCCACGGCAGCAACAGGAGCCCCAGTGCGAAGGCCGCCCTTGGATGTCGGCGCGAGGCCAGCGCCCAAACCGCGCCGTTCAGTGCCACGATCCAGAGCGGAAGGGCCCAGTATCCGGCGAAGCTCGACACCTGGATCGCAGAGGTCAAAGGCGCAATGGAGTAACCCAGGGAGCCCCAACTAAAGGCGATCTCGCCAGTCGCCTTCAGCGCGTCGAAGGCCGTCCACAAAAACGGCAGGGTCCAAACCGGCGACCAACCTCTCCGGTCCCGCAGACGGGAGGCCAACCATACCGGCACCGCCTGGAACAGGGCGAAGTAGAGCGCGAGCAGGGCCAGAGCCGGAATCATGATCCAAGGGATGGTCACCTCTTCCTTCGAGAGCTTGAGAATCCAGTTGAGGTGCAGAAAGAAATAGACAGTCCCACATAGATATCCGGCCATGAAGGCCCGCGGCTTCGATGAGCGGTGAAGGACCCACAGAATGGGTATCAGGGCGACGAAGGCGAAGCCGCGAAGGTCCAGCGGAGGAGCGGCCGCCCACATCAAAAGGGCCGAAGCCAGTCCTCCACCGACGGCGGCGAGACGACTTCCGCGGGACGGGAGAAGTTCGGTCATTGACCTAAGGGCCTCCGGGGTGATAACTTCCCCGCTTGTGCCGACGATCCGGCCAGACGGATCCGGTCAGTTTTGGATGCGGGACACGCTGAGAAGTGGCGAACCCGCCGGACCCGATTCGGGAATACGATCCTCAGGGAGGAAGTGGGTAGATGCCACATCATGCTTCCGCGAAGAAGCGGATGAAGACCAACGAGCGCGATCGCGCACGCAACAAGGCCGTGAAGTCGGATATCCGTCGCCAGACGCAGAACCTGAAGGGCGCTCTGGGATCCGAAGACGCCGAGAAGGCTCTCGTCACGGCGCAGTCTTCGCTGGCCAAGGCCGCGAAGAAGGGCGTGATTCCGAAGGGCCGCGCCGCGCGCAAGATCTCGCGCATGGCCAAGGCCGTCAATCGGGCCGCGTCCAAGAAGTAGTCTTCGCTCGATCAACAATCCAAGCTCCGCCGGCCTCGGACCCAGTCATCCAGTCCATAGAGGCCGGCTTTCTGCTGCCCTAGCCAGCGCACTCCTTCCAACGCTCCCCGAACGAACGCTTCCCGTCGATGAGCCCGGTGGATCAACTCCAGCGTTTCGACTCCGTCGCTGAGTACCAGGCGATGCTCTCCGATCGCTCCCGGGACACGAAGGGCGTGCATCCCGATTTCCCCAGAGTCTCTTGGTCCCGTCATACCGTGACGTCCGTGCGCCATGGGGCCGGGGCGTTCCTCCGTCCAAACTTCAGCAAGAGATAGTGCCGTACCGCTCGGTGCATCGAGTTTCCCCGGATGATGGGTCTCCACGATCTCCAGCGCCCACTCCCCGGGCAGCGTACGGGTGGCTTGGCGCACCCAATCGCGAAGCAGACCGATTCCGATACTGGTGTTGGGCGCCCAGAGAACGGGAGCCTGGGAAGCCACTCTTCGGAGTGCGGACATCTCTGTCTCGCCGAGACCGGTCGTGCCCGAGAGCCAGGCCACGTTCAGACCTTCCAAGGACGCCGCGATCTCCTCGATTGCACCGGCAGTCGTGAACTCGATGACGGCGTCCGGACGGACCGTCCGCAATTCGGACAACGCCGGGCCGCTTCGGTTGACTTGTGCGACCAGGCTCATGTCCGGCGCGTCTTCCACGGCCGCACAGACTTCCATTCCCATGCGGCCACTGGCGCCGATCACGGCAACGCGAATCATGCCCTGCTCTCCGTCCGGGAGGCTCACTGGGCGGATCCGACGCCCAGCGGATGCAGATCCACCGCCACCCGTGCGAGCTCTGCCTTGATCGTTGCAGCGGATGCATCGCTGACCGGAACCAACGGGAGGCGCAGCTCATTCTCGATCAGTCCGAGGTGAGAGAGCGCAAACTTGGCCGGACATGGATTGGTCTCTACGAAGAGAGCGTGGGTCAACGCCAGAGTGGCCAAGTGAAGCCGCCGTGCCTCCGCCATGTTTCCCGAGTTGAAAGCCTGGATCATCTGCTGCACCGCAGCCGGAACGACATTCCCCGTGACGGAGATGACGCCCTTCCCTCCCACAGCCAACATCGGAAGCGTCAGAGGATCATCGCCGGACAGAACCGTGAGGTCGGTGTCCCTGACGATTTCCGAAACCATGTCGAGAGAACCGCACGCTTCCTTGATCGCGACGATGCGAGGATGCTTGGACAACGTCCGAATCGCCGGCACTTCCAGTTTGACGCTGGTCCGACCCGGAACGTTGTAGAGGCAGATGGGAAGACTGGTTCGTTCCGCGATTTCTTCGAAGTGCGCAACAAGTCCGGCCTGGGACGGCTTGTTGTAGAACGGCGTAACCACGAGAGCGCCGTCGACGCCGCACTCGGCGGCCATCCGAGTCGTCTCCACGGCTTTCCGCGTGTCGTTGGAACCTGTCCCGGCGAGGACGAAAGCCCTTCCCCGCGTCCGTTTCACGCAACGCTGGAACAGCTGCTCTCGTTCGCTCTCGGTCAGCGTGGCTCCTTCGCCGGTCGTTCCCGAGGGAACGACTCCGTCAACACCGCCGTCGAGAAGGTGATCGAGGACGCGGTCGACACCTTCCCAATCGACCTGTCCCTCCCGGAACGGCGTGACCATGGCAACGGACAGTCCTTCGAACATATGCGCCTTCCTCCCTGATGAAGTTCTTTGCGGGAGGCTATCAGATTCGAACGCGGAGGCAATCTCGGGTGGAACGTCCTTCGGAGAACTGTCAGATTTGCGGAGCATGACTCACGGACATCAGGTCAGGAACCTTGTTTGGGCCTCTTGGCTCGGAGCGGGCACGCTCTGTCTCGAGCTGCTTCTCATTCGTATCTTCGACGCCATCGTCGGAACCAGCGCCGCCTACGCGTTGGTCGGTGGGGCCGTTTTCGGCATTGGGTTGGCCGGAGCCTTTCAAGCTCGCTTCCCTTCGGCGCGTCACTGGAATCCGGACCGGTACGCGTGGAGCCTCGCGTTGACGCTGATCGCCCTTTGGGGCGTCCTTCGGTTCATTCCGTTCTCCGTCTCCAACATTCCGCACCAACCCTGGTTGCAGATTCCTTCATTTCTCCTGCTCGTGGTGCTGCTGCTGGCGCCCTTCTTCCTTTCCGCGTTGGCCGTTCTTCGGCTGCTTCAGGGCCCTCAGCTTTCGCGTGTTTATGCGGCGGATCTCGCGGGCGCTGCCGCCGGTCCCTGGGCGTTGCCGTGGCTGCTTCCCTGGGCGGGACCTGCCGGGATCTTCGCCCTTCTTGCCGGTGGGCACCTCGCACTGGCCCCCGTCTTTCTGACTCCGAATGTCCAGGGCCGACCCCAGGCTGGATCGAAAGAGCACCTTCGACCCGGAAGCGCGCGGGTCTGGCTTGGGCTCGCGCTCGCCATCCTCGGCGGCTCGGGGGTCTTAGGTAGCTGGGACCTCCCCAGCCACAGCGACAAACGAAGCGCCGAAGAGAGACAACTGCGCGAGGAGTCTGCGGAGTTCCGGCGTTGGGATCCGGTCTCCAAGATCGAGGTCGTCAATCTTCCGCAGATGAAACCAATGAGCGGAGAGTTCAGCCCGACGACGTACAGCAAACTGATTTCCTACGACGGCGGCGCGCAGAGTTCCCACATCTACCGGTTTGACGGAGACTATGCCGCGTTGCGCGAGCAGATGGATCAACGCGTGCTCGACCACTTCTGGCAGCGCGGCGTACTCGCCGCCCACTGGCTATTGCGGGACAGCAACTACCGTGTCTTCGTCGCCGGATGCGCGGGAGGACAAGAGGTAAAAGCCTCACTTGTCTACGGTGCTCGAGAGGTCCTGGCCGTCGACCTCGTCGAGACGGTCGTCGACCTCGGCCGGGAGCGCTACGCGGAATACAATGGAGGATTGTTTCTGGATCCGCAGGTCACCTACCGGGCAGCGGAAGCCCGGACGGAGCTGGCCCGGGCCGAGGAACCCTTCGACCTCATTCAGATCTTCAGCTACCACAACTCGTCGCGAGTCGCGGCCGGCTCTCTTGCCCTCAAAGCGTTCTACCTGCAGACGGCGGAGACCTACGCCCTTTGTATGGACAAGCTCACCCCGGACGGAGTCTTGCAGATCCACCAGGGCTTTTTTCCAAAGCTCGTCGTCACCTTGGCTGAGGCATGGTCGCAGCTCGGTAGAACCAATCTCGAACAGCATGTCGTCATCTACGGACGGGACACCGTCGAGGACCACTACACGACCCTGATCAAGAACTCCCCGTGGACGAAGGAGGAGTTGGCCGACCTTGACGCATTCCTCCTGGCCGACTTTCCCGGGGATGATGCGACGTATCGAGTTTGGGAGAGTCCACTCGATGCCGGTGCGAGTTTCCTTCCTCGAGCGTTCTACGATGTGCCGCTGGATCCGGAGTTTCGTCACCGATGCGACTTCCGGCTCCACCCCACCACAGACGATCGGCCGTTCTCTCACTTCCTGCGAAAGCGCTGGGGCACGGTCGAAGCCGATCGTGCGGCGTTCACGACGACATCAGAAGCCATTCAGCTGAATCAGATCATTCCGAAACGGGTTCCGATCCCGCGCGACATTCTTCACATCGTGGCCTTGGGGTTCCTGACCCTGGTCACGACCCTGGTCTTCTTGGTTCTGGCGAATCGCTCGGCAGGCCGTTCGAGAAGTCCTTCGAGGGAGCGAGCGTTTCAAGAAATGGATGTCGCGATTGGGAAGCGGAGCGGTTTGTACTTCTACCTGGTCGGTCTTGGGTTTATCGGAATCGAGTGGTGCTTTGTACAATACGCCTTACAACTCGTGGCACTACCGCTGCAAAGCTTCGCCCTGGCATTGAGCACTGTTCTGATCGGGGCCGCTATGGGCAGCTTGGCCTCCCACCGTATAACGACCGGTCAAGCGGTGATCGGCATTATTGTCTCCGGCGGACTGGTGGGTGCGTTTCTGCCCCAATGGATACCGTCCCTTTGGGCCAGTCCTCTGGCGATCCGCCTCACTGTGATGTCGCTCGTTCTACTGCCGACGTCTTTCTTTCTGGGGATCCCGTTCCCCCGTGGATTGGCCCGGTTGCAAGGTGAGTCGACGGCGGGAGCGGGCGCAAGTGCGGCAGCATTGGCGGGTTCGAGTGCGGATGCGCGACCGAATGTAGGCGTGAAAGCGGACGCCGAAGCAGCCGCGGCGGCTTCTCTAACAGCGTGGGCATGGACCTGGAACGGACTGGCCACGGTCACGGGAAGTCTGGCTGTCGCCGTGCTCTTTGCGGTCCTGGGAATTCGGGCGACGTTTGTATGTGCGCTCGTCTGCTATGTCGCAGCGGCACTCGTCTACGAAAGGGTGACTTCACCGAAGAAGACGCGGCGGGCCGGCCCGGTCAACGCGTAGCGTCCCTCCCGCATATCGAGACTGAAGTCATCCCGCGTGCTTTGGAGGCGGATCGGAAAGGGCGACCGGAGCGAGCGCTGCGCCCAGTAGCCCACGGCCAGAAGTCCGGATCCGCAGGCTTGAGTCTCGGCTTCGACACCGCGCTCCCAGGTCCGAACGCGGAGTCGGCTCACCTGTGTAGTTGCCGTACCGCGCGCGATCACGACATCCAAAGGTTCGCCGTCCTCGCACTCGACTTCGACGATATCGACGTTGATCCCCTGCGGAGCAAAGGCCGAGCTGTAGCGAAGTCGAGGCCCCCAAACATCCAGGGGGAAAGCATCGACGTCCCGAACCGGAAGAATCAGGTGAGGAACACCGGCAACTATGTGGGTCGGACGGGGCCCGGGAATCAGGAGTTCGTCAAAGTCCGGCTCGTCCAGTGTTGGGACTCCCTTCCATTCGGGCTCCGCTTGAAGCACGGAGTAGCGCCCGGGCTTCGGAGTCGATCGCCCTTCGACGGTGACATCCGACAAACGAAAGCGCACCGACGACGTCCCCGACTCGTCGAGCAGCAGCGCCGTCATACAGCGGGCACCGTTACCGCAGTACTCGACACGAACTCCATCGGGGTTCCAGTAGTCGATGACGGCAGAGTCAGTACCGCGCTCGATGTAGAGCAGTCCGTCCCCCCCGATGCCACGCTGCCGGTCAAGAAGTGCCCGAATCGTCTCACGATCGGGCCGGGGCGATGGGGCGCGAAGGACGACAAAGTCGTTGCCTGCTCCCTCCCACTTCTCGAACCGCACGGAAGTCATGGAGAGTCCTCGGCCGGAGGCGCGGCGCTGACGCCAAGAGAATCCGAGTCGGCAGCATCGCCGATGGTCTCAGGAGAGCCCGGGTCCGTCGGATCGCCGATGGCCTCACGAGAATCCGGGTCCGTTGGATCGCCGATGGTCTCACGAGAACCCGGGCCGGTCGGATCGCCGATGATCTCAGGAGAATCCGGGTCGGTCGGATCGGCCTGGACATCCGGACCGGGCCGGGACACGCGGAGGGTCCGCCCAAGCTCGATCGTCAGGTCGTCGATCTCTCGAAGGGGCGCGACCTCCACTGCATACGGAAACGCCCCGGTCGGCTCCCCGTCGTCGACTTCCCCGTCTTCATCGAGGTCGCGAAAGGCGCGGAGTCGGTAGATGCCGGGAAGCACCTCCGTGAACTTGTAGTCGGGTCCGGCAACCTCGCTGACGACGGAGTCTGCCGCCGTCAACTCCACACGGATCGGACGGGCGCAGAGCGCGCTGTCCTGACCGGCTTCGATTTCTCGCGAGTCCAGCGTGGAAAGCTGCGACTCGATTCGAACCGAGTCTCTCGAGGTCATCGTGCCCCTGCCTCGTTCCCTGGCGTCCCACTCACCCAGCAGCCACTCCAACAACGAATCCCGTTCCGCTCGGACCGCTCGCAACGTCGCGCGCGGGTCTCGACTCAGACAACTCGAGTCCGCCACCGTGCCGGCCAGCGTGCCGGGCTCCTCATCCTCGACCAGAAAGATCTCGACGGCACTCTGCGTCATCGTGCTATCCGTCAGAACGATCGGCTCCTCGGTGCACGCCCAGCGATCCGGGAACGGTTGGAATCTCCCGTCACCATCACGGTCAAAGAACGCACAAAGACGGAGAGGAAGCTCCGCCGGAAGATGGGCGATGCGGAACTCACCTTCCGCGCTCGTTTCGCCGAGACGAATCGGCGTCGGCGGATAGTAGGAATCGGTGGTGTCGGGGGCGCCGTCCGCCCAGGGCCATGCGTAGACCTCCAGGCCTTGCGCGCGAAACCGGGAGCCGATCACTTTGCCTTCGACCGACCCGGCGTCAAGAACGTCTCCCGTACTGAACGGGATGGAGACCGACGTCTCGAGCGTGTTGTCCCGCCGGTCTTTCGTGTTCCGGCCAAAGTGTGCGACGTAGGTCGTAGACGTGTCGAGAGGCGCTTCCAGCCTCAGGATCCAGGTCAGCTCGCGCCACTCCTTGGCTCGGAACCGGACCGGCGGCGTCATCTGAAACTCGTCTTCCACGGACTGCCGATTCATCGGTTCGGAAAACGTGAAGACCAAGCTGTCGATTCGGGCGACTCCGACGAACCCGGAGTCGGGAACGCTCGACTCGATCCGCGGTGAGTCCTTGTCGAGCGGCCCGCCGGTCGGCGCTTTCATGTTGGCGCAACCAAGAACGCCCAAAAGCACGACCGTTAGACCGAGGTTGAGTCGGAGGAGACGACGCCTCCTCCGCTCCCTGAGTATCTGCGTTTCGCAGGCTCGCAAACGAAACGCGCCCTAGCGCGAGCCGATTGCGTGAACCAGGATCGCCTTCTGCGCGTGAAGCCGGTTCTCCGCCTGATCGAAGACGATCGACTGTGGACCGTCCATCACCTCGTCGGTGATCTCCTCACCACGATGAGCCGGCAGGCAATGCATCACGACAGCCTTGGAGTCCGCCAGGGCCAGAAGCTTCTCGTTGAGCTGGAACGGCGGAAAGACCTCCCGTCGCTTCGCAGCCTCTTCCTCCTGCCCCATGCTCGTCCACGTGTCCGTGTAAATGACGTGAGCTCCGGCAACGGCTTCACTCGCGGATCGCGTAATCCGAGCCTGCCCGCGTCCTTCCATCTGAATGGCTTCGAAGAGATCCGTGTTCGGATCGTAGCCTTCCGGGCCTCCGAACCAGAAGTCGATATCGTAGGAACGGACAGCGTTCAACCAGGAGTGGACCATGTTGTTGCCATCACCGAGGTAGGCCACCTTGATTCCGTCCAGAGGAATGTCGTTCTCCTTGATCGTAAGCAGGTCGCTCAGGACTTGGCAGGGATGGGTCAGATCCGTCAGGCCGTTGATGATTGGAATCTCCGCGGCCCGAGCGAGGTCGGCGACGTCGCTCTGATGAAATGTGCGGATCATGATCGCGTCCAGGTAGCGGCTCATGACCTTCCCAATGTCATGAATGGATTCGCGCTTGCCGAATCCGATTTCCCTGTCGCTGATGTAGATGGCGTGACCACCCAGCTGGTGCATACCGACCTCGAAGGAAAGACGGGTCCGGAGGCTCGGTTTGTGGAAGACCATCCCGAGGACTTTGTTCGCGCACCGCGGCTCGAACTTGCCGGCCTTCACCTCGGCTTTGATCTTGATCGCCAGATCGATGAGGTGATCGATCTCATCGCGGTTGTAGTCGGCCAGGGTCAGAAAATCGGTCTTGTTCATCAGTCCTCCGCGCGAGGGTGTCACGGCACCCGAGTTCGTAATGGAAGTCGTTGCCTCTCAGGGCAAACCGCCCGCCAGCATATCAAAGATTGGATCGGAGCAAACGGCTTCTCCTTGAGGTCGAAAAGCGCGTCAATACGGAGACCCTTCAGAGAATGTAGCTACTCAGATCCTTGTCACGGACGATTCGGGCCAAGCGCAGACGAACGAGTTCGCCATCGACGACCACCCGACTCTTCCCCAGTTCAGGGACGTCGAACAGGATGTTCTCGAGAACCACGTTGAGAAGCGTTTGCAGCCGCCTGGCGCCGATGTTCTCCGTCGTTTCGTTGACGCGCGAGGCGATCTCGGCGATCTCCTTCAGCGCATCCGCCGTGAACTCCAGGTGCACCCCTTCGGAGGCGAGCAGGGCCTCCTGTTGGCGGACCAGGGAGTTCTTCGGCTCAGTAAGGATTCGAAGGAAGTCTTCGGCAGAAAGCTTTTCCAGTTCGACCCGGATCGGGAGCCGTCCCTGGAGTTCGGGAAGCAGATCCGACGGTCGGCTCAGGTGAAACGCTCCAGCCGCAATGAAGAGAACGTGGTCGGTACGAACGACTCCATACTTCGTCGTGACCGCACTCCCCTCGACGATCGGCAGCAAGTCGCGCTGCACTCCTTCCCGACTGACATCGGGAGAGTTCTTTGACGAGCCGCTCGTGCAAACCTTGTCGATCTCGTCGATGAAAACGATCCCAGCACTCTCGACCCGCTTCACCGCCTCGCGAATGACCTCGTCCATGTCGATCATTCGCCGCGTCTCTTCCTGGAGAAGAACGCGACGCGCTTCCGCCACCGTCACCCGACGACGCTTCTTCTTCTTGGGAATGAGACCATCGAGAGCATCGCTGAGCCCGACGTCGCCCGAATCGAGGCCGAATTGGGAGAGCAGATCCAGAGTCGCGCCACGCTGCTCTGTGACATCGATCTCGACCGTCTTGTTGTCGAGCTTGCCGTTTCGCAAGTCCTCACGGGTCTTGGCCCGAACCAGCTCCCACTCATCCGGGTCTCGCGTCGGCGCCTCCTCGTCGGTCGGCGGCGCCTGTCGGGACTTCCGGTGCCGAGGATGAAGAAGGTTGAGAATGCGCTCTTCGACATGCTTTTCCGCGCGGTTTTGAACCTGAACCGCCATCTCCTGCCGAACCATGTCGACACCGATCTCGGTCAGGTCCCGGACGATGGACTCGACGTCACGGCCGACATAACCGACCTCCGTGAACTTGGTCGCCTCGACTTTGAGGAACGGCGCCCCTGCGATGCGGGCGAGCCGACGCGCGATCTCCGTCTTTCCGACACCGGTCGGACCGATCATGAGGATGTTGCCCGGCAGGATCTCCTCCCGAATCTCCTGCGGCGCAAGTTGTCGCCGGTAGCGATTGCGAAGAGCGATGGCGACACTGCGCTTCGCTTCAGACTGCCCCACGATGTACTGATCCAGCTCTGCGACGATACGTTGGGGCGTCCACGGCCCCAGGTCCGGACCCTGCGCACTCTCTTCAGCGTTCGCGAGATTCACTCGTCTCCTTCCACGGCAAGAACGGCGATCCGCCCACCGGTGTAGATACAGATTTCCGCAGCGATCTCGAGGGACTTCTTCGTGACTTCGGAAGGACTCAGTTCCGTCGTCGCCCGCATCGCGCGGGCCGCCGCCAAGGCATAGGCAGCCCCCGACCCGATCGCAAGAATACCGTCATCCGGTTCGATGATGTCCCCTGAGCCGCTGAGCAGCAGAGCCGTCTCGGAGTTGACGACGGCAAGTTGCGCCTCCAGCCGGCGGAGGACCCGGTCGCTCCGCCACTCTTTGGCCATTTCCACCGCCGCCCGCCTGAGATCAGACTCATGACTCTCCAGATGGGACTCGAAGCGTTCAAAAAGCCGCAGGCCATCGGCGGCCGACCCGGCAAAACCCGCCAGGACACGTCCTCCAGCCAGCCGACGCAGCTTGTTCGCCGTCGACTTGAGAATCGTGTGGCCGAAGGTGACCTGCCCATCGCCTCCCAGCGCAGCCTGTCCGTCGTGGACGACACCCAGAACGGTGGTTGAGTGAATGGCCAACTCTGGCAACTCCCTTTGGTTGACTGTCGAGGCTCCGAGCTTTCTAAACCCGGGGCCGCGAACTGGTTCTGGTGAATCTCAGACCCGAACTATTCGTGAAGGTCGTAGGCGTTTGGTCAGTCGGTGCGCGCCGTGCTTTCTGCGGGTGGTCGCAACCGGTCGGTGAGGATACCCGGAAATGGTAGCGGGGCGGCTTGGTTTTCCATGTGGCCGGGCAGGCGGTCGGACCTGGGTCGGGCGTTCGGACCTGGGTCGGGCGTTCGGGCCTGGGTCGGGCGTTCGGACCTGGGTCGGGCGTTCGGACCTGGGTCGGGCGTTCGGACCCGGGTCGGGCGTTCGGGCCTGGGTCGGGCGTTCGGGCCTGGGTCGGGCGTTCGGACCTGGGTCGAGCGTTCGGGCCTCGGTCGGGCGTTCGGGCCTGGGTCGGGCGTTCGGGCCCGGGTCGGACGCTCGGGCCTGGGTCGGGCGTTCGGGCCTGGGTCGGGCGTTCGGGCCTGGGTCGGGCGGTCGGGCCCGGGTCGGACGTTCGGGCCCGGGTCGGACGTTCGGGCCTGGGTCGGGCGTTCGGGCCTGGGTCGGGCGTTCGAGCCTGGACCGTTCGACGGTGTTTGAGGCGCGGACAGTTGGGCGACTTGGTGCGGTTCGATGGTTTCTGAGCCTGGACGGGCTGCGCAGTTCTGCGGGCTTGTGTGCCGGGGTCGTCCGGGCAGTTCGATGACATTGGGTGCCGGGGCTTATGCCCAGTTCGGCGGCGTTGGGTAACTGGGACGTTTGGGCGGTTGGGCGGCATCGAGTGCCGGGGCAGCCCCTGCAAGACCTGATCCGGCCAGGCACTCAAGCCTGAGTTAATCCCCTCACATTTCACATACAGTTGTTCGTTATTTATCTTGCAGTCACAACACGAATTGTATATGTTTACAAGACATCACATCGTCCAAGCATAAGAACACGAGGCCCATACCAATGCATGCAATCACAAGAACAATGATGTCCTTAGCAACCCAACACGAAGTGACTGAGATACGGCCGCAGCCGTCCCCGACCGCAATGCATCTCCCGGCGGGTGCGCCCTCGTTTCGCATTCGAGGACACCGTCTCGACCGGCGGATCGCATGTCTAAGCACAACGATGGCGAGAATGAGAGTGTCCCGTATCGAAATAGCGGGACGAATTCACGATGAGATCGACCCGCTAGACCTCGGCTACTCGCGGACGTCCGTCTTCTCCAAAGAAGAGCTGGGGATCAGTCTTCGATCCTTTCAAGACGCAGACCGACTCTCGCGCGCGATCGCAACCCATCCCCTGCTGCGCGCGGTGCTCGAGTCCGGTCTTGTCTGCGAATCCAGGATTCTGGAGATCCTCCCAGCGTTGGACGGGACCAATGACGCTGAGTGGATTAGAAATGCGTATCTCCTCACCTCGAAGCAACTGAAGCAGCTCTTGAACGAACGGAGGCAATGTCGCCATTCCACCACCAACCCCGGGCCCGACCCCGGCCTGGGCCCCGGCGGTTTGGACTCCGCAGTTCCCGAAGGGACATGGCGTTTAGATCTCGAGTGTCCGGCCCGCTTTCGTTGGATCCTCGACGCCTTCAGCGAAAACGTGGCGCGCCGAACGGCAGTACCTGCAGGGCATTCCCGGGCCCTTGAGGTCCTCCTTGCCGAGTTTCAAGCATCGGGCAACGCCACGGTTCGCGAGAATCCGAGCGGGACCGACCGTTCCTACCGGTACCGAAAGCTTGAAGCAAAGGCCGGCATGAACGAACCCGTTGCGTTGGACGGCATCGTCGTGACGCGGCTTCCAACCGAGGACGTTGTTGCGAGCGGGATGTCTCGGCTTTCGGTGCTGGATGAACTTCTGGCTTCGGCATCAGAGCCAGACCCTGTTTCGGCGTCCGTATCCGAGTTGACGACGAGAGAAGCGGCGCCGAGCCATTGCGGCCACGAACTCCTCCGAGAGTTTCGGGCCATCGAGGCCAAGCTTCGGACACTCCGGTCGCAGCTTGCGTCGTTACTCTACGAAGTCAGAACCACACAGGCTTGGCGTTCGCTGGGCTTTGACTCGTTTGGCCACTACGTGGAAGACCGACTGGGTGTAACCGTCCGGACCGCCAACCTTTGGATTCGGGATTGGCAGACTCGTACGCGTACCTTGCACGAAGCCGATTCTGATCAAGAGCTGCGAACGAGTTCCGTGCTCGTTCTCAGCCGGATCGACCGGGCCGGAGCCAACGACTCGTGCATGCAGCTGTGGTGGGATCGTGCGCGAACCGTGACGACTTCGGTACTGGAAGACCAGGTCCGGTGGGCATTGGCGCATGACGAGCTACGGCCACCCGAGGCTGGCTCGTTCCCGGCCGTGAAGCAGGATGCGAGTGCCGATGACCTCACACTTGAGGACGTCAAACGGGAGAGCCACAACCCGCGTCTGGCTCCCCCGCCGTTGGCCGCGTGGCCTGCAATCGCAGCCCGGCTCCTCTCCGCTCCAGAACTCATTTCCCTGCCGGAGTTTCATGAAGCCGCCGCGATACACAAATCATCTGTAGCGGGTGGAGGGCCCGCTAGCGCTGAAGTTGCGGACAATCTGCTCGGGAAGATTTCTGCGCGGTTCGGGAAGATTTCTGCGCGCCAATGGAAGGAGATCTTTCGCGTCCCCGATCCTCGCGAGAAGTGCACCACCATGATTCGGGTTCACTTGGATCGCGACTTGTTGGACTCTCTGAATCGAAGTGTTTTCCGGATGCGTACCGCCTACGGCGACGACATGCCAGTTTGGTGGTGCCTGGAAGTCATGATCCTTCACGTCCTCAACGGCTGGACCGCAGAGGACCGCGACTTTCGCCGTAGGACGGCGGAGTTCGACATCCTCGCCCGCGACGGCTTCCAGTGCGCGTCTCCCCGGTGCAACGCGAGGACTCAACTCAACGTTCACCACATCGTCTACCGCTCTCGCGGAGGAACGAACGACCCGTCGAATCTGACAACACTCTGCGCGGCCTGTCATCTGCAAGGAGTCCACACGAGGGGAACGATTACAGTCGCTGGCCAGGCCCCGGAAAGACTGCGATGGTCCTTCGGCCAGAGTTCTGCGATGTGGAGCAGTTCCGCACCCTTAACTGGGTTGGTTAGACCGACCGGCGCGCGGGTGCGCCTTCAACACCTCTCGTCGTAGTGATTCGATGGACACATGCGTGTAGATCTGCGTCGTACCGAGACTCGAGTGCCCGAGAAGTTCCTGAATCGCCCGGATATCAGCACCGCGATCGAGCATATGGGTCGCAAAGGAATGACGAAGGACATGAGGATGATGACCACCGGCACGGGCCAGCCGGCCGAGGTGTCGTTTGACGATTCGCTGAACGGTTCGGGGGCTAATGCTTCGGAGCCCGTCGGGCCTCTGGGAACCACCGGACGCGCCGGACGCGCCGGACCGGCTCCCACGAGACCTACCGGGAAACAGGGGCCCGCCCGACGGCACCCGACGACGACGCAACTCATCGAGATGTCGTTCCAGTGCGAGTCGGGTCTCCTTGCCGAAGACAAGGACGCGCTCCTTGTTGCCCTTGCCCCGCACCCGCACCGTGTAGAGCCGCAGATTGACGTCTTCCCGCTGAATGCCGACGAGCTCGCTGAGCCTCATTCCGGTCCCATACAGCAGTTCGAGGATGGCGCGGTCACGGGCGGTGTCCTTTCCCTCCGGCCAGTCTCCATCGAAGAGGCGGGTCATCTCATCTTCGGGCACGAAACGAGGCAACGACCGCCCGTACTTCGGCGCGGTCAGACCGGCCGTGGGATCGTCCTTGAGTTCGTCTCTCTTGATCAGGAACGTAAAGAAGCTGCGCAGAGAAGAAATGGCCCGCCCGATCGTCCGCGGCGCCCGATTCCGGCGGCCGAGCGAACTGACAAACCGGCGGACTGTAGGCGCGTCGAGGTCGGCGACTCGGATGGAACGCTGATGGGCATTCTGAACGTCCGGAGCGTCTGGAACGTCTGGAGCGTCCTGAACGTCCGGAACGTCCCGAGCGTCATGAGCGCCCTGAGCGTCGTGAGCGAACTGCAGCAAAGCGTCGAAGTCACGGCCGTAGGAACGCACCGTATGCTGCGAGCGACCGAGGTTGGCCTCCAGGTGTCGGAGCCAATTCGCTCGGTGCGTCATCAGAGTCGAGTCGGCAATGGGCAAACGCGGATTCCTTTCCACGTTCCGAGTGTCCCGCAGGCAGTGCCTGTGTCAGCTACCGCAGCACTTCTTGTACTTCTTTCCACTCCCGCAAATGCACGGATCGTTTCGTCCGATCTTGGGCGCATTGCGAACGACGGTTTCCTGCTTGGGCGGCGGCCCCTGACGTCTTTGTCCGCCGTCGCCATCCTGGGCCTGACCGCCGGACAGCGTGTTGGCCGAGGCTTTGTTCTCCTGCGCGTTCTGCGGCGCCGGGGCCGCCCCGGATCCTGGGAGAACGGGTTCCAAGGCCTCGGCAGCCTTGGCTTCGGCGGCCCGGATCTCGGCTTCCCGTTGTGCATCGGACGCGCCGTCGCCACCCTGACCATTCGCTCCATCGGAAGGACCCGATCCAGCTCCGTTGCCGGACTCGCTGCCTCGCCCGGCTCCAGCTCCGGCTCCGGCTCCGGCTCCGGCTCCCGCTCCAGCACCAGTGCCAGCACCACCGGCACTGCCCGCACCCACTGCACCTGCAGCCGCGCCGGCACCGGCTCCACCGCTTCCGGCCCGCCCCTGAGCGGCGCCACCGGCTACGGCTCCCTGCCCGTCCGCAGCCTGGCCTCCCGGAGCCTGCCCCCGCGCCGGCATGACCCGGAACAGGTAACGCGCCGTATCTGTCTCGACGTCTTCCATCAGCCGCTCAAACAGCGAGAACGCCTCGTGCTTGTACTCGATCAAAGGATCTTTCTGCGCGTACGCGCGCAAGCCGATTCCGGCCTTCAGCTGGTCGACCTCGTACAGATGGTCGCGCCACTTGTCGTCGATGACCGCGAGCAGGATCCGTCGTTCGATCTCGCGCATCCCGGCTTCGGTGAAGACCTCTTCACGCCGGTCGTACGCTTTGTGCGTGATTTCCAGAAGCCGCGCTTCCAGCTCACTGGCGTTGAGCTCACCTTGTTCACCGAGGTCGACCGGCGTCAGAAGGAACAACTGCATCTCGGCGCTCAACTGCTCCAGGTCCCAATCCATCATGGGCTCTTCCGGATTGACGTGTTTGGCCATGACACGCCGCACATGCTCCTCGACCATCTCGAGCATGCGGTCCTTCATCTCCGCCTTGGCCAGCGCATCGTTCCGCAGCTCATAGATGACTTCACGCTGCTGGTTCATGACGTCGTCGTACTGCAACAGATGCTTACGGATGGCGAAGTTGTGGGCCTCGACCTTCTTCTGCGCCTGCTCGATGGCCTTGGTCATGAAGGGATGGGTAATCACCTCCCCTTCCTCCGCACCGAGCTTGTCCATCATTCCCGCGATGCGCTCCGGTGCGAAGAGACGCATCAGATTGTCTTCCAGCGAAAGGAAGAAGACGCTGGATCCGGGGTCTCCCTGGCGTCCGGCACGACCGCGAAGCTGCCGGTCGATACGACGCGACTCGTGTCGCTCCGTTCCCAGAATGTGAAGTCCGCCGGAGAGGTCACTCTTGTCGAGCTTGCCGTTGGCCTTCTTGATTTCACCCTGTACGGTTTCGGGGGCGAGCTTGATATCGGTTCCGCGACCGGCCATGTTCGTGGCGATGGTGACGGCACTGGCCTGACCGGCCAATGCGACGACCTCGGCTTCGCTCTGGTGGTTCTTGGCGTTGAGCACGTTGTGCTTGATCCCGCGCCGCTGCAACATGCGCGCGAGCGTTTCCGAGACTTCAACGGAGATCGTTCCGACGAGGACGGGGCGCCCGGTCTTCTGCATCTCCTCGATCTCGTCCATGATCGCGTTGTACTTCTCACGCTTCGTCTTGTAGACGAGGTCGTTCATGTCGTCACGCGCGATTGGAATGTTGGTCGGAATGACCACGACGTCGAGCTTGTAGATGTCCCAGAACTCGTTCGCCTCGGTCTCGGCAGTACCGGTCATCCCGGCCAGCCGCTCATAGAGACGGAAGTAGTTCTGAATCGTGATCGTGGCCAGGGTCTGGTTTTCCTGACCGATCTTGACGCGCTCCTTGGCCTCGAGCGCCTGGTGCAAACCGTCCGAGAAACGACGGCCGGGCATCAAGCGCCCGGTGTGCTCGTCGACGATGACGACCTTGCCGTCCTGAACGATGTATTCCTTGTCCCGATCGAAGAGCGTGTAGGCCTTGAGCAACTGGTTGACGTTGCCGAGCATTTCCGCCTTCTCGGCGTAGGCCATGTGCGTCTCTTCCTTCTTCTGCACCTTGGCCTGGGGTTCGAGGGTCGGGTCGTCGTCGATCCGTCCCAACTCCTCGGAAATGTCGGGCAGGATGAAGATATCGGGTTTGCCCGGAGACAGGATCTCACGACCACGATCCGAGATCGTGACGGCGCCGCCCTTCTCGTCCAGCGCAAAGAGGAGGTCCTCATCCAGGACGTGGGCGCGCTTCTCGCGCATGAAGTCACCCTCGACCTGCAACATGCGCTTCTTCAACGTCTCGTTCTCGCTCATCATCTTGATGAAGCGTTTGTGCTTGGGCGCACCGCGCTGGACCTGGATCAGGCGAACGTATCCGTTGTACTGCTCGTCCTTGTCCGAAGAAGCGATCAGCTTCTGTCCCTCGTCCATGAACTCGGAAATGAGTTTGTTCTGCTCGCGGACGAGATTCTCGACCGGCGACCGCAGCGACTCGTACTGCTGCTTCGAATGCTGGACGGGACCGGAAATGATGAGCGGAGTTCGCGCCTCGTCGATGAGCACCGAGTCGACCTCGTCGACGATGGCGAAGTAGTGGGGCCGCTGCACCTTGTCTTCCAACCGCACGACCATGTTGTCGCGCAGATAGTCGAACCCGAATTCGTTGTTCGTTCCGTAGGTGACATCAGCCTGGTAGGCGAGTCGACGTTGCTCTGTAGAGAGTCCCTGAACGATGACCGCAACGCTCAGGCCGAGCCAACGCAGAATCTGACCGACCCATTCACTGTCGCGCTGGGCCAGGTAGTCGTTGACCGTAACGAGGTGGGCGCCCTTCTGGGTCAGCCCGTAGAGGTACAGCGGGAAGACCGCGACCAGGGTCTTTCCCTCACCGGTAGCCATCTCCGAGATCTTGCCTTCGGAAAGGACGAGCCCACCGATGATCTGGACCTCGAACGGGATCATGTCCCAGTCGATCTTGTGATCGCGGACGATCCAGCTGTTGCCGACGTTGCGGCGACAGGCTTCCATGACGACGGCGAAGGCTTCGATTCGGATGTCTTCGACCGTCTTGCCGTTCTGGAGTTGCGTACGGAACTCATCGGTTTTCGCGCGGATATCGTCGTCGCTGAGAGGCTTCAGCTTCTCGACTTCGGCGAGGACAGCATCGACCTGGGGGCGCAGCTTCTTCAGGTCGCGGTCGGACTTGGTCCCGAATACCTTGGAGACGCCTTTGCCGATCGCGTCCTTGAATATGTTCATCATCTGAGGGTGAAGACTCCCTTCACGTGGTGTGGCTCGCTGGCGCTACCGCCCGCCCGTGCACCGCACATTTCAAAACTCGGCAGGATCGGCCCGCGATTGTACTTTGGGCCTTCCGGAGGGGTCAAGTCACGGTGCAATATGGACTTCCAATGTCTCCGACGTTGGATGACCGGCCGTAGGAAACGGTTGGCGAAAACACGTCGGCCGCGCCAAGACGCTGCCTCCGCGGCCTTTGCAGGACGGCCCCCAGAAGCAGCCAGCTAATCCAGGTACCCAGGTAACCCAAGTAACCGAGGAGTCCCCACCCTGAACCGCCTTTCGCTCCCCATCGATCCGCATCTGGCCGCCATCCAGGCTCAGGTCGAGGAAGCGGGCCGCTTGGTCCTGGTCGCCGAACCCGGGGCTGGGAAGACGACCCGGGTCCCGTCGGCTCTCGCAGACATGCCTTCCCTGGCCGGTGGACAGATTTGGGTTCTGGAGCCCCGGAGGGTGGCCGCCCGAGCTGCGGCTCGTCGCGTCGCCGAGGAAATGGGCGAGCGCGTCGGCGAAACCGTCGGCTACCGCGTCCGCTTCGAGAACCGCACCGGTCCGTCGACGCGAATCGTCTTCGTCACCGAAGGCGTTCTCACTCGGAGGCTGCTCAACGACCCGTTTCTTCAGGGAGTGAGCGCCGTCGTCTTTGACGAGTTTCATGAGCGCTCCCTGGAAGCGGACCTCGGTTTCGGGCTGGTTCGCGAAGTCCGGCAGTCGGTCCGCGAAGATCTCGCAGTGGTTGTCATGAGCGCGACCTTGGACGCTGCGCCCATCGCCCAAGCCCTGGACGGCGCGACCATCCTCGAGGTTCCGGGACGTTCCTATCCGGTCGAGACCGATTACCTCTTGGAGCCGACTCCCCCGCCGCTTCCCGTCGGAGTCCGCCTCGGCGTCGAGCACCTACTTGAGCAGGAGACTCCGGGTTCCATTCTCGCCTTTCTTCCGGGAGTGGCCGAGATTCGTGCCGCCGAGCGGGAACTCGAGAACGTCCGCCGCCGCTTTCGCATCGCGGTCTATCCCCTCTACGGAGACCTTCGCCCGGAAGAGCAGGACCGCGCCATTCATTCGTCCGAGCGCCGGATTGTTCTCGCCACCAATATCGCGGAGGCGTCCCTGACCGTAAACGGCGTGCGTGCCGTCGTCGATTCCGGGCGGGTCCGGGTCGCACGTTTCGATCCGTGGGTCGGTCTCGATCGTCTGACGACAGAGCGCATTTCGCAGGCCTCGGCGCGACAACGCGCAGGACGTGCCGGACGGCTGGGCCCGGGAGCATGTCTACGCCTCTACTCCGAGGACGACCTCGAACGGTGGCCGGCCTTTGCCGAGCCCGAGGTTTCGCGGGTCGACCTGACCGGCGCGCTGCTCACACTGAAGAGCTGGGCCGATCGTGATCCGGTCGACTTCCCCTGGCTGACGACGCCGCCGCCCGAGCAGATCGAGTCGGGACTCCGGCTCCTCAGGTGGATGGGAGCCATCGACGAGCGGGGACGGATCACTTCCGTCGGACGGCAGATGCTCGCGTATCCGGTACCGCCGCGACACGCTCGCGTTCTAGTTGCGGCGAACGAGGAGGACGGCACTACCGGCGAGGGTCGTGGAATCGACGCGACGGCTTCGGCCGGCGAGGGCCGTGGAATCGGCGCAGCAGGTGCGGCCGGCGAGGGTCGTGGAATCGGCGCGACAGATTCGGCCGGCGTCGACGGTGGGATTGAGCGTCTCCGCGTGGCAGAGGAGGCGGCTCTTTGGGTCGCACTCCTGTCGGAGCGGGATCCACGGCACCGAAAGAAACCAGCGGGGCGTGGGCTTCCGCGTGGGCGCGTCCCAACCGGCAAGAAGCGTGGTGGAGCCCGGTCTGCCCCACCGAAGCCTGCGCGACGATCGACAGCCGTCGGCGAAGTTCCCTCCGACCTCTTCGTCCTCGCCGATCTGTTCCGCGAAGCGGAAAGCGCGGGATTCGACCGAGGACGCCTGAATGAGCTCGAAGTCGACGGGAACATCCTGCGGCGGGTCGCCCGCGTTCGTGATCAGCTTCTTCGCGCAGGGAATGCCTCAGGGTCAAACCGGTCCGCAGACCAAACCTCGGACCGTAACCCCGCGAAGCACAGAAGCTCCACGAGACACAGAGGCTCCCCGGAACACCGAAGCCCGACCGAGCGAAGTCTCCTCCGGGCCCTCCTCGCCGGACATCCGGATCGCGTCTGCCTCCGCAGCGGAACCGGATCGCACACCGCAGTCATGGTCGGCCGCGTCACCGTGCGGCTGGAACCGGACAGCGTCGTCGACCGCGGCGAACTCTTCCTCGCCCTGGAAGCGACTGGACACGAGCGCGACCGCGACCGCGACCGAAAGACAAGACAAGCGTCTCCATCGATTCGAGTCTGGACCGCCAGCGGCATCGAGGAGTCCTGGCTCGCCGAACTGTTTCCCAACAACTACCAACAGTTGGACACCGTTCGTTTCGACCCCAAGACGGAGCGAGCACGAAACATTCGGGAGCGCCGTTTCCACGACCTGGTTCTGGACGCACGCGACGGAGGCGAGGCCGATCCGGAAGCCATGTCCGCCGCACTCGCCGCAGCCGCCGAAGAAGACACCGACCGCGCGCTGGGAGCCGACCGCGACCGCGAAAACCTGCAGCAACGAATGGAAACGCTGGCCCGCTACCGCCCGGACCTGGAAGCGCCAAGCTGGGAAGAGAGCCTACGAGTTGCGCTCCGCTTCCTCGCCGAAGGCTGCCGCAGTTTCTCCGAACTCCGGAAGAAGCCGATCGTGCCGACGATCATCGGGCTGCTCCCGGAAGCCGTCCGCAAAGCTCTGGAGGTCGACGCCCCCACCCATCTCGAGATGCCCAGCGGTTGGAAAGCGCGCATCGATTACTCCGGCGACCGCCCGACGCTGGCTGTGCAGGTGCAGGACCTCTTCGGCACGCGTGACCTTCCCCAACTCGGAAACGGAAAGGTTCCGCTGTTGCTTCACCTACTCGCACCGAGTCGGCGACCCGTTCAGGTGACGCAGGACCTGGCGGGATTTTGGGAGCGGGAGTATCCGCGAGTTCGAAATGAACTCAAGCGGCGCTACCCGAAGCATCCATGGCCGGAAGACCCGTTGACGGCGGAACCGCCGAAGCGGAGCGGAAAGAAACGCGGGAAGCGTTGACGATGATGGCCGATCACCCTGAGTACCGCGTCCTGGGTGCTGGGTGCTGGGTGCTGGTCTTGGGTCCTCGGTCTTGGGTCCTGGTCCTCGGTCGTGGTTAGGGCCGATACAGCCCCTTGATCCGCCCCCAACTACTTTCCTGCACCGGAGTCGGTTCGCAATCCGCCAACTCCGCTCCGATTCCGATCGCCTGCGTCGGTCCCCAAGCCGCCGAAACATGGTTCCATCCGGAGGGCAGTCCGATACCTGACTTGATGTTCGTGAGCGGACATCCACCCGGACCGTCGATGTCGGCCGCGACGTACCACGAGCACGTGCTCGTGGAATCACCCCAGTAACCGCACCACCAAGTTCCGTGGACGCAACAAGCCGACGAGAGCGGAACGACGTGACGACTGAGCGAAGGCCAGAAGGCTACGGGACCGGGATTGACGCCAGGCTCCACACACAACACAGCTCCGGGAACACCGCCGTCGTCGGTCCATCACGCAGCCGAACGTGTCGCACCTAACCTTTCGTGCCTATCCCGCCGCACCCACCCCGAGCGTCGCCACGATCGGCTCCCCCGTCGTCACGATAACCGTATGCTCAAACTGAGCGGACAGGCCATCCGCGTGCCCGACCAGTGTCCACCCGTCTTCCGCTTCCGTGACATAGCTGCTCCGCGTCGAAAGAAACGGTTCGATGGCAAGCACCTGCCCGTCACGAAGGCGACGACGGTCAGCTCGGTCGTAGAAACCAACGATCCCGTCGGGTTCTTCGTGCAGTGCCCTACCGATTCCATGCCCGGCCAGGTTGCGAATGACTTTCAGTCCGTTGAACCTCGCGACGCGCTCGACCGCCTTCCCGATTCGATTGAGTCGGACTCCGGCGCGGGTCTCTGCCAGCGCCGCGTCCAGCGCCTCGCGGGTCGCACGACACAAAGCGGCCTTGGATTCACTGGCAGGTGAAACGACCATCGTGCCGCCGGTGTCGGCGAAGTATCCGTCCAGCTCCGCAGAGACATCGACATTGACGACATCGCCCTCGCGGATGACTCGAGGACCGGGGATCCCGTGAGCGGCCTCTTCATTGACGCTGATACACGTGGATCCCGGGAAGTCGTAGGTCACCCGCGGAGCGGACTTGGCCCCGAGTTGGTCGAGCAAGGCGGCGCCGATCCGATCAAGTTCCGCGGTCGTAATGCCGGGTTCGACCCGGGCAAGCATGGTGTCGCGGACCACGGCAACGACACGTCCCGCAGCCAGGATCCCGTCGACATCACGTTGACTATCAATCGTCATACAATCTCCTACTTCGGGCCGGGAGTGCAGGCCCGACTCGCCGGACGGGCGCCCCGAAACCCTTCCCATTATCAAGGTCCCTGCGTCGAGGACTACAGACTCGCAACTATGGTGTGACAGGACACGAGCAGGTCTTCGTCAGAGCAGCTTCGATACGCCTCCGCAAGCCTACCGCGCGGAGTCGGGATCTCGTCCCAACAAAAGACCTCCCGGATGTCCACGTGGAATCCCTGGGATCGAAAGATCTCGGTCAGCTGAGACGGGCGAATCCTGTTCGTGTAGAAACCGGCCTTCCTGAACAGCGCCGACTCCCAGACCGAGTCAGGGAAGCGGAGGTTGTTCAATGCACCTCCCAAGTGATCACGGTAGTCGACGATATGCACTTGCCGAGCACCGGGACGGCAAATCCGTTTGAGCTCCGCAGCCAACAGCGGCATCTCATCCTTTTCGACGTGCTCGAGGACCGCGTTGGAGACCACGAAGTCGATGGAGTCTGGTGGCAGGGCCCGAAGCGAGGTCAACCCTTGGCACTGATACTCCAACCGCAAGTTCTTCGTAAGCTCGGCCCAACTCCACGTCGGTGGAATCGTCGGACTCGGTCTGCCCCGACTTTCAAGCCCGTTCGCGAGAGTCGCGTAGTCTTCGGGTCGCCGAGTCGCGGCGTCCTGGGCGTCGACAAGGATGGTCCGCCCGCACCCCTTGGCGGATGCCAACAGCCCGATGGAGATAGCCTCCCCCGGTCCGAGTTCCAGAAACACTTTCCCGGAGAAGTCAGGTTCACCCAGACCTGTCTCGTACTGATCGAAAACACGGCCGACGTGATCCGGGTCGAGCATCTCGCCCAACCGATGAACCTGGAACGGGCGGAGCCATCGATGAGGTACCTTGCATACCGCAAGAAACAGTTTCGCCCCCAGCTTGCCGTACCAGGGTACCCATCGGTACCTACTTCCCAAAGTGTCGCTGCTCCGTTCTCCTGATCCGCATTTCGCTTGGCTTGCTGGCTTCGCTTTGACCCTCTACGTGATCAAGGTCATCGCAAACCCGGCACTGATCGACATCCGCACATTGTCGTCCAACGGAATCGGCAACAACTCGAACAACGTTGCCGTCAGCGCTCCCGCCAGCGAAACCGTCCAGCCGATTTCCGGACTTGGATAGAGCCGGGCGATGGCCAGACAAGCAGCGAAGCAGGCCAGGCTCCCCTCAAGACTCTTGTCGAGAATCTTGATTCGCCCAAATCGGCGGCCGACCAGCGCGGCCACGGCGTCGCCAGCAATGACAAAAGACAGGGCGAGGACCGCGACATCCTTCTCGAACGCGTAGATGCAAAGAAGCGCCGCAATGAGCAGGTAGGTCGAGCCGAGAAGGTCGAACCGTTCATGCTCCCGAAGCAGCCGCCCAAAGGCGAAGTAGAAGACGGCCCGAAACTGGGGGACGTGCAGCCGCAACATCTCGACGGCCAACGTCACCAGAGTCGCCCAGGGCAGGACAAGACGACTGATCTCCAACGGCGTGAAATAGAGAGCGACGGGAATGGCCGCACTCGAGATGTGAATGGCCTTGCGCACCAACTCGTTCGAGTAACGAATCAAGGAGCGCTCCCGCCCTTTCGCAGGGTCTCCCGGTAGATCCAGAAGGCTTCCAGGACGGCTTTGACGTAGTTGCGAGTCTCGTAGAAGCCGATCATCTCGATGAACATGTCGGTGTCGTCGTCGGGATGGACCCAACGAACGGCATTGTGCATTCCGGCGTTGTATCCGGCCAGGATGACCGGCCAGTCGCTGTTCGTCTCGTCGACCAGTTCACGCAGGTGAGCGGTTCCGAGGGCGAGGTTGACCACCGGCGACTGAAGCGGACGGTCGGCGAGTCGATGCCGCTCGGCCACCTGAGTCGCGGTTGCCTGCATGAACTGCATCAGGCCGACGGCGCCGGCATGGCTGACGACCGTGGCTTCAAAGAACGACTCGCGCCGCATGATCGACCAGATCCACTCGGGAGCGAGTCCTCCCCGCTCGGCTGCCGCAGCCACCGCCGCGCCGTAGGGAGCCGGATAACGGTAGGACATGCCGGCGGCCGACGTCCGCAGCGCGCGACGGGCAGCCAGGTCCGGAAAGCCCAGGGCGTGGAGTCGCTCAATGCGGTCGAGCCCGCTCCCCATGGCGGGATTGTTGTGAAGCTCGCTGAGAGCTTTCTCGGCCCAGCTGTCCCGCCCGTACTGTCGGAACAGCCAAAGTTGGTCCGCAGCCTCCAGCAACTCCGGAGTCAAAGACGGTACCGACTCGGTCGGTGCGGTGGCCATGTCCGCTCGCAAATCGATCTCGTACAGCTCCGGCTTCTGAGCCAGCGCGGCGAGATAGCGCCAGTAGCCGGTGATCTCGGTAAACGGAATCTCACTCTCGACCGCCAGCGCCGAGCGGGCTCGCGCGGAGTAGTAGCCTTCCGGCGCGGAGGCCGCGCGCTCCAAGGCCGCACGGGCGCCCTCGTCGTCTCCGAGTTGCCGCCGGCACCGGTAGCGCCAGAAGTCGGCGGTGGCCCGCCGCCAAGCCGTATTCGAGTTCATCACTGCCGAGAAGGCTTCGTCAGCTTCCACGAACTGGTCGAGCTGATAGCGACAAATGCCGAGACGGATCCACGCGTCTTCTTCGCGATCCCCGGCGCCGTTGTTCATGAAGCGTTCGTAGACCTGGATGGCCTCGGCGAAACGGCGCCCCGACTCCAGTTCCCGTCCCCATTCCCAAAGGGCGGTCCGTTGGTCCGCAGTTCGGCCGCTCCCGACGGTCGTCTCGAACCAAACCGCCATCGAGTCCGGATCCCCGGTGTTCCGATAGGCGCGTCCCAGAACCAGTCCCCACTTGCCGCGTGTGGCTGGAGCGGGTTCGATTCGCTTCGAGCGAACCGCCCCGAGCAGGTCGCCGTAACGGCGAGTTTTGTAGCCGAGCTCGGCCGCACGCAGATCGAGCGCCGGCTTGCGCGAGGGAAACCGTGAAGCCAGAGCTTCTGAAAGCATGAGAAAGCGGGTCAGCCCCCGTTGGTCTTCAGCGGCATTGACCAGGGCCTCGAGATCCGTATCCGAGAACGCGGCGACCGGAGCTTCGAGCGGAACCTGCACCTCGAGCCAGCGTCGGGCCAACGCGCCCGATGAATAGGTACGAAGAGAATGCCAGGCGAGCGAGTCCGCAATGGCCACATCCCCCCGCTCCCGCGCCAAACGTTCCTGAGCCGCCAGAAACCAGGGCCCCTGAACATACCGACGGCCGTAGTCGTCCAAAGCAGCCGACGCCGCCGCGAAGTCACCTCGGTCCGTCCAATCCCGGATGCGCACCTCTTCGATCGGTTCTGAAACCCAATCCGGCCAGGCCGAAGACGACGCGAGAACATTACCGGCAAAAATAGCCGCGACCGAGTCTCCGAACGCTTCCTGTTGCGCTTCGACGGAGAGGACCGCGACATAGCCTTCTTCACCCGCGGGAACAACCGCATGATCGCCCCACGCTGCCGCAGCTTCCGCCTCGTCCCGGCTGAGGAGGTAAAGGATCCCCGGCAACGTCCACGAACCTTCCGGGTCCGCCTGCGCCAGCCCGGCGCGGATCGACTTCGCCATCCCGTCCCAACGAGGATCGGCAAGCAGAAAGCCCTCACGCACTCGCGTCCGAATCCAGTGGGACGTTCCGGCAGGAAGGTTCGGCGGCCAACCGGACTCGCGCTGCGCCCAGACAATCAAAGATTCGGCCAGGCCATCCCGAATGGAATCCCGAACCACTTCACGCCGCGCGATCTCGGAGAGGTCCAACCCCGACTCGGTGACGTCGGCCGCACGCCAACGCTGCTCGGCGGTAACAAAGTCGAAGTCCGAAGGGATGACCGCGCCGACGGGTGCTTCGTCCGCGGCAGCCGCAGAACCAAACGCGGTCACCAGAAGAACCAGAATTCCGAGGCCACGCTGTATCATCGCCGATTAGCCATGGCTGAAGACTCGATGATCATTGAACGCCATGGCCAGGCCCTTCTCGTCGCAGGCCGCAATCGACTCGTCATCCCGGACCGAGCCACCCGGTTGCAGAACGGCCACCGCGCCGACCTCCGCCGCCCGTTCGACCGCATCCGAAAACGGAAAGAACGCGTCGGAAACGAGAACCGATCCTTCCAGCGAATGTCCCTGCCGGTTGGCCTTGGCGATGGCCGACTCGACGGCATCGATCCGGCTGGTCTGGCCGGAACCGATTCCCAGCGTGCACCCGTCCCGCGCGAAGAGCACGCCGTTGGACCGAACGTGCTTGAGCACGCGCCAGGCGAAGCGAAGATCCGCCACCTGTTCATCGGTCGGGGCCGTCTTCGTCACGACCTTCCAATCATTCTCCCCTCCCCGAGCCGCCAGTGGCGTCTCCAGAAGGAAGCCGGTTCCAAGGAACCGTCCGCGTAGTTCTCCGTCTCCACGCAGCAACGCGTCGGAAGAACAACGCAGCAGAACGCGCTTCTTCTTCTTTCGAAGAATCTCCATCGCATCCGCCGCAAACTCGGGAGCGAGGACGACCTCGAGGAAGCTCTCATTCAACCGCTCGGCTGTGGCCGCATCGACCACCCGGTTGAGGATGACGACACCGCCGAACGCAGAGAGAGAGTCTCCGTCGCGGGCGCGAACGTAGGCGTCCTCGAGCGAACGCCCCGTCGCGACTCCGCTGGGAATCCCGTGTTTGATGACGACCGCAGTCAGTTCACCGGCAAACTCCGCGATGACATCGCGACCCGCGCCCAGGTCGAGGTAGTTGTTGAACGAAAGCTCCTTGCCGTGCAGCTGCTCCAGATTGAACGGAAACCCCGGACCGGATCCGTAGAGCCCGCCCTCCTGATGAGGGTTTTCTCCGTAACGGAGTTGAGCGCGCTTCTCCGCCCGCACCGACCACACTTCAGGAAGGACCGGACCGTCTCCGGCGTCGGGCGTCAGATAGTCGGCAATGGCGGCGTCGTACTCGGCGGTCACCCGAAACGCTTTCGCCGCCAACTCGCGCAGAAGCTTCGGGCTGAGCCGTCCTTCCCCTGCGGCCAACGCGGTCTTGATACGGGCGTAGTCTTCGGGAACGGTCACAACCGCCACGTTGGCGTGGTTCTTGGCCGCCGCGCGAACCATGGCCGGTCCGCCGATATCAATGAGTTCGATCGTCTCCGGCGGATCGGCTTTGCGGGCGACGGCGTCGGCGAACGGATAGAGGTTCACGACGACCAGGTCAATGCCTTCGATTCCGTGAGCTTCCGCTTCCGTCCGATCGGAAGCCTCACCGCGACGGAAGAGAATCCCACCGTGAATCTTCGGATGAAGCGTTTTGACCCGTCCTCCGAAGAGAGACGCCACTCCGGTGATCGATTCGATGGACTGCACTTCGACGCCGCCTTCGGTCAAGGCAGCGGCAGTGCCGCCGGACGCGATGATGCTTCCGCCCCAGCGGCTCACTTCCTTCGCCAGCGGTACGATCCCGGTCTTGACGTAGGTCGAGAACAGGGCGCG
The DNA here is from genome assembly GCA_030431975.1 of bacterium. Lineage (GTDB taxonomy): Bacteria > Eisenbacteria > RBG-16-71-46 > CAIMUX01 > CAIMUX01 > JACKCR01. The sequence continues at coordinate 20,723 of JAUIHP010000031.1, read as the reverse complement.
GCGAATGGGGATCATCCGACTCACATTGCACTCCAATCGGGAGCGGAGCGCCCCCTGGTGACGGCCTCGCGATTCTCCAAGTCTTCAAGGTTCATGGTCTCTTGAACCCTGGCGCTGTAATCCGGTTCGATTCCGGTGTCTTCGATACTTTGAAACGCACGCTCCATGAGCGCTGACCTCTCTCTTTGCCTGTGTACGCTCTGCGGCGCGGCGCATTTTGAATCAAGTGGCGTCGGCCCAGACGACCTGCCGGCCTCGCCTCTCGAATCCCGCCGAGGCGATGCGATTGATGGTCTTTACCAGTAACTCGTGTTCACGCGTCAGAATGCGGTCTGCCAACGCGTCCTCGTCATCCGCCGATTCGACGGGAACGACCGACTGCCCAAGGATGGCGCCGCCATCGACATCTTCGTTGACGAGGTGAACCGTGCACCCGCTAAACTGAACTCCGTACTCCAGAGCTTGCCGTTGCGCGTGAAGCCCGGGGAACGAAGGCAGAAGCGAAGGATGAATGTTGAGCACGCGATCCGGGAACGCAGTGAGAAGGGTCGATCCAACGATGCGAAAGAACCCGGCCAAGACGACCCATTCCACTTCATGTCGACGAAGGGCCGACACCATCTCGTCTTCAACCGCCGGACGAAGACGAGCCCGCCGGCTGCCCGGATCGATGAAGGAAGCCGCGACGCCGGCGTCAGCCGCTCTCTTCAGTGCCGGCGCTTCGGACTTGTCGCTGAGTACGACCCGGACGGTGCCGCGCAACTGCCCCGACGCCTGTGCATCGAGGAGCGCCTGCAGATTGCTGCCGCGTCCCGAGGCCAGAACCCCGAGACGAATGGGACCAGTCGCTGACAATTTACGTAAATCCTTTTACGAAAACAGATTGCAGGGAGCAGAATTCATCGGGTCCTGTTCGTCCATCCTACCCAGGGAACGGAAACAAGGTCAAGATGACGCCCACGGATAACCGTCCCCTCTTCGGACCTCCCAGGCCTTTCCCGTCCACCTGAGCGAGACCGCTCCGTCCTCGTCGGTCCGGAAAAGGCGGATGTCCCGGGCTTCCAGCTCGTCCAGAAACTCCGGGTGCGGAAGCCCGTATCCATTCCCGCGCCCGGCCGAGCAGACGACCAGCTTCGGCTCCAGAGCTTCGTACCAACCCGGACACAGGGACGTCTTGCTTCCGTGATGCCCCGCCTGCGCGACCAGGACGGGGCCGATGTCGCCCCGAGTGAGGAGCATTTGCTGACCGGGCTCCTCGATGTCACCGCCCAGAAGAAGGAGCCCGAGTTCGTGCTCGCCGATCGAGAAACGCAGCACCGTCGAATGGTCGTTCCTTCCACCAAGTGCGACACCCGGAGACGGATGAAGACAAACGCAACGCATCCCCGGCCACGAACGTTCCCACCCGCGCTCGATGATCGTGACATGCGGTTTCTGTTCCGCCCCGGCCAGCGCTTCCCAGAACGAGTCCGGAAAGGGACCGGTGGCCGGAAGGACGAGCGTGTCGACACGAACCGAGCTTCGAAGCAGGTCGGTCAGACCTCCCCAGTGATCAAGATCTCCGTGCGTCAGAAACAGCCGGTCCAAACGCTCGACCGACGCTTCGCGGAGCGTTCGCTCGACGTTGCGATAGGCCGGCGGCGGGCCCAGGTCGTAGAGCCAGTTTGCGTCCGGCAGCTGCAGCAGGACCGAGTCCCCCTGACCGACGTCCAGAAAGGTCACGATGATCTCTGCTCCGGTCGTGGGCGCAGAGCCTGCGTGCCCCCCGACCAGAAGAAGCGCAGCTGCGGAGGATCGAACCCATCCCGGCGCGGCCCCGCGACTGGCTCTCCAAAGAGCAAAGCCCGACGCGAACGTCAGCGCCCAAGCCCACGGCAACGCAAGGGGCACGAGCGACACGTCGCGGTTTCCTCCCAGCTGCTCGACCAGGCCGAGGAGCAGCGCCGAGGCCGACCTTCCGGGTTCACCACCGACAAACCCGGGAAACAGCGCGTCCGTGACCGTCGCAAAGACCAAAGCGGGTACGACGACGGCGGCCAGAATGACGATCCACGGGTTGATCCAGAGACCGTGCCACGGAAAGAGCTGAAAGAAGTGCAGTGACCAGGTCCACGTCAAACACTGCGCGCCCAACGACGCCCCGAGCGCCGATGCCGTCGCGGCCAAACGACTCCGCAACTGTTCGGGGATGCGGTCGCTGTGTCGCCACCGGTCCCCAAGGTCGGCTCCCAGAAGCACTCCCGCCGTGGCTGACAGACTCAGGATGTAACCGGGTCCGCGCGGCATGGCTGGATCAAAGAGTGGCAACACCACCGCTGCCCACCCGAGCGCGTTCCACACGCGAACGCGCCGTCCCCACCCTCTTCCGAGAACGGCCAAGGCGAAGACCAGCACCGACCGTTGCACCGAAACCGCGCCCCCGCTCAACACACCGAAGACGATGAGCAGAGCGACCGTCGTCCGAAGCGCCCCTGCGCGTTGGCGCACGAAGAGACGCACGGTTCCCAACACGATGACCGCGATGAGTCCGACATGAAGGCCGGAGATGGCAAGCAAATGTGCCGTCCCGGTCTGAACGAAGGGCCGGCGGACTTCGTTCGCGTCCTCGGGCTGCCATCCCAAAAGGATCCAACCGGCGAAGTCACCGATCTCCGGACCGAAGGCGCGTCGCCACCTTCCGACCAGAGCCTTTCGCGCTTCGTCGCGGGCGTCGAAGAAGCGACGTCTCGCCGAGGTCCCGGCGTCGTCCGACAGCACCTGCCGGATGGCAAAGTAGTGTCCCAAGAGTCGGCCACGCGCGAAGTAGTTTCCGGTCGCGGGAAGCCGACCGCGACCCCGCACCCAACGCGGAGGCTCGACTCGTTCCCAGCGTCCGTCCTGAAGCACGGCGTGGACGCGTCCCTTCCACATCTTGGATCCGATCCCGCTGACCTGCAGAACGGCGAGATGGACGCCGGGCGGATCCTGCCTGGCATCGCCCGGCAACAAATCGAGTTGCCGTCCGGAGGCGACCGCACCGGACAACATCCAGGGTAGAAGCGCCCAGAGACATCGGCGTGACGGTTCGTCCGCGCGCCTAGCGGCGCCTGCGACGGTCACGAAAAGGGAGACCGACGTGACGAGCACGACCAGGACGAACAGCGCGAACAGCGCGACCAGCGCGACAAACAACGCCTGATCGCTCGCACCGAACCAGCGGGAATTTGGACTTGGGGAGGCCGCAACGAAGCGAAAGACCGCGTCCGCCGTCCACCACCCTACGAGGAAGAAGGCCGCTACCCACATTCCGGCCCAGCCTGAAACGCGTCGTCCCGCCGTCATACACGCGGAACGCTGCGAGTTTCAGTCCGTCAGAATCGGTTTCCTGGCCTCGATTCGTCAATCTTTCTCGAGCGGAAAGGCGTCAGAGTGTGTTACTCGGGTGAGTGACTTACTGAACGCGGGTCAGCTTGCGCGTAACTGTTCCGCGCTCGGTCGTCAGCCGGTTGAAGTAGACACCCGGTGAGACGTCACGGCCGCCGTCGTCGCGACCGTTCCAATCGATCGAGAATTCACCGGCGCCGTGCGGGCCGGAGGCGAGAGTGCGCACCAAACGTCCGCTGGAGTCGAAGATCTCCAGTCGAACTTCGGACGGGGACTCGAGCGCGAACCGGACCATCGTCGACGAATCGAAAGGATTGGGATAACTCGGCTCCAACGCTGCCGCGGAAAGACCTCCCGGGTTTGGAGCATCCGAGGACGCAAAGATCGTCTCGACATCGAACGCATAGTCGAAGACTCCGCCGCCACAGCTTCGAGGAAAGACCGAGTACATGTAGACATATTCCGACTCATCGAAGTCCGAAACTTCGATGAAGCCGTCGCCGCTTGCGTCCAAAGGAAGTGGGTACTCCCGAATCATCCCGTCCGGGAAGACCTGGAAGAGAAAGACGGCTTCGGTGCAACCGTGTCCGCGGTAGTGGATGACCAACTGATTGTGAGAGCTGCCGACTTCGCGGTTGAAACGCATCACGCTCGTGGAAACCGCTTCGGGCATCTTCGAGGCCTGCGGCCGGACGTCGCTGCGGGGATAGTTGCGGATCGTTCGATCGGGACTGACGGAGCGCGTATAGTGCTCATCCCAGTGATTCCCGTCGTCATGGGTCGAGGTGTAGAACATCCAGCGCCAGAAGTTGGCGAACTCGGCGTCCCATGAGCTGTCACGGTCCGAGAAAGCCTGTTCGAAACACTCGAAGATGCCGTCACCGGCTGCACACTCCTCGACTTCCCGCGCCAGGTCCGAACCGAAGTTCTCCGTCATCCAGGTCGGCCAGAGGAATCCGCCGTACTCGTGTCCGCCGTTCATGTAGTGAAGTCGCCGGTACGGAGCGGAGGTGAAGGCCGAGAGGTACTGGTGGTTGTCGTCGACGTGATCGAAGACCTGGTCTTCCATGCTCGTCGAGAGCTGCTCCATCCACCAACCGTTCGCTGTCGTGTATCCCATCTGAACGACGTGGTGGTACTCGTGCGCAACGGTGACCCGCATCAAGTCGAGAGGGTCCCGCCCGAATCCTTCGTAGTCGTTGTCGATGACGAAGAACGCGGTACGGTTGCTGCCGAAATCGTCGGCCGGATAGGCCTCTGGTTGCGCGTAGCCGTACACCCCGGACAGATTGTCGATATAGCAGTCGATCCGGTCATCGCCGCCGACCCCGTCTGCGGGAGGTACGCGCCAGTCCTGCGTCTCGTGGTAGGCACGCCAGGACGCTTCACAGGCTTCCCCGACCGCCTGCACATAACTTTCGTTGGGCCAACCGGCCGGAGCGCGTCCTCCGGAAGTCGCGTAGTGGATTCGGAAGTGTTCCGTGTCGTAGTGCGCCGCAAGACCGGAGGGACGGGAGAGAAAGCGATCGATGTCACGGGAAAGCGATGCGCTCCACCCGTGCCCTTCCTCGCTTCGGGCCGCATCCAACGCCAGGGAGACTTCGAGCCCGCATCGGGAGGGAACGGTTGACGAGTACGTCTGAGGGAGGTGTTCCGAGCCGGTCACCGCGTAAAACTTGAGGACGGTCGCTTCTTCGGGAGCGATCTGCCCGGCCCGCATGGCTTGGTCGATGGCGGAGACGGAGTCCAATCGGACAGTCGGCTCTCTCTCCTCCGCCGATACGGCGGACGACAGAAGAAAGAGTCCCGTCAGGGCCCCCAGAACGAGGCATCGAGTCATGCAAAGTCTCCAGCCGACCGAGCAGAGCCGGCAAACGGACTTGCGGTCGTACACGCGAACCGCGATCAGTCTGTGAAAGCGTATCAACCGCGTACGTGGAGGGTCAACGAATTGTCAGGCAAAACGATGCCCGGATTCCTACAGGAACCCGGGCGTCGTTTGTGGAACCCTTTGCCGCCGGTTCGGCTGGCCCAGGCCGACTCTGGGTCGGCGCTACCGGATCTTGATCGACTTCTCCGGGGACGGAATCTCGATTCCTCCCAGAGGATTCTGCGGACCGAGAGGATTCTGTGGAGGGTCCTCCCCCGCTCCCTCGGTCGCGGTTCCACTCTCAGGATCGGAACTGTTTGTCGTCGAGTCGTTTGCAGTCGAGGGTGAAACCGGATTCGAAGCGTCAGGTTCGCCACTCCCCCGATCGGCGGCGCTGTTGTCGGCCGCACCTCGCTGCGCTCCGGTCTCCCCGGAGGCATCCGCAGTGGCATCCGCAGTGGCATCCGCGGCGGAATCGGCGGAGGAATCGGCGGAGGAGCCGACGTCGAGGTTCGCGCCCGAATTCCGCGTGTCTGCGGCAGCGGAGTTCGTTGAAGGAGCCGTACCCGCGTTCCCGACCGGGTTCTCAGCCGCATTGCCGGCGGCGGCCCCTGCCGACATCGCAGACGGTTTGCCTTGGGCTGCGGCCGCAGGAGACGAACTCTTCACGGAGCCGTTCGCGACCGGCTTCACAGTGCTTCCGGAGGGCGTGGATTTCTTGGCCGCAGGAGTCTTACGAACAACGGCAGGCGGCTCCTCCCCACCGACATTTGCGTCAGCGAGCGGAGCATCCAACCCTGCGTTCTTACTGCTCGACTTGGATACGCCGCCGATCCAGAGGTTGTAGAGCTGCGATTCGACGATCTCCCCCGACGGCGCGAGCGCGCTGAAATAGTAGATGATGTTTGAGCTACGCGGCATCGTCGCCGCGTCCGTCACCGCCACATAGACGGAACGACTCTCCTCGAGACGAGTGAGAGGCACCTCGCGGAACTCCGACGAAAGGAGCGGGAAGTGCAACGTGGGTCCGCGGACCCCGCGACCGTCCGGAGAGTCGACCTCCAGAGTCATGACCAGCGTTTCCTGGACTGCAACCCGGCCGGGCGGCAGATGGACAAGCTGCGGTCGCGGCTCGAGGCCGAACTGCGCCAGCACATGCTGGGTTCCCCCGCCGCGAAGTTCCAGCACCGAGGTGAACGTCTCTTCCGGTCCCTCGACGACCACATCGTGATACCCGGGGTTGATTCGAAGATCGAGAGGCGTGATTCCGGCAAACTCCGAATTGACCCAAACGGAGTCACCGGACGCAGCCGAAAGTCCGGCGCGATCCTGAAAGTGGAACGACTCGACCTTGATCAAGCCCTCCCCGAGTTGAACATCGTTGGGAACGATGAGCGTGGCCACTTCATCGCTGCGGATGAAGACCTGCCGCTCCCAGATCGGGAGCCCCTCGTCTTCGTAGAAGATGCGATTCCATCCGACGATCAGACCGCCCAGGGTCGCGGGCAGAGCCACCTTCTCGCCGCCTTCGATCCAGGCCCGCCCTTCCCTCGTCGGGTCGGCGGCGGACACCTTGATACTTCCCTCGATGATGGGACGAAGCTCAGCCAGTTGGCCCTCTTCCACCTGCACCGTCGTCTCCCAGATTCCGCAGACCCCGAGATCGAGCGCGACTCTCCGCTTACCGGCTGCGAGTCGGTCGAAGCGAGCCGGCGTGCCTTCCGCCACCGCCTCGCCGTCGATCCAGATCTGTTTCGCCGGTGGAAACGGCTCGACGTGCAGCGTCCCGGAGGGAACCGGGGCCTCAGCCGAACTCAGGAGTCCGCGGAGCCAGGAAGCGCCGGGAACATCGACTCCACCGGGGACGGCGGCCAGTCCGATGGCCAGACCGATGAGGATCGCGATGACGATCGGCCAGAAGTAGTTCGTGTCCCTGGGTCGACGCGGCGACGACAGATAGCCCGTCGCCTCCGGTTGGAACGGAACCTCATCGTCCGCGGCCTCTCCATTCGCTTCCTCTGCTTTTCGCAGTGAGTCGCCGACGGGGCCGAAGGGATCCGCGTCACCCTCACCGCTCATCTCTGCGCGGCCATCGGTCTCGACCGCACCCGGATCGGAGGCGGCTCCGACCGCGTGGGCAAAGTCATTCGTTTCGACGGAATCGCCACTCGACGGAGAACCGTCCGGAGATGTGGCGTTCTCCATCGACCCAGTCGATGCCTGGGCCTGCGCCGCGACGTCCGGTTCAGATGCGGTCTGGCCTTGGGCAGACCCGTCCGGCTCTGATCCAGCCTGTAGCTGCGCCGAGGCGTCTGCTTCCGGCGAGGCGTTGGACTTTTCGTTCGAGCCCGAATCCAACGAAGCCTGAGGCAGCGCGGAGATCTCCGGGTTCGGTGCAGCATCCGCACCCATCGAGGACGCACTCGCCGACGGAACATCGTCCGCATCGGCGTTCATCCACGCAGGAAGGTCCGGGCCGCCCATGTCCGCAGAACGGTCGGAGGAATCCGGAACCGACGATGACGTCGACGGGACTTCGCTGACCGACTCTTTCGTCTCCGAAGCCGAACCGCCGTCGAGCGAGCTTCCCGAGTCCCCGATATCCACGAGGCTGTCGAGAAAACTCTCGGCCTCCGAGGAACCCGTGGACGCCGATGACGCCGGTCGCGCCGAACCGAAGCCGTCCGTCGCGTTGTCCGCACCGGAAGCAGCGGAGGAGTCGTTCGTCTGCTCGAAACCGGAAGACGTCGGGAACGGAACGACGTTGTCCGGAAGTGAACTCGTCTCGCCCGACCCGGATCCCATTCCAACTCCGGGCAGATCCGCCAGCGGATTTCCTTCCGCTCGCTTGCTGTCGGACATGACGGGGATGAACCGGAAGGCCACCGCTCCGGCGCCTTCGGACTGCAAACCCAGCAGGTTGACCAGACCGTCACAGGCCCGTTTCAAGTCCTTGGTTTGCGTGAAGACACTGGCCACCGCACGCAGATCGGGGACGGTGTTCATCTCCGAACTGAGAACGACGACCACGTCCCCAGGTTCAACCGGCAGCGACGTCACCCCCAGGCCCAGACGCTCGGCGGCGCCGAGGCCCAGGTTCTCATCCGTCCCTTCCTCCAGACGCTCGACCGGATGCGCCTTGCCGTCCCGCAGCAGGCAGACCCAGGTCGGAGAAGTCTTGATGAAGAAGACGCGATTCTCTTCCGCGACCGCACAGGTCACGATCGCGGTGTGGCTCGAACCCTCGCTTGCGGTGTTCTCCTGCCACATCGTGACGTGAGCCTGCTGCATTCTCTCCAGCAGCGCTTCGACCAACGGAGGAAGACCCTTCGTGCTCTCATCCAGGTCGAAGAGCATGGAGACGTCTTCGAAGAGCGGCTCCAGGAACTTGTGGAACGCCTCCGCAGGCTGGCAGACGGTCACCGCTGCCGCGACCTGCTCATGATCGGCCCAGGTCCGGCAGGGGCCGCCCTCGATCTCGGATGTGGCTAGCTCGATGCGTACGGGCGGTATCGCCCTGGCCGTGGCCTCGCTCATGGACTCCAATCCCCTTCCTCGAGGTATGGTTGTTCTTCCTTCCACTGTCGCGTCCGCTCGAGATGCTGCTTCCACGCTTCCTGCGCTTTCCGCTTCCATCCCTTGTTGCGGTAGGCCTGACCGAGGATGTAGTAGGTCCGCGGGTAGTGCGGATTCATCTCGACGGCCTTCTCCAGCTCGCGAATCGCCGGATCGGTTTGCTCGAGCGCCATGTGCGCTTCCGCTTTTTGGACCAGAAGATCCGCGGAGCGAACGCCGAGCGACTCGAGTTGCTTCAGCGCGTAGAGCGCTTCGGCGTTCTCACCGGTGTGAATGAGAAGCTGGGCCAGGCTGGCTCGCGCCTGGAAGTAGCGCGGGTTGACTTCGAGTGCTCTTTCGAAACACGTGCGTGCGTCCCGAGGACGTCCCTGTCCCTCGTAGAGCAGACCCAGGTTGTACTGCACGTCGGGATACTTCGGGCGAAGCCGGGCCGCGACCTCGAACTGAACGAGAGCCTCGTCGTGGTAACCCTGCGACTGGTACTCCCATCCCAGAGCGATGCGGGCATCGACGGAAGTGGGATCGACTTCGATGGCGCGGCGAAGGCAACGGACGGCTTCGTCCTCGTCGCCGGAGGCCAGAGCGACTCGCGAAACCCGAAGCTGGTAAAGCGACTCGTCTCCTTCACGGAGAAAGGCATCATCGTAGAAGGACCGTGCCTGTTCGAGCGCACCTTCGCTGGCGCAACGCGTTCCCAATTCTGCGTAGACCGGACCGGTGGACGGACACCAGGTCTTCGCCTCCCCGTGCTCACCCAGAAGTTCCTGCGACCACGCGCCGACCGTGCGACCGGACTGGGATCCAACCCAGCCGCGCTCGGTCAGAATTCGCCGATAGATCGGATGCGACTCCGCAGCTTCATTGAGCGCAACCTCGATGGCGCGGGCATCGCCCAGCCCGACGGACCGAACAGCGCGATGGTAGGCGGCCAGGGCGGCAAACCGCGGTTCCTGACGACCCAGGTTCTCCAAACATTCCAGGGCCCCGCGAAGGTCGCCCTTTTGCGACAGTCGCCACGACTCCCATAGCTGCGTCATGGGCTCTTCGAACGAGGCGGAATCCATGAGGGAATTCCAGGTCGACTCGTCGAAGTCTCCGGAGTTGAGACGACGGGCCACGAGGTAGTGGACCTGGGCGAGCTGGTAGTCCGGATTGATTTCGAGCGCGGCTTCAAACTCGGTCTGGGCCTCTGCCGTTTGCCCTTCTTCGAGATAGAGCATGCCAAGCTGATTCCGGAGGTCGGCGAATCCCGGATTGGCGTCCCGATTCCGTTCCGCCTCCAACAGGCAGTCGGCATGAGGGTCGACGACGAGTTCGATGTTGCGCGCAGCCTGATCCTCGGTCATGGGTCCACCACCTCCTCGAGCTCGTGAAACTGGAACACGACGTCATGAACTTCGGGGATGGCGCAGATTTCCTGGCGAAGCCGGGTTAGCCAGGTGCGACCGCCCCGGGGCCCGCCGGACTCGGTCTTGCCCCCCGTCAACTTGAGTCCACCCCCGAGGTAGACGACTCCGTTCGTCGTCCCCACGGTGAGACTCTTGAGATCGACCCACTTTCGAGCCAGGAGCAGCCTGACCCGGGCCTGGATCTGCGAATCATTGGTTTGCTGCATGAAAGGTCCTCCTGCCTTTTAGATCGGCAACGGACGTGCCAGCCCGTAGTCGCGCGTTCTTTGACAGACGAACCTGGTGGGCGCCCCGGTGAACTCTCGTCCGGACAGGGGATTAGCGAAGGTGGGCCGAAGGACGACGTTCGGCGATCTGGCGAAAGGGTCAGATGCCCCAGAGAAGCACGGAAAAACGGCTGGAAGCCGACCACCGAAGCGGCCATCTCCTTGCCGGTGAGTTTTTGCCGGGTGAGCGGAGGAAGGTCGGCGTGGCCCGTTGGAGAACCAACCCGATCCCTTCGAGGAGAAGATCGGGCCGGTCACCTGGAAGCGGTTGTGAAACGGAAGCTAGAAGCGGACCGACGCGGACACCCGGTGAGAGTCGCCGAGGTCCTCGTGACCGAGGAACGCGTAGTCGACACCGAGCCCGTCCATGACTCCGTTGATACGAAGCCCGGCTCCAGCCGTGAAGTCTCCTGCGTCGCTTCCGACGCGAGCCGCCACGATCTCATCGAACCAGTACTCGAGTCCGCCCTGAGCATCGAATCCGGAGCCGAGCTGGCTGACCTCGTCGCTACCGTCGAACGTGCGATGGAGGTCTCCGGCCGCGGTCAACGATCCCCGCAGTCCCGGAAGCTGCTGCGTGTAGCGCGTACCCACGGCCAGGGTTTGGGCCACGGTCTCACGGGTTCCGGTGTCCCAGGAAATCTGAGTCGTGGTGGCGTCCGCCAGACGTGCCCCGAAACTGAGCCCCGGTCGCGGCGAGTAGAGCACACCCAGGTCGATGCCCATTCCGAAGCTCGTGTTGTCGAGGAGGCCCTGACGGAGAAGCTTGACGTTGCCTCCCAGGAAGAGGCGATCCCCGAACTCACGGGCGTAGCTCAGCAGCAGACCGTACTCGACGTCGTTCTTGGAGTAGAACTGATCCTGCAGGATGGGCTCACCCGGATCCCGCTCCCCATTGCCGTTCAGGTCATCAAAGGCGTCGCGGGTAACTGGAATGTCGTCGACGGAAGACCGGATGAGACCGAGTCCGACCGAGGCCCGCGTGTCACCGTGCAGCGGCTGGGCGAATCCGAAGTAGTCGTAGGCCGCCAGGCCGTCGAACTGCTCGGAGTGCATGAAAAGGAGCTCACCGTTGTCCAGCAGCGCAAGGCCCGCGGGATTCCAGTAGGACGCCGAGGCGTCGTCCGCCGTCGCGACGAAGGCCCCGCCCATTCCCAGGGCTCGGGCGCCGACGCCGATGCGCATGAACTCGGCAGCGTACTTGTCGGCCGCAAGCGCCGATGTCACGGCAGCGAGGGAAACCAAAGTAAAGATCAGGGCAGACCCGCAGGCCGGACCCAGGGTCCGGACGGCCGCAAATCGATTCGTCATGAATCCTCCGACGGAGACTTGGGGATGCTCTCGGTTCCTACGGACCCCCCGGTCAGACCAGCCACGTGCGCGGACACGCAATCCGGTCGACCCAGCAGCCTCATGCTAGCGGGGTGCTCTCCCAAGGGTCAACCGCACACGTGCCCGGTTGGTTCCCGCAAGTCGCGGTCCGGCAAGGTTGCGGACGGCTAGGCGGACTCTCGGGCCAGCTTCTCGGACTCCATGTTCTGGTGAACCCAGTCCACGTAGGAGGCGATATGGGCCCGGGAACCTTCGTCGATCTCGATGAAGCAGGAGGCCATCCGGAAACCGGTATCGCCGGCGGGAGACGGGTCGCAGCGGACGACCACGGACATGGCCGTAATGTCCCGGGGAGCGACGTCGCCGAAGGGAGGAAACTCGAAGTGGATGCCCAGCTTCGTCATCATTTCCATCGGGCGATCGATCTTGCAGAGGAAGCCGCCGACACTGAAGTTCAGGACTTCGATCCGAGTGTCATCCTCGGGGGTGGCCCCGTGGAGAATGGCCTCGAGCTGAATCCCTGCGCGACGATGCTTTCTCCGATCGTTGTGGTCTGGGGTTCGATCGTGCTCGACGGTCATGGACGTTCCTCCGTGTATGGTTCTCCCTAACTCTTCGGCAGGCAACCCGTCTGCTCTTTAGGGATCCTGCCGCAGACCCTTCCATGGGCCTGGGAGACTGAAAGATACCGCATCCAGAAACCGAGTCCAGTCTGGATTGACCAGGCTCAGCGTGGCCGTTTCCGCCCCCGACGTCCGGCCTTGGCGGAGTTTCGCCCGCCGCTGGATCCGGGCCGCTTACCCTTCCCCCTGGCCGTCCCCGACCCTCGACGCCCATGGCGCTCCCCGTCCCGGCCCTTACCGCGACCCTTGCCCCGTCCCCGCGGCTTCCGGCCCCGGCCCTCGTTCTCGTGCAGTGGAAGAAGTCGGGCGGACTTGGGCCCCCGCACCGTCTCCAGAATCCGGAACTCGATCCGACGCTTCCGGACGTCGGCAAGAACGACCTGGACGATGACTTTGTCCCCCGGGCGAAGCTCCCACTTGGCCCTCCGTTCGATCCAGGCCATGCGCTCTTCGACAAACTCCGTTCCGTTCGGAAGGTTGGCCCTGGGCACGAACCCCTCCGCCGGAAAAGTCAGAAGCTCGATGTAGAGGCCGCGGTGAGTCAGTGCGGTCACGAATCCGGGATAGGTCTTTCCTTCCTTCTGCTGCAGATAGCGCACCGTCTTGAGGAGCGCCATCTCCCGCTCGGCATCCTCGGCCCGACCCTCGGCGGCGCTGCAGGCGCGGGCCAAGGTCGCCGCATCGGGCGCGCTGTCGGCGACCTCCCGCCCGTCCATCGCTTCCTTGAGACGACGATGATCGAAGAAGTCCGGATAGCGACGGATCGGAGACGTGAAGTGCGCGTACCCGTCGATCCCCAAACCGAAGTGCCCGACGTCGCGATGGGAATAGACCGCCTTTTGCATGGCTCTCAGGAAGAACCGGTGGACGACCCAGGTAATCGGGTCCTGTCCGGGCAGTGCGGCCAGCCAGCGCCGAAGAAACGGAATGTCCAGAAGGTCGCGCATTCGTGCGCGCGGCATGAGCGTCTTCGCCGTGATGGCAAACCGGTCGATGGCGTCGCTCTCCGGCGGTTCATGAATGCGAAAGAGAAACGGAATCTCGCGCTTCCGGGCCCAGGTTCCGACCCCGCGATTGGCGGCGATCATGAACTCTTCGATGATCCAGTGCGCTTCCAGTTGGACGCGGCGATCGATGCGTCGGGGGATGCCGTTGGCGCCCAGGTGAATCTTCGCTTCGGGCAGATCGAGTTGAAAGCCGCCGTCCGCGAAACGGCGCTTCCGAAGCCGGGAGGCCACCTCGTGCATCTTGCGTAGGGTTTCGGCGGCGGCGGCGTCGATTCGTGGAGTGCTCCCTGAGTCTCGACTCGCAATAGAGTCGGAGTCCGAGTCCCGTGTCGTGCGATCGTCATCAACGGACCCACTTCGCTTCACACTCAAGCCTTCGGCGTCGAGAAACTCCTGCACTTCCTCGTAGGCGAAGCGGCGCCGACTGCGCACCCAACCCCTCGTCACCTCAACGAAGTGCACGGCCCCGTCTTCGTCCACATCGAGCACCGCGGTCATCGTCCGCTTGTCCGTTTCGGGAGAAAGGGACGCGGCCCCGGCGGAAAGGGATTCGGGAAGCATCGGAAACACGCCGCCGGCAAAGTAGACGCTGGTTCCCCGCGCGCGCGCTTCCTCGTCGAGAACGCTCCCCTCGCGCACGTAGTAGGTGACGTCCGCGACATGGACGAAGACCCGGTCCGTACCACCGGCCAAGGGTTCGATCGAGATGGCGTCGTCGAAATCCTTCGCTTCGATCGGGTCGATGGTAACGACGAAGTGGTCGCGCAGATCACGGCGACGCGTGTCCTCGTCCTTCTGCTCCGGGGACGGTGCGGTGTCGGAGGCTGCCGCGGCTGCCTCCTCTTCGGCCTCCTCGGAGAAACGAGTGGCCAGACCGAACTCGTGCCCGAGGACCCACAGGTCCAACCGGGCATCCTGCCCTTCCCCCAGAACCTCTTCGAGAATTCCGTAAGGGGTCGGGTGCTTCCCGTCCTTGTTTTCCAACCGGAAGAGGACCTTGGCGCCGGCCACCGGAGAAACCGTTCCCAGACGGATGGCAAGCCGCTCCGGCAACAGCGGGGAGTCCGGCCGCACGTGGTAGTGCTTGCCTTCGCGGACGAGATCACCGGTGAAGTGCGGATGAGGCCGCTCGAGGATCTCCTCGACGACGGCGAGGGGCCGGAAGTCGTCGTGGCGCGGGAAGAGAACGACACGGACGCGGTCGCCGTGCACGGCGCCGTGCAAAGAGTCGCCGGCGATGAGCAGGTCGTCTCCGCCATCCTCACGGATGAGAAAGTGGAGACCACTGCGGGTGCCGCGAACGGAGCCGGTCACTTCCATCAGCGGAGTTCCATTAGCTGACGTCCATTCAGTCGAAATCCATCATTCGACGTGTGCCAGCCCGACGTGTGCCGGCCCGGCGCGGCCCAACCCGGCATAGCCCAACCCGACCCAACACAGAGACCCCGGGCCGCACCTGGCCACCCGGGGTCTATTCGATTCTGGAAGCTGGCGCGCCCGCGAATGGGCGCGCTCACCACCGCCGCGCGGTGGCTACTTCTGCCACTGCCGCTTCTTGTGGCGATTCTTCCGCAATCTCTTCTTACGCTTGTGCGTCGCAATCTTCTTGCGCTTACGCTTTTTGCCACATCCCATCGAGGCTGGATCCTTTCTCGCGAGTCGGCGCCGGATCGAGAAGGTCGCACCGGGCCCTCGCCACGTGTTCTGAACTGCTAAATGGTGACGCTAGCGGACTTACTTGGGCACTGTCAACGGGCAATCGGACCTGAAGATGTGTCACGGTCCGAAGCGTCGACGATCCCCAGGATGGCCGCGTCCGCCGGAGTCGACGGGTCATCGAGGGCTTCGGCGGCCTCACGCGAACGCACGAAGAACACGCAGGTGCCCGGACCGGACTGGGTCGTGTCGACGGCCACCAATCGGCGCCCCGTAGGTTCTCCCTCGTCGTCCAGCGGTTCGATCCAGAGGAGCTTCTGTCCACGGAAGGAAGGCACGCAGTGCGTCGCGACGACCGTCCCCCGAACCAGAGCCGTTTCCATCAGAGCAGCTCCTGCCCGCCAAAGAAGCCCCACGGCGTGTCGGCGAGCCGCGCCGCGACCGCCGGATCGACATTGCGCACCATGGACGAGCCGACCCACTGCGCATGGTGCTCTCCTCGTTCACGAGCCATTTCCAGGGCGGCCTCGACCATGTCCTCCGTCCCCGAAAGCACTCCGAAGGACTGACCGGCGATGCCACGGGCCAGGTGCAGGTGGTGAAGACGGGTCCGGGTACCTTTGATCAGCCGGTCGGCGGCATCGATACCGGACGAAACAGAACGCGTTTGGAAGACACCCAAACAGTCGGCAGGAGTCGCCCACATTCCACCGCCGGGGGCGAAAGGAGTCGGGGGCGTTTCCGAAGCGCTCGAAACCCCGGGCGGAGACCCGACCGTCGTTCGACTTCGCAAGGCTTCGGTGGCCTGCAGGATCTCTGGGGCGAACTCGGCCAGAAAGAGCTGGTCCCGTGTCGTGCCGGCGATCCCCAGTCCTTTCCCCCACGCCGACTCGACCTCGGCCACACCGCCGCTGACGATGATGAGAAAGCGTCCCGGCGGCACCGGGGTGGCCCCGAGGATTTCGACGACCGCCTCTTTGACCATAGCGTCGACGACGCGCAGACCTTCGTGGATTTCGGGCAGTTCGAGAACGGCCAGAGCTTCGCGGCGCATGGACGTCATCACACGATCCGAAAGGCGTCGACCAACGTGCAGCGTCGGCGACGTGAAAAAGTTCGGGCGGTGGTCATGCCGTCTCCCGTCGGCCCGGCAATGGTGAACGAAGTGTATCCCTCCCCACCCATTCCCAGACCGCTGAAGTTGGGACCGTTCTTGATGAAGATGGAGCAGTCGACACGGCGCGCCATTCGGCTCAACCGATCGACATCGTGGCTGTGCATGCTGGCCGTGTGACGGTTTCCCTTCTCGGCTTCGATGGCCAGGTCCATCGCGGCTTCCGCGTCCCGTACCCGAACCACCGGGAGAATCGGCATCAGCATTTCCGTCCACACGAAAGGATGCTCGGCGTCGACTTCGGCGATGATGAGACGCGGATCCTGATCCGTCCTCACTCCGATCGCCTGAAGGATCTTGGCCGCGTCCTGCCCGACCCAGTCCTTCTTGACGTGCATGGCGCGCGGATCGCGACGCTCGCCGGACTGAAGCACGAGTTCGGCGACTTTCTCGATCTGGCCGCCGTGAATCTCGAATGCACCGTGCGCCCGCATGGACTCTTTCAGGGAGTCCGTGATCTGCGAGACGGCGAAGACTTCTTTCTCGTCGGTGCAGATGATGTTGTTGTCGAGAGAGGCGCCGCGGACAAGATCCCGTCCCGCCTTCTGGATGTCTGCAGTTTCATCCACGACAGCCGGCGGGTTACCCGGTCCGGCGCCAACGACCCGTTTGCCGGAACGCATGGCCTCGGCGACGACGCCGGGACCGCCCGTGACGACGAGGAATCTCGAACCGGGATGACGCATCAACGCCTGCGCCTTGTCGATCGTCGGTTCGAGGAGTCCTACCAACAACGAATCCGGTCCGCCCGCCTCTACGATGGCTTGATTGATCGCGCCGATCAGATAGGCCGAGACTTTCCGGGCCAACGGGTGCGGGCAGAAGACGACGGCGTTGCCGGCGGCGACCATACCGATGCCGTTGCAGAGAATGGTCTCGGTCGGATTGGTCGAAGGCGTGATGGCGGCAATCACACCCCAGGGAGCCAACTCCTGCAGGGTGAGACCGTGGTCGCCGGTGGCGGCCCAGGGTTCCAGGATCTCGATACCCGGAGTCTTGTTGGCGACCAGAAGGTTCTTCTGGATCTTGTCCTCGACACGTCCGAGTCGGGTTTCCTCTGCGGCCATCCGGGCCACAACCGGCGCCTTGCGACGGCCCACCTCGCGCATGATCTCGATGAATCGCGCCCGGTCTTCCAGCGTGCCGGCGTTCAGGGCCGCAAAGCTTCGGCGAGCCCTTTCCATGGCATCGTCGAGGTCGGGTGTCAGTCCCCGCAAAGAGACGGAAGGTTCCGCATTCGCGTTCGCACTCGCGGAAGCCGCGTTACGGGAACCCAGCCGCGCCAGGACCTCGTCCACGATCTCGCCCACTTCCGCGGGGCTTAGCGGAGGCAGTTCTTTCATTTCGAGAATCGAAGTTCGCCGTCTTCGTCGATGGTGTCGACGATGGCTACGAGAACGGCATCGACCGGTTTGTCCTTTGTCACCTCGGTCAGCCGGGCCGAGCTGCCGCTCGCATAGAGGACCACTTCACCGGGCCCGGCGCTGACCGCGTCAGCGGCGACGACGAACTTACCCGTGCCCTGAAGTTCAGAGCCCAGTTCTTCGACCAGAAGAAGGCGCAGACCCGTGAGGTTGGCATCCTTCCGCGTCGCAACGACGGTTCCGGTGACTCGACCGAGGAGCAATGGAGACGCTTCCTACTTGCCGGCCGCAGTCTTGGCGCGGACCGGGAGTCCCTCGTCGACGCCCGCGTGTGGACGCGGAATGACGTGCACGGAGATGACCTCCCCCACCTTGCTCGCAGCCAGGCTTCCCGCTTCCGTTGCGGCCCGACACGCGGCGACGTCACCGCGAATGATCGTCGTGACGAATCCGCCGCCGATCTTCTCGTAACCGACCAGGGATACCCGTGCCGCCTTCAGCATGGCGTCGGTCGCTTCGACCATGGCCACGAATCCCCGCGTCTCGATGAGGCCGAGAGCCTCTTCCATGCCATACCCTCCTCGACCCGGACTCCCGGAAGGACGTCCTTCAGGTCGCATAGTGCCGTTGATGCGTCTCAGCAGGGTTGACGATCCGCCTGCCTTCCTGGCGGGCGACGGTAGCAAAGGAGGGAATCGGGGGAAATGCGAAATCCCCCGTCCGAGGTGGGGCGACCGCGAAGAGCTTGGACGCTAAAGCAAGTTGAGCGCCAAGCCAACGCGACGGTGTCCCGACCGACAGGGGATTTCGTCAGCTTCTTGCCTGGAGAAGATTCAATCCCCGTGCCGCAAGGCCGGTCGGCGGGACCGGAGGCGCTGCCCGCGGGATGCCGGGTAGGGCAAATCCTTTGACCTCTTGACGCTGCCCGGCCGCAAAAAAGTGAGAACCCGCCGCTCGACAACGAGCCGCGGGTTCTGTGTTCACTGCGATTTGGGAGATTCGACCCGGGTTTTGGGTCGATCCCCCCAGTGCCGCTTACTGGACGTCGATCAGCTCCGTGAGGATGAGACCACCATAGTTGGGATCCGTGTCGACGACGGTCATGAAGACCTGTCCAGGATCGGCCGGAGCGTTGAACGTTCCCGCGATCTGACCGTAGGAGTCCGTGGCCCCGCCGATGGTGATCGAGCCGTCCGAGACGCTGACCTCGACGGTGTGTCCACCCAGCGGGTTCCCGTTCCGATCCTTGATCTCGACGAGGAAGTTGACGGAGCTGCCCGCGAAGGCCGAACCGCCCAACTCCACCTTGGACTCGTCACTGTTCGAGCGACCGGTCGTCAGGTGAACGGTGAGCTGGTCGGAGACTCCGCCGTAGCCCGTGGAGACGTTGAGCACGTCCACTGCGCCGATTCCGTCGTCCGGAGTCGTGACGCTGAAGTCCTGCTCCAGGGTCTTCGACTTGTAGACGCCGCGCGCGACACTGGAACCGCACCCGTCCGCACTCGGATCGGACTCCGTGACTTCACCGAACTCGGTCTCCCAGAACAGTTCGGCCGGAAGGACGAACATCCCGTTGAAGTCGAGAACCTCGGCCCAGACCACGAAGTCGGATTCACCGTCGGCCGCGATCTCAATCGGCACGTCGGTCGACGGCGAAAGGATCTCGGCTGAGAACGGATCGTCGGAGGCGATGAAGGACGTCGTCGTCGAGAGCGTTCCTCCAGACGTGGACGCCGTCAGCGTGACGATACCCCCGTAGCCGTTGGAGAGCCACTGACCGCCGGCGACTCCGGCGACGGTGACGTCGGAACCGAGACCACCGGTGTTGTCCCCGCGGACGACACCATAGTCGGTCGTCATGTAGACAACCGTATTGTCACGGACCGGGTTGTTGTACTGGTCGGCGACCAGGATGACGACGTCGTTCTCGACGTTGATGCGACGAGAAGCGAGGACGTTGCACTCCGCGGCGCCCATGTAGATGTTGGCCGGCGGTCCAGCCGCCACCGCGATCGAGGCGTGGTCCGAAGTGACACCGCCGGACTCGGCCTGAACAACGATGGTTCCGGAGACGGTTCCGGCAACCAGGGTCACCGAAGCGGTTCCGGACGCATTGGTCTCGACCGTGACCGGACCGTCCGAGGCGAGGAAGGACTCTCCGCCTTCCGGACCGGCAACGATGCTGAAGGTCACCGGAATCCCGGCGCCCACCGGTACGCCGTAGCCATCGACACCCTGGGCGCGGATGACGGTCTGTTCGACCTCACCCGTACCGCGGACACCGATCTCGGCGCGCACCGAATTGAGCAGCACGTTGGTCAGTTGCGACGGAGCGCGGGTCACTTCGATGAAGGTCCGGCAGACTTCAGCGCCCGAAGCTTCGACTTCGATTTCGACGGTTCCGTCACCGATGTCCGTATTCGGAGTGGCGGTGAAGGTCGCCGAGGCGATTCCGTCCTGGGTGACGGAGGTACCGCCACCTTCATTGCCGTCGATCAAACCTTCGTCCGCGGAGAACCAGACGACCGTGCCGTCCGGAACCGCGTTGTGGTTCGAGTCGTAGACGAAGGCCCAAACCGTCGACGTGTTGCCCGGAACGAGCGACGTCGAGTCGGCGCGGCACTCCACTCCCCCGACGTCCGCGGCAGCCATGCCGACGTGGACCGTCGTGGTCAGATCTTCGTACTGGGCCTGGATCTCGACCGGTCCGGAAAGGTCACCGGAGCGGAAGATGGCCGTGGCCTGGCCCTCAGCATTGGTCAGCAGCGTGATCGGACCCCAACCGGCGGAGTTCAGACTCTCACCACCGGACGGTCCCTCGACGACACTGAAATCGATGGCAAAGCCGCTACCGACGGCGCGACCCTGGCTGTCGAAAGCCTGGACCGAAATCGCCGCTTCCTCGGTACCGCCCGAGCCCTGGACCGAAACCTCGGTCCGACTGCTGAAGATCGAGAGCGACTGGATGACGACACTGGTCGGAGCAATGAGGGGAACCTCGAAGCTTGTCTGGGCCGTCGTTCCCGGAACACTGACCGAAACAACCGCGATGTAGTCGGTCGATTCGGACGGGCCAAGGCTGC
>JAUIHP010000045.1 GCA_030431975.1 bacterium | reverse complement strand
AGACAACGTCTTCGGCGCCGGAATGGTCGATGCCTACGCCGCCGTCGAAAGAGTCGTGATCGACTTCGGTGAACTCGAAGTCTTCGTCGGAAACGCGAGCTTTGGCGAAGCTCCCATCGCAGGTGCGACCGTGCACGTCGTCGAAGAGGATCGAACCTTCGAAACCGCCAACAACGGTACCTTCACCGCGCTTCTCCCTCCGGGCATCTACACTCTGGTCGCGTCTCATCCGTCCTTTGCCTCGACCGAAGTGATCGTTTCACTAGGTCCGGGAGGATCCGTCGAAAGCAGGATCCTGCTGACAGACAATGCCGGCCCGGACATCGGGGATGTGAGTTCGTGGAAGAGCACGCCGGATCAAGTCGGACCCTATCCCATCTCGGCTTTGATCGAAGACGGAAGCCATGTCGCGGCTGCGGAGCTGTTCTATCGTGTCGATGAGAGCGCGTGGCAGTCGGTTCCGATGACAGGCGGGCCGATCTTCACCGGGTACGTTCCGGGGCAACCCTTCGGAACTGCAGTTGACGTTTACATCCGCGCCGAAGACGGCGTTGGCTTTCAATCGGTCTATCCGGCGAACGCCCCGGATGAATATCAGACGTTCTTCGTCACAGAACTCGTTTATGCCACCGACGTCGAGGAAGAAACTCCGGAATGGTCGCTCGGGACTTCCGGTGATCAGGCGACGGCCGGGATTTGGGAACCGGCCGATCCGAATGCGACCTACTACGGCGGCGAACTCGTGCAAATGGAGGATGACCACACGGAAGACCCGGGATCGATTTGCTTCGTCACCGGGAACTCCCCGCCCGGAGCCGAGCCCGGAGACAACGATGTCGACGCCGGGTGCACGACCTTGGTCAGCCCGATCCTCGATCTGTCCCACGCCGAGCTGGCGTTCGTTCGTTACTCACGTTGGTTCATGCTGGCCGGCTCCAACTGGGACGAGGAGTTTGCCGTCGAGGTTTCAAACGACGGAGGAGATCACTGGACGGAACTCGAAGTCGTCAGCGAGTTCCTGCCGCAGTGGATCGATGTCAGCCTGGAGCTTTCGTCACACGTGGAACTGACATCACAGATGCAGTTCCGCTTTGTCGCGTGTGACGAGGCCGCGCCGGGACTGGTCGAGTGCGGGGTCGACGACTTCATGGTCGAGGCCTTCGCCAGTCGGTCGTCCGACTTCGATCCGGAAACCTGGGACGAGAACGATGTTTCGGATCAGCTGAGCGCCGGTGTCCCCAATCCCATGCGCAGTCAAACGACCATCCGATTCCGACTGAGCAATGCTGGCAAGGCTCGAATTGACCTCTTCGACACGACAGGCCGAAGGGTTCGGCGGTTGTTCGAGGGCGATCTGACGGCAGGCGGCCATGAGGTCCAATGGGACGGCCGCGACGAGCAGGGCCGCGAGGTCGGCGCCGGTGTCTACTTCTACCGGCTCCAGGCCGGGGCCTTTGAGCAGAGCCGCCGCCTCCAGGTCCTTCCGTAACAAGAAACCGCGCAACAAATCCGGCTCCGGTCACGATACGATCCACGGTCTTCGCGACGGAATCTCGCGAAGGTTCCATTTTTGTCGTATCTGCAAGTCGCCAAGGAGCCGTCATTCAAGTGATTCAAAAGGTTTCCGACTTTCAACGCCTTCGTTCGGATGCGGTCCTGTCCGTTCTTTTTCTGGTCGCAGGTTACGGGTGTGCCGGCAATGCCCCACCCGTCGACCCGGACGTGTGGGAAGAGCGAATCCCGCAGCTGACCGCGACAGCGGAGTCCCGTTCGGACGATCCGGATGCGTGGCTTCGACTCGGGATCGCCCATGACTTGGTTGAAGAGCCCGAGGAGGCGATCCGTGCCTTCGAACGTGCCGTAGCACTCGATCCTCACAACCGAATCGCGACTTTGTCCCTGCTGCGTCTTCGTGCGGAAACGGGGGATGCGGACGGCGCCGAGGCGGTGCTCCGAAGAATCGATCCGCAGGCGCTCACGGTCGAATCGGATCAGGAACTGGTGGCCTCGGCCCGCAGACAGATTGCTCATACGCGGCTCAAGTCTCGGATGGCGGCCCTGGCTCGTGTCGAGGCAGAGCGAAGCGAGTCTCTTCCGCAGAACGACACGGTCGGTGTTCTCGACTTCGACGGGGAAGGCGTCGCTGCCTACGACGGCATGGGGAAGGCCCTGACCGCGATCCTGACGACGGAGCTGACCAAGCTTGCGGAGCTACGAGTTCTCGAACGGCAGAACCTGCAGGTCCTGCTCGATGAAGTCGGTTTGGCGGAGAGTCAGAAAGCCTCGAAGCCGAAGCGGCCGAAGTTGGAGTCTGCAGTCACGACCCGGGGAGTGCAGCAGCGACTGAGCCTGCTTCGATCCCATCCGGAAGCGGATCCTTTCTACAGCGGAACGATCGACGGCGTCCCCGGTCCGGCAACGACCGAAGCGATTCGTTCCTTTCAGCTGTCCAACGGACTTGAGGCCGATGGCATTTCGGGGCCCCGCACCCGCGCAGTGATGGAAGACGCCATCGACTCCATTTTTGACGACCCGAACCAATCCGCGGAGAACGTTCCGTCCCTACGGACCGGACCCAAAGCGGGACGGATTCTGGGGGCGCGCCGTTTGCTTGGTGGCGAGGTCAGCGTTTCCAACGAGAACGTGCGCGTCGATGGGCGCGTCGTCGACACCCTGGATGGGGCGTTGCTCTCCGAGCGTGTCGTGTCCTCTCCGCTCGGTGATTTCCACCGCCTTCCGGGCGAACTCATCGTCGAGTCGGCGGCGGGATTGGGTGTGACGTTGGATGAAGAAACGCGCCGACGTTTGCGGAACCAGGAGCCGGTGACGCGCTCACTTGCAGCGTTTCTCGCCTTCGGTCGAGGTCTCGAACACGAGGACCATGGACGGTGGCGAGCGGCGTCCGCGGAGTATGAGAACGCTTTGGAGCTGGATCCGCTTTTCGGATTGGCGCAGGAACGCGTAGAAATCACGCGGCTGGGTTCCGCCTCTTTCGAACAGTCGCTTCAACGTTCCATCCGAGCGGCATCCAGCGTCGGGCGCCGGTCTCGCGCTGCGGCGCAGGCCTTGGGAGAAGTCGGGTCCGGAACCGCCGAGAACGACATGCGAGACGATACCGACGAGTCAGGCCGCGCCGTGCAAACCGACGGACGAGTGCTTGGAACCCTCCGTGTCAGCGGACAGATCCCAGTGAGGTAGTGAACGCGATGACGGAACGAAACAATGACGAGCGGACGCCACGGGAAGTGAAGTGGACGATGGCCTGCCTGAAGAGCATGGAAGCGTATGTCAGTTGGTTTGCCGTGGCATGCATGCTCCTCGCACCCGGTCGGGTCGACGCCACATCTCTCGTTGTCGGAGTTCAGGACCGGCGATTGGACATCGACGCCAGTTTCGCCGAAGACTCGGTGCAGAACGATCAGACCAGCGTCCGGGCGACCTACACCTGGGACGTGAACGAGCGACTGACGCTGGTCGCAACGGGCGGCGCGGCTTCCTCGTACCTCGGCCTGAACGACACGCGCGTGACCGGAGCGACCGACCTTCGGATGCGCGGTCTCTTCCGGCCGACGGACGAGTGGGTCATCGGGTTCGGCAGCATTGTGCCTTTGGGTCTCTACGAACTCAGCGCCAACGAAGTGGTCGCGGCGCAGTGGATCTGGAATCCCCGCTCCGGCTTTCCCTTGAGCCGTCTTGGCGAAGGGTTGGGTTGGGAGCTGACCGCGGCTCGCGCATTTCAGATTTCCGGGGATACGTCGCTCGGTCTTGCCGCCGCATATCTTCGTCATGCCGAGTTTGATCTACTTGATGGAAACACCGGAGAGTACCGGTTGGGAGACGAGGTCTCCGTCTCGGCCGCCGTCGACTGGCGCTTTCAGGGAGATGTCTCGGCGTTGCTCGATGTCTCTCACCGTATCTCACAGGCGGACGAGCTTTCCGGTATCGAGTTCGTCGAGAAAGGTGCACGTACTTCCGTCGGCGCGTCCGTCCGCATCCCCGGTCGCAGTTTCGTCACGCAGTGGACGATGCGTGCGACGTTTCAGGGAGACAACACTCTTTCAGCCGCAGCGACGGACTCACTTGCCATCTCCGAAGCTGCGGGAATCCGTCTTCATCTCGGCGGCCGTGTCGCCCGCAGCGTCGGAGAGTCGACGCTGATCTATCTGGACGGCCAACTCAATCGGATCGCCGGTACCGACTACGCCGTGCCTACCGATGGAACCGCCTTTCTCGTCGGTCCCGGCGTCGGCTGGCGAATGAATGAGCAGTTCTCGATCGGTGCCCGCCTGGCCTTTCTCAGCAGTTCCGGTGACGACGATTTGGACTACACGGGCACGGACGCGCTCGTGACTTTGGAGTTCCGACCATGATGGGAGTTAAAAAACGAATGGCGAAGCATCTCCCAGGACGAGGGCCGACTCGTTCTTCTGTTCGATCTGCAATCGCACTGGTGTTCCTGGCGTTCGTGGTCGGTTGCAGCTCTGACTCTTCGACACGCCCGGGCGACGTCGCTCCTTTGGATCTGCAACTGGTCTTCGGGGATGATGACGATCCGCGAACCTACTCCGTCGGGCGGGTCCAGATTCGCGGGAGCTTTGCTGACGGGTCGGAAATCCCGGCGCAGATCTTCGAGATCGACCGGGAGACCGGACGTTTCGATCTCGACGTGAGCATGCGGGCGGGCAGCGGCTACACGCTTCTGGTCGAACCCCTCGGCTCGGCGCTACTCCCCAACGGAGGGAAGACGCTTTCCGGCGTTGCTCTTCAGGCAGTCGTGCGCAATCTCGACATCGTGGCCGAACAAGTGACGACAGTGACCGCAGAGCTTCGTCCCTTCATTCCGGACGACCTTTCTCTGGTCGTGGTCTCCGATGTTCTCGAACTGCATTGGAGGCCGATGGCCATCGCCGAAACCCACCGGGTCAAACTCATTCAGATCAACTCTGCGAACGGGGAGCTTTCCGATCGCTTCGTCGATCTGCCGGAAGATGCTCGCGGCAGCGTCCCGGTTCACCCGTTGCTGGGTGAGCTTCCGGTCATCGGCTTTCAGCTGCAGTCGAAGAACGAGTTCGCCGAGAGCGCCTTTTCCGACACGTTGTTTGTGGGAGGCGCAGCCGCCCACTAGCCGGCGGGTTCGCACGAAGCGGGCTGGTTTTCGGAATTGGCTGGATCCTGATCCATACCGTATAGTATGGTATGTGCCTGGAGGTGTCATGGATTCAAGAACTCTTGCGGCCGCCGTGGCCGCGATCGCTCTGATCGGGCTTTCCGGACTCCATGTTTACTGGGGTTTCGGGGGCCGTTGGCCGGCTGCGAACGAGCGAGGTCTGGTCGAAACTGTCGTCGGTTCGACTCCGGACGGTCGCATGTCGGGGCTCGGTCCGTGTCTGGCCGTAGCTGCTCTGTTGTCCGTTGTTGCTGTCCTGCCGTTGATCAGTCAGGGATTCGTTCCAGCGGCTCTGCCGGAGTGGCCGGTTCGGATGGCTTTGTGGGGAGCCGCTGCAGTACTGACTGCGCGCGGAGCCGGCGGGTTCTTGGAACGTCGCTTCCGACCGGAAATCGCCGAACTTCCGTATGACAGGCTCAATCGCTACTTCTACTCCCCACTTTGCTTCGCCTTGGCCGGTCTTCTCATCCTGAGTCTGCCAAGGTAGGCATCGGGTGACTCAGGCGAACCGAGAGGAGTGGCTGGCGAAAGCGATCGAACTTCTCCAGAAAGGCGGAGCGTCCTTTCTGACCATCGATCGTCTGTGCGCGAGGATGAAGAAGACGAAAGGCGGTTTCTATCATCACTTCGGTGATGCCGCCGGACTTCGCCAAGCCATTCTCGAACGCTGGGAACGCCGACAGACGGACGACATCATTGCTGCCGCAGACGCGGATCCCAATCGCCGAGCGGAAGTCCTGGACGCGAGTGTCACGGCTGCAGACTGGGGAGAGGAGAGGGCGATTCGATCCTGGGCCTGGCAGGACCCCGTCGTGCGAGCGCGCGTGAAGCGGATTGACGCCAAACGTGTCCGCTACCTGGCGGGGATGTATCCGGACACGCCGCCGAAGCTGGCGAAGAAGCTGGCGCTACTCGAGTACGCTGCGTTGGTGGGAGCGCAGCACCTCTTCGAGATCGCAGAACGCCCGAAAAAGGGCGAAGACCTGGGGAGGTTGCTGCGTGAAGCTCTTGTTGCTCGCGCGCGGGAGTGATGTCGCGTCTGGGCGCCTACAGCTGAGAGCGTAGCCAAGTCAGCGCATGGTTCCTTACGGAGTCCTGCCGCAGGATCCGCCGGTGTCCATGTCCTTCCGTTGCGTGGAATTCGACGGGATTTCGGGAGACGATGGCTTCCGCATCCGCGAACGGGATCTCCCGGTCACGCTTGTCGTGAAAGAGCAGTGTTGGCACTTCGCGCTGTGCGAGCATGCCGCTCGTCGACAGTTCGCCGGGCGCCTGCCCGGTCATCTCGATCACACGGTTGTCGATCGACTGTCGTTGTGAAGGACTCAGTCCGACCATTTCCTGATACCGATCGAAGATATCGACGACCTCATTGGGTGTACTGATGAGAACCCGGCAGTTTGCATCGGACGCATGATCGAGAGGGGCGGTCCCGGTCATCGAAAACGCGACGGCCATTCCTCCGAGAGAATGTCCAATCATGGCATCGGGACGCGCGGCCGAAGTGACCTTGGCAACCGCGTCCGCGAAGATGGGGAGGTTGGCGAAACGAGGTCGGTTTCGGCCGTGGCCGGGCGCGTCGAAAGTCATCACATCGAACCCGGCGTCCAGACAGGGTTCAATCCACGTCTTCCAACTGGCTCCGCTTCCCTGCCAACCATGAACGAGAAGGACGAGAGGGCGGGTTCCGCTTTGGGTGCGCCGCCAGGTCCACAGCTCGATCTGCCCGCCCCGGGTCGTGACCTGGGTGCGCTCGGCTTCGGTGATCCTGGCTTCGAACTCCGGGTCCCTCCGCGCGCCGGGAATCGGAGCGCAGAAGAGCCGCCACGCCCACCAGTTGGCCAGCGGGGGTATCGGCCTCGATAGTTTCATGGAGAGGCGGATCCAACTCTCGATCACATGGGCTCCTGCGGTTGGTGGGTGCTCGCAATCTTCCGACCACCACAATAAAAAGCAACCGAGACTTGATGTCGAACGATCGTTTGCTATGATGAAAGACCGAACATAATTTCGGCAGATAGCCGCGACCTCGGGCGGTTCGGGGTCAGGTCAGTCTCAGGCCAGTATCAGGTCAGTATCAGGTCCGATTCACTAGGAGCGGGTAGGTGTCCGTCCAACGAGCGACGACTCTCAAACTTTCGGATCTGATCACCGCCAGTCGGATGGTACCTGCCTGGGAAGCGGAGCCGGGTGATGCCGCGTCGGAGCCGGGCGATGCGGCCGCGAATCCGGAGATCATCTCCAACCCGTTCGGCTCGGTCGAGGAGACCCGTCGACCGGCAAGTCCCTGGAATCTTCACGAACTGGCCGGTCGGGTCGTCGAACTTTCCGCCGGCAGCACCTCTGTCGCTCTTTCGGCTTCGATTGCGCTCGTTCATGAAGCGCAGCTCCGTCGAGAGCCGGCCGCTTGGGTGTCGATTGCCGGATCGACGTTCTTTCCGCCCGATGTTGCAAATTCCGGGATCGACTTGGAGAACCTTCCCATCATTCGCGTCGACGATGCGCGTTGCGCAGCCCGTGCAGCAGATCTGCTCCTGCGATCCGGTGGATTCAGTGTCGTCGTCATCGACGGAATCGGAAGTCCGTACGCGCAGTCGAAGTCGCAGGCGACGTCGCAGGCGAAATCAAAATCGAAGTCGAAGTCGAAGTCGAAGTCGACGTCATCGTCGCCGTCGCGCCAAGCAACGCGTGGGATTGCAGGCGCGCAATCGCGTCCTCATTCCCTCTACGCCGACCGCCAGGCGAATGACGCGGTTCTGGATGAATCTTTTCGTGGCCGGGATCTCCCCGATGCTCTGCCGACACGTCGTGTGCACACGCGTGGAAGCGGGCGTCGCAGTTCTCATTTCGATTCCTCTCACCGGGAGGTCTCGGCCACGATTCCTACGGCTGCGCAGACTCGCCTGGCCGGTTTGGCCAAGCGGCATCGCGCCGTGCTCGTTTGCTTGACGAACAAAAGTGATCAAGAGCCGTCACTGGGTTCGTTGATTTCATTGAGGGGAACGGGGAAGGTCAGGAAGACCTCCTTCGATCGTTTCACCCTGGAGATCGAGGCGCTGAAGGACAAGCGCCGCGGTCCCGAGTGGAAGCATTCGGAGGAACTTCGTGGTCCGGCGGGGCTTCACTAAACCGACCGGCTCTTCGGCGCCGCCTTCAATAGAATCCCCACTTCCCGGCCGAGTGGGCTGCGTTTCGCTACCTGCATTTCCGCTTCAACTATTGCTACGTAAGCATCCGGACTGGGACGGTCTGCCCGCTGCGGTCGTCGATCAGGACAAGCCGCAGGGCATCCTCCTTTGGGTCAACGAAGAGGCGCGTCGTAACCGCATTCTGCCGGGTATGAAGTACGCCGCGGGGCTGTCCCTGGCCCGCGAACTTCGTGCGGGCGTCATCTCCCCGGAAGATGTCAAAACGGAAACGGCGGAGATCGAAACTCAGCTGCGCTTCTTCACGCCGGACGTCGAACCGTCTGCGGACGAGGACGGAGTCTTTTGGCTGGGAGCGGAGGGGCTCAACCTGCTCTATCCGTCGCTGGTGCGTTGGGCTCGACTGATTCGGCAGGCACTCGAGGAAATGAACTTCGATTCCGACGTCGTCGTCGGGTTCTCCCGCTTCGGCGTCTACGCTGCGGCCCGTTGCGGCGTGCCGAAGCTTCTCGAGATTGCGTATGGAACGAATGGAGCGGTTGGAAGCGATGACGTTCGTGCGCCGAGCCGCCGCCCGCAAGAGTCGAATGCCGATCTCCGCTCACATCGTTCCGTCGCCTTTCGCACTCCCGCGCTGGAAGCGGAGCTTGTCCGCAAACTCCCGATCGATCGCCTGGGCTTTGATACGGA
>JAUIHP010000006.1 GCA_030431975.1 bacterium | reverse complement strand
AGTCGGGCGCTCCACGACGGTCGCGGACGAGGAAGAGAACCGCAATCTATCGGCTGAAACGGGCCGCGACGCTTCGCTTCGAGCTGTTCGCACGAGCCGGTTCTATCGTTAGACCCAACGGCGTCGCCGTCCTCAGGATCGGCAGCAATGAAACCGTTCTGAAGACCTTCAAAGACGCGCTTCGGTGGGCCACCTCGGCGGCTTAGAATGACGAATCAAGGCTAACACCACAGCTCCCCAAGGTATCGAGCATAAGAGAGAACTCGACCGTGCATAAGACGATGATCATCTAGTTCGAAAATCGTGCTGGAGCTGGTACCAGCGACCGCCTTGCCTCGACTGGCCCTACCGACTATTTGCTCCCAGAGAATCGGTGATCGGATGGGTGTGCCCAAGACAACATCCGTGATCCCAGGGCAGTCATACCCAGTCGCCAAGATGCTCTTGTTAAATAGAATCTTCGTGTGGCCAGAGTGAAACCGATCAAGAGCCAGTGATCTCCGAGTTGGGCTGATCCTGTGAGAAATCACGTCTACCTCCACACCCCGTTGTTTGACGGCAGCGGCTAGAGCGTAGCAATGGGCTATTGAGGCACCGAAGCAAAGGCATCGAGTCGAAGGACCGAGGTCTGCCATGGTGTCTACGAGCGCCCAGAACCTTGCGGGGTTTGCTGCCAATGCATCAATAGAGAGGGTATTCGAGTCAAGCGATCTAACCCGGACTTGCTCCCATTGCTTTGGCAGGGGAACCGTCCGAACCTCAACTTGACTAAGGACACCCAAGTCACGAAGCTTGCGCACCGGATCCGGTCCGAGAATGTTCGAGACAATCAGGGTTGCGGAGAACAAACCAACCAGGTCGTCACCCTCGATGTCATCGGAGCGGCCTGGCGTCGCAGTTAGGCCGAGAACCCGGGAATCTGAGTTCCTTAGAACCGAGTCGATCGCAAGTTTGAATGTGCGCGCAGTCGCCTGGTGGGCTTCGTCGAAGATCAATAGGTCAAAGCATGCTCCCGCTACTTCATCATTTCGCCTAGATGCCAGCTGGGCCGTAAGGAACGTCACAACGAGTGGGTAGTTTCGCTGGGAGGAACGAGAGATCTTTCCTACGGAGGCGAGTGTGTCGTACCCAGTGGGAAACTCCCGCCCTAGATTGATAAACGTACTAACCGCCTGCTCTACAAGCTCTTTTGTCGGTGCGATCCACAGTACACGAAATGGAGATCGACGGCCAACCAAGGTCCTCACAAACCAGGCAGCAGTTCTTGTCTTCCCTCCGCCTGTCGGCAAAGATAGCAGGCCTGCCTGAGGCACAGTACCTCCAGCGATCCAATTGTTAAGGTTCTCAACCAGTTCTGCCTGATAGTCAAACAACGGCGCCTTGCCAGGAATGACGAGCGCGCGAGCTGCTGATGTCCGCTCAGCGGCGTCCTCCGCCAGGATCGAATCTCCGGTTGCCAACTTGGTTGCGATGCTGCGTAGCTCAGAGTCTCCGCCATGACGGTCACTGAGTGGCCCGTCCAAGAATCTTCTTATGTCACCGCTAGACGGCGTCATCCTGCGTGTCTACGACAGAGCACGGACCATATCCAGCGAGATCTGAGATCAATCTGCTCATGTAACAGGTCATCGTCGATCTCCAGATCTCTCGAACTGAGAATACGAGCCGCAATTGATCCGTCGGCGCGCTTCATGCGGCCAAGACATTGCTGGAGTTTCTTGTCTAGGCCCCCGCTGCCGCTCTCCGTCCGTGTGATCAGCTGGTCGTAGTCGGCGCTAATGCCTACGCGCAGATAAGCGGAGAAGATAACGATCAAGAGAATCAGGTCGGCGCCACGCTTGGATGCCGCCTGGGTAAAGTCAATGGCGCGGCTCTCCGGCTGGACAAAAGAGGACAACCAGAGCAGGTCGAATCGATTCTCGCCAACCGGAAACTCAAACTCAGACGTGAGAACATCGGGTTCCAAGCGTAGAAAGTCATTTAGACTTTGGGTAAACTCCCGGGCACGCTCCAACTCTTGATGGTTCTCGTTTCCGGCATCAGGTGCGCCAGATTCGCCGTCAATAAGTTCGTCTAGATCAAGCTCCTCATCTTCCTCGGAGAGGTCTTCGAGCATTGCCGAGGTCACCTTGGTATATTGGAGGTAAGCCAAGAACAGCGCCCGTTGGAAAACAACCGTGAATGCCAAGGGAAAATTGTGCAGTTTGTAAGTATTACAATTCTCAAGGCAATCGATAAGATCAACCGAGGGGATGGGGTTGTTCTCCCGATTGGCTATTCGGTTCTCAAATCGACTAAGGAGACTTGTGGCAGGGGTTCCGCCGTCGTCAGCGTGTTGGCGGAGCGCGTACCAATTGGCGAATTCGGGAGTGAGACTCTCCTCGTCGAGGCGTAGTCCGATGACTCGCTCATACGGCAGGAAGGACGAAAGAATGTAAACGAGTGATGCGGACCATTTCTTAGAGAATCCCCCTGCAATAACGGCTAGTTCATTAACTGGTTCGTCGACGAAGGAAAATGGGCGAATATGCCGTCGACACTCCGCAAGTCGGGTCCTTGCCCCGTCGAGTGATATCTCGAGTCTCGTCTCTAGCCTCGAAATGTCTCTTTCGATAGTGTCGAATGCCATCATGTCGTGGAATGGTTTTATTGAAAGCGTTCTGGCGACGATCCAGTCGAGTCCAAGGATCGTTGTGACATAGGGTCCCGAATCGAACTTGGCTTGCTCTGAGTGCCAATCGACGAGTGAAAGGGGCAGGGACGGAGGAGTATCGTTGATCTCATCTCTTCCATCCTTGAGCTGAGAACCGACGAGAGTCCGAACACAGATGGATGCCGGGTCGCGGTCGTCCAATAGTATCTGCCGAGCCCTACTCACCACTCGGGCGTGTTTGTTTAGGTCGATAAAGAGCTGGCGTAGGGTCTCGACGAGGCCCTGCCGCGTTTGGGTTCCAGTGAATCCGAGGTCCGGATGAAGTACGATCAGGATTACTGGTACGGAAGACTCATTGCCCACCTGTGAGGACGACTGCGCGAGAGACTTGATGGCGGCAAGGCGATGCTGGCCATCGATCGCGATCCCGCAGACTTGACGCGTATTCCAGGATATCTGCCCAATCCTTGCTCCGTCGTCGCCGACCCGTTCCCAAGTGCTCCAGTATCCGCATTTGATAGGCCCGAACTCGGCCAACTTGCCAGATGAGAAGGCCCCTTCATCATTTAGAATTGGCGCATTCCACGTGGTGCCGTTCGCGAAAGTCTGAACTTCGTCGCCTTCCATCGGAAGCAGTGCGATGGTCAATGAGTTAAAGAACTGCGGGTGCGACTGCTGGCGAAGATAGGGTACGATCTTCCGCTCAACGCGACTCCAGTCGATGTCCCGCTGGAACAGTTCTTCGATCTTCCAATTCATGGACTCTGCGCCAGGCATCTCTGTTACAAGGCGAAGATACTGCGATGCGTCACTGAACGACATCGATACTTGAAAATACGGTATCTCCAAGTCCGATTCCGTGTAGCGTCCAAAGATGAAGTCAAAGCTGGGCGTTTTACGAGTACTGCTAGCCGGGCGTGGGTTAGGCATGTAGTTCTCACTCCATTAGCCGGGTCGTTTGGTCCCGAGCGGGGAAAGGCTCCGTTGGGCGACGAATTCTAACAACTCTTGCAACTCTCGCGACGCTTTGGAAGGGTCAGACGTCTTGGACATCTTACAAAATGAGAGTTCCACGTCCGCCCAGGTAAGCTCAAGATCCCGGACTAGGTACTCGGAGAGTTCTGTATCCCCGTTTAAGTGGTTCGCAGTTCGCAACCTAAGGTTGTTGGACTGACCAACGTAGAGGGCGGGAGAAAACTGCCGCAATGATGCAACAAACCCGACGACAAGTTTCCGGCGGATCCGATCGTTTGACTGATCGGCCAATACCCTCTCCTTGGGCGCGGACAATCCTCCACCACCAATTTGCAGGCCCTCAGACCACACGCAATGGGACAGAGACTTGCGTCCAAGGCGCCCCACAGGGGCGGATGTGATATCACTTATCCATCGACAAAAGGAGTCGGCGGACGCGTAACAGTCGGAGGGCGCCCGATAAACGCGCCGCCATATGTATATTCCGGCGACGGAAGGAACAAAATCAGCGAGGCGCCCGTCGTCGTTGGCATCCAAGAGGTCGGTTGCTTCGACAGAAGTCCAGGTAACAAGTGCCATGGTATTGGTGGTACAATGGAGGGCGGAAGAACACATCGCGAGACGAAGGGAATCGGATCCCGATCTGCGTACAGTTCTTCTTCTCCATCCACTACTCGCTTTTGGAGCGGGTTCGAGCGACCTTGATTACTTCCTAGTCACTCTATTCTAATCCTATGGAAGCCTCGTCGCAACGCAACTTGCCGAGGAGGGGGTGGCCGAGTGTGCTTGGGGCGAGGCCAAACCCAGGTGGAGGCGAAGACGACCCGTAGGTGAATCGCCTTCTCCTATTTTCTCTTCGTCCGTGAAGTGGCTTTGATACCGGGCCGCGTCCACGGAGTACCAATCACTTCCGCGTACTGGCTACCTTAGGACGCCGTCGCTTGACAGCGTTGCTGAACCCGACGTCCTGAATTCCAGAGCCAGCCGGGTGGTACAGTTCTTTGACGTGACCAACCACTCTATGGAAGGAGAAGAATTGGCCAATCAGACCGCCGAACGTCCTCACGAGCCCCGAACGAACAACAACGAAAACGTCGATCCTCCAAGCCCGAACAGAGAGCGATGGAAGCATGAGGACGAGCTCATCAACCACCGACTTTCGTGGCTCCTCGTTTCCCAAACCATTCTCTTCGCCGGCTACGGACTTGTTTCTGGCGGCTCTGACGGGGAAGGGTACACCCTCTCGAGCGAGGCGCTCCGCATCGGCGGGATGATTCCATGGCTTGGCCTTGGGACAAGCCTTGCGATCCTGATTGGTGTCGGCGCTGCCGCCTGGGCGTTGTGGAAACTGAAAAAACAGTATCCGAACGAACGGCTGGATGTGTCGACACCGACGACAATCCTTGGCTGGACTTGCGCGGGCTCCTTGCCGGTGCTCTTTGTTGTGGCTTGGATCGTCTTGATCGCGACCTAGGGGGTGAGTGCTGGAGGGCCCCGCGTTTTCCTTATAAGGACTGGGCGCTAGTAAAGGTCTCTTGACTAGTGAGTGGTCTTAGTAAAGAATTCTTACTTAGGTGACGATCAAAGGAAAGAGTTCTTTCTTATTGGTTGCGTGCGTTCCGAGCCGCTAACTGACTACGAGCATGAAACATAGTGAAGAGAGTCACAGGGCGAACCGAAAAAACGACAGTTGTCGGGGAAGCCGTCCACGCATTCGTCCCCGACCCGCTGCCGCCGAAGTCCCCTCCGCTCGACCCCGCCGGTAGCTGGGCTCAATCCCTCCCGGCCGCCCAGCACGCCCTGGCCCGACTCGATCTCGCTGGCGAAATGGTCCCATCCCTGGACTGGTTCCTCTACGCCTTCGTCCGCAAGGAAGCCGTCCTCTCCTCGCAGATCGAGGGCACGCAAGCGACTCTGGTCGACCTCCTGACCTTCGAAGCCGCCGATGGCTTCGAAGATCCCAATCCGAACGTCGAAGAAGTGTGTACCTACCTCGTCGCATTGAACTACGCCCGCGAGCAGCTCGACGACCCGGCCGGCCTGCCGTTGTCGATGAGACTGCTCAACGAGACCCACCGTCGACTGATGAGCGGGGTTCGCGGTGCGGACAAACAGCCGGGTGAAATCCGCAAGACGCAGAACTGGATCGGAGGGACGCGCCCCGGGGATGCGTCTTACGTTCCACCGCCGCCGCAAGTGTTGCCGGACGTTCTCAGGGACTTCGAGACCTTCATTCATGATCAGAGCCCGCTTCCGCCCCTTGTGCGAGCCGGCCTCCTGCACGTGCAGTTTGAGTCGATCCATCCATATCTCGATGGCAACGGGCGCATCGGGAGGCTACTCATCATGCTGTTGCTGAAGGAGTGGGGACTGCTTTCGAAGCCGCTGCTTTACCTGAGTCTGTTCTTCAAGCGGAACCGCCAGGAGTACTACCGCCGACTCAACGCGGTGACCGCCGACGGCGATTGGGAAGGTTGGCTCGAGTACTTCCTCCGCGGGGTTGCTGCGATTGCGGATGAAGCTGCGAATTCCGCGCGCGACCTCTTTGCTCTCCTTTCCGAAGATCGACAAAAAGTCCTTCGCGAGTCGGGTACTTCGGTCGCGGCGGCGCGTTTGTTTGAGGCGCTGCCAAAGAATCCGATCGTGACCGTGGCGTTCGCTGTGAGGCACCTTGAAGTGACGAAACCGACGGCGAGCAAGGCGATTCAGACCTTGGAGTCCGCAGGAGTCCTGGAGGAGCAGACGGGGAAGAAGCGAGACCGCACATGGGTGTACCGCGAGTACTTGGATCGGCTCCGGGTCGGGACGGAACTGTAGATAAGGGTCGCCGTAGGCCGAACGACGGTCAGGCAGCCCGGTGCGTGACTCCGGCGGTGCTCAGCTCAGCACTTCTGCGAATCAACTCAACTCAACCACCAATGAACGTTTCGACCTCCCCACCCGTCAAACCCTTCGCCGGGGCAACACGGGGAGCCGATCCATGCCCGAGTTCGTCCACCACCCAGTTCGCACCGTAGTCTCGTTCCACAGTCGGACGTCAAGTGCCCGCATGCGCGCCCGCACGCTCGCCGGAGTGCGCGCTGGCAGTTGGTGCGAGGAATGCAATATCGAGGCCCTTGGTTTTCCGAGGCTCTCGCACCCGTGCGTCCGTGCCCGATGCCTTATCGGAATCTGCATCCTCGTACTCTTCTCAGCCGCGATCCCCTCCGAGCCATCCGCAGCCGCAGACATGGAAGCAAAAGCGACCGCTTCGGCCGTCACCGAACTTTCCGTCACCGCCCCCGACGGCACCCGCCTCTTCGGAGATCTCATCCTCCCGAAATCAACACAGAACCCCGTCCCAATGGTCGTCTTCACCCACGGCTCCGGCCCCAACACGCGAGGCGACTTCATCCACTGGGTCACGCCGTTCACAGAGCAAGGCTTCGGCGTCCTCGCCTTCGACAAACGAGGCTGCGGCAGGTCCGAAGGAACCTACATCGAAGCCCCGGACCTGAACGTCCCGGCCGGCGATCTCATCGCCTGGGTTCAACTCCTCGCAAAACGGACGGACGTGGACGTTTCCCGAATCGGTGTCATGGGATGGAGCCAGGGCGGCTGGGTCGGCCCGTTGGCGGCGAGCCGGGAAGACGCGATCTCCTTCGTCGTCTCCATCTCGGGACCGGGAGTCTCTCCGTTTGAACAGAACGTCCATGACAAAACCAACCAGTGCCGAGCCTCCGGAGCCACCGAGGCGCAAACTGCCGAGTTTGAAACTGTGATCCGAAAAGTCTGGGGCTATGTCATCACCGGCGAGAACGCCTCAGAAGCGCAGGCTCATTGGGACAAAGTCGTGGAGAAACCCTGGTTCCAGCATGCGTACAACGGCGCGCCAATGATGGACCGCAAGCGGTTGCTCAAAGATCCTCGCATGCAGTCCTACGTCGAACACTCGACCTATGAACCGGCTCCGGTACTCGAGTCGCTGAAGATTCCGATGTTGGCCGTCTTTGGAGATGAAGACCCTTCGGTCCCCATCGACGCGAGCATTCACGCGATGAAGGAGGCCTTCCGCCGCGGTGGGAACTCCGGCCTGACCATCTTTCGCGTTCCGGGCGGCGACCACGGACTTCGCGTCGCGACACCTGACGGGATGCGAACGCTGCACGAAGACTATCCGGCCAAGGTCGTCGAGTGGGTCGAGCAGGCGGTGTCGGCCCAGTAACTTCTTTGAGGCAGGTCGTCACGCCCGGGCCGCTTTGTGTGCGATATGATCCGAGTGATGCGCCCTCAACTCGTCCGCATACTCGAGCAGGTTACCGAACTGCCGCCGGAGTCACGGCCGGCCCAGCTCGATGAGCTCTGTGCTCACGACCCGAGGCTTCGTTCGGAGATAGAGGCGCTCCTCCGCGTTCACGATCACGGCACGACCGTGGACCCGGCAGGAACCGGGGATGGCACCGGAGCAGGGTCCCGAGCCGGGGCCGTCACCGCAACCGGGTCCGGCCCCGTCGCCGAAAACAGGTCCGGATCAGAAGCCGGGGACGCCACCGGTACCGAGTCCGCAGCCTCGCGCGCTAATCCGTCGCTGCTTTCCGATTCGGGGCCCGGGACTCGAGCGACGAACCGCCCTAAGCTCCCGAACCAAATCGGTCGCTACCCCATCCTCGACCTGGTCCGCGTGGGCAGCATGGGCATCGTCTACCGCGCCCGCGATCCTCTCCTGGAACGGGAGGTCGCCCTCCGCGTACTCCCCGCATCCTTCGCCGCGAACCCAACGCGCCTCGCCCTCTTCCGTCGCGAGGCCAAGTTGCTGGCCACCGTCGATCACCACGCCATCGCGACGATCTACACCATCGAAGAGTTGCCTTCGGGCCACGCCGTCGCCGACGCAGCGGCACAGGCGGACGCATCAGCCCACACCGATGCCGCAACAAGCGCGGACGTATCAGCACGCTCCGATGCACTAACACACTCCGACGTAGCGAAGCAGGATGTAGCAGAACGGGTCGATGCCCCAACACACTCCAATGACCCAACACACCCTGGCGGTGCCTTCTTTCTCACGATGGAACTCGTCACCGGCGAAACACTCCAGGACCGACTCGCGCGCAGCCCGATCCCGGTCGAGGAAGCTCTCCGCCTCTGCCGCCAAGTCGCCACCGCACTCGAAGTCGCGCACGCGAAGGGCGTAGTCCACCGGGACCTCAATCCGCGAAACGTCAAGGTCACGCCGCACGGCCGGGTCAAAGTTCTCGACTTCGGTTTCACTCCCCCGGTCGACTCGCTCCGCGACTCGACTGTCAACTTGGGCGACTCCGCCGAGAACCCGGCTCCCACGGAAGTGCTGAGCACTCCGGGCTACATGAGTCCGGAGCAGCTGCTCGGGCAACCTTGCGACCACCGCGCCGACATCTGGGCCTTCGGGTGCCTGCTCCACGCCTGCCTGACGGGCCGTTCTCCGTTTGCGGGGCCGACCGTTCTCGATGTCATCCGCGCGTCCCTGCAGGATCCGGATCTCACAAAGCTGGACGAACTCGGTAGCCGTCTTCGCCCGCTGATCCAGGATTGCCTGCAACTGTCACCGGAAGACCGGCCGAGCGCGATGTCCGACGTTCGTCGCGCGCTCGACGATCTCATTGCCGGTGGTCATGACACGCGCGAGCCGGCCGCGCCGGAACCTGTTTCAGCGCCGAACAACCTTCGCCGACGACTGACGGACGTGATCGGTCGCGACGACGAGTTGAATGCGTTGCGCGAAGACCTCCAAAGCTATCGCTTGATCACGCTGACGGGAGCGGGCGGGTGCGGCAAGACGCGTCTCGCACTCGAAGTGGCTTGGGATCAACAAGCGGTGTTCCCGCATGGAGTGTGGGTGATCGAGCTGGCCGCGATCGAGGATCCGGAACAGGTTCCGGCGGCGGTGCTCAACACGATGGGTCTCCGCGAGCAACCTGGAAGCACTCCGAAGGATGTTCTCATCGCGCACGCGCGTGAGCGTCGCCTACTTCTGATCCTCGACAACTGTGAACATCTTCTCGATACCGTGCGAGAGTTCACTCGCGGACTGCTCGAGTCTTGTCCAAGCGTTCACGTTCTCGCCTCGAGTCGGGAGGAGCTTGGTGTCAGCGGAGAACATGTCGTCCCCATCTCGCCCCTTCCTGTGCCGGACGTGAAAGATGCCGAGTCCCACGAACGGATGACGCAAAACCCCGCGGTCCGGCTGTTCCTGGAACGTGCCCGAACCATGGAGCCGAACCTCGAAGTGACGGATGAAGACCGCGCGAGCGTCGTCGAGATCTGTCGCCGACTCGATGGTCTTCCTCTTGCCCTCGAGCTGGCCGCGGCCCGCGCGCGGGTGCTTTCGATGCGTGAACTCGCCGATCGTCTCGATCGCCGGCTCGACATGCTCAAAGGCGGACCGCGTTCCGCTTTGCCCCGGCACAAAACGCTGCGTGGGCTCATCGAGTGGAGCTATGAACTACTAGAGGATTCCGAACAGAGAGTCTTCCGTCGGCTCGCCGTCTTCATCGGCGGATGGAACCTGGAATCTGCGGAAGCCGTCTGCGAAGACGAAACGATTGAGTCGTGGGACGTGCTCGACCTCCTCGCCCGCTTGGTCGAAAAGTCACTGATCGTCCCGGACGGTCGACGTACCGGAGAGAGCACGCGCTTTCACATGCTCGAAAC
Source organism: bacterium (assembly GCA_030431975.1). Classification (GTDB taxonomy): domain Bacteria; phylum Eisenbacteria; class RBG-16-71-46; order CAIMUX01; family CAIMUX01; genus JACKCR01. Next base: position 258,329 of record JAUIHP010000006.1, on the reverse strand, counting down.
CGTTCGACAGTATGCGCAGGAGCGTCTTCTTCAGTCGGAAGATACGGACCGGGTTCGTGAGCGACATCGGGACTACTTTCTCAGCCTCGCCGAGCAGGCCGCGCAGCATCTGACCGGGAATGAACACCTGGAGTGGCTGGCGCGGTTGACTCCGGATCACGAAAACCTGCGTCGGGCCATGGACACCTGCGTCGACTTGCAGCACGTGGGTCACGGCATGCGCTTTGCCGTCGCGCTCGCCGACTACTGGATGGTGCGTTGCCACTGGGAAGACGGAGAGAAACTCGCTGCGCGTGCGCTGGATCAGTCCGACCCGTCCGAGCCCTCGTCGGTGAGAGGCCGAATCCTCGCTTGGTTGGGTGTCCTCGCCGAGAAGCGCGGCGACTACGAAGTCGGTCGTTCGCGAAGCCAGGAAGCGCTAATTATCTTTCGCGCGTTGAAAGAGCCGCAAGGCGAGGCTCGAGCGATCAACAACCTCGCCATTCTCGCCGCGGATCAGGGCGACTATGCGCAAGCACGGATGCATTACGAAGAGAGTCTTGCCCTCAGCCGCCAAGTCGGAGACGACGCGTTGACCAGTCGCCTGCTCAACAATCTGGGAACGGTGGCCAAGAGCCAGGGAGACCACGATGCAGCCAGAGGCTACCTGGAAGAAGGCCTCGAAATGTGCCGCGCAATGGGACGAAAGCTCGGCGTCGCGAACGCACTCGCCAACTTGGCGTTGATCGCGAAGGAGCTGGGGGACCTGGAAACCTCAAGGTCCCAAGCCGAGGAGGCGTTGCCCGTCTACCGCGAGCTCGGGAATCAAGCCGGCGTCGCCTACATCTTCGGGCTGCTTGCCGACATCGAGATGCAGCGCAAAGACTATCCCGCAGCCCGCCGCTACTACGAAGAGAGCCTGGACCTGCGCGAGAGAATCGGCGACCGGCACGGGGTCGGTCAGTCCCTGAGCGGCCTGGGAACCGTGTTCCAAAGCGAAGGCGATCTCACGGCCGCACGCGACTACCTGCTGCGTGGCCTCGCTGTGTTCGAGGAGATCGGCCACGTCTTCGGAGTGGCGCAGGCGATCTGGGTCTTAGGATGCATTGCCGCGCAAGAAGGCCAGTCCAGGCGAGCCATTCGGCTGCTGGCGACCGGCGAGCAGTTCTTCGAGAACATCGGCTGCATCATGCCGCCGGATACCGTTTCGATGACGGAAAGGGCGCGGGCGGCGGCAGCGGAGAAGTTGAGTGAGGAGGAAGTGGCGGCGGAGACGGAACGGGGAAAGCGGAGTTCGGTGCCGGAGGCTATTGTTTATGCAAGGGGGGCTGGGGATTAGGCGCAGGTTGCGCGCTCGGACGTAAGCAACTCGGGTGACCAGCTGTTCCCCGGCCACGCGGAGATGCTTTTCGAGTTGGGAGTCGGGGTCAAGACCCGCCCCGCCTTGGTCTGGTTGCATGGTAGGCAACGCTCCTACCGACTGGTTGGAGACGAGCCTCGAACGAAAAAAATGGGGCGAACCGGAAAATGCGCTCCAACACTGTCGGCGCAAATCGCGGAGAAGGAATTCGCGATCGCGTCCCCCCGGTTGGGCTCGGCAGCCGCGGGTCGAAGGGGCTTTCGGTCTTCGCCGAGACACCGACGTCCACGAGATATCTAGAGTCTGTCTGGAGCCCGTCGAAGTCGCGGATTGGCAAGGGTGGGGTCGAACAGCTTGAAGTAGCTACGGCCAGTTCGCGACGATCAGCCCCGCCGTTACCAGCACCGCGCCCGCCAGCACCCGGACCAGTTGTGCCGTATCCAACGCCTCTCCCAGAAAGATCGCCGCCAACGCGACCGTCACGAACGTGTTCGTGTTGTAGATCAGCGCAAGCTTGGAGATGTGCGCGCCTTTGCTGAGAGCGAACAGAACCGCAACGATTCCGAGTGCCCAGATACACCCCGGCAGAATTCCGATGACGACCTTCCGCGCCGTCAGTGCTCCCGTCTCTCCACCGGTTGCAAAGAAGTACGCACCCAAAGTGAGCAGCGCACCGACTCCCATCAGCAGACCGCTGACCGGATTCGAAAGGCCGTAGTGCTTCGGACTGACGGCGAGCTTGTTCAGCACGACATAGCTTCCCCAGCAGAGGGAGGTGAGGATCCCGCAGAGTACCCAGAGTTTCATTCGTGACTCCTCGCACGTGATTCGTCCAGCGGTGGCGCCGGTCAGTTGAGACAACTCAACAGGAGTGGTGCGGGCTTCGCAAGTCCTTCCGTTCGCAGGCGTCCAGCCCCACTAGACGGACTCAGACGCTCTGCGCTCGCCGGGATGCGTCTTTGGGCCGGTGCCGAATCCAGCCGGAGAAGACACCTCGGTGACGCTACAGAGAGCGCGCAGCGGATCGGTTTGGGCCCGTCGCAAGGTCTCGCTTCCGAGTACGCTGCGGGATTGGCCTCCTTTGTCTTGTCGATGCGTACTGGAAATTCTTCGATGTTTCAAGAAGGTGTTTGCGCACGATCGAGCGACCGACCTGGGGGGAAAGACGGTCTGAGCAGTGTGTTGTGGCAATACGAAGGGAGGGACGACAACGGTCGCGCCGTTCCGGTGGGTGTTTATCAGCTGCGGGCGACGGCGGTCGGAGCGGAAACTGAGGCGATTGTCGGAGGATCAGTGTGAGTCGTGCGGTGAAATCCTTGTGAGCCCGGTTTCAACTGTCGCCGGCATTCGTGCCGAGTAAAGCTCGGCCCCGGGACGCAGCAGGGAACGTCGGTGCCCCGGATCCTATATCGAACGAAAGAACCACCCATCCCGACCAGCTTGTTTTCGGGTCAATCTCGCGCAGCTTGTTTTTGGTCGATAGTGTGCGTAAGCGGTTTGCGATCGGTCGGATGACCTGCCGTTCTTGCCGGGAGCGGTCGCTAGCCGTGTCGATCGATCATGCTTGGAGCGATAACAGCGAGACGGGAGCCGGCAAACTGGGGCTAGAAGTGCTTAGAAGCGCAAACGGCAATTCGGTCCCGAGAGGCGGCCGGGTGTGTCCACCGGTATCAGATTCAAGAATTTGACAAAGAGTACAAGAGAGGCTAATCTGTTCCCGCCTACGGCGACGCCGATGCTGGAAGTTCAGCCACTCTTGGGGGAAACTCATGTCCAGCCAATACCGTCAATCGCGGTCTGGGGCGGCCACGATCTTTTACGCTCTCCTTTGCTTGGTCTCGATTGCTTTGGTTCCGCAGGACACCCTTGCGTATGAACCACCACCAATACGTGTTCCTGAGGCCAACCCGTTTGATTCCCCTGAGTTTCCGGAGCGCCCGGAGGAAGGCGATAGGCACAAAGTCTCAGTTGTTTCAGAGGATGACGATTCTGGTTTCCTCGTTACAATCGCTGAGTGGTTCCTCGATTGGATAGGGGAGTCGCAGCGATGACCGTAGCCGCGAGCAAGGCGCTTCTTGAAGGTATGCTCCGCGCCAACCGGGCCGTTGAAGTCCTCCGAGAAATCGAAACCTGCTGGAGCGCGGTTGCCTCAGATGTGGAATACGTATACCTGCGGTTCCGGGCGCTCGATCAATTGGGTCGCTACGAGGAGCTAGAAGCGCTGCTCGAAGAGGTCTGTTCGTCCCTCCCTGCCGATCATTCTCTATGCGGCCTTCGTCAACTGGCGCGCGCCCACAAAGCGAATCGAGAAGGGCGTACTGAAGACGCGGTCGACAAGTTGAGTACGGCTCCTCCCACTGGCAGCGCAAAAGTTGACGCTGTTGTCCTTCAGTTTCGCGCGAGATGTCAGAATCGGCTAGGGATGTCTGCGGAAGCAAAAACCTCCTTTGGATCCGCTTCTGCCCTATACGAATCTGTGAAGCACTACGCCGGAGTTGTCCGATGCTTGGTTGGGCTTGCCGACGCAGAGCGTCTGTCCGGAAGTGTTTCTGCAGCGATCGACTTTCTTCATCAAGCGAAGGAACTTGCGCAGGAACATAGCCTGTTTCTCGACGAAGGGCGTGCCCACCACAATCTCGGAGTCTGCTACGTCATTCTTGGGCGGCCTGACGCAGCCGCTTCGCACTACTCGTCTGCCACGAGATTGATCGCCGAGCATGGTGATCGACAACTCGCGATAAGTTCCAAGCTCGGGCTCTCTCAGATGCTGCTTAGAGTTGGCAAGCTCGCTGCGGCGCAAGAGGGGCTTCTTGATGTCTTGGGGCAGGTTGGTAGTTCTCATGACCGCAACTATGGAATTGCCCATGAGTTCCTCGGAGAGTTGAGGCTTTCGCAGGCGCGCTTTCGTGAAGCCGCGCTACATTTCCGCCGCGCGAAGAAGATCGGGAGCGTGATCTCGGATCCTGAGCTTGTTTACGAGAACGGATACCGACTCGCTGAGGCCGAAATCGGATTGAATGCACTCTCTGAGGCAGAAGTGCGAGCGAGCGAGGCAAGAGATGCCTTTCTCGGGGCGGGAAACCAAATCGACGCTGCCACAGCGTCGCGTGTTGTCGGCCAGGCGCTTCTTTGTCAGAAGAAATGGAAAGAAGCTGCATCCGAACTCAAAGTTGCACTGGCAACCTTCGAAGAACTCGACGAGCAGTTCGAGGTCCACCGTGTCCGCCGTCTACTCGAAGCCGCCAAACACAAGGCTCCTATCAACGACATCCGCGCTGCCGAACGCCCCAAGTGGGGTGTCAACATCATCACCAAGTCAAAGACAACCGGCGAGTCCACTCTCAAAGAGCCCGAAATCATCTGTGGCCACAGCCACCGCTTCCTCCAGTTTCTCGCCGACGTCGATCGGGGTGCGAAGAGCACAGTTCCGATTCTCTTGGAAGGTGAGACCGGAACGGGCAAAGAGCTGGTCGCTCAGCGCATTCACGCCAGAAGTAGCCGGCACGCCGGTCCTTTCGTCGCGTTCAATTGCGGGACGAGCAATCCCGAGATGTTCGACGGCGAGGTCTTTGGTCACCTCAAGGGTTCGTTTACTGGAGCCGCCACCGATCGTAAGGGTCTCGCCCGAACTGCGCACAACGGGACGCTCTTCCTCGACGAGATCGGCGAGATGACCAAGGCGACGCAGGCTCGGATGCTGCGTCTTCTCGATAGCGGTGAGGTTCGGCCGGTCGGTTCCGATGAGGTCGTCCGCACGGACCTGCGTCTCATCTCCGCGACGCATCAGGATCTGGACACGATGATCGAAAAGAATGAGTTCCGTCAGGATCTCTTCTATCGGCTTGCGACGATCCGCCTTCGTGTTCCTCCGCTTCGCGAACGCATTGAAGACCTGGAGCTTCTGTTCCAACACTTCCGCGACGAAGCGGCGAGAAAGGGAGCGGGGGCGCCGCTTGGGATTAGCGATAGCGTTCTGCAGAAAATGGCCGACTACCCGTGGCCAGGTAATGTCCGGGAACTGAGAAACTCTGTGCATCGCCTTGCAGGGATCTTCAACGGATCGTTGATCACGACCTGGTGGCCGAGTCGCGATCGTCACCAGACGTCGACTCGCGACAAGATCTCCAAAGACGAGATGATCGATCTGTTGTGGGAGACGGAAGGCTCCGTCACCCGCGTCAGCGATCGTCTGGAAGTGTCGCGGCCGGTCATCTATCGACTGCTCAAGCAGTGGGGTCTTGACGTCAACGACTTCCGCTCGCGTCGACGTCGTTCCTGAGAGAATCAGCCACCGTCCTACTGAACATTTCCCACCGCCCTCCGAGTCTCATCCGCCGCCCGCCGCAGCCACTCCGGACTTCCCGGAGAAAGCCGCGACTCCGCGGCATCGATTGCCAAAATGGCCGACTCGAAGTTTCCGAACCGCAACCATGCCCGAGCGTGCAACACTTCGACCGACGGGCTCTTCCCCCCGGTCCGTTGTGACATCTGCTGCATCATCGTCGCGCCCTGCGCTGGCGCGATCTCCGTCTCCAGCGCCCGGCCGAGATTGTCATAGGCATCCTTGAACGTCGGCGCTACGACCAACGCTTCCGCCCAATGCTCCATGGCCGCCTGCATCCGCCCGGTTTGCGCCAAGGTCACCGCGAGTCCATTCAATGCCTGCGGATACTCCCGGTTGATCGACAACGCCTGCTCAAATGACGCCATTGCGTCGCGCCACTGCCCTTGCCGAGCCTGGGCATTTCCCAGGTTGTAGTGGGCGACGGGATCGTTCGGTTCGATCTCGACCGCGCGCGCGTAGCTGGCGGCCGCGCCTTCCAAATCCCCCAATGCTTCCAACGCGGTGCCGAGGTTGTTGTGTGGCTCCGCCCGCGAATCATCGATCGCGATGGCCTTCCTATGATGCTCCGCCGCTTCTGCAAACCTGCCTTGGCCGACGAGGATGACTCCGAGGTTCGTCCACGCCATCCACGCGGACGGATTCTTCTCCGTCGTCCTTCGCCACAGCGTCTCGAGGTCGCGGAAGTCCTCCATCTTCTGCCAGGACGCCGCGGAACAAGCGAGAGCCAAGACGGCAACGACGACCCCACTGACGGCTGGACCGACGGTGCGACCGGCAGCTTGATCGCCGCCCCCGCTAACCTGACTACCGGAGGCGCCGCTGGTCGAGTCTTCGACCTCGCCGCGTGCTGACGTCTCGAGCGGGCGTGAGGACGACGAATCGTGCGCGTACTGATTCGATGCTTCGAGCGAGCGAGAAGTGAACGAGGCGAAAGCCCGCTGTCCGAGTATCCCGGCCCCAGCCAACAACGCCGGCACCGCGACCATCAGCGCAAAGTACGCAAAGTGATCCTGCACGTACGCGTACCGCATGAAGTAGACCCGCGCGAACCCCATGACGGGCGCCAACGTGATGAGGTACCCGAGCACCGCCACCAACACCCATCGCGACACCCGGTCCCTCATCGCCCAGGCGACGACCACGGCAACCGCCCAACCGAAGACGTAGACCCACTGTCCCAGCGCGGTCCCGTCGACTTGCCACTGCGGATAGATGAAGCTGAGATCCGTCGGCCACACGATCTTCCCGAGATAGAACGTCGCGATCCGCCCCGCGTTGACGACCTTGTCCGCCAGCGAAAGGCTCCACTCGATCTCCGCCCCGTCCCGAACGACGTGCGCGGTCTCGAATCGAACGGTGATCCAGGACGCGACCGCGGAAACTACGAAGAACGGAGCCAATGAAAGGCGACCGAGAAATGGCTGTGCGCCACCATTATCGGAAGTGTGCGATTCCGACCGGCGCCACCACACGAGGAGCCAAAGCACTGCGGGCAGAACGACGGTGTGCGTCTTGGAAAGCACCGCGCACACGAAGAGCAACAACGACAGAGCCCACCCGCCCACGGACCTCCCTCGGCTGAGAAACGTCCAGCTGGCTGCGAGCGCGAACGCTCCGCTCAGGAGATTCTTCCGCTCCGTGATCCATGCCACCGACTCGACTCCGACCGGGTGCACGACGAATAGAAACGCCGCCGCAAACGCCCAGGCCGTTGCCGACCCAAGCGGCCAGCCTTCGTTCGAGTCCTGATGCGCACTCGCGCTTGCGTTCGGACGATCGCTCGATCCGTTGCTCGCTCGCTCGATTGCTCGATCGATCGAGCGTTTGCCCGAATTGGCAACCGAGGCTCCAGCGGGATCGTCATTGCTTTCCCCGGTTGACCTCCCGAACGATGCGACCACCCGTAGCAGACCGAAGAGCAGCACGCCGTTCAGCGCATGCAGAACCAGGTTCACCGCATGGCAACTCCGCGCACTCAGATCCCAAACCTGGCCCTGCAGCCAGTAGCTCGTGAACGTCAGCGGGTAGTACTGGTAGATGTCCTGCCCGGTCCAGATCCGGCGGAGCTGGTCCTCTCCATATAGAAGGGCGTTCTGGGTGACATTGGCGTCGTCGTCCCAGATGAAGTCCATGCCGAGAGTCCGGGCGAAAAGGACAAGAGGCACGACGAAGAGGAGGCCCGCCCATACCCACGGAAAGGGCTCGGCGAGCGGCCGGCGGGGCTTGGGATTCATCCGGAGAATCTACGCGCGGCTGTCGGGACGCGGCAACCTTTCGTGTCCGGTCGCAAACTTACTTGTCCCGCTGCGATCTCGCTCGAAGGATCTGCTCGTGGAGCAGTCGAGCCTCGTCGAACAGCTGAGGCTCCATCTCCGAGATTCGGTCCGGCAGGTCCATGCTTCCATGCCACACCGTGAGCACGTAGATCGTCCCATCGATGACGTCGCAGACGAGCAGGTGCTCGCGGACGGGGTAGAAGCCAAGGGTTGTGGAGTTCTCTTCCTTGCGCCGAAGCAGGGACGGCATCTCCGTAAGCCGGGAAAGCGCGGCTTCAACATCACGGAGATATCTGGAGGCGACGGCTTCTCCCCATTGCTCGATCGAGTAACTCTCGATGTCCTCGAGATCGAGAAGCGCTCGGCGCGTAAGTCGAACCTCCGCCATCAATCCTGATCGACGCCGTCTTTGTCGAGGCGCCGGCCGTCAGCCATTGCCGTCCTGAGATTGCCGGAGAACGCCACGGTTCGACCGCGAGCAATGTCTCCATATCCTTCAAGCATGGCTTCACGAAGTGCGGTGATCTCAGACCGGGACTTCTTCTCCCGGATCAAGGATCGGACAAACTCGCTGGGGGTTGCGAAGAGGGTGCCGTCGCCGGAGTTCTCATCGACGAATTTCCGCAGCTCGTCTGTGAGGGAAAGGTTCAGGGATCTGCTCATCGTGTGGCTACACCTCCAGGTCGCGAGCTTATCACGGCGTGTCGGATATTGACTAATATCGTCATGATCAGGAGGTTTGGCGATCCCCAATTCGGAGTTCCAGGGCACGAAACATCCGTCGGGAGCCTAACCCGCAGCGAGTGCAGGTTTCGTCAGCACGGCGTCGCTCCGACATATCTGTCAGTTCGGTGTACCCGCAGCGGGTGCAGATTCCGTCAGTACGGACCTTGCTCCGACCTATGTGTCAGTTCCGCACCCGCGGCGGGTGTAGATTCCGCCCATGTGCAGATTCTGTAGCTATCACGCAGGTCTCGACAGATCTTCTGGCGCGCGACACCGATTTACTAGTAGTAAATACCTGCAATCCAACGACAAACAAGTGGTGGTACGACTGAAGATGAGGACTGCGCAGAAGTAACATCACCAGAGAAGGCAGCAGTAACTATATGCGATGATCTATCACCGCCACCGCTGCAAGTACGACTTGTCGGTCATACCACCACTGTTCTAACTTACAGGCACTGTCGCTGCTGCCATGATGAACCGGCCACTACCGGGCCCGCCGAAGACCCGAACCCGTCGAGGGAGCCGAAATGAACCCGACCACCTACTCCATCCTCGAGCTATCCGACCTCACCAACCTGGCCCCTCGAACCATCCACTACTACAAAGCCCAGGGCCTTCTCCCCGACGCCCAGTCCCGCGGCCCGGGAGCTCGGCACCCGGAGTCCACGCTCTTCCGCCTTCAGGCCATCCAGAGATTGAAGGGGGACGCACGCCTGACCCTCCGCGAGATCCGGTTCGTCCTGAAACGCATTCCCGACGGGCTGCTCGAATCCTTCGCCCGTGGAGAGGTCACGTTCGACGAGGTGCGCTCCCATCCCGACTATCCGGATGAGCTGCGACCCAGCCACCCGACGCGGTCGGCTTCACCGGCCCGGGAACGTGACGATGCTTTCATCGGGTCGGCTGGATCGTCGGACGGCCCCCGGAGGTCAAGTTCAACATCAGACGATTGCGCGCCAGCCTCTGCCGGCACTGGCGCAGGCACTGGTGCAGGCACCGGCACTAGCGCAGGGATCGGCACTGGCACTGGCACTGGCGCCGGCGCCGGCATCGGCACTCGCACCGGAACCGGGATCGGGACTGGCATCGGGACCGCTGCCGATACCGATACCGGTAGCGTGTCCACGCCCATGCCCCCAGACCCCGCCGAGTCCGGCAGTCCGGTCTTCATCGGCACTTCCGCCACAGGATGGGGCCCCCCACCGGAGGAAACCGCCGACCACGACGCGGCTCAGACTCACGATGCGACAGGCGCCCGCGACGCGGCCCGGACTGGCGACGCGGCACACTCACACGACGCTGCACAGACTCAAGATGCGACCGGCATCCACGACGCGACACGGACCCACGATGCCCCCCGGACTCACAATGCACTCCGGGGCGACGACTCAATCCGGACTCACGATGCATCCCGCACTCATGATGCACCCTCAACTCAGGACCGCATCGAGCTCCCTGCCACCGGCAACGGCGAGGCTCCGCAACAGCTCACCAAACTCAGAGAGTCCCTCGCTTCGAAGTTCGATCGGCCCGTCCCGCAAGCGGGCTCGGGGGACCATTGGGTCTCTGTGCCGGTCACAAAAGACATTGTCCTCTCCGGCCGGCGCATCACCGGAGAACAAATGGAGGTTCTTCGCCGCGTCGCCGACCACCTGCGGATGCTGTTGTCCTAAGATTGCAACGACGTTCCGTACCGACCCGTTTCAACGAGCGTCGTTGCCCCAACCGGCGCATCGCCGAGGTTGAGTCGCTTGCCCTCGCGGTAATCATGATTGAGGCGGCTGACGGACTCGGTAGGCAGTCACCGAATGCCGCGGCAGATGCAATCGAGCGTTCTATCCAGAACGAGAGGGGTCTCCTTTGAATCAAGATCCGACACCCAAAGAGTCTTTCTCCCGCGACCTGCCTGCTCGCTCTGAGTTCGCGCACCACTGGGACCTCGATCCCGACGTGGTCTTCCTCAATCACGGCAGCTTCGGCGCCTGCCCGCGCGAAGTCCGAGCCTATCAGCAATCACTGATGACACAGATGGAACGCGAACTCGTCCGCTTCTTCGAGATCGAAGCGATGGAGCTTTTGACCGAAGTGCGTGCCGATGTTTCCAAGTTCGTCGGAGCGGATCCGAAAGGCGTCGCGTTCGTCGCCAACGCTACGACGGGCGTCAACACCGCGCTGCGTGCACTCGACCTGAAGCCGGGAGACGAAGTGATCCTGGCCGATCAGGAATATCAGGCCTCCCGCAACGCGCTCTTCCATGTCTGCGAAGAGGCGGGAGCGGTTCCGGTCGTAACGAACATGCCCTTCCCGGTCGAGTCCGAGGACCAGATCGTCGAGTCTTTGCTCTCCGCGGTCACTACTCGGACGCGATTCGCACTGGTCGACCACATTACGAGCCAGACGGGACTTGTCCTTCCGCTCGCGCGCATCATCAAGGAATTCAAGCGGCGCGGAATCGACACCATCGTCGACGGTGCGCATGGACCGGGTCAGGTTCCGCTGCAACTCGACGAAATGGCGCCGGCGTTCTACTCGGGTAACTTCCACAAGTGGGTTTGCTCTCCGAAGTCGGGCGCGCTTTTCTACGTCCGCGAAGATTGGCGGGAGCGGACGCGTCCGCTGGTCATCAGTCATGGTGCGACCAAGACGTGGCCGGGTCGGTCGCGTTTCCATCTGGAGTTCGATTGGATGGGCACCTCGGACCCGACGGCGGTCCTCTCCATCAGCAAAGCCATGCGATTCATGGAAGGCATGGTCGAGGAGGGGTGGCTCGAGATCCGCCGCCGCAATCGCAAGCTGGCTCTCATCGCCCAACAAAAGATGAGCGAAGCGCTCGAAATCGACGTGCCGGCCCCCGCCAACATGGTGGGCTCGATGGCGGCGGTTCCGTTGCCGGACGATGAGGAGAAGGGCGCGCCGATTCACTTCGACCGTTTTCAGGATCGACTGATGCGGGAGGCGAAGATTCAGATCCCGGTTTCTCTGTGGCCGAAGTGGCCGCGGCGGGTGTTGCGGGCCTCGGCGCAGCTTTACAACTCGCCGGGCGAATACGAATACCTCGCCGACGCGCTGAAGCGGCTTCTGCCGCGCTGAAGCCCATTCCAGACGAGTCATCGGCCGTCTGCGGCACTCACAGGCCTTCAGCGGTAGGCATCCCGCCCCGATCGATGAGCCGGTAGGATCCGGTTTTCGTCGATCTCCTGACATTCAGGAGCCCGCTACGGACGGAGACTGATCTCGCCGCGGTCGTGCGCCGAACGAGCACCCAAAGGGGCGCCGCCGAGCGAGCAACCCGCACGAGCACCCCCGAACGAGCCCGCCCAAAAAAAGTCGGTACTTCGCTCGATAAACGGCCGATTTTCGCATCCAACCTCCCGGCTGGCCCCGAACTTCCCTATGAGACGTCGAAAGGTCACCGGCACCCGATGCACTCGCACCACTCGACGTCTCACCAAACAAGTTTTCGGACTCGGAGCCAGCAGCCGAGTCTGCCTCTCCCGTCCTAGCCCCGGCCGGGAGGGGCCCCCCGATTCGCTCAGCGAGGCGACGCGTCAGCCGGTAGGGTTGATGCGGACGGCCCGAGGTTCGACCGTCGCCGAGCTGTGCGGATTTAACGAACGGAATCTGTCGATGTCCGCAAAGGACTCAAACTCCTCGAGCCAGAAAAAGAACGCCTCCCAGTCTTCATCGGAGACCGACGGGGCCGATTCGTCGCCGCATGCGTCGTTGAATACGTCGCGGTCTGTCTCGCTGGATGAGTCGCCGGATACCGTTCTCCTCTGGTTTCGCCGTGACCTTCGCCTTCGCGACAACCCAGCTCTCTCTGCAGCCGCCAACGAAGCAGACCGTGTCGTCTGTGTTTTCATCCACGATCCCAGTAGCGAAGAGCCGTGGGCTCCGGGCGAAGCGTCCGATTGGTGGCTCCATCACTCACTCGCGTCGCTCCAGGAACAACTCGCGAAGCACGACCAGAAGTTGATCTTTCGAGCGGGTGAGTCGTTGTCCGAGCTGCGTTCTCTTGCCAAGTCGGTCAAAGCGGATGCTGTCTATTGGAACCGCATCTATGAACCGGCCGCCATCGAGCGGGACACGAAGATCAAGAAGGCTCTTCGGGACGACGGGCTTCACGTGAAGAGCTTCAACGCGTCGCTCCTCTTCGAGCCGACCGCACACGAGACGCAGTCCGGCGATCCGTACAAAGTCTTCACTCCGTTCTACAAGCAATTGCTTGCGAAGGACGATCCACACCCCGCCTTTGAAGTTCCGAAGGAGATCCCCGTGCCGAAGGGTTTTCCGGATGGACTCGAACTCGACGACCTGAATCTGTTGCCGAAGATCGACTGGGCCGGGGGAATGCGCGAAGCATGGACTCCCGGAGAGCCAGGTGCCCGACAAAGAGTCCTGGAGTGGTCGCAGGACGGCGTCCGAGCGTACGACGACCGACGCGACCTTCCGGGCGAAGATGGCGTTTCGAGATTGTCTCCTTATCTTCATTTCGGCGAGATCGGTCCGCGGGACCTTTGGCATCATCTGAGTGCCCTTCGTCGTAAGTCGCGCGGCAAGGCCAGCGACAACATACAGGCGTTTCTACGACAGATCGTGTGGCGCGAGTTCGCACATCATCTTCTCTATCACTTCCCGCACACGACCTGGGAGCCGCTACGCGAGAACTTTGCGGACTTCCCCTGGGAATCCGGCGGCGAGAATCTGAAGCTTTGGCAGAAGGGACAAACTGGCTACCCGATCGTTGACGCCGGAATGCGCGAGCTGTGGCACACGGGATACATGCACAACCGAGTGCGCATGATCACGGCTTCGTTTCTGGTCAAGCACCTACTCATCACCTGGCATGAAGGTGCGAAGTGGTTCTGGGACACGCTCGTCGATGCCGACCTCGCCAACAACACGCTTGGTTGGCAGTGGGTGGCCGGCTCGGGAGCGGACGCGGCGCCCTACTTCCGCATCTTCAATCCGATCCTGCAGGGAAAGAAGTTCGACTCGCACGGCGCATACGTCAGGCGGTGGGTGCCGGAGATCGCCAAGCTGGATGACAAGCATCTGCATACGCCTTGGGAGGCCTCCGACGAAGTTCTCGAGAAGGCGGGAATCAAGTTGGGCAAGACGTACCCGGAGCCGCTGGTCGAACACGGATTCGCCCGCGACCGGGCGCTTTCGGCGTATGACAAGATCAAGGGTGGGGGTTGATGCTTCTTGCCGACCCCTCTGAGCCTACCAATCCGTATCCTGTCGCGCCGCTTCCCTGGCTCGCCGGGGTAGGTAGCAGGCTAGCTTCGAGTTTTGGTCTTCCGCCTACCCACCGCTGTCCTGCAACTCCCGTTCCCGACGGCGATCCCTCTTCCGGCTCAGCAAACGCTGAATCCTCGCATGCCGCTCATCCGTCAGCGGCATCGTCGTAAAGATGACCGCCGCCATCACGAAGAAGACGCCGACACCGGGGCCGAACAACAGCGCGAGCCGCCACCCGACTTCTTCCGACTGCGTCGCGGCCCCCTCCTGAAAGCCGATCAACTGCAGCAGCAATCCGGCAAAGAGAAGCCCCAGCGCACGAGAGAGTTTCGTCCCCAACTTCCAAACACCGAAGTACAGTCCTTCGCGATTCTGCCCGGTCTTCAGCTCGTCGTAGTCGACGGTGTCCGGGATCAACGAGTCGAGCAGCACGATCGATCCGGCGAAGATGCCTCCGACCAACGCGACGATGATGGGTGCGGTTGTCTCCCCCGGCTCAAAGATGGGATAGAAGACGACGGTGAGTACGCCGAGCCCGAGGGCTCCCCAGAACGCGGGCCATTTCTTGCCGAAACGCCGCGAGATCCAGATCCACAACGGAATCGAAACCAGCAACGAAAGAAAGAAGGGGAGGAGAATACTCTGCACTACGAACGACTCGGGTAGCTGAAGCCGGTACTCATAGTAGTAGAGCGCGAACGAGCCGTTCAGCGTCCGTGCGATCCCGGCGACGAGAAACGATAGGATCAGTGGAAGGAACATCTTGTTCTTCCAAGCGTCCCGTTGCGCGAGTGCGAGTTCGAGAAACCGGAAGGGGGGATTCGCCTCGGCTTCCGCATGACGGGAGCGGCCAGGGTTCACGCCGCCGGAGTCCCGTCCTTTCGTCGCAACGAAGGCAAGAAACGCCGTCAGCATGATCGGGATGGCGAGAACGAACGCGGTGACTCCTCGTGATCGCGCCACGACGTCGGGATTGGACTCGTCTCCGAGATAGGCGAGGATCGCAGCGGGAAGCGCGGTCCCCAATACGAGTCCGAGTGTGCTGAAGAGCCGTCGGTATCCGTAGATGACGGTGCGCTCGTTCCGGTCAAAGCTGAGCTCTCCGCCGAGAGCGACATGGGGCACGGACAGGACCGTGGTCGACGTGCTGACGAGCAGAAATCCGAAGATCAGGTAGAGAAACTTGACGGCGTTGCTGTCCATCGCGGGCGGATTGAAGAGCACAATGAAGAACAGCGACAGCGCGAGCGCGCCGGGTAGGAAGTAGGGCCGCCGGCGGCCCCATCGCGAGCGGGTTCGGTCGGAGATGGCGCCCATCATGGGATCGGTCACGGCGTCCCACAGGATGCCGAGAGCCAACGCCAGGCCGGTCAGGCCCGCGGGCAGTCCGACGACGACGTTGTAGAACTTCAGAAGGTAGACCTGAACCAGGACCTCGACCGCGACGAGGCCGAGTTCCGTGGATCCGTACCCGGCTTTCCGGATCCGGGAAAGGCGTTTGGGACGAGGCTCGTTGTTCCCCAGGGACGATTCCGTAGTCACGTGGGTAGATTCGGAGTTCACGTGGGTTGCTTCTCGGTGTTCACGTCGGTCCGGGGGCCTGGTGCGAACGACCCATTCCCACCCGACAGGCCGCACGCACTCGGCAAGCCGCGCCCACCCCGGAAGCCGCGCCCACCCGGCGAGCCGCGTCCACCTCGTGACGACGACCGCGCTCGCGCACCGTCACGATGTCCGGATTGAAGACGCGTCGGCCTATAGACGGGGCCGAAACAGGTAGTGCGATACCATCCACTCATTCCCGCCACGGTAACCCCACAGTTCCGCGCATGCGAGAAAGAAGAGTCTCCAGTTCGTTCGCCAGACGGAGACGCGCGCCGGACCGTAGGTGGCCTCGAGGACGGGATCGATCTCGCTGCGCCGCTGATCCATATTCGCGAGCCAGGCGTTGGACGTCTTCTCGTAGTGGGTTCCGTTGACGCGCCAGTGGTCATAGACCACCAAATCATCCTGGAAGTGATAGAAGAGATGATCCGAAGGCATGATCCCGCCGGTGAAGAAGTTCTGGGCCATCCACTCGTCCCCGCCTTCCGTCTCGAATAGGTAAGGCGTCTCCCGGTGGGTGAAGATATGGACGAAGAAGCGGCCGTCGTTCGTGAGCCAACTCGATATGCGGGAGAAGAGCTGATCGTAGTTGCGCATGTGCTCGAGCATCTCGACGCTGACGATCCGGTCGAACTTCCGGCCGGGATCGAACTGATTGACGTCGGCGGTTCGAACCTCGAGGTTGCGGATGCCGAGTTCGCGCGCACGCGACTCGATGAACTCCCGTTGAGAATGGGAGTTGCTGACCGCGATGAACTTTGACTCCGGATACCGCGGTGCGGCGTAGAGCGAGAACGATCCCCAGCCGCAGCCGAGATCAAGGACGTTCTGCCGGTCTTCAAGCTGCGCTCTTTGACAGTAGAGGTCGAGCATCCGGCGCTCCGCTTCGTCGAGTGTGGTTACATCCGGCTCCCAAAGGGCGCAGCTGTACTTGTGGTGGGATCCGAGGACCTTCGTGAAGAACTCAGCCGGCACCTCGTAGTGCTGGCTGTTTGCAGAGTCGGTATGGATCGCGACCTGGCTGCTGCGGAGGCGTTGAACCAGAGTTTGGATCCGCTGCCTCTGCTCCTCGGTCGTTCCACGTTGCTCGTGGGCAAGCCTCTGCGCGAGCTTCTGCCGGATACCGAACCGCACCAGCGCGTCCGGAAGAAGTCCGCGCTGCATCGCATCCACGTACCACGGTGTGGTGGGGAGCGTCGGGGATCCATCTTGTGTAAGAGCTTCGGACATCATTCGACTCCTTCAGTAAATCGTGGAACGCGTGCCGGACTGGCGTGGTGGCCATGGAACAAAGGGACTCGTCTTCTTCATGTACTCCCGATACAGCTCACCGCGTCTCTTCAAGGCCTGCCGCTGCGACGGCGGGATTCCCGTCACCCAAACGAGCAACACCAACATCACGAGCGGAGCGGCGCAGCTGATCCAGGCGCCGCCGACGAAGCCGTAGAGGCCGAACCCACACCAAAGAATCCACTCGAAGAAGTAGTTCGGATGGCGGGAGTACTTCCAAAGCCCGATGTCGCAGACCTGCCCTTTGTTTTCCGGCCGCGATCGAAACGCGTCCTTCTGCCGGTCCGCGATCCAAACACCGATCCAACCGATGGCGAAGAGCGCGACTCCGATCATCTGCGGCACAGACAGGTTCGGTCCGCTCCGCGTGGCAGCGACATAGAACGGAACGGCCAGAACGAGAGCGAGCAACGCCTGGCCCTGAAAAAGAAGGAAGTGATTCCGGTTCGCGGCCTCGCCCCAATGGGCTCGCAACGCGACGTAGCGCGAGTCTTCGTCCTCGCCAACAAGGCGACCCCATAGGAGAAGGCCGAGTCGGAACGTCCAGATCAGAAGCATCGCGGCAAGCACGAACCGTGGGACGGCGGGCGAACCGCCGCCAGCGACGTACCACAGGCCGATGCCGCCCGTGCAGAGTGTCCATCCAAAGTCCACCCAACCGGCGTTACGCGTCCGCAACTGAACCCACCAGAGTCCCGCCATGACGAGGGCGGATGTGATCCATGCGGCGAGGATCACTTCTGAAACGTCAACTGCCAGCACTGAATTCTCGACTCCCGGAATCCTCCCTCGCAGTACGCAAAGTAGAAGTCCCACATCCGAACGAAGCGATCATCGAAGCCGAGGGGAAGAATGGAGTCGGAGTTTCGCAGTAGGTTCTTTCGCCACTCGGCCAGCGTGCGGGCGTATCCGTAGGTCATCTCGAACGTGTCTACCGACTCCATCTGTGTCACCTTGTCGACACACTTCTGGATGATCCCGCGCGACGGGATGTCCGATCCTGGAAAGATGTAGCGCTTGATGTAGTCGAGAGTTTTCCGGGCCTTGTCGTAGTGCTCGTCCCGGATCGTGATTGCCTGCAAACAGAAACGTCCGCCGGGGCGGAGCCTTTGGTCACACTGCCGGAAGTAGCCTTCCAGGTAGTCGTGACCGACGGCTTCGATCATCTCGATCGACGCGATCTTGTCGTAAGTGCCGTCGAGATCGCGGTAGTCCTTCTGCACGATGGTCACCTGATCCTCAAGGCCGGCGGTGCGCACTCGGTCTACGGCGAGCTCGTACTGCTCCTGTGAGATCGTCGTCGTCGTGACCCGGCATCCGTAGTTCCTCGCAGCGTGGATGGCGAAGCTGCCCCAACCGCCCCCGATCTCCAGGACGTGGTCGCGTTCGGAAAGTTCGAGCGACCGACAGATCCGATCGAGCTTCGCGGTCGACGCCTCGGCCAACGTCGTGTCCTCTTCCTCGAAGAGAGCGGCGGAATAGGTCATGGTCTCGTCGAGAATCTGTGCGAACAGTTCATTGCTCAGGTCATAGTGGAACCCGATGTTCTCGCGACTTCCGTGTTTCGTGTTCCGACGGAGGCGATGAAACAGGAACTGGAAAGGAGCGAGGACGCGGGCAGCGCCTTCGCGCCAGCGGCGAAGAACGTTCTCGTTCCGGGCGAAGAGTTGGATGACCGCGACCAGATTTGGACTCGACCATCGATTCTCGAAGTAGGCGCGGCCGGCGCCGACGCTGCCGTGGAGCAGGGCTTCCTTATAGAACAGAGGGTCGGACACGTCGATGACTGCCGAGAGGGGTGCCTCAGGGCCGGACGCGTCGATGATGGTCGAGAGGGACGCCTCGGAACTCCCGGATCTGTGTGGCCGCGCGGAGGAATGACCGTGATCCAGCGTGATCGTTCGGCCGTTCTCCCGAATGGTCAGCGTGCCCTCCTCGAGATCGCCGAGAATCCGAAGGAACGCCGAGCGACAGATCCGCGAGAAGATGTCACCCGAGATACCCGGAGCCGTTGCTTCGCTGGAGGTCGGCATCGTTCTGGCAAAGTCAGGCGTGGTCATGAATCGCATCCTTGGTTGGGTTCAGTTCGCGGGCCCGCTTCGAGGGATGGGGATAGAAGCGAAAGCCCTTCAGCTTGAGTCGTGCGGCCTGGCCGTAGATCGCGGCAAGAACTTGCAGAGTGAGAAACGGATATCGCGCCAGTTTCCTGAGAAGCGCCGACGTCGAAATCTCCTCACGGCGGAGGGAGAGAGTGGCGTCGAACGAAAGCTTCGAGTCTTCGAAGCTCTTCATGTGGACGGCGAGTCGATCCGAGGGCTCCAGGAATCGCCAGTCGTAGCGGAGATCCATGTCCTGGAAGGGCGAGACGTGGAAGTCCTTCTCGAAGCCGAACTTCAGAGTCGAAGACTCCTGATCATCGGGCGCCGGCAACACGTAGGCGTGACGTTCACCCCAGGGAGTGTTCTCGATCTCGGCCACCACCGTCTCGACCCTCGTCGCAGAATCGTCGTAGCAGTAGTAGAAAGTAACCGGGTTGAAGCAGTGCCCGAAGTAGCGCATGTGGGTCAGCATGCGAATGGGTCCGGTCGGCGCGACGCCGGTTCGTTCCCGGACCGAGGCTCGGATCGAAGTCTCGAGTGGAACTTCGGGCGGACCATGGTAGTCACTCCGCCGAAACTCGGCGACGTTGCGTCCACGCGCGGACCAAAACGGAACCTTGTCGAAGAGTTTCGGAAGCTCCGAAAGGTCCAGGTACATCATGAAGGTCGGATACCGAAACGAGTTCTGTTTCGGCAGGTACCTTCGATGTCGGACCCAGCCGACATAAATGCCGCTCTGCCACTTCACCGGATCGACTCCTGACCTACGCTGACCACTTCGTACGAGACACGTTCCGACGTGGCCAAGTTGCGCAACGAGGCCACCGCCCGCTGTGCGCTCCGGACACCGTCCTCGTGAAACCCAAAGCCCCAGTAGGCCCCGCAATAATGCGTTCGATTCCCGACTCCGAGAGTCGGCTGCCGGTGCTGTTGCGCAACTCCCTCCGGGGTGAAGACAGGATGGTGATACGTGAAGGAAGCGAGGACATTCTCTGCGCGTATCTTGTCCGCGGCATTGAGAGTGACGAAGTAGTCCCGGTCCGTCTGCAGGCTCTGCAGCTTGTTCATCCAGTAGGTGACGGCGACCTCTTCCCTGGAGTCCCGCAGGACATGGTGATTCCACGCCGCCCAAACCTTGCGTCGCGCGGGCATGATCGTCGGATCGGTGTGGAGAACGACCTCATTGCGCTGGTACGGGATCGAAGACAGGACGGCCTGTTCTTCGGCGGACGGGTTGTCGAGCAGGTGGAGCGCCTGATCGCTGTGCACGGCGAGAATGACCCGGTCGAACGACTCGCTACCGACATCGTCCGTGAGGACGTCGACGCGATCCACGTGTCTCCGAATCGACCGGACGGGAGTCCGCAGACGAACCTGCTTCCGAAAGGGCTGGGTCAACGCCTGAACGTACTGGTCGGATCCGCCGGTAACGACACGCCACTGCGGCCGGCCGTGACGGGCCATCATCCCGTGGTTGGCCAGGAATCGGACAAAGTAGCGGGCGGGGAAGCGCCGGAGCGAGTCCTTGGATGCCGACCAAAGTGCGGCGCACATCGGAAGGATGTGTTTCTCGACAAAGAGCTCGGAGTATCCGTTTCGTTCCAGGTACTCGCCTAGGGTTGTCGAGTCATCCGGCTCGTCGAGTAGGGCGGGCGCTTCGCGGAAGAAGCGAAAGATGTCGCGGATCATTCCGTAGAACGAAGGACGTAACAGGTTCCGTCGCTGCGCGAACAGCGTGTCCAGCGAACTCGCCCGGTACTCCAACCCGGTTCTCTCACAGTTGACGGCAAAGCTCATGTCGCTGTCGTGAGCATCGACTCCCAGATCGCTCAGCAGCTGTGAGAACAGTGGGTAGTTCCGGTCATTGAAGACGATGAAGCCAGTGTCGACGCCGAGTGGACCGCGAGGGTCGTCCACGGTGACGGTGTGGGTGTGGCCGCCGATGTAGTCGTTGGCTTCGAAGACCACGATTTCGTGGTCCTGGTGAAGCTCGTGTGCGGCGACGAGTCCGGAGACTCCGGAGCCGACGATGGCGATTCTCATGCGGACGTACCTCGGGTCTTTGCGAGACGGGTGCATCCCCGTCTTTCACAAACTAGGTTCGTCGAACGCGAGAATCAGGATTCACGGGGAATGTGTTCGAAGCGAACCCGATCGGGCACTCCGCGCAGATCCCAGATGATGCCCAGCTTGGAAAGAACCCAGAGGCCGTAGTAGGTCAGGTCGATCTCCCACCAGAAGAAGCCCTGACGCGCCGCCACGGGATAACGATGGTGGTTGTTGTGCCAACCCTCTCCGAGGGTCAGCAGCGCGAGGAGGAAGTTGTTCCGGCTGTCGTCCGTCGTCTGGTATCGCCTCGTCCCCCAAGCGTGCGCGAGGGAATTGATCGTGTACGTCCCGTGATAGAGGACGACGGTCGAGATGCAGAAACCCCAGATGAACATTTGTGCGCCATTCGTTCCCAGGGACGGTGCGAAGTGCGCAAGCAGCTCTCCTTCTGCAATGAGGAGTGCCGCCAGAATCACGGGGACAATCAGGGCGTGACGATCCAGCCACGCGAGTTCCGGGAACCGTCGGAAGTCCCGAACGGTGGTTTCCTGGACGCGATAGTTCTCTTCCGTCCAGATCCAGCCGACGTGGCTCCACAGGAATCCCTGCAGGGAGGGGGAGTGAATGTCCTCTTCCTGATCGGAGTGCTGATGATGGTGTCGGTGATGGGCCGCCCACCAGAGCGGACCTTTCTGAGCGGCCGATGCACCCATCAGAGCGAAGACGAACTGGGCGGGGCGAGAGGTACGGAAGGTCCGATGGGAAAAGTAGCGATGGTAGAACCCGGTGATGGCGAACATCCGCACGACGTAAAGGGCGACCGCGGTGAGGACGGCGACAGGACTCCAGCCAACCCAAATGACCGCAAAACACACTAGATGGAGAGCGACGTAGGGAATCAGTCGGGCCCACATGATCTGGGACCAGCGGCTTTGACGAGTTCCGGAACCTGAGTTCGCGAGATGACGTTCGGGTTGCGATGCGTTGGGGCTGGTCTCGGGAGTGACGAGCGAAGGCAAGGGTTTGGGATCTCCTGGGATGGTTCCGACATCGGAAACCTTGATTTGAGTCACGGCTGTTGGCCGGTGATCAGCTTTACGAGGGCCAGCGGCAGCGATGGCCTGATGACCTGTTTCCATCCTTCCCCGCGTCGAAGATGGATTCGCCGGATCGGGGTGCCTGGATTCAAGGCGGCGGCGGGAAAACGGAACGGTCGTGTTGTTTCGACACTGCAGCCGCTACTATGCGTCTACTATATAGACCGTCCTCGGGAAGCACCCCGGGACATGCGGGAGAAGAGCTTGCGCACAATTGGACTCAGACTTTCCATCTTTGTACTCATCCTGCTTTGTCTTGCACCGATCCACACAACGGCGGGCGCGGATCAGGATCCGCTGATCGCGCTCTTCGATCGTGCGACCGAAACCACGCGTCCGGTGCTGGTCATGATGACGGCGGAGTGGTGTGTCGACTGCAACGCCTTCATGGACAAGTATCATCGCGCGCCGGCGCTGCGCGATCCGGTTCTGACCAAGACTCACTTCCTGGAACTGGATGCGGAAAAGGGAAGTGGTCCGCGTTGGGCCAAGAATTGGAATGTGCGCCACTATCCGACCTTTCTGCTTCTTGACGGTCAGGCGCGCCTGCTGGACCGGTGGTACGGCTTTTCCGGCGAAGAGAAGTTCCTCGAGCACTTCGAAGCGGCTCTTCATGACCCGATTCCGGTCGAGGTTCGGCAACAGCGGTTTCGGGTGCAGCAGGATCCTGCCGATGCGAGGAAGCTGGGAGAGCTGGCTTACATGAGCGGGCACTTTGCGGAGGCGGTGGCCTACTACCGGCAGGGACTTCGACTGGAGCCGGAATCGCTCGATGATCAGGAGCGGATTCTCTCCGCCATGATCGAGGGCGCCTACGTTGGGTTGTTCTCGTTCGAAGAGGCATCTGCAAAAGCGGATCAGGTACTGGGACTGTCTGAGTTGCCGGACATTGATTACTTCAAGCTCTCTTCCTCGTTGGTTCGGTTGGCGCGCAAGCAGGGGCGTCTCGAAGATGTGACGGGATACATCGAATCCGCTTACGAGAAGGCCGAAACCAGCACCAGCCCGTATGCGGACAAGTTCCGAAGCCGACTGGCACCGGATTATGCCCTGCATGTCGAGAAGAATCCGACCCGCGCGTTCCAACTTGTGCAGGAAAACCAACCCGAGGGTTGGCGCGAAAAGTCGTACTACCTGAACAACGTCGCCTGGTGGTGTTTCGAGAACCGGATCCAACTCGAAAAGGGAGAAGCGCTGGCTCGCAAAGGTGTCGAGTTTGCGGAGCCGGGAGTCGAGAAGGCCAACGTCCTCGATACGTTGGCTGAGATCGTGTTTCTCCGCGGCAACGTCGACGAGGCGGTCGACCTGATCGAGCAGGCCATCGAGGAAGCCCCCGACCGTCCCTACTTCCGCCGTCAGCTCGCCCGATTCCGCGACGGTGGGGCGCGATGACACCGGAAAACGGAGAGACCTTGGGAAGCGGAAAGCGCTCGGAAAGCGAAAGCACTGAAAGCGGAGAGAGCTCGGCATACGCCATCCGTGAGGACACGGCGGGGGCGGACCGCTATCGCGTCGAAGATGCGAACGGAGTGGCCGTCATCGTCTGTTCCGGCCGTCACAATGCCGAGCACTACGCGACTCTTCTCAACCAGGCCTACGAGCGCGGCTTCAAAGCCGGCCGACGCTCCACCCGCACGTAGGGACCCACCCAGCTTCGATTAGCCGTGAAGGATTGACGAATCGAGGCTAGCCCGACCTCTATGAATCGATCGGTCTAGAGCAGCCTGTTGGGCTAGACTTGTACGACGAATCCTGAAT
This sequence comes from bacterium, assembly GCA_030431975.1. GTDB lineage: Bacteria > Eisenbacteria > RBG-16-71-46 > CAIMUX01 > CAIMUX01 > JACKCR01. The sequence goes on along the minus strand of JAUIHP010000006.1, from coordinate 234,498 downwards.
CGGATGGTCTCGCGAGTCGCGAAGGAGATTGGATAGTGACGCTTCCCCCGCATCCGGACAAAGTCGACCGCCTGGAGCTTGCCAGGAACTGGCTGCCGCGCTACACGGGAATGGCCATCGACGAGTTCGGCGACTACATCCTTCTAACCAACTTTTCTAACTACCTGACGGCCTTCTGTGAGCGGTTTGACTGCGACATCAAGGGGCTGGGCCGGCCGATGCAGGCGGCCACGAATTCGGCGGGCCTCACTCTGGTCAACTTCGGGATCGGGTCTGCCAACGCAGCCACGATCATGGATCTGTTGGTGGCGCGGTCTCCACGCGGCGTCCTCTTCCTTGGGAAATGCGGTGGTCTGAAGGAGTCGACCGAGATCGGTCACTTCATCCTCCCCATCGCGGCCATTCGGGGTGAAGGAACCAGTGATGACTACTTTCCTCCCGAGGTGCCGGCGCTTCCATCGTTCAAGCTGCACAAGTTTGTTTCGGAGAAGATCGTCGGGCGCGGTTTGGAGTACCGCACCGGGGTCGTCTACACGACGAACCGCCGGGTTTGGGAACACGACGACGTTTTTCGCGAAAAGCTGGCCAAGGTGACGGCGATCGGTATCGACATGGAAACGGCGACGGTCTTCATTGTCGGACATCACAACGAGATCGCACGCGGGGCTCTGCTGTTGGTATCGGACGTCCCGATCACTCCCGAAGGGGTCAAGACCGAAGAGTCGGACGCTCATGTCACGGCGACCTGGGCGCAAACGCACCTCGAGATCGGAATCGAAGCGATGACCGAGATCGGTGATCAGGGCGAGCAGATCAAGCACTTCCAGTACTGATGTTTTCCGAGTCCCGGTGGAGCACATCCTGACCAAGTGCTCCAGTTCCGAAGACGGCCGACGGAAGGCTTCCACAAAGTGACGAGGCACCTTCAAATGCGAAGCGATAGGAAAGAGGGATCGATGGGAACTGATGTTGGTTTGCCCCGGCTGAAAGGGAAAACGCAGCTCCGTTGGTTGCGGGTGGTCGCCGCGATCACGTTCCTGCTGAGTCCGGCGATCGCGGGTGCAGCCGAAGTCGACTTCGCGGAGCTCGAACCGAATGAACGGGTCGCCGACTTTCGGACGGAAGCACTCTATACGAATGAGGCCGGTGTCGAGATCGGAGCTCGGTTCCGCCACGTCCCGACCCGCTTCGTTCTGGACGTCCTTCGCATCCAGTCGCTGCCCCAGGCCTTCATGTGGGTGAACTCGTTCCCGCCGTCGGACAAGGGCGAGCCGCACACTCTTGAACATCTCCTCTTGGGAAAGGGAACCGTGGGCCGTCGGGTGGCGTCGCTCGAAGAGATGTCGCTTGGCAACAGCTCGGCCTACACCGAGCAACGTCGCACCTGCTACCACTTCAACACCGCGGCCGGATCCCAGACCTTCTTCGATCTCTTCGAGGCCAAGCTCCACGCCATGCTCCATCCGAACTACTCAGACGAAGAGATCCGTCGCGAGGTCTGCAACATGGGTGTCGCCGACGGACCGGATGGTGAGCTTCGATTGGAAGAAAAGGGGACCGTCTACAACGAGATGGTCAGCACCTTCGAGCGCCCGTGGGGAAACCTCTTCCTCGAGATGGGGAAGATGATCTACGGCGATGGTCATCCGCTTTCCTACTCTGCCGGAGGAACTCCGGAGGGCATTCGCGACCTGACGGCGGAAGAGATTCGCGTCTTTCACGCGAACACTCACCACCTGAACAATATGGGAGCGGTGGTTTCGATCGGTGCAGAGGTGACCCTGGAGGAGTGTCTGAACCGGCTCTCTGACGTTCTGGAGCGTGTCGAGCCCGATGGCAAGGCCGGTACGGATCCGGCTGCGGCCAAAGACCGTCTTCCCGAGCCGCGTCCCAGCCCGATGGGATCGGTGCTCCACACCCACTTTCCCAACGAGAATCCGAACGAACCCGGTGTCTACCTGATGTCGTGGCCGGCGGAGCGCGATCTGAGTCTGGGACAACAGGAACTGCTGCGCCTCTTCCTCGGGACGTTTGCGAACGGACAGACGTCGACGCTGCACAAGATTTTCATCGATTCGCGAACCCGCGAGATGGACTTGGGTGCCAACTCCGTGTTCGGTTGGTTGGACGATGACCTGGGACAGCCGCTCTACATCGGCATGAGCGGCATCGACCCATCGGCCGCCGCGCCGGAAAAGATGCGAGCCATTCGCACCCGCGTCATGCAGGCACTGGAAACTGTGGCAGCCTGGGAACCGGGTTCCACCGAACTCGAGGCGTTTCAGGCACAGGCGCGAAGCAACCTGTTGCAACGTCGACGCTCCATTCGAACGGAGTTGAACTCTCCGCCGCGCTTCGGCTACCGCGGACAGGGCTCATCGCTCATCGACAAGATGCAGGCGCTGCACGAAGTCGGCGGGTTCCGCAGAGACCTGAGCTTCAAGTCGGTTCTCGATTCTGCGGAGGTTGTCCTTCAGGCGGAAGGGAATCCCTGGGGAGAGCTTCTTTCGAATTGGGGTCTTTCCAAAGAACCCTTCGTGGCCGTAGCTACGGCCGACCCGGATGCGATTCCTCGAAGTGAGCAGGCGCGCCAGGATCGCATCCAGGAGTTCACCGCCAAGCTTCGGTCCGAGTACGAAGTCGAAAGCGATCTCGCGGCGATCGTTCGCTACCAGGGAGACTATGAAGAGCGGACTCGCGAGATTGACGAGACCGCAGCGGGCATCGATGTCCCCGCTCTCGTCGAGAGTCCTCCGATGACCCTCGACGATGCGCTCGACTTCGATGCGGTGGAGCTCGCTCCGGAACGACACCTTGTTTCGGCCTACTTCGACAACATGACGGCGGCCACGTCCGGACTTGCCCTTCGCATGGACGCGGTACCGGAGTCCCTTCTCGTCTATGTTGCCGGACTGCCGACTCTGTTCCGCGGCGTCGGAGCGATCGAAGATGGCAAACGCGTTTCGTTCGACGAGATGGATCGGCGTTTGAAGGAGGAGATCTTCGACCTCGACGTCTATTTCTCGACGAACACTCGGACCGAGCGGGCAGAGATTGCCTTCCGCGGATCCGGAACCGATCAGACGGAAAGTCTTCGTGCGCTCGGATGGATCCGGACCATCCTTCTGAGCCCGAACCACGATGAAGCCAACCTTCCCCAGATTCGTGACGCGATCGATCAGGCCTTGGGTGCGTCTCGCAATCGCATGCGACGCTCCGAAGAGAGTTGGGTTCGGGATCCGGCCGATGCCTACTGGCGGCAGGACAATCCGCTCTTTCTCAGTGCGGCGTCCTTTCTCACGCAGACTCACGCCCTCCTCCGTCTACGCTGGCTGTTTGCGGAAGCGAACGAGTCCGACCTCGCCGATGTGCGAGCGTTTCTTCTCGACTTGGCGACCAGTCCGGAAGCGGGGTCACGGGAAGAGTTCGATGCTCTTCTCACTGCGCTCGCCGCCGAAGGGTCGGAATCGCCGTCCGAAGGGGCTTTGACGGAAGCGGACGAACAGACTCGCACCCTGGCTGTTTGGAAGGCTGCCCGGTCACGGCTGTCGGAATCGGCCGGCGAGCACATCGACGGCGCGATTCGGGATCTGAGGCGAAGCCTGGCCGACTTGTCTCCGGATGCTTTCAAAGAGGACGTGCGCTATCTCGCGGAACGAATTGTGGCGGATCTCGCGACCCCGCCGACCGTAGCATTGGCTCGCCTCGACGAGTCGCTTGGCTTCATTCGCCGGCAGGACAACGCGCGCGCATTCGTTGTCGGAAACCGGGAGGATACGGCGCTCTTGGGAGAGAAACTTGGCGAACTGATCGCCGAGCTGGACTCCACGCCTTCCGCTCGAATCGAGTACGAGGGTATCCCGCGGATCAATGCACGGCTCGCGTCGCGGAGTGCGATCACGGGAGAGAGCGCAAAGGCTCCGGTCTACGTCGGGCTCGTCAACGAAAGCACACGGGCCGGTGTCCATATTCACACCTCCGATTGCGCGAGTTACTTCGAACGCGATGAGGAAGAACTTCTGCGATTCCTTGCCGCGCGACTCTACGGGGGCGGCGGAGCGCACAGCATGTTCATGAAGACCTGGTCCGCCGGACTTGCCTACTCCAACGGACTGCGGAGTAATGAAAACGTCGGCCGCCTGCTCTACTACGCCGAGCGTTGTCCGGACCTTCCGCAAACGTTGAAGTTCGTCATCGAACAGTTGGAGAACGCTCCCGACGATCCGTCCCTGGCCGAGTATGCGATCGCGCAGGCGTTTGTCGGCATTCGCTCCGGTTCCCGCTACGAAGAGCGGGGTGAAGCCATGGCCGAGGACTACGCCGACGAATTGACTCCCGAAGTGGTCAGCGGATTCCGGGAGAGGATTCTGGAGATCGGCGCTTCGAAGGCGCTGCCTCAGGATCTTGCTTCGCGGATGAAAGACATCTACGGCACTGTGCTTCCCGGCTACGGTCCCAGCTCGGCCGAAGCTGTCGCGATGCACAACGCAAACTACTTCGTGATCGGGCCCGAAGCGCAGCTGTCTTCGTGGCAGCAGTACTTGGGAAGTGTCGATGCGGGGGCGCAGCTCCACCGGATCTATCCGCGCGACTTCTGGCTCGCGCCGGGATCAGGAGGTCCGGGCGACTAAGACGAGCTCCTACCGTAGAAAATGGCCGGATCCAGCCGATTCAGAAAACGAAAGACAGGACCCACGCGCGGAGACGGCGGGCCCTGCCTCCCGCAACTAAAGGAATAAGGGTTTCCCGACGATGCCATGAGAGGGTTGGAGGTCAGACCCCACCCTGCAAAGCAAGGAGACCCACGTTGAAATCAAAGCTGTTCCGTCCCGCCCAAGTTCTACCTATAGCCGTCACTCTTGGAATCTTGACGGCTCCGTCCCCGGCTGATGCAGGAAGCAGTTCCAGCGTGTCCGCAAGTGAGGCTCAGGAAATTCTGAAGGAGGGGAATGAACGTTTCGTCTCCGGACGGTTGATGCATCCGCACCTCGATCGTCAGCGGCGTTTCAACACCGCCAAAGGACAGAACCCGTTCGTCACGATCATCGGTTGCTCCGATTCGCGCGTCCCGATCGAGACGGTGTTCGATCAGGGCATCGGCGACACGTTCATCATTCGCGTAGCGGGAAACGTCTGCGACACGGATCAGATCGCTTCCATCGAGTACGGCGCGGAGCACCTCGGCACCCAGCTTGTCATGGTCCTCGGTCATGAGGGTTGCGGAGCCGTTACCGCCGTCGTCGAGGGAGCTGAACTCGACGGCAGCCTCCCCGCCCTGCTTGACAACATCGAGCCGGCCGTGGCGGAGTCCCGTCGGATACATCCGCGGTTGAAGGGCAAGGACCTCGTTCCGTTTGCCGTCCGTTCCAACGTTATGCAGGCGATCGAAGACCTGCTCACCAACAGCCCGGGAGTCCACAAGCTGGCCGACCAGGGGAAGGTGCAGGTTGTCGGTGCCGTCTATGAGTTGGAAACGGGTAAGGTTCGCTGGCTCGGCGAGCACCCGAATCTCGGATCGATTCTCAAGAATCCGCCAAAGGACCCGCAGCACGCGGGCGGCGATGCCTCGAAGGGCCATGACCACGCCGGAGGCAATCACTAGCTGGTCTTGCCCAATCAGGGTTAGGTAGAGACTCCTCGTCCACTGAAATGCGGGCGAGGAGTTTGTTTTCCGGCCCTGCAAGATCTGGACCTCCCCCCGCCTGGATGGTCCAGGAACAGTTACCGACTCAGGTGCGGTTATAGTATTGCCCCACAGCCTCTTAGCTTGATTCTGACTGATGCTCCGCACCCGCGTGACCGCGCATCTCCGAGCCCTCTTAGGTTGACCCGCCCCACCTCCCTAACAGAAACTCTAGAACTCGTTTCCGCAGAACCTCGCCGGACCGGTGAACGCCACTCCAATGGAGCCTTCCTCATGACGACCACGATCGAACTTACTCCTCTGAATCGCGCCTTCGTCCCCGCTGATTTCGAGGTCTCGGCCCAAGAACTGAAGCCTCTCTACGAACGACTTATCGAGACTCCTCTGGATTCCCCGGAAGACGTTAAGCAGTGGCTGACTCGCTGGAGCGAACTTCGGTCCGTCGTCGACGAAGAGCGCGCCCGTCGCCAGATCGCCGCGAGCTGCGACACGATCAGCGAAGACGTAAGCGCAAAGTACCTGGACTTCGTCCGCAACATCGCTCCGGTGACCACGGAGTGGGACTTCAAGTTGGCGAAGCGCTATTACGACTCTCCCCACCGCCGGTCCGTCCAAACGTCGGGTTGGGCCGAGGTTGACCGGGTTCTTGCGACGCAAGTCGAGTTGTTCGACGAGAAGAACGTGGCGTTGGAAACCCAGGTCAAAGAAATCGTCCACGAGTACGACGAAATCATGGGTGGGATGACCATCGAGTTTGATGGCAAGGAGTACACGCCTCCACAGATGAGGCAGTTCTTCCACAACACGGACCGCGACCTCCGGCGTCGTGCATTCGTCGCCATGGTCGAGAAGCTGGCTACGGTTGAAACGGAACTCGATCACAAGTTCGACAAGCTTTTCGAACTCAGGAAAGCGATGGCCGATAACGTCGGACTTCCCGACTATCGTGAAGTCGCCTTCAAAGAAAAGCGGCGGGACTACACTCCATCTGATTGTGAAACGTTCCATGATGCGATCGAGAAGTCAGCCGTGCCTCTTCTCCGCAAGATTCACGAAGAGCGTCGGGAGGCTCTCGGCGTCGACGCTTTGGCTCCTTTCGATCTGGATGTGGATGTAAAGGGCCGGTCTCCGCTCCGCCCTTTCGAAGATGTCGACATTCTCAAAGACAAGACGTCGCAGCTCTTCCACCGAATCGATCCCCGACTTGGCATCCGCTTCGATGCGTTCTCCGAAAACATGGACATCGGTAGTCGCAAAGGAAAGGCGCCGGGCGCGTACCAAGCCACGTTGCGCGAGCAGCGCCGGCCGTTCATCTTTGGAAACTTCATCGGACTGCAGCGCGACCTCTCGACTATGGTCCACGAGGCGGGCCACGCGATCCACGCTGTGCAGAGTCGCGAGCAGCCGCTCATCTGGCTCGATCATGCTGCGATGGAGTTCTGCGAAGTCTCGAGCATGGCTCAGGAACTTCTCATGCTCGACAGTCTCGACCAGTTCTACGATCGCGAAGAGGATCGTAAGCGGGCAGCACGCGAGCAGTGGGAAAGCACGGTTTGGATCCTCTGCTGGGTCGCCGTCATCGATGGCTTTCAGCACTGGCTCTACACGAATCCCGAGCATACTCATGAGGAGCGCAACGCCAAGTTCGTCGAACTGCACGATCGCTATATGCCGCCTCTCGACCACTCTTACGTCGCGGACGGTGTCCTTCAACGCCGCTGGCAACGTCAGCTCCACATCTACCACGTTCCTTTCTACTACGTCGAATACGGCATCGCACAGCTGGGCGCACTACAGGTCTACCGGAACTACCGGAAGGATCCGCGGGCAGCCGTGACCATGCTGCTCGAGGCGCAGACCCTGGGCGGAAGCGTGGGCGCGCCCCGGCTCTTCGAGGTTGCCGGGTGCAAATTCGATCTGGGACCGCAGCTTCTCGGCGAGCTGATGGATCTGGTCGCTCAGGAACTGGAACAGTTGCCGGTCTAAGCAGCCCGAGGACCGGGCTGAGCAACGAGCGAGAAAAGTCGGGCGGGTTCGGAGGACGAGGTTGTCCGAAACAGACGAGATGTCGTCGATCAAAGCTGTCGCGATGGGCCGCATTGTCGCAATGCGGCGAATGAATCGAGCTCGCCGGCTCATCACGTTCCTCGTGCTCATCGCCGCAACCACCCTGGGCGCTACGCACACATCTCGTGCAGCAAACCTTACCGGGACAGTCTCCGACGGCGCCTCCCGGGAGGCCTTGGGCTTCGTCAATGTCGTCGCCATCCTCTTGGCGGATGAAAACGAACGTCGCGGAGCCAGCAGTGATGGCGACGGTGTCTACCTCATCGAAAAGCTACGACCGGGAACGTACCGCGTCATGGCGAGTCGAATCGGATACGAGACACGCACGGACACGGTCCGGGTCACCGAGCCGGTCTCCCGCTTCGACATTCGCATGTCGGAAAGCGCCCTTCCCTTCGATCCGGTCGACGTGACCGGAGATCGTCTGGCCAAGGAAAAGGAAGTGCAGACGGGTCTGGTCTCCCTGGACACCGAGGCGCTCAAGGCGCTGCCGTCGATCGGCGAATTCGATCCGATCCGAAGCCTTCAGCTTCTTCCCGGAGTGCAGGCGGCGTCTGACATCTCCAGTGGCCTCTATATTCGCGGAGGGGGCCCGGACCAAACGTTGGTTCTGCTCGACCAGGTTCCGGTCTACAACCCGACTCACGCCTTCGGATTCTTCTCCACATTCAACGGGGACCTTGTTGACCGGGTCAAACTCTACAAGGGCGCTTACCCGGCGGAGTACGGCGGACGTCTGGGCGGGGTTGTCGAGATCCAAACGAAGGATCCCAAGGTCGACGAGTTCGAAGGTTTCGCCGGACTGAGCACGATCACGAGTCGGGTCACCATGCAGGGCAAAGCGGGCTCGCGGGGCGGATGGCTCTTCGGCGCACGCAGGACCTTCCTCGAGCCTCTCCTCAGCGCCATCAGAACCGAGGACAACGAGATCCCGTCCTACTACTTCTACGACCTGAACGGAAAGTACTTCTATGAGTCGCGGGATGGCGACCAGGTCACCGTTTCGGCCTACAACGGACGGGACAACCTTCGCTTCGACCTGGACGAAGACAGCTTCATCAACCTTCGTTGGGGAAACACCCTGCTCTCCACGAGCTACAGCCACATCTTCGCCACCGCCTTCCTCACTAACTTCCGCTTGTCAATGAGCGAGTACCGAAGCGACAACGACGTCCAGATCTTCACGACGCCGTTCTCCGTGGACAACCGACTCTTCGATCTCTCGGCAAGAGCCGATGTGACCTACGAACTCAACTCCAACCGCCGCTGGACGACCGGAGTGCTGGCGTCGACCTACAAGTTCGAGTTCAAACAGACGTTCAACGAAGATGAACAACTCGACTACGAGCGAACTCCCTATGACGTGTCCGTCTACATTCAGGACGACTGGCAGGCGACGGAGACGACGCGGATCCAAACGGGACTTCGCGGCCGGTACTTCAGCGACGGGGATCGCTATCTGGCCGAACCTCGGTTCTCCATCGGACAACGTCTGAACGACCAATGGCGGATGAAGCTCGGAGGTGGCCTCTACAATCAGTATCTGCAGCTCATCACCACCGAGGGTTTCAGTGCCGGTGACTTCTACGTGCCGATCGATGAAACCGCCGAGCCGGGGCAGTCCAAACAGATCGTCTTCGGACTCGAGTACGAACCTTCGGACGAGTTCCAGTACACGGCGGAGTACTACTTCACCGATCTGGCCAACCTCGTCGTCCTCGACAACCGCGTCACTCCGGATCAGGAGGAGATCACCGCAGAGACGCTCTTCGTCACCGACGGATCGGGCTGGGCGTCCGGCGTCGAACTCTTTGCTCAACGCAGAGTCGGCAATCTGACCGGATGGATCGGCTACACCCTGGGTTGGACGCGGCGCACATTCTCCGAACTCAACGGGGGAGATCCCTTTCCGCCGAAGTACGACCGAAGGAACGACTTCAGTGCCGTCGCCACCTGGAAGCGGGGACCGTGGACGTATGGCGCGAGTCTGGTCTACGGAACGGGGCAGGCCTTCACCCCGGCGACAGCACTCTACGCTCTACAGAACCCGACCGAGGACCTCTACGAAGTCTTCGTCCTCCCTGGGGAACGCAACTCTGCACGTCTTCTTCCCTATCACCGGATGGACGTCAGCGTGACCCGCGATTTCACCATGTTCGGCAAGCAGGCCAAGTGGATGGTTCAAGTCTTCAACATCTATAGTCGACGTAACGAATGGTTCGTCCAGTACAACACCGAAGACCTTTCGACGATGCCGGAGGTTTTCAAGATGCTCCCCTTGATCCCGAGTCTGGGTGTCGAGTTCGACTTCTAAAGAGGAAAACGTGTCGCGTAGATTTCTTTCCTGTCTTCTCGCCGCCTGGCTCTTCGTCGGAGGCTGTTCCGCCGACCGAAACCTGGGCGAACTGCTGGTTCCCGACGACGTCGGAGTCCTCGTCCTGGATGGGTTCCTGGTCGTCGGTCGTCCACTTCCGGCAATGCGCTTGACGAGAACGGCCAATCCAGACGCCACGTTCGAACTCGAACAGATCACGGTCCCCGATGTCGCCCGCTTTCTTGTCCGGATCTGGCGGGATGGACAAGTGTTGGGGGATCCTATCGAGTATCGGTACAACCCAAACATCTTTGCCTACCAGCCGGCCCCGGGTGTCGGAGGTGTTCATCGTGTTCTGCCGGACACGCGATACGATCTCGAGATCGTGACCTGGGCGGAGGAACGGCTCACCGCAACGACCACGACGCCGCCTGCTTTCAGTATTCCCGAGTGGGTTATTCTCGACGAGGCGGGTGAGTCGACCATGCAAACTCTGACGCACTACGACGAGGTCACTTTCCCGGATCAGGTCTACAAGGAGAACGAGGTCGTCTATTCCGTCGGACTTCTCGAAGCTCAGTTCGAGCGTCCGGACGTGCCCGCGTTTCAGGTCGGGATCTTCAGTCTCGATCTCGATTCCGACTACGTGATCGACCCCGACTTCTTCGAGGAAGAAGACTTCGAAGATCTGGACCGCATCGGGTCTTCGCCTCCCTTGGCAGGAGAGGACGGGACGTTGCGCCTCCCGTGGTTTGCCATCTACTTCGAAGGACGCTACAAGGTCAAGATCTACGCCATGGATCAGAACTTCTACGACCTGGTCCGCTCCGCCCCGGAGCTGAGCGGCGGCGGACCGGGCTTCGGCGGGCAGATCGGGGACAACTTCGAGCGGCCGATCTTCAATATCGAAGGCGGAATCGGACTCTTCGGAAGCGCGGCGGTCGATTCGATCGGATTCTTCGTCAAGCCGCGGCCGTAGCTCGAGCGCGGGCTACTCGGCCGTCATCCAGCGCAGCAACCTAGGTAGCGACACCTTGACACGACGACGACGCCGTCGTGGTGGGCGTGCCTGTCGCCGTTGTCGAATGTAGTCGGCCAACTCCGGGGTCGTCGGCAACGTTGCCCTGCTGGAATACCCGGCGGCCTTCATCAAGCCTTTCCACTCCGGCCCGTGCGCCGCGACGCTCCGGCCGTGCTTTCGCCAAACCGCGGCGTGCGCAGCTTCGTGACAAAGCACTTCCTGCCACAGGTCGGGGCCGCCGACTTCATAGAGATGTGAGGCGAGCCGGATCTCGTCGCGATGGGGCCGGTAGTTTCCGAGCGTCGTAAACATTCGGGACGATGTCCGAACGAGAACGCGATCCAATTCATCGACGTCCCACAGGGCTCCCCAGTGACGAAGGAGGCGTCGCACGTCCTCGCCGGTCGGTGTGGTGTCGTCATTTGCGTCCAAGACGATTCCTCTTAACCGGCGACTTCGCGAAGTGCTTTGAGTGCTGCGTCGATATCGGCCTCGGTGTGCGCCGCATTGATCTGGAAGCGAATCGTCTCGTCTCCCTTGGGCACGACGGGGAACGTCAGGCCGACGACGAGTAACCCTTTCTCGAAGAGCGCGGATACGTGCTGCCTCACCTTGAGCGTGTCACGCACGAGCACCGGCACGACGGGATGCGGACCGTCGATCGATTCGAGCCCGATGGCATCGACGCCGGACCGGAACTGTGCGATCCGCTGCCGAAGTCCGTCGAGGCGTTCGCGTCCTTCGGGTCCGTCGACGATGGAGACGGAGGCTTCGGCTGCCGCGCAGTCCGCGACGGAAAGTGGGTTCGTGTAGATGTAGGTGTCGGCCTTCTGTCGAACGATCTCGATCACGGCGGGAGACCCGACGATGAAGCCGCCGTTGACGCCGAAGGCTTTTCCGAAGGTCCCGACGATGATGTCGGCCGCTGTTTCGGAGTGTTCCTCTGTTCCTCGCCCGGTCTTGCCAAAGGCTCCGATTCCGTGCGAGTCATCCATGACCGTAATGACCCCTTCGGGAAAGCGGTCGTGGTACGTCTCTGCCAGCTTCTGGATATCCGCGAGTGGAGTGACATCACCACGCATCGAGAAGATGCCGTCAAAGATGATGACCACGCGCTTCATTTCCGACGGAACCGATTCGAGGAGTTCTTTCAGATGGGTGACGTCGTTGTGTTGGAAGATGGAGCGGTTCGACCGCGGAACGTTCGCGATGCGCATCCCGCGGATGATGCAGTTGTGATTCAGTTCGTCGCCGATCCAATAGGTCGTGGGTCCGGCCAACGAAAGTGCCAGCCCGAGATTCGCGGTGTAGGCGGAGTTGAAGATCTTGGCGGCCGGTTTTCCGGTGAACGCGGCGATACGATTCTCGAGAGACACATGCTGAGAGAACGTTCCGTCGATGAAACGGACAGCGCCGGGTCCGACACCGAACCGGTGGGTCGCTTCGTCAGCCGCGCGGATCAGTTCCGGATGGTGTGAAAGAGAGAGGTACGAGTTCGAATTGAGACGGAGGAACTCCTGATCGGAACCCTCCAGCTTGTAGCGCGGTCCCAACCCGTCTCTCGGAGGTACGAAGTCGACAATGACTCGTTCCGGAGACTTGGTACGTCCTTCGTCATGAAGGGCCTGAACTTCGGCGATGAGCGCGGGATCAAGTTTGTTTGTTGGCATGGAGAGCCTCGCAGCTTCGAAAAGAACTGGACTGAGAGTCGTTTCGGCTCGTTGGAATCGACCCCAACGGAGCGCCACGATATCACGACCTCAACGGGCGAACCATAGGGGACTCTGCGGCTCAACCGGACAGTCAGACGTTCCATCAAATCCGAACGCCCAACCGACCACGCCGCCGAAGGTCTATGAAGCTTGTGCTTTGTGAGAGGTCAACCCGGCACGTTTTGTGCTCCGTCTTCCTCGTGGCGACGACTCGCCGTCGCACCGCGACAAGGAGGAATGGATGCACGGTCACAAAGGTTCACGATTCCGCGGCAGCACCGGCAGCACGGGCAAAGCGGGTAGTACCGGTAGCACCGGTAGCACCGGTAGCACGGGCAGCTCGGGTAGCACCGGCAACGCGGCGGCGTGGGTGCTCCGCCGCCCAGCGGCGGCCGCGGTCGCCCTGCTCTTTGCCGCACTGCTTGCAACCGGCTGGTTCGCATGCGCTCTCGACAAACCGGAAGCCGTTACCGCCTCGAATCCGCGAGGAAGCTCCGGCGGAGACGCGGACGACGCGTCGGAAGGCCCGATCATCTACCCGGACGAGCAGGTACCGGGACCGCGGGTCAAAGGCGGGTTCGCTACAGATATAGTTTCGGTCGTTCCGGGCTCGAACGACCCTGTCATCGACTTCGACTGGGGTCGGGTGCGGCTTCTCTCGATCGAACCTGGCGGTCAGGACGAACTCGTCTGCAGCAGAGCGACACTTCTCATTCAGGAGGACTTCGCGCGTCCGATCCAACGAACACTCGAGATCTGCGTGGAACCTTCGACCGAGGGCTCCTCAGTCCTGGCCCGATTCCTGGATCCCTCCGGCGAAAGCACCTGGCAGTGGGGTTGGTCCTGGACGCCGACGGGCCGTCAGATGTTTCAGGAGGCCGGTGGGGAGCGTCTGGACGGGATCTTCCCGGGAGCGGCTTCGAGGCAGGTCGAGAAAGGGACCGGGAAAGCGATCAAGAAAGAGATCGGGAAAGACACCGCGAAAGAGATCGGGAAAGAGGCGGAGAACCGGCGACGCGAACACTATCTGTATCGCGGCCCGAACGGCTTGGAGTCTCTGTTGCTCGCCTATGACCCGAACTCTCCTGAAGAGTGGTTTCAGGCCGCCAAAGCCTTCCGTCAGTTCCTACCGCCGGAGTCTCCACTTGTCGTAGAGGGCTACCAGGAATTCGAACAGCCAGGTACGGGCAATACCTCCAACCCATCGGTGAACCTAGAAAGCGAAGGGCGCTACATCGCCGAGCTTCTGGGCAGCGAGGAGTTCGGAGAGTGGCTCCTTGCCGGCGGTCACGTGCCGACGCCGAATGTATCGCGCGATCAGCGAATAGACCACGGCTTCGTGCAGCTGTGCTCGGCCTTCAACGAGTCCTTGAGTTTGGTCTCCTTCCAGCGACCAGGCGGCGGCTCTTGTGTCGTCTGCACTCCGGGGCCATGGCTCTGTGAGTTCGTCGGACGCTTCGTGGAGTGACTCGCTGCTCGCAGTGATGCATTCGACATAAGCAAGCCGTCGAAGAAGATCGCCCTTCGAAGGTGAGGTGGATGGGCACGCACGAACAGAGCGCGCTCCAAGGGAAGGGACGGGGTCGAATGGCGTATCTTCTTCGACTGGGTTTCACGGCGGGTGAGAGTTGGTGGTCGCCGCGGGTGCGGGGCCGTGCGGGGCTCGGCGTGGGGCCTTTGCGGCGTAGGTGGCGGCGAATGAGGCGGCGAATGAGGCGTCTGGGGGCGTACGGGGAACGAGGAACGGGGAACGGGTAGCCCGCTACGGTGCCTTTGTCTCGATCAAAGACTGAAGTTCGAGCAACCCTCTCTCAAACACTTCGTCCCGCTCGGAGCGTACGCCGTCCAGGGTCGGCTTGATGTGAACGTCCGGAGTCACACCGACGCCATGAAAGTCCGACCCGTCCTGCTTACGCACCTTCATCCCTGTCAGTGTGACCCGAAGGCCGCCGGGCAGGGCCACCGTGAATCGATTCCCGGTGGTTCCCGCCGTGGCCGACCCGACGATAGGACCGAGATCGTGTTCATCGACGATCGTCAGAAACGTCTCTGCCTTGCTGATCGCGCGGGCGTCCGTCAAGAAGACGGTAGGTGCGGTAACGCGGGGAAGGGCGGGACTTACCGTCCACACTCGAATCTGGTGTTTTCGAAGGAAGCCGTCCGGTGCCCGATCGGCTGCGACCAACCAACTCGGTGAAACTGCGGGTTCCACCAGCCAATGCCCGAAGAACTGTTGGGTCAAGTGCTCCGGATATCCGCGAAAGTCGACGATGACACCACGGGCGGCCGCCAACGCGTTCCAGTACTTTCGCAACAGTGCTTCGTCGACGCGACGTGTGTCGAGATAGAGAAGTCCATCCCCCAGCTGTGCAATCGTGGCGGGTCCCCGGAGGTGCCGGCGCGACTCGACTTCCTGGGTAGGGATGAGCGCATAGGTCGTCTCGAAACTGTCGCCGTCTGCGGATCGAAAACGAACGGTGCGTCCTTGGCCGATCCGTCCGTGAGTGAGCCGATCGAGAATCTGTTGTCGACGCCAATCTTCCGTTGGGCTGGAGATCTGTCGGGCAAGGGAGTCCACCAAGGAAGAGACGCCGACGATGTTTCCTGTGTCTTCGAGATCGATTCCAAGGATGACGTCTCCGGCGCGAGGACCGGAGTTCCATTGCCAGCCGTCCTCACGATCGATCCACGAGACGGCGATCTGGTCGTCGACCCAGACCAGTTCCAGAGGTAGCCGACCGCTGTTGCGGGCATAGTAGGGGTAGACCCCAGCGTGACCGTCCTCGAGGGGGACCAGCAGCCTTTCGATCGTCGCGATGAATTCGGCCTGCCCGCGCGCGGTGGCCGCAGCCTTTAGAGCCGGCGCGAGTTCGGACATCCAGTCGCACTTGACCTCATCGAAATAGGGGTAGAAGTGTTGCGCCACATTCCATAGCAGAATGACAGCCGCCAGCCGGGTCGTACGATCCTCCGAGACCATTCGAAAGCCGGCTGGCTTGGAGGGTTCGCCAGCCCGACCGATCCCGTGCTCGATCGGATCGGAGTGCGGCAGCGTGGCACTCACGTCGGAGTAGAGCTGCAAAGGCACGGCGACCGGGATGCCTTCGAGTTCGACGACGTAGCGGTAGCTCTCGTCGATGAATCCTGCTGAAGCCCGAGATCCATCCGGGGATTGGGATCCGAAAACGTCCTCCCACCTTGCCCTGCCTTTCTGAACGGCACCGGTCGAGTCGATGGGAGCCCGTTCGCGGTAGCTCCGATACGGCAGGTTCCCCTCCTGAAATCCGGGACCGTAGTGGTACCAACGCACAACCTCGATGGCACCCTCGGGAACCTGAGTTCCGGATCGAAACTCCGTGCCGCCCCAGGCATCGGAACGCGCCGTCTCTCCGCCAAGCTCCAACGCCGGTGCGACGGGTCCGAAGACATCACGCAGGACACTCACCAATGGGTCCTCGGCGGCGGCCGCAGACCCGGCAGACGAAGCAGATCCGGCAGACGAAGCAGACCCGGCAGATGCTTCGGAGAAGTCGGGCCTGGCCGAATCTTCGGATGCGGCAGACACGACACGAGGAATGGCGTCGACGAGAAACTCGTTCCAGTCGACCGAGGCGCACTCGTCGCTGGGATGGAAGAAGCGAACGAAGCCGAAGATGCGGGCGAAGATCTCCAGGTTCCGGATTTGTTCGGCGTTCAGTGGTTGCGACTCGGTGACTCCGGATGGACCGAGATCGACGATCCGAATCCGACGAACATCGATGGCGCCCTGTCGAAGATCGATTCCCATGCGAAGGGTCTCGGCTTCCCCAAGAACCGGGAGGTCGATGGCGTAGGTTTTCCAGTCGCGACCGTTCAGGTTCCGACGCGTGTCGTCGTAGAAAAGTGGGATTCGTCCGGAACGGGCATTGTCGAGTCGAATCCAAAAGCGCCCGGCCTCACGCCTCCCCGGTCCGGGCCCGGGTTGACTGCGCGCTTCGACCAACACACGAAGGAGCCGGCCGCGCCACGGTTCGCACCGAAGCGTGGTGAAGACGGATCCGCGTGCCCAGCGAAACACCGGCGCGGGGTCGACGGAGTTGCCTGCGGGAACTCGCGGCGCAGGGAGGACGCGAAGGTAGCTGTCCTGCAGATCGCGCATGACCACGGCGTCGCCGCCGGCCTCGCGAATGGAAGCCGGCACTTGCCAACCGGCCGGAAGTCCAGTGCCGCCGTCCGTGGCCTTGCCTTCAAAGACTGCTTCCAGCAGGACCGGCCGCTCTTCTTCGTTGGCCTGTAGCGTCTGCGGGGCCTGGGCCTCCCGAGGGACCTGGGCCGATGCCGTGAACTCAGCGCCCGGCGTCGTTGCACAACAGACGACCGCGGACCCCGCGACCAGAAAGAGACGTGCGATCCGCGAGAGACCCGCGACCGCCCTGGACCGGAACACTAACTCATGGCCTCCATGACGATCTGACCGAAGAGTCCCGACCCGGGCAGGTTCATCCCGCCGTCAACGGAGAGCGTGGCGCCGGTCACGTAGGCGGCCAACGGCGACGCCAGAAAGACGGCCGCGGAACCGATCTCGTCCGTGGTTCCAAAACGACGAAGCGGAATCGCGTGCTTCAGCTTCTCCCCGATCTCACCGGGCGCCAGTCGACGCATGCCTTCCGTTCCTTCGATCGGACCTGGGACGATGGAGTTGGACCGAATCCCGTAAGCGCCCCACTCCAGGGCGAGGTTGCGCATGAGGTTGTCGACACCGGCCTTGGCGGCTCCGGCGTGAGCTTGCGCCATGTAGGGGATCAGGGACTGTCCGGCGGAGACGAAGACAATCGAGCCGCGCGTTTCCTTGAGCTGCTCGAAGGCGGCCCGGCATGAGTTGAAGGAGCCGACGAGATCGATGTCGACGACCGACTGGAATCCGTTCGTCGAAAGCTGCTCGGTCGGACAGAGAAAGTTGCCCGCCGCTCCGCAAACCAAAACGTGGATCGGTCCCAGGTCCCGCTTCGTTCGCTCGACTGCGTCCTCCAACGCTTTGTAGTCGCGAACGTCGGCGACGGAGGTCACGACCTCGGCCCCGAGATCTTCCAGCTCTTTCCGCGCGGACTCGAGTTTGCTCTCGGTGCGACCGCAAATGGCGACGTTGGCCCCGACCGTGGCGAACGCGCGAGCGATTCCCAGGTTGATTCCGCTGCCGCCGCCGGTCACGAACACCGATTTGTTCTTGAACAGATCCTGTGGAAGGTATTGCTCGATGGACATGGTTAGATTCCCGCCTCTTCTCTCAGCGCAGCCAGTTCCCGCTCGAAGCCGCCGGACAGAATGGGGAACCGACACCAGGTTTTGGGATCGAGATTCTTGTCATCGACGTGAAACGACGGCGCGTACCGCTCGCGCTTCCACTGATTGCGACACCACATTCGAAAGAAGCGTTGCACCCACGTCGCCAGTTGCTGCGGAGACTGCTGCGGGTGCTCGTGACAAAGCTCCTGCCAAACTTCGAGTGGCATCAGCTTGTCGCCGATGGCCAGGTCTTCGATCTCGTCGAGCAGCTCATAGGGCATGAGGTCGCCCTCGTCGGTTTGGGACGCCTCCTTGGGACGCAGCTCCGCTGTCGGTTGCTGCACGTTTACGGAATGCAGCTCGGGAATGGGGCCGTGTCCGTCCGGTCCTTCGACTTCGAGCCAACGCAGCCAGCGCCGCAGGAAGTCCTTGTCGATGCCGGCGATAGGACTCAGTCCGCCGCAGGTGTCTCCGTCCATCGTCGCGTATCCGACCGCGGCCTCCGACCGGTTGCTGGTGGCCAGAAGCAGTGCGCTTCGCAAGTTGGCCAGCATCCAAACGCCGGGAGCGCGGACACGGGCCTGAATGTTTTGCAGAGTCAGGTCATCGCGTTCCCAGGTCAGGTCCCGCCCGATCGCTCCTGCAATCATGGAACGGTAATCGACGACGAACTGATCGACGTCCAACTCGAAGAAGAGTGCGCCGATTGCCTTGGCGACATCCCGGGCTGCATTGCGCGTCGTGTCACTGCTGTTTCGCGTCGCCTGATAAGCGCAGGTCAAGAGGTGACCGGTCAGTTCGTGGGCTTCGGTTCGAAGGCGCGCAATGTCCTCGGAGTCGTAGGTCGGCGCGGGCACTTCGTTCGTGGTCGCGGGAGACTCTTCCTCCGGTACGTCGACGGGAACATCCACCGTCGCGGGAGCCTGCGGGCGCTCGGCCGTTCCGAAGACATAGTCGAGCGCGGCTTCCAGTCGCTCCCGTCCCAGCTGCTGCAGTCCGAAGAAAACACTGAACGCGGCCAAGCATGAAACCGCTGCCGAGTCCGCACCGCCGCTGAGGGAAACGACGAACCCGCGTGAGCGGCTCTTCCGCATATAGTCGAAGAGTCCGAGGGAGATGACTCGCGAGAACTCCTCCATTTCCTGATCCGGCGCCGATTCCCAGGATGCTTTGGTCGCCGCGATGTCCTCGGGGCCGGTGATGTCCCATCGGCCTTTGGGATAGGCGAAGGGAAGTTCGACGCAATGGGGATCCGCTTCCACGCTCGGACGGTAACTTCCGGTGCGGACCTGCGTCATGCGGGTCGCATCGACGTCGATGACGGCTTGTGTAATGTGGAACGGTTCGTAGATGAAGCGGGGGCCCATCGCGACCATGGTGCCGCGGGTTGCAATCAAGGCTCCGCCGTCATACACAATGCGCCCGGCATCGTTGCCCAGCAGGTTGCTGTAGAGATAGGTCACGCCGAACGACCGCGACCCTTCCAGCACGAAACGTTTGCGGACTTCGAACTTCCCGAAGGCGAAGTGACTGGCGCTTGGGTTGAGAATGATGTCCACGCCCTGCGAGGAGAGCTCGCTGCCTGGTCGTTGCGCGACCCAGGCGTCCTCGCAGATTTCGAATCCGATCTTGACGTCGCCGATCTCGAAGTGGATGTCACCGATGGGATAGTCGACACCATGAATCTCGATCTCGGCCGCGACGTCTTTCGGCCACGGCTTGAACCAGCGCGGCTCGTAATAGAGTCCGTCCCCGGCCAGGTGGCGCTTCGCCGTGAATCCGGCGATCTTCCCGTCGACGCAGAGTGCCGCGCAGTTGAAGAGCCCGTTCTTGTAAAGCAGAGGGAGACCGAGTCCGACAACCATGCCCTTCGTTTCGGGAAGGATCTCGTGCAGCACCTCGAGGGACGTGTCCCAAAGGCCGGGAGAGTAGAACGCGTCGTCGCAGCCGTAGCCCGGAATGCAAAGTTCGGGGAAGCAGAGGATGGAGACCCCGTCGCCCCGCGCCTGGCGAATCGCGCTCAGAATGTTGTCCCGATTGTGGTCCCAGTCGAGAGGCGTTTGGTTGAGGACGGCAGCGCCGATCTTGATGAGCTTCATAGGGCTATTGTGGCGATTCGGCCGGGACTTGTCACCCGATGCCTCCCTACCCTACGGGCACACGGCGTCGAAGGCTCCGATGCGGCCGCACTCCGGTTGCTGCGCGGCCGCACACGGCGAGGACTTCTGCAGTCCGTAGTCGCCGCCGGTCCAATCGCAGAAGTCCGGGTCCAATTCGAGGTTGTTCATCGTCGTGCCCAGCCCGGACAGGACGCCGATCCAGTTGCCGAGCGCGTTTCCGAAGATGTCCGTGCAGGCCACCGACACGGTCGGCGACGAGTTCAGCGAGAGCAACTGTCCACCTCCGTTGCCGACCAGAATCGAACGTTCGATGTCGACGGTCGTTCCCGGGCTCTGGGCCCGAACGACGCTGCCGGAAGACGCGAAGTTGCGCACGAAGGTCGACTCCGAGATGCGCGCCTGCGCGGCGGATCCTTCCAGAACGACGCAGCTCCCGTTGCCGCCGGCGAAGAGGCTGCCGCGGATCTCGAGCAAACCATTTAACGGGCTGAGGACGACGCCCTGCGTATCGAGGAAGCGACAGTCCTCGACCAGAAAGCGATTCGGTCCGGTCAGATCGTTGAAGGATCGTAGAAGGGCTCCGGTTCCGATCGAGTTCTCCTCGAACGTACACCGCTGAACGTTCAGATCGTACGCGACGACCAACGTCGCGGCGTTGTCATGGAACGAACAGTCCTGAAGGTCGACGATACCTAGATTGAGGACCGGACCTGCGACGCAGTCACGGAACTCGCAGTTGCGGAACGTGGCGGCCGGTCCCCGATCCACAGGCGCGGAAACGGCGATTCGCAGGCCGTCGAAAACGCAGTCGGACACGTCGAGCACGAAGCCGGTTGAATCGGCGGCCCGTGCCACCAACGTGCCCGCGTCCTCGAAGGTGATCCCGTTCAATCGAACGGCCGGTGGAAGGCTGACGTTGCGGCCGTCAAAGTCGATGACACAGGCAGCGGGTCGTCCGGATGCGGAATAGATCGCCGGACTGGAACTCGCCGGCCAGACAGCGTTGCCTTCGCCTTGGTAGGTGCCGTCCTCCAGTTGAATCTCGCAGCCACCGCCGAGGGCGAGGGCGTCCCCGATGGTCGGGTAGTCGCCGGTACCATCGGGACGGACGACACAGACGGAGTCGGAGGTGCTGATCGTCGCGACGGCCGACCTCGGTGAGCGATTGCCCGCATTGTCGAGCACTTCCACGGCGAAGAAATACGGCGTCCGACGAGGTAGATCCTCCAGCCGGTACGTTTCCGTATCGCCGGGGGCGCGGGGAGCGCCCGTGGTCAGGCGAGTCGCCCCCGTCCATGCGTCCAAGGTCTCCGGGTCGTTTGCGTAACGGAGGTCATACGCCGAGGCAAAGCCCAGGCTCCCGTCGTCTCCCGATGCCGACCACTGCACGACGATGGTGTCGAGACCGTCCAGCGACACGGAGAGGTCGGTCACTTCTGCCGGCGGGATCTCGTCCTCGGCCGCCGTAATCACGGGAACGAGATTGGAGATCGGCGATCGGTTTCCGATCTCGTCGTAGGTACGGATCGCGAAGTAGTAGGTCGCCTTCGGCTCCAGCCCGCCGACGTTGAAGTCCTCGAGCGTTCCCGGCGGCCCGGCCGGTGGCGTTCCCACGACCGTCCCGACCGTGTCCCACTCTGCTTCGGTGAAGGACTCGGTATGTTGACGGATCTCGTAGCTCTCGGCCCGCCCGGTTGTGCCGTCGTCACCCGGAGCCGTCCAGGCCAAGGTCACATCAAAGGCCGAAGGCTCACCGACCACGCCCAGATTCGCGATCGCCGCCGGCGGAATGGTGTCCTGCGCGCCGACTTCGATCCGAACCGAATTGGAAACGGGAGACCAGTTGTTGGCCTCGTCACGGGAACGCAACGCCAGGTACTGGCGGCCGACTTCCAGGTTGTAGAGGGTGAGGGTCTCGACGGTCCCCGCGTTCCCGCCCGCGAACGGTTGGGCCACGAGGACCGCAGTTGAGTCCCAGCTCTCTTCGGTAAGGGCGGCGGAGTCGGTCTTGATGCGGTACGAGATGGCCGCGCCAATGTCTCCGTCATCGCCCGTGGCCGTCCACATGAGAACGGTCGAGTCGGGAGTGACCAAAGTCGCCATCAGGTCGTCGACGGCGGCCGGCGGCGTCACATCCGGCTGCGGGCTGTCGCTGGAGCAACCGGCGAAAGCGGCGATCATCGCGAGCAGCCCGAAGACTGCAGCGAGCACCGCCGCGTCCCGGCGAAACGGTGACCGAGTTATGCCTGGTTCCTGTGGTGAACGACCCGCTGCGGGAACGGAATCTCGATGCCCTTCTGGTCGAAGGCCTCTTTGATCTTCTTCGTAAGGTCGAACTTCATTCCCCAATAGTCACCTTTCTTGCACCAGGCTCGGAGAACGATGTTGACGCTGGAATCGGCCAGTTCCGTGACGGCGTAGAAGGGTTCGGCCGGTTCACGGATCAAGCGGGTGTCGGCATTGACGATCTCGGAAATCGTTGAGATCGCGTCGTCGATGGACGACTCGTAGCCGATCCCAAAGACGATGTCGACGCGGCGCCGATCGTTGAAGGAGAAGTTCTTGATGATCCCGCCGTAGATCTTCGAATTTGGGATGATAATGCGGACGTTGTCTCCAGTGTCCAGCATGGTGCTGAAGAGCTGAATCTCCTTCACCGTTCCGGAGACGCCTCCGGCGTCGACAAAATCACCGACCTTGAAGGGGCGAAAGACAAGCAGCATCACTCCCGCAGCGAAGTTGGACAGGGAGCCCTGAAGGGCGAGTCCGACGGCAAGTCCGGCAGCACCGATAACTGCCACGAATGCGGTGGGCTGGACGCCGAAGAGTCCCAGGGCCGCAATAATGACGCCGAGAAGGATGAGCGTGTAGACGATGTTCGCGATGAAGGACGTGACCGTCTTGTCGACCTTGCGGCTCTCCATCGACTTGATCACGGCACTCTTGATGAATCCCGCCACCATTCGACCGACGATGAGGAAGAGCAGGGCGCCCACGGCCTTGATGCCGTACTTGATGAACTCCGGCCCCAGCTCGTTGATGTACTTCTCCACGTCAAAGTCCACGTCCGACCTCCTTTGGGGGTGCTGCCAGTCGTCAATGTAGTGAGATTGTGGAGGGCGTGACAACCCTCCAGGTGGCTTGGAGGCCGTTTGTCGGCTCCCGCGCGGCCGCCCCTCCGGGAAACAGCTCCGGAATCAGGCTCGGGTCGTCGGTCCGGTGTTTCTTTACGCCGGTCCGCGTCCACCTTAGAATCTCGCTCCGTAAGTGCCGCAGCAACATGACGCTCGATTCTCAGAGGAGCTGAGTCCATGAGTATGATGTCTGAGTTCAAAGAGTTCGCGATGAAGGGCAACGTCGTCGACATGGCGGTCGGTGTCGTCATCGGCGGTGCGTTTGGAAAGATCGTTTCGTCGTTGGTCAAGGACGTGATCATGCCGCCCATCGGCCTCCTCCTCGGCGGAGTCGACTTTTCGGATCTGGCGGTGGTCCTGAAAGAGGGCACCGAAGAGATCGAGGCCGTCACCCTCAACTACGGCGTCTTCATCCAGAACGTCATCGACTTCATCATCATTGCCTTCGCCATCTTTATGGTCGTCAAGGCCATGAACAGCGCAAAGAAGAAGGAAGAAGCGAAGCCGGCGGCGCCGCCTGCACCGTCGAAGGAAGAGGTGCTTCTGACCGAGATTCGCGACGCGCTGAAGTCGAAGTAAAGAGACCACGAGGATCGACAGCGGCAGGCCCTTCCGTCGGGCAAAGCCGTCAGTGTCGACATCGGCAAGAAAGAGAACGAGCCGGACCACTGAGGTTCGGCTCGTTCTCGCTCAAGGGTGCCGGCTTTTGGGCCCTGCGATTGCTCGATTCCCTTTCGTCCACGGGTTTTGCCCCGCTGAGCACTCGTCCTCTGCTTTTGAGGCTTACTCCGCTCCAAGGCGTTCCTCGCCGCCACCATCTCAGGTCGACCCATCGATGCGACCACTCCATCCACGTGCTCGTAAATCACTGTTTAGCAGTGGGTTAATGGTCTGGTTGGATTGTTTCGATCGATGCCCCGAGGATTACCCAACGATTTTGATGGACAACGAATCTGTTGGTATGTTTTGGTAGCCAACAAGGTCGTTGTGCACAGGAGGTGTTGTGGATCGCCCGTTACCAGAATTCTATACCGGCTCACCCGTCGAGGATGCGGACCTTAGATTCCGAGAGGCTTTCATCGAGGAGGTCCGAGAGTCGCTGCTATCGAGGCACGTTCTCTTGACGGCTCCCAGGCGGACAGGCAAGACCAGCGTGATGAACTACATCTGCTCCAATCCGGGGTCGGGGACTCTGGCGATTGCGGTCAACGTTCAGGATCTCGAACATCCCGCAGATTTCTTTCAGTCCCTGTTCGATGCACTCCATGATGCCTACCCAGATTTCGTGAGGGACACCCTGGCCAAGGGGTGGGACCTGCTCAAGAAGCCCTTAGCTCACGTAAAGGACTTCGGAATCGGCGAGTTCAAACTCTCACTACGTGACAGCGATCCGAACTGGGAGAAGAACTGGAGGCAACATGGAAGTCGGTTCCTCCAGCAGGTACGGGAGGTAGACGTATCGATCCTTCTGGTCATCGACGAGTTGCCGGACATGTGCATCAACATCCAACGAAAAGACGAGGAACTCCTGCGGACCTTTCTCGCTTGGTGGCGCAGCCAGCGGCAGTCGCCGACACCTTCCAAGGACAACATTCGCTGGCTGGTCGGCGGCTCCGTGAATCTCAAGGGGACCTTGGATAGAATGGGATTTGTGGATCTCATCAATGACTTCGAGGACATGACGCTTCCCATTCTGACTCGCGACGAAGTAATGCAGTTTGTCCATGACATGCTGGCGGGTAGAGAAGTCGTGTTCGAAGCCGAAGTGCCGGCTCGTTTGGCTGAGCAACTCGGTCGCCCAATCCCTCTCTTCATGCAGATGGCGACGCAGTCCCTTTACCGGCGATGGAAGAGGCGGATTGCCCAGAAGACAGAAGTCGACCCGTTGGGGACTGACGATGTCGACGAGGTCATCCACGAACTGGTTCGCGAGAGCGGAGCCCGCGACAAGTTCCAACACTTCTACACCCGGATCCGCAACTACTACCCCGAGCCTCAGCGATCGGCGGCGTACGCCCTTCTCTCGATGATTTCTCGCAGGTCAGGTCCCGCAGGTCGCGCCGCTCTTTATTCAGAGTTCGTTCGAGTCACGGAACAGCAACAGTCAAACGAGAAAGAGTACGAGCTGAAGAGGGTCTTCAACGAATTGCTGCTTCACCTGGAGAACGACTTCTATGTCGTAGAAATCGACGAGGGCGGGTACGACTTTTCCAGCGGAATCCTCAAAGCTTGGTGGGCGAAGTTCTATGCAAACTAAGGATCCCGACTTTGGTCTCTTTCGGGCTGACCTGACGAGTGGAGAGCGACGTCGTTTTGTAACCGTCGGCCGAGCCTCGGTGGTCGACGACATCCTCGACACGCTTCGGGCCAACGCGTCGAAGCGCTCGAAACATCATTATCTGTTCATTGCTCCGCGCGGGACGGGAAAGACCCATCTTCTCTACCTGGTCGCAGACGAGGTCAGGAATGATGACGATCTGGCCAAGTCCTACGTCATCGCGCGATTTCCCGAAGAGGCCAACCGCGTCCTGTCGTACGCGGACTTTCTGCTTGGACTGTGCGAGATCCTTGCGGCGGAGCTTCCCGAGGAACCCTTTTGGGCAGAAACCCACAAGGCGCTGCGGACAGAAGAGGATGACCGCCGAATCGTAGACACCATCGTTCCGCTTCTGCGCACGGAGAATCGAAAGCGGAAGCGAACCATCCTCGTCATGATGGAGAATCTGAACGAAGTGTTCACGCGGCAGATCCGGGCAGAGGCCGACATTGCTGCGATGCGCAAGTTCTTCATGGATCCCAACGGATGCCTTCTGATGGCCACCGCACCGCTCTATTTCGATTCGGTGACCGACGTTGGGAAGCCATTCTACGATTTCTTCGACACACAGCTTCTCGACTCCCTAAGCCAGGCAGAGACGTTGCAGCTCATCCAACGGAACCTGGAGTGGGACGAACGGAAAGACATTCTGGATCAGTTCGAGACTCTTCGCCCGCGGCTGATTGCCCTCTATCGAATGACCGGAGGCAACCCGCGACTGACGGCGATGCTCTATGAGCTGATCGCGAACGACTCCGTGCTCGATGTGCAGAGCCAGTTCAAGAGTCTGCTCGATCGCGTGACGCCGTTCTATCAGGATCGGATGAACGACCTTGCGCCGCAGGAGCGCGCCATTCTCGAGACGATCGCCGGTATGAGGGGCGAAGAGAAGACGCCGACCGCGATCGCGGCTCGGATGAGACTAGGCCAGTCCCAGGCTTCAGCGATCCTCGGCCGGCTGACCAAAGCCCAATACCTTCGTTCCAGGGAAAACCCCGCCGACAAGCGGTCGCGGCTCTACACAATCCGAGAAGGCTTCTTTGACATCTGGTTGGCGATGAATGTTTCCAGAGGTGCTCGGCGACGTTTGCCGTTTCTGGTGCGATTCTTCGAGACCTTCTACCCGGAGATCGAGGAGCGAGACCGAAAACGACAAGAGCTGCGCGAGCGCTTAGAGGCAGGCGGCGATCGCAATGCAGGAAGCGCTCTCGATCTGTTGTCCGAAGTCGGGTTGGAAGATGAGAAGGCGGTCGCGAAACAGAATCTGGCAGTCCACTACTCCCGGACTGGCGACGGAGAGAGGGCGGTTGGCTACGTAAGGGAAGTCGGAACGATTCGTCCGGACCCGGTAGGCACATGGATCGTCGAGCGCTTTGATGGCTGGCAATCGAACGAGCCGACCGTCGACTATCTAGCCGACGTCGAGGAGATGATAGATGCCTGGGACGCCTACCGAACCGGTGACATGGAGCGGTTCTCGGCGAAACTCGAGGAGATGGGTGGGGAGCTGACCATAGGGTCCTACTCCGCGATCAAGGCCGAGTTTCTCGAGCAGGCTCTTGAGGAAACAACGGATGGCAATCGCCGGATCGGCGTCCGATTCCGTCTTGCGGAGTTCTATCAAACCCTGTCCCGTTGGAAGGACGAAGAGCGACATCTTCGCCTCGTACTGGAGGAAGTAGAAACGGAACCGTCCGCAGGAGATCAACTCGCGAGAGCGCTGAATTCCTTAGGACTGGCCCTCTTCCGGCAGTCTCGGTTCAAGGACGCGGAGCCGTTGCTTTTCCGTGCACTTGAGGCTGGTGAGTCGTCGCACGGGGGAGACCACCCTAGGATTGCCGTCCAGCTCAATAATCTGGCTCAGCTGCTTCAGGCGACGAATCGACTGGATGAGGCCGAGCGATTGCAGCGTCGGGCCCTGGCGATCTCGGAGTCATCCTACGGAACGAACGACCCCCGCGTGGCTGTTCCGCTCGGCAACTTGGCGGCCCTGCTTCAGGCAACAAATCGCGCGAACGAGGCTGAGCCGTTGATTCGACGAGCCTTAGAGATCGACGAGTCGTTACTCGGAGCTGACCACCCCGAAGTTGCCCGGGATCTGAGCAACCTGGCGACTCTACTTCAGGAGACGAACCGCCTGAATGAGGCTGAGTTGTTGATTCGTCGAGCCTTGGAGATCGACCAATCGTACTATGGGGTGGGACACCCAAAGGTCGCGATTCGCCTCAACAATCTAGCAACGCTCCTTCAGGCGACGAATCGTTTAGGCGAGGCGGAACCATTGATGCGCCGAAGTCTGGCGATCGACGAGTCGTCATATGGAGCCAGCCATCCGAGAGTCGCTACGCGCCTCAGCAATCTGGCATCGTTGCTCCAGGCCACAAGTCGTTTACACGAGGCTGAGCCGTTGATTCGACGAGCCTTGGAAATCGACGAGGCGTCTTACGGACCGGAGCATCCGGAAGTCGCGCGGGACTTGAACAATCTGGCTCAGTTGCTTCAAGAAACAGAACGTTTGAACGAGGCTGAACCGATGATGCTTCGAGCTCTGGAGATAGACGAGTCGTCGTTTGGACCGAAGCATCCGGAAGTCGCGCGGGACCTGAACAACCTGGCTCAACTGTTCCAAGCAACCAACCGGATGAGTGAGGCGGAGCCGTTAATGCGCCGAGCCTTGGAGATCGATGAGGCGTCGTACGGACCGGAGCATCCGGAAGTCGCGCGAGACCTGAACAACCTGGCTCAACTGTTCCAAGCAACCAACCGGATGAGTGAGGCGGAGCCGTTAATGCGCCGAGCCTTGGAGATCGATGAGAAGTCCTTTGGAGCTGAGCATCCGGAAGTTGCGCGAGACCTAAACAATCTGGCGGCGCTACTTCAGGAGACCAATCGCCCAACTGCGGCAGAGCCGCTGATGCGTCGGGCGGTGCAAATCCTTGCCGCCTTCGGTCAGACGAATGGATACAACCACCCGCGCTTGATGGTCTGCGTAAACAACTACGCAGCACTACTCAAAGAAACGGATCTTCCCGCGGAAGTAGTAATTGAGCGATTGAAGAGTCTGACAGAGGGGGCTGCGGCGGACCCCACCTAGAGAGCTTCAAGTCTACCCCTTGGCCCGCTTCTCCGCCGCCCGCCGCTGATTGTAATCCCGCAGCCGCTTCCGCACCCGCAACGCGTCCGGCGTCACCTCGAGCAGTTCATCATCATTGATCCACTCGATCCCGGACTCGATCGTGATGTCCCGCGGCGGAGTCAACTTTTCCTCGATGTCCTGCGTGGCCGACCGGATGTTGGTCAGGTGCTTCTTCTTGCAGATCTGAATGACGAGATCGTCGTCCTTGCAATGTTCACCGACGACCTGTCCTTCATAGACCGAGTCGGTGGCCTTGACGAAGAAGATCCCGCGGTCGGACAGCTGCTCCAGGGCGTAGGACGTGACGTCGCCGGTTTCCTTGGCGATCAAAGCGCCCTTCTTCCGGCTGGGCAGCGCGCCCTTGTGCGGTCCGTACTCGTCGAACATGTGGTTGAGCATTCCTGTTCCCCGGGTCAGGGTCAGGAACTCGGTCCGGAAGCCGAGCAGGCCGCGGGACGGAATCGAGAACTCGATGCGCGCGCGGTCGCCGTGCTTGCCCAGATGCCGTAGCTCGCCGCGGCGCTCGCCGACGGCTGCGATGACGGTGCCGGAGTACTCCTCGGCGCAGTCGATGACCAATTCCTCGTACGGCTCCAAAAGCTTTCCGTTTTCGTCCCGATGAAAAATCACTTCCGGGCGGCCGAGAGCCAGTTCATAGCCTTCCCGACGCATCGTCTCGGCCAGGATCGAAAGCGAGAGTTCACCGCGTCCGAGAACCCGGAACGAGTCCGGCTGCTCGGTCCGCTCCAAACGAAGGCCGACGTTGCGCTCCAGCTCCTTTTCCAGACGGTCCAACAGGTGGCGACTGGTCAGAAACTTGCCGGTCCTTCCCGAGAACGGAGAATCGTTGACGCGGAACTCCATCGACAAGGTTGGCTCTTCCACGCGGATGCCGGTCAAAGGCGCGGGGTCTGCGGGGTCGAGAATGGTGTGTCCGATTTCGACTTTGGGAAAGCCGGACATGACGACGATGTCGCCGGCCGAGGCTTCCGCGACTTCGACTCGTTGGAGCCCTTCGAACAGATAGATCTTCCCGGGCTTGCCGGACTGTATGACCTTGCCGTCGGGATGGACGGTCGAAAGGTTTTGCGCCAGCCGTGCGGTCCCGGACTGAATCCGGCCGACGGCCATGCGTCCGAGATAGTCGGAGTACTCGATGTTGGCCACGATCATCTTGAACGCCTGATTCGTAATCGTGGGCGCCGGGATCTGCTCGATGATCGTATCCAGAAGCGGCTTCAAGTCACCCGAAGTCGCGGCCGGGTCCGGTCCGGCGAAACCGTTCTTGCCGGATCCGTAGAGAATCGTGAAGTCGAGGTGGTGTTCCTCGGTGGCCAGCGAGAGGAACAGATCCTGGATCTCTTCCTCCACCTCGTCGACCCGCGCGTCGTGACGGTCGATCTTGTTGATAAGGACGATGACCTTCTTGTCGCCTTCCAGCGCCTTCTTCAGAACGAAGCGCGTTTGCGGAAGGGGGCCTTCAGCAGCGTCGACCAACAGAAGAACGCCTTCGACCATCGAGAGGATGCGTTCGACCTCGCTTCCGAAGTCACGGTGACCAGGGGTGTCGACGATGTTGATGACGGTCTCGCCGTAGCGAATGGCCGTGTTCTTGGAAAGGATGGTGATGCCGCGCTCGCGCTCGATGTCACCGGAGTCCATGACGCACTCCGCGACCTGCTGGTTCGAGCGGAAGGTTCCCGACTGATGAAGCAGCGCGTCGACCAGCGTCGTCTTTCCGTGATCGACGTGAGCCACGATGGCCAGAGCCCGCCGGTCCTCGCGGCGGTGGGTCTGCGCCTTCGGCGTCAGCGTTTCGGTCGGTGTCTCAGTCATCATTTCGGTCCTTCGTCCTTCCTCGGATTGATTTTCGGCCAATCCGACGAGTATAGCTCACAGACCCCCATCCTCCTACAACCCCATTCCTGCAACCGCATCCCTGCAACTCCATTCCTTCGTTCATCGGCCGGTCCAGCACGACCCCGTCAAACCCTCCGCCCGGCCAACCGTAGCCGAAACCTTCCACCCTTCATCGGCCGGTTCGGCGGCGTTCCGCACCGGAGCAGATTCGGTGGCGTCCCGCGCCAAACCTCGCCGGCGGGTCGTGGCCGGATCCTCACCGTCCGGTCACACTTTCGAATCGGTCGGATACCTCCCCGTGCGGTCCCGGCCGGGTGGTCTGTTTCCAGCGCTCCCCGGCCTGCTCCATCCGGCCGGAATCGCGACTGACAAACGCCGGGGATTGGCCCGTTTTGGACAGGAGATGGATTCCGCATGCGCTTTTCGAAGACCCAAGCCTGGAAGCCTCAATGGACGGCGATGTCGCTGATGGTGACCGCCGTTTGTCTGGCCGCAGGTTGTAGTGACGACGATGACGACCCGATCATCGAGCCGGAAGGACCGACCTCTTTCACCCTCACCGTCGAGAATGTTTCCGACGCCCTGACGGAGCCGAGTCCGCTCGCTCCCGGAGTCTGGGCCACGACCAACGGATCGGCGGCACTGTTCGACATCGGCGCCCGGGATCGCGGCGAGGGCTTGGAAGGCCTGGCCGAAGACGGACTGAATGCCGACCTCCTCACGGCCGTCGCCGCGAAGCCCACGACCAATGCCAGCGGCTCCATCAACGACGGCGGACTGGCGCCGGGTGGGATGTTCACGGCGACCTTCGAGGCCGAGCCCGGCGAGCGTCTTCACTTCGCCACCATGCTCGTGGCCTCGAATGACCTCTTCTATTCGCCCAGCGAGTCCGGGATCAATCTCTTCAACGGAGACGATCCGGTCGCCGGAGACGTGACTTCGATGCTCCAGCTCTTGGACGCGGGCACCGAGATCAATGAGGCGCCGGGCGCCGGTTCCTACCAGCCGCCGAACATGGGTGGAGCGACCGAGGGTGTGGTCCAGCCGGTCGACGATGGGTTCACCTATCCGGACGTCGGCGAGAACATCTCCGTCAGCGTTACATCGACTCCAAACGAGATGGGCGCCAACTTCATGGTGACCATCGAGAACCTCGCCGGTTCGTCGACTCCGCTGGCTCCGGGAGTCTGGGTCACCCACAACGGAATGGCTCCGTACTTCTCTGCGGGAGCGGCGGACGACGGTGCGGGTCTGGAGGAGTTGGCCGAGGACGGCGACCCGGCTCCGCTTCAGTCTTCCCTTTCCATGCGGGACGACCTCGAGGACACGGGGACATTCGGTAGCGCGCCGATCGGTCCGGGAATGAGCTACAGCTTCAGCTTCGACGCCGAGGCCGGAAACATGCTCTCGTTCGCGACGATGTTCGTTCAGTCGAACGACCTCTTCTATGCCCCTGGCATGGCTGGGATCGAGCTCTTCCCCGGCGGCGTTGCCCTGGGAAGTGACGGCGCCGCAGACGTCACCGCCATGGTCGGGCTTTGGGATGCCGGTACCGAGATCAACGAAGAGCCGGGTGTCGGGATGTACCAGGCTCCGCGCCAAAGTGGAGCCAATTCCGGCCCGACCGAGGGCATCGTGCAGACTGTCCAGGATGGTTACGACTATCCGGCGGTGGACGACGTCATCCGCGTGACGCTGACCGTGAACTAGTGACGCCCGGAACGGTCGAGCGATCGACCGTGGCCGTCTGCTCGGATCGTACCGGTTGATGCGGAGCCGGGACGCGAGCAGACGGCCTTTTTCTACCCCCGGCGCTTTCCTCAGTTCGGATCCCGAGCCCGGCAAGCTTCCTTTCCCTTCCGGTTCCGGACCCCCTACAATCCCGCAATGGCCAACCCAGCACATGGACCGAATGCTGAACTAACTGTCGCCATCGCACTTGCGGCCGGCGTCCTCATGCAGTCCCTGGCTCGCCACCTCCGGGTGCCGGGAATCGTCCTCCTGCTGCTTGCCGGAGTCGTGCTGGGGCCCGACGTTGCGGGCATCATCGACCCGGGCAGGATCCCCGGAGTCGTTCACGGACTGGTCAGCTTCGCGGTCGCCGTCATTCTTTTCGAAGGCGGCATGAACATGAACATCAGCCGCCTGCGTCACGAAGCGCGCGTCATTCGGCTTCTGGTCACCGTCGGTGCACTGGTCACCGCAATCGGCGGAACTTTTGTCGGCAGGTTCGTTCTCGGTTGGAACTGGCAGCTCTCGATTCTGCTGGGAACGTTGGTCATCGTGACGGGACCGACGGTGGTCACTCCGCTACTTCGCCGAATCAAGATCCGACACAACCTGGAGACCATTCTCGAGGCGGAAGGCGTCTTCATCGACGCGGTCGGCGCCATCATTGCCATCGTTGCGCTGACGATCGCAGTCCAGCCCAGCGGACCGCTCATGGCGGGAGTGACGGGGATCGGAGGGCGACTTGCGATCGGAGTGGTCTGCGGCCTGGTCGGCGGGGGCGTCATCGCCCTGTTCCTCAAACCGCGAAGGCTGATCCCCGAAGGGCTCGAGAACATCTTCGTTCTCGGCATCGTCCTGTTCCTCTTTCAGATCAGCAACCACATGATGCCCGAGAGCGGAATCGGAACCGTGACCGTGGCCGGCGTTGTTGTGGGGAACGTTCGTTCGCGTGTTTCGCGAGATCTGCTCGAGTTCAAAGAGCAGCTCACCGTCATGTTCATCGGCCTGCTCTTCATCCTGCTGGCTGCCGATGTTCGCATCGCCGATGTCATGGCCCTGGGCATGCCGGGAATCTATGCGGTCCTGGCCATCATGTTCCTGGTCCGTCCGCTCAACATCCTGTCATCGACCTGGGGATCCAAACTCACCTGGCGGGACAAGGCCTTCCTCAGCTGGTTGGCGCCCCGAGGAATCGTGGCCGCGGCCGTGGCCTCGATCTTCGCCCAATCCCTGGATGACGTTGGGATCGAAGGCGGTACCCAGCTGCGGGCCATGGTTTTCGCGGTCATCGCGGGAACCGTGCTGGTTCAGGGACTGACGGGAGGCTTGGTGGCGCGGGCCCTGGGTTTGACCCGTCCGTCGAACCAGGGTTACGCCATTCTCGGGGCCAGCGACCTGGCTCGCGCCATGGGCCGCGTTCTTGCGGGAGAACAACGCAGCAAAGTCGTGTTCTTGGATTCGAACGCCGATAACTCGAAGGCCGCTGAGGCCGACGGATTTCGCGTCGTCTACGGAAACGCCCTGGAAGAGCGCTCCATGGCCCGCGCTCAGATCGACTCTCGCTACGCATGTATCGCAGCTACGTCCAACGAAGAAATCAATCTCCTCTTTGCCCGCAGGGTGATGGAAGAGCACAAAGTCCCGCGGATGTTCGTCGGACTGCAGCGTGGCCACGGTACCGTCACCGACGAGATGGTGCATGCCATCGGGGCGAGCATCCTCTTCTCGAGGGAGCGGGACCTGGAACTGTGGGACGTCCGCTTCCGTCGAAAGACGGTCACCATCGAGGCCTACGAATTCAAGGATCCGAAGGCGTTCACCAAGGCCGAGGAGAGCCCGGGCAAGGCGGGCGCCGACGCGGCGAACTCGGGAGGCGCGACGGGCAAGGACTCGGCTGCGGACTCGAATGCGGACGAGCGTCCGATCGCGGAGCAGAGCAGTGCGTCCAAGGACCCCCATCCAGTGGACTCCGCTCAGACGGAACCACAAGACGGCAGTCGCGACGACGAGGCGAAGACAAAGAAAAAGGATGCGCGACCGTCCCCGATCGTTGGCGCCGCGACCGTCCGCCGCTTTCTCTTCCCCGAGACGATGCTTCCTCTCGCGCTTCAGCGTGGAAGCCGACGCACTCCTTATGGTGGCGAGTACACACCGAAAAAGGGAGACAAGGTCTTCTTCGCCATCCACGAGGAAGAGAGTCGCGAATCCTGGGATTGGCTGGAGTCGAGGGGTTGGGAGCCTCTTCCCGAAGACCCATCGACCGCGTGACCACGCCGAGATGCGCTAGAGGGATCACGCCCGGGTTGGTCAGCAGGACCACGCGCAGACGCATTAGTGGGACCTCGCCAAGGTTCGTCAGTGGGATGCTGCCGAGTCCCGTCATGGGGACCGTCCCTGTCCTTTTCTTCGTCTTCGTCATGTTGCTCTGCGCTTGTCTCCATTCTTCCACCGCCCTGGCCGAGGAGTGGACGGCTCAGGACATCGACCGGGAATACAGCCGCTTCCGCGGATCTCAAGTGGAGTCATTTCGCGTCCGAGGTATCGACGACGAGTTGGCCGACAGGCTGACCAAGGGCTTGGCTTTGTCCGGCGAAAAACAGTTTCTGACGCAGGAGAAGGCCACCTTCTATCCCCAGACACTTTCGCAGGACCTGGAACGGTCTCGGCTCTTCATGGCTCGCAACGGGTATCCCAATGCGCAGGTCGATGTCATCGTCGAAAGCGCCAAGAAAAAGAAAGACGTCGTTTCGGTGCGCCTGGAAATCGATCCGGGATTGCCGGTGCGAGTGGCGGAGATCGAAACGACGGGCGTTCCCGGTGGGATCAAGGAAAGTGACTGGCTGACGATCCGAAGGGGAGACCGGTTCACCGATGCGTCGGTCGACGGAAGCGAGACCTCCCTCTGGACGGCGCTGGTCGATCGCGGCTACGCGCGCGCAGAAACCGAAGCTCGCGTCGTTCCAATCGATACGACGCACGTTCGAGTCGTCTTTGATGCCGACCCGGGACCGCTCTGTCGCTTCGGTTGGCTGGAAGTCAAGGGAACGCGAACCGATCTGGAAGGTTTGGTTCGGCGCGTCTTTGGAATTCAGGGCGGTACGCTCTACTCGAGGAAGCGTTTGGAGCAGGCCCGGAACCGTCTGCGACTGCTCGGCCTTTTCAAACAGGTTCGCGTCGACATCGTGGAAGACGAATCGTTCGATCGCGATGCAGAGACCGGAACCGTTCACGTCATCATTCGTTTGGTCGACCGTCCGCCGCGAAGCCTCGAGACGGGTGTCGGTTTTTGGTCGGAGGAACTGCTGCGGGTACAGGGACGCTGGCAGCATCGCAACATTTTCCGGCGCGGACGGGGATTTGAAGTCGGCGGACTCTTCTCGGCTCCGCGTCGTGGAGTCGAGTCGTCCGTTTGGTGGCCGGCTCTCTTCCGTGCGAATGTGCGCGGTGAACTGACCGGTAAGGTCGGTTGGGAGTATGAAGAGGCGTACGAAGCGCGGACCCAGGGTGGAGACATCTCCCTTGTTCTCAGGCGCGGATTCGACACGACGATTCGGGGCGGTGTCGAACTCGAGCGTGTTCGCACGAAGCTTCTCGGTGAACTGGAGCCGGGGCAGAGGGCAGACACCGACGAAACCCAGCTTCGGCTCTTCGGAAACGTCGCCTACGACAACACCAACGACCGTCTCGATCCGTCCCGTGGTCAGACGATGTGGTTCCAGGTGCGCACCGTGCTGCCGACGCAGTTTGTCGACACCCGATTCGTTGCCTACGAGGCTTCGATCTCGCACTACATGCCCGTCAGCACCAGCTCCGTCTTTGCCGCTCGCGCCTTTCTGGGCTGGGCCGATCCGAGCGGAGATGAGTTGATTGCAACGGAACGTTTCTTTGCTGGCGGCGCCAGTTCGATGCGTGGCTACAAGCGCAATCGTCTCGGACCCTTGGACTCCACGAACACTCCGACCGGAGGAGAGGCCAAACTGGAGTTGGGCGCAGAACTTCGGTTTCCGGTCTGGAAAGCGATTCGTGCCGCGGCTTTCCTCGACGCGGCTCAGGTTTGGGAAAATCGCGAGGCGATGGGGCTGACGGATTTGGAAACCGCTGCGGGATTCGGGATCATCTGGTCAACCGCGGTCGGTCCGGTCCGCGTCGACTTCGGCTTTCCGCTGGATCGTCCGACCTCTGAGTCCGGCGACCCCAACGTGGTCTTTCACCTTCTCGTGGGGCATCCGTTCTAGTGACGGGCAAGGTTTGGAAACGGGCGGCCTTTACGGTCTTCCTCATTGTGGCGAGCCTCATCGGGCTGGCTGGCCTGACCGTGCTGAGTTGGGTCTTCTATCCGCCTCTTCGAACGACGGCAGTCCAACGCGGACTGGCTCAGGCCGACCGCAGCCTTCCCGGTAAGTTTGCGCACGCGGATGTGCGTTCGTCGCACTCCGGAGCGGTCGAGGTTCGAAACTTTCGTTGGTTTGGTGAGGGCGACACCCTGCTTGTGCAGACGGACGCGTTGCGTCTCGACCTGGATGTGGATGCTCTTTTCGGCCGAAACCTGCGAGTGAAAACTTTGCGGGCCGACTCGCTCTATCTCGACCTGCCGGCACTGCAGCGGACTCTGGCTTCCATGCCCAAGAAGGAACCGAAGCCGAAGCCCGCGTCCTCAGAGGAAGGCGGCGGCATTCCGTTCCTCAATCCCGGTGTATTGCAGGGCGTGCCGAGCCTCGTCGTTGACGAACTCATCGTCGGTCTCGATCGCGTTCGAGTTTCCGACACGGTCGTCCTGCGTGGGCGGGTGGATCTTTCCGCGGACCTGTCGACCGCAGGCGGTGGGGCGTTCGCACTCAAGGCCGATATTCGAGGAGACCGGCCGACGGACCCCCGGCTGACCTCCGATCTCTCGTTGCATCTTCTGAACGCAACCGCCCAGGGTCAGGCCGAAGTCCAACTCGCAGAAGACTGGAAAGCCCAGCTCGAGCTTTCCAGTCCGCAACCGAGGACGATCCGGCTGCAACTGACCGACTCGGTCGCCGGTGTTCGCGGACTGGACGCGAACCTGAACTTCGTCATCGAACGTAAGTCCCCCACGGAACTCACGGCGACGAACATCGACGGAGGAATCGAGATCCCGGGAGTCGATGTTCTGAGACAACGTCCCCCACTGCGCGACCTTCCGGAGCTTCCTCTCAAGTCCGCGACGCAGGCGCAGATCGAAGGAAGGATCGAACTCGAGGGAACGCCTTCGTACCAAGCCAAGCTTTCGTTGGGTTCGAACGAGTTGTGGAATGCGGTCCAGGTGGACGGACGATTCTCGGAAGGTCGATGGGAACTTAGAGAGAGCGAGGTCGATGCACGGGGCCTCAAGCTCGAAGCATCGGGAGCGGGCGACTCCGAAACCATGGACGTCGGTGTTCAAGCCTGGGCCGACTCGTTCACGTTCCTCGAACCATGGATGCCGTCGCCTCCCCAGACCGAAGACTTGCAGGTCGCGGCTCAAGCCCGGATCACGGGCACGTCGAACAAGCCTGGGCTCGCACTTTCCCTCAACGGTTCCGGCACGATCAATGGAGCCGAACTGAACGACGCTCGTTTGCGGGCCGACACGGATCGCCTTACAGAGACGCCGCTCGACCTTTGGGTCGGGCTCGTTTCGCAGGACCTGCAGGCGGATGTCCGCGGCGAATTGGCGGCGGACTTTCAAAGTCTTCGAACTGCTCCTTTGCGAGTGCTGTCCCGACCGGGCGCGCGAAAGGTTCTCGCCGTTTCGGGTTTGGATGCGGCCGTTCCGATGACCGGCCCCGTGTCGCGGCCGTCCTACCCCGCGTTGGGCGGGGCCGCGAACCCGGCCCGGATTGCGTGGGCTTCGGGCGTCGAAGTTCGTGGACTTCGTGTCGTCGGCGATCTGGGTCGGGTGCTGGCTGACCTGACCGTCGCCGAGAGCGGCGACCTGACAGCCAACTTCGATGCGCAATGGCCGACGGCGCCCAAGATTCTCTCCGACCGGCTCGAGCTTCGACCCGGACTCGCTGACACGCTTCGTCAGGCCTGGGGTCGGGACGGGCCGTTCAAGGTCTCCGGCAACGTTCAGGGAACGGGCGAAACGATGGCAGGTCGACTTCGGCTCGATCTACCTGGGCCGCACACGTTGGCCTCGCTCCTCCCGGATTCGTCGAACACCGAAGGACTGGGATCGATTCGGGGAAGCGCGGATTTCCGGCAGTCCAAGGACCAGTTGAACCTGGTCGCGCATCTTGCGGGTGAGGCCTGGCTCGACTCACTGTACGCGAACGTTTCCCAGGTCGGCGAAGAGTGGGCGGTCGAGCGGGCCGAACTTTCCGTGTTGGGTGCGCACCTTGAAGGCGGTGGAAACTGGGGGCGGAACAACAATCTGCTCTTCGAGCTTCGAATGGCGGATCTCGATCGGTTGAAGTCCGTGTTTCCGAAGCCGACCGCGGGACTCTCCGCGTCTGTCGACGGCACTGTTGTCGTGGGTGGCTCCGCCGACAATCCTCAGTTGGAAGTCGCGATGACGGGGAGCGCCGGCCGCGAAGCGCAAGAAGGCGGTGAGCCCCTGGCGATCGAAGCGTGGACGTTGCGCGCTCAACGGGACTCCTCCCGATTGGATGCGGACTTGGATCTTCCCACCGGTGTGACGGGATTGCCTCTGGTCGTTTCGTCGGCGGAGTTGTCCCTCTCCTCCGCTTCGTCGAGCGGACTGCCGGTTGACCTTTCCTTCCGCGCCGAAGGGCCCGAGTTGGCCGCCTCCGCCGACATCTGGGTGGAGTCGGCAGCGACCGATTCCTCCGAGAGTGTTTGGCGCATTCGGGGAGACGCTCTCGACGTCGTTGTTCGCGGTCGAAGTCTTTCCAGTCGTGAGGTCTTTCAACTGGTCGTCGATCCGGCTGCCCAGCGCTACCAGGTTGCGGACCTTCGGCTGGAGGGAGACATCGGTTCGCTCACGATGGATGGGGTTCTGCAGCCCATGGATTCGGATCTCGAAGCGACGGCCGACCTTCGCCTGCCCGAACGGCCGGAGGAACTCGAGCTTCCCGACTGGGCGTGGGCCGAGCGTGTCCGGATGGACTTCCGTGTGCAGGGAACTTCGGGTTTGAACCTCGACCTGTTGATGGAAGGAGTTCCCTGGACAAAGACGCCTTTGGATGCCCAGGCGCAGATTCGAACCGAAGCCGAGCGCTTTGTTCTGTCGGCGTTCGTGACGCAAGAGGACGACTCGCTTCTGACGGTCAAAGGCGCGGCGCCGGGATCGGTACAGATTCTGCCGACTCGTGTCGAAGGCGGCGACGGTCCGGTCGAACTTCTCGTGGACTTGAAAGAGTTTCCCGTCCCCGTTCCCGCTCGGGATCAGGAAGAGCCGGAGCAGATGATTCTCTCCGGCCAGATGCTTGCCGATGGTTTGGCGTCGGCCCCGCAGTTTCAGGGAGATTTCGAGGCGACCTTTCCCGATTGGCCGGAGATGTCGCAGTTGCGTGCGGTCGCAACTGCGCGGTACGCGTCCGAGTCTGGTGTGGCGGCCATTCGGTTGGCGGCGTTGAAGCGCAACGGCTCGCCGGCTTCGGCCGATTCGTTGGTGGTTGGAACTGCACGCGTGCCGGTGGCGCTCAGTCTCTATCCGGTTTCTCTCGAGCTGCCCGAAGACGCGGATATCTCCGCACGTCTGTCCGCGGACAAGCTCAACCTGCAGGAGTTCGAGCCTCTGCTTCCCTCCGACTTCAGTGTGCGCGGACAGGCGACGGTCTCGCTGAAAGTGGACGGTCCGCGCGACAACCCGAACCTGGAAGGCGCGATCCGGGCGACGGCGTTGGAAGCGAAGCTGGCGGACGGTTCGCGCGTCGCCGCGTCTTCCCGACTCAATCTGTCCGGATCACTTCTGCGACCGCGCGTGACCGGAAAGGTCGACGTTGCGAGTGGGTTGCTCGTCGTTCCCGAAGCGAAGAAAGACCTACTTCCCGCAGAGGGAAGCTCGCGGTTGCTCGAACTTCGAGTCAGCGAAAGAGGGACCGTCTACGGACCTGCCAATCGGGACGGGAGTGTCTCCTCACCATCCGGCTCTGCCAATCGGGACTCGAGTTTCGTCGCGCCGACCGGCTCTGCCCATCGGGACTCAACTGTCGCCGCATCGTCCGGCCAGACATCCGGCGCTGCCATCAATCCGGCGGAGATCGTTCCCGACCTTGACGTCACGATCGATATTCCCGGCGCCGTTTGGATCCGGGGCCGTGGTCTCGAAGTCGAGCTGGAAGGAAGTCTTCGCGCGACCTACGAGGAAGTTCCGGTCCTGACCGGAACCCTCGAGGCCCGCTCCGGCCACTTCCGTCTGCTGGGCCGCTACTTCGAAATTCAATCGGGAGTCGTCGGATTCTATGGCGAGCCCGAGATCGATCCCGATCTCGATCTGGTCCTGCAGGCGCGAGTCGATGAGACGCAGGTCTTCGTCGAGGTCACAGGAACCGCTCTTTCGCCGCAACTGCGGCTTCGTTCGGAACCGCAGATGGAAGAAGGGGACATCCTCTCGCTTCTTCTGCTGGGACGCACGCTCGATCAGTTGGACGACGATCAGACGGAACTTCTCGAGAGTCGTGCGGCCGACGTCGCCGCGGGATTCGGAGCGACCCAGCTCGGTGCGCGTCTCAGTGGGCAACTCGGTGTTGATCTCGTTTCCGTTCAGCAGGGGAGCCAGCCCAACTCCGGCAATGCGCTCGTCATTGGGAAGTACCTCTCGCCGCGAATCCTTCTCAAATACGAACAAGCGCTCCAATCGAGCGCGGACTTCCTCGTCAACCTCGAGTACCTGCTGACCCGTCATCTCAGACTTGAAACGTTTTATGGGCCTCGCAGTCAGTCCGGAGTCGAGTTCAACTGGATCTCTGAGTACTGAGCCGGGTGCACGGAGCCGCCATCCGGGTCTCGTTGCTCCTTTGACTCCTATCAGGTAGCATCCCGCGACCGAGCGGGTGACTTTCCACCCATCGTAGGGGTCTCAGGGAAAGATCTAGGAATGACCCT
This sequence comes from bacterium, assembly GCA_030431975.1. Taxonomy (GTDB): domain Bacteria; phylum Eisenbacteria; class RBG-16-71-46; order CAIMUX01; family CAIMUX01; genus JACKCR01. Next base: position 193,165 of record JAUIHP010000006.1, on the reverse strand, counting down.
GAAGGGGTTTCAGGGACCTGACGAGGAGATAATGTCATGAATAGCAAGCTGTTGCGCGGACTCACCAAGGGGGCGACCGTACTCGCCGTAGCCGCGACGGTTTTCGTCGCGGGATGTAGCGACGACGATGAGGACACCTTCACCCTCGAAAAGCCGGGAGAGCTCGATTTTCGGAATGACGTCGGCGAGGTCGAACTTCGCTGGGGATCCTCCGCTTCGGACGGCGATACGGAGTTCGCCGGATACTACGTCTACAAGAGCACCGAGACGATGAGCGGCCTGGAAGCAGACGAGATCGATGCGTTCCGCATCACGTCGAGTCCGGTCGAGCCGGGTGATTTCAACTACACCGACAGCGCGGCCGCCGCCGGCACGCGTTACTACTACGTCGTACGTGGTGTCGACACGAACGGAAACGTCTCGACTCCGACCAACGAGGTTTCCTCGGCTTCGGTGTTGTCCGGCAACGTCATCGAGTTCGGTGAGTTCGCCTCACCCGATCCGAGCGGTATCGATCTTTCGGCAGGCATGGCCGTCAGCATGATGGTTGCCAACGCGGCCATGGTCGACTTCTACCTCGGCACGGCCGACGACACGGCCACGGGTAATCTCGTCCTCAAATCACCGGACCTGGTCAGCGATGACTCCGCGTGGAAGAGCGCTCGGTTCCTCGAGCTGGAAAGCGACGACGTTTCGTTCGCCGCCTCCACCTCCTTCACCGCGCTGTCCATCGACCTCGGACCGGACGACGAGATTGACGGCAAGGTCATTGCGGTTCGTCTCGAGGAAGAGGGTGGCGGTATCCACTACGGCAAGCTCGAGGTCCTGGCCTTCGACGAGGACACTCAGGGCCGCAGCCTCAGCATCGACTGGACCTATCAGCCGATCGCTGGTTTCGCGCGGTTCTAAACCCCGGCGAACAGGCTCGTCTTCACGCCGTCGAACAGCGTGACGAGAGCAGCCGGATGTGAGATCGAAGTGGGCGTCCAGGACGGGCGCCCGCTTCTTTTTCCCTTCGATTCCAATGTGAGGACCGATGTCGGAAACGCCCAAGAAGAAACTGCGACTCGATCAGTTCCTGAAGTTACAGGCGCTGGTCGGAACGGGTGGTGAGGCCAAAGTGCGGATCCAGTCCGGCGAAGTGAAGCTCAACGGAGATGTCGAAACCCGCCGTGGGCGTGGACTGCGTCCGGGTGATGAAATCGAGTTCGGCGGCCAAACCTTTATCGTCGAGGAGTCCCTCTTTCCGACGCAGGACGAAGAGTAGCCGCCGGTCTGCGGGGCACGCATTGACCGACGACACGGGACTGGTCGACGCTATCGTTCGAGGGCGCCCTTCCCGGCCAGGATCTTGTCCCGGTACTTGGCGATCCGATTGAACCGCGTCTCCGGCTTCTTCGCGGACTGCACCTGTATCACATAGCTCTTCTGCCGGCCGGGCGTCAGGGCGTGAAATGCTTCCGCAAGCTCCGGGTCCGCGTCCAGCGCCTCGACCAACTCGTCCGGCAACTCGAGCTCGCCCGGCTCCTTCGTCGGTTTGATCCCCTTTTCCGCGTAGCCAGCGGCTTCCTTCAGGTATGAAACGATCGTTGCCTTCGCTTTGGAAACCTGGTCGTTCCGGGTGAACCGGATCATGTCGGGATGTCGAGTGTTGGGGCCCTGCTTCTCCAGAACGCCTTTCGGGTCTTTCATCAAAGCTGCGTTGAAGAAGGTAAGGCGAAAGTCGTTTCGAAACGCTCCGAAGATGACGATGTTGCGATCCCCGTGCATGTAGCAAGGGTGTCCCCACTTCACGACTTCGTCGAGCCCCGCGTCCAGGCAGATGCGGCGTAGTTCCGCCAGACCCTTGTTCCACTGCCGAGTCGAGCAGTCCGCGGTGTCGAAACGTTCGCAGCGGCCGCAGCCCTTTGTGAAGTAGTCCTCGATCTCGGTGATCATGGTCATGGCGCGCCCTTCAGATCTCGCATCATCGCTTCGGCTTCGGTCTTTTGCTCGTGACCCTCGTCCGCATCCTCCCAACCCTGCAGGGCGATCTCCAAGGCGGCGATGGCACCGGTTGCATCGTCCTGGGCCTTTAGCACTCGCGCCAACTGTAGCTGACTTCGTGGACTGGCCGGGAAGCTTTGCAGCGCCTGGTCGATTTGCTTCCGGGCGTCGTCATAGCGTCCCAGCTCGAGGTAGCAGCGTGAAAGGCGTCGACGGTTGGTGGTGCTGTCGCCGGTCGATTCGAGAAGTTCTTCGAACAGGGACGCCGCGGCTGCCGGGTCCCCGGCTTCCAGCGCCAACTCGCCCCGGAGGAGCTTGGCCAAGTTCTGAAGGTCGGCCAACTTGAATTGATCCCCGAGAGCCTGAACCTTCTGGATCCGCTCTTCTGCCTCGTCAAAGTGTCTCTCGCCGATCGCAAGGATCGCGACTCCGGCCGAGGCGAGCGCGCGAAACTGTGGATCCAGCAGGGACTCCGCTTCAGACATGAGTCGACGGCCCTCCGCGAACCGTCCAGCTTCGCTGTAAAGCCACATCGACGCACTGGTCCGCTCCGCGCGGGTCGACGGATCGTAAACGCGCCGGATCAGATCCGCCGCCTGCTCCTGGTACTGCACCGCCGTGTCGTACTGGCCGAGAAGTCGGTGCGTATCCCGGAACTCATTCCACACGCCCAGGCTGTCGTCGGGAGTCTTGGATGCTTCGAGCGCCTCCCCGAGCTGTTTGAAGTGTTCGTCGTAGTGACCCTGCCTCTTTTCCACCTCGGCAAGTTCGAGGAGAATCCTCACGTTGTCGGTCTCGATGAGGGTCGCCTTCTCGAGTTGCTCTGCCGCAGCCTCCAGGTTTCCTCGCGAAAGTTCGAGTTCTCCCAACTGGTAGTAACCCTGCCAATCCTTGGGATGCATCTCGACGTAGTCCTGAAACGTACGGGCCGCCTCGTCGAGGTTTCCCGCGCGCCGTTGCGCCTGGCCGAGGGCGCGGGTCAGTTCCCGGTCGGACGGGGACAACTCGACCATGCGCTTCAAACGTTCCGTTGCTTCGGCCTGTTCTCCGCGAAGGAAGTGAAAGGTCAGCAGAATGCGCTGGGCGTCCATGTCGTAGGGATAGATCTTCGCCCACATTTCGGCGACCGCCCGCGCCCGGTCCGGATCCTGTTTGACCCGAAAATAGTAGTTGGAGCGGGCCATGAACTGCATGCGTTCGGGAAGCCGGTAGTCATTCTCGACGGCGAGCGTCACCGATTCGTTCGCCGCGGCGCCGTCCTGCAGCAGAGCCTTGAAGGTGAATCGGACAAGGTGGGCCATGGCAAAGCCGGGATCGAGGGCGACGGCCTCATCGACTCGTTGCGAACCTTCTTCCAGTTTGCGATCCAGATAGACGAGCTGCAGCCCCTCAAAGAGACCCCGGGTCGCTTCGTCATTTTCACTCAGCAGATCCCGCACCGGCAGGTCGACGCTTTCCTCCACGGCCCAGGCAGGGAGTTCGCTCTCTTCCCGCAGTCTCTTCGAGACCCGATCGACCAGTCCCATCAAGGTCGGACTTTTCTCGATGAAGCTCGTCTTGAGGCGTCCCGTTGTCGTCGAAAGGATTTCGGTCTCTGCCACGAAGTCGGGGCCGGACTTGGAAAGCACACCGGTGACGAACCATGGAGTGTTGAACCGACGGGCCGTTTCCAACTGAATGGGACGCGGAAGCCGCCCCGCGACAGGGTCGAAGTCCGTGTCCCGAAGGTCGGCCGGGAAGTGAGCCGGAGACTTGATGTCGAGAAACGGCGTTTGATAAAGGTCGACGGCAAGAACTTCGGGAAATCCCAACGCAATCCAGTCGAGATTCCCCTCGGCATCAGTTCCGGTATCGGCACCGTTGTCGTTTCCGATCTCGTTGACGAAGGGGAAGATCGTCAGTCGCTGAACGACGTCCGCCTTGGGGACTTCACGCGCAATCGTTTCCCCGTTTTCATCCGTCACTTCGATCGTTTGAGTGACCGCCCCGAGTTCCTTTCCGCGAAAGAAGACGAAGACGACGACCGCGGCGATGAAGAGGTTGACTGCTGTCGTCCAGCCCTGGGTGCGGGTCCACTTGTCTTTGCCCGGTCTTCCATGCGACCAGGCCAGCATCACGATCGACGGGAACAGAAGGACAAGAATGCCGCCGACCAGCTCGACGAGGTTGCCGGCCAGCCGGTACCGGGACTCGATGAAGATGATGAATTGCAAAAGGCCCCAGGCGCCGACGAGATAGCCGCCGACGTACTGAGGAACTCTGCGTTCCAGGCTTTCACTCCAGAGGCTCATTTGATTCGGACGCTCCCGTCGGATTCCCGGCCTGGTCTACTCGCGAAGTTCACGAAAGGGCTACGACCATCACAAGCAGTCGAAGCCTCGAGGCGCGGAACCATAAAGAATAGCAGCCCTTTCGGTCTCTTTGGGCGCCGGGTTTTCGGGTGGACTCCGCGTCAAGGTCGTCCCCGCAGAATTCCTTCGTGAATCGTCCGAGTCCGGCTTTGAGCGTGCCCTTCGTCGTGAGTCTCGATAGACTTCGCGGTATGGCACTTCATGGATTCCCCGACGTTTCCCGGCTGAAGCCGCTTCCGTTGCGCGAGCAGGCGCAGCTTCGCAACGAATGGATTCGAACCCGCCTGAACACCGTCGTTCCCAGGCTCATGGAACGGGCGGACATCGCGATGTGGATCATCATCGCGCGCGAGTACAACGAAGACCCTGTCTTTGCGACGATGGCTCCGACCGAATGGCTCTCGGCGCGGCGACGCACGATCCTGGTTTTCTCGCGCAGGGGCGACGGCGAGGTGACTCGGACCGCCGTTGCCCGGTACGCCGTGGGAGACTTCTTCGAAGCTGCCTGGGATCCCGCAGTCGAGCCCGATCAGTGGGCCTGTCTGGCCCGCGTCATCCGCGAACAGGATCCCAAGAACATCGCCGTCAACATGTCGAAGAGCTTCGCCCACGCCGACGGTTTGGCCGCGACCGATCGCGACGACCTGTTCGCCGCGTTGCCGTCCGGATATCTCGAAAGCCGGGTCGTTTCCGCCGAACCCCTCGCCGTCGGTTGGTTGGAGACACGAATTCCCGAGGAGATGGAGGTCTATCCCGGGCTCTGCCGTCTGGCCCGGGAGATCATCCACGAAGGATTGAGCCGCGAAGTCATCATGCCCGGCAAGACGACGACGGCCGATCTCGTCTGGTGGTACCGGGAAAAGATCCGGGCGCTCGGATTCCATGCCTGGTTTCATCCCACCGTGGAGTTGCAGCGAGCGCTTCCCGCCGACAAAGACCGCGCCTTCCAGGACAAGCATAAAGAGGAGGTCATCCAGCCCGGCGACCTCGTTCATGTCGATCTTGGGATCGTCTACATGGGGCTGCACACCGACACACAGCAGCACGCCTACGTCTTGTTGCCGGGAGAGTCGGAAGCTCCCGAGGGGCTCCGGGCAGCCATGTCGGCGTGCAATCGCGTTCAGGATCTGCTGCTCGAAGAGTTCCATCCCGGTCGAACGGGAAACGAGGTGCTGGCCGCCGCACGCAGGCGGGCGATGGAGGCCGGGCTTCGGCCGAGCATCTACACGCATCCGCTCGGCGTGCACGGACACGCCGCCGGAGCCACGGTTGGTCTGTGGGATCAACAGGACGGAGTCTCGGGCTCGGGAGACTATCGCGTTTGGGCTGACACGGCCTGGTCGATCGAACTGAACACGCAGTGCCACGTTTCCGAGTGGGGTCGCGACGTTCTCATCATGCTCGAGGAAGACGCCTATCTTGGACCGGAAGGCATGAAGTACATCGACGGACGCCAAACGTCACTTGTTCTTCTTTGACACGATCGATTTCCACACTGGACTGAGAGCCGTCGCCGGGCGGACACTCGTTGAGGGGGATTCGACCGTCGTTGTGATTCCCGCGGTGTCGGACGGTGCGTGCGACTCGTTGGCGAGAATTGACGTTGAGTCCCCGATCCGTAGAGAGGGAACGGTTGCGGGACTGGCGCCACGCCCGGAACCGTCGATTCGCCAGCGGCGCAGAACCGAGCTGACCGATGAATATCTACATTGGCAATCTTCCATACACGACGGACGATGGTGAACTCCGCGAAGTCTTCGAGGTGCACGGTGAAGTGTCGTCCGCCCGCGTCATTCTCGACCGAGACACAGGCCGTTCCAAAGGATTCGGCTTCGTCGAAATGCCCAACGACGAGGAAGCGCACAAAGCCATCGAGGCGTTGAACGGTAGCCCGTTCGGAGGCCGGTCCGTCCGGGTCAACGAGGCGCGGGAAAGGCAGCCCCGTCCCCGGTCCGGCGGAGGCGGCGGCTACGCCCACGACTAGCGTCGGCCTCTTGCGTCGTCACAGGGAGCGTTCCCCGAAGAGTCGAAGTCGAGTTGGGCCGAGATGATCCGAGCGGTTGCCGTGCGTTCCCTGTGCGTTCCCGTGGTTCCCAGGCGCGCCACCCGTTTCCAGGCTGGAGCGGGGAAAGTGCGAGCGCCCTATTGTCGCTGAGCACGTTCCATTGCGGTGATGTAACATCGAAGCGAATCCAGCAGTCGGTACCGCGATCCCGCGCGTACGAAGATCCGGGAGGCATGAATGTACACCGTCGTTCTCTTGCGCCACGGCCAGAGCGTTTGGAACCAGCAGAACCGTTTTACCGGATGGGTCGATGTCGACCTGACGGACAAAGGGCGCGCCGAGGCGAAGACCGCCGGTGAACTCCTGAAAGCGGAAGGGCTCAGCTTCGACATCGCCTACACGTCGTTGCTGAAGCGGGCCATTCGCACGCTATGGATGACCCTCGATGAGATGGATCTCATGTGGATCCCGGTCGTTCGTCGCTGGCGCCTGAATGAACGGCACTACGGAGCCCTCGCCGGGTTGAACAAGGCCGAAACCGCCGAGAAGTACGGCGACGAACAGGTCCTGGTTTGGCGGCGCTCCTACGCAACGCCGCCACCGGCGCTCGAGCCGACTGACGAGAGGCATCCCAAGTTCGATCCACGCTACGCCGACCTCGGCCCTGAAGCGCAGCCCGCCAGTGAGTGTTTGAAGGACGTCGTCGAGCGGTTTCTTCCGGTTTGGGAAGAAGAGATCGGACCCGTCATCCGTTCGGGGAAGCGGGTGCTCATTACCGCGCATGGAAACAGTCTTCGGGCGTTGGTCAAGCATCTGGACGGGATCAGTGATGAGGACATCGTCGGGCTCAACATTCCGACAGGAGTTCCGTTGGTCTATGAGTTGGATGCGGATCTGAAGCCGATCCGGCATCGGTACCTGGGGGATCCGGACGAGATTGCGAAGGCGATTGATTCTGTGGCGAATCAGGCGAAGAAGAAGTAAGGGGTTCGGCTGAAGAGCGTGTTAGAACGACGCGCAAGGAGAGTCAAGGAAATGCCGATTACAGCAACATACGATGTGACCGACCTCGACCGAAACGACCGTACCAGGATTCGATCGGCCTTTGAACGATTCGGCTGGGAACATATCGGCGGCTCTACCTTCCGATATCCTGCTTTCGCGCACGACGACGATTTCGAGGACTGGCTGAACTGCGTCGTGCCCGCGCTTCACTTCTTCCGCTCCTTCGTCCTATCCAAGGGAATAACACTTTCTGCCTTTACATTGGATACCCACTCGTCATCCTGTTTCAAGGAGGGCACTGCCGGCGCGGCCATTAAGGATGGCAGTCATCTTCCTCTGGCCCCGCCAGCGAATGTGCAGATGGGGGAGCAGGCTCTCCGCGATTGGGTCAACGCAACTACGAGTGCAGTACCGTGAACACTTTACCGTCGAAGCGTTCTCACAAAGGGTTGCAGCTGACGATCCCTCTTGTCACGCCACTTGTGCCAAGTGACGCGCCAAGGCCCCTACGGGGCCGGGTCGCAGCTGAACCCCAGAGACGTTAGATTGACAAACAAGAATGTGAACCCGTCTCCGTTCCCGCCTCTGGAGGACGTGTGGATGGATCGCGAGGCGATCCTCGATAGGGTGTGGTCTCATCTGAACGACTTGACGGTCTCTGCGGATACGCACCTCTACTTCTATTGCGCCCTAGAATTGCGGTTCTGCATCGAAGGCTTGTTCTTCGAGATCCTGCTATCACTCAGGGACTGGCAGCCCGAGCGAAGGGACTTTCAAATCTACAGGCCGAAGGATTTCCATCGTGCTCTTTCAGCGCTGGATCCTTCGTACCTTTCGTACGCGTCCGAGTCACTCGGCATCCAATTAACGGACAAGGATGTCTCCGACCTGGGGAAGCTTTATGGTCAGATCGGGGCAATCCTCCACCTGCCGCGGGAGCCGTACTTTGAGGAGAACCAGGCGGAGTGGAAGCTAGATTTAGAACGTATGGTCCTGACGGCCTACGAGTATCTTCGTGGACTCGCTGGCTACAAGGTGCCAGGTGAATAGGTTTCTTCAATCTAAACAGGGGTTGCAGCTGACAGACCCTCTTGTCACGCCGCTTCTTCAAAGCTTCGCGCCAATCCCCCTTCGGGGTCGGGCTGCAGCTGAACCCGGAAAGACGTTAGGTCGAAGTCTCGTGAGTGAGTCGCTAGTTCCGATTTGCGCAGATTTGTGCACGATGGTCCGCCCAGAGGAACGGAGACTGCCATGCCTAGGCAAAGGTCGCAACCATCAGAACGACATCTAGCTCGGACGATCTTCGTGTCGTTGCCAGCCCAAAAGCGATACACCGAGTATGTCGAGGGTCCGCTTTCCAATGCGATTGAGCGTGCCTTTGGACGGTTGCAGGCAGTCACGTACCGCGTGGTTCGCCATGGCGAGTGGCTGCCTCAGATCGAAGGGAGCATTGCCTATTCGAACGCTGTCGTTGCGTTTCTGGACGGAAGCAATCCGAACGTTTTGGTCGAAGTGGGCGAAGCACATGCACTTGGTAAGCCCTTGATCCTGGTCGTGCAGAATGCTCGTGATCTTCCGAGTATGATCCGGCACCTGCAGGCCACGGAGATGAAAGCGCGTACGCTTGGTCCGAGTCTAACTGCGCGGATCGTCGATGCACTCGACGAGGCAGTCTTCTCCGTTCTTCATCGCGAACACAGTGACCACCGCACCAAACTTCAGAAGCGAGTACTCACAGGCGCTCCTCTTCGTCAGACGCGAAACGTTACGCGGGCCACGCCCCGACGCAAGGCTATCCCATCGAGCAAGTCACTTCGCGAGGCCCAGCGACTACATAGCAGCGGTGACTTTCGCGGCGCGATTGCCGCCCTCGATAGCTGCATTGCGTCTGGGTTCCACGAGGAGGTCGTGTTCCACCTTTTGAGTGATACTTGGTTTCTCGATGGTGAGTCAGCCGTCGACACGCACGATGCTGACGAGAGCTACGATCGGATGCTTGAGGTGGCTGAGGAAGGGCTAGCCCTACACCCTGAATCCTTCGATCTTCGAAAGGACAGAGCACTGGCGCTCTTGAAGAAGCGACGGATCCACGAAGCAGAGAGCGCCTTCTTTGAACTTCAAGATGAATCGATGGGTGGTGTCGTGAACTACAACCTCGCCTGTGTAGCGGCGCAGAAGCAGGATCTCCTGGGAACCATCAGGTACCTGAGGCTCGCCATCCGCGAGACGCCGTATTACCTCGGGCTCGCTCGCGTTGACCCTGACTTTGACCCCGTATGGTCTGACCCGCTGTTTCAGGCGACGTTGTTTCAGGAGGGGCGAGCCGCATACCGGGAGTTCTCAACCTAACATCGGACTGGAGCGTTAGTTCGTCTCCGGCGGTTGCAGCTCAACCCTCGCCATTCAGTGTTCGATCAAGTAGCGGATTGCAGCGCACGAGCCCCCTGGTCACGATTCACTCAATCGGTCGGGGAGGCCCGCGACCGCGAGACGCCGGTCGAAGCATCCATGGGTGTGGGGGCTTGCTGGTTGCCGCGGGCCAGTTGCCGGTGGACCTGAGTTGCAGACTACAGGAGCGAATCGAGGATGAGGTTCGTCGACTCGACGATCCTCTGATCCCTCGGCCGCAAGTCCGGCTCGAAGGCCTCACCCGTCAGATGCTGCAGGCCCTGGATATATCGCACGGCGATCTCGTTGGCCTGGTCCTCCGAAAACTGCTGGCCCTGCTCCTTCACCATTCCGCGCGCGAACTCCTTGGAGAAGGACACGGGCTTGCCGTCACGAACCATCAGTTCACCGTTGTCGTCGATCCTCCAAAAACGGGACGAGTCCATGGTGTACAGCTCGTCGGCTGCGACGATCTCACCCTGCGTGTTGATGCCGTGTTCGGTCTTGGTGTCGACGAGAACCATTCCCTTCTGGGAAAGGTGGTGGGTGACGATTCCAAACGCCATCAGCGAAGCGTTGCGGATCTGGGCGTACTGGCCCGCGGTACAGATGCCGTTCTCGATGAGATACCTGGCGTCGGTGGTGCGGTCGACCTTCTCCTTCGTGCTCGGAGTGTCCATGAGGTAGGGGAGAACTCCGTTGGGCTCCAGGGAAGTGACGTCGAGCTCATGGCCTGCATAGTTGATCGTCGTCTTCCCTTCCTCTTTCGCGGCCAGCCAGTGCTGGTACAGGGACGTCGAGGTCGAACTTTCCGCCATGTAAAGGCGGAGGACGTTCTCCAGCATGATCAAACGAAGGTTCTCGGCCGGAATCACCGTGGAAGAGGGTGCCAGTCCGTCCACGTCGAACTGAGAAGACCCGAGGACGTTTCGGACCAGGCGGTGCATGTGATCATGGTTGAAGGCCAGGACTTGATCCTTGAACGGAATCGCTCCCCGGTTTACATCGTGCGTCGAGATGCGGTTGTTGCGGAACATCAGGCGCAGCGGTTGACCGGAAGACGTCTTCAGCGGGTCGCCGAAAACAGAATCGGAAACCTTGCCCTCGAGCACCGTGCAGCCGTTCAGCCTCGAGAGTTCACCGTCCTCGATCAGTTGTTTGATGGGACGTCCTTCGTTCACGGCGGCTCCGTGAGTCGCGACGAGTTCGCGGATTTCGCCTTCGTTGAGCATGGAAGAAGAGGACATGCGTGGGGCTTCCTGGGTGGTTTGGGTCATGGCTCCAGTTTCGATTCGTGACCGGCCGCGGCTGTCGCCACGGGCACGGGCACTTGCTGCTTGTCCGGTGCACTAAGGGCGCGGACCGATAGACCATATCTTCATAGCCTGCGGATGTGCGGTCAAGAACATGAGTCATTTCGAAGGGTGGGTCGTCCTGCTATCCTCGCGCGGCCTCAGCGCAGAGCCCGGTCCGTTTCAGATCCACCGGAGGCATCCATGTTTCCTCGAGCCACGACGCACTTCATCCTGGTTTCGGCGATCGCTTTCGTCGCCTCTCTGTCGACACCGGTTCTGAGTCAAGAATCGAACTCAGGATCGGAAGCGCAGGCGGAACCCGGTTCGACGTCGCCGGAACGTCGCATCTACACGACGGAACGGGTCGGGACGAACGCGCCCCGGATCGACGGGATCCTTGACGATCCGGCATGGCGGGCGGTGCCCTGGAGCGGAGACTACCTCCAGAACGATCCTCATTCCGGCGAACCGCCTTCTCAGGAAACGTCGATGAAGATCCTTTATGACGACGAAGCGGTCTACGTCGCCTTCCGTGCCCAAGACTCTGAGCCGGAAAAGATCAGCAGCCAGGTCGCGAGGCGCGACTGGTTTCCGGGTGACTGGGTCGAGATCAACATCGACAGCTACAACGACAACCGCACGGCCTTTTCGTTCACGGTCTCCGTCTCGGGAGTGCGCGGAGACGAGTTCGTCTCCCAGGACGGTGACAACTGGGATTCGACCTGGGATCCCGTCTGGTTTGCGGAGACGAACGTTGACGATGAGGGCTGGACCGCCGAGATGAAGATCCCGCTGAGCCAGCTCCGTTTCGGTGACGACCATCAGCAGGTTTGGGGCATTCAGTCGACGAGGCGCCTCTATCGCAAGGAAGAACGTTCGACGTGGCAGCTTGTCCCCAGCGATGCACCGGGATGGGTCAGTTCATTCGGAGAGCTTCACGGAATCGAAGGGCTGCGGCCGCAGAGGCAAATCGAACTGCTTCCCTATGCTTCCGCGCAGGCTGAACGCTTCGCCCAGGACGGGGACAATCCCTTCGCCACGGGCAGCGACGAGAGCGTATCGCTGGGCCTGGACGGGAAGGTCGGTTTGACCAGCGACCTCACGGTCAACTTCACGATCAACCCGGACTTCGGTCAGGTCGAAGCGGACCCCTCCGAGGTCAACCTTTCCGCCTTCGAGACGTTCTTCAGCGAGCGGCGCCCCTTTTTTATCGAGGGCAGCAACATTCTCGACTTCCGACTGGCTCGCAACAACGCGGGGGGCAGCTTCACGAGCGACCGGCTGTTCTACTCCCGGCGCATCGGTCGTTCTCCTGGCCATTTTCCGGATGCCATCCCAGGCGAGTACGTTGAAGTTCCCGAGAACACGAGCATTCTTGGCGCGGCCAAGCTCACCGGCAAGACGAAGAACGGCTGGTCGATCGGACTCATGGAGAGCGTCACGGCGGAGGAGAAGGCCGAACTCGATTTCGATGGAGCCCGGCGCAAAGAAGTCGTCGAGCCGCTGACCAACTACTTCGTCGGCCGAACGGCAAAAGACTTCCGGGAAGGTCAATCGTCTCTCGGTGCCATGTTCACGGCCGTCAATCGCAGCATCGACGACGAAGAGTTGGAGTTCTTGCACAGCGCAGCGTACTCCGGCGGCGTGGACGGTCGGCACACGTGGAATGATCGCACCTATCATCTGTCGGGCACGGTGGCCTTCAGCCAGGTTCGGGGGGATGAGCGCGCCATCCTACGGACACAGACCGCCCCCGCCCGCTTCTACCAGCGCCCGGATGCCTCTCATGTTTCCGTCGACTCGACACGGACATCCCTCTCCGGCATCGCCGGATCCGTTCGTGGAGGCCGCAGCGGGAACAGTTCGGTGCTCTACGAAACGGGAGTCGCCTGGCGTTCTCCCGGATTCGAAACCAACGACCTCGGCTTTCTTCGACGGAGCGACGAGATCAACCAGTTCAGCTGGGTCGGTTTCCGCAGTCAAAAACCCGTCTCCGCTTTCCGCCACATCCGTTGGAATTTCAACCAATGGACGAACTACGATTTCCACGGGACGAATACTTCGAACTCGGTGAACACGAATGCGAACCTGACATTTCGCAGCAACTGGTCGACCGGTGCCAGCATCACCCGGGACTTCCCTTTCCTATCGCACCACGAGCTTCGCGGAGGACCATCGTCTGAATGGCCGGGGATCTGGTCACTCGACGCGTGGGTTCGCTCCGACGATCGCCGCCGCTTCTTCTTCGAGGTCGGCGCCTTCGGGCGGTGGCGTGACGAGGACACGGGACAGGACCAGGAGGCCTGGATCGATCTCGGCTTTCGGCCCAACGACGTGCTTCGGGTGACTCTGAATCCCTCGGTTTCCCGGGCCGAGCCCGAACTCCAGTGGGTGACGCGTGCCACCGCCCAAGCGGGCAGTGACGCGGGGGAGGCACGGTACGTCCTTGGTCGTCTGGAACAGAACACCGCAGTGATGACGGTCCGGTTGGACTATGCCGCGACCCCGGACCTTTCCATCCAATTCTATGCGCAGCCGTTCGTCTCGGCGGGGAAGTACTCGGAGTTCAAGCGAATCCGCGATCCCCGTGCCGACGATGTCGAAGACCGGATCCTTCGGTTGGACGGCGAGCAGATTCGTTTGGTCGACGGGCGCTACGAGGTGCGGGAGACCGGCGGAACAGATCCTGACTATGTCTTTTTCGATCCGGACTTCAACTTCCGGGACTTCAATTCGAACCTGGTGGCCCGGTGGGAGTTTAGTCCCGGCTCTCTGCTCTACCTCGTGTGGTCGCAGGGTCGGACCGGCTTCTCATCCAACGGCGACTTTTCGCTCCGCGACGACGTGTCAGACCTGTTCGAGATCCATCCGCACAATATCTTCCTTATCAAGGTCAGCCGATGGTTCTCACTTTGAACGGTGGAGTGGGAATCTGTCAGGGTCTAGATCAATGAGGCATTTGGCGGCCTTCGGCAGCGGGTCTCCAATGTCAGAGTGTTCCCCAAAACCATGGCGACTGGCCGCGAATGATTGAGATGAGTTGTAGACGCCCGATCCTGTTGTGCCTTCTCATCACGGCTGTCCTAACAGGGTCCGCGTCGGCACACACGTTTCCCATGAGCATTCGCCAGCCTGGCCTGTCAATGCAGGAGTTCTGGCGAGATGGGCAACCGTTCTACATCATCGTCAACGGCGGCGACGATTCGCTCTCGCTCCGGATTCGGACCGCAAGATTCAGCGGCATGAACAAGCTGTATGGTCCGTTCATCGCCCTGTGGTCGTCACCAGCGCGATCAACGATGGTGGTCCGTGCGATCGAGCCCGCTGAGCCGAGGGTCATTGAGCTTCAGGCGAATGAGGAGTGGGCGGGATACCTCTATCCGCCCGCCCGACCTGCCGAAAGTCCGATGTCGGAAGGCGACTTGATCCTAACGAACGGCGACCGCCGTGACGTCTGGATCGAGCACGATTCCATCACTCTTCCGGAAGCCGCCCAGGTGGAAGTGACCGTTCGGATGTCGCCGGAAGTCCGTTGGATTGCCTTCGGTAACTACGCTGCGATGCGCCGATACACCTGGCCGGACCGACGCGTTCCGTCGTGGGAACCTCCGCGGATGTTACGGCCGCTCAGTGTCAGCAGTCCCGAAGCGAGAATTGTCGAGACGGATAGCCTGATCGTGATCCACCGGCCGATCGACGCGCCGGATTTCGACAGCATCTACACGAATCTCGTTCTGGAGACTCCAGACGTCGATGAAGAATCCGCCGTAGAGATCATTGGGGCCGTGGCCTACGAGAACGGTCAAGGTCTGCCCACGTGGACGCTCGTTGTTAAGCCGGACGAGGAGCGGTGAGGAGGCTGAACAGGTGTGACTCTATCGCTGCAGCTTGTGAATCCGTAGGACCTCACTCCGGCAACAGCGAGGTCTGACTCTCCGGGTTCGCAATGAACACACCTTCGTGCGCCAGGAGCCTCTCCTTCGCAGCCAAGCCTCCGGCAAACCCTGCCAAGGACCCGTCGCTCGCAATGACGCGATGACACGGAATGACGATCGGAATCGGATTCTTCCCGTTGGCGGCACCCACTGCCCTGGACGCGTTGGCGTTCCCGACACGCTGCGCCAACACGCGGTAGGAAATCGTCTCCCCGAACGGAATGCGCGAGAGCTGTGTCCATACTTTCCGTTGAAACTCGGTACCTTGTGGATCCAACGAAAGCTCGAACGTCCTCCGCTTGCCGGCGAAGTACTCCTCAAGCTGACGAGCGGCCGTGGAAAATGCACTCGCCGACTCGGCGGTGTTGGCTGGAACCTGCGGCTCTCCGTCCCCGCGCGGAAACAGGATGGCGTGCAGCGTTTCGCTCCCACCCTCCCCGACTAGGCAAAGCGGGCCGATCGGCGTCGGCAGAACTCGATGGGTATCGGACATGGGTCGCTCCTTCCTCTTCATTCGAGAGAGAGCCAAAGGTGCTGCGCGGCATAGGCGCGCCAGGGACGCCAGGCTTCGGCGATTCGTTCGACCTCTTTCGTCGGCAATGCGGTTCCGTTGCCGAGCGCCTTGCGAAGGCCGAGGTCGGACGCCGGGAACGCATCGGGATCGCGGAGCGCTCGCAGGGCGATGTATTCCACGGTCCATGGACCGATTCCGGGAATCTCGGCCAACCGCATCCGCGTTTCCTCCGGGTCTGTCCAAGGTTCCAACACGATCTCGCCGGCCGCGACGTGCGCGGCGAGTCGCTGTAGCGTCTCCACGCGCTTTGTCGGCATCCCAAAGGCGGTGAGGTCGGCCTCGGCCACGGCTTCCGGGCGCAGCGAGCCCCCGCACCGTTCGATGAGTCGGCGGGCGAGAGTGGTCGCACCGGCGACCGTAATCTGCTGCCCGAGGATGGCACGAACGGCGAGTTCAAAGCCGTTCCACGCTCCATGAACTCGAACTCCACGTCCCAGTCGAAAGAGCCGGTCGTACTCAGTTCCCCGAAGGTGAGCCTCGACCGCTTCGGTCTCCGTTTGCGTATCGAAAAGGTCCTGGACGCGCGACATCCATCCCATCAGCGACAGGCTGGGAGACAAGTCTGTAGCCACTTCCAAACAGTGCTGCTTCTCGTCGAAGCTGACTTCAATGCGGCCGCGCTCGCCTTCGGGCGTCTGCACGTTCCGAACATATCGCCCTTCGGAAACACTTTCGATTCCGGGAAGACAACGGGGCTCGAGGAATGCGGTCAACGTGTTCCAGTCGTAGGGAGGCCGCACGCGGATGCGCAGGTGGGTACCCAAGGGAGACTCTACGGCAGGTCCGCGCAGTTCGCTGGGTGTCCGGCCGAAGGTTCTGCGAAACACATCATTGAAACGGCGGACGCTTCCGAAGCCGGACGCGAACGCAATCTCGGCCACGGTCGAACGGCTGGTTTCCAGAAGCTGCCGTGCCATGTGTGCACGTCGACTTTGTCCGACCGCGACAGGAGACGCGCCGAGGTGTTTGAGAAACAGGCGATGAAGATGTCGTTCGCCGATCCCGAGTCGTTCGGCCAAACGGGGGACGCCGCCGTCCTCCAGTGTGCCTTCGTCGATCAGGCGGAGCGCGCGGGAAACGCTCGAACTCGTGCCTCTCCACTCGGGAGATCCGGGTGCGGAGTCGGGCCGGCACCGAAGACACGGCCGGAACCCGGCGGCTTCGGCTGCGGCCGGACACAGGTAGAAGGTGACATTCTGCTTCTTCGGCGTCTTCGCCGGGCAGATCGGACGGCAGTAGATCCCGGTCGTGTGAACCGCGGTGAAGAAGCGGCCGTCAAAGCGCGCGTCCCGAGCGAGAAGTGCCGCGTAACAACGGTCTCCGTCAACCGTCGGCCCTTGACCGACCGCGGAGCCAACCTCCGACGAACTCGGTGTCGTGAGAGCGGGCTCGAAACGGGCTGCGCCCTTCTTGACGATAGCGCTCGGGTTCGGTTGCGTGCTTTTGGATCCCGTCGCGCCCTTCATAGCTCGGCGCCGCGAGGCGGCGGCGCGTTCTTTGCCGACCGCATTCCTTTTCTTCGATCCTTGCATGAGACGTATGATGCCACGAGCCGGCACAGTCGGCTGGCTGTTTTCGGACCTGCAGTCTTGGATCGTCCGCCAAGCAGCGAAACGGAGCGTATGAACCTGATCGAGACACGTGACCCGGACCGGATTCGAGACTTCGTGCTCAAAGATCCATCGATCCATCTCTATGAGCTGGGAGACCTGGATCCTTTCTTTTGGCCCTCGACGACGTGGTGGGGACTGGAAGACCGGGGAGATCTGTCCGTTCTGGCCCTGCTCTATCAAGCGCCCGGTTTCGTCGTCCTGCTGTGCTTTGGGCGGGATCGGGACTTGGGGGCAGAGCTCCTACGGCAGGTCGGCCCAAAGTTGCCCGACCGTCTCTACGCGCACATCTGCCCGGGATTCATCGATGGAATCGAAGACGTCTACGTTTCGGAAACCTTCGGCGAGTACCAGAAGATGTACCTCCCCGATGCAGGCAAGTCACGCAGTGAACTCGAACAACAGTGGACGAAGGAAAGCCCGGAACGCGCCGACCGGGTCTCGCGTCTCCAACTCTCAGACCTTCCTGCGCTGGAAGTGCTCTACCGCGAGTCCTATCCGGACAATGCTTTTGATCCGCGAATGCTGGAAACCGGGAAGTACTTCGGTTGGCGTGAGGGGGAATCGCTACTCGGAGTCGCCGGGATCCATGTCTACTCCAAGGCGGAACGGGTCGGCGTCCTCGGAAATGTGACCACACACCCGAAGGTGCGCGGCCAGGGAGTCGGCCGGTCACTGTGTGCGCGGCTCTGTCTCGACCTTCTGGAGGACTGCGATCACGTCGGCCTCAACGTTGCCAGAAACAATGAAGCCGCCATCCGGCTGTATGAGTCGCTGGGATTTGTGCACGCGATAGACTACGAGGAGCGGATGCTTCACAGAGACGACATGGCCGGGTGACCGCCTACTAGCGATCTCCCTGCCGCCGGGCCCACACGGACTTGTCGAGTGCAAAGACCCGCTCTCCGTGATGGTACGTCTCCGTCGTCTCGAACCCTGCCCGCTCGTACAGGCGCCGGGCAGCCTCGTTCCCTTCCCGCACGGTCAAGAGAATCGTGTTCACCTTGGGGTGACCTTCAAAAATGAAAGCACAGACCTTACCGACCGCGACGCTGCCGTAGCCGTTGCCTTGATACTGGGCGCCAATGAGGAATCCACCGATGCTGGCCGTCTCGCTTTGACTGTCGGTGACGAGACAGAACCCAACGACCGTGCCATCGACTTCGAAAAGCACGCCCTGAACCTCGTCGGTTCGGTCGAGCAGTTGAAGCGATTCGGTGATCGGCGGAACCCAGGGAGCCTGGTCGACATGGACGCTGAGCTCTGCGACGGTGACTCGATCGTCGTCAGTCATCTCCCGGATCTCGAGTTCGAACGGTTTCTTGGAACTCATTCGCGCGCCGGTTCGATACTGGTGGGGAGGCCGTCGATGGATCGGGAGTTCTTCTCGTACCAGTAGGATTCGATCCCTTCCCGTCCCTTCTTGTCGGAGGCCTGAATCAACGTGTCTCTCTCACCGACGAAGTCATACATCGGTACCCCAAATCCGCATGAGGTCTGAACGGAGGTGATGTCGGCGACGATGAGCTGACGGACGGACCAGTGGGGAGAGATGTCCCGTGCCATCTCGTCGAACCCCGGGTCTTCGGGTCGCACGTAGCGGCCGGTTCCGTAGAGGCGAAGGATCAGTGGATTTCGTTCATAGCTGCAAAACATGAAAGTGATGCGGCCGTCCGCCCGCAGATGCGCTGCCGTCTCGTTGCCGCTGCCGGTGTAGTCGGCATAGAGTACCCGCTTCGAAGAGAGGACGCGAAAACAGTCCAGCCCCTTCGGCGACAGGTTGATGCGGCCGCTCACGTGAGCAGTGGCGACAAAGAACATCTTCTGCTCTTCGATAAAGGCGCGCTGCTTGTCCTCGATCTCGTCGTAGAACACGTTGGAACGTTACCTCCACGGTGGTGACTGAAGTACTCACCTTAAACGGGATGGCCCCGTCGCTCAAGGAATCGAGGCGCCACCCGTTGCGAAGATAGCGAGTCGGCGAACATCCGTGTATGGTGATTCCCGAACCTGGGCGCGTTCGGACGACCGGGCAGACCGGCCCGGATATCGCTGGAAACCTCCGGCAACCGCGGGATCTCTGGGTTCCGCCGGATGAGTCCGCACAACTCCGGGGTCCGGCGGACAACTCCGGGGACCGGCGGACAACTCCGGATGACATCGTGGTACCTCCGGGCGATTCCGGACACCTCTCGGGGCGCTTTGTTCGGGCAAGAAAGGGAAGTCATGCGCAACTCATTCCCGGCGGCTCTGGCCGTCGGCTTACTTCTGGCCCTGGGGCTGGGGTTCCTCGGCCGGTCCATGGTCAACGCGGTGAACGCAAACCGGGCTTTGGATCGTAGCGTCACGGTCAAAGGGCTATCCGAAAGAGAGGTCAACGCGGACATCGCCATCTGGCCGATCAGTTTCAACGAGGCCAGCAACGACCTGGAGCGTCTCTCCACGGCCATCCAATCCAAGAACGACATCATTCTCGAGTTTCTGGAAGAAGAGGGTTTCACTGCGGATGAGATCTCCGTGGGTGCTCCCTCCGTGAACGATCTCAAAGCCCAAAGATACGGTGGGTCCCAGAACATCGAGTTCCGGTATCAGGGTTCCTCGGCGATCACGGTCTACACCTCATCGGTCGATCGGGTGCGTGAGACGATGAGCAAGATGAGTCGACTGGCCAGGCTGGGTGTCGCCGTTTCCGGCGACGATCACGGCTCCCGTCCGCAGTTTCTCTTCGAAGGGCTGAACGAACTCAAACCGGAAATGGTGGAGGAGGCGACCCGCAACGCGCGCGAGGTCGCGGAGAAATTCGCGGCGGACTCGGGGAGTTCACTCGGGAAAATCCGGCAGGCCAGCCAGGGGCTCTTTTCCATCAATGACCGTGACTATCAGACGCGCCACATCAAGAAGGTTCGTGTCGTGACCACGGTCGAGTACTACCTGGTGGACTGAGGGTATGGCGACGAACAAAGAGCACCTTCGTTTTCCGGACAAGGACATTCCACTTCGCGAGGAAGTTCGGATTCTCGGCGCACTTCTGGGTGAGGTTCTCATCGAGCAGGAAGGGCGCGATTTCTACGAGGACGTGGAGACGGCGCGGCGGGACGCGATCGCACGACGATCCGGCGACGAAGCGGCCGAGCAGCAACTGCGGGATCGCATCGAAGACATGGACACGGACCGGCTGCAGCGGTTGGCCCGCGCCTTCTCGACCTACTTCTCGCTGGTCAACCAGGCGGAACGTATCCACCGAATTCGTCGCCGCCGGTCCTATCGCCAACCGTCCAGTCAGGCGCAACGTGGCTCCTTCCGAACGTTCTTCGAGGGACTGGCGGAAGAGGGACAGACACGGGACGCGATCGTTGAACTTCTCGAATCGATACGAATCGAACCGGTGTTTACGGCTCACCCGACCGAAGCGGTACGTCCCGAGATCCTTCGCAAGGAGCAGCGCATTGCGCGAGCCTTGATCGATGCGCTCGGCGGCCTGGAGCAAACCAGCGAAGACGATATCTCCATTCGCGACCGGATCGTCACCGAGATCGCGACGTTTTGGCAGACCGATGAGAATCTGCCCGACCGGCCGGCGGTGTCGGACGAAGTCGAACAGATCGCCTTTTATCTGACCGAAGCGATCTATGCCGTGCTTCCGCGCTTCTGTGAAGAGATCGAACTCGCTCTGGAGCGGGTCTATCCCTCGCCGCAGATTGCCGATATGGACTTCCCGACAGCGGATTCGTTGATTGCCGCCAAGGTTGAGGAGCCGACCGAGGAAGAACGGGAACTCCGAAAGTCCCGTAACGCCACCAGCCGAATCCTGCGGTTCTCCGGACGTCTACTCGACCTCTCCCGATTTGTACGTTTCGGTTCGTGGGTCGGTGGCGACATGGACGGCAATCCCAATGTCGGACCGGAGACGATGCTGTCCACCCTACGGAGACAGCGGGAGATCATTCTCGACCGCTACCGGCGGGAAGCGTACCAGTTGGCCGAGCGACTGACGCAGTCTCGCGAGCTTGTCGTTGTTTCACCGCAGATTGAAGAGCGAATTGCCGAGGTCGAAGAACAACTGGACGCAGGCGGCGTACCGCCGGCGATTCGTGAGATGCCCTACCGGCATTTCCTTCGCCTGATCTCGGAACGTCTGCGCCGGACCGCGCGGAGTGCGGGCGAAGACGGAGCCTATGGAAACCCGGAAGAACTGATCGCCGACCTTACGCTCATCGACGAGAACCTTCGCGCAGAGCGCGGCGCACGGGCTGGACGGTTTCATGTCGTCCGCTTCCTCCGTCGTGTGCAAGCCTTCGGTTTCCACCTGGCCACACTCGACGTGCGTCAGGGCTCCTGGGTCCATCGCCGCGCAGTCGGTGAAGTTCTCGGTGATCCTGACTTCACGACCCGTGACGCCGACGAAAGAACACGGATCCTCGGCGAAGAACTACGCAAAGACTCCATCCCCACCCATGATGTCCCGGGTTGGAGTGACGAGACGCGGAAGACCGTCGAAGTGTTTCGCTCGATTCGACGCGCGCGTCAGGAGTTCGGACCGCGTGCCATTGGTATCTACATCATCAGCATGGCCCGTGGACCGGATGACGCTCTCGCGGTTCTCTTCCTGGCTCGCCGGGCGGGACTCGTCGACGGCGATATCATTCCGTTGGACGTGGCTCCGCTCTTCGAAACCGTCAGCGATTTGGAAGAGGGACCGAGGACGCTGCAAAGCCTCTTTGGTGATGAAATCTATCGGGATCACGTCGGCCGTCGAGGTGCGCAGTACGTGATGCTCGGCTATTCGGACTCGAGCAAGGACTCCGGATTGGCCGCGTCCCGGTGGGCCCTCTACGAAAGTCAGGTTGCACTCACTCGGGTCGGTGACGCTGCAGACATCCCGATTCGACTGTTCCACGGCCGCGGGGGCAGCATCAGTCGCGGGGGCAGCAAGCCCTACGCCGCGGTTCTTTCGCAACCGCCGGGAACTGTTCGCGGCCGGCTGCGTGTGACCGAGCAGGGGGAGGTGCTCCACGCGAAGTACGGTCTTCGTGGAATCACTCTTCGTACTCTCGAGCTTCTGGGGACGGCCGTCGGAACGGCGACGGTCAACGACGCGACACATCCTGTAACGCATTCGGAAGAGGCGGAGGCCGTCTTTCGAACCGTCGCGACGGTTTCGCGATCGACCTACCGTTCGCTGGTCCACGAGGACCCGGATTTCATTCCGTACTTCCGGGCCGCTACGCCAATCGACGTCATCGAACGCCTCCACATCGGATCGCGTCCGCCGTCGCGCCGCGAGCAGAAAGGCGTCGAAGATTTGCGGGCGATTCCGTGGGTTTTCTCCTGGATGCAGAGTCGGCTCGTCTTTCCCGGGTGGTACGGTGTGGGATCCGGCTTGGCTGCTGCGGAGTCGGAGTTCGGTGTCGCGACGCTGCGCGATCTTGCCAAGTCGTCCGCGTTCTTCGCGACGTTGCTGTCCGATGTCGAAATGGTTCTGGCCAAGGCCGACCTGGGAATCGCCGAGCACTATGCAGAGCTCGCGCCGGAAACCGGACCACGACTCTTTCCGGGCATGAAGACGGAGTTCGAACAAACCCGCGAGCTGATTCTGAGGGTGCGTGAGCGGAACGAGTTGCTGGAGACGGACGACGTTCTTCGTCGCGCCATACTCCTGCGCAATCCCTACGTGGACCCGATGAGCCTGACGCAGGTGCACCTGCTCAGAAAGTGGCGGGCGACCGAGCGGACCGATGACCGCCTACTCTCCGCGTTGTTCGTGACGGTCAAGGGTATTGCCCGGGGGCTGCAGAACACAGGGTAGGGGCGCTTGTGCGTTACTGCCGTACGACGCTGTCCATCAACTTGGCGTTCGGCACCGAAACCAACTTGTCGTCCTGCTCGATCAGGGTCTGTGTCGGGGCGATCGAGATGAGCTTGCCCTTTTCTCCGTCGATCTCGATGGGTTGTCCCGACTCGAAGAGCTTCCGCGCGTAGAAACCGGCGACGATGTTCCGCGTGATATCGCGCGTCCCAAGTCCGAAGGTGAGCGCGCCGCCCAGTGCCATTCCCGAAAGAAGTACGATCGCGACTGCTTTGACGATGTCGGTCTCGATCTGCAGTTGCGTGATGGCCATGATGGCAACGACGAAAAAGACGAGCGCCGAGACCAGGCGCCCCAGCGTTTCCGCGTAGTCGATTCCGGACTCGCGCGCCGACTGTGCGACGGTCTTGGACGCGAACTCGGCGATGACACTACCGAGCAGGATGACGACCAGGGCCGCGAGGATGTTCGGGAGGTAACTGAAGAAGGACTGGATCGCGCCCGAGATCGCGTGAAGGCCGACGGACTGCGTCGCACTCTGAACGAAGAGGACGAAGAGTAGAAAATAGACGATACGGGAAATGCCGATGGAGGGAGATCCGCGCAGCCCGATTCGCTTCAATGAATCCTGGATTCCGACCTTCTCGATGGCGGCATCAAACTTCAGCTTCTGCAAGAGGCCGCGGAGGAATCGCTCGGTCAGCTTGGCGAAGATGTACCCGATGATGATGACGACGAGCGCGGTCAGAATCCGCGGCGCCAAATCACCGACTGCTGAGACCAGGTTGTCTACGACATCGCGAGCGGCGGTCTGCAACGTGAATCCATTCATCGATTCTTGTCCCCTGCGCCTCTGTTCCCGAAGACGGTTTCCATAACGACATTAAGGTAGGAAACGAAGATCTGACCGACGCCCATGAGTGAGAAGTCTACGGTGTTGGCGGCGAGGGATCGACGGTTGACGCTTCGGCGGATCCCTCTGAGAAGACCGACGGAAGAGATACCACTCAGAGTCTTGAGTTCCGCGATGGGTTCTCCGGTGTCGATCGTATCGGGATCGATGTTTGCGTAGTCGATGTTGTCGAAGGAGTCGTTGGGTCGGTGCTCGTCCATGGCTTGGTCCTAGCTACGGCAATCGTTTAGCGCGTCTCGAGAAACTCAACGTTCTCAGACAGTTGTTCGAAGCGGCGACGGAATTCCTCCCGCCCTCGTTTGATCCTCATCTTCGTTGCCGAGAGACCAATACCCAACGTGTCCGCGATGTCCTGGTAGGCATAGCCATCCATGTCGCACATTGTCAGCGGAACGCGCAGGGTGTCGGGCAAGCCTGCCAGTACTTCCTGTACGAGCTCCTGGTTTGTCATTGCTTCGGATCGCTCGTCCGCCGTGTCTCCGACCTGCAGCTGATCCGCTGTTTGTGTCACGGGATCGTCGACGTCGAGAAACGTCTTTCCCTTTCGCTTCCGCAGGAAGTTGAGGCAGTGATTGATCTTGACCCGCTGGATCCAAGTCTTGAACTTCGAGCGACCCTCGAACTTCTTCAGACCGAAGTAGGCTTTGACGAAGACTTCCTGCGCCAGGTCATCGGCATCGGTCTCGGACCCCGACAGGGATCGGCAGTTCGAGGTCACGTGGCCCTGGTGGCGTTCAACCAAAGCTTCAAAGGCCCGCATGTCTCCCTCCACCGCGTTCTGGGCCTTCTCGACCAGGACCTCGTCCGTGTCTGAAGGATCGATTTTTGGAAAGCGACGATTCATGGGCCCTGTCTTCGTCCTATGGCAGGTGCCGATACGATTCGACTCCGACCGGACTATTAGAGGCGGGACCGCCGCCGGTCCAGTTTTTTCTCTCGGTTGTCTTTAGGGACACAGCGGTTGTGTCCACAGTCACTGACATTCTTATACGAAACGGCAACCTTTCTTGCGCCCAGTCAAGCGCTTGGATCGTAGCAGATCAATCGGTCTGGATGTCCTGTTCGATCTCGAGCTGCCTCGGTCGAAGGTCGCCCGGCCTCTGCTAGCTGGTCGGTCCACCGGTTTCGGCCTTCCGCCGGAGGTGCCAAGCCGATCTTCCCCCCAATCTCGACGCAAAACCTTGTCTGACCTGTGACTTAGGGGCAGCTCATGTTGTCGACAGCGCCGAGGGGGCAGCGGGGCGTGGGCCACGGCGAGTTCCCAGACCGGATCAGATTGGTCGCTGCGGCTCGACGCGGAAGGCGGTAAGGTCTTTGCGCGTCGAAATCTAACAAAGGAGGCAAGCCGTGGATCACTTCCGTGAACAAGTCTTGGGGACGTTGGGGCAGTACCTGCCGAGCGTGCTCGGAGCTTTGGCCGTTCTCATCGTGGGTTGGGTCGTCGCCCGACTGATTTCGAGTGGAGTTCGGCGGCTGCTGGAGAAGACCAGCCTCGATGACAAGTTGGGCCGGTGGCTGTCCGGAGACACCAAGAGCGATGTCAACTGGGGCAACGCCATTGCCCAAGCCGTCTACTACATACTGATGATCGTCGTGCTGGTGGGGTGTTTTCAGGTTTTGGGCCTGACTCTGGTCACCGAGCCGATGAGCGGAATCCTGGATCGCGTCGTCGCGGTCGGTACCAATCTGTTGGCGGCGGCTGCGCTCTTCCTGGTGGCCTGGGTGGTGGCCGCGCTACTTCGTGCCGTGGTGGCCCGGGGGCTCGGCGCCAGTGGCATCGATCAGAAGCTCGGTGAGCGTGTCGAGGACGACAAGACGGTCCCGGTCTCGAAGTCTCTTTCTGAGGCAGCCTACTGGCTGACCTTCCTATTCTTCGCTCCGGCGATTCTCGGGGTCATGGGCCTGGAGGGCCTGTTGCAGCCGGTTCAGGATCTGACTCACAAGCTCCTGAACTTCCTGCCCCAGATCCTGGGCGCGTCGCTCATCTTCCTCATTGGTTGGTTCATCGCCCGGATCCTGCAGCGAGTCGTTTCGAGCCTCTTGGCTGCGGCCGGCCTGGACAAGGTCGGAGAGTCGGCCGGATTGGGGCGCGCACTCGGTAACCGCCAGCTCTCCGGAGTCGTGGGCGCGATCGTCTACACGCTGGTGCTCATTCCTGTGCTGATTGCCGCGCTCAACGCCTTGGCGCTGGACGCTGTTACGGTGCCGGCCAGCGAAATGCTCAGCCGTCTGCTCGAAGCGATTCCGTTGATCTTCGCTGCGGCGCTGTTGCTGGTCATTTCCTACATCGTGGCGCGGCTGGTCGGCGGGCTGGTTTCCAACCTGCTTTCCGGAATTGGGTTCGACACCGTGCTCTCAAAGCTCGGGCTCGGATCGACGACGCCAGCGGAGGGACGGAAGACGCCATCCGAGATCGTCGGCGTCGTCGTCGTCGTGGCCATCCTACTGTTCGCAAGTACCGAAGCCGCAGCACTGCTCGGCTTCCATTCACTGTCGATGCTGATCTCCGAGCTGACCTACTTCGGCGGTGAGGTCATCTTCGGTCTGATCATCTTCAGCCTTGGATTGTGGCTGGCCAACATCGTTGCCGGCACGGTTCAGTCGAGCGGAATGCGCTCTTCCGGACTGTTGGCTACCGTCGCGCGGGTCGCGATCATCGGTGTGACCGGGGCCATGGCCCTGCGCTACATCGTTCCGGACAGCGAGATCGTCGACCTCGCCTTCGGTCTGCTTCTGGGTTCTGTCGCCGTGGCTGCCGCGATCGCGTTCGGCTGGGGAGGACGGGACTTCGCCAAGGATCAGATCGAGCGATGGCGGGGGAAGATCGAGTCGGGAGCGTAGTCGGTTTCGACAGTAGTCGAGACGAACTTCGTTTCGTTGGAGTTCATGGATCGGGCGGCCTCGCGATGGCGATGGCCGCCCGAACTGCTTTCGTGAACAACGGGTGATCTGCGTCTGGGCCTGCGATTGGAGGTCGAA
Organism: bacterium; assembly: GCA_030431975.1. Classification (GTDB taxonomy): domain Bacteria; phylum Eisenbacteria; class RBG-16-71-46; order CAIMUX01; family CAIMUX01; genus JACKCR01. The sequence goes on along the minus strand of JAUIHP010000006.1, from coordinate 166,318 downwards.
TCTAAGGCCTCGTCAGGGATGAAGGCTTTCGCCTGAGCTCGCATCCACCCTGACTTTCCCCGAGCCCCAGCCCCACTTAAGAGCCAGTGCTCGAATCTCTCCGGAGGTGACCTCGGATACCAGAGGGCGCTCTCTTCTTGCCGTCAGCTGGTGGTCCGCTTCCAGGCGTTGGGCCACCGAGTCGTTGCGGATCAGGTGAACGAGGATGTTTGTATCAAGCAGGACGAGCGCGGCGGCTGGGCTCATGACATCTGCTCAAGGGAAGCTGCGACCTCATCATCCGTTTCGTCGCCCGGCCACTTCCCGATGATTGCGTTGAGCCCTGTCTTTGGGCCTTGGGGTTGACGGAGCTCTGCAGGGGCGAGACGCCGCGAGCCAGGCTGGGGGAAGTCAGACCATAGCTGCTTGTCCTCTGGTGTCGCCGGTTGGATTGAGTCTGCCTCGATCCGAAGGGGCCTTCCCGAAGAGCCGAAATGGGCGGTTCCAGAGACTAGAACTGGAGAGGACCACAGTCTTGCCAGGGTCGCGTCGTCGGACTTCTCTGCGATCCCGCGGAGCCGTTCTCCGGTTTCCAGCACCAAGGTAAATGTATGATCGGTGTGTCGAATCGTATCCAGCTTTCCTGCGACACGGACACGTTGGGGCTGGGGAATCTCCTGGATCAAGCGATCGAGTCTTTCCAGCGACGTCGGGACTATGCGGACCGGTTTGTCGGGTTGGTTGCAGCCGGCAATGTCGATGGAATCGATTCCCTTTTCGAAGACCGAGCTCAGTCCTTGAAGGAGCTTGAGGAAGTCAATGTCGTAGGCGTCGGTGCGGCTCTGCCCATCGAGTGCGGCGCTGATGGAGCCGATGAAGTAGTCGAGACCGGTCAGGTTCGGGTCGAGTTCTGGAAACGAGTCCGTTTGACCGAAATCTTGCGGATCGGCCTCAAGCAAAGTCGGAGCATCGATATCAAGCACAGTGGAGCCTGACCGGACCTGCACCTTGAAGTCCGACGCTTTCAGAATCCATTGGGGCGCCTTACCTCGCGCGGTGCTCCGCCCCTGGGTCCGAATCTTAAGAGCGCGCTGGCTTCCGTCGATCAAGGTGGCAAGCACATCACGAAGCATTGTTGCATCGACGACCAGCCCTTTGGCACCAGGACCCTTCATTCTCAACTCATGAGTGAACATCGGAACCTCCTGAACCGGTGCTTTGGTGAGCTGATTGCCCTCGAAGGGGCTCATCCGGCGACTCGCCGCCCCCTTACAGGCAGCGTATGCGAAAAGCATACCATCAGCAGGGATTGGGACTTAGCGTGTCTCTCGCTGCGGTTGGCGTGTTGTCGCGAGTCCAACAACCGACGCGACAATGATGGCGACTTGGACAAACCGCACCCAAGCATTCGCTGGATCGACTTCCCCATCCATCAAGGGCGTCGACCCTAGGACCTGAGCTCCCGACGCCAGTGCTCCCGTGGACCAAATCAGAACACGGTGAGTTCGGCTCGGTCCCCGAAAGGAACCATCTTCGTCAGGTGTGTTCCCTCCGGCGGTGCCGCTCTCGGGCGCCCTTGCCCCCAGTTCGGCCCGAACCCACATGAGTAGGAACGCGACAATGATGGGGTACGTCCAGATACGGCTCAGGTCCCACGCGATGAGAAACAGCGACAACGGTAGCGCTGCCAACACGGCCATCGACAAGGTAGGGATTCGTTGCGACGGCGCGGACGTCCGCCGAAGAGTGACGGCAAACGTCAACAGACAGATGACGGTCGGAACCGTTCTCAGCCAGGAACCAGGATCGGAGATCCGCGAACCAAAACTTCCGCTCTGCTTGCTCAGAAAGTCGGCGAATGGGGTCAGAAAGTCGTGGGGTACGTAGGCGCTTCGCCCTCCTTCGACAAAAGTGAACTCACGAATATGAAGATGAAGCGCCATCTTGAGTTCGTTCGGGTCCTCGAGAGTGGCGTGATACGCAGCGATACCGGCAAACGCGAGCAGAGGAAACACCGCCGGCAGAAGTGCCCGAAGCGTGGTTGGTAGGCGAGCCCACAAGGAAGCAGCCAACGAAGTAAGAAGTGAAGTCAGCATCGAGGCCGGCGAAGTCGACAACGGTGTCGTCAAGGACGTCGGCGCCAGGCAATCCGGCGCGACGCCCGCGGAGGCCGGGAACGAGCCGCTTCCGACCAACGGGGACAGCATCGGCGTACCTGAAAGAGCTGTCGCCGTACCTGAGAGAGCTGTCGCCGTACCCGCGGCTCGACTCGTTCTGACAGCCATCCCCTGAATCATTCGAACGTAGAGAAACAGTGGCAATCCCAGAAGCAGGATCGTCTCGTGAACGAAAACTCCGACCGTCAGCAGACCCACGCCGAGCCAGGACCATCCTCTCAGGGCGGCAGCGGCCGCCGCGATCGTGAGCAGGATCAGGATGTGATCGAAGTATCCATTGAGATGTGCGGCCATCACCCAGTACGAGCTGGTGACAAAGACCAGACACACCCAAAGCGCTTCGGGTCGCTGTACCTGTCGTACGATCCGAACGCAGCACCACAGTAGCGTGACGGCGAGCAGTACGGAAACGATCAGGGCGCAGGTCTGGATGACGGACTCGGCCGCCGCCGGAGACTCCAGCCGCCGCAGGAAAGGTTGAAGCAGAGTCCCAACGAGCCCGCGCTTGATGAAGCCGGACTGGTATCCGATCAGCCAGTGGGCCTCGGCCCAGTCGTTCGGCACGCGATAGGCACGCGCCGCGGTCGCGGCGCCGGCAAGCACGAGCGCAAAGATCCACCACTTGTCCCGCATGGCTCCCGGTACTCTCCCCTTTACCGCAAGCACCCTGGACGCAGGGTATGGCTGTCTCCGGGAATCCGTGGCGAAGCCGCAGTCTTGGCAGGGCCAGGTTCCCGGCGTTTTCTGAGCGGGACAATGATACCATTTTTCGCTTCCTTGCCGTAGCTGCGCCGTTCCTCGTATCAACGTCCTCAGTCACGCGACTACAGGCGCGTGAGGCGGGGACGGAACGTCGGGTGGTCTCCGTGGCGCCGACAGCGTATGCCTCATTGCCGGCCTCACTTCCGTTTTCCTGAGCTGTCAGAACCACACCTGTGGAGGATCCATGTTGCGCTCTCTCTCCCGTTCGTTTCTTGTCGCCTTCCTGGCCTGTGCTCCGGTCGTCTCGCTGTCCCCCTCGGCGGTGAATGCGAACAGTTCCGGGGCCCCTTGTTGCTGCATTCCGCCATCGGCCTGTATGGGGAACAGCATCGGAAACGACATGGTCGTCAGTTCCTCTTCGCCGACCTTCACGCCCGGGCAGACCCTGGAAATCACGTTCTCGAATCCGAATGAGGACTTTATCGGCTTTCTCTTCTACGCCTTCGTCGGCGACGAGCCGGGAACTTACGTCGGGTCTTTCACCAACCTGCCGGCGTTGGCCAAACTGGGAATGTGTGATCCCGAGGGGACGTCCGTCACCCACATCAACTCAACGGTCAAGAACGACATCATCTTTGACTGGATCGCTCCCGACACCGAAGAGCCGGTCACGTTCGCGGGGTTGGCCATCAAGAGCCGATTCGAGTACTGGCTGGTCACACCGTTGACGGTCATGCCCGTGCCGAGTGATGTCGATGCGCCTCTGGCCAGCTTGAAGGCGGCGACGATCACCGCCGCTCCGAATCCGTTCGTCGATGACACGTCGATCCGCTTCGCTCTGGACGAGGGTGCGGATGTTCGAGTGCGAGTTCTCGATGTTCTGGGTAAGACCCTTCGGACCGTCGAGCAGGGTTGGAAGGCGGCGGGATCCCATTCGATCTCCTGGGATGGCCGGGACGACCGAGGAGACAAGGTGCCGGCGGGCGCCTACTTCGTGCGACTCGACACGGGCTCGGTCCCGGCGTTCGGCAAGATCCTGCGGATCGGAAACGGCGGAAACTAAACCGCTCCGCGCAACATCGGAGTTGCCCGCACGTATACTCCTTCCACGGTCTGTCTGCCTGCCGGCGCACCTGGAAGGAGTACTTCGTGACCCGTTCGACCCACTCTCACCACGTTTCCGCTCACATGTTCGTTTCCGTTTCGGTTGTGCTCGCTGTCGGTTCGATCGTCCCCACGGCAGCGGATGCCGCACAGCAGCCGATCACCTACCAGGACGTCAGTGCGACGAATCTTCCGCTCGGAACTCTGGGCAACAACAGCATGGACGCGAAGCCGGCCGACATCGATGGAGATCAGGATCTCGACCTGGTCATCGCAAGCGAGTTTCGGCCCAACGTCATCCTGATCAACGACGGCAACGGCGTCTTCACGAATGAATCGGCGGCGCGGATCGCTCAACCGTTTCATGACTCAGAAGACGTGGGTATCGCCGACTTCGACGGCGACGGTGATCTCGACATCATTTTTGTCTCGGAAGACGATCAGACGAACGAGTTCTATCTCAATGACGGTACGGGCGTCTTTACCGACGCCGGTGACCGCATTCCAGTGACCGGGACTTCGAATGCGGTACTCGTCACCTTCATCAACGCGGACTCGTTTCCGGACATCGTTATCGGTAACGCCGGGCAGAACGTGGTTCTGATCAACGACGGCAATGCCCAGTTCACGAACGAGACCGCAGCGCGCCTGCCCGTCAATCTCAACGTGACCCAGGATCTGGAGTGGGGCGATGTCGACGGTGATGGGGATGGTGACATCGTCGAAGGCAACGAGAACGGCAATCGACTTCTCCTCAACGACGGGACAGGCGTGTTTACAGACGCGACAGTCGGCCGGCTACCTCTTCCCGGCAGCGGGGAGGAGACGCGTGAGGCGGACCTCGGAGACATCGACGGCGACGGAGATCTCGATCTGTTTCTGGCCAACGTCACCTTCGGTCAGGGAGCCCCTTCGCTCAATCGCCTTCTGGTCAACGACGGAACGGGCGTGTTCAGCGACGTAAGCGCGGCCAATCTTCCCGCGATTCAGCAGAACACCGTCGACGGTGACTTCGTCGACATCGACTGCGACGGCGACTTGGACATCGTGACGGCACAAGCCTTCGACGGCACCTATCAGATCTTCGAGAACGACGGGACGGGTGTGTTTACAGATGCGACGCCCGACTTCTTTCAGACGCTTCCGACCGGAAACGGGATCGACGTCGAGGCAGCTGATTTCACGGGGGACGGACTGATCGATCTCTACCTGACCGGGTTTCAGCGAACGGACTATCTGTTCCAGGGCGTCGTCGATCCGGCATCGACACCTCCGACAACCCCGGAGAGCGATCAGGGTGGCTTGAGCGAACCGAGCTTTCGACTGTATCGGACGGCGCCGAACCCGGTGTCGCAGGAAGCGGCGTTGCAGCTTCTTGTCGCGACGTCACAACGGATCCGGTTGGACGTCGTCGACACGGCCGGACGTATCGTGGCTCGGGTCGCAGACAGGCGGTATCTCCCCGGAGAACATCTGCTTCGACTGGACGCGTCGGACCTCGTTCCGGGGCGGTACTTCTGGCGGGCGACCGGGGCTGGACGGAACTCTTCGCGTTCGTTTGCGGTGGTGCGATGATTCCTGTCGGCGGAGGCCGTGCGCCAATTGGGGATTCGATCCGCCCGATGCCCGCCAGGTTTGGGCGGTGACGAGCCCCCTGAACCCGGTTGAGGGATCTCCGTCTCGCCGAACCGGTTGAGATCGCCGTTTTCTATCCCGATAACTCTCCAGGAACGCGCCGCATTGTTTCGAGTTCTTGCATTGAGTTTTCCCCGAAGATGGAGGGGCTATGGAAGAGAACGGTGGCGGCGCTTCCCAGCAACAACGCTCGAATTGGTTGACTGCGTTTCGCAAGCGGAAGCAGTTTGTCGTCGATCAAAGGCTTCAATCGAAGCTGCTCCTCTACTCCTTTCGACACATTCTCATCGTCGTCCTCGCTGTCGCGTTCGTCCTCTTTACCCCGTCCATCGCCGTGGTGATCAACAACGACGTTCAGTCCGAGCAGGCAGTGCGGGCGGCGGCTCACCTGCTCCATCTGCACGCTAGTTTCTGGACGACGGCGGTACTGGTCGTGATTCTGGTGGCCGCGGATTCCATTCGTCTTTCCCACAAGATCGCCGGCCCGCTCCATCGATTCCGCAAGGCCCTCCGCGAGTGGCGTACCGGAGAGATTCCGCAGCGCATCCAGCTACGGGAAGGGGATCTGCTTCTGGACTTCTGCGACGAAGTCAATGTGGCCCTCGATGACGCCAGAGCTCAGCGGGCCGCCCTGGATCAGCGGGACCAGGAGCTTCTACGGCTGGTCGAGCAACTCCAGGTTTCCAATGACGGTTCGGGTGACGAACTCGGATCGGCTCGAGTCCGCGAGACTCTGTCTCGCATGAAGGTGCTCGTCGGTGCTACGAGAGCCGATGCTGGCGACCGCAACATCGACACCGACCGTGCTGAGCGCTCTGACGGTGTCGCCGGCACCGTCAGTACCGACCGTGCCGAGCAAAGCGACAACGCCGAGAGTCGAGGCGACGCCGAAACCGAAGCGCCGCGCGGAGAAGACGATGGATACGAAACTCAGGCTGCAGCCTAGTCCGATATCGATCCCGTTTCCGGACTCGCGAAGCGGATATGGAGTCGTCGAGCTCGCCATCATCGTCACGATTCTGGGCGTGCTCTCCGCGGCGGGCGCGTTTGCCTATTCCAACGCGATCTCCAAAGCTCGTGTCGTCCAGGCTATCTCGGACCTGGGAGCGATCTCGATTGCGATCGAGGGTCACGAGTATCGCTACAGTGACTACCCGACCAGCCTTGCCGAAGTGGGGTTTGACGGTCGAAAGGATCCGTGGGGCAATCTCTACATCTACGTCAAGGTAGACAACCCCACCGGAGGTCCGCGCACGGATGGCGGGGGCAACCCGATCAACACGGACTTCGAACTCTACAGTCCTGGTGAGGATGGAGCGACGGCGTCCTCTTTGACCTCCGCCACCGCCGAAGACGATTTGGTGCGCGCGTCGAATGGCAAGTTCCTCGGCTTGGCCAGCAACTACGGCAAGGACTCGGGGAACGAGGACTAACCTCTTCCACATCTGCTATTCTCTGGAGCGCGTAGTGTCCTGTCGAAGTCTGACTTCGACCATCTCCTTCGTCGTGCCCCAGAGATGCTTTCATGAATCTAGGCCCTCTCGACTGGCTCATCTTCATCGCGATGTACGCGGCCATCTTCGGAGCGGTCCTCCTCACCAAGACACACATGAAGAGCGTCGTCGACTACCTCGCTGCAGGTCGTCATGCCGGCCGTTACCTCATCACCATCTCTGCCGGAATCGCCGGGTTGGGAGCGATCACCGTCGTCGCCAATCTGGAAGCGGGCTATGAGTCCGGCTTCGCGCTTGGGTGGTGGGGCCTCTCGATGGCGTTCTTTCAGATGTTGGTTGCAGTCATTGGGTGGGTCGACTACCGGTTTCGCCAAACAAGAGCACTGACTCTTGCGGAGTTCTTCGAGCGTCGCTACAGCCGTCGGTTCCGCATCTTCGCAGGGACCGTTGCCTTCCTCTCCGGACTGATCAACTTCGGGATCTTTCCGGCCGTCGGTGCACGTTTCTTCATCTACTTCATGGGGCTGCCGCAGAATCTGAGCATCCTCGGGATGGAAGTGCCGTCCTTCTCGCTCGTCATGTTCATTCTGTTGGGGACCGCAGTTTATTTCGTGCTCGCGGGCGGTCAGATCGCCGTCATGATCACGGACTTCATTCAGGGCGCTTTTGCGAACCTGGTCTTCGTCATCCTCGGCGTCTACCTACTCATGGTCATCGGTTGGCCACAGGTTGTGGATGTACTCATCGAGGTTCCTCCGGGCCACAGCAAGATCAACCCGTTCGACACCGGCTACGTCGCGGACTTCAACTTCGTCTACTTCTTGATCGGGCTCATCGGGATGTTCTACGGAGCCATGTCGTGGCAGGGTACGCAGGCCTATCGCGTCAGCGCAAAGTCAGCACACGAAGCGAAGATGGGGCTGGTTCTGGGACTTTGGCGCGGACGACCCATGGATCTGTTCATGGGATTGATCCCCATCCTCGTCTTTACGGTCATGCACCATCCGGAGTGGCTGGACTTCCGACTCGGGGTCGAGCAGTCGTTGAGCGCGATCGAGAACGAGGCGGTCCGCAACCAGATGCGCGCGCCCATCGTTCTGGCCCGGCTTCTTCCCGCAGGGTTGATGGGTGCATTCGCGGCTCTCATGCTGGGAGCGTTCGTCAGCACTCACAACACGTATCTGCATTCCTGGAGCAGCATCTTCGTGCAGGACGTCGTCCTGCCCTTCCGAAAGACGCCGCTGTCTCCGGCAGCTCACATTCGGTTCCTTCGCCTCGCCGTCGTCGGGGTCGCTGTCTTCATCTTTCTCTTCAGCCTGCTCTACAAGCAGAGTCAGGCCATCCTCCTCTTCTTCGCGTTGACCGGCGCCATCTTTGCGGGATGGTCGGGTTCGGTCATCATCGGCGGGCTTTACACGCGATGGGGCAATACCACCGGCGCGTGGTTCGCCGGCGTTTCGGGAGTCACGCTGACGCTCGGAGGTTTCATCCTCGAACAGGCGCGTCGATCCTTCGAAGAAACCGGGCGCGCCTTCTGGGGGCTGGCCGACTTCGCCGGTCCGGACCAGCCGATCCGTTGGGCCGAGTGGGTCGTGGCCAATCTTCCGAACGGCCAGGTTCTCTGGGGCTATGCGATGTGGGTCTGTTCCATCGCCTACATTGTGGGTTCGTTTCTCGGTTGGATCCGGCATCGCGAAAGCTTCGACCTCGACCGGCTGCTTCATCGGGGCCGGTATGCGGATCCGGAAGACGTCGAGGACGCCGAAGGCGCCGACGGATTGGGTTCCGGAGCGGGAGCCGAAGAATTGCCGTCACGCGGCTGGCGCGTTCTCGCCATGGGCAAGGAGTTCAGTCGCGGAGACCGCATTCTCTACATCCTGACCTACGCTTGGAACATTGGCTGGGTGATCGTCTTCGCGATCGGAACGACCTATTTTCTGAGCAAGGGCTCGGACGAAGGCAGCTGGGCTTGGGCAAACGGGTTTTGGATCCAGTACTGGCACGTTCGGGTTTGGATCGACGTCGTTCTTTCCGTCGTCGTGGTCGTGTGGTTGACGACCGGCGGGATCCGGGACGTCCGGGTCTTTCTGAGTCGTCTTCGTCACGCGGTCCGTGACGACAAGGACGACGGGTTCATCGAAGAAGGAGAGAGCCTCCCGTGACGAAACCGAGAGCGTCGAGCGGGGCGAAGCCGCGAGCGTCAGCCGAAACCAAACCGCGAGCATCGGCCGAGACGAAGCCGCGGGCGTCGGCCGATACGAAACCGCGAGCGTCGGCTGAGACGAAGCCGCCATCCATCGGGGGTCCGATTCTCCGACGCCGAGGGGTCCTGCTCACGCGGGAAGACGTGCCGCCTCCACGAAACAGTCACGCCGACGTCACGAGTGTCTTCAATCCAGGGGCGATACACTGGCGCGGACACGACCGGCTTCTTCTCCGCGTGCAGGGACGAAGCCGGGAAACCTATCTCTACCCTGCCACGGCCTCGGAACCGGGACACTTTGAAGTCGCTTCACAGCCGATCTGGATCCGTGGTCTGCGCGAGGCAGCCCGGTCGCTCGAGATCTACCATGTCTACGATCCGCGGCTGACGGCGATCGACGGCCACGTCTACGCCGTACTCGCTGTGGACACGAATCGGGGCTGCCGACTTCTGACCGCGCAAACGGAAGACTTCGAAAACTGGTCGTTGGTTGCTCTCGACGGGGACGGGGATCGAAGGAACGGAGTTCTGTTTCCGACGAAGATCCGGGGAGAGTACCTGCGTCTGGAACGCCCCAATCAGGAGCAGGCAGACGGGCAGCCGCGATCCGGTTCGGAGGTTGTTTTGGCCTCCTCGTCCGACCTCTTGAGTTGGAAGCAAGTCTCACCCGTTTTTCAGGGCCGCCCACACTACTGGGACGAGTTGGTCGGTGCGGGACCGCCACCGATTCGCACCGACCAGGGCTGGCTGCTGTTCTATCATGGCGTGGCCACACACTTCGTAGGTGCGCACATCTATCAGGCTGGCGCCGTGCTGCTGGACTTGGAGGATCCGTCCCGGGTCCTGGGTCGGACGCGGGAAAACATTCTCGAGCCGAGAGAGGTCTATGAAATGGTCGGACAGGTCCCCAACGTCGTGTTTCCAAGTGGAGCCATCGTCCGCGGCGACGAAGTCGACGTCTATTACGGTGCGGCCGACACCTGTGTCGCCTGGGCCACCGGAAGCATTGAGCGCGTCCTTTCCACACTGGAAGATCCGTCGGCACTGTCTACAGGCAGCGATCGCCGATGACAAAGCCGCTACCGTATCCCCGCCAAGCCTTTCTCGTTTCGCACACGCACTGGGACCGGGAGTGGTATCTCAGCTTCCCCACGTTCCGGACCAAACTCACGCGCGTCGTTCGCGAGGTGCTCGATCTTCTCGAGAGCGACCCTGACTTCGAACACTTCCTTATGGACGGCCAGGCCATCATTCTCGAGGACCATCTCGAGCTCCATCCGGAGGACGAGCCTCGTATCCGGGCCCAGGTTGAAGCTGGGCGTCTCTCCATTGGACCCTGGTACATGCTGCCCGATGAGTTTCTTATCAGTGCGGAGTCATCCGTACGCAATCTTCTCGTCGGAACGCAGATCTGTTCCCGGTTCGGAGGCGCGCAGACCGCCGGCTACATGGCAGATTCCTTCGGACACGTGGCGCAGGTTCCGCAGCTGCTCAGTCAGTCCGGATTCGACTCCTTTGTTTATCAACGGGGCAACGGGGACGAACTCGACGATCTCGGTTTGGAGTATGACTGGGAGGCTCCGGACGGAAGTCGCGTTCTCGCGATTCAGCAGTGGCAGGGATACTGCAACGCAGCTGGGCTCGGTTTCGAAGAGATCTGGCACGCGCACACGCAACGCGAGGTCGATCTCGATCGGGCCGAGGAGAAGATTCGCGAACTCTTTGCCCGCATGGGAGAGCGTTCCAACGGGACCGTAGCGCTTCTCAACAACGGCTGTGACCACTTCCCGCCGCAGCAGGATTTCGGCAAGGCTCTGGCTCGACTGCGCGCGGCCTTTCCGGACACGGAGTTCCGGCACACCGGCCTCGAGTCCGTGGTCGACGCGGTGCGCAAAAACGTCCCGGAGCGAAAGGTCTTTCGCGGAGAGCTTCTCGGCGGAAAGTTCAGCCACATCCTTTCCGGCGTCTGGTCGGCGCGGATGTATCTCAAGCAGTGGAATGATCGCTGTCAGACCTTGCTCTCCGGACAACTCGAGCCTCTCGCCGCCTACGGTCATTTCGTCCACGGAAACGAGTATCCGGCCGGTCTGCTGCGGCACTCGTGGAAGAGGCTGCTGCAGAATCATCCTCACGATTCCATCTGCGGCTGCAGCATCGATGAGGTCCACGAGGACATGATGCCGCGGTTCCGTGAGGTCGTCGAATCGGGGGAGGAAGCGGCGGCCGGACTGATCGACTCCTGGTGTCCGACCTTTGCCCGTCATGCTGAGGACGACGACGAGACGGTGCTGTGCGTGACGAACCCGCTTCCGCAAACACGAAGCAGTGTGGTCGATCGTCTCGTCGTACTGCAGCCCTGTTGCGCCGACACGAACGCACTGCGTCTCTATGACGAAGAAGGGCACGAAGTCCCCTTCCGCATCGTGAAGAGTTGGTTTGTCGAGCGGTTCTGGGGAATCGACTACCGGAAGATGCTGCACGCTTCCGAGCAGCTGGAGCGCTTTGCGATCTATCGTCGGGACTTCGGTGAGCGGATGCTGAAGACGCGGGTCGAAACCGATCTGACCGATCGCTATCTCTGGATTCAGTTTCGGGCGGAGCAGCTACCGGCTTGCGGGCATCGGCTCCACCGGTTGACGACGGAAGAGCGCATGGGAGCGACCGAAGTCTCCGCAGGTTCGGCATCCGACGCGCCCGCTGTCGCCGCCGTCCATGCGAGACCCCATGAGTGGATCCTCGAAAACGAGTTCGTGAAAGTGCGGGTCCATGCGAACGCCACGATCGACTTGCGCTGCAAGCAAACGGACCGTGTCTTCTCGGGACTGCATCTTCTCGAAGACCGCGAAGACATCGGTGACGAGTACGACTACTCTCCGGCCGAACAGACGGACACCCGAACCGTTCGCTCTCTGTCCGGCGAACGCAGCCTGCTCTTCGCCAACGATCTGGCCGCGGCGATCGAAGTGCAGCTGAAGTGGAAGTTGCCGACGGAGATTCAACCCGATCGCCGCAGCCGACGGGACGAAGAGGCCGAGTGCGCGGTTCGCCTGGTCGTTCGTATCGACGCGGGCAATCCAATGATCGACTTCGAGCTGCAGTTCGACAACCAGGTCCGGGACCATCGCCTCCGTGCACGTTTCCCATTTGGGCTCGAGACACAAACCGTCTGGTCCGACGGTCACTTCTATACCAATCCGCGTCCTCTCCGCCCGACGGCAGGTGAGGACTGGGTCCAACCGTCTCCGGGTCCGTATCCGCAACAGGACTTCACGCTGCTGCAGGATGACCTCGGCGGTGTGGCCCTTCTCAACCGGGGACTACCGGAAGTGGAGACGCGAACGGAAACCACGGACGAGCGGACGAACGTCGGTCTCGATCTGACGCTGCTTCGATCTGTTGGTTGGCTCTCTCGCGACGACTTTCCGGCCCGGCGCAACCAGAACGCGGGTCCGACCATTCCGACTCCAAATGCGCAGTGTCCGGGAATGCAGCGCTTCCGCTACGCCCTGCTTCCGTTCAAGGGCGACTGGAGAGACGCCGAGGTCAAGCGTGCGAGCACCGCGTGGCATACGCCGCCTCTGGTCATGCAGGGAGTTCTCGACGGCGCGCGGCCGGGGGACGGCAGTTTCCTGGAGTGTCAGAGCTCCGGCGTTTCCGTGACGGCAATCAAGAAGCACGAAACGCGGGAAACTCTCATCGTCCGTCTTTATAGTCTGCTCGACGAGCCGACGGACGCGCGACTGGTGACTCGGCACGTTCTCGACCGCGTCTGGATCTGTGATCCGTTGGAAAATAGGCGAGAAGAGATCGAGACCTCAGGTCGTGCCGTCGAACTCTCCGTCGCTCCGCACCGAATCGTGACCGTTGAACTCTCGCTGATGCGCTGAAACGCGCACGGGGACCTATGGACTGGAAACGCTTCCGCTATCTCTCGTTCGACTGCTACGGCACCCTCATCGACTGGGAGTCGGGAATCCTCGAAGGATTTCGAAGGGCGTTCGCGGATCGCGACGTCCAGATCTCGGATCCGTGGGACCCGACGGTTGGAGCCGACCCGGACACCGAACCTGATCCCGAACCTGATCCCGATCCCGATCCTGATCCCGATCCCGATCCGGGTCCCGATCCCAAGTCAGGTTCCCGCGCGGAAGACAGTGGCCGGGTACGCATACTCCACGCCGCCGACGCGCTGAAACGCTATGCCGCCCTGGAGGCGGAACTCGAGGCGGGTTCGTATCGCCAATATCGAGACGTTCTCTACGAGATCATGCGACGCATGGGCTCGGACCTCGGATTCGAATTGACCAATGAGGAAGCGGCCCGGCTCCCGGACTCGGTCTCAGCCTGGCGACCGTTTGGCGACACCGTCGAGGCCCTACGAGTCCTGCAGAAGCACTACGGACTGGTCATTCTCTCGAACATTGATGACGCTCTTTTCGCCGGTTCGGCTGCGCATCTGCAAACGGAATTCACGGAAGTCGTCACGGCCGAGCAGGTTCAGGGCTACAAGCCGGGACTGGCCCATTTCCACGAAGCCCAGCGCCGGCTTGGATTCCAGCCGGGCGAGATCCTTCACGTCGCCCAAAGCCTCTACCACGACCATGTTCCGGCCCACGATCTGGGTTGGACTTCGGTTTGGGTCAACCGGGTCAGCCGCTGTCCGGGTACGGGTGTTACTCTGGAGGTTGGGGTTCGACCGGCCTACGAGGTTCCCGACCTGGCCGGTCTCGTGCATCTGTTGGGACTTTCGTAGATACGGCGGTATGACTCTTCGACAGTTGGATCCATTGGCTATCGTCGCGACGACGGTCATCACTCTGATCCTGATTTCAGGACTGGCCACGATAGCTGCCGCCGATCCGGGCGCATGTTGCCTGCCTACCGAGTGTCAGTTTCTCGAAGAGCGGGACTGCGCAGACTTGGGTGGCGACTTTCTCCCGGGAGCAGAGTGCCTGCCGGATCCCTGCTTCTCCGCCTGTGAGGTTGAGCCCCCGGTGCTGGACTTCGGTGGTGTCGCCGCGCAGGACTCCTATGACCTGAGCTTCATCGTTCGCAATACGGGAACGAAGTCGATATCGGAAGCCTTCTCCGAGAGCTGTCCGGAGTTCGGTTTTCTCACGAGCGGCAGCTTCAGCCTGGCCCCCGGCGAAGAGGCCGAACTCTCGATTCGGTTCACTCCTTCAGCCATCGAGGATTACAACTGCGAAGTGAGCGGAACGCTTTGTGACGGTCCCACGCTTCTGGGAAGGGGTTCTGCGCCTCCCGAATGCGAACTCGATCCTCCGGCGTTGGACTTCGGCTCGATCGGAGTCGGGCAGTTCCGCAACCGAACGGTGACCCTCACCAACGTCGGGGATGGCGTTCTGGCCGGCGCCGCCCTGGATTGCAACAACTTCCGGGTCATCGGGGATCCGAGTTACGAACTTCGAGCCGGCGAGTCGACCCAACTGACGGTTCGTTTTCTTCCCGTATCCGAAGGGCCCTCTTCCTGCACGATGAACCTGGGAGACGACTGCGACGGGCTCGCCCTGTCGGGTATCGGCGCTCCCGAACCGATTTGTGCCGTTACCCCGGAGATCGTCGAGTTCGGCGAAGTATTCCTCGGGCAACCGACGGATGCACAGTTCCTCATCGAGAACGCCGGCGGCGGAACATTGGCGGGGAACGTCCTGGAGTCGTGCGCACCTTTCTTCGTCGTGGGCACGACCGGTTTCGCTCTGGAGTCGGGTCAGTCTCAGTCCTTCACTCTCCGTGTGATCCCCGAACTGGAAGGCGAACTCGAGTGTGAGATCGATCTCGGTCCCTGCGGGATGCTCCTCGCGCGCGCGAACGCAGTACCCGCGCCGGAGTGTGACATCGACCCATCCGTTCTCAATTTGGGGGACATTCCCCTCGGGTCCTCTGTCGTTGACTCCTTCGTCGTAACAAACCGGGGTGGCGGGCTCCTTCAGGGGAGTTTTCTCAGTTCCTGCCAGCAGCTGGCCGTCCTCGGGGATCCGTCCTATTCGCTGGCTGCGGATGAGTCCGCGACCATTCTTGTCGAGTTCACCCCGCTCCAACTCGGGGGCTCCGTCTGTGCCGTGGAGGGTGCGGGCTGCGAAGCGGTTCTCGTTCGTGCCGTCGGAGTGCCGGGTCCGATCTGTCGCCTGGAGCCGGAGGCAGTTGATCTCGATCTTGTCCCGGTGGGGTCGCACGTCGAGTTCGACGTACGGATCGCCAATGAAGGCGGCGCGGTCTTGGAAGGCGAATTTGCTTCGGCCTGCAACGAACTAACTTTTGCCGTTGCCGGATCCATCGACCCACCCACGTCGACGCTCGCGTACGCCCTTGGCGAGGGCGAGGAGCTGGCGGTTCGCGTTCGTTACACCGCTACCGAACTTGGAACGGTCGATTGCCGGATCCTGACCGGTGCAGCCTGCCCCGAAATCGCGGTGGTCGGCACCGTGGAGTCCCCACCCGAGTGCGGATTGTCCGCTGACGAACTCGACTTCGGAACGGTCTTTGTCGGAGAGACACGGACGTTGGAACTGAGCCTGACCAACGACGGAGGAAGTCGTCTGCAAGGCGACGTGCTTCCGGAGTGTCCGGGTTTCTTCATCGTGGACCACCCGGATGGTTTGACCTACGACCTGATCTCCGGCGAGTCGGTCGTCTTCAACTTGGAGTTTGCACCTGGCGCGGGTGGAAACTTCGACTGCTCACTGGACCTCGGTGGAATCTGCGGAGTCGTGAATCTTCTGGCCGAGTCGCAGGACGCACCCGTCTGTTCCATCGAGCCTGCGACTCTGGACTTCGGTTCGGTGGAAGTCGGCGTCGTCGCCCCGCGTGACGTGACGATCCGGAACGATGGCGGCGGAACTCTCGAGGGAACTCTGTCCAGTCCGTGTCCCGAGTTCATTGTTGCAGGAGACGCCGACTATTCGTTGGGGCCGGGAGAGAGTGCGGTTCGTACCGTCATGTTTGCTCCATCCGTCACGGGTTCGGTCGAGTGCGAGATCGGTGCGGGACCGCGGTGTTCATCCATCACCGCGACGGGGCGGGGTGAGGGTCCGATTTGTGTCGTGTCGCCGACCTTTCTCGACTTCGGCGTCGTCCTTCCGGAAACGTCCGCCGAGCGCAGTTTCTTCGTCAGCAACGCCGGCGGATCGACGCTTCAGGGCTCGATTCCGCGGGACTGCGGCTTCTTCACGGTGATCGGAGATCGCGAATACAGCCTACGCCGTGGGGAGACCAAAGAGTTTCGCGTACGGTTCGAGTCCAAAGGCTTCGGAGACTTCTACTGTGAGCTCGACTTGTCGACCTGTCCGGATCTGGAGCTGCTGGCTTCGGGAGGAGAACCACCGCGGTGCGAGATCTCGACTTCGGAACTCGACTTTGGAGTCGTCGATCTCGGTGCGTCGGCACGGCGGTCGTTCACGATCACCAACCGCGGTGACGGACCTCTCGTCGGCCGGGTGGAGGCGAATTGTACCGGCTTCCAAGTGATCGGCGATCGCGACTACGAACTGCTCTTTCAGGAGTCGGCCACGTTCGAAGTCGAGCTGACCGCGTTCGAGGAAGGGCTCTTCCAGTGCAGCCTGTCACTCGGCCCCGAGTGCGACGATTTACTTGCGACCGCGACGGTGCGCGAACCTTTGGGAGCCTGCTGCTATTCGGATGGTTCCTGCGTCATCCGCAGTTCCGATGCCTGCGACGGTTCCGGCGGCTTGGAGTGGACGCGCGGCATCGGATGTCAGGACGTGGTCTGTGTATCCCGCGGCGCCTGCTGTCTTCCCAGCGGCGAATGCGAACTTCTTTCGGAGTCCGAGTGCTCCTCGCGCGGTGGAATTGACTGGTCTCCGGATACGCTCTGTGAAGAGATCGTATGTCCCGGCCTGGGCGCCTGCTGCTTCTTGAACGGCGAGTGCCGTCTCACGCTCGAAGCCGCTTGCGATGGTGACTTTGGCGGAGACGGATCCATCTGCGAATCGACGCCTTGCGAAGCGCGAGGGGCCTGCTGTTTTGCCGACGGAAGCTGCACGTTGACGACTCAGGGCGACTGCACACCGGAAGGCGGCCTTTCCTGGAGCGAAGCCACGCGGTGTGAAAACGTGACGTGCGAACCCGTCGGCGCCTGCTGTCTCGAGTCGAGCTGCTCGGTGACGACCGTGGCCGGTTGCCTGGGAGACTATCTGGGTGACGCCGTCGATTGCGAACCGTTGACCTGCGTACCCCAAGGTGCGTGTTGCTTTCCGGACGAGTCCTGCCGCATTCGTCACATCACCGAGTGCAGTGGTGTCTTTGTCGGTGAAGATTCACTCTGCGAACCGGGCCTGTGTGCACCCAAGGTCGAGACGGTGGCTGTCGTTCAAAGTACCGAAGGCCCGGAGATTCAAGTGACGACGACCACGTCCGCCGTCGAGTCGCTGCAGGGATGGTACCGGCGTGGGGGCGAGGTCGAGTACCGGCAGGTTCGTTCGTTCAGTGAGTTCGATGGACTTTGGACATCGAGTTTCGATTCGCAGGATTTGTCGGAACGCGGTCTCGAGTACTACCTTTCCTACGTCGATCTCCAGTTGGGCCTTCGCGTACAACACGGAAGCGCAGACGTCCCGCGTCGACTCCGTCTTCGTGACGAGGTCAGCTTCCCCTGGCCACCGTTTGGTTCCTATCGAATGATTTCCGCGCCGACGAATCTTGACGACGCGGACGAGTTCGGGACGCTGCTCGCATCGCGTCTCGGAGCGACGGGTGGGCGTACCTGGCGAATGGGGACGTGGGATCCCGCGTCGCAAAGTTATCGTCGAGTCACGGCGGAGAGTCCGGCGGCGCTGGAGCCCGGTCGCGCCTATTGGATGGTGATCGCGTCCGAGCCTGGTCCTTGGCGCCTGCAGGGGGAGACACACTTTCCGCCCGAGGGCAGCTTCACCTACGCACTCGCGGTCGAGCCCGGGTGGAACATGCTGGGCAACCCTGCCGCCTACACGCTTGTTTCCGATCCCTCGCGTTGTTTCATCGTCGACCAGGGAAACGTCATGACATTGGAACGTGCGACTGGTGGAACCTCGCCCAGAGTCAGTCCGCTCTATCTCTATGACGACTCTCCCGGGAATCCGACCGCCCCTTACGTCGTCGAGCCGGAGATCTGGCCCGCGTGGCACGGCGCATGGATCGAGAACCGAACGGAGCAGCGGATGACGCTCCTGCTCGCTTCGTTCGAGGCGGGTGAGTTCCGTGCCCCGACGTTGGCTTCCTGGGCTGGTGACCTGAGTGGCCCGGCATTCCGAGAGTTCGGCGAATCGAGCCGGTCGGAATCCGATTCGGATGTTCCCGTGTGGCGTGCCTTCCTGAGTGCGGACAACGGATCGCGACGAATGACCCTCGAGTTCGGGACCGGCGGCGAAGATGGTTTGGAAGGAACGGATCGGGTGATGCCGCCCGACCCTCCGGGCGAGCCGGTATTGGCTCATTGGGTCGGTCCCGGCAGCACGGTGCTTCTTGGCGACGTTCGCTCCGGCGACTCCGTCTCGATCTGGACGGCACGCCTCAACTCGAGCGTGCCTTTGACCGTATCGTTTCGGCCTTTGAAGTATGGCGAAGGCGGGTCCGAGTTGGGTGGCCTCGAGATTCGCAAGGCCGGAGACTCGTCGTGGCGATCGCTTTGGGAAGTCGGTGATTGGAATCTTCCTGCGGGAATGCATGGGCTCGAGATCCGCAGCCAGGGACCCACGGATGATCCGCCCGATTTCCCGCCCGATTTCCCGGCCGATCCGAGGGAAATCACTTCCGTGACGCTGTCCGTCGAACCCAATCCGATCGGGGACGAGGCGAGGTTCTATCTGCGCCTGCCTCTGTCGGAAAGCGGCTACCGGCTGTCCTGCTTCGATGTTTCCGGGAAGCGGGTTTGGGATCGCCGGTCCGAGAGCGGAACCGCGCATCAAACCGTTCGCTGGGATCGACGGGACAACGAGGGCAGGCCGGTCGAGGCTGGAATCTACTTTCTGCGGCTCGACGTGGGACGGGAAGTCCTGACCCGTAAGATCATCCTCGCACCGTAACGTCCAGCTGTGGTTGCGGCTGGATGAGTCCTGAGACCAGGACGTTGGTATCAAGCAGAATGCGCACGCACCCACGCCACGGCTTCGTCGATGTCCGATTGAAGCTGATCTTCATCCGAGTCTTCGCTCGCCGCCCGGATGTCTTCGACAATGGCCATTAGGGCAAGTCGCTGGGACTCCGTCCGAACCCCACTACTGAACTCGATTCAGACATAGGGGAATCTGCCTAGCTGATCCCCGACCCGCTTGTGATAAAATCCTACAAACACCGTGCAGACCTTTTGCAGGGCTTTGGAGGATCTTTGATGTCCCACTCATCCAAAGCTCTGGGTACCATAGATTTACAGTCCCCGCACGGACTGTTTCCGCACCTCATGGAGCCTGGAGCCGACCTAGGTAACCTGTCCACCACTCACACCTTCGAAACGCGGAACCCGAACATGACCCGGCAATATTTTCCCACTTGGGCCCGCCTCTGGCGTGGCTTCGGCCCAACCGTCTGCGCCGCACTTGGCTTCGCGGCGCTGCTTTCAGCCCCCTCTGCGAATGCCGCGCCGCCGACCGTGACGGTCACCTACCCGAACGGCGGAGAGACTCTCACGGGCGGGGATCCAGTCGACGTCCAGTGGACCGCAACCGACGATACCGGCATCGCCGAGATCCAGGTTTTCTACCGCGACTCGGCTACTGCGGACTGGAAGATGGTGCTTCGTCAGCTCCCCAACTCCGGTACTGCGACCTGGTCGATGCAGAACACCCCGACCACCGAGGCGCAGGTTCGCGTCCTTGCCATCGACTTCGATTCCGAGACCGGGGAGGACACAAGCGACGGTGACTTCACGATTCTGCAGACGCCGGGTGGCTTCGTCGCAACGACTCTTCGAGACTTCGAACTGCCGGGCTCGCAGCCGTTCGCCATCGACCGGCAGCTCGACCCGTCCAATCTTTGCTATGCCTGTCATGGCGGCTACGACCTGGACAACGAACCGGGACACACCTACTTCGGCTCGATGATGCATCACGCGGCTCGCGATCCGCTCTTCTTCGCCTCGCTGGCCATCGCCGAGCAGGACGCTCCGTCCTCCGGTGACTACTGCATCCGTTGCCACACGCCGGGAGGTTGGTTGGATGGTAGGAGTCAGCCGACGGACGGTTCCGGTCTCATCGCGGCGGATCGGGACGGCGTCTCGTGCGACTTCTGTCACAAGATGGTCGACCCGGTTTACGAAGAGGGAATCTCTCCGGTGGAGGACGTCTACGTTCTGGAACAACTCGACGAGATTCCGACGGTGCCGGGTCACGGGACCTACATCGTCGATCCGGCTCCCATTCGCCGAGGGCCGTTTCAGGCGCCGGAGGCCTACCACGCCTGGTTGGAGTCGCCCTACCACCAGTCGAGCGACATGTGCGGAACCTGTCACTCGCTATCGAACCCTGCGTTCGATCGCGTGAGTGGCGAGGAGTACGTGCCGGGTCCGCTCGATGCCCCTGCGACAAATCTTGACCATGGTTCGACTCTTCCGATCGAGCGGACGTTCCATGAATGGCAGGCCAGCGACTACAACACGCCGCAGGGGATCTACGCGCCCCAGTTCGCGGGCAACAAGGCTGACGGTTACGTCTCGAGTTGTCAGGACTGCCACATGCGCGACGCGGAAGCCGCCGGCTGCAACTCCGAGTTTGCTCCCATCCGCCCCGACATGCCGACGCATGACCTTACGGGCGGCAACACTTTCATCCCGAAGTTGGTGCGGGCCCTCTACCCGGCCGAGGTCAACAGCAACGCCATCGATGCGGGTATCGAACGCGCGCGGTACATGCTGCAGAATGCGGCCGAGATCGAGGTCGGTGTCGCGTCCGTCGCGGACAGTTTCCTCGCCGAAGTGACCGTGACGAACCAGACCGGGCACAAGTTGCCGACCGGTTATCCGGAAGGTCGTCGCATGTGGATCAATCTGCGCGCCTTTGACGAGTCGGGTTCTCTGCTTCACGAGTCCGCCAACTACAACTCGCTTTCCGGAGACCTCGACACTTCCGGTGATGCGCGCATCTACGAGATGAAGCACGGACTCTCGCCGTCCTGGGCTGCTACGCTCGGCTTGCCCGAGGGGCCCAGCTTCCATTTCGTTCTCAACGACACGATTTACAAGGACAACCGGATCCCGGCCCGGGGATTCACGAACGCAGACTACGACGCGTTTGGCGGAAAGCCGAAGGAAGCCGGCATGCCGGTGCCGCGTTATCCGGACGGCCACTACTGGGACACCACGACCTACAACCTGCCGCCAGAGACGGCCAAGGTCGTGGCCAACCTCTATTACCAGACCATGTCCAAGGAGTACGCAGAATTCCTTCGCGACGAGAATACGACCAATGATGCCGGAACGACGCTCTACGACCTGTGGACGACCTTCTCCAAGTCGCCTCCGGAGCTCATGGTCTCTGACACGTTGGACATCATCGTGGCCGACGTCGACGTGCCCGGTATCGACGTGACGAGAGACCGGCTCCGCGACTTCGCGGTGGGCCCGGTTCCCTTCCATGATGACCTCGGGGTCTCCTTCCGGCTGACGGAATCCGCGTCCGTCCGGATCGAAGTCTTCGACCTGCAAGGCCGGCGACTGCGTGTTCTCGGTGACCGGGAATACACCGTCGGTCCGCAGCGGATCGAGTGGGACGGACGGGACTCCAACGGCAACGACGCGGGGTCGGGTATCTTCTTCGTCCGGACCACCGTCGGGGACGAGGCGACGGACATGCGAAGGGTCGTGCGCCTGAAGTAGGAGGCCCTGCCGCAAGTAGGAGGCCCTCCCGCCGGGGTGTGATTCCACGTACCGGCGTGTCCCGGGTGCGCCCGGAAACGGGCAGGAAACGAGCAGGAAACGAGCAGGAAACGAGCAGGAAACGAGTCGGACCCCGTGTTGAGCCGGATCCCTACGTGACGAAGTGTAGGGTCCGGCTCCATAGCGGAAAGGGCACGGACGGCCCTTAATGACGGGCACCCGTATTTTCCCGACGACGAACCCGATCTACAGAACGGAACCTCCGCACCCGATCATCTCTGAGAGTCGGCCCCACTACTCTCCAGGAGGTTCTCCCATGCTCGACGCAGACCAGAAGGTCTCCCTCACCGAAGCTATCGAACAGAACGACATCGAAATGTTGGAGAAGGCACTGGGCGAGGGGGCTGATCCCGACCAGCGCAACGAGGACGGCGACTCCCTCCTCTACCTGGCGGTCCTGTCCGAGCGGCCTCATATCGTTGAGATGCTTCTGAACGCAGGAGCGGACCCGAACCTCGAAGCCGTCGCTGGTGAAGGGGAGACGGCTCTTCACACCGCATCGCTGAACGGAGACGAGACCTCGGTGGCGGCCCTTCTCATGGCCGGGGCCGCGGCGGACTGTCCGGTTCGGTGCGGCGACGAGGAGTTGGACGGGCGGACGCCGCTCATGTGTGCCTGCAGTTCCCCGGTTTCGACCGCGCCAGAAGTCATCAGTCTTCTTCTCGCCGCTGGAGCCGACGTCAAAGCAAAGGACGCCCTACGTCGCAATGCTCTCATGCACATGATCGAAGCCGGTCCCTTGCGGAGAACGAACCGGCTGCTCGCGGCGACTGGTTCTCGCAACGAAGAGATGGTTCTTCAGATCCGCGCGATTGGCCATCTTCTCGAGTCTCTGGAAAAGCTGGGCGAGGATGGGCGTGGCTCTCAATCGGAGGATGCTTGCCTACGCTCTGCGCAACTTCTTGTCGAGTCCGGTATCGACCTCTCCGATCGAGACGGCAGTGGGAAGACGGCGATGGACTATGCCGAAGCGCATGGGGACCAGGCGATGGTCTTCTTCCTGCAGGGGTGTCCGGAAGTGAGGATGGACGCCGCTTCCTGACGCTGTTACAAACAGAGCTGTATGTCGCAGCTCTACGACAGCATCGGCCGCGGGTACCGGCAGCAAAGAGTCCCTGATCCTCGAATTGCGACTCGGATTGAGTTGGCGCTTGCCGACATGAATGACGTGCTCAACGTCGGAGCAGGCGCCGGTTCCTACGAGCCTTCGGGGCGGACGAGAGCGGCCGTCGAACCGTCGGGAACGATGATCCGCCAACGACCTGCCGAAGCGGCTCCGGCGGTCTGCGGCGTCGCTTCGCGACTTCCTTTCCCCAACAATGCGTTTGACGCAAGCATGGCGGTTCTGACCGTTCATCACTGGTCCGATCAGCTGCTTGGCTTGAGGGAGATGACCCGGGTCGCCTCGCGAAGGGCCGTGATCCTGACCTGGGATCCGGAATTCACCGACTTCTGGCTACTGGACTACTTTCCCGGAATCCTCGACGTCGACCGCGACATCTTCCCGACGATGAATGACTATGGGAACTGGCTCAACGTAGAGCGAATCGAAAACGTTCCCGTTCCATACGACTGTCTGGATGGCTTTCTCGGCGCCTACTGGAGACGGCCGCACGCCTATCTGCAGGAAGAGGTGCGAAGCGGGATGTCGTCTTTCGCAAAGCTACGTGACGTCGGTCCGGGGCTGGCGCGACTCCGCCATGATCTGGAGAACGGGCAGTGGGAGCACCGGTTCGGACATCTCCGAAATCAGGAGTCCCTCGAACTTGGCTACCGGTTGGTCGTCGTCGACGCCCGCTCTGCAAACTGACGAGCCCGTCTCCTTCCAGGAACTGACGGGCTTCGCTCTACGAACTGAGGAGCCCGGCGACCCGGTCTCGCGTTCGCTCTACAAACTCATAGTCCGGTTCGGCGTCCTTCAGGACTTGAAGCACCTTCTCGTACTCCGCCAGCGCCCGATCGACCCGGCCCGTCTCTTCATAGGAAAGTCCGAGATAGAAAAGAACGGGGACGTCTCGGGGATTGTCGTCGAGAAGTTCATTCGCGAGCGGGATGCTTTCGTCATAGCGATTCGACTCGACCTGCGCGATCAGCGTCCGAAGTCGTGAGTACTGGTGAGCCGACCAGAGAATGGTCGAAGTCTTCTCCCGATACTGATCCTCAGCTTCCAGAACCGCGTCCCAGTTGCCTTTCGCTTCGGCCATGAAGGAGCGGACACGCCACGGATAACCCGACTCCAGAAGAAGGGAGTCCGGATCCGCCCCGTGCTGTTCGTTCTCGCTGGCCAACCAGAGCTCGAGCTGCTTGGCGACTCCATCGGGGTTCTTTGCCTGGTGGTGAACGAACGTCGACACGTAGAAGATGCCGCTGTAGTTCGGAGCGAGTCCCCGCATGCGCGTCGTGAGTTCGAGCGCTTCGTCCGGGCTTCCCGATGAAGCCAGCATGTAGGCCTGCATCTCAAGTCTCGACAGTTCGGCCATCGTCGAGGGAGGGAAGGGGAACTCGTCGAGGAAGCGAACCGCCTCGTTCGGTCGACCCGTTCTCTCCATCAGTCGGGCCAGGTGTATGGCCGACCAAACGAAGGTCGAGTCCGCCTCGAGGGCGCGGCGGTACTCGCGGTGCGCGTCTTCATAGCGTCCCCGTTGCTCGTAGATCTCGGCCAGACTGTCGTGCGGATTGGCTTCCTCCGAGCGAACGAAGGCGTACTTCTCCAGAGCATCCTCGGCTTCATCCCAGCGCCCGAGTTGTGCGCAGGTGTAACCAAGCATGTTGTAGGCGAGAGCGTACTCGGGTTGGTGCTCGATCAGATCCTGAAGGCGTTGCACTCCGACCTCGGGCCGACCTTCATCGATCTCCATGACCGCGAGAGCCAACCACGCCTCCGCGTCCATGGGAAAGCGTTCCACGATCTCAGTGTCGTACCGTCGCTGGGCGTTCTTGTCCTTGCGAAGGCCGGCATCCATGGAAAGGATCTTCAGTCGCTCGTAGGGCGTGACTTCGTCGATGCGCTCGAGAGCCTGGTCCATGCACTCGCGACTCCGTTCCACTTCTCCCCTTCGGGTGTGGACGAATCCCAGGCGCGCCCAGGCCAGGGCGAAGTCGGGGTCCGCGTCGACGGCTTCGGACCAGGCGACCTCGGCCTGTTCGAGATTGAATTGCAGCGCGTACTGGTTTCCTTCCAACCAAAGTTCTCGCGCGTGCGGATCGTCCGTCGAAACCTTGTAGGGAGACTTCTTGGACTTCATCCCGAGGAAGCCTCCAGCGACCGCCACTATGACGACGCCGGCAACGAGTCCCCACATCCGGGATGAACGCCGCTTCGTGTCTACCGGAGCGGAAGAGTTTGTGTCCGGGTGTGTCGCAGTCATGGCGTTCCTTTCAGTTTGATACGGGCTCATACACGGGGATCCATTTCGTTCGCGGTTGATGTCTCCCGCCGTCACGCTGCGGCGAGCTCACCCTGAAGCTCTGCGATCAATGACGAGATTTTCTGTACCGTGAAGGGCTTGGAAAGCACTCGGGTGGCGCCGCGTTCCCGGGCGTCTTCGGCGTTGAGATGACTTCCCCAACCTGTGGCCAGAACGATGGGAACAGCAGTGTCCTGTTCACGAATCCCCTGAATGACTTCCCAACCGCTGAGATCGGGCATGCCGAGATCGGTCATGATCAGGTCGAAGCGATCCGGTTGGAAAGAGTCCAGGGTTCCCTGACCCGAAGAAGCTTCCGTCACCTCATGTCCGAGAAGCCGCAGCAGATCGACCAGGGTTTCTCTGACGTTGTCTTCATCGTCGCCGACCAGGATGCGGTAACCCTTCGTTCCCATGATTCCCTCGTCTTCCTCTCTACGTAGTTTCGATTTCGCGTAGGGAACTCGGATGGTGAAGGTCGTGCCGTTCCCTTCTTTCGAGTCGGCCCAAATTTCGCCACCCTGCCTCTTGATGATCCCGTAGACCGTCGAGAGTCCGAGTCCGGTTCCCTTGACTCCCTTCGTCGTAAAGAATGGATCGAAGACGCGCTCCAGAACCTGTCGGGACATGCCGACGCCGGTGTCGCTGACGCGCAGTTCTCCGAAACCGAGGCCCGTTCGTGTCTCGATCCGGATGACACCGCCGTCGGGCATGGCATCGATGGCGTTGAAGATGAGGTTGGTCAGAACCTCACGAAGCTCAGAGGGCACACAGCGAACGCTCGGCATGTCGGAGAGTTGCGTATCGATCTCGATACGGTGTCCCTCCTGCTCGACCTGATCCTTCCAGCGAGGCTGCGTGATCTCGACGACGCTCCGGACGAGATCGTTGAGATTGGCGGAGGACATTCCTTCGTGGGACTCGCCGCGACTGAACTCCTGGATCCGCCGAACGGTTTCGGCTCCGTCCAATCCGGCCCGTTCGATGACATCGAGGCTGTGGGCCAGGTCACTCGGGTTCAACTGGTCGGTTTCGGACTTCAGCTTGAGCAGCTGCACACGACCGATGATGGCCGACATGAGGTTGTTGAAGTTGTGCGCGATCCCGCTGGCCATCTGTCCCACCGTACGAAGCCGATCGACCTTCCGCGCTTCTTCAGAGTGGGCGAGGCGGCTCTGGGCCTCTTGCAGCTCTGCGTAGGAGGCCTGTAACTCCTGATACTGCTCGTCGAGTTTCCGTCGACTCGTGGCCACGCTTTCGGACATTTCATTGAACGCCTGGGCCAGCTCTCCCACTTCGTCCTGAAAGGAAACTTCGACGCGTTGGGAAAGATCACCCTGAGCGATGGCGCGCGTAGCCTGAGCCATCTCACGTAAAGGAGCGAGGGACCATCGGGCCGTGAAGATCAGAAGAAAGACGCCTCCGACCAGTGTTCCCATACCAAGGATCAGACTGGTCCAGAAGGCCTGGTCGAGGGCACGTGCCAGCCTCGCCCCCGACATGCCGACGCGGACAGTGCCTACATCGTTCGGAATGGGGACGCCGAAGTGGATCAGGCTCTTCCCGTCGACGTCCGCCGCTTCGAAAACATGGGACGCGCTCAGATCCCAGGCTTCCGCGACCAGAACGGAACGCACACTGCCGAGGTCGACACTGGGTGAACTGACCTCGAAGTGAACCTGGCCGGTCTGATCCTGAATGATGACGTACTCGACGTCTGCATCGTCGATGAGGGTCAGAGCCTTCTGCTGCAGCCGATCGTTCTCGGGGTGGACCATGGCGCCGTTGGCGGTTTCTGTGCATTCCGGATCGACAGGAGCTTCGTTCTCGAGGGCGAGCGCGGACGCATCGACGAGGATCTCGGCAATGGTCAAACCACGCATGCGTAACTCGTCGTAGAGCGTGCTCCGAAGTTGCCAGGTCAGGACCGCTGTCAGAAGCAGACAGCATAGGAGCAGCGAGACGGAGTAGGCCGTGATGAAGCGGGCCTTGATGCCGAGAACTCGATTTCTTCGAACCACGGTTTCCCCCTGTGGTGTCTTGCTGGTTGCGTCTGTCGACTGTTCATAGAAAGATCCGTGCCTGACGGGCGTCCCTCGCTCGGAAGGGTTTACCCACCCCGCCAGGTGCGGAGGCTCCGGGCCATCCCTTGCGAGGAGTCGGGTATCCCACTGTGATGTAGGGATGTACGTCGGTGGGCGCCGGCCGATTTCGCGAGGCGTCGCCGAAGACGCTGGGGCCGGGAAAGATCGACCGGGTGCAAAGGCTGCCGAGTTCGCGGCTCACGTGGCGAAAGTCCACGTTCGGGCTGGATTCGGCCATGTTGAGGCGAGGAGGAAGCCATGAATACTGAGGTCCCCCAATCCGTTCGCATTGCCTTGTTGACGGTCTCCGACTCCCGCAACCTGGAGACCGACAAGTCGGGCTCTCTCCTGGCAGAGCGCATCGAAGGCGCGGGCCACATTCTTCATGAAAGAAGGATCGTCAAGGACGACATCTATCAGGTTCGGGCTGCCGTCTCGCAGTGGATCGCGGACTCGGAATGCGACGTCATCGTGACCACGGGCGGTACCGGCGTGACCGGCCGGGACGGAACGCCGGACGCAGTTGCGCCGTTGCTCGACAAGATCATCGACGGGTTCGGCGAGGCGTTTCGCTGGATGTCATTTCAGGAAATCGGAACCAGTGCGCTTCACTCGCGTGCGCTGGCCGGAGTCGCCAACGGAACCTATGTGTTCTGTCTTCCCGGATCGGCTCACGCCTGCGCGCAAGGCTGGGACGGACTACTGTCGAAGCAGCTCGACTCGAGAACGAAACCTTGTGGCCTGGTCGAACTCATGCCGAGGCTGCGCGAGTCATGATCGAGTCCGTATCGACTCTCGAGTACCGCAGCTTCCGCCTTGCCGATGAAGCCGGAGTACGAAGGCTTTGGGACCGCTGTGAACTGACCCGACCCTGGAACGATCCGGCCAAGGACATGCGGCGGAAACTTCAGGTGCAACCCGAGCACTTTCAGGTCGCTCTCGACGGAGACCGACCGGTGGGATCGGTCATGGCCGGCTACGACGGACATCGGGGTTGGGTTTACTACGTTGCGGTCGATCCGGATTATCGACGCAGAGGAATCGGCCGGCGTCTCATGGAGATGGCGGAAAAGGCACTGAAGGCCCAGGGATGTCCGAAGGTCAACCTTCAGGTTCGACGCGGCAATACGGCAGTACTCGATTTCTACGAGAAGCTTGGATACAAGTCGGACGATGTCGTCGGCATGGGTCGACGTCTCATCGCAGACGGGCCGACGGATGACGGTTCTTCTCGGAACTCACCGTCGGTGAGCGCTGGGAGCGGGTCGGTCGGCAATGCGCCGTCCACGAACGCGCCGACTGAGAGCGAAGGGGCCACGAACGCAGCAACGGACGAAGCTCCGTCACCCGAAGCGGCGCCGCCGATTCAGGCGCAGATCTCCGTATCCCGTGACTCGACAGTGACGCTTAGAGAGATCGACGAAGATACCCTCGGCAACTACCTCCGTCTCTCGGTAAGACCCGACCAGAAACACTTCGTTGCCGACAACTCGGTCTCGATCGCGCAGGCCCACTTCTCGGAGCACGCCTGGTTTCGGGGAGTTTGTGCCGATGACACGCCGGTCGGCTTCCTCATGCTGCACGACGACGCGGAGAAGCCGGAGTACTTCCTCTGGCGCTTCATGATCGACCATCGGTTCCAGGGTTTGGGCTACGGAGAGAAGGCGATCCGTCTTATGGTCGATCACGTCAAGACGCGCCCGGCGGCGACCTGCCTCGAGACCAGCGCGGTTCCGGGCGAGGGGAGTCCGCAGGCGTTCTATGAAACGCTCGGGTTCCGCCCGACCGGTGACGTCGACGAAGGCGAAGTCGTTCTGCGGTTGGAGTTCGACGGGAACCGATCGTGACCCTGCGCTCCGGATATGCAGTGCTCTTCTTTGTAGGGCTGGCTTGTTCCGTTGCGGCCGTCGTCGTTTGGTTGATGGGGACCGGCGGAAACCTCGGCGCTTTGCGAGCGTACGCGACCGATGGACTCGTGCTCTTCCTTTTGGCCAACGTCGGACTCGGGGTCGTCGCCACGATCCTTTTCATTGCTACGGACGGTCCGAAGAGACGCGTCCCGTTCTGCGGATGGGCGATTATCGTTTCGCTGTTCCTGGGCGTCTCGGCCGGCTTACCCCTCTATCTATGGCTACGCGAAAAGTATCGCGTCCGCGGACGGGTTCGGTCGGGATGACACAAGTCGTTCGGCCTTTCCGTCCCGGTGACGAACGGGCTTGCGAGCAGCTGCTTCGTGGGCTTCCCGAATGGTTCGGAATCGAAAGCGCCCTTGTCGACTACGCGCGTGCAACGACCGAGTTGCCGACGTTGATGGCGCAGCAGGATGGTGAGAACGTCGGATTCCTCAGCCTACGCCAACACAATCCCAGCTCTGCGGAGATTCACTGCCTGGCCGTGCGACGCGATCAGCACGGACGCGGATGGGGGCGGCGACTGGTGGAAGAGTCGGTTCGAACTCTGGTCGCGCCCACCACGGAGTTCCTTCAGGTCAAGACTCTCGGCCCCAGCCGGCCGGACGAAAACTACGCCGCCACTCGCGAGTTCTATCTGCGGCTGGGATTCCTTCCGCTGGAGGAGAATCAACTTTGGGGCGAGGCCAACCCTTGTCTCATCCTCGTACAATCCCTTCGTCACGGCCCACTGCGCTCGCCCCTACTCGCACTTCAGGAACTCTATGCAGAGGTTGACCAGAGTGCCGGTTCATTGCATGAGAAGTTGAGCGATCGCCTGCAGTGTCGACGCGGTTGCGCCTCGTGCTGTCAGGATGACTTACGGGTCTTCGAGATCGAGGCCGAGAACATCCGTCGTCGTCAACGCACCCTTCTTGAAAGAGAAGCGGCGGGTCCCGTGGGTGGGTGCGCGTTTCTGGATGCGCAGGGCGCCTGTCGGATCTACTCCGATCGACCGTACGTCTGCCGGACGCAGGGGCTTCCCCTCCGGTGGCTGGACGAAACGGATCGTGGAGAGGTCGCGGAGTTTCGGGACATCTGCCCGCTCAATGAGGAAGAGGGTCCTCCGGTCGAGACGCTTCCGGAGTCGGACTGCTGGACTCTCGGTCCCATCGAAGATCGCCTCGCAGCCCTTCAGGCCGCTTTCGGACCGCCCGGGCAGCGCGTCGCCTTGCGCAGCCTCTTTCGCGATTCGAAAGAACCGCCGCAGGACTGACCGGGATCCGATCCGCTATGATCCCGAGCATGATCGAAACGAGATCCGAGTTCGCCGCGTTCCAAGTGGTCGAAGAGCCTCATCCGCCTCTTCCGGTGACCGTGCGTCCGGCAGACGAGACGGATCTGGGCCCGATCTCGGTCCTCATGGCAGAGCGGGAGAGGGACCGTCCGTCCCGGCAGCTTCGCCTTCATCGACAACAGCTGGAGCGGCAAACCCAGGGAATTGGTCAGCTCCTGGTTGCGGAGTCCGACACCGGAATCGTCGGCGTGGCCAAGAGTCGTGTCGTGACACCGCCGTCCGGTAGCCCGTACCGGACACCTCCGGCCGGCTGGTACCTGTCCGGCATCGTCGTTGATCCGCGCTACCGGAGGCGCCGGGTGGGGCGTCGACTGACGGAGGCGCGAGTCCGTTGGGTTCTCGAGAGAGCGGGCCGGGTCTTCTACTTTGCGGACTCACAGAACGAGGTCTCACTCGCACTTCATCGTGACCTCGGTTTCGTCGAAGTCGCTCGCAATATCCTGGTTTCCGGAGTCACGTTCTCGAGCGGTTGTGGCGTGCTCTCCGTTTTGACGCGCGAGGACTGGAACTCGCGGATCTCTTGAGTCCCGCCCGAAACAATCCCGCCGGATATTCCGGAACGCCGCTGCCAAAGAAGCTGGGAATCAAGCCCGGTACGACCATTCTTCTCCGTCGTCCTCCGCAAGGCTTTCTCGACCTGTTGGAACCTCTTCCCGAAGACACCCGTTTCCTACGGCGACGCGGCCCCCGGGCCGACCAGATCTTCCTCTTCGTCCGCCACGCCAAGGAACTCGCGGACATCGAGCCGCTCCTCCCGTCGTTGGGTGACGGTGGACTCTGGATCTTCTGGCCAAAGAAGGGCTCCGAACTGGAGAGTGACGTCGGCGGGGGACAGGTCCGCGAGGCGGGACTTGCGGCGGGTCTTGTCGATATCAAGGTTTGCGCTGTGGACGCCACCTGGTCCGGTCACCGCTTTGCGCGGCGACGCAGTTGAAGCTGGCTGCGGACGCCGCTTCTGCTCTAGTATTCCCGGTTTGAGATTCACCGACACCAACGAAGAGGCGTAAGGCTGGGGCGCATGGCATTGGAGTTGATCGTTCACGAGGAAGAGGCCTACGTCGCGTTGGAACTGAACGGTGACCTGGACACCGATGCGGAGAAACTCCCTCATGAGGTCGCGCGCCTTGCCCGTGAACACGGGACTCCCGTCGTCATCGACCTGATCGGAGTTCGGCTCACGACCTCGATGGGCGTCGGGATGCTCGTTGAAGCTTACAAAGCGGCGAGGAGAGCCGGGATTCGAATCCTTTTCACGGGAATCCAGCCACAGGTTCGAACCGTACTTGCGCACACCAAACTCGATACCGTCTTCGAGATCGTGAAAGACCGCGCCGCAGCGGCTGCGTCCATCTCGTCTTGAACGGTTCCTACGCAGCGGGCTCGGGATCGTGAACGGAGACTGGCTGACCACGGCGAAACAGTCGCTGCCCCGGTTGAAGAAGCTGGTCCATCGCCTCGAGCCGACCTTTGTCTTTCCCGACATTCGATCCATCACACCGGAGTTCGTCGAACGAGAGCAGATCCGCGGAATCATCTGGGACGTCGACGGCACCCTCATGTCCTATCACGGTTCTGCGATTGATCCCGCTCTCCTTCCCACTGTGAACGCATTGTCAGAGTGTGGAGTGGTCCAGGCCGTCCTTTCCAATTGCGGAGAAGATCGCTTTGTTCGGCTGGGAACGATGTTTCCCGAGTGGCCGACGCTACGCGGGTATCAAACTGCGGAGGGACACCGACGCTACCGTGTGCTGAAAAGTGGACTCGACGACCCGGGCCCGGAAGAAGTCGCGCGAATCCTTTCTTCGGGAGGCTTTACGGTTCGCAAACCGGATGGCGACTTGCTGCGTGAGGCTCTCCGTGTTCTCGATGTCGAACCGGAACATGGGCTGATGGTCGGGGATCAGTACCTGACCGATGTCGCATCCGCCAACCTGGCCGGAGTTCGTTCGGTCAAAGTTCCGGCATGGCGGGGAGATACGTTTCCCATTGCGGTCAAGGCCAGCCAGACTTTCGAACGCTTGCTCTATCGCTTCCGCCCGCGGTCTTCCTACCCCGGCCGCTAACTAAGGTGGGCCGCTGCGATGTGAAGCAGCAGGTACAGGTGGTAGAGGACCACGGCGCCGTACACGGCGAGAAGGAAGAAGCCCACCTTCCGGATGATCGGGAACCTTCCGTGGGAATGGAGCAGGACCAGGGCGCTGATGGCCGCGGCGATTTTGACGGCGAGGAACAGTTGCCAGCTATGGTTCAGAACCCAGGCCATGAGGGGATTGGCCTCGCCGCCCCCGTGGGACACGATTTGCAGCGTCGCGAAACCGTCGATGGCGATGAAGATGCAGACACCGAGGGCCACTGACCGGAACGTCCCGTCGGTTCGGTCGACGTAGTAGTTCCGTCTGGGGGCTCCGGGATGGGAGTTGACGGTTCGCCGTCCCCACAAGGTGAAACGGGAGAGGATCGGCGTCGGAATACGACGTCGATCGACCGGCGACTCCACCTCGCCCTCCGCGCCCTCCACGCGAGCAGTCTGTTCGGCTCCATCCGACATTAGGTTAGTCATCGGCCATCCGCCCGGGAGAACTTTATGGCGGACATTTGTACGCATTGAGGCGGGTGCGTCGCCTTGACCTTTCCGCTGTCGGGGTCTTACGCTCTGAACCCGTGTTTGCCCACAACCGCGCATGATTTCGCTGCCGCCTTTCGGAGTACCGCGTGTCCAAATTGCTTCGCTCGGTAGCGGGCCTGCTACTACTCGGCCTCTGTTTTTTCGCCTCGACTGCCGACGCTCAGGACTGCGATATCAGCCCTCCGGAACTCGTCTTCGGAATCCTGGAGATCGGTCAGGCCGACACATTGGAGTTCGTCGTTCGCAACGAAGGGCGGGGGCTCCTCGAAGGGCGAACCTCACTCGACTGCGACGACTTCTCACTCGTCGATGGAGAGCAGGACTTCGCTCTTCTCGAAGGCGAGGCGATGGCCGTGCGGGTGCGTTTCGCGCCGCAATCGACCGGACTCAAGTTCTGTCTTGTCGACCTGGATCAACCTCTGTGCGGTTCTGTCGGCGCGCGTGGCAGTGGTGTCTTGGCGCCGGAATGCCTGGTGACTCCCACGCAGCTCGACTACGGGTATGTAGAGGTCGGCGAGACCGAGCCGTTGGCGCTGTTGGTGCAAAACACCGGGGGCAGCCTCCTCACGGGAACGCTTTCCACAGATTGTTCGGATCTGAACATCGTTGGAGATCCAACCTACAGTCTCGGCGGTGGAGAAGGGCGGGTCTTTGTCATCGAGTTCAACCCACAGAGTGAGTTCGATCTGAACTGTCAGATCGAGACCGGCTCTGACCTTTGCCCTGATGTCACGGTGCAGGGGACTTCTGTTTTCGCCCCAATCTGTGGAGTACCCGAGCAGATCTCGTTCGGGCCCGTGTACCTCGGTGAGGAAACCGGGCGCACCCTCACCATTCGCAACACGGGTACTGCTGTCCTCGACGGTCAGCTCGGACTTTCTGGTTGTCCGGACATGCGCTTCGAGCCGGAAGACGGCATCTATTCCGTCTCGCCCGGTGACTCTGCGAGCTTCCAGATCTTCTACGCTCCGAGTACGGAGGGGCCGACGCAATGTCTCCTCGAAACCGGTTCCGACTCCTGTAGCGACATCACTCTCACCGGTGACGGAGTGGGGCAACCCATTTGCGTGGTCGAGCCCGATACGCTCGTCTTCGGCGCCGTACCATTGGGAGTGGACAGTACCCGGGTCTTTGTCCTTTCGAACGTCGGAACCGGATCCCTCTCAGGGACCTTCGACGCCGGTTGTGGTGACTTCGACGTGCTGGGAGATCTTACGTTCGATGTTCCGGCGGGCGAGGCGGACAGCTTTCTCGTTCGTTTCTCTCCCACGGCGCCGGGCCCGGTCTCGTGTTCCATTGGATCGACGACGGATTGCGCGGTTGTCGTCACCGGAAACGCTTTTGAGCCTGCGCAATGCGAAGTCACCCCGGACCTTCTCGACTTCGGGGAGGTGGCCGTCGGTTCACAACGGGACTTGTCGTTCACCATCCGCAATCTGGGCGGTGCTCTGCTCGAGGGCACCTTGAGTCTGAACTGCCCGGAGTTCTTCTTTCTGCAGTCCGACCTCGGATACTCGTTGGGCCCGGACGAAGAGACGTCCTTTGATCTTCGCTTTGCTCCCACCGGTTCCGACCCGGCTTCGTGTGTCATCGATCTCGGGTCGGAAACTTGCGTTGACCTTGTGGCCCAGGGATCCGGATTCCTTCCTCCGGCCTGTCGCGTCGAGCCGGCTGAGCTTCAGTTCGGTCCGGTCCTTTTGGGTACGGAAGCCAGCGCCGAGGTGCGCATCTTCAATGACGGGGAAGGTATCCTCGCGGGTAACTGGATCGAGGATTGTGACGAGTTCCGCATCGAGGCGGAGGCCTTTGCATTCTCGTTGGGCGCTGGCCAATCCGACACCATCGTCGTCGTCTTCGCGCCGGACCAGACCGGGATCTTTGATTGCCTTATCGCGTCGGGGACGGACTGCGATGTTTCCGTCCAAGGGATCGGAGATCCGCCTCCGGCGTGTGTCGTCACCCCATCGTCCCTGGACTTCGGCGACGTGCAGGTCGGCGAGGCCGCGTCGCTCCAGTTCAACGTTCGCAATGAAGGCGGCGGCCGACTCACGGGGCTGGTCTCCGAGGTCTGCAGTGCTTTCCAGATCGCCGAAGCCTCTCCCGACTTCGATCTCGGTGCGGGAGAAGAAAAGCTCTTCACAGTCCTCTTTCAGCCGCAGAGTGCAACGGAGCAGATTTGCACGATCGACCTGGGAAACTCGGATTGTGCCGAACTGGAGGCGCGAGGTGTCGGAACTGCCGTCCCCGAGTGTGACGTTTTCCCAGCGACGCTGAGTTTCGGTGAGGTCGAAGTCGGTGAAAGTCGGACACGAAGCTTCCGTGTCAGCAACACCGGAGGCGGGCGACTGGACGGAACCGTATCGACGGACTGCCCCGAGCTGACGGTTTCCGGGGCTGCGAGCTATGACTTGGGACCCGGCGAGTCGATCAACATCGAGATTCTGTACACACCGACCGAAGAAGGTGTCCTCGACTGTCTTGTCTTTCCTGGGGCGGGGTGTTCCGCGCTGTCGACGGAAGGAAGCGCGACCGAGGATCCGGCCTGCG
The DNA here is from genome assembly GCA_030431975.1 of bacterium. GTDB lineage: Bacteria > Eisenbacteria > RBG-16-71-46 > CAIMUX01 > CAIMUX01 > JACKCR01. Next base: position 130,274 of record JAUIHP010000006.1, on the reverse strand, counting down.
TCGTCGACGCTTCATCGTTGGACTTCGGTAGTGTGCTGGTCGGCGAGGAGGTCCAGGCAGCCTTTACGGTTTCGAACGAGGGTGGAGGGTTGTTGCAGGTCGAACCTTCCCTCTCGTGCGACGGGTTCCTGCTTCTCGGAGAGGCGCAGGCGGAGCTCGGAGCCGGTGAGAGTGCAGAGTTCACGGTGCTGTTCTTCCCGCAGGAGGTCACCGACTACATGTGCGAGATCGTCCTCGGAACGGACGTTTGCGAGTCGGTGAACGCAAGCGGGACGGGGACTGCGCCGGGGGACTGTGAGGTCGACGCCGTGACGCTGGATTTTGGTGAAGTCGAATGGGGTGTGACCCCGGAACTCAGCGTCACACTGACCAACACCGGAGGTTCGACGCTCGAGGGCAGCATCGAGCCGGGGTGTGGTCCCTTCGCGCTGCAAGGCATGCCCGGCTACGAACTGCCGGGCGGAGAATCTGTGACGTTCACCTTCTCCTTCGCTCCGGAAGAGCCGGGCCCGTACACCTGCGCCGTCGGCCTCGGCTCGGGCTGTGGTTCGCTCACGCTGAGTGGCGAGTTACTGCCGCCTCCACAACCCGAGTGTCAGGTCTCTGCCGAGATCGTGGATTTTGGGACGGCTCGCAAAGGGGAGCCGATTCGTTCGGGGTTCGTTCTTCGCAACGTCGGCGCGGCGCAGCTTCAGGGTGAGATCGTGCTGGATGGGTGCGACTACTTTCAACTGTTGGGATCCGACGTCTTTGATCTGGGCGCGGACGAAAGCCGCCTCGTCGAGTTCGAGTTCCAGTCGGAACTCCCCGGGGATTACATCTGCAACGTCGACCTGGGAGTTCTGTGCTCTTCGGTGCAGCTTCTGGCCACGACGTCTGATGCCGTCCTCTGCCAGGTGACGCCGTCCCGGCTGGAGTTTGGAGTTGTCGAGATTGGTCAGGTTGTCGATCAGATCGTGACTCTGCAGAACCTCAGTCCGAACGTGCTGGAAGGTTCGCTTCAGCTACCCGACTGCATCGGCTTCTTCGGGATCGGACCCTCGGCCTACAGTTTGCTGCCGGGCGAGTCGCGCCAGTTTACGATCCGAATGGAACCCTCCGTGGAAGGTCTTCAGCAGTGCGTCGCGACGTTCGGCGACGGCGAGTGCGGAACGGTGGATCTGTCGGGTGAAGCCGTGCGGGCACCGGAGTGCGCGATCGAGCCCACGAGTTTGGACTTCGGAGATGTCGAAGTAGGAGCGACCGCGAGGCGAACGCTGACGGTGGCAAATACGGGTGGCAGCACCCTCTCCGGCGCTCTCCAGCTTGGGTGCCCGGACTTTCAACTCATCGGTGACTCGGCGTTTCAACTCAGCGCCGGAGAGAGTGCGCAACTTACCGTTGAGTTCGTTCCAAGTGTTGCCGGATCTCAGTTCTGCGATCTCGACTTCGGAAGCGAACTCTGCCGAGTCGTTTCGACGACGGGGCGCGGCGTCGATCCGCCTTCGCCCGAGTGCGAGGCGCAGCCCTCGGTCCTCGACTTCGGCGGCGTCATCGTTGGTGAGTCGACCGAGCTGGACTTCGTTCTTCGCAACGTCGGGACCGGCGAGCTAAGGGGAATGCTGCAATCCTCCTGTCCGGACTTCGGTTTCGACGGCGAGTCGGACGTGAACCTGGAGCCGGGCGAAAGTCGTAAGGTTCGTGTCGTCTTCCAACCGCAGTCCACTGGTCCGATCCAATGCCGAATTGAAGTGGGTGACAGTGAGTGTCTTTCCGTTTCCGCCCGCGGGCGGGGAGAGCCGGCCCCGGAGCCCATCTGTCAGTTGTCTGGAAGAGACATCGACTTCGGCGTGGTTCCGATCGGCTTGAGCGCGGAGCGGGTCGTCACCGTCAAGAACGCCGGAGGAGGGCGCCTCGAAGGAACCCTCGATTTGGAGGATTGCCCGGAGTTCCAGATCGTGGGCTCGACATCCTACTCTCTCGGGGCCCGTGAAGAGCAGGACTTCCCCATCCGCTTCCTTCCGCAAACTCCCACGGAAGTGTTTTGCACGATCAACGTGGGAGAGCGATGCGCGCCGGTGCTGCTTACCGGTCGCGGTGGTTCCAGCAACGACGCACGGTGTCTGGTCACGCCTTCGGTCGTCGACTTCGGCAGCGTCGAGGTCGGATTCGTCGCGGAACAACAGATCACGGTTCGCAATGATGGCAACGGCGTGCTTGTTGGTGAACTACGGCCGGACTGCGCCGAAGTCGAAGTCGTCGGCAATGCTGCGTTCCGGCTGGACGGCGGAGCCGAGTTGAGTTGGACGTTGCGATACCAGCCGAACCGTCTGGGCGAACTCGACTGCGCACTTTCCTTCGGAGACGGACTCTGCTCCGACGTCGACCTTCTCGGGGCGGGCGTCGATGCTCGTCCGCCTCTTTGCGCGATCGAACAGGATGAGGTTGACTTCGGTTTGGTCGCAATCGGGGAACGCGTGACCCGCCGCGTCAACCTTCGGAATGCAGGTGGCGGAGTCCTTCAAGGTCGGCTGGAACTCTGTGCTCCCTACTCTATTGCTTTCGGCACGGCGGACTTTGCGCTGGGACCCAATCAGTCGATGGAATGGGAGTTGGCAGTGCTCCCCACTCAGGCGGGCGAGGGGATCTGTCCGCTCAATGTCGCGGGATGCGACGTCCTCCTGCGTACGAAAGTCATCGATCCCGAACCGTCCCTGCAGGTCGTGGCCGGACGGAACCATCTGATCGGGGCGGGAGTCGTCACGAGCGACTCGGCGGAGTTTCTCGATGCTCTGCGAAGTGAAGGCAGTGCGCAGATTCTTTCGTGGTCGACCGTCGAGAATCGTTATGCGGAGCCCCAGGCGATCGCCATCGATCAAGGTGTTTGGGTGCAATCGTCCGTCGCCTACGAGGCACGATGGAGCGGGCAGGGACTTGCGTCTCTTCATGAGATCGAACTTCCCGCGGGAGAGGCGGTTCGTTGGCACCAGATCGCCAATCCGTTCCAGACGTCGATTCCGGTGGCCGCGCTATCCGTCCGGACTGAGGCTGGCGTTCGTCCTTTCCTGACCGGACTCGAGCCGGGTTTGGAAACAGCGGTCTGGGGTTGGAACGGCACCGCGCTCGAGCCGGTCAGTTCGCTGCAACCGTTTCAAGGCTACTTCGTCGCCACACAATCGACAGACGATGCCGCAGGCGTTCAGCTCCTCATCGATCCGGAGGCCGATCCGTTCTCTGTCGACGACCTTCCTCCGCTTCCTCTGTGGCAGGTCCGCGCACAGGCCCGGCAGATCGATCGAAGCTCGACGCAGCTCCGGATGGGGGCACTCTCTCAGAACGACGAGAGCCTGGATCGGCATGCCCCCCCGGTGCCTGCGAGCGTTGGACTCAACCTCGGAATTCTCGGGGCCGACGGAGCCTACGCATATCGTTACATGGCGGATGAGGACGTCCTCGTCTGGGATCTGACCCTGACCGCACTCGATCCGACGGAATCGGTCGAGATCGACTTCACCGGAAGTATCCCGGCGGACGCTCGGGCTTTCGTCACGCAATGGGAGCGGCGACGGACCGAGCCTGTTTCCATTCCGTCTGCCGTCCGCTTACAGCCCATCGGCGAGAACATGAGCCTCCGTTTCGTCGTGACGAAGACGGACTCGATTCCGGACGAGATCCCGCCGCTGGAGCTTCGACTGAATGAACCGGTGGCGACGCCGAACCCCTTCGTCTTCGAAACAGATCTCTCCATGGCATTGGAGGTGGAAGGAACCGTCGGGATTGGGATTTACGATCCGACTGGAAGACGCGTTCGCGATTTTGCCGTTCCGGCTTCGAACGGTGCCGTCCGGGCGACGTGGGATGGACGGGACACTTCGGGTGAGTCCGTTCCCGCGGGAGTCTACCTGGCTCGTTTCCGAGTCGGTTCGCTCGAACGGACACTACGCCTCGTAGTCATGAACTAGAACTAGAGGAGACTTGAGGCTGCTCCGCATCAGACTTCCCATCGCGATTCCTGGGCAGACATCCATGCTCACGTTCGTTGTGATGATCGTTGCAGCGACGGCGTCCTGTTTGTGGATTCACGGGGTAGCCGCAGCCGAGGGCAAGGAGCCGAGCCCGGAACCGATTCCGAAGCCCAGTCCGGAAGGCGGACCGAGCAAAGAAAAGGTTCCCGCCTCGACTGAGAGCACGATGCCGAGTGAAGTTTCGGGTACGCAAGTCGACTCCGCTCCCTCTGTCGATCCAGAGCCGTGGGAGTTTCGGCGAGTTCATTGGTTCCCGCCCCGCCTTTACGCCGGTGGAATCTTCGCGGTACCCAGAGCGTCATACTCGGACAGCCGCGGTTTGGGATTCGGGGGGGATCTCCGCTACTACTTCACCTGGCCTGATTGCGATCGTTCCACGCCGGTCAGTGAGATCGAACTCGACGGACGTCTGACGTTCAAACGTCAAGGCGAACTCGCGCTCGGCGCGACCTTCCACACGTCGCCCAAGTTCCACTTCAAAGCAAAGATCGAACACGATGCTCTCGTCGAGCGGTACTTCGGCATCGGTCCCGACACGCCGGACTCTGCGGAAGAGAAGTACAAACCGCAGGATACACGGGCCTATCTCGAATGCTTCCGCACCGTCGTCGGTCGACTCCGCTTCGGCGCACGTGCGGAGGTGCGGCGATTCCTTTTGCTCGACCGCGAAGATGACGGCGCATTGGTCAACGCGGCGCCTCGGGGCGCCACGAAGGGAGTGACTTCCGGAGCGGGATGGATCTTCGACTGGGATCGGCGTAAAGGAAACGCTCATGCGATGAGCGGGGTCTACGTTCAGGGCTTTGGCCTCTTCTTCGACGAACTCTTCGGTAGTGACTTCGACTTCAACAATTACCACCTGGACGTTCGAGGCTACATTCCTGCCGGGACTGAACGACAGGTTGCGGTCCAGGGGTTCCTCTATGCGGCCAAGGGACGACCTCCGTTCTGGCACATGGCAGAGCTGGGTGGACGTGCCCACACGCGCGGGTACCGGCGAGGTCGCTACCGCGACCGAGTTCTAGCCTCCGGGCAGGTCGAGTGGCGGCAGCATCTCTTCTGGCGTGTCGGTTGGGCGGGATTCGTCGGGTTGGCCGGAGTGTCGGATACGGCTTCGGATCTCCGCCTCGACAACGTTCATCCGAGCTACGGTGGCGGCCCTCGCCTGCGGTTGGGCGATGCAACGAAGCAGCTGTACGCACGGTTCGATGTCGGTCTGGGTGGCGAGGTCATTCGCTACTACTTCTCCCTCGGAGAAGCGTTCTAGCTCGGAGCTATTCCCACCCGAAGTGGCCTGGCCCGGCCACTTCCTTCCAAGCTGTTGCCGTTCACGGAGAAAAGTCCGCCTTCCGGCCACGATGCTGGCAATGAGCGTGTGATCGCGCCCGGGCGTCGGTGCTATCACGTACGCAACTCGTTGCTATTCGGTGCTGGCACGGGTCTTGCCCTATTCAACCGGAGAGAATAGTAACCAGAACCAGGTCGCACCAAGAAGGGAGCGAAATGCTCAAAAGTAAGCGCATCCTGACCGCCGTCGTTGGCACCGCCATCATCCTGGGTTCCGGGATGGTCGGTTGCTCAACGGACTCGGATCCGACCGCGCCCAGTACGAGCTCGTCCGACTCACAGTGGGCGGAGTTCCCGGAAAGTGGTGATGCATCGACAGGATTGTTCGATCGGATTCGGTCGATCACCAACAGCCTGATTCATCTGGTGGTTGAGATCATCCCCGGGGACGGCGGCGTCCTGGAGAGCGGGCCATTCGAGCTGATCGTTCCGCCGGGCGCGCTCGACTACGTGGCAGACTATGAGATGAGCCACACTCGTTTCGGCTACGTTCAGGTCGACTTGGGTCCGCACGGCGCAGAGTTCGACGCTCCGGTCACGCTGAACGTGGACCTCTCCGGCACTGGCCTCGCTCGGTACGACGACATCACGCTCTACTGGTGGGATGAGGACGCCGAGGAGTGGGTGGACGTCGGCGGTACCTGGGATCCGGACAGCAACATGCTGTCGACCGAACTGGAGCATTTCTCCCGCTACCGTCCGGGCCGAGCGGGCTGGTAGTCATGATCTCGGCGGCGGTCGCACCCTCGCGATCGCCGCATTCTCCTTCATCTGTCCTTCGCACCGCCGGGTTCGCGGTTCTTGCCTGAACGGTACCGCTTCAGCCACCATCCAGGGAGATTCACCGCCGGGCCGTGACGGAGTTCTTCGTCACAGGAAGGTTGCGAATGTACTCAGCAACAATGTCGTCGAGCTTGGGGTCGAGTTGGGGCGACTCCCAAGGTCGGCTTTCCCACTTGGCCTTTGGGCGGAGCGCCCTCTTCGCCGGGCTTTCCTCGCTCGTCTTTCTATGCAGTGGACCGTCGGCGTTCGCCGAAGGCTCGCAGGACGCAGCGGGCGCGGATACGAATGCGCCGCCCGCTCCCTGTTCCTCTCCGGAGTCGAGTCAGTTCGACTTTTGGATCGGGGAGTGGGATCTGACCTGGCCGGACGGGGCCGGAATCAGCGCCGGAAAGGGACGGAACACGATCACGTCGGAACTCGGCGGGTGCGTCGTCGAAGAGAACTTCGCCGCGCCCGAACTGCCCTTCCACGGTCGGTCGCTATCCGTCTATGACGCGAACGCCGGTGTCTGGAAGCAAACCTGGGTCGACGACTCCGGCGGCTATCTGGATTTCACCGGCGGCATGGAAGGTGACCGCATGATCTTGGGTCGCGACGCGGTCGTTGGCGGCAAGAACGTGAAGCAGCGAATGGTCTTCTTCAACATCAAAGACTCATCCTTCGACTGGGATTGGGAAGTCTCGACGGACGGTGGAGAGACTTGGCTGACGCGTTGGCAGATTCACTACGAACGACGGAACACGTAACTCTGGCCATTTACGAATGGAAGAGGGTCGGCCCTGCGGCCAACCCTCTCCTGGTCCATTCGATCGTGCAGCCCGTCCTGTTCCACAAAGGTCGCAGCTGTGAATGGACTCGTCACCGCCGTGGACCTTCATGATCTCTAGGGTAGGCTCTGGCTACCCCTGCTTCTTTGCTTCCTCGCTCGGCTTGAATAGAACGGGCAGGACCACCGCGGAACTGACCGCTTCGCCGCCCTCGGTCGCGGGTTCGAACCGCCAGGTCAAAACAGCCGTCTGCGCCGACTCCGTGAACTGCGGGTAACCGTCGATTCCCTGAAGCTCTTCCGTTCCCGTGACGCGGCCGCTCTCGTCGATCGCAACCTTCAGAAGAACCTTGCCCTCGACCCGAGCGTCTTCGAGGTCCTTCGGATAGACCGGCGGGGTCATGCTCTCTGGAATCGGTCGCGGGTAGGTCTTCTCCGACTCCGCGACACTCTCTTCGCTCACACTCTTGCTGTTTCCATTGAGAGCCCCGATGGCGTCCGCCTTCGGGCTCTTCTCCGCGTGCGCTTCGGGGAAGAAGAAGGTCGCGACGAGCGCGGCCCCCGCCAGGATCAAAGCCAGTCGATGATGACGCATGGATTCACTCCTCCTGTGTCGTTGCAGTCGTTCGAGCCGCTCAACCAAGAGCGACCTCCGGCGTGAGCCGAACGCAGCAGCCGGAGCCGGACAGCTCAGACCAAGGCGGAGAGTCCGGGCCAGAGCCCGGGCCAAATCGCGTGGCTCGACACCCTTCGCGATGGTGGCTTCGTCGCAGGCAACTTCCGCCGTAGCGTGTAGTCGCCTGAGAACCAACCAAAGCGGAGGGAAAAAGAAAAAGAAAGCGAGAGCGACGCTTTGAATCCATAGACGAAGCGGCTCGCGGCGCCGGACGTGCGCGGCTTCGTGGGCAAGGACGGCTTTGAAGTGGCGATCGTCCAATGCGCTGAAGAGAGACAACGGAATCCAAACTCGCGGACGAAACACACCGCGAACAGAGGGCATCACCGAATCCGGGCTCAGGACGATGCGCCTGAGATCGAGGCCGGCCTCAGCGACAAGCGTCGAGAGCCTCTCGCGGTCTGTGGATGTGAGCGCGTCCATCCCGACTTTTCGTGGGGTGCGGGAACGAAGGTGCGTCCATCCGAGAATGGAACCGGCAGCAAGCAACCAGAGCGCGGTGACGACGATCCATCCCGAGTGGGACGATGAGGCATCGGCGCTGACGAGTGACATCGGATCCAGGACCGTCGTCAGACCATCCGTCCAACCGGAACCCTCTGCGACGCCCGCAGCGCCGAACACTTTCCCCCTGAGGCCGAGCGCCCAACCCGAAAACAAGGAGACCGGTAGGAAGAGCTTGAGCAGTGCCAGTGTCCAGAGCTGATGCCGGAGTGCGGCCGGGGCTCGGCGCATCGTCGTCGCCAGCAGATAGACAACACCTATGAAGAGCGCGGACTGCCAGAGGTGCGTCGCGGTCTGTCCCCATAATTCGGAAAAGGGAAGTGCGGAAAGCTGCTCCCAAACGCGTTCGAGCGTTGCGGCAAGGTTTGGGTCCGACGCGTTGGTCATGGCTTCGCCAGACGCAGCTTCGCTAGTCATCCTGTTTCTCTTTCGCTTTGGTTTTCTTGGATGCGCCTTCCTCTTCGAGGCGCTCTTCGGCGTGGCGAAGGTCGTCGAGACTCACGGCATCCATGTCGGCGAGGTGCGCGACCAGGCTTCCTGCAGAACCGTCGAAAAGCGTGTCGAGAAAGCGACGAATCTCTTTGTGGATCATTCGGCCGGCGGAAACCTTCGATCGGTAGATCCAGGCCTTCCCGTCCAGGCGGACGCGTTCGACCGCGCCCTTCTCCTCCAGGCGCTCGATGATCTTTCGCACGGTCGAGTAACTCGGAGCCTCGTCCAAAGCTGCGTGGACTTCCCGGACCGAGCCCTCACGCAGCTGCCAGAGCTGACGCAGGCATTGAAGCTCGAAGCGGCTAAGGTCGGGAAGCGCCATCGATTTTCCTTTCTCCAGGGAGGGAGCTCAGATTGCCACCTGTCCCCAGGTTCGGCAGATATGCGACACATGTCGCATTCATAGTGCGACAACTGTCACAGGTTGTCAACGAGATGATGGATTTTCGTTGGGTCAGGTCCCCGGGATTTCAGACTTCGGGCCGACTGGGGCCGCCGCCGAGTTTGTGTCCTTGGATCCCGAAACATCGATTTTTAACGTAAGCATTTGCCCGGCAAAACCTTCCGCCCCGATCTGGCCACCCGATGTGGGGAACGCCGGGCGAAAACTGGCAACTGAGGTCAACCGTGTGAAGGCGAGTTGACGTAGTGTCTTGTCCGACAGTCCCTTGGCGTCACTTGAGCTTTCCATCCGACGAGAACCGTTTGTGGATAAGTCCGTGGGAAAGGAGACCAGGCATGGTGCATCGAGGTCCGGATCTCACACAACAATTGGCCTACTATGAGGCTAGGGCAAGGGAGTACGACGAGTGGTTTCTGCGCAAGGGGCGGTACGACCGGGGACCCGAAGCCACCCAGGCCTGGTTCGACGAGGTCGACCAGGTCCGGTCGCGAATCCGGGAACGGCTACATGGCTCGGCCGTCGTGGAGTTCGCCGCGGGGACCGGGAACTGGACTCCACAACTGTTGGAGCAGTTCGACTCCGTGACCGTGGTCGACGGATCGTCGGCCATGCTCGACGTCCATCGAGCCAAGGTGCCCAACCCCCGAGTGGACCGGATCGAGGCTGATCTGTTCGATTGGGAACCACCGCAACGTTTCGATGCGGTCTTCTTTGGGTTCTGGCTCTCGCACGTTCCACGAGAGCGAGTCGAGGAGTTCTTCACCCTCGTCGAACGGTCGCTCAATCCCGGTGGGCGGTTCTTCCTCGTCGACTCGCTCTATGCGCAAGAGTCGACCGCTCGCGACCACGAACTTCGCGATCGCGATTCGGACGTGCAGGAGCGGCGGCTGAACGACGGACGCAGTTTCGAGATCGTCAAAGTGTTCTACACTCCGGAGGATCTTGCGAAGCGGTTGGAGCCCATCGGATGGCAAACGGACTTGCATGCAACCGACCGGTTCTTTGTCTACGGAGACGGAGTCCGTTCGGAGTCAATCCAATCATGAAGGTCGTAGCGGCGGGCAGACGCTCCGCCGCAATAGACGTTCATGAATAGATCCGGCTATCTATCCGAAGATCCGGCTATCGATCCGCAATGACGATCGTCTTCGTCACGACCTCGCCACCGATTCGAGCGCGTGCGTAGTAGACACCGCGCGAATCCGTCTCACCAGCCTGCCATTCCCACGAAAAGGGCACGTCACCTTCACGAACGATGTTCGACACGGAGTGCCGTCGTCCGCTGCTGTCGAAGACTTCGAACTGCAGAACGCCACCATGATTCGAGGGCGCGGCCAGATCGAAGCGAACGGCGCCGTATGCCGGGTTTGGGCCGGCTGTCATTGTCAGGCTCGAAGCCGGGATCTCGGATTCAACAGAGACCACCGCGCAGGACGGATGTGCGGACAGGTGAACGTCGTAGTTGTCGGTGCTGCTTCCGGAGAACTCCGTCCACGCGACGAAGAGTCCGTTCTCGGCCGTTCCTCCGCCCGGAAGGATAACCATTGCCGGAAAGCTGGCGATCGACGGACGGTATCCGTTCTCACCGTCCGGAAAGCTGATGACGATGTCTTCGGTGGCTCCGGTCCATCCGCTACCGGTGAACCTGGAGAAGTGAATCTCCGAAGTTTCGGCTACGTCTTCCTCTTCGTTCCAGGCCACGACGGGGCCGAGGCAGCTTTGGTAGACATCGCAATTGCTTGCGCTCCGGGTGTGATCCTCGTCGAAGGAAACCGCGATCGTTGCGGACTCACCGGTCCAGGTGTCGCCGTTGTCATCGCTCGAGGTCACATAGGTCTCGTAGTGGAACGGACTGGACTCATCGAAACTTCCGCCATACACAGCATAAACATCAGCGCCTCCGGTTTCGAAGGTCGGGCCGGCGACGTCGATGGCCGTCATCAGATTGACGGGCTGCGAAATCTCCCGATCGGCCGTTTCCGACGTCCAGGTGTCCCCGCCGTCGTCAGAGATGCCGACATGAAGGGAACGTCCGCCGCCGTCGACGTTCTCCTTCCAGATGACGATGAGCCGGTCCTCGTCACCGACGACAATCTTGGGATCAATGGCGCCGTTTCCATCGTCGAAGCTGATGTAACGGTCGCCGCTCGTTCCACTCCAGGTCGCTCCGTCATCGGTCGACCTGGAGTAGTGCACCTCCGCGGTGTTTCCATTGGACTGACCCCACACCGCATGCATGTTTCCTTCGGTGTCGATGGCGACGCTCGGGATGAGTGTGTTGACCGCAGTCGCCGGGTCGCTGAGGACAAGGTCCTGCGTTTCACTGTCGAAAGTGGCTCCGCCGTCGAACGAAACTCCGTAGTGAACCTCGCGCGTGGCGTTGAGGTCCTCGCTCCAGGCAACGAGTAGGGTGCCGTCGATTCCGATGGCCGCGGCCACTTCCTGATAACTGTCGTTTCCGTCCGGGAAACTGATGACACGGTCGGCGTTGGCGCTCGACCAAACCACGCCACCGTCCGTCGACACTCCGTAGAGAATCTCGCGATCGGTCGGACTGTCCTCCTGCCAAAACGCGTGGAGAGTCAGGGTAGGTTCGTCGACGATCAGCTGAACGCCGTAGCTGTACTCGTCATCGTCGAAACCGATTTGCTGATCCGCCTGTTGCCCCGTCCATTGAGCCTGCGCGGTGCCGGCGACGAGCGCGCCGAATAGTCCGATGCCGACGAGTCCGATGCCGACGAGTCCCCTGTCGACGAAAAGCCCGTTTCTTCGAGTGGTGTCATTTGTGGAGCGGACAGAGTGGGTATGCATCCTGAGATTCTCCTTGTTCGACCCTGTGTTCGTTGATCACGGACGGCGGACCGATCTGCCGATGTCTGCCTGGTTGCGGCGCGCCGCAAGTATGAGGGAACCAGGCCTTCCGACACAGTCCGGTCTTTCTGCGTGAATCGTCGTCGAACTCGCCGGTAGTCCCGCATAGGAACGACTGCCGCATCCGGCCACGAAGATGGAGCCCGGTGGCGGTCACCGCCCCGGAAAGAGCCGAAGAGCTCGGAAAGGTAGAAAGCAGAATGAGATATGCAGGCTACTCCCCGGCTCCAATCCTGAATCCCCTTCCTTATAGTCGCCTCGGGGGCTCGGATTACCGGTTTCGTCCGTCCGAGCGACCCTCTCTCCGACAGACGGCCCGCGCGGCCGGCCTTGGCCTCGCCTGGGTCACCCTCTTCCTTCTCGGCGTCATTCTCCTTCTCGGAAGCCTCACCAACCCGCCTCTCGGATAACCCCTCCTCCTGTCAGATCCTCAGAAAAGGAAACGCGAGAAGAACTTCGGTTAGCCTGTTACAAAGGAATGGGCGAACGGAGAGAATCAGGCATTCGACGGATCCAGGGATAACGGACCTCTTCGATGCTTCGACTGGGACGACAAATCCCCGAGTTTGATTCCGGTACGTAGAAATCCGGTCTTCGTTCTTCTCCGATTCGACCGATAGCTTGCAAGGACTCCCGGCGAAGAGCTGAGGGGACTTTTTGAGGCCGACGGTCTGACCGCCCTACGTCTGACCGACCAACTGACCAGAGGAGTGAATCGTGCGAGTTGCCATCAACGGATTCGGCCGCATCGGCCGCTGCGTTTTCAAGATCATGCAAGACCTGAAGGACGTGGAGATCGTGGCCGTGAACGATCTCGCCGACCTTGGCGATCTCGCGTACCTCCTGAAGTACGACTCTGTTCACGGCTGGTACCGGCCGAAGGTCGATGTCGATGGAGACAACTTCGTGGTCGACGGTCACAAGGTGCACTTCTACTCGGCGCGAAACCCTGAAGAGCTTCCGTGGAAGGAACTCGGCGTCGACGTCGTGCTCGAAGCTACCGGAGCCTTTCGCAAGCGGGTCGAGGCCGCGCGTCATCTCGAAGCCGGGGCGCGCAAGGTCGTCATCTCCGCTCCTTCCGAAGATGCCGATGGAATGTTCGTCCTCGGTGTGAACTCCGATCAGTACGATCCCGAGAAGCACCACGTCGTTTCCATGGCGTCCTGTACGACGAACTGCCTGGCGCCGGTCGCCAAAGTGGTTCACGAGAACTTCGGCGTCGAGTCGCTGGTCTTCACGACCGTGCATGCCTACACCTCCAGCCAGGCACTCATGGACACCCCGGTTCGGAAGCGCCGTCGTGGTCGAGCCGCCGCGACCTCGATCATTCCAACCTCGACCGGCGCGGCCGCAGCAGCCGGAGTCGTGATTCCTGAGCTCGACGGGAAGATGTCCGGCGCCGCTATGCGCGTGCCGGTCCCAGATGGTTCCGTCACGGACATGACCTTCCACCTTTCGAAGGAAACAACGGCCGGGGCCATCAACGACGCCTTGTCCGCGGCTGCTGAGTCGGATCGATTCCGCGGGATCCTTCGGGTGACGGACGAAGCCCTGGTCTCCCGCGACATCCTCGGGGATCCGCACTCCTCGATCGTCGACTCCGAACTCACGGACGTGCTGATGGGCAAGGTCGCCAAGGTCGTGTCCTGGTATGACAACGAGTGGGGGTACTCGTCCCGACTGGCTGACTTCTCTCGCATGATCGCCGGTTGATGGACGAGCGGGGCGCCTATGACAATGGCGCGGAATCCTCGCTTGCTGAACACCAGGTAGACTCAACCGACGGGCCCGGGTCGCGACGACTCGGGCTCTTTGATGACCCCGCCTCTAACCCGCCGTCGGCCAGAGTTTGCAACCGTAGACGGTCAAGTCCCGTACATCCCTCAGGAGCTGTGATTCCGCGTTCGCTTTTCCAGGAGGCCCCGCCTGACGGCCTCTGATGTCCCTCGGGATTGCGAGAGACTTCATCGCGGGCTCGGCTCCTCTCTCCGTCCGTCCGTGTGCGTCGTTCTCGAGAAGGGGGTGTCTTCAATGTTGGGTTTCGGATTCGGAAACGATCGTCGCAACCGTGGCTGGCTCTCCGCCGCGGGCGCTTTGGCCGGCGCTTTCGCTCTAGGCTTCGGTGCCGCGCCGTCATCCGCCAACTCGGTGGATCTGGGCTACGACGGTTACGGGATCAGCATCGGTAACTCGGAGTACTTCAGAGGGATACGCCTCAACTGGTCGGACGAGTACGTGTCGGAAGTCGACGGGATCAATCTCACCTTGTGGAAGCCCGGCCACAATCGCCGCTTCCAAATGAGAGGCCTGGCCGTCGGCGTGATTGCGCCGTCCGCGAGGTCCATCGACGGGATCGGCATCGGTGGCTTCGGAATCCATGCCCGGGACACGCAGGGAATCATGATCGGTGGACTGGGTGTTGCAGCCGAGCGAATGAGTGGTATCCAAGTGGCGGGGCTTGGCCTGGCGTCCGACGGTCCGATCCGCGGAATCCAGGCGGCTGGTTTGGGTCTGGCCGCGGACGGTCCGCTCGAAGGAATCTCCGTGGCGGGTCTGGGCCTCGCATCCAGTCGCGCGAAGGGACTCGGCATTGCGGGTCTGGGAATGGGCATCGATGGGGACGCTTCGGGCATCTTCGCCAGCGGCCTCGGAATGGGAATCGATCGTGACCTGACCGGCTTTGCCGTTTCCGGACTCGGCCTGGGTGTGGGAGGCGACGCCAACGGTGTTGTCGTCAGCGGCCTCGGGTACGGTGTCGGCGGGAACGCCCGAGGCATTCACGTCGCCGGCCTTGGTTTCGGAGTGGACGGAGACGCCAACGGAATTCACGTGGCCGGCGCCGGGTTCGGTGTGGACGGTGACGCTGTTGGAATCCGGGCCGCAGGAGTCGGCTTTGGAGTCGACGGAGACGCCAAGGGACTGAACCTTGCCGGAGTCGGGATGGGCGTTGACGGCAAGCTCGACGGAATCAACGTGGCCGGAATCGGAATCGGCTCGGACGAGCGGATCGCCGGAATCAGCGTGGCTGGAGTCGGAATGGGTTCCTCCCAACTGACAGGACTTCAAGTCGCCGGGATCGGGCTGCTCGCGAGCCACGAAGCCAAAGGCTTGAACGTAGCTGGTGGTGGGGTTGTCGGCCGTCGTTTGACCGGTTGGAGCGTCGGTGGACTCGTCGTCGGTGGACTCCGGGTCGACGGACTGGCCATGGCCGCCGGACACATCCGCGCAGAGCGCATGTATGGTGCGGCCGTTTCGGCCTACAACCGAGTCGATGTTGCCGACGGTCTCATGATCGGGCTCGTCAACTGGACGGACTCGCTGCGCGGTGTGCAGATCGGGCTCATCAACTATGTCGGGGACAATCCGACGGGCGCCAAGCTGCTGCCGATCGTGAACGCGCGTTTCTAAGTCTCGCTCGCTGCGGCGGGAAGGCACCAATCGATGCGGGGAGTGCGTAAGGCACCCCCGTTTTTCTTTGGCGCAGATGGCGGCTGCATACGCATGGGCATGCGGAACTTGATGGCGTATGTGTCAGGAGGAGCCCCATGCAATCGAACTTTACCCAGCTCTGGAAATTGGCCGCCTGCGGGATGGCGATGGTCTCTATTGGTCTGGCTGCGGACTCTGCGGCCGCGGACCTCATTCCGGTCGGGGGTGAGACCCAGATCAACATCACCACGGCCGATACGCAGTTTCAGCCCACCTACGCTCATTCGAGTTCCGGTGACGTGCGGGTGGCCGTTTGGACAAGCCTGGGTCAGGACGGCGACGGATCCGGAGTCTTTGCGCGGTTCGACGGCCTTCCGCTCGAAATCCCTATCAACGAAACAACCCTGGGGGACCAAGTGTACGCCGACGTCTCCATTTCCGACGCCGGCAGTGTCGTTTTCGTCTGGCAGGGAGAGGATGCTGCGGGAGATGTTTCGGTCTACGCCCGCGTCTTCGACAATGCGGGCGGTCCGGTGACACCGGAGTTCCTGGTCGAGGGACTTTCGGGCGATCAGAAGTTTCCGTTCGTGGACCACTTCCCCAATGGGAACTTCGTCGTGTCCTGGCTCGATGTACCCAATCTGTCGACGAAGGTCAGTGTCTTCACCGCAGGTGGCATCCCCCTCACCAGCGGGTTGACGGCTTCTGTATTGGCAAACCAGGCGGCCCCGCACGTGTCGGCCGGCCCGAACGACTATTGCCTGGTCGGATGGAGAGTCTCTTCGGGAGTGGACGAGGGAATGTACTGCCGTGTCTTGGATTCCTCCGGCGCCTGGCTTTCGAATCCGACACTCGTTAGCCAATCGACAGCTCTCTTTTCCTACGGCCCGAAGGCGTCGAGCTCCCTTGGGAAGATGTACCTGAGTTGGCTCCGTACGAATGCCGACAATACGACGACGGTGTTTACGCGCCCGATAGACGCCACTGGAGCGCCGATGGCTCCGGAGACCGCCGTAGCTCTGAGTCCTGTCGTAACGACCGATCTCGATGTTTCTCACGATGAACTGGGTCAGGGTGTGGTCGTTTGGGCGGGCGGTGGAGTACTCGATGAGATCTACATCCAATGTCTGGACGACGAGAATCCGGTCGGTACGGAGCAACTCGTGAACACGACGACCTCTGATTATCAGACGCTGGGTTCTGTGTGTCTCGACAACTCGGGTGACGTCACGGTCGCCTGGTCTTCCCGTGAGGGCGACGACGAGTGTTTCATTCAACGCTACGAGTTGGACAGTTCTGCGTCGATCGAGTCCGGATCGCTCATGGATGCGTCACGCATGATACTTCGTGCTGCGCCAAGCGTGTTCTCTGGTACGACGAGGTTGAGTTGCGAACTGCCGGTTGCGGATCGTACCGCCGCGCCGGTCTTGGCGGCCGTCTACGACGCGCGGGGGCGCCAACTCCTTACGTTCGAGACGGCGACAACCCAAAGCGGCCGTCTAGAGTGGACCTGGAACGGGCGGGATCACTCGGGTCGTGCCGTGGCAGCCGGGACCTACTGGCTCCGGGTGACTGCCGGGGACAGGAACGTTTCGAAGCGGTTGGTTGTTGTTCGGTAGACCTCGAGGACACACGCTATACTCGGCCGATGGAGCCTACGAAGACGAAAAAGAGCAGTCCGCCCAAGACCTCCCGGCCATTCGACGGGATGAAGTTTCCCCAACTCCGCCAAACGCCCGGAGATCCTGCCGAGCGTCTGGCTGGGAACCGGGGGCCGGCCCCGCGCCGTGACGAAGCGTCGGAGCTTCCGCCCCCGCTTCCCATGACCCGCTCTGAGATGGAAGCCCGAGGTTGGGCCGAGGTCGACGTCGTCTTCGTCACCGGTGATGCCTACGTCGACCACCCCAGCTTTGCGATGGCTCTGCTCGGCCGACTTCTGGAAGCGGCCGGGTTCCGCGTTGCCATGCTGAGCCAGCCGGACTGGCGCTCGGCGGATCCGTGGCGCACCTTCGGTCGTCCGCGCCTCTTCTACGCCATCTCTGCCGGCAACATGGATTCGATGGTCAACCACTACACGGCGAACAAGAAGGTTCGCAACGATGACGCCTACTCGCCAGGCGGGGTCATCGGGAAGCGGCCGGATCGGGCAACACTCGCCTACTGCCAACGGGCTCGCGAAGCTTACAAAGGTGTTCCCGTCATCGCGGGAGGTGTCGAAGCGAGTCTTCGTCGCGTTGCGCACTACGACTACTGGAGTGACAAGGTCCGCCGCTCGATCCTCATGGACTGCAAGGCCGATCTCCTGTGCTTCGGGATGGGCGAACGAACGATTCTTACGATCGCGAAGGAACTCGACAGGGGAACACCGCTCGAAGAGTTGCGATCCCTGCGCGGAGTTGCCTACCGACTCGGAGCGAAGGAGTCGATTCCGGAGGACGCGCCGTGGTCCGTGGAGTCCTTTCGTCGCAAACACGGGCTGTCGCCGAAACGACCTTCAGGTTCAGGCGATCGTGGCGCGGAAGCCGGGGAGTCTTCGAACGCCTATTGGAACGAGCGAAGCGAGAAGTCCGAGCAGGAATTCGGTGACGCCGCGACCGACTATCCGGACGACGTGATCGTCCTTCCGAGCTACGAGGAAACCGCCTCCGATACCGTTCAGTTCGCCCACATGACGCGGATGGCGCACCATGAAACCAACCCGCTCAATGCGCGCCGCCTCGTGCAGAAACATGCAGCGGAAACGATTGTCGTCAACCCGCCGAACCTTCCGCTGTCTCAGCCTGAGATGGATCTTGTCTACGGGCTTCCGTTCACCCGGCGTCCGCACCCGTCCTACGGAGATCAAAAGATCCCCGCCTTTCAGGTGGTGAAAACTTCAGTCCAGATCATGCGCGGCTGCTTCGGCGGCTGCACCTTCTGCTCGATCACCGCACACGAAGGCCGGATCATTCAGAGCCGCAGCAAAGAGTCGGTCCTCGCCGAGGTCAAGGCAATGACCCGGGACGAGGACTTCAAGGGAACGGTCAGCGACATCGGTGGTCCTACGGCTAACATGTACGAGATGCGTTGCACCAAGCCCGAGGTCGAAGCCATCTGCCGGCGACAGAGTTGCGTTCATCCGAAGATCTGCAAGCTTCTCGGTACCGATCACGGTCCGCTTCTCGACCTGATGAAGGACGCCCGCGAGATTCCCGGAGTGAAGAAAGTCTTCGTCGCGTCCGGCATCCGCATGGACCTGGCCCGGCGCGATCCCAAGTACATGAAAGAACTCGCCCAACATCACGTCGGCGGCTACCTCAAGGTCGCGCCTGAACACACCCACCCGCGCGTTCTGGATCTGATGAAGAAACCGGACGGAGACGACTTCGTCGAGTTCGGTAGGGAGTTCAAGAAGGCTTCGAAGTCCGTGGGGAAGGACCAGTACCTGATCCCCTACTACATCTCGAGCCACCCGGGCAGCGACCTCGAAGCCATGATCCATCTCGCTCTCTTCCTGAAGCGCAACGGCTACAAGCCGGATCAGGTTCAGGACTTCATTCCCAGTCCCTTCGATATCGCCGCGTGCATGTACCACACCGGACTCGATCCGATGACGATGAAGCCGGTCTACATTGCCAAGAAGATGAGGGACCGGAAGTTTCAGCGTGCGCTGCTGCAGTTCTTCAAGCCGGAGAACTACTTCGAAGTGCGCGAGGCCCTGAAGAAGGCCGGGCGTAGCGACCTGATCGGAGAGGGGTGTGACTGCCTGATTCCATCGCGACCGCCGCGAGCGGCTCTCGACCAGCGTCGAAAGCGAGCGAATGATGCTTTAACGGAGCATCGTGAGGGTGACCACATTCGGGGGAACCCCAGACGGGCAGGGTCCGGATCCTCTTCCTCCAAGAATGGCCCGGGAAAGGGCGGTTACCGGCCTCACCGGCAATCGTCGGTCCGACGCTCGAGAAAAGGGTAAGTTCCCGAGGACAGCCTGTTCTTCGCCCCGCCCGCGCATTGCGTGGGTTGAATTCTGGCCCCCCCGCGGGCTGAAGCGGGAGGCGTGTGAGTTCGTCACACTCCGGTCGTTGCTGCGCATGATTCCCACGTGGCATACTTTCCCCAGCCCTCTCAAGGCTTAGGAATCGTACCGCCCCTCTTTCCTCGATTCTGGAGTCCGGCGATCCTGGAATCTATTGGATGAAACTCCGCACCGACGGCTTCGACCACGCCGCCCGCGTCGTGCGTTTGAAGTAGCGCTCTCTCACCATCGTTCGATCGAGCTTCTCAAACCGGAAGTTACGAAACGAAACGGGAGCCACTCGTCTTGCGTTGACAAGTGGCTCCCGTCATTCCCGAAACTGCGGGCGTAGCCTTCGGCGGACCGTCGCACCCGCAGGAACCATTCTGGAAGTCTAGTTGGCCCGCTCCAGATACTTCCCGGTCTTCGTATCGATCTTCAGCTTCTCGCCCTGCTTGATGAACGGCGGAACCTGGATCTGCAGTCCCGTCTCCATCGTCACTTCCTTGGTTACCGCCCCGGCAGTGTCCCCACGCGCGGCGTCATAGGCTTCCGTGACTTCGAGAATGACCGTACCCGGAAAGTCGAGATCGACCGGGATGCCGTCCTCCTCCCGACAAAGGACCTGCATCTCCATGTTCTCGAGGAGGTACGGCAGGTACGGCTCGACCATCTCTTTGGTGAGCTCGAGCTGCTCGTAGGTGTCGTTGTCCATGAAGACGTACTCGTCGCCGTTGGAATAGAGATACTGGATCTGCTTGTGGCGCATGGCGACGGGCTCGATCGAGGCGCCCGCGTTCCAGGTGTTGTCGATGACGCGGCCGGTCTTGATGTTCTTGAGCTTGGCCCGCACGAAGGCGCCGCCCTTACCTGGCTTCACGTGTTGGAACTCGACGATCTTGTACAGATCGTTCTTGAACTCGATCACGAGTCCGTTGCGAATGTCGGCAGTGTTGGCCACCTGGCAGTCCTCCGTCGATACGGGCGCGGTCTTGCGGCCCGTCAGAAGCCTCCGCCGTCGAGTCGGGGTCGGAGGCTCCATAAGCAGTGATTGACGTACTTGGCACGAACGATAAGGATCCCACCTCTCAAATGGAATTGTCAACTGAACGGAACGCTTCGTTCGCGTGAGGGAGCCGCCCGATGCCGACCCTGGCACTGCTTGCAGTCTCGCTGATCTGGGGCTCGACCTTCGTCGCGGTGAAGGGGGCTCTGGATGACGCTCCGCCACTCATGTTCCTTGCCCTGCGGTTCAGTGTCGCGTTCGCCGGATCTCTCCTTTTTCTCAGGCCCAGACCCCATCTTCGTTCGGCTCTGGCCTGGGGACTACCGGTCGGGCTGGTTTTCGGCGGGGCCTACGCCGCCCAAACCATCGGATTGGTGACGACGACCCCGGCCCGCTCCGGATTCCTGACCGGAATCAACGTTCTGTTGATTCCCCTGTGGGGTGCATGGCTTCTTCGGCGGCCTCCGGGCTGGATTCCTCTGGTGGGCCTGCTCATTGCGGTTGTGGGACTTTGGTTTCTGGCCGATCCCGGGACCGGCAGTTGGGTCCTGGGAGATACCCTGACCCTGGTCTGTGCCGTTCTCTTTGCGCTTCATGTCGTTCTGTTGACACGATTCGGACGCTCCCATGACCGAGCCGGGCTTCTCAGCTCCCAGTTGGCCATCATTGCGGTGATGGGCTTTGGCGCATCCGCGATGTTCGAGACTCGACCGGTCCAATGGACCTCCGGACTCATCGGGGCGTTGGTCCTGACCGGCCTACTTGCGACGTTGGCGACGACCGCACTTCAGCTTCGTTTCCAACCGTTCGTTACTCCGATCCGCACGGCTCTGGTTTTCGCTACGGAACCCCTTTTCGCGGCAGCGTTTTCGGTCGCTCTCTTCGGGGAGCGCCTGACTCTGATGGGGTGGCTGGGAGGAGGACTGGTCCTGGTGGGAATGATCGTTTCGGAACTTGGATCCATGCGGAAGCAGCGGTCAGGAAATGACCTCGGCCAAGACCACCCGTGACGTCTCGTGGGGTCCATTCGGACGAAGTCGGATCCGCGAAAACAAACGCTCACATTAACTTGCGCGGGGGCCGAATCTGAGATATACATTCTCAGAGGGAGCAGTTCCAGGAAACCAGTACCACGGAACCGGCTTCCAACACACACCGTATCTATCCCGGACGCGGAGATGATCCCTCCAATTCTCCGCGCCGCAGACTGACCCCACCGTCGGGGTCGCAGGGGTTGCGCCGGCCGACGCCGCGCCGAGTGGGGTGCAGTCATGTGCCCTCGGTCTCACGCCGCATCCGTTCGAGACGCGGTTCAAGGAAAGGGATGAATGATGGAGATTCTCGTACCGTCCACAGAGAGTCAGACGGCGGCGGACAATCTGCCCAGCGATCTCGGCTTCGGCAAGATCTTCGCAGACGAGATGTTCACCATGACCTACCGGGAAGGCTCCGGTTGGCAGGACGCAGCCATCGTTCCATACGGCCCACTTCAGCTCGAACCATCCGCCATGGTTTTTCACTACGGGCAGGAGATCTTCGAAGGACATAAGGCCTACCGTTGGGCAGACGGCCACATTGCGATGTTCCGGCCTGAGGAGAATGCGCGTCGTCTGAATCGCTCCGCCGAGCGTATGAAGATGCCGACCATCCCGGTCGACCTTCAGGTCGATGTCGCCCATCGTCTCGTGGGACGCCTCAAGGACTGGGTTCCGACCCAGCCGGGAGCTTCGCTCTATCTCCGTCCGACGATGATCGCGACGGAGAAGGGGCTCGGTGTGCGGCCGGCCCAGGAGTACCTCTACTTTGTCATCTGTTCTCCGGTCGGTCCGTACTATCCGACCGGATTCAACCCGGTCAAAGTGCGTGTCGAGGACCACTACATCCGCGCCTGTGTCGGCGGAACGGGCGGAGCCAAGACGGGCGGCAACTATGCGGCCGGTCTTCTGGCTCAGGCCGAAGCCAGAGACGCCGGTTACGCAGGCATCCTTTGGCTCGACGCGCAGGAGCATCGTTACGTAGAAGAGATCGGCGCGATGAACTTCATGGTCGTCCTGGACGGCAAGATCGTGACCTCTCCCCTTACCGGATCGATTCTCCCCGGCATTACGCGCGACTCCGTCGGCCACATCGCGGAGGATCTCGGCTATGAGTTCGAGGAGCGGCGCCTGGCCATCGACGAGATCATCAAGGGAATCCAGAGCGGGAAGCTCAGCGAGGCTTTCGGTGTCGGAACCGCTGCGGTGGTGACGCCGATCGGCGCCATCGGATACAAGGGTGAGGACTACGTCACGACCGGAGACAAGCCGGGACCTGTCGCCGAGACGATCTACAAGACGCTTACGGACATTCAGTGGGGCCGAAAGGAAGATCCCTACAACTGGATCCAGATCGTGGTGTAACCCGACGGGTCCCTGCAGACCTGTGCAGAGTAGCGGGTTCACCTTCAGAATCACGAGGCGGGCTTTCGGGTCCGCCTCGATGCTTTCGCGTCGATTCAAGACCAAGCCCCTGACCGGTCGTCCCCCATCCCGCCCCTACCCAACGACTCATTGACCGCGCGCTCGCAGGTCACAGCCGGACTTGCCAACCGGTAAGAGATTCCGAAGTCTCACACGATTCGCTACGATTTCGCCGAGTCGTTTCGCCCGGCGTTCGAAGGGAGACCCCAATGCTCGGTGCCATTCGCCGATACACCCACTGGCTTCACACGAAGTGGCCGGCCGGGTCCGTGGAGAAACTTCCCGAGGTTGGTGAAGACGGTCGCACCTCCGTTTCCGGACTGCGTATCGTCGGAGATCTCACCGGCATTCCGCTGTTGAAGTTCTCGCTCGACACCGGGACGCGCGCGGTTCGTTCCCTTCTCGAAGAGTCGGATTTCAATCCGTCGGGACCCAACCCCGCGGGGTCCAACTCTGCGGTGCCCGACACTGCGGTGCCAACCTCCGCGCTGCCCAACTCTGCAGGGCCCGTCGACCTTGTTATCGTCGGAGCTGGTGCTTCCGGAGTGGCCGCCGCCATCGAAGCCAAGCGACACGGCGTCGGCTTCCGGCTCTACGACGCGGCCGAGCCGTTCTCTACGATCGTCAACTTCCCCAAAGGGAAACCGATCTACACCTATCCCACGGAAATGACACCCGAAGGCGAACTCGAGGTTTCGGCCGGGGTCAAAGAGGATCTGCTAGAGGAACTGGAACGGCAGCGACAAGAACACGAAATCGAAGTCACCAAAGCCAGCGTCCAGAGAGTGCAAAAGAGCGGTGACGGTTTCATCGTTCACCTGCAGGACGGCGGTCAACAGGAAGCGAAGCGCGTCATCCTGGCCATTGGCCGAACGGGAAACTACCGCAAACTCGGTGTCCCCGGCGAAGAGAGGGAAAAGGTCTCCAACCGTTTGCACGATCCGGCGGACTTCGCCGATAAAGACGTGTTGGTGGTGGGCGGCGGGGACTCTGCGCTCGAAAGCGCGATCTCGCTTGCAGAGGCCGGGGCTCGTGTCGTTTTGAGCTACCGCAAGGCCTCCTTTTCGAGGCCGAAGCCCGACAACATCGCAGCGATCGAGGCCCTTTCGAAGCAGGGTGTTGCCAGGGGCACTCTGCGCCTCGCTCTACCTTCGACAGTCAAGGAGATCACCGACGATTCGGTGATTCTCGAGCACGGCAAAGGCAGTCAGACATCCAACGAAAAAGAGGAAGCGCGATCCACGGACGGCCGGGAAGTCCTACCCAACGATGCCGTGTTCACGCTGATTGGGCGTGAAGCTCCTCTCGACTTCTTTCGACGCAGCGGAGTTCGCCTCATCGGCGAGATGTCCCCGGGGAACTGGGTCGCGCTGGGTGCGTTCACTTTGGCCATCCTCTTCATCTACCTGTGGAAGGGATGGCTCATCGGTTACACCGACGCTTTCGCCATCGGAAAGTCGTGGGGATTGGATGCATCGACCCTGCTCGGTGCGCTGACCAACCCGACGAAGTCGCCGAGCTTCTGGTTCACTTCCCTCTACACCGCATGCATCGTCGGGTTTGGTATCGCACGCATTCGAAGACGCCGCACGCCGTATGTGAAGAAGCAAACGCTGACGTTGATGGCCATTCAGGTCATTCCGCTGTTCATTCTTCCCGAGATCGTTCTGCCATGGATGGGCGCCAACGGCTGGATTCCGGGGGCAATCGAACAAGCTCTCTTTCCGAATGGTCAGTACTGGAGGGCACTGGGTTTCATTCTGGCCTGGCCTCTCTTCCTTGTGAATCTGGCTTCGCCCCAGCCGATGGTCTGGTGGTTGGTGATCGGTTTGTTTCAGACCTTCGTTCTCATTCCGTTCATGGTTTGGCGATGGGGAAAGGGAGCCTACTGCGGTTGGATTTGTTCCTGCGGCGCGTTGGCCGAGACGATGGGAGATGGCCATCGGCACAAGATGTGGCATGGCCCCACCGCCAACCGGTGGAACATGCTCGGCCAGGTCATTCTGGTTGCCGGAACACTGGTGACGATCGTGTTCATGCTCAGCTGGCACCCGGCGCTGGCCGATACGCTCGGTCCTCTCGCCAAGTCCGCCGAGAAGAACTACAAGCTGATCGTCGACATCCTCATCGGCGGGGCCATCGGTGTCGGGTTCTACTTTTGGTTCTCGGGGCGAGTTTGGTGTCGATTCGCCTGTCCCTTGGCCGCCCTCATGCACATCTACGCCCGCTTCACGCGGTTTCGGATCTTTGCGGACAAGAAGAAGTGCATCTCCTGCAATGTGTGCACTTCTGTCTGCCACCAGGGCATCGACATCATGAGCTTTGCGAACAAGGGTTTGCCGATGGAGGACCCGGAGTGCGTGCGCTGTTCCGCCTGCGTCCAGAGCTGCCCGACAGGCGTTCTTCAGTTCGGCCGGTTGGACACGGACGGCACCCCGATCTACGACTCTCTTGCGGCTTCGCCCGTTCTGATTCGCGAGAAGGCGGCGATTTCTTCTCTGGACGGAACCGGGATGTCCACAGACACTTCTTCCTTTGAAACGTGACCGGCGATCCCGGGATCCAATAGGGTCGGGGCAAAGCCCCATCCTGAGCCGAGTCATTGAGACACCAGCCCTGGGCCGAGACCGAGTTACTCGAGCCGAGCTTGAGCCCGAGCCCGAGCCCGAGCCCGAGCTTGAGTCCGAGCCTGAACTACTCAAGTCGAGCCCGAGCCCGACTGTTGCGCCGTTCCATCGTTTGGAAGAAGGAGATACCACAAATGCCTTACCCAGCAGAACTCACCGATCCGATGCGCCAGGAGCTGGTTCGGATGGGGATTCAGGAGTTGCGAAGTCCGGAAGACGTCGACGCCACCCTCGGATCCAAAGAGGGGACCGTTCTTGTCTTCGTCAACTCCGTCTGCGGATGTGCGGCCGGAATGGCTCGCCCGGGTTTGGCCCTGTCGCTGACCCACGGAGTGACCCCGGACAAGGTCGTGACGGTGTTTGCCGGCGTCGACGGTGAAGCCACTGCCCAGGCCCGCAGCTACTTCTCCGACTACCAGCCCAGCTCGCCCAGTGCCGCACTCATCAAGAATGGCGAGGTCGTGGAGATGGTGCACCGGCATCAGATCGAAGGCACCTCGGCGCAGGATGTCGCCGCGAAGTTGATTCAAGCCTACGACGAACACTGCGCGTCCTGACGAAGCGCCCCTGACGGATGAAAGTTCCGAAGGGATGGACGGCGGAGCGGGACGCGTTTTGGAACGATCCCGACAACGTTCAGCGGTTCGAAGACCGGGAACCGGATCACCGCCTGCAGACATGGGTCGAGAACTTCGAGGGCGACCGGGCGACGACGAGAGTTCTCGATCTGGGATGCGCGGCCGGCAGAAACAGCGTGTTTCTCGCAGAGAATGGGTTCGATCTTCTCGCCTGTGACCTGGCGCAGGCTATGGTCGATCGGACCCGGGACCGTCTATCGGGGCACATCGATCCGCACGAACTGGAGCGCCGGGTGCAGCGGTCTTCCATGACCGACCTGGGCTTCGTGGAGACGGGGTCTTTGGACTGGGTCGTGGCTCTCGGTGTCTATCACCAGGCGGCGAGCGACGAAGAGTGGGATCTTGCTCTTCGGGAGACAGCTCGAGTTCTTCGCCCCGGAGGGCGTCTTCTCGTAGCCAACTTTGCGCCCGGATCCGGACCGGTCGACAAACCGCCCGCCCGGGTTCCGGGCACTCGTTTTTCTCACACGGGATTGGCGCAGGGAACGACGTGTCTTCTCGATTTGGAAGAACAGGACGCCGAGTTCGCGCGTTTCGGACTTCTCCCGAACGTGCCGTCTGTCGTCGTCAGAAGAGAAGAAGGCGGTAGGCGTCGAGTGACGGTCAATGCGGACTACACGAAGGCGAGCGCCTGTCCCTAGCCCGACTTACGCGTGAGGTTCGTCACCGCAGCGACTGCGGGTACCGATCGGGCTATCCCTTGCTCTTTGCAGCCTCCGCGATCGCCTCGCGAATCTTTTCCTTCTGACGCTTCTTCTTCCGTTGGCGGCGCCGACGCAGTTCCCGTCGTCTTTCTGTTGCCATGGTGATCTGGACTCCTGTTCCTGTGGATTTAGGTCAAACGAGGCCAAAGTATACGGGATGGGATGTCTGCGATCCAAGAAATCTCAGGCGGGTGGCTTCCCGGGGGCCACTTCAACACATCGAGCGGAAACGGTGTCCTAGCTTGTGACCTTCGGGCGTCGTTTCGGGTCGGAAGCAGTGGGAACGGCATCCTGCTGACCAGGGCAAAGCTAAGTCCGGGCAGCTATTAGCCATGGTTTCCATCCGAGTCAACAGATGTGGCCTGTGTCGGACCGTTTGCGGGTTTTTGCGTAATGGTCTATTGACTAGGCGACACTGTGAGTGTCACAGTAACAGCTTCAGGTCCGGCCCAACTGCCGCGAGGGCCACTTTTGCTTAGAATTGACGTCTAGGAGAACATCCTCATGCGAAAGCTTGCCCTTTTTTCTGGAGTATTGGGCATCGTAACACTCGCGACGGCAGCCCTCGCGGGTCCTATCCTTCTTGAGTCGCCTGATGGCGTAACCAACGACAGCGAGCCATCTGGATTCATCACTGAGGACGGACCGCTGTTGAGCGTTACCCAGACTCCGAACTCCGATGCGAAGTCGGCCGCCGGTACGGTCAACCCGGTTCCGGAGCCGGCCACCCTTCTTTTGGTCAGTGCTGGATTGATCGGCGCCGCCGTCGTCCGTCGTGGCCGCAAGGACGATATCGACGGCTAAGCCGTCTGTGAGGACATCATCGAGGGCCTCGGTCTCGTAGCCTTCCACCTGTTTCTTCCGATCCTTATCGCGATTCGCGTGGCAGGGGGAGGAAGCGAAAAGCAGGTTGATTGGCTGGCCGAGGTTTTCGTTTTGGCCTCGTATTCCTTCCTGCTCTTCTTCGTCGGACAGTGGACGAGCCTCTCTTACGGAGGCCGCTATCTGCTGCCCGTCGCTTTGATCGTCGCCGTCCTCCTGGGGCTTCGCGCCCGCAAGCGCATGACGTTGCGTGGCGGCTTCCCGCCATCGCCCGATCGGATTCGGCGCGTGCTGGCATGGTGCCTGGTTGCCTTCCTCACCTTCCAGTGTCTTCAGATCACACTCGGCATGAATCCGGGAGAACCGACGGTGGATCTTCCGGCTCCCGTCCGCGGGACGACGATCGGTGTGTCCGAAGGCGGGCGCCATCCTCTCCTCAACCGATTCGTACGCCAGAATCCGTCTCGGACAGCAACGGAGTTTCTGCCGCTGAATGGATGGGGCCACGTGTCGGACAAGGAGATGACTGTAGTCAGTCCTATCGACGGCCGGGTCGTTCGCGCCCTCGTGGCCGGGGCGACGGGGGCCGAGTCACACACCGGGGCGTTGAAGTCGAACCTAGCGGAGGTTGGGACGGAAACGCTTCTCATTCAGGGGGACAGTCTTGTCGTCCTCATGAACGGGATACGCGGGGGCGTGCAACACGGCTCGGTGGTGCGGCCGGGAGATGTTCTGGGAACATCCGGCCGGTTGGTCGTGGACGTATCGCAAGTTGCGGGGGACACCGCGGCACCATCGGCATCGGCATCGGCATCGGCGTCGGCGTCGGGGTCGGCGTCGGCGTCGACGCCTGTGCACGCGTCGTCAGCACCTGCGTCGTCGGAGCCCGGGCCGTCATCGTCTTCGGTCTTCGTTCGCTACGAGGGTGCCTACCTCGTCAAGAACTCCATCCTGAGTTTGCGCTAACCGTTCAACCTCGAACGGCGCCCAAGCTGAGTGCGAACTTCTCTTCCGGGTCGGTGAACCAATCGGTCATCTCCAGGCCCGCCGAGGCCAGGAGAGATTCCACCGTACTGCGAGTGAACTTGCGGGAGATCTCGCTTAGAACGTACTCGCCTTCCTCGACTCGGACATCCAGATCGATGGCTTCGATTCGCACATCCTGGCGCGACGTGGCAATCAGATGCATTTCGATCTGAGCCTTCTCGGTGTCAAAGATGGCCCGATGTTCATAGGCGTCCGGCTTGAAGTTTGCGCCCAGGCGATCATTGACCACCTTCAGCGAGTTTCTGTTGAACGCCGCCGTCACTCCGCGACTGTCGTTGTAGGCCGCTTCGATCACGGCAGTATCCTTGACCAGGTCGGTACCGAGTAGCAATCGGTCGGACGGGTCCATCGTGCGGGCAACATTGCGTAGGAACGTCTCCGCGGTTTGCGGCTTGAAGTTTCCGATCGTGCCTCCGAGAAAGACGAGTAGTCGGTGGTTCCCCGAAGGAATCTTTCCGAGGTGCCGATTGAAGTCGCCGACAATGGCGTAGATCCCCATCTCCGGATACTCCCGGGAAAGTTCTTCGGCGGTTTGGCGCACCATCGACTCGCTGACGTCGAATGGAAGGTAGAGTTCCAGCTGTCCCGACTGGTGCATCTCATCCAGCAGTACGCGCGTCTTGTAGGAAGACCCGGAACCGAGTTCCAACAGCTCTCGAAATTCGTATCGCTCTTCGATGATGGGCGCGATCTCGCCGAGGATCTTCTTCTCGGTGCGGGTCTGGTAGTACTCCGGAAGCTCCGTGATCTCTTCGAAGAGTTCGGAGCCCTTCTCGTCGTACAACAGATAGGGTGCGAGTTCCTTTGGCGAGCGAAGAAGTCCCTCGCGAACCTCTGACTTCGAAAACTCGAAGAGGTCAGCCTCGTCGACGTAAACGTGGATTTCGTGCTCTTGAGTATTCATCGGTCGAGTGCGAGTCCCTTCGGTTGTGTCCAGTGTTCGATGACACCAAGGAGGCCGTCCACGAGCAGAGCGAGGAGGGCTGCCGGAATGGCACCGGACAGGATGATCTTGTTGTTGGCAAGTTGCAGCCCGGTGACGATCGGTTCGCCAAGGCCGCCGGCCCCGATGAACGCGGCCAACGTCGCCGTACCGACGTTGATCACGGCCGCGGTCCGGACGCCGGCCAGAATAAACGGCATGGCCAACGGCAGCCGCACCTGTTGCAGGACCTGAGCCGGAGTCATTCCCAACGCCCAGGCGGCCTCCACCGCCTCCGGATCTGCGTCGCGGACTCCGGTGAAGGTGTTACGAACAATCGGAAGAAGCGCGTAGAGGAAGAGAGCCGCGACGGCCGGCTTGGCTCCGACTCCCAATGCCGGAATCATGAAGGCGAGCAGGGCGATCGACGGAATCGTCTGGAGCACACCGACGGCGCGAATGACCCACTCCGCTGCGCCCCGTTGCCGTTCCAGAAAGAGCCCCAACGGCACAGCCAAGGCCACGGCCGCGAGCAGCGAAAGTCCGACCATTCCGAGGTGTTCGAGAACCCGCTGAAACAGAGGACCCCGTTCTTCCCACATGTAGCTCCACACCGACCGATCCTTCGTCGAGGTGCTGCGCGGCGCATCGGCGCTGGTGATGAGTCCGAGTTCGTTGAGCGCGTCGACAGCTACAACCTCGACCGTAACGTCTTCCTCCTGTAGCCGTAGGTTCCACGAACGCATCCGGTCCTCGTTGATGAGGTCGGTCAGTTCGTTGAGCGCAAGTCCGACTTCCGGAAGTCGTCTCAGAGTCTCGCCGCGAACGAGTGCGGCGGCCTGATAGGGAGGAAAGAAACTTCTGTCATCGTCGAGAACGACGAGGCCGTACTTCAGAATGTGCCCATCCGTGGTGTAGACATCGATGACGTCGACTTCACCCTGACCGGCCGCTTCGTACTTCAGGTTTTGTTGCAGGGACCGGACGTCGCCGAACTTCAGACCATAGGTCGACTCGAGGCCGGGAAGACCGTCCGGTCGCCCGATGAACTCCGCCCCCAGCGCCGCGCGAAACTCTCCCGCGAAAGGAGCGAGGTCCGAGATGCTACGAATGCTGTGCTCTTCGACCAAATCCTTACGCAGCCCGATCTCATAGGAGTTTTCGAAACCCAGCGGCGCCATCCAGATGAGATCCCATTGCCGCGAGAATTCACGACGAACGGTGGAGAGAACCTGGGCCGGGTCCGTCGCCGACGGCAGTCCGAGAATGGACACCAGTCCGGTGCCGGTGTACTCCGGGTAGACATCGACGGCGCCGGTGCGAAGTGCTTCGAAGCAGAGTTGTGTGCCGGCCATGTCGAAGTTTCGCTCGACGGTGTGTTCGGTCCGGTCTTCGATGATGCGCGCGAACATCTCGGCAAGTAGGCGGTTCTCTTCGAAGTTCTTCGATGCAACGGCGAGCTTTTCCGCGTGAGCGGCCGTGGCCAAGAGGCTGAGGTCTGCAAGAGTGATGCAGAAGAGAGTAAAGACGATCGCCTGCAGGATCCTGGCATGGCTTTCGCCGCGCGGTGCGATCCCAGCGCGTCTTTCCCCGTTTTCCCGAGCCACGTTCGGCAGAGGACGCGTGCCATGTCGAGCCGTCATCACGCGCCCACCCAATGCCGTCCGAGAATGCCGCGCACGTACTCGTTGGCCGGACGCGAACAAAGCTCGTCGGTCGTCGCCACCTGCTCCAACTTTCCCGTTCGCAACACCGCGACGCGGTCGCTCAGTCGCAGAGCCTCTTCCATGTCATGGGTGACGAGGATCAGAGTCTTGTCGAGCTGACTCTTCCAGTTCAGAAACTCATCGTGAATCCCGCGTCGGGTCAGCGGATCCAATGCACCGAACGGCTCGTCGAGAAGGACGAGCTCCGGATCTGAAGCCAGGGCTCGGGCCAAAGCCACGCGCTGACGCTGCCCGCCCGACAACGTTTTCGGATAGCGGGCGGCGTAGGTCGCGGGAGCGAGTCCGACCAACTCCAGCAGTTCTCTCGTGCGTGCGTTGCGCTTGTCCGACTTCCATCCGAGAAGCTTCGGGACGAGGCCGACGTTGTCTTCGACGGTCCAGTGCGGGAGCAGCCCACCATTTTGCGGGACGTATCCGATGTGGCGCCGGAGCTCGATGGGATCGCCGGCGTCGACGCGATTGCCCTGAACGCGAACCTGCCCGGAGGTCGGGTCCACGAGTCGATTGATGCTGCGCAGTAGGGTGGTCTTGCCGGAACCGCTCTCGCCGACCAGAGCGACGGTCTCCCCGTGAGAGACGTGCAGAGTCACTCCACCCAGGGCCTGCGTTCCGTCCGGGAACTGCTTACAGACCTCGTCCAGCTCGACGACGGGTGCAGGTTTGGAGGAAGTCAAATTGCTATCGAGACGTCAGTTCCACCGCAAGCAGTCGGGCCTTTTTGGCCAGTCGTGCCGCCGCATCGAGATCCTGTCGCTCATAGGCTTGGTTCGCCTGTTCGATGAGTCCCCGGATCGTCAGGTACTTGTCGTGATCATCGGCGCCGAGCTTCTCCGAATCGACCGATTCAAGCAACTGTTTGGCCTCGGCGATTCCGGAAATCGTCTCTGTTTCGATTCGCTCCAGTTCATCACTGGGAGGAAGCACCGTCAAACTGGGGGGCGTTTCGGTTTCGGTGGGAACCTTGGGTAGATCCTGATCGACCGGAACGAGATCTTCCGTGGCCGGCGCCGTGTTCTCCACCGTTCGGGTCGGCTCTCTCTTCGGAGTCTGGCGAGGAGTGACCTCGGGTTCCTGCTCGACCTTGTCCCAGGTTTCGGGATCCGGGATTTCAACCCGCGTCGTGTCGGATGCCGGGACGGGAGGGCCTGCGATGTCCGGCGGGCCGAACTGCGGAATGACGGCGCAGCCTGTGCCCATGAGGAGAAGCGTCACGACAAGAAGAACACGGCTCGGAACGTAAGGGCTCAGAACGACACGGCTCAGAACGTCACTGCGGCGTGGGCGATTCATGAAGCTCCGCCTTCGGCAATCCGCCGCGCTTCACTGCCCACCGCTCGGGGAACGGTTTCCGGAACGGGATTCTGAATGTTCGACGCGTCTTCCGTTTCGCCGCCACTGGGATCGTCGTCCACGCCTTGTGTCGCCCCCTGTCCGGCCCCGGACTTCGACGTCTTCTTCGAGCGGCGTGACGACGATGGACGCAGCGGGAGTTTCAGCGTGAACGTGGTTCCCACACCGGTCTCGGTTTCCATCAGGATCTCACCGCCGTGGATCTCTGCTGCTTGTCGAATCAGGGCGAGTCCGACACCGGTTCCGGCTCCCTTCGTCGTGAAGTAAAGCTTGAAGATCTTGTCACGAATCTCTGCGGGCACTCCAGGCCCGGTATCTTCCACAGACAGATAGATGAAGTCGTCTTCATGACGACTACGGATGATCACGCGCCCTTCCCGGGAAGGGAGTGCATCGATCGCATTCTTGACCAGGTTTTCCAGAGCCTGCAGCAAGACCTGCCCGTCGGCATAGGTCTCGGGTAAGTCGTCTCCCAGGTCGAGATCGATTTCCAGACCGGCAAGATTGGCGCGTGTGATGAGACTCTGCTGAACATCCTCGAGGATAGGATTCACGTCCAGCGACTCGACGTGCATTGGCTTGATGCGAACGACGGTCAGGTAGCCCTCGACCGATCGCTTCATGCGCTCGACGGCCGACTTCGCACTATCGATCAGCGAGTTGAGTTCATCGGGCGGCATGCTCTGCGGATCGCGAAAGGCGTCGAGAGAGAACTGCAACGCCTGGATCGGCTGCTGAACTTCGTGCGCCATTCCCGCAGCCACCTGCTCCATGTTGGCGAGAACACGAGGCTCCATCTGCACGCGGTCGCGCAGGATGTTGAGCTCGCGGGCCAGGTGGCCGAACATATCGACCCCCGTCTCCGGGATGGGTTCGGAACGGCCTTCGCGGATGGCGGCCACACCGCGCTCGAGCACACGGACGCGTCCCTGGGCCGCTCTTCCCAGAAGCATGCCCAGAATGAGCGCGAGCGCGATGACGATCATTCCCGTGATCAGGCCACGAACGAGGACGGTGCTCGCTTCTTCCCAGATGAGACCGCCGGAGATTTCCGCCTGAATCGACGCAAACGGAACGTCCCCCTGCATCAACGACTTCGTGTGTCCGAAGGTGCGGTCGGCACGGATGTCGTTGAGGAGGCTGACGGCCTCGCCGAAGCCTTCCGGCGACGGCATTTCCGGGAGCGGCGGCGCTACCTGTCCTTTTCTTTCCGGAATGGCGTGAGCCACCGCGGTTCCGAACTGATCGATGACGGCCAGTCCGGTCAAAGAAGACGTCATGGCCATGGCCGATTCCATGAGCCCGCGGATCTGTTTGTTCTCGACGATGTCGGCCAGGGGAGCGTCCGGCTTCGCCGCGTGTTCGGCGAAGATCAGCTTTTGGATGGAGTCGACGTAAAACCTCGCCTCGCTCCGGGCCGATTGGGCGGAGAGGCGCGTGACGTTGCGAACTTCGAAGAGTCCGGAAGTGAATGCGAGGACCACGGCCAGTAGCAGAAGTGCGAGGAACTGGCGTGATCCCCAGCCCAATCTCAACGCAGGACCTCCGTTGCCTGAAGCTTCCCGTAGCGCTTGAGCTTCGCATAGAGAGTCTTGGTTGTGATACCCAGAGTTGCAGCGGCTTTCGTCTTGTTTCCGCTACAGGCTTCCAGTGTTTCCAGGATGACCGCCTTCTCGACCTCTTCGAGCGGAGTCCCGACCTTGACGGCCAGGGAGTCCCGCGTTCCGAGTTCGCGGCGAACGGTCGGGCGGACTGACGTCGGCAGATGGTGCGGAAGCACTTCGTCCTGATCGCAGAGAATCGCGGCCCTCTGCATGACGTTCCGCAGTTCTCGGACGTTGCCCGGCCAGTCATAGCGGGTCATCAGCGCCATCGCTTCCGCCGAGATGCCGATGATGCGTTTGCCGTTCTCCTCACCGAACGATTGGAGGAAGTGCTGGGCGAGGATGGGAATGTCCTGGGTGCGATCCCGTAGAGGCGGAAGAGCCAGGGTGAAGACGTTCAATCGGAAGTAGAGGTCCTCCCGGAGCTGTCCGCTTTCCAGCCGGTCCTCGATGTCGACGTTGGTCGCCGCGAGGACGCGAACATCGACGGGAATCTCACGCGAACCACCGACCCGGCGGACCCTCCCGTCCTCGAGGACGCGAAGCAGTTTGGTTTGCAGCCCGGCCGGCATGTCCCCGATCTCGTCGAGGAAGAGCGTTCCTTCGTGGGCATGCTCGAAGCAACCAGACCGCGAGGCCGTCGCACCCGTGAACGCGCCCTTTTCGTGGCCGAAGATTTCACTTTCCAGCAGGTTCTCCGGAATCGCCGCGCAGTTGATGGCGACGAACCGTCCGCCGCGGCGAGGGGAGAGGTTGTGGATCGTTCGGGCGACGACCTCCTTGCCCGTTCCGCTCTCGCCCGTAATGAGGACCGAGGCGTTGGACGGAGCGACCTGGTCGATAAGTCTGTAAAGTTCCTGCATGCCGCCCGACTCGCCGACCAGTTGCTGAAAACGTCCCTGCCGTTGCAGCTCACGCCGCAGATGCTGGACCTCCTGCTTCATGGCCGCATGGTCGAGAGCTTTGACGATGACGGTCTGCATCCGTTCGGGCTCGATCGGTTTGACCAGATAGTCGTAGACGCCCTTGCGCGTCGCTTCGATCGCGCTGTCGATCGAGCCGTGGGCCGTCAGAACGATGACCGTGGACTCGATCCCCCGGTCTTTCAGGTCCTCGATCAGTTCGAGGCCGGAGCGGCCGGGCATGTGAAGGTCGGTAATGATGAGGTCCGGCGTGAGCGTGAGCGCCCGCTGGAGCGCTTCCTCCGCGCTCGGGGCCACGTCTACGTCGTGACCCAGCCCGCTTGCCATGCGGGACAATCCCTTTCGAATCGGCTCCTCGTCGTCGACGACGAGAACCCGGTGCACACGATCCATGGGTTCGAAACTCCTGAGCGCCCCTGTCCAAAGATGTCTGGTCGCGGAGGCCGACGACTTGGGAAGAAACTCCCCGGTCTCGCGATTTTCTTTTGCCAACCGTGAAGAAAGGTAACACCGTATACTTCTTCTACGCCCTTTTCTTCGGGAATCTGTCGAAGATTCGCCTCCGAAAAAGTCGGAAATATCGTAAGTGTTTGTCCTGTAGCTGCTTGGTGGCGTCGACGGAAGGCCGTCGAAGGATGGCACGCCAATTTCTATACCAATACGGACGGCAGGATGTCCTCGTCGTTCGACCCGGACGGGTGGGAGAAGCTCAGTGTCCAAGATGTGGATCATGATGGCCATGGCGAGCCTGGTCGCCGGCACCGGATGTGCCACGAAAGGCTTTGTCCAGACCGAGATGGATGCGCTCCGCCAGCAGATGGTGGCTGGAGACGATGACCTGCGGGCTGAGCTCGCTGTCGTCGCCAACTCGGCGTCCGAGGCCATGGCCCGGGCCGAACTCGCACTGGAGCACGCCGGCGAGGCGCGCGACCTGGCACTCGGCGAAGTCGGCTACTCGGAAGTCGAGAGCTACACCATCAAGTTCGGTTACGACAGCTTCGAACTCGGTGGAGACGCGTTGATGTCCCTCGAGAACGCCGCCGGACTCATTCGCGGCAACCCGAACTACGTCGTCGACATCTACGGCTTCACCGATTCATCCGGTCAGGCCTCGTACAACATGCTTCTGGGGCAGAAGCGCGCCGAATCGGTGCTGCGTTACCTCATGGAGCGGTCCTCCACTTCGCTGCAGCGCTTTGCCGCCGTCAGCTACGGAGAGGACAAGCCAGTTTCCAGCAACCCGGCCGACAACCGGCGGGTCGTGGTCAGTGTGATCGCCAGGACGCCGAACAGCGGCGACCGTCTCGATCAGAACTCAACGGACGATTCCGAAGGCGAAATCACGCTCAACACCAAGTAGGACTTCGCTGGTCCTGCAGTCGCCGGGAAGGCGACAAGCCCTGGCACGGAGCCGCGGCGAAAACGAAAGGGATGCGATAGAAGATTTGAGTCCGGCTGCGAGCCGGACGGAGAGATACAGGAGCTAGGTCGGGTGCGGGGGATGCCATTCAATCGCCCACGGTGGACCGGACCTTGCGAGCTTTCATCGGGCGCATTCTCCGCCCCCCACCCAGCTCCTGAAGATCTCTCGACAACTTCCCACGAAGCGAAGGGCCGGACCTGCTACTGAGCTTCGTGGAAAGATAGACCTCTCCCGGGAAGGACGCGAAGATACCATGCCCCGTCTGCGCCCTGACTCGTGGAGGGGTCTTTCTTTTTTGTCGATTTTGCCGGTTGTCGGTTCGCCTTCCAGATACGGCTGTCGAGATCACGGATCGTGCGGCCAAACCCCCGCTATCGCGTCAGAACCGCCGTCGTCGTGAACGTCCGCTCCGCTGTCCGCGCACGAACCACGTAGATCCCGGACGGAAGCGGCACTCCACGCGAATCCGTTCCACTCCATGTAACAGCCGACTGGCCGTTACCCATGAACACGGACGGTGCGCTCCACACTCGCCGTCCACTGGTGTCGAAGACCTCCAGATCCACAACAGCGGGCTCCGCCAAGTCCAGGTTCAGCGTGACAGCTCCGCGACTCGGGGTGGGGTGAGCCGACAAGTAGCGCGTGGTTGGGCTGAATCCGGTGACCGGAGCCGACGCGGCAGCCCCACACTGGAGAGGGTAGACGTACAGGCCGCCAGGGCCGTTGGTCAAAAGGACATGCGTGTCCGTCACCGCGACGGAACTGGCGTAGTTCCCTGGTAGCGCGTAACCGACTGGCGCAAGGGCTGCAGAGTTGGCGCTGTTGACGACGAAGAGTCCGGACGCGCCTGCGCCCAGGTAGACGAAGTCGTTGCCGATGGCGATGCGCCCGAGTGCATCGCTGGCCTCCACGCTGGAAAGGACTGTCGGCACGATTGGGTTCGACACGTCGAGAGCGAAGAGTTCCCGCCCTCTGGTGTAGTAGAGGACATCACCCTGTTGGTTGAGTCTCGAACTCTGCCCGGCTCCTACGTCGACGCTGCCTTTGATCACGGGATTCACCGGGTCGCTGACATCGACGACGAAGAGACCGTCATCGACATCTGTAACGTAGGCGGTCGACCCGGTGACCTTCACGTCCCATGCGTTGTTTCCGATGTCGGCCCTTCCCAGAAAGGCAGGAGCGGTTGGCGTCGAGATGTCATAGGTCTGAAGGCCGAGTATCTCGATGGTTGCATAGAGAATGTCGCCCTCTGCATGGAATCCTCGAACTCGGCGTCCGAGGTTCAGTTCGCCGGCAATGAATGGGTTTGTGGGATCCGAGATATCGATGACACGGATCCCCCAGACGAGGTCGGAGACGTAGAGATGGTCACCGTGGAGTTCGATCTCTGCGGTCGTGTTTGGAGTCTCCACATACCCGACGATGAAGGGCTGTAGCGGGTCGGAGATGTCGATGACATAGACGCCGTCCCCGAAGTCGACGATGTAGGCGTAGTCGTCCCGAACCTCCATGTAGGAGGTGCCGTTTCCCAGAACGAGATTGGCCACGGGGTCCGGGCTGTAGACCGTTGAGGCGTCGAAGATCGAGAGGATCCCTCCGGCGTTCACATAGATTCGGTCACCGAGAACGACCAGGGCGTGCGATGTGTTGTCCTCGAAGCCGTGCATCTTTCCGATGGCGACAGGATCCGTCGGGTCGGAGACGTCGATGACATCCAGATTCCATCCGGAGACGAAGATGCGGGAACCGACGGCCGCGACGGCGTAGACGCGCTCGTCGAGAAACTCGGTGGCGACTTCCTGCGGCGACTGCGGCGACGTTACGTCGACGACTTTGACCTCGTAGTCCCAAGGCATGTACGCATAGCCGTCGGCGACGGCCAAGTCCAGGCCCCAGACCGGCGCGAAGCCGATGATGGTGGGAGTCCAGAACTCGTCCAGCTCCAGGACGAAGAAGCCTTCCGATCGGCTGGATACGTAGACGTAGTTCTCATCGACGGCGATGTCGGTGGGGTTCACGAACGCATCGATGTCCGCGATCTCCTCAGGATCTGTCGGGTCCGTCACATCAAAGACGTACAGGTGTCCCGACGAGTTGACCAGATAGAGATGATCCTCGAAGAAGGCCAGATCCCAGGTCGTTCCAGTGAGCCAAACCTCCGTGCTGATCGTTGGGGTCGTCGGATCGGAAATGTCCACAACCACGAACGAAGGTTGATGGTCCGTCGAGAGGTAGAGGTAGTCTCCGCCGACTGCGATGCTGTTGCACTCGTTCGGCAGGTCCACCGACCCAATCACCGTCGGCGCGTCGGGGTCAGCCAGATCGAGGATGTCGAGATGATTGTCCCGCGTCATGTAGAGATACTCGTCCGTGGATTCCAGGCGCGATGCGATCTGGCCCGAATACAACGAGTCGATCCAGTTGATGTAGTTGCCGTAGTCGATACAGTCTCCGGCAAAGGAATCCGAACAAATGAAGAGTCCTGAGCAGAGAGTGAAGAGTGCGATGCGATGCAGTGCAAACATGGTTTCTCCGTTCGAGAGGGGATTCTCGTGAGGAAGCAACAATAAGGATTCTAGCGCAAACAGGCGCAAGTCTTCGTAGTGGAATGTCGTCGGAGCCGGATCCCTCCAAGGCACGTCATACACCGGGATCCAGTAGACATGGGTGAAACAGAAGGCCGTCTCCGCCCGTAACCCATTCGTCCCATCTCACCTTGTCTGGAGGACGGAGAATGCTGAGCGTAAGGAAGCTGGTGAAAGTGTATCCCGGACCGGTGGCGGCACTTCAAGGCGTCGACCTCGACGTGCCCCGCGGGATGTTTGGTCTCCTCGGCCCTAACGGTGCAGGCAAATCCACCTTCATGAAGATCGTATCCGGTGTGCTTGAACCGACTTCGGGCTCTGTCGAGCTCGAAGGCACCGATACGTTGGCCGACCCGATGGCGGTCCGATCCCGCCTCGGATACCTCCCTCAGGAGTTCGGTTTCTATCCAAACCTGAGTGGGGAGAAGATGCTGACCTACCTGCTGCGACTCAAGGGAGTGGAAGCTCCCGGCGGCATGAAGAATCTGGTCGCCGAGCTGCTCGAACGGGTCAACCTGAGCTTCGCGGCGAAGCGGAAGGTCAAGGGTTACTCCGGCGGAATGAGGCAGCGGCTTGGCATTGCGCAGGCCATCGCCGGGAACCCAGCGCTCGTCATTGTGGATGAGCCAACGGCGGGGCTCGACCCGGAGGAACGTCACCGTTTCTACCGCATTCTTGCCGAGCTGGCGGAGAGTCGAACCGTTCTCCTTTCCACTCACATCGTTGAAGACGTTGCCGTTCTTTGTCCCCGCTTTGCCGTGATCTCGCAGGGCCGTCTTGTCGCGGAGACCACTCCGGAAGGTGCCCGGGCCTCTCTTCAGGGGAAGATCTTCGAGGGGACCGGCCCCAACGACGCGCTCGATCGGTTGAAGAGCGACTTCCTCGTCACGCAGGCCGTGCTCGTTGCCGGAGAGAACAGGTTT
This sequence comes from bacterium, assembly GCA_030431975.1. GTDB lineage: Bacteria > Eisenbacteria > RBG-16-71-46 > CAIMUX01 > CAIMUX01 > JACKCR01. The sequence goes on along the minus strand of JAUIHP010000006.1, from coordinate 90,242 downwards.
CGGGTCTATGTGGAAAGCGGTTCTCCGCCTCCAGGATTCGAGGCCGCGGATCCGACGTTGGAAGACGCCTACATGGCGCTCGTTCGCAAGGCGGAGTCGCCGAATGGTGCCGGGAAGGTCGGCGACAACTCGCAGGACCTCATCTCCACGGCGCAAACAGGTGATCTGTCGTGAGCACGCGCAACTTCTCTCTCGTCTTTGGTCTCGACTCACGCTTCCACTACCGCCGACCGGTCTTCTGGGTCTTGCTCCTTCTGCTCGGCTTGGTCTGCTTCGGTTTGTCGGGCGGTGACGTTCGTATCCAATCCGGTGACACGTCTGTCGGAGGAGATCAGCAGGCCTGGCTGACCTCGGAGTTCTCGAACGGGCTCATCTTCCCGATGGTGTCGTTCATCTTCTACACCTTCTTTGCCGCGGTCGCTGCGGGCATGGCCATCATTCGGGATGAGGAACTCAAGGTCGGGCCGATCCTGCACTCGACGAGTCTGACTCCGGGGCAGTACATCTGGGGAAAGTTCGGCTCCGTCGCGCTCATGTTCCTCGTTGTTCTCATCGTTCATCTGGGCTTGGCCATCTTCTTCAATCACGCTTGGCCGAACGAAGACGCGGAGCGCATCCGTGGCCCATTCGAACTCATGAACTACCTGCGTCCCGCGCTCTTCATGTCGTTGCCGTTCATCATCTTCGTTTGCGGCAGTTCGTTTGCCATCGGCGCGATCACGCGAAGCCCGATCCTTGTCTTCGTTGCGCCCACCGTGCTCTTCCTCACGAGCGCATTCTTCCTCTGGGACTGGGCGCCCTCGGATCTCGATCCGCAGATCAACCGACTACTGATGTGGCTGGAGCCCGCGGGATTCCGTTGGATCAATGAGACCTGGATCAAGCTGGACCGAGGAGTCGATTTCTACAATCAAACGCCCGTTGGCTACGACCTACCCTTCCTTGTCAGTCGTTTGCTTTGGGCGGGTACAGGACTGCTTCTCGTTGCGGTGGCTCATCGTCACTTTGCGGCAACGGTTCGGGCTTCCCAGTCAACGAGGCAGAGTCTGTGGTCCCGGCTGCGGCGCCGGGGAAGTGGCGCGGAGGCGCCCTCAGATGAGTCAACGAAGGCGAAGTCACTGCTTCACCCGGGAGCGTCGCCGGCGCTGGCATCGTTGGGGATGAATCAACGGATTCCGGGTTTCCTGCGCACAATCATCGACGTTTCTCGTTTCGAGGCACGCAATCTCGCCAGCCAACCGGGGCTCTACATCTTTGTCCCGCTCATTCTCATTCAGGTCATCTTCTCTTCGCAGTTCGAGGTCGGCGCCTTCGACACGCCGATTCTCCTGACATCCGGGTCGGCGGCCGTTCTCAGTTTCGGAATGCTTCAGGTGCTGGTCTGTCTGCTTCTCCTTTTCTATACGGTGGAATCCGTTCTCCGCGAGCAGCAGGTCGGACTGGCTCCGATTTTCTGGGCGACACCGGCTCGGACGGCGGGCGTTCTTCTTGGAAAAGCCCTGGCCAACGGTATCGTCGGGTTCGTCATCGTGGTTGTAGCTGCGCTGGGTTCCACGCTCGTCATCCTCTTTCAGGGAACGGTAACGCCAGAGCTGACGCCCTACCTGCTGCTCTGGGGAGCGTTGCTTCTCCCGACGTTCCTCGCCTGGTCGGCGTACGTCACGTTGGCGGTTGCCGTCACCGGGAGCCGCTACGCGACCTATGCCATCGGGCTCGGGACGATGATCTTCACCGCGTGGAAAGCCTTTCGGAACGAGGTCAACTGGGTCGGGAACTGGAATCTGCAGGGGACGCTTACGTGGACGGACTTTGGTGCGCTCGAGCCGAATGGCATGGGATTTCTCCTCAATCGCGTCTTCTGGATCCTGGTCACGGTGTTCATCGTCGCTTTGACCGTGCGGATCTTTCCTCGGCGTGAACATGACTCCGCACTCGTCCTGGATCGCTTGCGGCCCAGCCGGCTGCTCGTTACCGCCCTCCGTCTCTCCCCATTCGCCATTCCCGCGATCATTGCGGGTAGCTTTCTGTGGATTCGGGTCGGAGACGGTGCCCAGGGACCTGCGGTCGAGAAGCGGGAGAAGGAGTACTGGGGTCGAAATCTTCACACCTGGGGCGGAGACGACGTCATTCTTCCCCGGCTCGCGGGTGTCGACGTGGATCTGGAACTCGATCCGGAGGCCGGACACTTCGCGGTTCGGGGCGTGTACAAGCTGAGCAATCATAGTCTGGAGTCGATTCGTCGCTTTCCCATGTCCGTTGGGGATCACTTCGAGAACATTTCCTGGACCCTGAACGGCGACGAACATGAGCCTGAGCATCGAGCTCGACTTTACGTCTTTGAGCCGGACTCGGCTCTCGCCCCGGGCGATACGGTAAGCGTTGGGTTCTCCCATGAGGGTTTCTACCCTCGCGGCCTCACCCGCAACGGCGGAGGGATGGGTGAGTTCATCACCGGTTCCGGCGTTGTCCTCACTTCGTTCACGACGAGCTTTCTTCCTGTGCCTTACTTCGAAGAAGACCGGGGGCAGGACGGGGACAACCAGACGGATCCGAAGGACTATGAGGACGGATACTGGGAAGGAACGACGAAACCGCTCTTTTCCGCCGGTGCTCTTTATCCGGTCCGAACACGAATCACAGGTCCCGCCCACCTCGACTATCACGGGGTTGGTGTGCGCAGGAAGGATGTGACGACCGACGGTCTGCGCACGGTCGTTTGGGAAACCGATGTCCCGGTCAACTTCTTCAACGTCGTGGCCGGCCAATGGGACCGTTGGGAAGGCGACGGTGTCGAGATCTACCATCACCAGAAGCATGCCTACAACATCGAGGAGATGGGCGAAGCTCTTGAAGGCTCCCGTCGCTACTACTCAGAGTGGTTCTACGAGTATCCGTGGCAGGATCTGCGTCTCAACGAGTTTCCGGGCCTCGCAGCGTACGCGCAGGGTTTTCCCACCAACATCACCTTCTCCGAGAACATTGGCTTTCTCACTCGGAGTACGCCGGAAACGCAGGCCGCGTTTCTCGTGACCGCGCACGAGGCTGCGCACCAGTGGTGGGGCAACCTCATCCTTCCCGGGGACGGGCCCGGCGGCAACATACTCTCCGAAGGAATGGCCCACTTCTCGACGATTCTGCTTTTCGAGGAGATAAAGGGAGACCGCGAGAGGATCGAGTTCTGCGAGAGGATCGAAGACAGCTACGGGGATTCCCGCCGGATCGATTCCGAGCGTCCTTTGGTTTGGACGGATGGATCCAAGGGCGGAGACACGACCGTCATGTATGACAAGGGCGGTTGGGTCTTCTGGATGCTTCACGATCTGATGGGGAAGGAAGCCAACCTCGCGGGGATTCAGGAGTTCGTCCGCCGGTATCACGGTCACGACGACTACCCGTTGCTCCAGGATTTCGTTCGCGTCCTGCGTGAGTTTGCACCCGACGTGGAAGCATTCGACACGTTTGTCGACCAGTGGTTCTACCAGGTCCTGGTTCCGGAGTACCGCTTCGGCGAGGTCGAGAAGGAGGAGTCTGGTGGACGATGGATGGTCACGGCCGAGCTCGAGAATGCTGGGTCCGGCGACTTTGCGGTCAAAGTGGCCGCTCTCTCCCGTGATCCGTTTTCGGAGGATGCGTCAGACGAAGAGGTCCCTCCACAGGAAACGGCTTCGGAGATTGTGATTCCCAGCGGCCAAACGAGAACGATCCATCTCGAGTCCGATTTTGAGCCGATGCTCCTGATCGTCGATCCGGATGCGAAGTTGCTGATGTTGGAGAGGAGCCGGGCTCAGCGGGAACTCTAACTGCCAAAATGAGCTAAATCATTATCCAGCAGCAATATGTCGGCTCCCTGGCCTCGGTGGCGCATGAGTTTTGTCGTTGATTTTCAATCCAGAACGCAACCAACGCGGACCTCCCTGGGATAAGTCTGTTCGTAACACCAACGAACAAAGCAGAAACAAAGGGGGCTCCGCATGGGCGAGCTTGGAATTTCATCATCCGCTGCAGTCAGTACGCCAAGGGCCAACCAGGCTCTCGAAAGCGTCGACAACAAGCTGAACGGCTCGTTCTACGAGTGGGACAAGGCGTTCGGATCCGATCTCGCCACCCAGGGCAGCCAAATGAAGGCCGCGGACGCACTGGTGGACCGCTTCGCCGGACTCGGCCACAAGGAACAGGACGAGGTGCTGACCCATCTCGTCCGCAAGGGCGGCGAAGACCCCGACTATGCCCGGATGCTTGGGCACGTCACCCGCATCGGCAACAGCGACTACGAAAACAATCGCCGATCCGTTCATATCTCGAACTCCCTTGCCCGAATCTACAAGCCCAATGGGCCGTCCAACAGCCCGGACACGATCAACTCGAAAGACTTGTCCCGCCTGGTCGACAACCAGGACGCCGCCAGCTCCGTCGGATTGGGAGAGGTGGTCAAGCGAAGCGGGTCTCCGTCCCTGCAGTCTGATGCGGCACGGCTTCTCGCAGACAGGGCAGAGAGCCGAAGGAAAGAGGTCAAGGGATCCGCGGGTGAGCGGGAGGCGCTGATCTACAACAACTCGGCCGGAACGGCGGCCTCCGGCAGCGGAAAGGCCACGCAGGACTTTCTCGGCGATCTGAAGAAGGAACGAAAGCTGGACGGATACCTGAAGAGGACAGGACCTCCCGCGATCGGATCGATGCTCAAGGCGGCGTCCACCATGACGCCCACACCTGCCACCAATGCTCTCTTCGATGCCGGCGTCGACAAGGTGGAGTGGAAGAACGGTACCCGCCTCTCAGGTACTCCGGACAACGTCGTCCTGAAGGAAGGGTTGACCAAGTTCTTCAACTCGAGCATCCATGACCGTAAGGGACGGGACCCGATCACGCGCTGGGCCAAGGGAAGTCCGGACGATCAGGCGCGAATGAACAAGTTCATGGGTAACGTCGTTCTCGGCGAGGGATTCCAGGGTCAGGAAGGTCTCCGGCAGAACACGACGCGGCACGTCATGGACTCGGTGCGCCGGGTCCGGTCGGCCAAGAACCCCCGCGACGTCGCTTATGAGTCGGCCCGCCTCGGGCGTCTCATGGCTGCCGTCGACATCGGTGCGCGCGATGCGCTCAAGCAGGACAAGACCTCCGGCCGGAAGAACTTCGTGAACTTCGCCGTCTCGATGGCGCACGATGCGGCCAAGGCCAAGCTGCCCGTTCTGCCGCTGCTCGATGGCGGAGGCAACCTCCCGAAGAGCGTGGAGAAGGCGGCCAACACCAAACTCGATGAACTGCTCGGCAAGTCGGATGCGGACGTGATGAACTCGGTGGGTAAGTCGGTTCAGCACTACGTCTACAACAACCTCCCGGGCGGTCTGGGAGAGGCCAACTCTCCGCGGGAAACCATGTGGAGCGAGTACCGCAACTGGGGAGGCAATCCCTACTACAACGGCCGGTAGTGGGATGGCGACCGGGCGCAGCGTCGCCCGGTCAGCCATGTGGAAACGTCTACTTCCGAAGAATGATCTTCTCGTTCAGCACCTGGTCACCGACCTGAACCTGCAGCTGGTAGACACCGTTCGCGAACCCATCCAACTGGATCGGCTTGCTGTAGGTCCCGTTGTAGCTACCCAACGATTCCCGGTGGACCACCCGGCCCTCGGCATTGACGACGGAGATCCCGATCTCCTGTTGGCCGGGGACGTTCATCTGCAGGGTAAACTCGCCCGGGTTGGGGTTGGGGAACACCATCAGGGTCGACGCCAGTGACGTGACAGAGGCGTCGTCCACGGACGTGACGCCGGCGATGTCGGCCTCCCAGATACCGCGACCGTAGGTTGCGGCTCTCAGCTTCTGGCTTCGCTCCTGAATCTCGAGTTCGGTCACGATGACGTTGGGTAGACCGTTCATGAACGGGATCCAGTCGTTCATCGAGTCGTCGCGGTAGTAGACCCCGAAGTCGGTCCCGATGTAGAGCCCGTCGTTCAAACTGCGGTCATGGACGATCGTGTTGATCGGAATGTTGGGCAGTGTTCCCGCGATACTGGACCAGGACTGGCCGCCGTCGGTCGTCTCCCACACCTTGTCGACAGGTTGGTAGCCGGAGAAGGTGGCCCAGGCGGTCATCGGGTCTGTGTTGTCGACCTCGATGTAAGTGATCCAGCCGTCGGAGACCGGGAGGCTGCCGGTGATGTCGTTCCAGCTCGAGCCGCCGTTGGTTGTGTTGAAGATGCCGACCGAGCCTCCGTAAACCTTGGAACCATGTGACCAGTAGATGACGTCGGGATCGGACTCGGCGACGGTAATCCAGGTGATGTTTTCACCGCCGGACTGACCGGAGGTGATCGGGGACCAGCTTCCTGCGGCGTTCGTGGAGCGGAAGAGCTCACCGCCGCCATAGTAGATCGTGTTCGGATCGGACGGATCCAGCTCGAAGGTCGTGATCCAATCGGAACTCGTCCCTGGATTGACGTTGAAGAACGAGTTGCCGCCGTTGGTGGACTTGATCATGTTGCCGTTCTGCCAACTCGAGTAGACGATGTTCGGGTCGTTCGGATGGACTGCGCATTCCATCCCGTCAGCGAGGAAGACCTGGGTCCAGGCCAGACCGACCTTGCGGTTGACGCCGTTGTCCTGTGATCCGGCGTAGAGAATGTCCGAATTGGAAACTGAGTTTCCGAACCGGTAGAGCTGCATGATGTGGAGGTCGTCGCTGAGGTCAGTCCAGGACGTTCCGAGATTCGTCGACTTGAAGACTCCTCCATCGTTGCCGTTGAAGACGGTGTTCTCCTCCGTCGGGTGGAACTTGATCTCACGATGGTCGGCGTGGGAGTAGTTGGGGTTGGGCCAGCCGAACCAATCGCTCACTTTCGTCCAGCTGCTTCCGCCGTTCGTCGAGCGATGGAGATCGACTCCTCCGACAAAAAGAACGTTCTCGTCTGTCGGCGAGACTCCGAACGCCGAGGTCCACCAACCGAACGTCGACAAACCGGAGACTCCACCAAGGTTGGTGAACGTCGCGCCGGAATTGGTCGAACGACGGATGCTGTGGCCGCCTTGCAAACAGTAGGCATAGACGTAGTCGGGGTTCGCAGGAGTGACCGCAAGGTTGCATGCGCTGTGGGTCGTCGACTGGACGAGACTGAAGGACTGCCCGCCATCGAGTGATCTCCAGATGTCCCCGTCGCCAGCGTAGACCGTGTTCGGATCTCCCGGTTTCAACTCAACGGAGCGGAAGTCTCCTGCCTGGATCAACGTCCAGTTCGCGGCGGCGTCGGTCGATCTCCAAACGCCGGTGTTCGTTCCCGCAAGAAGGATGTCGGGGTTGTCGGGATTGATCTGCAGCGCATTGATCTGGTTTGACTGGCCAAGACTCCAATTGAGCCCCGTGTCGGACCAGGTGTCTCCGCCGTCCGTGGATTTCATGACGCCGTTACTGTAGGTGCCGCCCCAGAACTCGCCACTGAGTGCGTACCCGAACCCATCACCGGTTGCGATGTACATGATGTCGGTGTTCTGCGGATTGATGGCGACTTCGGTGACGCCCAGGTTCGGGAGCCAATCGGTATTGCTGCTCCAGGACTCGCCGCCGTCCGTCGTCTTCCACAAACCTCCGTCCGGGGTTCCAGTCCACATGATGTTCGGATCGGTCGGGTCCAAGGTGATGCTGTTGACGCGTCCGGCGCCGCCACTGTTGCTGGGCACGTACGGAGGCCCGACGTGCTTCCAGGTTCCACCCGATCTGGAGTTCCAGTCTGCGCCCCGCTTCTGTTGCTCCCTTTGGAACTCCGTCCAGAGAATGTCGGGATTGAGAAGCTGTCCGGTGGGGTAGACGCGGGGAAGCATCATCGATTCCCAGCGCTTGAACTGCTTGTAGCCTTTGACGGTGTTGGTGTCCTGGCCTTCGATGCCCTGGTAGTACCGTTCCCGAACCTCGTAGAAGGTGATGGCTGCATCGGATGACTGTCCGACCACGTTCGAGGAGGCCAACAACGGAAGGGTCAACGCGGTGAAAACGAGTGGGAGAGATTTCATGTTACGGCTCTTCTCTTTGGGACCACGGTGAATCTCCGCAGAGGCCGTTCCCGCACGTCGTGCCACGAAGTTGGAGAGATTCGCGTCCGCACGACCGGCTTCCAGGGAGAGTGAAATCGACGAGAGAAGTCTACCATACCGGCATCGCGCAACACGAACGGGTGGGGTTGGGCGAGACGGGCGACCTCCGGTTCGTAGCGGTCGACGTTCCCGGCGGTCTTCAGCCACGACTCGTCATGCGGGAATCAGGAAGAATCCCGGGCGGAAGGAGTCCTTTCCGCGTGTAGAATGAAAGGAGGCGCCGCATCATTGGAGAACACAGGCCGTGCAGCCAGCGATCCAGATCCGTACCCTGTTCGACAGCCCGGTGCTGAAGGCATCGCAGGTTCGTCTGCCTCCGGGTAGCCGGGAATGGGTGAACCCTGGCACTACCCAGTCTGCTCCGGAGATCGCGTTTCCACATCTGCCGGTCATCAACGTCGTCGATGGCCATGGTCCCGTTCTTCGAGACTCGACCTCCGCCAACTTCAACAATGCAGAGACCCGATTCTATCGGAAGCAGGTCCACCCGCGCGGCGTGCTCACCGATTGGTTCGCCCTGCCGCCCACGGTTTGGCAGGACCTGCTTGCTCCCGTCGATCCGGTGCAAGCCGAGAAGATGGGAACCCCGTTCCGCTATCCGCAGGGACGTCTTCCTGCTTCGGCCCTTCAGCGCCAACGAACTCTGTTTGCCTATCTCGAGTCGACGCCGGCCTCGAACGTCGACAGGGTCTTCGTGGAAGAGACGGCTCTCTCCATCGTTCAGGAGTCCCTTCAGGCGGCCTACGCGAACTCGACGACCCGTCGTTCATCCGTTCGGCGGTCGTCGACTCGCAAGGCGCACGAGGACGCCGTGCAGCGAGCCTTGGAGTTCATGGCGTCACGGCTTCACGAGCCACTTTCGTTGGAACAGATCGGACGTGCCGCCATGCTCTCACCGTTCCACTTCACCCGCGTCTTTCGTCGGCAGACGGGGATGACCATCCACGCGCATCTTACGGACCTTCGCGTTCGGGCGGCGTACGACGCGATTTGTATCGAGGGCAAGGATCTTTCCGAGGCTGCACTCGATGCAGGGTTCTCGAATCGCTCGCACCTGAGTCGCACGTTCTCGTCTCGCTTCGGACTATCCCCCGCAGATGCCCGGCGGCTCTTCAAGGACCCAAGTCCTTCCAAGCTTCGCAAACTGGTTCGTTTCAGCCCTATTCCGCCCGGCCTGCCAGACGCTTTCCGCTAGCCCGGGACCTTCCTGAAGGTCGGCACTGCGACCAGATTCGCTGCCGAAGCAGACCTTCGGGAATAGGCGGCCCGCCATTCAAAATTGGGCAAGTTCGCACGATCCTGCACGCATCCGATACTCCCTTCGTACCAGACTCAGATCCATCGACGACACGAAACAACCCGACGGCCTGGCAGAGGCTCGACTCGCGCCCGAGACAAGGGTTCGGTCGCGCCCACTTGGAGGACTCACCTTGCCAATTGCTTCCGTTTCTCAGAGTGTCCGCAGCGCGGTCGTGATCTTCTTCAGTCTTTTCTTGGTCTCGGATGCCGCACGAGCGCAGGAAGTGGGGACCTTCTTCACCGGACTCGACGCGTTCGATGGATTGGCTTTCGACGCGGACGGAAACCTCCTGGCGACCAAGTATTCGTTTCCAGGTACTGGGTTCGTCTACAAGATCACACCGGATGGTGACCTCAGCGTGTGGCTGAGTGGAGTTCGGGGGGCTGCCGGTGTTGTACTTGGACCGGACGGATTCATTTACGTTGCCGAGTACAACAGCAACACGGTGCTCAGAGTTACCCCGGGCGGTACGGCAAGTGTGTTCGCATCCGGCCTTGCCGGCCCCATCGGGCTGGACTTCGACTCGGCCGGGAACCTTTACATCCAGAACTTCAATACCCCGATCGTTCACCGGGTGAGTCCGGCCGGGGTGTCAGAGGTCTTTGCCTTCGTGACGGGACTTGTGCAGGGCAGCGCCATCGCCATCGATGACGAGGACAATGTCTTCGTCACGGCCTACCGGCAGGGGGCGATCTACCGGGTCACCCCGGATGGCGTCTCTTCCGTCTTTGCCAGCGGTGGATCTCCTGGGTATGGCTTCATTCGTTGGGGAGACGGACAGCTCTACCTCACCGGAATTCGCGACCACCGAATCTACTCTCTCTGTCCGGATACGGGCTGCGCTCCAACGGTCCTTGCGGGCACCGGCGTCCCGGGGTACCTCGACGGGCCCGCGGAGACTGCCCAGTTCGATACTCCCCTCGGACTGGCGATACAGTCGACGGAGGACGGAGATGTTCTCTACCTGGGTGACACTCAGAACGTCGCCTTTCGAACCATCTCACCGGACGCGCCTGCCAGCGCCGAAGATTCCGAAGTCGTCGAAGGCACACGGCCGAGATTTGGTTTGCAGGCCCTGCCGAATCCCTTCCCCGGATCAACGCGGATTCGCTATCAACTGCCCGCTGAGAGTCGTGTCGAACTCACGATCTACAGTGCGACCGGGCAGGTCGTTCGGTCTCTTGGCGCAACGACGCAAGGTGCGGGGACGCATGAAGTGGAGTGGGATGGATCGGATGAGCAAGGCCAGGCAATGCCCAGAGGGACGTACTTTTCGGCGCTGACGGTGAATGGGCTTCGTACCTCGGGGACGCTCGTCAAGTTGCGCTGATCCATGAGTCGGATTGCGAAAGGGCTTCAGTCTAATCCAGTCCAGTCCAGTCCAGTTCAGTCCAATCCAGTCCACACCAGTCCGGGCCGCCGAGATGAGTCGGCGGCCGCCGTCTGATATACTCAAGCCTGGGAGAGGATGACAATCGAAGAGGAGAGTCATGTGAATCTCTTCATCAGCGCCTCGGGTGTATCCAGCAACATACACGGCAGCGCCCTCTACACATGGTTGCCGGAGGTTCTGCCAGGTCTGCGACTGTTCTTTGATTCGCGAATCGGCCACGCATATCCGGGAAGTCGCGAACAGAGACAGGCTGCGATCGAGAGCGCGGAGTTTGCCGTGTTCTGTGTCTCGCCAACCGCGTGTCGGTGTCCGAACCTGCTCTACGAAGCCGGAGCCTTGGCTCACCAGTTGGGAGAAGACAATGTCTTCCTGCTCCGGTTCGAGGTGAAGCAGTGTCCTGGTCCGTTGGATCGCCTGCCTTCCGAGGAGTTTTCCGAAGAGGGCGTGCTTCGCTTCCTGCGAGTCGTCAACAGTCGTCTTGGAGAACGCTCGCTGCAAGAGGGCGAGCTTGTCGAGTCGTTCGAGACATCATGGGATCGTCTCCATGATGACATCGCAGATCGGCTGGCCGCACGGATGATGGTCCCGCCATCTAGTACGTTCCATGAGTTACCTCGACACAATGGCCTGGTGCTGACCGAGGTTCACCTCCGGTTGGTCGACAAGAAAAAGTTGAAAGCGTATGTGGCCGTCGTCTTCAACGGTTGCCTTACGATCCGAGGATACGCGGTTCTCGAACGTCAATCGGGCTCATTGTTCGTGGCGGATCCGACGACGGAGTCGCCGTCCTACCGAGACATCTGCAAGATGCTGAATCGGGACGCTCGGTACTGGCTGCAGGACGCGATTCTAAGTGAGTACGAGGCGGCCAGAGATGCGGGGGAGACTCGCTGGCCGTGACGAGAATCGTTCGGTCCTTAGTTGGCCGCGCGTCCTGGTCCTAGTTCGACAGTTCGTCCGCGAGGACCTTCAGCCCGCGATCGATCTGCTTAGCATCCAACTCGCCGAAACCAAAGATCAGCCCGCCGTTTGCAGGCCGGCGAAAGTAGTACGGTGCGTCGGGATACAGACCGACGCCCCGCGCTTCGGCACGTCGCACGACCTCGTCGATCTGCCGTGGGGACCATCCCCTCACTTGTGCATGCACATGAAGCCCCCCGTTGCCTGGACCTACCGACAGCCCTTCGATTCGGGAAAGACGCTCACGTAGATACCGGCGCACGGGCCGAACGCGGGTGTTGATCCGTCGCAGCAGTCGAGCCATGTGTCCGCCGGAAAGGAAGGCCTCCATGACCTCTGTGACCAACAGTTGGTGACGTCGACCTTCGAGGGCGATGAGTGCTTCGAAGGTGTCCACGAGCCCCGGTGGGACGACGAGGTAGGCCAGTGACACGGGAGGTGAGAAGAGATGGGAGGGCATCGCGAGGTAGAGGACGCGGCCGTCTGCGTCGATCGATTGCAGTGATTCGAGCGGACGCCCGCGATCGGGAAGGTGTGTGTTGTGATCGTTCTCGAGAACGAATGCGTCCTGCGTGCGCGCCCACTCGAGGAGACGGAGTCGGCGGGCGAGGGGGAGTACGCCTCCTGTGGGCCATTGCAGCGATGGTGAGAGGTAGGCGAGTCGGACCGAATCTCCGTCCCGGGGCAGGCGATCCACACGAAGACCGTCTGTGTCGACGGGAACAGTCGTCACCTTCGCGCCGAGCGAGCGGAACACCTGACGGGCTCCCATGAAGTGCGGGTCCTCGAGTGCGACCCGTGCGCCTGAAGGCACGAGTGCGCGAGCGACCAGACCAATGGCATGGAGGCCGGTGTCGACTGGGAACACCTGCTCGGGTTCCGCCCGAATGCCGCGGGTCACGGCGAGGTCGCGAGCTACCGTGGCTCGTAGAGACTCCTCCCGGTTGAGCATGCGAACCGGCGGCGGGGCAGCGGCTAGCCGTGATGCGACTTCCCGCTGCAGCTGACTCCAGACTCTTCGGGCCGGCAGGTCTGCGAGTGCGACGTTGAACCGAAAGTCGACTTCCAAGTGCGATCGATCAGTGCTCGAAAGAGGCGAGAAGAGGTCCCGGTGGCGCATGGCAGCCTGGGCGTAGGGTGTCAGTTGATGCCGCGGTATTCGGGATCGGGACCGCGACCGAGGTGATGACGGGCCTGATGTCCGTCCTGACGACCGACCGGATGACGGACCTGACGACCGACCGGATGACCGACTCCGACCTGACGGGCGGGCGCGCTTGCGAACTGGTGTCGGATCCGGAAGGTCGTGGCAGACCCAGGTGCCGGATGAACCTCCACCCTCGACGTAACCTTCGGCGCCGAGCCGTTCATAGGCGGACAGGACGGTGTTTCGTGACACCGACAGGTCCCGTGCGAGTTCTCGCGTCGGTGGAAGCCTCTTCCCGGGTGTGAGTGTGCCGCCGAGGATCGCGGAGCGAATGTGCTGATAGATCTGTTCGGCGAGCGGTGCGTTGCGGTCGATGGGGACGAACATCGGTCCTCCGCGGCGAGGGCTCGGGGTCGACACGGGAAAAAGCGTGTGCCGTTGTTTACGTTTGTGAATCTTGGCCCTATCAGTTTAGCGATTCTTGGATCTACTGATGGGGCCAAACTTCCTCCACGATCAAGTCCTGCCGGTTGGAAGAACGGGAGGATGAATGAAAGCACCATGTTTCGCGCGGCTCCGCCGGGAACCGTTGGCCGCCGCCCTGAGCCTCGCCCTGCTTCTGACGGCGGCCGGATCTGGCCCGGCAGAAGGACAGGGATTCACAAGGGTCTTGACCGGCGATTGGGTTGCCGACGCGGGCGGATCGCGCTCGGTGAACTGGATCGATGCGGACGCAGACGGCGATCTGGATCTCTACGTCACTCGCGGTGGATCGTTCGGAGAAGACAATCTCTACTTCCGCAACGATGAGGGCGACTTCGTTCGAGTTACCGATGTCGCCATCGCCGACGACAGCCACCGCGCGGTCGGTGCGAGCTGGGGTGACCACGACAACGACGGAGATCCCGAGCTCCTCGTGGTCAGCTGGTACAACGAGTTCAACGACTTCTTCGACAACAATGGGGACGGGACCTTCACCCGACCGTCCGAATCGATCCTCAACACCGTCCGGACATTCTCCGAGGATGTGGTCTGGGTGGACGTGGACGCCGACGGTGACCTGGACGCCTTCGTCGCCAACTCCGGAAACGCTTCAGCCCAGGACAACCTCTTCTACCTGAACGAGAGTGGAAGCTTTGTCGAGCAGGCTTCGAGTCCTCTTTCCAACGACGGTCGCTATGCCCGTTGCCCGGCGTGGGGCGACTATGATGACGACGGTGATCTCGATCTCTTCGTCGCCAATGAGCTCGATCAGGACAACCGTCTCTATAGGAACGAACTCGTGGAAACGGGCTCTGCGACCTTTGTCGAGGTCGTCGACGCCGGAAGCTTGACCTCCGACGGCGGCGCCTCGTTCGGCGCCTCCTGGGCTGACATCGACAACGACGGGGACCTCGATCTCTTTGTCGTGAACTCGTCGGGCCAGCCGGACTTCCTCTACCGAAACGAGCTTGCTGAAACGGGGACGGCCACGTTCACGCGCGTCCTCGATGAAGCGCCAGCCCAGGACACGGATTGGGGAGTCTCCTGCGCCTTCGGAGACGTCGACAACGACGGAGACCTGGATCTCTTCGTGACGAACGGATTCAGCAGCGGCTCTGTCATCCCGCGCAACAACGCGCTCTATGAGAACGACGGTCAGGGATCGTTTACCGCCATGACGAGTGATCCGACCGTGACCGACACCGGGTGGTCCTACGGTGCGGCGTTCGCAGACCCCGACGGCGACGGAGACCTGGATCTCTACGTGGCGAAATGGATGAGCAACAACGAGCAGAACGCCTACTACAGGAATGAGGCTCAAGCTCTGGGCCGACACTGGCTCACCCTCGAGCTGGAGGGAACCTCAAGCAACCGCTCTGCGATCGGGGCGCGAGTGACGGTGGTGACGTCCTCCGGCGGGGAGCCGCTTCGGCAGGTGCGATGGGTCGCCGGACACGATGGCTACGGTTCACAAAACCTGCGTCAGCATTTCGGTCTGCTCAGCGCGGGGCTGGTCGACTCGTTGATCGTGGACTGGCCATCAGGTGTTCAGCAGGTCATGACCGATGTTGCCGCGGATCAACACATGAAGATCGTCGAAACCGGGACCGTGTCGGTGCCTGGAAGTGAAACCTTTGACGACGGCGACAGGAGCGCGCGCATCGTTCCCAATCCGTTTCGGTCGGGCACGCGGATCGTTCTGGCAGCCGACTCCCAAGTGCGACGTGTCGATGTCCTGGATGTCAGTGGGCGACACGTGAGAACACTCATCGTTCCCAGCGCTTCTACTTCGTCCGGCGTTGGTCCCGTGCGCGAGGTCTATTGGGATGGACGAACGGATCAAGGGCAGGCGGCCTCGCCGGGGATTTTCTTCGCGCGCTTCCACCCGTCCAACGGTGAGGCCGGCCGCAGGATGCTTCTGTTGCGCTGAGATCTCCTTCCGAGTTTGCAGGTCAGGGGCAAGACTACATCCAGCACCAAGATTCCACACGAGGTCGACCGGGCATCTTCTTGGACGGTTTATCGGACGGAGCTGGATATCTCTGGCCTCCAGGTGGCGCGTTCGCTAGGCTTCTCAGACAGGCCCTCTCGATTGGCCAGCGTATAAACCTTGGAGGTCTCATGAAGAAGTTGCTTCTGGGCGCCGGCGCGCTGATGTGCGTCTCGTCCGCAGCCGTGGCCGGTCCGAATACGGGAATCTTGGCTGTGATTCAGGCAGAGGGCGTCGTGTACACCAGCGATATTGACGACTACTGCGGCGCGAGTTCTCTTCCGTCTTGCGAACAAGCCGTGTCGTCCTACAACGGCACCGATACCATCGTCCTGAACACGGTCGCCTTCTTTGTGGGCGCGCCCAGACTGGCCGGAACGATCTTTGGTATTGAGTATCCGGAGACGGATCTCTTCATCGTCGATTTCGGCGCCTGCGGGGATTTCGAGCTGACGACCAACGGCTGGCCGGCGTCCGGCGAGGGCACTGCGGTAACCTGGGGCACTGCCCAGACTACCTTGGCTACCCAGATCTATTGGTTCGCAGGATACAACTACTACGGAAACTCAATCAGTTTCGATCTGACCCTGCACCCCAATGGAGGCGGAGCCGCGTTTGCCGACGATGACGTGCCGTCCAACGTCGATCAGGCCGTTGCCCTCGGCAGCTTTGGTTTTGGCGGCAATCCCGGGGACGTTCCCTGCATCGTCAACACCGTCGGAGCTTGTTGCGATCGCTGTGGAGAGTGCACGATCGTCACGCGTGATGAGTGTGAGGACGTGGGTTCAGACTACCTCGGTGACGACACCCTTTGTGATCCCAGTCCCTGCGCGATCTTCCTTGGGGCCTGCTGTTTCGATGACGGGAGTTGCCAGTACCTGAACATTTGTGACTGCGAAGATGCCGGCGGCGACTTCAAGGGAGTTGAGATTCCGTGCGACCCGGACCCGTGTGTGATCGTTCCGACTGTTGATGCGAGTTGGGGGCAGCTCAAGGGCGTTTACCGATAGTCCAAGCTCCCACCTGAGAAGACAGCTACCCGGGGTGTGCGCCGACGCTCCGGGTATGCTTCCGGTCGATCTCGAGGTCGATCTGTTGTGCCAGTCTCATCTGAGCCATTCGAATCAGAGAAAGCTCGGCGGCCGCCCCCTTTCGATCAGTGGATTCGACATGTTCGGAAAGAACCGAGAGGCGACCTTCCTTCCGATTCGCCTTGAGATCGGTTCGTCCAACCAGGCTCTCCCCGGCCAGGGTTGGCAGGCAGAAATACCCATACTTGCGTTGCGGCGCCGGCTTGAAAATCTCGAGGGCCTGCTCGAAACCGAAGAGAAGTTGCACGCGCTTGCGGTCCCAAAGGACGGGATCAAAAGGAGAGAGCAGGACGGGCTCGCGCTCCTGTGGACGTAGACGCCGAATCTTGTCCAAACGCTCCACGTAGTTGCGGTGAATCCAGCCGTGGATAGGCCGCCCTCCATCGCGAACGAGCCGACACGGAATGGCAGTTCCGTCTTCCTCCAGCGTGTGAATGGCCTCCTTCAGTGCAGGTCGCATGTTGATCATTCGCCAAGTGTCGGCGAGCGTACCGAGTGTGGCCCAACCATGCCCCTGGAGAGCGAGACCGAGAAGGACGGGAAGACTCTCTCGGAGCGAAGCGTCCCTACGATGTTCCTCTGGAATCACGCGTTCCGGTAGGTCGAATGCTCTTTGGAAGTTCTTCCGTTCCCGAATCGCCAGCTCGCCCCCGAACCACATGGCCACGGCAATCTTCTTGGCTGTCTTGTGACGCCACCATCCGCTCGATCCTTTGCCCTCCAGCTCGAGCGAACGAACCGCGCCGTTGTCGCGGATCTGTTTCAGCATTCGGTTCCGCGTCTTCGGATCGCAGTTGCGGTGTTCCCGAACCCACTCTCGTTTCCGGAAGGCCTTTCGCCGGAACCCGAAGTACGGGTAGAGGTCCATGGGAATCCAGCAGGCCTCGTGTCCCCAGAACTCGAACGTCGGTTGACCGGGAGAGAGCAGTTCTTCGCCCAGATCGCGGTGCGCGTCCTTCATGCGGGAGAGAAGAACCAACGAGTGGCTACGGGCACCCGCGACGGAAACGGTGTCCAACTGCAGATAGCCGAAGTGTCGGATCAGTCGGTACGCGGATTCACGGGCGCGCGTTCCTTTGCCTCGCCCGGACAGTCGGAGGGGAGACCAGGAAGGCGTCAGCAGTCCGGCGGCGATGAGGGCAATTCGGCGGGCCGAGCTCGTGTCGATCTGGATTGGCGTCAGTTCGTTCCACCTTTCGTGGATGGGTTCAGGGTCGCAGCATGTTTGGGATCCAGCACGGAACCCAGACCCGGTCAGAACTCGGCCCAGAACATGCGCGGAACTGCTTGCTGCGGTACGGCAGCGACGAGATCGGATTGTACTCGATTACCACTGCATTCTGATGAGGACGACCGCCGGGAATGCGGCACGGAAGGGTTCGTCTACGGTAGAATCCATTCGTGAAGGGCGAGGGCTTGCTAAGAAACCCTGCCGAGAGGAAACGACTCGTGGATCTTGTAAAGTTCTTCGATGATTCTGAGGACGTCATGGTCGTGGGCGCCGGCACCATTCTCTTCGAGGAAGGCACGCTCGGCGACATCATGTATGTCGTCCTCGACGGCGAGCTGGAAATCAGTGTTCGCGGGGAGCTGATTGCCACTTTGGGCAAGGGTGAGATCGCCGGAGAGATGGCGCTCATTGAGGCGAAGCCGAGAAGCGCGTCCGCTGTTGCGCGAACCGACAGCCGGCTGGTGCCCGTGGACGTGAACCGGTTCGTCTCGTTGACCCGCCAGGCGCCGGAATTCGCGCTCCACATCATGACCGTTCTCGCGGGCCGACTCCGGCAGATGGACATGAACGTCCAAGGCTACGACGACGAGGACTAGAGCTCTCACCCGAAGGGACGGACGGGGCGGGTCTAGAAGTCGATCTCCGTTCCGGCCTCGAGGACCCGTATTCGCGGATCCTCGAGTGCGTCCAGTTCGGAAACGACCTTCCGTTCTTCCGAGTTCTTGATGTGGACGACATACACCGGGATGTCGACCGGCCCCAGTCGTTCCAGCCCGGAGGAGAGCCGCCGTGGTGTGAGGTGACCGCTGACTTCTGCAAGCTCTTCCATCTCGTTGGAAAACGATGTCTCGACGATGAAGCCGGAGAGGTTGGAAAGTTCGCGTGCCTTTTCCCACAAAGCGATCGTGTTCCCGGTATCTCCACTGTAGACGAGCGTACTGTTCCGAGACCGCAGGAAGAAGGCCAGGCAGCCCCCAGGGTGTTCGACAGCCAGGGTCTCGACCTTCAAGTCTCCGATCTCCAAGAGTCCATCGTTAGGAAGCGGTTGGAACTTCAAGACGGGATCCTCTTCGCTCGGGACCTTGGTGAAGTCGGGCCAGATGATGTCGTTGAAGAGATGAGCCCGAATCTGCGACAGACATTCGGCGTCACCGTGAATGCAAACCGGCCGATCCCGCCTATGGATGACATTCTCCGCCAGAAAGGCGAGGTCCTTCACGTGGTCGAGGTGCGCGTGCGAAAGAAGAACGTGGTCGATCTTCGCCTGATCTTCCAAGGACAAAGTCGAAGCGACCGACCCGGCTTCCAACAGCACATGGTCCCCGACGAGAAAACTCGGCGACCGGCCGGTCGGCGATTCGCTGCCCGAACAGCCGAGTACTCGTAGCTTCACTCGACGCCTCCTCCTTGGAATTCTTTGTTCCGACCTTCAGTGACGACGTAGGAAACGGGAGTGAGTCCGCTCTCTCCGACTGGTGCGCCGAACCCGATCTTGCCGGAACCGGTAAGGTCGATTTCGTCTCGGACGATGTGGCAACCCTCGTCGCCGTCCGGTTGGATGAAGGTACCGTTGGAGCTTTGATCGATGAGGACGAATCGGCTTCCGCGGTATTCGATCCGGGCATGCGTCCTCGAGGTGCAGGTCGACGGGACGACGATGTCGCAGTGGTCGAGGCGGCCAAGGGTGACGGGAGACCGCCGGGCATCGAGTCGATGCGGTTCTCCACCGACGTTCAAGTCCAGATGTGTAGTGTTCGGTGAAAGGACTGGGTTCGCTTCCGGAAGTCGGAAAGCGCCGATGATCGTCAGATCCGTTGTCTCGAGCACGAGCTCGTAGATCTCGAACGCTTCTTCCTTGCCCTTCAATTGAACGCGGTCGATCCGCCGGGCACGGGTTCGGAGATCCGATTCGAGCTGATTGAGTGTCGATGCAGTGGTCAGCGTCTCACGAGGACGGCGCAGGTTGACGACGCGGGACGCGACGTTGACGGCATCACCGAAGATGTCGCCGTTCTCTTGGATGACTTCGCCCCAATGGAGGCCCACATACGCGACCAGAGGTTTCGCCGGATGGACGCGGAACAGGGCTTCGTGCATTCCGAGCCCGGCTCTCGCTGCCGCTGTGGCGTCGGGGAAGGTGCAGAGGATCTCGTCGCCGATCGTCTTGACCAACCGGCCGCCCGCCGCGGCGGCTCGTTCAGACATGGCCGCAAGCCCCCGGCCAATGAGGTGCTTGGCCGGTCCGTCCCCCAACTCCTCGTAGAGGCGCGTACTGCCGGCGATATCGGCAAAGAGGACGGCCAGGGATTGAGTCGACGACATGCTCATTCGATTCGGTGTCCAACAGAGTCTCGGGCCGAACGGCCAATCCGTTCGCAACCGAAGGGTACTGCATGGACCCGATCCTGCGGAATTTCAAGCTGCTTGCCAGTGGTGCACCCAACCTCGCCCCCGTTGCCGGAGGCGAGGTTGATCGATGGTCGTGAGAAGGTCGGCTCACGTCAAAGAACCGGGAGTAAGTCGCCGGACTTACCGGCCGGCACAGTGCGGCCGCTACCGTCCGGCCGTTCCCCGCCCGCCCGCTCCCCGACCGGCGCTCTCCGTCAGTCCGCTACCGAAGTACGGCGAGCCTCTGCACGATGCGATCGGTGGAACGACCCGTCTCGATCCGGGCACGAACGAAGTACATTCCGGACGGCGCAATTCGACCGATGGAGTCTTTTCCGTTCCAGGTCAGGTCATGCGCTCCCGCCGGTCGAATCCCCCGACCCAGATCCGCCACGCGGCGTCCTGTGCTGTCGAAGATCGCCAGGTCGACGTTCGAAGCTTCGGCCAGGGTAAGCCGCAACGAAGCCGTATCGTGAACCGGATTCGCCGACCGAAGTTGCAACGAGGCGGTAGGCAGAGTTCCAAAATCGGGGGAGTCAGCCGGGACGGGAATCGCGGGCGCGCTCCCCGTCCGCTGATTGTTGGCCATGTCCAGCGGCCAGATGAAGCTGTTGTTGATCGGTGAGTGCAGGTCGAGGATCTGGATGCCGCTTGGTGTGTAGAAGACGACCTCGATGGAGCCGTCGTCATCGAGATCCGCACTCAACGGTGTGCCGATGACCTGACCGTCCAACGGGATCGGCCATCCGTCCACTGCGCCGAGAATGTTGGTCCAACCGAAGGCCAGTCCGGCCTGGTCTCCGAAGTAGAGGTGCGACGGGCCGACCGCAGAATGCGTCGTGATCGGAGCTGCGACCACCGGACCCTCGGTGAGGGCCGGGAATCCTGATACGTGCTCATCGGGACGAGCGTAGTTGGTCGAGTAGATTGCGCCCGACTTGTTCCCCCAAAGAAGTTCATGGCTTCCGGTTCCGAGGACGTCAGAAAACGTTGCGCTGGTGTTCGGCAGGCCGCTCGGTTCGTTCCACGGGAATCCAGGCATGCTTGTTCCGTCGTTCTGTAGCAGATGCATCTCGCCGTTCTCCAGCGGCACGGCGATCTCCATGAAATTGTAACCGAAGTCGAAGTCACCCATGGTCGGTGAGTCGCTGAGGTCGGCCGCAAAGGCGACGGTCCACTCGACGCTTCCGCTGCTGTCGAGAAGGCTCAGGCGATTGCCGTGGCCGCAGGCGATCTCTGTCGTTCCGTCGTTGTCGTAGTCGCCGGTGGCGCAGGTGTGTTCGATGTCACCCAGCATGGCTACAGGGAATCCGGTGGCGAGGTTTCCATCGGGGCCGACGAGACTGAGCAGACTGCCGGACCCGGCCACGATCGTCAGATCCCCGCGAAGCGCGAAGTCACCAATGGAAACGTGGACAGGATCCGAGCCGACCGTCACCGGGAAACCGGGCATCGTCGTTCCGTCCAGAGCGAAGGCGTGGACCTGCCCCGCGTCGTTACCGATGACGACTTCCACTTCGCCGTCCCCATCGATGTCCGCGACGGCGACCGGGCTTCCTGCGACGGGGTTGCCGATGTCGACCGGCCATCCGGCGAGCGGAGTCCCGTCGTTCTCGACCATCCAAACGTGGCCGGACTGGGTAACGTGGACGAACTCCATCTGCATGTCGCCGTTGACGTCGATCAACGCCGCCGGAGCCACGACCGGATTGTTCGCGACCAACGGAATCGTGCTCTGGTAAACCGGCCACTCTGGTTCCGTCCGCCACTCGCCGTAGAAACGGAGTTTTGATTGGGCCTCATCCGGATGCCAGACGATCCCGACCATTCCGAACTGATCGTCGCGAGCGGGGTCAGCCAGGACGACGGGAGGGTGGCCGGGTGCATAGCCCTGATCGTCGAACATCTGCGTTGTTTCCCAAGGACCGGAGAAGTCGGGGACGAGCGGGCGGGCGAAGTTGAAAATGCATCCGGCGACTGCGGGCTCGCCGAGAGCATTGACGCCGCTGCTGAAGTAATAGCCGGGAACGGTGGGTGAGTCTTCGCGATCGCTGAAGGTCACACCGCCGTCGGTGCTGGAAAGGAAGACTCCGTGAAGCTCTCCTTCGTTTCTGGAATAGGACGCATAGACGTCGTTGGTGGTCTTGGAAGCGGCGATCCACGGTCGGTTGTGGCTGACGCCCGTGCCCGAGGCCTCGACTTCCACCGTTCCGAACCAGTTGAATGCAGTAGGGACGCGGCCAAAGCCGCGCCGCATGGAGATTCCGGTTCCGTCGGTGATGTCGACCCGACGGGCAATGACGTGCAGTTGGTCCCCGAAGCCGTAGCTCAGAACCGGACTCGTTAGGGAGCCGGCTTCCGACTCGACGATGATCGGATAGTTGTGGGAGAAGAAGGATCCGAAGTCCGTCGATCGGGCGAAGTGGATATCGCCCGCACCCCAACCGGTGGAACGTTCGTAGACGAGATAGACGTTGTAGTCGTCGTAGAAGGCGGCGTCCGTTTCGATGTCGGGGTTCCGATAGTCTTCGGAGGAAGACTCACCGACGACCGTCCGTGACCAGGTCGGGAATGAAGCATCGGTGGACGCGGCATAGACGCAAAGTCTCGACCGCGTCACACCGTCGTTGGGATCCTCGACCATCGCGACGAGCAATCGGCCGCTCGGCCCCTGCGCACAGGTGACGGAAGGGTACAGGTACTCGGACTCGCTGTCGGTGTCCCAGAAGCGGCCCCATTGGCGCCAGGTCTCGCCGTGATCGTCGGAGCGGTAGACACGAACCTCCCGCCCGGTCGAGCCGTCCTCGACTTGGGCCACGGCGAAGTACGCGCCGTTTTCGTCGATCGCCCAGTCCGCGTTGCGGAACTTGTAGGCGGTGTCGATAACGACCTCTCTTGCGCCCTGGGCGACGGCGACTTCGTGAGCGAAGCCCAACGCCAGCAGCATCGTCCAGGTGGACAGGAGCCAGAGCTTCCAGGTCTGGCCGTGAGCGTTGAGCACTCTTCCTGTGCGTGGCTTCCTTTGAGACGGCCGTCGAGTGTCGAGGGCCGCGGTGAGAACGGGGAACGTCTTCATGGTCACATCATCTCCTGTCTTGTCGGTGTTCAAATCCGGCCGTGGTGTTGTCGGCTGCGTTCGTGGAGTCCGTCGACAGAGGAGTCGCGGTGTGACCGACAAGGCGGAGAAAATCGCCACATGCCCGCTAAGTGCCTAATTGACAAGTGGTTGGGGGGGGCGAAAAGATCGCCACTGGTCTTCGGAGGAAACCTGGAGGCGGAAGACCCGTTTCCTCGGTCACACGTAGCCCCCACCGTCGATGACATGGACGACAGTGGTCAGAGTGCTACGATTCGGTGCATCCCTTTGGAATCCGGAGAGCGCGTTTGACCAGCACCGAAAGCATCGATTGGGAACACGTTCGTCGCCTGGCGCGACAACGCCTCGTTCGACTTTGTCGACAGGAGGAGGACCTGGTGGAAGACCTGACGCAGCAAGTCTCGTTGAGGCTGATGTGCGCCTTCGAGCGCGACTCTGCGCAGAACGTCGACGCCCTGGTCATGACGGTTTGCAAGCGAACGTGGATGGATCACCTGCGGGTTCAGTCCCGCGCCCGCCGCTACTACGATGCTTTCACACAGGAACAGAAAGTGGCTGCGACGGCGACCAGTATCCAGGGTGGATGGACGGACTCGAGCTGGGGTGACCTCACCGAGCGGTTGGCCTTGATTGCCAATGAGTTCTTCGTCGAGAAAGCAGACGGTGGGTGCGGGGGGCTGCTCCGGTCCTTCCTGAAGTCACGCGAGTGGAAGGACGTGGCGACCGAACTCGGTATCGAGGCCGCGACCGTTCGTAAGCGATGGTCCCGATGTTTGGGAAGTCTGAAGCAGGCGCTCACGACGGATCCTCGTTGGCGGGAGATCGGAGACGCGATCCATGGCGAATGAACCCAGGGCCAATGATCCTCACGCTGCGTTTCGACGCAATTCGCTGCTTCGGCTTGCCGGGCTCATCGGCGAGGAGGTCTTGTCGGAGCACGAGAAACACCGGAGTGACTGTGCCTTCTGCCGAGACGAGTGGAACGAACTCATTCGGGAGCGGGAGGCTCATTCTTCGGATGAACAAGTTCCGCACATCCCTCCCCGTATGCTCGTGAATTGGAAGGAGGTCGGGGCATCGGTGGGTGTGATCGAGCGCGAAGCCCTGGCGCGCCACCTGGATCATTGCGATCAGTGTTGCCGCGAGCTTCGCTTTCTCGGGTTCGAACCGAAGGTCGAGGCTCCGCAGGAAGCGGAACGGGCAATAGACCTTCCGGAGCTGGCCGATGACGTGCAGCGTTGGAGGGCGCGTATTGGAGAGCTGGCGCGACAAGTGGCATCCTTACTCGTTCCGACTCCGCTTCCGGTCGCCGTTCATCGAGGCGTACCGCGGAACGAAGTGGACGAACAGCGGATGCTGGGCCTTGCCGCCTACACGAATGGTGAGTATGAAACGGCCGCCGAGCGTCTCGGTGACGTCGTCAAGGCCCGACCCGAAGACGCGGAAACGGCTTTGTACTTCGGCTCGGCAGTTTGCCTCAGTGGCCTGCCGCGGGAGGCATCCGAAATCTTCCGGCAGGTCTTCGAGTCGACCGACTCTGAAGAGCTCGAAGAAGAGAGCCTTTGGCAGTTGGCGCAAGCCACGGCCGGGCTCGGGGACATCGACGAAGCGCGGACCGTCCTTCA
This sequence comes from bacterium, assembly GCA_030431975.1. GTDB lineage: Bacteria > Eisenbacteria > RBG-16-71-46 > CAIMUX01 > CAIMUX01 > JACKCR01. Next base: position 65,455 of record JAUIHP010000006.1, on the reverse strand, counting down.
TTCCGTGACCGTCTACGACGGTGAGAACGCTTCGCGAGCCCGGGAGATGCTGAAACGGCTCGAGACACTTCCGCCGGCGTAGGAACTGCGTTGACCCAAGCGGACTCGCGGTGACACCCCAGTCGAGTGAGTTCCTTCCGTTTGCCCATGACGACGACCGGCCCGATAATGGTCCGGATGCAAGGCAACAGCGACGACAAGACCCCACGAATCCCGGCGGACGCCGGCGTGGTCGCGAACACGAACGCAGACGTGGACGCGAACGCAGATGCAGCCGATGCCGCAGCTCAGGCGGCGCAGGAAGCTTACGATAGCGGTCGTTTCGACACCGCGGTTGCGCTGCGAAATGAAGAGATCCAACTTCGCGAGTCGATGCAAGGTCCCGACCACCTCGATGTCGCGGCCGCATTGGAGGGACTCTCCCTCGCTCTGCAGGACCAGGGTGAGTTGACGGCAGCCGCCGAGCCTCTGTCCCGGGCCCTTTCGATTCGCGAGCAACAATTGGGTTCCGATCATGTGCTCACGGCGGAGAGCCTCAATGACACCGCACGTCTGCATTGGCTCAAGGGAGAACTGGGAGCCGCACGAGGGTTCCTGCAACGCGCTGTTCGGATCTGGCGAGATCAGCTTGGAGACCATCTGAGTACGGCCACCGGGTTGCACAACCTCGGCCGCCTCCAACATGACCTGGGCGCGTATCGGTACGCCGAACAACTCTATCGCGGTGCCCTCGCTATCCGGGCGCAGCAGCTGGGTCCGAACGCAACCCCGGTCGTCTGGACCACGTGTTTTCTGGGTCGCGTTCTTTTCGACATCGGTCACCCGGAGGCTCCGGAGCTTCTAAGGAAAGCCGTGAACCTGGCCCAACCGCTTGAAGAGGAAGATCCGTTCGTCCTGCTCCACGCAAAGAGCAACCTGGCCGCGCATCTGGTCCAAGGGCTCCAGTACGAAGAGGCTATCGACATCTATCAGCAGATCGTGGAACGGTGCCGGAAGGTGCTCGGTCCGGACCATCCAGACGTCGCGACGTTCCTTCTTCAGATGGGTCACGCGCAGCGCTTCGCCGGTCGACTTGTGGATGCCGAGTTGTCGTTGACAGAATCGCGACGAATTCGGGAGGCCAAGCTCGGAGCCGGTCATGCCGAACTCGCGTACTGCGACGCAGCCATGGCGCGACTCTATGCCGCGCAGAAACAAACAGAGACGGCCGACCGGTTGTTCGAAGCGGCTGCGTCCCGCATCGAGGCGTGGAGCGCCAATCATCCCTTGGCGGTGGAATCCCGCACTCTGGCCGGTTTGATGTGGATGGAGTGCGGTGAATTCGAACTGGCGGAGAAGCGACTGTCGCACGCCGCATCGGGCTTCGAAGCTGCGCGCCGGAAGGTCCGTCACGGAACGGAGCGGACGACCTTCATGGCCGAGCCGTACTCCGCGCTTGCGATCAGTCTCTTGGAGTTGGGTCGTGAAGATGTCTGGGCTCAGGTGGACAAGGCCCAGGGGCGGGCCCTGCGTGAAATAATCTTTCGAGTCGATGAGGCTGAGCCCGATGCGGTCGTCACGATGGACGGCATTCGTGACGCTCTCGATGCAAGGACGGTCGTCGTTGGCTGGATCGAACCGAGAAGAGGCGAGTCCTTCCCCGCCTGGGGCTACGTCATCGACTCTGACGACGTTCGTTGGGTTCGACTGCCCAACTTTCAGCCGGAAAGAGCGAGACAATCGGTCGAGGTGCTTGCGGACGAATTGGCGCGGGCCGGTCGATCGAGCTTGCGGGCGCCGCGTCCCGATGCGCATCGCACCCAAACGGAAGAGGTTTGGAGAACGTGGTTCGAGCCTCTAGAACCGTGGCTGGAGGATGCCGATCACTGGGTTGTGGTCAGCAGTGGAGTTCTGGCCGGATTCCCTGTCGAGTGCCTGTCGGACCGTGGCGGATCTGTTGTCGGATTGAAACGCCTGGTCTCGTACATGCCTTCCGCGGCGACGTACGCCAAGCTGGCTTCGGAACGAAATCGCACGAAGAAACCGTCCCGCGCGCTACTTCTCGGTGATCCTCCGTTTGGGGAAGCCGTCCCCCAACTGCCGGCAACGCGCCGGGAAGTCGAGATGATCACGCCGTTGTTCGACGATGTCCGGGTCCTATTGGGTGAAGACGCTGCCGAAGCTCGAATCGAAGACATGCGGACGGGTGGTGAACTCGAACAGTTCGATGTTCTCCACTTCGCGACGCACGCCATCGCCGATCCCGAGCGGCCGGAAAGATCAGCTCTCCTTCTCTCCCAACAGGATCTCCCCGACCCCGTCGATGCTGCATTGGACGAGACTCGGTTCTTTAGTGGTGAGATCACGGCGGGGGAGGTCAGCCGCAATTGGAAACTCAATGCGTTGGTGGTTACTCTCAGCGCCTGCGAAACCGGACGGGGGCGTCATGTGCACGGGGAAGGCGTCGTCGGGTTCGCGCAGGCCTTTCTTCGCGCCGGGGCCACCCATCTGTTGGTCAGCTGCTGGGACGTCGACGATGAAGCGACCCGGATCTTCATGGAGACGTTCTACGGAGAGTTTCTGCGTCCAAATGAGTCGCCGGATCTACTTCCAGCTCTGCAGTCGGCGCGCCGACGGCTCGTAGAGTATGAACGCGATGGCAGGCATCCCTACTCCCATCCTTGCTACTGGTCGGCGTTCATCCTCTACGGCGGGTGAACGCAGCTTATGAGCTAGGAACTGCTTACGTTCCGGCCCGTCCGCTGCGCCGCGGGCAGGTGCTGAAGCTCATTGTATGACTGCAGAAAGCAGAGCCCGCGCTTCCGAACCCGAATCGTCGTCAGCCCGCAATGAAAGGGCAGCATGCGGTTGAGCCAAAACTCCGGTGGAATGCCCAGGACTTTGGTCAGGAGACCGCGAATGAGATTTCCGTGGGTGACCAGTACCTCGAGTCGGTCCTGACCACTGGCGGGGCGAAAGAAGTGATTCCAGGCGCGCTCCAGCTGTACCGCTCCGCGTTCCACTGCGCCGGCCTCTACCCACGGTTGTTCTTCCAGCGCCTTCTGTTCCTTCTGTCTAAACTTTCGACTCCGTCGCGCCCGCAACACGAAGTCCAGAAGATCGGCGGCGTCACTGTTGGGAGAAAGGATCTCGGCCGGTAGCGCGGGGACACACTCGCGGAGACTGCGGTTCACGATGGGTTCGATCCCGTCCAGGGATTCGCAAATCAGACGCGCGGTCTCGCGGGCTCTCCGCATGTCGCTGACGTACAGGGAATCGATCTCCAGCTTACGAAGGTAGCGTCCGGCACTTCGAGCCTGCTGGCGGCCTAGCTTCGTCAGGCGCTCTTCCGGTGTCCCGTTCTTTGACTGGTCATACTGTCCGTGACGAACCAGGATGATCGTCCGCGTGCCCATTGGTGCCCTCCACGTCTCGCTTCCTAGTGCCCGGACGGGCTAGCGAGTGACTCTGATTCTTGCGGACACCGTACGCCCCGCTTGCTCCGCTCTCAGGAAGTAGACGCCCGATCCAAGGCGCCCCGTTGGCAGACCGAGATCGGACGACGATGTCCGCAGTGCGCCGCCATGAAGCGGGCTCTCGACTGCGCTATCTGCTGACCAGATCCGCCGGCCGGATATGTCGACCAAGCTCCAGTTCACGGGCCCGGCGACAACGCCGTCCAGTTGGAGTTGAAACGCACCTTCACCAGAGACGGGGCGCGGCCAGGTCCGGAGTTCCAGCAGCCCGACCGCATCGGGCAGGCCCGGATCGCCCGGCAGTCCGGGTGCGTCCGACGTTTCGTCCTCCCCGAAAACTTCCAGATCGTCGATGGCTGCTTCGACGATGGACGCCATCTCCAGGTCCGAGGCGATGAAGCGGAAACGAACCTGATCCGTTGGGGTGATGAAGTCTTCTATGTAGAACGAAACTTCTTCCCAGAAGGGACGGGACTCCGTCAGCGTTTCCAGCCGCACCCAGTCCACGCCTCCGTTGCTCGAGATCTCTGCGTGAAACTCGTCGTCCACGATCGTCGTGAGGTCGTTGACGTACCAACGGAAGTATCGAACCTGGGGTCGGGGCACGTCGGTAAGGTCGTAGGTCGGCGAGACCAAAGTGGTCGTTCCGTCATCGACGTCGTTCTCGTCGACGGCGAGCGGATTCTCTCCCTGACCGGTGACAAAACACATCGTTCCCGGGGACGGAGTGTGGTCGTCTTCCGGTTGCACCGTGCCGTTGCGGGTTCCCACGGGATCGACGCGCTCCCAGATCCCGGTCAGCGCGTCGTCTCCGGTCGCTCCAACGGTCCAACCGGTCTCGCCTTCCAGGTCGTCGTAGATGACCGAAGGCCCGAGGAGGAGATCCACCGCGAGGGGATCGTCGGGGAGAACGATGCGGCCGGCTTCCGTTGCACCGAAACCCAAAAGGGAAGCTCGCAACGTTTGGGGCCCGGCAGGAACGAACTCGAACGCGAACGTTCCGTCCGCTGCCGAAACGACGCTTTGCGGAGTATCCAGAATGTCGACACGGATCCCTTCGGTAGGAACGGGCGGGTCGCCCACGAAGACCGTACCGGAGACCCGAGCGCTCGGAACTCGTGGAAGCGGGATCTCCAGTTCCACGACTTCCTCTCTTGCGATCGCTATGTTTTCGGAAACATCCTCGTAGGCGTATGCCTCGATCTCGAGTATGTAGTTACCCGGTGGAGACGCGATGCGGAAGAACCCATCGGCTCCGGTTACGACAGTGCGGTTCTCACCGACGAGAGTTACGACCGCGTTCGCCACCGGGTCATTGTCGACTGCGTCCCGAAGCATTCCCTCGACGGCTCCATAGTTTGGATCGAACTCGACGACATAGAGCCCGGTCTGGATGTCGCTGATGTAGATGAGCCCGGAGTCGGCCAGAGGGTAGACGCCCCAGGCTCCGGAAAACCCGGGTCCGCTGCCGGGATAGGTGTCGTAGAAGCCCACTCGACTTGGGAAACGCGGGTCCGCAATGTCGACGATCTCCAGACCGGCGGTGTACCAGGAGACGAAAGCCAGATCTCCTCGGAGAACCACGTTGTGAATGACCGAGGTCGGGTCCGTCGGGTGGTGATACTCCGCCACCTTGGAGACTTCGGTCGGGTCGCTCGTGTCGAAGATGGTCAGGTGGCCTCCCGAACGTTCATCCGTCGTCAGAGTGTAGTTGCCGTCGTCTGTCGTCCAGGCGTTGTGAGTCGCCCGGTCGTCGGAAGGTGCCGTGTCGAGAACCGGGATCGATCCGGGTAGTCCCGTGAGATCTCCGGTAGCGAGGACTCCCGAGCCGATGGCGGCAAAGTAGGCAACGTCGTCCTGAGTGAAGAGGTCGTGGACGTAGAAATCGGAAAAGGTATGGAGGTAGACGGGCGCGACGGGATCGGGAACGAGATCGAAGACATGAGTGCCACCGTCGCTTCCACAGCAGAAGAGAAGCCCGGCCTCTTCGTCGACCCAGGCATTGTGTGCGGTCGTGAAGACGTCGGTATAGCGGGCGACCTCGACGGGGGCCGAAGGGTCGGAAAGGTCGACGACGACCAGTCCTTCGCCCGCGGCATCGTCCACGATGTAGGCGTAGTGGTCATAGACTTTGATGTCGCGCCAGATCGTGAGCGCGCCGGGGATGTTCAGAACCTCGACGGGGACGTCCGGATCGGTCACATCAACGAAGGAAGTTCCTTCGACGCGACCGAGGATCGCGAGCTCGGTTCCGTCCGGAGCGGAGTAGCCCCACACATCGTTGTAGTTGATGTGATCGTGGACGTTGGCGCGGAGGGTGACGTTGAGGCTCTGCGCGTCCGATCTGGAACCGAACACGGTCGCAAACGCGAGGCATGCGACGGTGAGGGCGGTGCGGAGTGTACGGACGACACGGCGAGTCGAACGAGACATCGATTCCCCCGATTCTGACACTTGGCCCCGCCCCTGTTCTGGGCGATGTGATCACGGGCGTTGGCGCGAGGCGAGGCGTGACCCTAGGCAACGAGGGAAGGTCAGGCGCGTCCCTCCACCGGCTGACTTTCGGAGCCTAACATGCCAGTGCGGCGTGGGGTCGCGACGACCCCAACTCGGCTGGCTCGACGGCAACCCACCGGCACCTCTCACCGGCACCTCGCCGACAGCCCGCAGTCTCCGGTAGACTCCTCGTGACGCAATCCTCGGGAGTGGCGGCGGGGGAGGTCTCCGTTGGCGAGGATGAATCCTGCTCACAGGAGATCTCCCGTGATTTGTATTCCTCGACGGCCAACGGTCGCACGCTGTTTCGCGCTGCTCCTCACCATCCTTGTCGCCACTTCCGCAACATCGGAAGCTCGGGACGGACGACTGTTTGACTCGGGCGTTACGATGACGGACCGAGCGGACGGCGCGCCCGAACAGCTCGATAAGGTCCTGCACTTCGTCGGAGATTGGGATGTGGAACTCCGGGTCTTCAAAGACGGTGAAGTCACTCACACGGCCACGGGCCAGGCGGACGTCAATTTCATGAATCGGGGACACGCCGTCATGGAGCGTTTCCGTTGCCCGGACTTCGACGGTCAGGGTTTGACCCTCAACTCGATCTCTTTCCTCGCGTACAGCGCGGGTTCCGAATCATGGCTTCTCGGCACCGCCACGGATGTCGGGGAGTCCATCCAAGTGCACAGCGGCTCGATGGAGGACGACCAGCTGGTCCTGCATGATGCCTCCCGGCCGTTGGGCGGCGCGGCCATCGAGCTCTCCCGCGTGACCTGTACATCTTCCGGTCAGGATGCACTTGAAGCGCGTCTCGAAGTTTCGACGGACCTGGGCAAGACCTGGGAGCTGCAACTCGTGCGCAGCTACATGCGGCGATCCGCTCCGACCGAACACGAAGCTCCGGCGGAAGGTTTCGGTTCCCCCGCGTCCGGTCTGCCCGAAGAGGCGCGGCAGTTCGACTTCCTCGTCGGTGAGTGGAGCGATCAGCATGACATGAACTTCGGTGGCGGCCCGGTCAGCTTTCCCGCCAACGGGTCGGCGGTGCACTGTCTGGACGGTCACGGGATCCTCGAGTTCGGTTGGTACGACGTGGATCCGTCTCTTCCCGATGCCGCGACCTCGATCGTTCGAATCTACAATCGAGCCATGCGCCGGTGGGAAAGCATGTACATCACCAACCGCTTCAACGGCATTCTTCACTTCGGCGGCGTTCGCGAAGATGACCGCATCGTGCTGCACCAGTTCGCGGCCGATCGGAATGACTCGCCGATCAGCTACTGGATCTTTCACGACATGTCCGAGGACTCGTACTCCTGGCATGCCGAGTCGTCGACCGACGGCGGGGTGACCTGGACCGAGCCGTGGAAGATACGGGGAACGCGCAGGCCGTAAGCGCCCAGGCTCGGATGAGGCGCCGGACCCGATCTTGCTGAGGCAACTTGGGCTAGATCCGTTTCTCAAAGACCATGAACTCACGCTCCTCACTCCGGAAGTCCCGGTGAGGAGCCCGAGTAAAACCGGTGGCCTCATACAGTCTGTGAGCGGCGTGCATCGTCGGCTGCGTCCAAAGAACCATCCGGGATGAATCCATACTCTTCGCCGCCTCGACAGCCGCAAGGACCAGTGCGCGACCCAGGCCTTGGCCCCGATACTCCGACCTCACTCCAAGCAGATGAAGCTCCGACTCGTCGCTCCCCTGCATCCCAGCCGCCGGAGAGCCAGGGCTTACGACGATGACCATTCCGGCCAAGGCCGACGTGGCATCATCGCGCGCACAGAGCAACAGGCCACGACTCCGAACCGCGGCTGGATCAAAGATAGAGCTCGCGCGTGCTTCGCTGGTGAAGCCACCTTGGACGTAGACGCAACGCAAAAGGTCCTGCAGCTCTTCATCCTCGACGTTCAATTCGGTTGCTGTTTCGATGCTGAATCTCACAAGAGAGCCTCGAGTTGATAGGAGGACAGACGTTGACTCTGCGGACGATCGAGAACGTACTTCACAGAAGCGTAGCCATCTTTCGTACGGCTGCCCGAATCCGGTCCGGAGGTGCGGAAGCAAAACCCAACACGAGTCCGTTGCTGGATGCGCGTTCCCTCTTCAGGTAGTAACTGGACAGCGCCGGAGCCGTGATCTTGTGGTCGGCCAGCCTGTCTGCCACGGCTTCGTCGTCAGCATCGCCAAGGAAGAGCGCGGAACAGTGGAGTCCGGCTTCGTCGCCGAACAGTTCGAGCCGATCCGTTGCATGCTTCTCGATCGCTTGAACCAGAGCGTCGCGGCGGGATCGGTGAACGCCCCGCATTCTTCGAAGGTGACGGTCGAAGTGCCCCTCCTCGATGAAGTCGTTGAGCACGATCTGATCAAGGACTGAGGCCGGCCTCCCAACCATTCCAAGCATCCGCGTGAACGGTTCGACCATGGCCGGCGGAACGACCGCATACCCCATCCCGAGGGCGGGGAAGACGACCTTGCTGAAGCTGCCGACATAGATCGTTCGGTCCATGCGATCGAGTCCCTGGAGCGCAGGGATCGGCCGTTGCGAGTAGCGATACTCACTGTCGTAGTCGTCTTCGAGAATCAAACCGCCGGTTCGTTGCGCCCAATCGATCAGCTCCATCCTGCGCTCGATCGAGAGGGTCACACCGAGCGGGAATTGGTGGGAGGGCGTCACGTACGCGAGCTTGGCCTGTCGACCGCGTCGAAGGGACGGAGAGCGGAGCGCGTCGGACACACGCGCGCCACTTTCATCGACCGGCATCGGAACGATGCGGGCGCCGGCGGAGAGGAAGCGAACCCGTGCGGAGTTGTAGCCGGGATCTTCGAAGAGGACCGGATCTCCCGGGTCCAGGCAAAGGCGGCAGGTGATGTCGACGGCCTGTTGGGTTCCGCGAACAATGACCACTTGATCCGGGGTGCAACGGACCCCGCGATGGAGTCCCAGATACCGTGCGACCGATGTGCGCAGCTTTTGGGCACCGGCAGGCGGACCGTAGGAGATGTCGCCGACCGAGAACTTCTTCCAGCGCTGACGGTAGAGGGCGGCCCAAACATCGATAGGGAACTCATCCAACGCCGGCACTCCTGCCTGGAACGGTCTGGGTCGGCCGGCGAAGCCGGAGGTTGTCCACCCCTTCGCCATCCACTTCCGGCTGGTCGGGGAGAGGTAGGTGTTCAGGGACGGAGTCTTTCGCGGGGCGTCTTCTGACTGTCGCGCAGGGTTTCGTGTTGAGTGTCGCTCTGAGCCGCTTTCTGAGCCTCGTGCGGAACCATGTACTGAGTCCGGTGCGGAGCCTCGTGCTGAGTTTCCGATGTCCGCGGCGGATGTATCCCGATCGGAGAAGCGCGCGATCTGATGTTCCTCGGGAAGTTGATCGCTGACATACGTACCTGCGCCGATCTTGCCTTCGAGGTACCCCTCGGCCGTGAGCTGATCGAACGCGGTGACGATGGTCGTCCGGGACACCGCAAGCTGACGAGCCAACTCGCGCGACGACGGAAGTCGATGTCCGCCGACAAGGCGCCCGTGCAGGATCTCGCGTCTCAGCTGGTCTGAGAGCTGCTCGAAGAGTGGAGTGGATGACTCGGAACGAAGTCGAATACATCCGAAGTCGAACCCTGACACGGCGCTTTCTCCTCGCGGAACGGCTTGTCCATATTGGTATGGTGAGAATATCAGAAATTGGATATGTCAATCATACCAATCTACATCCATGATTTCGACGAAGCTGATAACTCGGCAATCGAAACCACAAGGAGAGTCCAGATGGAGTCGCGCCGGTACGACGTCACACCACGCAACAAGATCGTTCGCGTCCCCAACCGGGCCAGTTATGACGAGGCCACGGTCCATGCCATCCTGGACGAGGCGCGGATCTGCCACGTCGGGATGGCAATCGGCGGCCAACCGGTCGTGATCCCCATGTTCTTCGCGCGGGTCGGTGAGGATGTCCTGATCCACGGAGCCAACAAGGGGCGAATCACCCGCTACATCGAGTCCGGCGCTACCGTGTGCATCACAGTGACTCTGCTCGATGGTCTCGTTCTTGCGCGGTCTGCATTTCATCACTCGATGAACTACCGCTCCGCGGTCATCTACGGAACGGGTCGCCGACTCACCGATCCGGAGGGAGTTGAACAGGCGGTACGAGCGATCACAGAGAAGGTCGTTCCGGGCCGTGCCGACGATTGTCGAATGCCCAACCCCAAGGAGTTGGCGGCGACATCGTTCGTCGCCGTCCGAATCGAGAGCGCGTCCGCCAAGGTCCGTGCCGGAGGAGTTGCGGATGAGGAGGAAGACATGGCGCTGCCTCACTGGGCGGGTGTGATTCCCATTCGGGAAGTCGCGCTATCTCCAGAGGCAGACGCGGCGTTGGCGGAGGATACGACTCTCCCGGGCTATCTGGAGGAGTTCCGCAGGCGCGTCGCTTCCAAGGCCGCAGAGTAAGCTCGAACGAATCCTCCGGAGACTCACACATGCGGTTGCCTGTATGCTCCGATCCTTGTGATGTAGCCCCCGGCCCGACGGGGAAAGCCGGAAGGGAGACGGAGATTGACGAATCGACTCTGGAGCTGGAGAGGTCTCCTGCCTCTCGTTGCGATACTCGCGATGGTTGTTCCTGCTGAGGCATCCGAGCATCCGTCGTCGCGAAGCGAGGAAGGGTGCACGATGTCGCCCAGGGAGGTCGTTGAAGAGTTCATCGATTTGTTCTATCGCCAGAAGAAGGTCCGTGAAGCGTTTGAGACTTGGGTCCATCCCGACTACATCCAGCACAAGCCTTCCCTCCCAGATGGTCGAGAGGCCGTAATCACGTTCTTGGAAGGATTACTCGAGCGCTTTCCCGACCGTACTTTCACCATTCACCGGGTGGTGGCTTCCGATGATCTCGTCGTGGTCCACTATCACAGTCAGGCAGGTCCGGACGATCTTGGCTTTGCCGTGGTCGACATCTTTCGGGTGGAAGATTGCCGGATGGTAGAGCACTGGGACGTGGTCCAACCTGTCCCGGCCGAGTCCGCCAACGAGAACTCGATGTTCTGACCGTAGCCCGTCCTCTTACATGAATTTCGTCACCGCAGTAGATAGACCCACGTGAATCGTTCGGTCTAGGAGCCGGCAGTCATGGCAATGCCCTTCGCCGCCTCCAGGATGCGCGCCCTCAAACACGGTGAACTCAAGATCCAGTCGGTATAGGTCTCCGACCCTTCCAACAACTCGCGCGCCCGATCCAGCTCGCCTCTTTCGAAGGCCACCACTCCCTGACCCAGCCGTGCTTCCATCCGGCTTGGTTTGGGCAGCTCGGTCCCCTGGGCCAAAGGCTCTGCGGATGCAAAGAACTCCTGGGCGGTTTCCAACCGGCCGTCTTCGAGGTTGGCCATGGCCAGGCACATTTCGATGATGTAGCGGTTCATCGTTTGCGTGGAATCACTCTCTGGAATCCCGGAGAGCACGGCCTCCAACATCGGGATGGCCTCGGTCGCCCGCTCGCTTTGGATGCGGACCCACGGAGGAAGCATCTCGTAGATGACGGACTCACTCGGCCCGTAGGGGACGATGTCGCGAGAGGCCGCAACCGCGCTGTCGGCCCAAGCCTGCGCAAACGCGATAGCCGCATCTTTCCGGGCCAAGTGGGTCCCGGACCAGCCGGTCGTGGAGGCGCCGGACTCAGGCGCGCCGGTTTCAGACCAGCCGGATTCAGACGAGCCGACAAGGTCGTGCGGCGGATCCGCAGTCAGGATGATCGACGTTACGCAAAGGTTCCGGGCCGTGTTTGCGACCTGCGGATGCCGCTGACCGAAGATCTGCCTGTAGATCGAGTACGCATCCAGGAACGTCTCGATGGCTTCCTCGATTCGGTAGGTCAGAACCAGGTAGGTAGCGAGATTGTTCAGGTTGGTGGCGACGGGATGGCTGACGGGGCCGTGCACTTCGCGCTGAATCTCGAGAATACGACGTTCCGTCTCCACCGCGCGATCAAGGTCGATTCCCCACTGCCCAGCGGCCGCAGACATGTTTCCAAGGTAGCTCAGGATCTTCTGATTGCGTTCGCCCAACACGGGGACGGCCAACTCATAGGCCTGTTCAAAGTGCTCGAAGGCCTGTTGGTAGTTGGAGTTTCGGTAGTGCTGGATTCCGACCTGGTTGAGAGCCGCGGCCAGCGCTGCCGTATCTTTCGGGGCGAACTGTTTTTGCAGTTCCAAACCCGACTCGGCCACAGCGAGGGCTCCGGCGGGATTGGCGATGCCGCTGGCCATGTCCAGTTTGACGTCCGCCACTTGAAGCGACTGCGGCCCGTACCTGGCTTCATGACGGGAAAGGGATTCGCGTAGCATCTCTTCCGCTTCCGGTCGTCCCATCTCTTTGTTCAGCACCGCCAGGGAGTGGAAGAAGCGAACCGTACGAGCGTCGTCCCAACCGGCGAGTTCGACCTGGGTGTCCAGGGCCGACTTCAGAAACCTCTCCGCCTCTTCGAACTGGCTCCGGTTCCGGTTGACGTTGCCGAAGACGTGCATCATCTCCGCGCGAATGAGGGGCTGGCTTTCGAGGTCCTCCATGATCTGCGTTCCGGACTGCTCGACGAACTCAGCCACGCGCAGCGTGTCTCCGCCGGGATTCAAGGTCGGATCCGTCGTCCGGAAGAGATCGGTCAGGACGTTGACGACATGCTGAGCCCGGTCGCGTTCGAGTTCGACCTGATCGCGCTCCGTTGCGATGACACGGGCTTGATAGGTGGCAAAGGCGGCGACCGAAATGAGACCGACCAGAAGCGCACCCGCGGTGAAGACGGCGGTACGGTTGCGTCGAACGAACTTCGTGGTGCGGTAGCGAAGGGTATCCGGGCGTGCGCGAACGGGGAGTTCATCCAACCAACGGCGAAGGTCGTCCGCCAAGTCCGCGACCGACGCGTAACGTCGCTCCGGTTCTTTGCGAAGCGCCATGGAGATGATCCGGTCGAGATCTCCCACGATGAGTCGGACATCCTCAGGCCGGGCGCTCCGACTGGCCAGAGGCGGGTCGACCTCACAGATTCTTTGAAGCTGCTCGGTGCGTGGACCGCCCGCCGATGCCTGTGGATTCGTACCAGTCAGGATTTCGTAAAGCAGGATTCCCAGCGCGTAGACGTCGACAGAGGTGGTCGGATGCTTCTCCAGGACCTGCTCGGGCGCCGCATAGTCCGGCGTCATGAGCCACGATCCGGTGCGCGTTTCGGCGAGCGTGTGTTGCGTATCCCCGCGCTCCAGCAGCTTCGCGATTCCGAAGTCGAGTAGCTGCGGAGCTCCCTCGTCGGTGACCAGAATGTTCGACGGCTTGAGGTCCCGGTGGACGACCAGGTTGCGGTGCGCATACTGCACGCCGTCGCAGATGCGCAGAAAGAGACGAACCCGGGCGCGAATGTCGAGAGACTCACGCGCGCAAAACTCCGTGATCGGGGCGCCCGTGATGAGCGGCATGACGTACCACGGCTGTCCGTCATCCAGCAGGCCGCCGTCCATGATCGGGACGATGGCCGGGTGATCCAGCCGGGCCAGGATGTGGCGTTCGGCCCGGAAACGACGGATGGTCTCTTCCGATCGGTGTTCCGGCCTCAGAAGCTTCAGCGCGACCGGCTTGTCAAAACCCACTTCTACGCGAGTGGCTCGATAGACTTCGCCCATTCCACCGAGGCCGATACGTTCTTCCAGCTGGTAGCCGCCGACCTCTTCTCCGGAACGATCGGCCTGCGGCAGGGGATTCTCGGTGAGGAGTTCCGACTCGATGGTCAATGCCTGCTGGTCGCCCGTGGCGTCCAGAAGCTGCCGGACTTCCTCGGCAAGTGCCGGCTGATCGTGACATTCCTGGTCAAGGAACGCCGCACGCTCGGATTCGGGTAGTTCCAGGGCTTGGAAGTAGACCCGCTCGATGTCAGCCCAATCGTTGTCGCTCAACGAAAGTTCTCTCCGGTTGGAGCCTTGCAAGTCGGGCATATGCCATGCGACTCGCTGTCTACCTTCTTCCTCGCGACAATCCTTCGACTAGTTGGACATTGATCGCAGCATCTTTGTCGTAGGGAGACGCAACCGCACTCCCGCACTGCCGCACTCCCGCCCTGCCGTCCGCTACTCGCCCATGTCCTGCGCGATTTCCTTCCGCAACCAGGCCTGCGCCAACAACCAGTCCCGCTGGATCGTCTTGACCGTGACATCAAGCAGCTCCGCGGTCTCGGCGAGCGTCATTCCGCCAAAGAAACGGTACTGAACCATCTGAGCCGCGCGTTCGTTCTTCTGGGCGAGCCGTTCTATGGCTTCATCCAAGGCGAGGATCTCGTCAGCGCCACTTTCGGAGAGAGCGATCTGCGCTTCCTCGAGCGGAATCGGTAGCTCCCCGGAACCGCGCTTCTTCCGCTTGCGGGCGCGCGCGTAGTCGACCAGCACTCGCCGCATCGTCCGGCTGGCGACGAGGAAGAATTGCTTCCGGTTTTCGGGGAGGAGCTTCTCCTGGTTCGAGAGTCGGAGGTAGGCCTCATTGACCAGGGCCGTGGCGTTCAGCGTATGGGCGCTACGTTCCCGGCGCAGGTGAGCCCGGGCGATATCCCGTAAGTCCTCGTACAACAGAGGGATAAGCCGGTCGAGTGCCTGCTCGTCACCTTCCCGCATGCGGGTTAGCCACTGTGTTACCGGGCCGGAGGTTTCCATGTTCTTTCCGCGGGTCTGGTTCGGTGCGAGCCGCGGCCGCGAAGTCTTGCGGGCGCGGGAAAACAGCTCGTTACTGATTATGCCATAACCGGTTTCGTGGCTGGAGGGTCGAGTGGGGCGATGCGATCCGAACTCGACGCGCCGACCGGGGGGCTACCTTGCGGAGATGGAAGCCCGGGCCGTTCCGATCCGGGCTCGGGCTGCGTCGACGGATTTACTTGCCGCGGATCTTGTCGGCGAGTCTCCGCAGGATGGACTTCTTCGGTTTCGAATCAGTCCGGTCGTTACGCCGGGAGTCTCTGGACGGCCGGGAGTCGGAGCCACGACTTCCGGCGTCATCACGTTTTCGGCGGCGATCGGAACGCTTCCTTCCGGAGTCGCTCCCGTCTGAGTCGCGGCGTGACCTGCGGCGGGAATCGGAAGCAGAGTCCACAGACCTCGAAGAGTCTTCATCCCGGCGGCGGCCTTGCCGTCTGCGCCCGGATCCGTCACCCCGGCCTCCTCGCTCGTCTCGGCCCCCACGCTCGTTCCGGCCCCCGCGCTCGCTTCTGGATCCGCGCGGACGATCGCTTCCGCCGCGCCGACGTCGTCTCGAGCGGGAACCGCGATCTCCGGACTCATAGTCGTCATCATCGAAGCCGGCGCCGTTGCTCGACGGACGGCCGTTCGCGCTCTCTCCTTCGAGGGGTAGGGAAAACCCGATCAACCTCTCGATGGCCTTGATCCCGCGTCGCTCTTCCGGGGTGACCAACGTGATGGCGACACCGGAGCGGCCCGCACGTGCGGTCCGTCCGATTCGGTGGACGTAGTCCTCGGCGGCATACGGGACGTCGTAGTTGACGACATGTGTGATCTCGTCGACGTCGATGCCGCGTGCCGCAATGTCGGTGGCGACCAGTACGTGGACGTCACCGGCGCGGAAAGCTTCCAACGTGCGCACGCGCTCTTCCTGGGTCCGGTTACTGTGAATCGCCCGAGCCCGAATACCGCGTGACCGAAGATGGTTGGCCAACTTGGACGCGCCCATCTTCGTTTTCGTGAAGACGATCGAGCGCTCCATTCGATGATCGCGAATGAGACGCTCCAGACGATCGGCTTTGTCGCCTCGGGAGATGGGAATGATCATCTGCTCGACCTGGTCGACGGTCGATGCGGACGGCGCCACCTCGACTCGTTCCGGGTTCTTCAGAATCTTCTTTGACAGACGTCCGATCTCTCCGCCCAAGGTCGCGGAGAAGAGCAGGGACTGCCGGTTCTCCGGAATCTCGTTGACGATCTCGAGGACGTCCTTGATGAAGCCCATGTCGAGCATGCGGTCGGCTTCATCGAGGACGAGCGCCTCGGTGTGCCGATAGTCGATGTTGCCCCGCCACATGTGGTCGATCAGGCGACCAGGAGTGGCGACGAGAATGTCGACGCCGTGCCGAAGCATCATCTCCTGAGGTTCGATCGGAACGCCGCCGTAGGCGCAGGTGCACTCGAAATCGAGGTGCGCACTGTAGGAGTTGATGTTCTTCGCCACCTGAATGGCCAGCTCCCGGGTGGGAACGAGGACCAGCGCACGGAGGGGAGCGCGCTCGCCTCCGGCCAGTCGGTGAAGAATGGGCAATGAGAAGGCGGCGGTCTTGCCCGTACCTGTTTGCGCGCACGCCATCAGGTCGGAGCCGGCGAGTACTTTGGGAATGGCCTGTTCTTGAATCGGGGTCGGCTCATTGTAGCCGAGCTCTTCCAAGGCTTGCAGGATCTCGGGCCGGAGCCCGAGGGCCTCAAAACTCATCTATCTAACTTTCCTTTTCTTCTTCGGTCTTACCGAAGTTCCGTTCACACCGGCCCCTGCCTCGGAATCGAATAGTGCGGAGAATCGGGAAATCGTGGTGCGACGGTGTGTGCCGACATCCAACCCGGGCGGAGCGGGCGCCGCGGGCGATCGGTCGTTCTTTATCCACGCTGCTATCTTAGAGTATCGGACAAATGCCGGGCAGCGACCAGCCTGAGATACAGTGGCACAATCGAGGTCTGTAGGGCTAGCGCTCTTCCTCCCCGGCTTCGTTGGGAATTGGTTTGGTGGGGAGGGCTCGACTTCGGATCTTACGTATCGTCGGATACAGACAGAAACGGGAACGTTTCTGTGGCATCGAGCATTGCAGAGCTGGTGAGCGGTCGCCCGAGGACTCCGGAGCCCACGTCAACGGCCCCAAGACCGCTACTGTCAACGGGTTGACATCCTGGTTTTCCGATTGAGGTAGGCCTGAGATGAGTACATTGAATCCGATCGAAACCGCCTCCTTTCCACCCGGCACCGCCCCCGACCTCTTCGAGAAGTGCGCCAAGTTCGGCCGCGTCGCCGAAGCCAAGGCCGCCGGCCTCTATCCCTACTTCCTGCCCATCTCGGGTTCGGAGGGGACGGAGGTCACCATCGACGGGCACCGCAAGATCATGCTCGGTTCGAACAACTATCTGGGCCTCACCCACGACCCGAGAGTGATTGCCAAGGCGGTGGAAGCGACGAATGAGTACGGCACCGGCTGCACCGGGAGTCGCTTCCTGAATGGCACCCTCGACATCCACCTGGCGCTGGAGAGAGAGCTGGCGGAGTTCATGGGCAAGCCGGCAGCGCTCGTCTTCTCGACCGGTTTCCAGACGAACCTGGGTGCAATCACGACCTTGGCGCAACGACATGACGCCATCATCACGGACAAACTGGACCATGCTTCCATCATCGACGGGGCTCGGCTTTCGAGTGCGCAAAAGTACCGCTACGACCACGCCGACCTGGCTCAGTTGGAAGAAGTGCTGCAGCGCGCCGACCACGAGTGCCCCGACGGCGGCAAGCTCGTCATCGTCGACGGCATCTTCAGTATGGAAGGAGATGTCGCCAATCTTCCGGAGATCATCGGGCTCTGCAAAAGATACGGTGCGCGGCTTTTGGTCGACGAAGCGCATTCCACAGGAGTGATGGGGCCGACGGGAGCGGGCGTTCACGAGCACTTCGGGGTCACCGACGACTGCGACGTCCTTGCGGGAACCTTCAGCAAGTCGTTTGCTTCCATCGGGGGATTCATCGCCGCCGATGAGAAAGTGGTCGAGTACATTCAGCACCACGCGAGGTCTTTCATTTTCAGTGCCTCGATGGCGCCGGCCTCGGTCGCCACGGTACGTGAGTGTCTCCGCATTCTTCGAACCGAACCCGAACTGAGAGAGCGGCTCTGGAGAAACAAGGATCGCTTTTGGCAGGGACTCGACTCCCTGGGTTTTGATACCGGTTTGACGACGACCCCAATCGTTCCCATCATCGTCGGCGAACTGAAGCAGACCTTTGTCTTTTGGCGTTCGCTGCTGTCGCACGGGGTCTTCACGAATCCAGTTGTACCACCGGCTGTTCCCGAGCATACGTGCCGGATTCGCACGAGCCTCATGGCCTCGCACACCGATGACCTCATCGACGAAGCATTGGGCGCCTTTTCACGTGCCGGAAAGGAAGCCGGACTGATCTAACCCATAAGGATTGAGCCCGGGCCATTCAACCCGGACGGATTCACCCCGGGCGGAACCAACCCGAACGGATTCATCCCATCATGCCGTTGCCGGACGTCGACATCTCTCCGGTCCGAACCGCCGCCGACCTGGACGCGTTCATCCAGCTGCCCTGGCGCATCTATGACGGCGACCCGAACTGGGTGCCTCCGCTGAGGGGTGAACTTCGAAAGCTGCTCGATCGGAAGAAGCATCCGTTCCACCAGCACGCAGACGTCGAGTACTTCCTCGCCCGCCGCCGCGGGGCCAGCGGCTCGCGCCCGGGAGAGGTCGTCGGTCGCATCGCCGCCATCGTCAACCACGCCCACAACGACTTTCACGAGGAGAAGACCGGCTTCTTCGGTTTCTTCGAGAGCGTGCCCGACCAGAGGGTGGCCAGTTTGCTGCTGCAGTCCGCCGAGGATTGGCTACGGCAACACGGCCAGGAACGGATGCGGGGACCGGCCAGCTTTTCGAGCAACGAGGAGTGGGGACTTCTCGTCGACGGTTTCGATTCACCTCCGATGGTCATGATGACCTACAACCCCAGGACGTATGTCGACCTGTTGGAAGGTCACGGTCTGACCAAGGCCAAGGACCTGGTTGCCTACTGGCTGACGGAGGAGGATGTTCGGACCCGTGTCTTTCGGCTCGCTGCCGCCGTGCGCAAGCGTCGACGGGTCGATGTTCGCCGACTCGACATGCGTCGCTTTCGGAAGGAAGTCGAGGTGGTTCGCGACCTCTACAACCAAGCCTGGGAGAAGAACTGGGGTTTCGTTCCCATGACCGACGCCGAGATCGATCAGTTGGCGAAAGATCTGAAGTCCGTCATCGACCCGTCTCTCGTCGCGTTTGCCGAGAAGGACGGCCGCCCGATCGGCTTCGTCCTCGCTCTCCCTGACGCGACTTCCGGCTTACAAAAGGCCGACGGGCGACTCTTTCCCTTCGGATTCCTCCACATTCGGCGGGGTTTGCGCAGAGCCAAGCACTTGCGTGTTCTCACTCTCGGGGTTTTGCGTGACTTTCGGAACACGGGAGCGGATATTCTCCTCTACGCGTCGCTCTTCGAAGGAGCAGTCGAGCGCGGAATTCGGTCCGGTGAACTTTCCTGGGTTCTCGAAGACAACGAGGCGATGAGGAAGCCGCTGGAAAGCATCGGAGCCCGCGTCTACAAGACGTACCGAATCTACGAGCAGCAACTCGGGGGCCAAGCCTGAACTCTTTATGAAGGTCAAATGCTGCGGTTCGATCCGTCGCCTCAGCAGACCTGCATGAACGATCCGGGCTTCCACGTTGGAGCGAGTTCCTTCATGAGTTATTCGCCGATGCCGGTCCGAGACACGGATCGCGCCGTCTCCAGAGTCTCGTTGGAAGAGACCGAAGGCAGCCGATTCACGGCCGATGAGCGCCGCATCCCGACGGGGCTCTGCCTGGTCACGGGAGCGTCCGGTTTCGTTGGATCCCACCTTGTCGAATCCCTTTGCGAGTCCGGCTATCGCCTGCGGGTTCTCGTTCGGAAATCATCAAACCTGCAGTGGGTGCGCGGACTTCCCGTGGAACTGGCGTACGGGGACATTCGCGACAAGGCTTCGTTGGCGGGAGCCTGCACTGGAGTCGAGAACGTCTTTCACTTCGCGGCGCTCACTTCGGCCCGCACAGCGGAGGAGTTCTACGCAGCCAACTACGAAGGAACGCGGAACCTGGCCGAGGCGTTGGCCGAGCGCGGCGACGGCTCCGGCTTCTTCGTCTACTGCAGTTCCCTGGCAGCCGGTGGACCGGCTATCGCGACGGCCAGCCAACCCTTTCCGGTTCGAACGGAGACCGACCCCGATACGCCGATCAATCCTTACGGCAAGAGCAAGCTTCAGGGTGAGCAGGCACTCAGAGAAATCGCCGAGTCGTCCGGAAAGATCCGTCCCGCAATCATCCGGCCGCCGGTCGTCTATGGGCCGAGGGACCAGGGCGTTTTGGAACTCTTCCGTTGGATCAAGCGGGGGATTCTTCCGCTCGGGGGTCCCGAAGGAGCGCGCCTCTGTCTGGTCCACGTGCACGATCTCGTTCGTGCCGCCAAGGCCGTCGCGGAACTTGATCTCGCCGGAACGTACTACGTCACCGACGACTCAGCCTACACCTGGAACGAGTTCGGTCGTCGGGCAGCGGAGTACATGCATTCCGATCTGCGCGAGGTGCGCATCCCTCCGGTCGTCAGCCGCTTCGTCGCGTCCGTGGGGGAGGTGGTCGGCGCCGTCACCGGCAAAGCTCCGATGCTGAACCGGTGGAAGGTCCAGGAGATGCGACAAGCGCACTGGGTCTGCTCTTCGGAGAAAGCGTTCATGACGTGGGGCTACGAGCCGGAGGTCGACTTGGATTCGGGTTTGGAAGAGACTCTCTCCTGGTATCGGGAGAGTGGCTGGCTTTGAACAAAGGCTATCTTCCCGCCGACATCGTCTTCATGGGGTTCGCCGCGTTCTGTGTCGGCACGCTCATCTTTGGGATGCAAAGTGTCGAAGACGGACCGCTGTGGCTGGCGACCTTTACCGCGTTCCTTCTCTTTGCCTTCTCGTTTCGCTTTTGGGGACCGGGCGGCAATCGGATACTCCGGTTCTTTCGGGAGAGCTTTCCCTTCTTTGTCTTGGCGCCGTCCTACTACGCGGCGGGGGCTTTGAGCCGGGCCTATCACGATCGATACTTCGACGACGAGATCATTCGTCTGGATGAGGTCGTATTCGGGGGACATCCCAACGCATACTTCGCGGACGCCTTGCCTTTCGTCCCGCTCAGTGAACTGCTGCACTTCTGCTACTACTTCTATCTTTGGCTGATCCCCCTGCTTGGGTTGTATCTGTATCTGAAGGGGCGCCGTCGGGAGTTTCTCGTCACCGTGACCACCGTGGCCTCGGTCTTTTACTTCTGCTACGCGATCTTCATTCTCTTCCCGGTGCTGGGGCCGTACTACACGTTCGATCGGGTCGAAGCACCCGGATCGTTCTTCGTCGGACTCGTCTACCGGACCCTGGAAGGAGGGGCCAGCATAGGAACGGCCTTTCCATCCAGCCACTGTGCGGCAGCCACCGCGATCGCGATTTGCGGAATCCGTTTCGCTGCGCCCCCGATGGCCACGTTCATCACGATCGTCGCGGTCGGGATCGTCGTGGCCACGATCTACGGCGGGTTTCACTACGCGATCGATTCGTTGGTCGGCGTGGTGGTGGGCTTGGTCGGAGGATTGCTCGGAACGAGGTGGCACCGCCGTCTCGAGACCTGGATCTCCTCCACCCGACCCGGAGCAAAAGAAAGCGGCCCTACCGGGGAGTAGGGCCGCGATCCTGAGTGACGCCCGGTCCGAGGTCCGAACGTCATCGATCCACTGTTGAAACTCTAGGCGTTGCGACGACGACGACGGATGATGCCCGCGCCCGCCAGTCCGGTACCGAGCAGGAGCAGCGTGGCCGGCTCCGGAACCGGCTGTGCGGCGGACGTGCTGATCCCGGCCTTGACCTTGGAGTGGGATCCGTCCACGTACTGCCAGTAGTTGCAGCCGTCGTCGGTGTAGTTGGCGTAGTCGTACGTCGAGGAACGCGAACCTTCTTCGTTCGGGTTGAAGCCGTGACCGCTGGTCGCGCCCCAGATGTCGAAGGTGTAGTCCTCGCCGCCGTAGCTGAAGTCGAAGGCGCGATCGCTTCCGAGATCCACCGTCAGCTCCTGGCCGTTGCCGTTCGTCGAGAGATTCCACTCGAAGACGTGACTGGCGATCGTCTGGCCGTGCTTGCGGACCTTGACCTCGTACTCGAAGTCGAAGCTGACCGCCTGGAAGCCGGTGCTGTAGTGATTGGCCCAGTAGGCGCGGTAGGTCGCGAAGTTGGCGATGGTGCCGTACCCACCCGTGGTCGAAAGCCACGGATTGTTCACGCCCACGCTCCAGACGCCGGACGTGTACATATTGCCGTCGGTGTGCTGGTAGTCGTTCAGGTAAGCG
Organism: bacterium; assembly: GCA_030431975.1. Lineage (GTDB taxonomy): Bacteria > Eisenbacteria > RBG-16-71-46 > CAIMUX01 > CAIMUX01 > JACKCR01. The sequence continues at coordinate 43,347 of JAUIHP010000006.1, read as the reverse complement.
CTGAAGCCACTGTAGTCGTGACCGTTCGCGTTGAAATTGCCCATGACCCCGAAGGACACGGCGAGTGCGGGGGTCGCCAGTCCCAAGGCGGCAGCCGCAAGGCTCGTCAGCGACAGGATCCTCATCATCTTCATCGTCGTAGTGCTCCCAGCCCCCGTGCGTGCATGGCGAAGGGGTTGATGTGTCGTATCTAATTGAACCGTACCTGAACTGTCCGGAGGCAGCCCGCCCCGATGGACCACGCAACTCGCGCGAATTCAATAATAGCCGAACTTGTGTCCTGATCTAGGAAAATTCTTCGGTGTAGGACAAAAATCCATTTTGGCGCATTGTAGCCAAATATTTGGGAGGACGGGACTTACATCGGCGGGCAGGTCGGCGGGAACTGGCGAGAAGAGTGGGCGAGAAAAGCGGGCGAGAGGCCCCGTGCCGCCGGATGATTTCGCATCCGACGGCACAGGCAAGTGATTGGCCCGCTTCTACTTCTGCTTCGGCAGCTTCTTCGGCCGCAGCTTCGGTCGGTTCGAGAACTTGGGCAAGGTCGGCGGAGACTTCTTCAGAGACTTCATCAACTCCGACACGCCACGCTCCAGCTGAGGATCCTTCCCGGCGGTGTAGTCCTGAGGCCGGATCTCGACCTCGATGTCCGGATCGGTACCGTAGTTCTCGATGCCCCATTCCACGTCCTGGAACCAGAAGGCGAACTCCGGCTGGGTCGTGACCGTCCCGTCGACCAGATGATGACGTGGCCAGATGCCGACGACTCCGCCCCATGTTCTCTTTCCGATGAGCGGACCGATCTTGTTCAGCTTGAAGGCGTGGCTGAACATGTCGCCGTCCGACCCGGCGAACTCGTTGGTCAGCGCGACGACCGGACCCATCGGAGAGTCGAGCGGGTACGGTTCCGGCTCGCCCCAACGATTGACGTCGTAACCGATCCGCTTCCGCATCAGCTTCTCGAGCAGGATCTGGGAGACGTGCCCGCCTCCATTGAAGCGAACGTCGACGAGGAGTCCTTCCTTCTCGACTTCTACGGCGAAGTAGCGATGGAACTCGGAGAATCCCCACGGCCCCATGTTCGGGATGTGGACGTACCCGAGCCGGCCCTTCGACTGCTCCCGAACCCAGAGGCGGTTCATCTCCACCCAGTCCCGGTAACGAAGTAGGGCTTCACTCTTCGCAGCTTCGACCACGATCCGTCGAGCCTTCTTGTCACGAGGTCCTTTGACCATGATCTCAACGGGCTGGCCGGCCTGATGAAGAAGGGTCTCATAGGGAGTCTTCTTCTCACCGACGGGCGCGCCGCCGATGGACTCGATCTGGTCCCCGACCTTGACCTGAGTTCCCGGCGCCGCGATCGGCGAGTTCTGCGAGGGGTCCCAACTGTCGCCGAATGGGATGTGCTCGACGTACCAGGCCTTCTTCTTCTCGTTGTAGGCCAGGTCTGCTCCGAGGAAACCCTGATACCACGAAGGAGAAGGTTGGTAGTCCCCACCCATCTCGTAGCAGTGCGAAGTCCCGAGCTCACCCTGCAACTCCCAGATCAAATCGGAGAACTCTGCACGGGTGCTGATGCGATCGACCAACGGGCGGTACGTGGCGTGAATCTTGTTCCAATCGATCCCCGACATGTTCTCGGTCCAGAACTGATCCCGCTGCAAACGCCACGCTTCATCGAACATCTGTCCCCACTCGAGGCGAGGATCGACGGCGACGCGCATGCGGTCGAGATCGACCCAACCGGACTCACGACTGATGCTCGTGTCCGATTGAGAGCGGGGTCCGCCTTCCTTGGTCCAGGCAGAGACGACGCGTAGCTTCTTTCCAGTGCGAATGGCCAGGGTCTGCCGGTCCTTCGAGAGCTGGAAGCCGGCGATCCCGCTGGCGACGCGCTCCATCTTGTTCTGCTCGAAGTCCCAGCCGTCCAACTGTCCGGCAGGATTTTCGTCGTCGCCGTGAAGGCTTCCGACCGGCGGAATGCTCGAGAAGAGCGCACGTCCCGCCGCTCCCTCGATCTTCTGATATCGACCTTCCGGGACCGGGAAGGCGAGAACCCGGTCGACGATCCCGTCGAGATCGATCTTTACCTCGGCCGCGCGCTTGGCCATCCGCTTCCGGTTCTCGAAGCCTCCGTTGAAGTCCGCGCTTGGAGCCCGAAGCTCGCGTGTCGCCATCGAGAACGGCGAAGGCGTGTCCGCATGAAGTGGAATGAGGTACGGACGGGAGCCCTTGGGGAAGCCCAGGTCGAAGTAGTGACTGTCGTAGACCGGATCGAAGGTGCGCCAGGAGAGGAAGTAGAGATAGGAACCTGTCGGGTCCCAACTCGGCGAGACATCGACGAAGTCATCGCGTGTGACCTGTGTCGTCTTCCCGGTCTTTACCTCATAGACGAAGATGCTCGCGCAGCGCTGCGTGATCGGTTTGCTGTAGGCAAGCCAACGTCCGTCCGGAGACCACGCGACTCCGTTGATTCCGTGTCCCATTCTGGTGTGGTCGATGACCTTGCTTCGTCCGGTGGAGACGTTGACCAGAATGACCTCATGCCGTTGATTGAGCAGCACGACGTGAGTCGGTCCCGGCTTCGTGGTCTTCTTCTTCGTTTTCTTGGCGCCGGGCTTGTCTCCGTCCTTCTCGACTTCCTTCGGGTGCGGCTGGACCTTCATCTCGGTCGGTCGGCCGAAGTCTCCGCTGATGACCTTGTCCGGCTGGTCGCTGTCCGGGCTGAAGAGGACGAGACTTTCCTCGCTCCCTTCATCGTGGACCGCCACGATGCCCTTGCCGTCGGGCAGCCAACGTGCGAGACGATAGCGCACGGAAGAGACATGCCCGTAGCGACGGACCGGCCCTTCCCACAGTCCCATCGTGAACGCGCCGCCCCGGCTGACCGCGGCCAGTGAGTGCCCCTGCGGATGCAGGTCGATGGATTCGAGATAGCGACTGCCGCTGGCAAACTTGCGCCGGGCCAGGCTGCGGGAACTCGAAACCTGGATGTCGACCTTGCGGGTCTCGTCGGTTTCCGGATCGAAGACCCACAGGTCAGCGCCGGCGTGGTAGACGATGCGCCGCCCGTCGGTGGAAGGAAAGCGTGCGTAGAAGTCTTCGTGGTCGGTGTGACGTCGCAGGCTCCGGCCTGTCGGGGTGCAGGAATAGAGGTTCCCGAAGCCTTCGTGATCGGACAGGAAGTAGATCCGGTCCCCGATCCACATCGGGTTGGCGAGATTGCCGTCGAGCTTGATCAACGGTTGGAACTTGCCGTCGCCGTTGCGATCGACCCACAGGTTTCCGGCGGTGCCGCCCTTGTACCGCTTCCACCTTGCCGGGTCGCCGGAGTTGCGGCCGATGACCATTCCGCCGTCCGCACCGAAGTCCATCGATCGCGCAGGACCGACGTGGAGCGGTTCGGGTTTGTGGCTTCCCTTCCTGGGAATGGAAACCAGGTGCATCGTTTTCGAGAACGGTTGACGCCAGTCGGTGGCGACGATGACGGAATTCCCGTCTCGACTCCAACCCGCGACCTGTGTCGCCGAGCCGAACCAGCTCAGTCGTTCTGCGTCTCCACCGTCCGCCGGGACGATGTAGACCTCGATCGGGCCGTCGTCGCGTCCGGTGATGGCGATCTCGCTTCCATCCGGCGAGAACTTCGGAAGAATCACATTCCCCGGGCTGGCCGTCAGGCGGGTGGCGAGACCACCTTCGCTGGAGCCCAGCCACAGATCGTTTTCACAGACGAAGGCGATCTTGTCACCGTGAATCGTCGGGTATCGGTAATAGCCAGTGTCGGCCATCGCTTCGGCTCCTTTCGGCGGCAGAGAGGGGAGGCCGCCCGGGGTCGCGTTTCTCGGTCCGGCATCCGAGATGGGTTAGGTTTTCTCCGGTTCCAATGGAACGAAGAGACTGGTCACCGAATAAAGCCGGCCTTTGCCCTTCGTCCGTCGCTTTGCACAAATCGCTTCGATCTTCGTGAAGAGTTCATCGACCTTCTTCACATCGTCTTCGGTCAGCCAGGCCCGTTGGCGGCGTCCCACATCGGCGGCCTTGGTGCCGTCCAGAGCGTGGGTTTCCAGTGCACGCTCGAAGTCCCGCGCCGCCTGCCGGGTCATCGAACGGATGAGCTTGGCCATCGCTTCCCGACCCGGCTTCGTCGAGGTGTTGGCTTGGATGATGATCCGGTCGGACGCCGTCTCGAAAGACGACTCGTACTTCTTTCCCTTGAGCTTTCGTTCCACCTCGACGAGCAGACCCATCTCGATCAGCTTTCGAATGTGGTAGTAAAGCGAGCTCCGCGGCTTTCCAACGCGTTCAGCGAGGTCACCCACGGTCAAACGATCGCCTGTTCCAAACGCCTGAAGAATCTCCATGCGGAGTGGAGACGTCAGGGAAGAGACGGCCTTGGGCGAGTTGACCTTGGTCACTTTCCGCTTGTTGGCCATCTCACCTCGCTCCGGTCTCTTGAGTGTCTTTCTCATCCTGCAGAACGTGCGAAAGACTAGTTTAGTTTCGTGCTATTTTCAAATTGAAAACGAGCCCCGATTTGAATCAGATTTTGCGGTATGGCGAAGGCGTCAAGGCCGGCACGCAGTCAGTCGGTCAGTCCAGCAGGGAGCCAGGCCGTCAGGCACGAGTTGTGGCTGGGGCATCTCCGGACCCGATCCCAGCTGCTATCTCGGGTGATTGGAACGGGCCTGGGGGGATGGAGACGGTGGGGGAAAGAAGCTGAGCCCGGCCTCCTCGCGGACGACCGAGCTCAGCGGCCGATGAAGATACTCTCAGATTGATCGCTACGAAAACAATGTCCATTCCTCCAACTATTGTCCAAACGAGTTCCACGCTTTTGTCCGCTAGAGCTTAAGACGTTTTCCCCCTATACTCTTCCCACGCTCGGTTTGGCCGGGCACTCAGCTGAAAGCAGACTCGAGGAGACCGGGCCGCTCTCTTCCCACTCTCTGCCGTCTTCCACGGATTCTGCAAAACCACCAGGGGGCTTCCCCGTCTTTCGACGGGATGAAGGGGGTGGTCCGCGTGCGCGCGACACTGACAGTAGAGCTGGACGTCAATGCGAGCATTCGTTCGATCTGGCTGGATTGGGACGAGTGTCCCAGGGAAGATGCGCCGGCCCCGACCCGGGGCGATCCGGCTCCGCTGGCCCAACTCCTGGGGCTTCTCGTTGTGGCGCATCAACTTGGGCGCCGCCGAGCTTCCTTGGCGGTCGAGGCAGACACGCCGATTGGCCACGTCATGCGCCGGGTCAAGCAGTTGCTCCTCGACTCCGACCCATCCCGCAGCCGAAGCAAGTGGGTGCGCGAAGTCCTGGGTCCGCATCCGCTGTTCCTTCTTGGGGACCGCAGTTGGGTCGCGCACAACGCGCTTAGCGCTCTTCTGGCCATCACGGGGAAATCCGTCCTGCGTGCGACACTCGATCCCCATTACATCCGACTTGAAGACGTTTCCTTTCGCCGCGCGGGTGAGACTCTCAGCCCGGCCCAGCTTCTCGAATGGCTGTCCGATCAGGGACTGATGCTCCCGGACGAGTGGAAGGCTGAAACCACGCCGGGCCAGGTTGAGTCGTTGATGAAGCGCGCCTACGAACTCCAAATGAAGGGGGAGTGGGAGCAGGCACTGGAAACGTACGAGCGAAGCGCGGACATCGCGCGGGACGAGGGGCGACACGCGGAGGAGGCCCGGGCGCTCCACCGTCTCTGCCTCATTGCCAGGACACGGATTCCGCCGAGCAAGGTCCGGGTCTGGTTGGACCGAGCGGTCGAAGCCGCAAGGATCGCCGACGATCGACACGCAGAGGCCGACGGGCTTCTTGTCAGCGCGACCTTTGAGCAGGGCGAGATGAACCTGGAGTCGGCCCGTGGTCACCTCGAGCATGCCATCCTCATCTATCGCGGACTGGAGGAGGTCTCTATGGAAGCGATGGCGGTGGCGCGCCTGGGACATCTCTTCTCCAAAATGGGGCGGGTCGAGGAAGCCCAAAAGGAGCTGAGCCGGGCGGAGCATCTGGCCAGGGAGGCGGGCGATCTCAGCGGAGTCGCCCAGTCCCTCGTGCCCCAAATCGGAGTGCTTTCCACGCTCGGCGAGTTTGAGCGTGGTCGCGAAGTCGCCGAGCGGGCGCGCGCCTTGTTCGCCGAGCTAAAGGTCGCGCAGGGCCGGGCTATCGCCGCACTGGCCAGTGCGAATCTGGAACTGGACGTCGATGATCTGGACAAGGCTGGACGGTTCTTCGAGGAAGCCGCGTCGGAATATGCCGCCATCGGACATCGACCCGGAGAGGCGAATGCACGTTGGGGGATCTCCGAGTGTCTCCGTCGGGAGGGACGACTCGTAGAAGCGAGAAAGGAACTCGACGGGTGCCTCTCATTTTGCCGCGAGTTCGAGAACGCAATGGGAGAGGCTTCCGTCCTGATGAGCTTGGCGAAGCTCAACCTCCAGGAAGACAAAGTGGACGCGGCACGGTCCTCGACCTGTGCAGGGCTCCGGATCTGCGAGCTCAAGAGCATTCCTACGATCCAGAGTGATCTCTATCGGGTGCTTGGGGAGATCGAATCGGCTTCCCGCAATCCCGTCGAGGCGCGACTTGCTTTCGATCAGGCGGAAAAGCTCTGCCACAGCTACCGCGATCGGTCGGGACGGGCGAACACATTGATGGTTCGCGGGGATCTTGAAGTCGAGCACGACCGGCCGGAGGCGATTCGCTGCTTCCACCAGGCCGCCGGAATCTACTCCGAGCTACAGCTGGATCGCCGGGAAGGAGAGGCGCTGGAACGGGCGCGCCAGCTGATCGACGAGCTGCAGCGGGCTGCGTTCGAGTCCACCGGGACCGGGACCAAAGGCGGGTCGCCTAGGGTTCATTGATCAGCTCCAGCCAGCTCCACGCCACGGGGTTGTGACGTTCACAGACACTTCCGCTCGGATACAAATCGTTTGACTCAGCTCAACTTGCGGATGCATAGTGAACTTCCCTCTCCGGTCCGGCGACCATCTCGTTTCGAGACGTCGCGAGTTGTACTTTGTCCGAAAGGCTCTCCTTTTCTTACCGTCTCTGTCGGGGTGATCGAGGTGGTAAATGCGTAGATTCTCGAGCCAGGGACTCTTGCTGCTGGGCATCGCGACTTTCGTCGCGGGTTGTACCGAGGGCGAACACAGACTTCAGGCTCCGCTTCACGGCGATGCCGCTCTGGCTACGGCCGGCGTCGACGAGTTGGCGGCGCGTTTCATTCTGCCTCAGACGGGAGCGATCAACCAGCTTCCGCCGGTGGCGCTCTTCCGCTGGGATTCCTATGACACCCAGTCCGAACTCGGAGACCTTCCGGAGTCGGCAGCGTTCTTCGAGTACAAGCTCGTCGAGATCGAATCCATCGTCGTAGACACCGATGAAGAGATCATCGACGCGTTGATGACCGGCGAGAACCTGCTTGCCGGCGATGGCTCCGTCGAATGGACTCGGGTGTCTTCCTCGACTCGTCAGCTCTTCGTCGAGCAAGGGCCCGGGATCGACCTGACCTTCGCCGTTCGCGCCGTCGCAGCGGACGGTACCGTCGAGTCGGATCTCGAACGCAACCGCAACTTCATTCCCTACGTTCATGGAACCATCCAACCACAGCCAACAGTGGCCGTGACCGAGCCCCGTTCCGGCATTCACTACTTCCCGAATGACGGAGACGTTTGGGAGATCGTCGTTGCACCTGGTTTTGCGGTGAACTTTGACTGGTACATCGATGCAAGCCACTACGGGTACTACGGCGGGGAGTCAAACTACGCTCTCGATGTGCCCGATCCGGACGACGAAACGCCGTTCGATCCAAATGGGATCGGTGGATGGGTCGGATGGGAACGTCGCACCACGTTGGTCACTCCCTTCGTCTTCGATTCCGAGGATGCGGGAACCGACCATGTGCTCTACATCAAGGCCCGCGACTACACGGAGTCGGAAGAATCGGTTCAGCTGTGCGAAATCCGAATCCATGTCGCCGAGTTGACCTTCGAGAAGTGGGCCGCCGTCATCGACGACGCGAAGTTCGCGACGATTCCGCCGTCGGACGAAGAGCACGACGCCTTCATCCACGACAACGTCGCCCACAGACTTCATGACTTCGGAGAGGTCGATGACATTGCGATCTACACTCCGCAGGGCAACAACCCCGAGCGTCGCCGGGCCCGTGAGATCCCGCTCGATGTCCTGGGCCAGTACAAGGTTCTCGTTTGGCACACGAACGCCGGCGTCCCCGTGGAGAACGCGACGGGACTGTGGCTCAACCGATTCAATCTCGCGACCTACCTTGCAGGTGGCGGAAGACTCTTCATCGTGGGTGACCGGATCAGCAGCCAGCTCGTCAGCGCGCGGGGTGACTTCGCCTATCCCAAGCCGGAACCGACGGAGTTCGTTCGAGACTATCTACAGTATCGCGACGAGATCGTCGGAGCCCCGACCGACGATGGCGAGGCCGCAAACGAAGCGGGCGGAATGGTCGGCGCCACGGCTGTCGCTTCCGGTTTCCCGCAGTTGCAGCTCGATCTGACCAAGCGCGATCCCTACGAGATCATCAACGGCGGTGACCGCTACCGCAGCGGGATCGTCTCGTGGGAAGCCTTGATGCCCGACTTCTACGAGAATGAAGGTCTCCCCGGATTCGAGCCGCTTTACACCGTCGACACGTTCAACACGACGATCTGTTGCGGCGATCGTGAGTCCGGTTTGGAAACCGCGTATGTTGCCCATCGCTACGAATCTCCGATCGAAGAATGGGAGAACGGGTTTGGCCAGGGACGCACGGTCGTCTTCAACTTCCAGCCTTGGTGGTTCGAGGCCGACCAGGTTCGTGAGGCTTCCGGGATGGCCGTCGACTGGCTGATCGAAGGCCTGGATCCGAAGGAAGGCGCCTGGACGGCAACGGAAATCGCCGTCCGCGATCTCGGTCGGTAAGCCGGGGCCAAAAACTAGCCGCCTATCAGCGCGGAGGGGAGACGCTCGGTCTTCCCTCCGCGCTTTCGCTTGTGCGATCCTCGGTCCACGTCCTAGCCCGACCTTCATGGATCGTTCGGGCTAGATGGGAGGAGTCGCCATGTTTCGTTTCAGTTCCGTTGGCAGGCAACAACTCATATGTGCGCGCGGCCGGCTTTCGTGTCCGGTTGCCGTGGCCGGGACACTCGTCGCGATGGCCGTGTCCTTCGTGGCGGCCGTGCATGCGACGGCCGACGATTCCGATTCGCCGATTTCCAGTCGAGTCGAGGTCACCGACGCGGGGGAGCGGGTGTTGATTCAGGAGGCCAGTTTCGACGCATCTGTTTCCGACCTCTGGAAGGCCTACGTTACCGAAGAAGGCTGGGGCTCTTGGGCCTCGCCGGTCGTGGAGATCGACCTGCGTGCGGGCGGAACGATCCACACGCACTACGATGCCAACGCCAAGATCGGTGATCCCGGAACCAACACACTGCACATTTTGAACTATGTGCCGGAGAGAGTCCTGACGCTTCGCGCCGAGCTGCAGGACAACTGGCCGGAGGTTATGAAGCAGGACCATGGCCGCCTTATGAACGTTGTCTTGTTCGATCCGCTGCCGGAGGGTGGCGCTCGGGTTCGAAGCTATGGAGTTGGATACAGCGACACTCCGGAGTACGACGAACTCATGCAGTTCTTCATACGCGGAAACGAAGGGTTGCTGGCCAAGCTCAAGTCGTACGTAGAGGACGACCCGAACTCGCCGTAGCCAACGAATCGACATCATCGGCAGTCTATTCGGATCCGGTCCATGTTGGCCACTTTGTGTGGGCGGTGGCGCTCTTCCGTCACTCTTCTAACCGCCTGCCCCTTCTTGTGTTGAGGTTCAGGTGGCGGCTACCCCCTACCCGTCCGTCCGATTCCCCCTCGTTCAGCAAGCTCCGCCCTGCGTCGAGCAACCCCTAGTGCGCCGTACCGACAAGTCGGCAGCCGTCCAGCGGCAGGAAGAGCCGGTGGACTTCTAACTATGGGAAAGGACAGGGGGTAGACCCATATGCATCAGAGCCTGGTGAAGTGGATGCACGGAGCCTTGGCGCTCTCTCTCGTGACCGGCGGATGGGCAGCGGAAGCCCGCGCCGACGAGAGCCGCTCGTTGAATCGAGAAGAGTTCCACCGTCAGATCGAACAGCGCGTGGCCGAGTTCAATGAACAGCAAAAGGCGAAGCGGCTGACTCGGAAGACGGAACGACACGGCACGACGCAAGAGCGCACGGACTGGGAAGACTGGGAGTGTGACGACGCAGCCACCATCCTCGACCCATCCTTCGAGGACGGATCGTCGATGTCCCGTGGATCGAGCGAGATCTACGACGGGCCGACTCTCCACGGCGTCTGGGATGTCTACGGGAGCGTCGAGCTGCACCGTCTCGGATACCGCCACCAACGCTCGCGCAACTATGTGCTCGACTTGAACGGCAGCGGTGCGGGAGGCATCTCCCAGGACTTCACAGGCCTGATTCCGGGCGCACGCTACCGGGTCACCTTCGACTATGCCGTGAATCCGGACGCGGAGTTCGCGGCCGCCCAATGGAACGTCGGCTATGAGTCCCACGGCTACGTCGAGGCCTCGAACCCGGCCAACCGCTCATGGGAAACCGAAGAAGGCTTCTTCACGGCGTGGGACACGACTGAGGAACTAACGATCGAATCCGACACCGGTGGTCCTCACGGAGTCATGATCGACAACATCCAGATCGAATGCGTTCCTCCGTCAAATGTGAGCCTCGACATCCCGATGGTCTTCCGAACGAAGGAAGACGAGTCCGTGTCGTGGCCGATTCCGGTTACGGGTGGGACGCCGGCAGAGTTCCATGCCGAGGGGCTTCCTCCGGGACTGGAGCTGAATCCCGTAACGGGGATGGTCAGCGGGATGACCGGACTTGGAGACGCCGGAACCTACTACGTCGACGTCTGGATCGACGGCCAGAACGGTGACTACGACTACGGCTACTTCGTTTGGGAGGTCTTTTCGAAGGACGGTATGGTTCTCCACTACCCGTTCAACGAGATCGAAGAAGGCGACGGTTGGGGCGGAGGCGACTTCGGCGCCGACGGTTACTACGAGTACTTCACCCCCGACATGTCTCCCTACGAGAACACGGGCATCATCGTGCCGGAGCCGCACGTCGTTCCGGGACCGACCGATCAGGCCTTGAGGTTCGACCGCGGACGCTTCGTGGCCACGGAACCCGCCGACAATCATTCGCTGCGCGGTGAGTTCAGCTTCAGCGGCTGGGTCATGTCGAGCTACGGCTTCGACGAGGAAGAGCACTCCCATGACCAGGATCGTGGTTACGGTCCCGAGGTCGTCATCCTGAAGGGCGATCCGTTCTACGGCGCCGAGAGTGGTTACCTGAGTTATTACATCGTGCAGTTCTATGACGAGCTGGAAGTCGGCTTCGTCGTCGAGGATGAGTTTGGTTACTACGAGATGGTGTACGGCTACACCTACGACTACCCGTTCGACCAGTGGTTCCACCTGGCCGTGACTGCCGACGACTCCGGTTGGAAGATCTATATCAATGGTGAACTCAACATGGAAGGTAGCTTTGGCGAGGGCTATCGCCTGTCCGACATGGGCGGCCCGCTCTTCCTCGGCAACTTCCCGTACCTCGTGGACTCATACGAAGGCGACTACGAAATGCCGCTCAGCCTCGACGACGCTCGCGTTTACGACCGGGTGCTTTCGGCAGAAGAGATTGCCGAGGCCGGCGAACAACCGCCGTTCTCCTTCACGGCGCCGGGAGATCAGACGAACGAAGCCGGGGATGAGGTCGAACTCACCCTCGATCTGAACGGGCCGTACTACTGGCTCGAAGTCGAAGGACTTCCGGAGTCACTGGAGTTCGACCCTGCGACCAAGACGATCTACGGAGAGTTCGGTCCCTGTGACGCCGGGGTCCATGAAGTCTGGGTCTGGGTTGTCGATATGGACGAGAACGAGCACTACGGCCGCTTCACTTGGACGATCACGGCGCCGGTTGGCGGGCTTCTCGAGAACTGGAGTTTCGAAAGCCCTCCGACCGTTCCGGCCAACGAGTACGTCCGGTACGGTACCGGGGAGTTTGTTGGGGGCGTTTGGAAGGTGGTGCACGGTACGGTCGATCTCCACCATATCGGCAGCAACGGAATCGGTAACCGTCATCCCGGCGATGGAGCGCAGGTCCTGGAGCTGGCCGGAAGCGACCGTGGAACCATCTTTCAGGGGTTGTCTGATCTGGTCATTGGCAACACTTACCGTCTTTCGTTCCTCTACTCGGCTCATCCGCGGGCGCGGATCAACACGGCCCGTGTCTATCTCGAGAACTCCCAGGACTTCGGCCGCTTCTACGCCGGTCGGGGTTTCAGCCCCCGCGGCACTCCGTGGCAGCGTTTCGAAGGGGAGTTCCAGGTCGAAAACGACTATGACTATATCTTCTTCGAGGGCTTGGACGACGGGCCGTTCGGCATGGTCATCGATCAGGTTGTGATCGAGTGCATCGACCCGGGGCCGACACGTGACGGCAATGACCTTCCGTTCGAGCCGGACCTCGACCGCGACCTCGAGATCACGCAATGGGGCCTGCAGATGAGTCGTCCCAATCCGTTCACGGAAGGAACGACCATTCGCTTCGGCGTCGCGGAGCGGTCTGAGGTCGAGGTTGCCGTTTACTCGGTGGATGGTCGCCGGGTCCGCAGTCTCGTCGATGGATGGGTCGATGCCGGTGTGGCCACCGTCGACTGGAACGGTGAGGACGATGCCGGTCGCCCGGTCGCGTCCGGGACGTACGTCATCCGAATGACGTCGCCGCAGTTCAGCGACAGCCGGAGGGTCGTCCGCATCCGGTAACGGCCCGTCGCAGACGTAAGGTTTGTATCAGGAAGCCGAGCCCTCATTCCGGGCTCGGCTTCCTCGTTCCAGCCGCGCACGTCGGAATCAATCCTCGATCGGTGTGTAGAACGACACTCCGCGTACGTTCTCGTCGACCTTGAGCGGCCGTTGCAACGACGGAAACGCTCGGGCTTCGCAGTTGATCCGGTCGCAAAGTCGGCAGGTCACGCCTACAGGCACTGCCGCGCCCCGGCTCTCCAGGTCGATCCCGTCCGCGTAGACGAGCTTGCGTGCCGACTCGATGTCGCAGCCGAGGGCAATGGCATGAAGAACGTTCGGCGCATGAAAGCCGCCCCGATGTTTTCGAACGGTTCGGGCGATGGAAAAGAAACGCGTTCCATCCGAAAGCTGGCTCAACTGGACCCGGATTCGGCCCGGCTGAAGAAACGCTGCGTGAACGTTCCACAACGGGCAGAGTCCGGAAAAGCGCGGCAGACGCACACCCGCACCGCTGAACTTCTTCGAGATGTTTCCCGCGATGTCGACCCGAACGAAGTCAAACGGCACGCCCTGTTGTCCGCGCCTTCGTAGGCTCGTCAGTCGATGACAAACCTGCTCGTAACTCACCCGGAATCGGTGCCCCATCAGGTCGATGTCGTAACGTGTTTCCACCGCGGCGGCGAGCGTCTCTTTGTACGGCATGAGGACTGCGCTGGCGAAGTAGTTGGCCAGCGCGACGCGTCCGAGGGCGCGCGACTCGTCGGAAGTCAGGACCGGGTCGGAAACGATCTGATTGATTTCAGAAGAGGTCTCGAGATACGCGAGCTGATGAGCGAGCTGAAAGTTTCGCGATCCGCGTCGAAGGACTTCGGACAGCGCAAGTTTCCGGGAAGACCGATCAAAGGATCGAACCGCGCCGTTCAGCTGGTCGACATGAAGGATTTCCGTAAGAACACCGTGACGTTCCTGCAGGAACTTTTCGAGTCCGGCAAACAGGTCCTCGCCTTCCAATTTTCCGTCCCGCCAGATGCGTTCGGCGGCTTCTTCCAACACCGGGAAGTGGTTGTTGTGTTTCTGAAGGAGGTCGGAGACCTGCTCGGACGAAAGCTGGGTTCGGTCGACTCCTCCAAACTCCTGCCGGTCATGCACGGACTCTGACAGGGCCGCGACCGACTGCCGAGTCGACGAGTAGGCCTGGAACAGCTCGAGGACGGCCCGCGCCACATCCGGCTGGGTGCGGGCGAACTCCCGGACATCCGGTCCCGTCAGGCGCTGGTCTTCGAAGACCGGATCTCCAAACACCTCCAGCAGGTCGTCGGTTAGACCGGAGACGTCGCTCGACGCGAGGCTCTGCAGATCCAGGTGCAGGGCCGCCGCCACCTTCAGCAGCAGCTCGGCGGTGATGGGGCGCTTTTCGTTCTCTATAAGGTTCAGGTAGCTGGCCGAGATCCCCAGATCTTCGGCGAGACGTGCCTGAGTCAGCCCCTGCGCACGGCGGGCCGAGCGTATCTTCTTTCCCAGCAACAGGTTCGTGCTCAAACCGTTCCCCCTGATCGTTCCTGCTCTATCCGGTCCTGACCGGCCCAGATTGGGGTCACCCGACCGCAGACACCGCTCATCCGTGTTGACAAAACATTACAATGTTACAACGTGACTTCACAAGCCCAAAACGGCGTTGCATATTGCAATGCTTGAAGTTATTGAGTGTCAATAATCTTTCAATTACAATTATCGCTATAGCGGTCGCAGTGACGTTTTACCTAACCGACTTACTCAGAAACATTTGGAAGGAGTGAGGGGAGCACCACATGATTCGTCCCGTCGAAAGCCCTCGCGACATCGAGATCCGTAAGCCGACTCCGGATCGGTATTCGGAGATCCTGAGTCCGGAGGCCCTGGGCTTCCTCAAGCGACTGCACGAGGAGTTTTCCAGCCGCATCGATCTGCTGCGCGCCGAGCGCGTTTCCCGGCAGCAGGAATGGTCGGCCGGCGAGCCGCTCGATTTCCTGGAGGACACGAAGCTGGTCCGGGACTCCGATTGGGAAATCGCGCCCCTTCCCAAGGATCTGCTCCGCCGCACCGTCGAGATCACGGGGCCCGTCGATCGGAAGATGATCATCAATGCCCTGAACTCCGGCGCCGACGTCTTCATGGCCGATCTCGAGGACGCGACCTCTCCGACCTGGGCCAACGTCGTCGAAGGCCAGATCCATCTTTTCGACGCCGTCCGCCGGAAGATCGACTTCCAGTCCGGCGGAAAACGGTATGCCCTGGTCGATGACCCGGCCCTCCTCATGGTGCGTCCGCGCGGCCTTCACCTGGACGAAACGAACGTTCACATCGCGGGCCGACCGGTCCCGGCCTCGATCTTTGACTTTGGTCTCTATTTCTTCCACAACGCCAAGGAGCTGCTGAAGCGTGGAACGGGTCCCTACTTTTACCTGCCCAAGCTCGAGCATTTCCAGGAAGCCCGTTTGTGGAACGACATCTTCCTGTTTTCGCAGCAGCTACTGGACGTTCCGCGAGGTTCGGTCCGGGCAACCGTCCTGATCGAGACTCTTCCGGCCGCGTTCCAGATGAACGAGATCCTTTTCGAGCTGCGTGAACACGCCGCCGGTCTCAACTGCGGACGGTGGGACTACATCTTTTCTGCGATCAAGGTGCGCCGCGAAGACCCCGGGGCCGTGCTGCCCGACCGGGATCAGGTCAACATGGAGCAGCCCTGCATGCGGGCCTACTCGCAGTTGTTGGTCAAGACCTGTCACCGTCGCGGGGCCCTCGCCATCGGCGGGATGGCCGCCCAGATTCCGATCAAGATGGATCCGGCGGGCAACGAAAAGGCGATGGAGCGAGTGCGCGCCGACAAGCGCCGCGAGGTCAAAGACGGCTACGACGGAACCTGGGTCGCGCATCCCGCACTCGTTCCCATTGCGCGTCGCGTCTTCGAGGATCGCGGAGTCGTCGAGAATCAGCTCTACGTTATGCGCGGTGATGTCAACGTGACGGCTCGTGACCTTCTCGAAGTGCCGCTTGGCACCCAAACGGAATCGGGACTTCGGACGAACATCCGCATCGCCATTCTTTATCTCGAGTCCTGGATCTCGGGACGTGGTTGCGTCCCACTCTTCCACCTTATGGAAGACGCGGCAACGGCCGAGATTTCCAGAGCCCAGGTGTGGCAATGGATCCGACACCGGGCGCCGTTGGATGACGGTCGCGATGTCAGCCCGGAACTGGTCAAGGTCCTCATTGCCGAAGAGTTCGAAAACATCCAGCGCGAGTATCGCGATGCCCTCTTCGAGGTCGGACGCTTCGAAGATGCGCGTGACGTTTTCGAGTCGTTGTGTCTTTCCACGGAAATGGAAGACTTCCTCACGCTTTCTGCGCAGCGCCTCCTCGAGGGACGGCCGCGGAAAGCGTCCGTACTGTCGAAAGAGTCCGCCGGGTCGCAGCAGCCCCCGCTCTTGCGGCAACCCGCCGAGTCAAGGAACGCCGCACCGCAGCAGCCTGTGTTGTTGCAACAACCTGCCGACAAACCGCAACAGCCTGCACTGTTGCAACAACCTGCCCAACACAAGAAGACCGTGCTCGTGCCGACGCGCATGAGCAAGGTTCAGGGAGAGACGGAAACCATGGCGCCACGAGACCAAGAACCCAAGGACACGAAGCTGGCCGTTCCCGCAACCCGATGGGAGGGCGTTGAGCGTCCGTACTCCGGTAAGGACGTGCTCAAACTGCGAGGCTCCGTCAAGGTCGAGCACACGCTGGCTCGACTCGGTGCGCAGCGCCTGTGGCAACTCCTGACTTCCGAGGACTACATCAACGCACTGGGTGCACAGACCGGAAACCAGGCGATGCAGCAGGTTCGGGCCGGACTGAAGGCGATCTATGTCAGCGGTTGGCAGGTCGCGGCCGACGCCAACCTCGCGTCCCAGACCTACCCGGATCAGTCGCTTTACCCGGCGAACTCCGTTCCGATGTTGGTCAAGCGCATCAACGCGGCGCTCCAGCGTGCCGATCAGATCGACCACGCGGAGATGATGGCCGCCGGTGGAAACGGCAATGGGAACGGCCACGCCAATGGCAATGGTCACACCAACGGCGCGACCAACGGTAACGGTCACTCCCACGAGAAGGTCGCGGCCAAGAACTGGTTCGCTCCGATCGTCGCGGACGCCGAGGCCGGCTTCGGTGGTCCGCTCAACGCCTATGAGCTGATGAAGGCCATGATCGAAGCGGGCGCGGCCGGCGTTCACTTCGAGGACCAGCTTTCGTCCGAGAAGAAGTGCGGACACCTGGGCGGCAAGGTTCTCGTGCCGACGTCCCAGTTCATTCGCACGCTCGTCGCGGCACGGTTGGCCGCGGACGTACTCGACGTTCCGTCGCTGGTCATTGCCCGTACGGACGCCGAGAGCGCCCGGCTCATCACGTCCGACATCGATCCGCGGGATCACGAGTTCCTGACCGGTGAGCGCACTCCCGAAGGCTTCTTCCGCATCACGGGCGGCCCCGACCAGGCCATCGCACGCGGGATCGCCTATGCGCCGTACTGCGACCTCATCTGGTGCGAGACCTCGACGCCGGATCTGGCCGAAGCACGTCGCTTCGCCGAGGCGGTGCGGGCCAAGTTCCCGACGAAGATGCTCGCGTACAACTGCTCGCCGTCCTTCAACTGGAAGAAGAACCTGGATGACGCCACCATCGCCAAGTTCCAACGCGAACTCGGCGCCATGGGCTACAAGTTCCAGTTCGTGACCCTGGCCGGATTCCACCAGCTCAACCACGGGATGTTCGAGCTGGCCCGTGCCTACAAGACCGACGGCATGGCCGCCTACTCCAAGCTGCAGCAGGCCGAGTTCGACTCCGAAGTCCACGGTTACACGGCGACCCGCCATCAGCGGGAGGTCGGAACCGGCTACTTCGATCAGGTCGGCCAGGTCATCTCCGGTGGTCTCTCCTCGACCCTTGCTTTGGAAGAGTCGACGGAGGCCGCACAGTTCTAGATCCTGCGAAAGTAGGCGAGAAACATGTCCTGGAAGCCCGTCCCTGATGAGGGGGCGGGCTTTCCCGTGGGTACAGGGGAAACCGGTCCTTGCGCACACACCCAAGGTGCGCCATCCAAACTCTCGTCTGACCCCGCCCGCCCCCTGTCCGTCCACTTAACGCATCCATCGAGAGCCCACCGACCGAACCGATAATTAGGACTGGTCACACTTGGTGGAGCCGGCGGTACCTCTCAAAGAGGGCGGTCATCCCACCCTGTTTGCGGTCCGGCGATCCCGAGATCCCGCCGATCCGGCGACCCGGCGCCCAACCACGCTCCTATGGAGGCGACCTTGGTACGCACAGCCCGAGCCCTGATGCTCTCGATGATCCTTCCACTTCTCTTCGCGGCTACCGCGTGGGCAGAGGGTGTCCCTCGAACCGTCTTCGCAGAGAAGTTCGGCTACTCTGAATGACCGTTCTGCCCTGAGGCCCGTGCGGCCCTGGGACGGATTCAGGATGAGCTGGGAACCGAAACGGTCGTTTATGCCGACTTCCATGTGACGGGACAGTTTGACGTTCCCGGTTCCGTGGCTCGCCGGCACTACTACAACGCCAACGGCTGGCCGACGGTCTGGTTCGACGGAGAGTCGTTCATTCGCGGCGGCGGGAACTACTACCAGCGGTTTCTGGCCAAGATCAATGAGGCGTCCAAGCAACTCGTTCCGCTTTCGGTCAAGGTCGACGCCCAGCTCAACAGTCGGGAGCAGCGGGCTCAGATCGACGTGACGGTGAATCTGGCGGAGAACGTCGAGTTTCCCGAGGAGTGCGTCATTCGAATGGTCATCGTCGAGGACGGGCTGACCTACCGGAACCGCAACTTTGATCGGACCGTGCGGGAGGTCCTTTCCGATGAGAGCCTGACGGTGAGTGCGGCCGGCGAGTCTCAAATCGTTTCGAAGAGCTTTCCCGTCCTGGAGGGCTGGGACCCGACGAACCTGTCGGTCGTCGCCTGGGTTCAGCGCGAATCGGATGATCCCGGTCGTAACCGCTACGTCATCAATGCAGCGCAGGGAGATATCGAGCCGCTGCTTCCGGTCATCCAGTCTTCATGGGGCGAGATCAAACTGCTCTTCGATCCGAAGTCGGAGACTTTCCTAAGGTAGTCAATCCTACGGCGGTCTATGCAACCCACGATCGGCGGAAGCAGGGGCCACTCCGAAGTGCCTGGCAGAGCCAATCAGACGAACCGGGCGCACCGACATTGCCGCCCGGTCCTTTTTTCCCTATAATCCAGTCCTCGAGACCTTGAGCGGAGCGAATCAGCTCCCTCGGTCAAGAGGACCCTCCCATTTGGACGCCTTGCTCGCTCTCGAGAACGGTCGAATCTTCACAGGACAATCTTTTGCCGATGCCCGGCCTTGCGGAGGCGAAGTCGTCTTCAATACGGCTATGACCGGCTACCAGGAAGTCCTGACCGACCCTTCCTACTTCGGACAGATCGTCGTCTTCACGGCGACTCAGATCGGGAACTACGGCGTGCATGCCGATGACTCCGAGTCTGCCTCACCCCGTGCGGTGGGGGCCGTGACTCGCGCCGTGTGCACGAATCCATCCCACGCCAAGATGTCCGAGAGTCTTCCCGAGTTTCTTGCGCGACACGGACGATTCGGACTCACCGGCGTCGATACGCGCGAACTGACTTTGGTCCTACGGGAAGAGGGAGCACTTCGGGGTTGGTTCACGACGGAAGTCGGCGATCCTGAAGAGGCCATCCGCCGCGCCCGGCAGGTGCCGCGCATGTGCGACGTTCCCGCCGTTTCTTCGGTGACGACGAAGAATCCCTATGTGTTCACGGAAGGTGATCCCGCGAAACGCGTCGTTCCGGGGTCGGACCGGGCGCCGAGGGTCGCGGCTCTCGACTTCGGGGTGAAAGAGAACATCCTGCGCGAGCTGGCGCGACGCGGTTGCCGCGTCGAGGTGCTCCCCGCGAACACCACGATCGCGCAGTTGGCAAAAGCGCAGCCGGACGGAGTCGTCCTTTCGAATGGTCCGGGGGATCCGGCCGCCCTCGAGGCCCTGGTTCCGTTCGTTCGGGAGGTCATCGACCGCTACCCGACCTTGGCCATCTGTTTGGGACACCAGCTGGTCGGGATGGCCTTGGGCGGCCGTACCCTCAAGCTCTCTTTCGGACACCACGGCGCCAACCACCCGGTACAGGACGTCACCACCGGGGCGGTGTCCATCACGTCGCAGAATCACAACTACGCAATCGATCCGGACACGATTCCCAGCGATGTCGAGGTCGGCCACATCAACCTCAACGACGGAACGGTGCAGGGCCTGATGTCCAAAAAGAGAAAGCTCATCAGCGTGCAGTTCCATCCCGAAGCGTCCCCGGGTCCACACGAGTGCAACTCACTCTTCGATCGTTTCGCGGACATGCTCGGTGAAACGCCTTCTCTTGTCGGAGGGACGAGCCATGCCTAAGAACACGTCGATCCACTCGATCCTCGTCCTCGGTTCCGGACCCATCGTCATCGGGCAGGCCTGCGAGTTCGACTACTCCGGTACCCAGGCCGTGAAGGCGCTTTCCAAAGAAGGCTACCGGGTCATCCTCGTCAACTCGAACCCCGCTACGATCATGACCGACCCGGAGCTTTTCTCCGGATCCGAACTCAATCACGCCACCTATATCGAGCCGCTGACACTCGACGCGTTGCGCCGTGTCATCGAAGCGGAAAGGCCCGACGCGATCCTTCCGACGGTCGGCGGCCAAACAGCGATCAACGCGACGTTGGAGCTGGCGGATGCCGGCGTTCTCGAGCAATACGACATTCGTTTGCTCGGAGCGAATCCGGATGCACTTCGACTGGCCGAGGACCGTTTGCGATTCAAAGAGGCCATGATCGAGATCGGGCTCGACGTCCCGAAGAGTCAGTTGGTCTCTTCACTCGAGGAAGCCTTTCAAGCTGCGCGGGAGTTCGGGTATCCGCTCGTGGCACGCGCCTCATTCACGCTTGGAGGGATGGGCAGCGGAACCGCGCGCAACGAAGACGAGTTCCGGCAGGTCGTCGAGCGGGGACTCGAACTGTCGCCGGTTCATCAGGTGCTGATCGAGGAGTCGGTGCACGGGTGGACGGAATTCGAACTCGAGGTCATGCGCGACGCGAAGGATCAGGCCGTCGTCATCTGTTCCATCGAGAACATCGATCCGATGGGTGTGCACACCGGCGACTCCGTAACGGTCGCTCCCGCCATGACCCTGACCGACCGCGAGTATCAGAGCATGCGGGACATGGCCTTTCAGGTCATTCGCCGTGTCGGGGTCGAAACCGGCGGGTCGAACATTCAGTTTGCGATCCATCCGGAGACGCGACGCATCGTCGTCATCGAGATGAACCCCCGCGTTTCCCGCTCTTCGGCTCTTGCATCGAAAGCCACCGGCTTTCCCATCGCCAAGATCGCCGCGCGTCTTGCGGTCGGGTACACCCTGGAAGAAATCGACAACGACATCACGAAGAAGACGCCGGCCTGTTTCGAACCTGCGCTCGACTATGTGATCGTCAAGATCCCGCGGTGGAACTTCGAGAAATTCTCAGGCGCCCGAACCGAACTCGGAACGCAGATGCGGTCGGTTGGGGAAGTCATGGCCATCGGGCGCACCTTTCAGGAAGCCTGGCAGAAGGGGATGCGTTCCCTCGAGCTTTCGACGAGCCGAAACGCCGAGCGCGTGCAGGATCGACTGTCACGGATGAGTTCCGAAGACTTCGAGTCCGAGTTGGCCATTCCCCATCCGGAGCGGATGTATGCCCTCCGTGAGGCGTTCCGCCGCAGCCTTTCCGTGAAGAAAGTCAGTGAGATTACGAAGATCCATCCCTGGTTCCTTCACGAGATGGAAGCCGTCGTCACGGCGGAGAAGGCGTTGGAAGGGACGTTTCTCGAGACGCTCGATCGCGATCAACTGAAGAGCCTCAAGCGTCAGGGATTCTCGGACGTGCGTCTCGCTCGTCTACTTGGAACCGATCCCGGATCGGTGCGGACCCGCCGCGAAGC
The DNA here is from genome assembly GCA_030431975.1 of bacterium. Taxonomy (GTDB): domain Bacteria; phylum Eisenbacteria; class RBG-16-71-46; order CAIMUX01; family CAIMUX01; genus JACKCR01. The sequence goes on along the minus strand of JAUIHP010000006.1, from coordinate 21,496 downwards.
GTTGGATGTCCGGCCGGTCTTTCACCGGATCGATACGTGTGCCGGAGAGTTCGAGTCGTTCACGCCGTATCTCTACTCGACCTACGAGTCGTATTGCGAGGCCGATCCGAGCGACCAGGAGAAAGTTCTCGTCCTGGGTGGCGGTCCGATCCGGATCGGGCAGGGGATCGAGTTCGATTACTGTGCCTGCCACGCTGCGTTTGCACTTCAGGACATGGGGATGGAATCGATCCTGCTGAACTGCAACCCCGAGACGGTCTCGACGGACTATGACACGGCCGGTCGTCTCTACTTCGAGCCGGTCACCTTCGAAGACGTCATGAACGTTTTCGAGAGAGAGAAACCCAAAGGCGTCATCGTTCAGTTCGGCGGGCAAACTCCCCTCAACCTGGCCAATGCGCTGGAAGACGCCGGTGTTCCTGTACTCGGCACCAAGGTCGCATCCATCGATCTGGCCGAGGACCGAAACCTCTTCGCAAAGCTGCTCGGCGAGCTCGGAATCCCCAGGCCCGAAATGGGTACGGCTTCGGACTTGGAAACCGCGGTCAAAGAAGCCGACCGTATCGGGTATCCGGTTATCGCCCGTCCGTCCTATGTGCTGGGTGGACGTGCCATGCAGACTGTTTACGACGAGACGCACCTTCGAGAGTACGTCGGCGAGGCTCTCGAGTTGTCTCCCGACCACGCTCTCTTTCTGGATCGCTTCCTCGAGGACGCGTTCGAGCTGGATGTCGATGCGGTGTCCGACGGCAAGGATGTGTTCGTCGCGGGAATCCAGCAGCACATCGAAGAGGCCGGAATTCATTCCGGAGATTCCGCCTGTGTCATTCCGCCGTACAAGGTGAGCCGGGCCGACCAGAGGAAGCTTTCGCACTACACGATTCAGTTGGCGCGGGCCCTGGGTGTCGTCGGGCTTCTCAATGTTCAGTACGCGATCAAGGACGGAACGATCTATGTCATCGAGGCCAATCCCCGGGCGTCCCGAACCATTCCCTACGTGAGCAAGGCCATCGGCGTGCCGCTGGCGCGACTGGCCACGCAGGTCATCCTGGGTCGTTCCTTGAGCTCGCTTCTGGACCCGGAACTCCTTCTCGATCCGGTCGCCGAGGACGAGGACAAGCCGCTTCCCTTCGAAACACTGTTGCCGGACCGTGTCATCGTGAAGATGCCGGTTTTCTCCTCGAACCGATTTCCCGAAGTCGACACCCTTCTCGGTCCGGAGATGCGGTCCACCGGTGAGGTCCTGGGAATCGGAAGAGACTTCGGAGAGGCGTTTCTCAAGGCAGCTTATGGGGCGGGTACACGGATTCCGCTGGAGGGCACCGCGTTTGTCAGTGTTCACGACAATGACAAACCGGATCTGCTGCCCATCGCCAAGGAACTCGTTCAGCTCGGATTCAAGCTTCTTGCCTCGGCCGGAACTCGGGAGTTTCTGCTCTCCCATGGCTTGGAGACGGAACTCGTGTTCAAGGTCAACGAAGGGGAGCCCAACGTCGCCGATCGCATTGCCGACGGTACGGTCGTGCTGGTCATCAACACTCCGCTGGGCCGGGACTCGTTCTACGACGAGGCTGCGATTCGAAAGGCCGCTCTGGCCTTCGGCGTCCCTTGTATCACGACCCTCTCCGGTAGTCGGGCTATGGTCGACGCCATCCGTACCGCGCGCCAGTCGGATTGGACGGTCGAAAGCATCCAGTCCATGGCGCGAGGCGAACGGATGTCCAGTGTCCTCGAGACGTCACGCACCGGAAGGGCGCCCGACGTCAGTTCTCCCTTTTTGGCTCAGTGAGAACGCCATCCGTGACTTCTTGTTGTCTCCCGTTGTCTAAGTTGGGAACATTGTGAACCTCTCGCCATCCGAGCGGGGACGGTCGCGAACGAGCGCATGCACTTCGAGGAGGAATGAAGATGTCGACGATCATGGATTTGCTGCAGAGTCAGTTGGACGATAATGCCCTCGGCGCCCTCAGCAAGCAGCTGGGCTCGGACGAGACCAAGACCCAGGGTGCATTGAGCGCGGCGCTGCCGCTCATGCTCGGCGCCCTCTCTCGCAACGCGTCCTCCGGTGGCGGCGCGCAGGCACTTCACGGCGCCGTCGCCCGCGATCACGATGGAAGCATCCTCAATGACGTCGCCGGCTTCCTCAACCGGGGCGACACGTCCGATGGCCAGCGGATCCTCGGTCACCTCTTCGGAACCAAGCAGCAGCGTGTCGAGAACGGTCTCTCCAAGACGACCGGGATGGATACCGCCCAAGTCACCAAGCTCCTCGCGATGGCTGCGCCCCTACTGCTCGGTGCCCTCGGCAAGACGCAGCGGAAGACCGGGATGGACGCCAATGCCCTCGCCGGCATGCTCGGTGGCGAGCGTGAGGCCATCGAGAAGAAGGCTCCGGTGGAGATGGGCGTTCTCGGTAACCTCCTCGATGCCGATGGTGACGGTGACGTCGATATGAGCGACCTCGCGCAGAAGGGTATGGGCCTGCTCGGCGGCTTCCTCAAGCGATAGAACGAGAAGTCGGCAAAAGCGATCAACTCGGGTTCGAACCCGGGCAGCGGTCGCACTAGAATGTGGGGGCGGTTCTTCGGAATCGCCCCCAATCTGTTTCCCTTCGGAAGGTGATGGCGGACCGTTGAGTTGCGGGGCGCCCGAAAGGAGTACGAGAGTGCGACACGGCATTTCCAACGACAACGCTGTCAGCCGGCGATCCTCTGCGGGCAGGACAGGTTCATTTCGTCGCGCTCTTGGAATGCTGCTCTCCATCGCTGCGGGGATAGCCGGTTGCGCCGTCGCGGACTCCGTGTCGTGGATCACCGGGTCCAGTGCGGCCGCGTCGGTCAACGACGCGTATGCCTACCGTCAGTCGGTTTACTTCAGTGATGTGGATCCGCTGGTCCAGGTCCCGGGAAGCAGCAACAGCGTTTGGGCGGGAGTACTCAATCCCGCGGCCTGGCCGGTAGCGCAACGAGGCGGCATCTATCTGGGTTGGGACCAGACTGAGGAAGACTATGACGTCTTTCGCGGCGCCTTCTCTTTGGGTTCACTCGGGTTCTCCGTTCGACAGCGAATGCACGCCGACACAGACCAGTCGCAGTATCGCTACTCGGTCGGCGGAGGCTTCGGCGACCAGGCCAGAGCGGTCGGCTTCTCCTACTCCTGGGTTCGCGGGGGACGCGCGGTCTTTCCCGGAGAGGAAGAGTTTCGTCTTGGCAGTATCCATCGTTCACGTCGTTTTTCTCTGGGCTTCACCCGCACGTGGAACTCGGGCGGACTGGACGACGTGACGCAGGCGGATTTCGGCTTCCGTCCTTTCGGCCCACGTCTGACCCTGTTTGCCGACGCCTTCAAGTTTGACAACGAAGACTGGGATGAGCTGGCCTACGGCTTCGGCGCGGAGGCCCACATCGTGCCGGGAGTTACGGTCGCGGGACGTTACGTTGTCGCGGACGAAAACGGTTTCGACGACGACCCCTGGAGCGCGCGCATCGAGATCTCTCCCCTGGCCGGGATTCGCGCAGCGTTTACCCATCAGGACGGCGCCGAGCGGCATCGTCTTGCGGTCGCCGACGGGAACATCAAAGAGACGGCACAAAGCTGGTCGGTGGAACTAAGGCCCGGGCATCATCTGGGGCAGCTCTTTCCGCCGTCCTCCGGGCACTACCCGGGACTGGACCTGAGAGGTCCCAAGCCCTATCGCACCTACCGGTTTCTCGACGGCCGAACGCGCTTTGCCAGCATCCTCGCTCGAATCGCCTACTACGCAGAGAACCCAACCGTTGAAGGTCTGACCGTCAACATGGCCGGACTGCGCTTGTCGGGAAGCGGTCTCTGGGAACTACGGTCACAACTGGCCGCCTTTCGCGCGCGCGGGAAGAAAGTCGTTCTCTACTTCGATCGCGTCAACATGCCGGGCTACATGCTGGCCACCGTCGCGGACGAGATCTGGATGGACCCGATCGGGGATCTCGATCTCAAGGGCCTGCACGCCGGTCGCAGTTTCTACAAAGAGTCGTTGGCCAAGTCCGGCATCGGCTTCGATGAGGTGCGGTTCTTCACCTACAAGTCTGCATTGGAAACCCTCTCCCGAACCTCTCTCTCCGAGGCATCGAAAGTACAGATCGGCGCACTGCTCGATGACATCTATGAAGAGATCGTTTCTCACGTCGTCACTTCGCGCGGAATCCCTCGTTCCACCTGGGACCAAGTCGTCAATGACTACGGAATGCTCAGCGCAGAGGAGGCACTCGAACTCGGACTGATCGACAAGATCGGCAGCTACGCACAGGCCGAGGAGGGCGCGAGGGACGCCGCCCGACGCGAGACTCCCGATGCAGCCACGGCCTATCTCGGGACGATCTTTGGTGATCCCATCTGGGCCGCGGAAGAGTGGGGCGCTCGCTCCAGAATCGCCGTGCTTTATGCTGTCGGGCCGACCTCGATGGAAAGTGGAATCGAAGGCCGCAAGTTGTCCCAGGCGATCAAGGACGCGCGCGAGGACCGGTCCGTCAAAGCCGTTGTCTTCCGCGCGGACTCTCCGGGTGGGGATCCTCTTCCCAGTGACTGGGTCGCACGCGAACTCAAGAAGACGTCCGAAGTGAAACCGGTCATCGTGACGCAGGGGCGGGTCGCGGCGTCCGGCGGCTACTGGATCTCCATGTATGGCGACGAGATTCTCGCCTCACCCATGACGATCACCGGCTCGATCGGTGTCATCTACGGTCACATCTGGGACGACGGTATCGGAGAGAAGATGGGTGTCGACTATGACGGGATCTCCCGAGGTCGATCCGCAGATGTTCTCTCGGGTCCCCGCGATCCCTTCCTGGGAATTCAGATTCCGCACCGACCGATGCATCCGGAAGAGCGCGACCGTGTCGAGACCTTGATCCGAAGTCTCTACGACGGATTCCTCGAGTCGGTGGCCGACGGGCGCGGAATGGAGCCGTCCGAAGTCGATGCGATCGGGCAGGGCAGAGTCTGGAGCGGACGGGCCGGGGTGGCCAACGGTCTGGTCGACGAGATCGGCGGACTTTGGGACGCACTGGCCCGGGCAAAGGATGCCGCCGGGATCGATCCGGCCCAGGCCGTACGGGTCGAAGAAGGTCCCGAACTCGGTTGGTTTCGAACCAGTGGTCTGCTGCCCAGCCTTCCCGGGCTGCGAGGCTTGTGGCAACGGGATCCGATCCGCGACTGGACTCGGTCTTCCTACCGTTCGTTCTTCGGCGATGGGATTCCGAGTCCAGGCGGCTCTCAAGACGAAGAGAGCGCGGACGGAACCGGGCCTTTCACCGCAGGCGAGACGGAATACTTGCAGACGTTGCTCGACGGAACTCGTCAGCGACCGATGGTGCTTACCCCGCTCTACCTGATTCCGAACTGGGAGGCGCTGGACTGACAAGGCACCGTCGCGCGAAAGACCCTTGCGGACTCTTCGATCTGCCGGGCCTCGCAGTAGAACTTCAGGTCAGGGTTGTTATCGGGCGGGTCGATGGTATCCCTTGCTTCCGACCGTGAGGGCGAGGTCGCTGAAGATGCTCTCGCCTCTGCGGATGCGTTCGAGAATCGCGGCGAAGTCCCATTTGGGTTTCCACCCGAGCTTCTCTCGTGCCGCTCGATTGACGTAGACGCGGTCGAGTGATGAAAGCATGGTCCATCCTCTTCCTTCGAACACCGCTTCAAAGTCGGGAAACAGTTCTCCGACCACGGATGTCGCATCCGTGCGCAACTGCATCAGGTGTCGCTGCCCGAACGGCGTCGTTGCGCTGAGAACGAACTTGTCGAAACCCAGCGAAGATGCCTGGCCGGCCGCCAGGATGTGCGCCTCGACAGCGTCCTCCAGATCGAGACGCCGGTAGAGGTACTCGATCGCCTTCAGATTGTCGGGCTCGAACCCCTCCCGCCGTTTCGGATCGTCATCTTCCTCCGGAAAGAAGCGGGCATTTCGAAGCACCACGCACGGCAACCCTTCGGTTCGCGCAAAGAGTTCGCACAGATCTTCAGCCGACACCTTCGTCGTTCCGTAGATGTTCTTGGGCACCGACGGAACGCTCTCGTCGATCCAAATCGCCGGTCCACCTTCCGGGGGAGTGAGCATCTTCCCGAAGGCGCTAGTCGTGCTACTGAAGACAAACGCACCGACTTCTGCCGCGACGGCGGCCTCGAGAAGAGTCAGCGTTCCCTGTATGTTGGTGTCGATGAAGTCCTGCTTGGAGTGGGAGTGGACGTGAGGCTTGTGCAGAGTGGCGGCATGGATGACTGCGTCCACGCCTTTCATACATTCTGCCACGAAGTCCCGGTCACAAATGGACCCGACACGGTGGGTGTGGGGGGAGGGAAGAAGGTCAAGACCTTCGACGTCCTCGCCGCGCTGCGTCAAGGTCCGGACCAGGCCTTCGCCCAGGTGCCCAGAACTTCCGGTGACTAGATATCGCATTTGTCTTTCCGGTGCGTCTACTACGTGTCTCGAAGGACTTCGTCGATGACCCGCCGCGCGCCGTCTTGTTGGGTCTCCGTTGATGAATCATCGGCGGCGGTAATCAGGGCTTTCCAAAGCGCCCAACCCTTCGCCCGAAGCCACACGTCCGGAGCGAGTGACTTCAGACTCGCCCGAAAGATACGCCGGGACGGTTCCCGGAAGAAAGTCCAGGCCATCGTCAAATCGCAGGCCGGATCGCCGACGCCGCAGGATCCAAAGTCAATGACGGCGGAAAGCCGCGCCTCATCGTCGACCAGCAGATTGCCGGGTGCGATGTCGCCATGAATCCAAACCGGTGGCTCGCTCCACTTTGAATCCAGTGCCGCCTCCCATACTTTGATGATCTCTCTGCCGCTGTTCTCTGACTCTGCCGCATTCAGCGACGAGCGAACCTCAGCGTCATAGTTCTGCAGGGACCCGCCGCGATAGAAGTTGTGTGGTCCCGGCGTCGGGCCCTCGCTGCTGGGGGCCGCGTGAAGCTCTTGCAGAAAGTTTGCGAGGGAGTGCGCCAGGTTTTCCTCGGCCTTCGCGCCCATCGGTACCGGCCCCTTCGCGACACGGGAATCGACGGATCTAGGGATCACTGATCCGTTGATTCCCGCGAGACAATGACCATCGATCCAACGGCGAACGGACCACGGTCTGGGGAAGTACGGCTCCGGCGAACCCAGTGCGAGCGAATCTGGGATCGGCAGGGAGAGGAGCGGCCTCAGTATTGGAAGCCACCGATGTTCCTTGTTTACCTGCGGAGCATACCGCTCGGCGCTCGGAAGCCGAATGGCGAGGTCATCTCCCAGCCGAAAGGTTCGATTGTCCCAACCGCCGGGCAGGACCGGGTGAATGGAAAGTCGGGAGTACTCCGGAAACTGCGCGTCGATGAGACGTCGGGCGAGTTCGGAGTCGATCTGCGGAGTGGCGCCACCGATCATCCGGTCGGACTCCAGTCGCTCTGTTACGGACGGGCCGCCTTCAGGAAGTCCAGAGTTCTCGTCCAGGCCAGTCCCGCAGCCTGGGGATCGTACGCGTCTTCCCGGTCCGGTTCAGCGAACCAGTGACCGACGCCGTCGTACTGATGAAACGACACCGGTCGCCCCGCCTGTTCCAAGTGCGACCGGACGAACTCGACGTTCTCCGACGGTTCGAAAGGGTCATTCTCCGCGAAGTGCCCGAGGTAGGTCGCCTTCGAGGTTTCCGCCATCGGATCTCCACATCCGTAGTAGAGCACGACGGCGTGAACCCGATCCGGATCCGAGCCGGCCAGGTGAAGCGCATAGTAGCCGCCCAGTGAGAAGCCGACGACGGCAACACGCTCTTGCCCGGAGCGTTCCACAAGGTGCGCCACCGCTCGCTCGATCGTCGCCTTGGCCTCGAGGTGCCTTTCATCGAGTGCTCCGGAAAGAGTTTCGGCTTCCGGAATCGTCTCGGCGATCTTGCCGTCGTAGAGGTCCGGTGCAAGGACGACAAAGCCGCTTCCGGCCAGATCTCGCGCGTACTGCTTCATGGTGTCATTCAGTCCCCACCATGCGTGAAGCAGAAGCACTCCGGGACCCGTGCCGGACTCTGGAGCCACGAGAAAGCCATGGGGTGAGGACGTCATTTCATCACTCCGTAAGGACGACTGAATCGCGCAGCCGAAGATGGTTGTGGCAAGAAGGAACAACCCGGTCGCCCGGATGGGTGAAAGTCGGCGCATGAAGAACCTTCCTGCTTGTCATTGAGATCGGCATCGTAGCTGCCGAGCGGTTCTCCTGTAGTAAGCTTGGAGGGTCGTGTCCGAAGAGTGTAGTCTGAGGCGCACTTTGTGTCATTTGATCCGTTGGTTCCATCTTGGAGAATCGAAGCGATGAAGAACCTGCCCATGATCCTGATCGTGATCGGCGTCGCCCTGCTCGGTTACTGGGGTTACGAGTACAGCCAGAACAACGAGTCCGCATCTCTTGCCGGAGTTGAGTTGTCGGTCTCCCGCTCGACATCACCCATTCCCCTGATCCTTGGTGGGTTGGCACTGCTCGGCGGCATCGGGATGTTTGCCCGCAAGCGCTAGCTAGCCCGTTGTCACTATGTCGAGGTCGCTGTCAGGTCGAGAACGCACTCTGCGTCGGCAAGTCGAATGACAAGCGCGTTCTTGGATCCCCTCGTCATGGATACGTTGGGGAGGAAATCGATCGGCGCCATTTCGCCGAAGCGGTCGACGGGAAGTTCGATCACCGTTGGATTCTGGTTGGCCGCTGCGATGTCGGCAGACTCCGTCAGTTCAAGCAGGAACGGAATCCCGGGGCGGCACATCCACACGACGCCCATGGATTGAGACTTCAAGCTCATCGGGTGCAACAAGAGCCCGTGCTTTCCGAGTTGCAACGCCGCGTCCGTGATCGAGTCGGTGTTGTAGGCGAGGTGATGCAGTCCCGGGCCGCGCTTCGTCATTGCGGTCTCATAGGGACCTGACTTTACAGCTTCCATCAAGAGCAGGCACGGGTCACTGTCCGCCGGTGGGCAGGCATACTGCTCGAGAGTTCCTTCCGCGGGCTGTTCCTCCAACTCATGACGAGTGAGCCAGTCCGGCAGGGTTGCCGCAGCCGCCTTGACGTCGGTGACGAGCACGGCGATGTGGTCGAGATTGAGGATCACGGAATCTGACTCCTGTTCTGATCTGATGTATGCCCGGACGGGCGCGGGCCGCGAGTCTGGCGATATCGCGCCTTGAGGGTACCCCACGAGATTCCGGTGATCGGCGTGACCTTGCACGGCTCAAAGAAGTCGACGTCGGAAGCGAAGGCCGCACCCGTAAGGCAGATAGGGTCTCCGCCCTGGACGAGAGTTCCGTGGACGCGAAGCGTATCTCCTACCGCTGCGCCGTCAATGCTGCCGACGATGTCGACCCGGCCGTGGTCTTCAGACTCCCACTCCGCGCAGAACTCGCCGATGTTTGTGATGACTCCACATCCGAGGTCGACGGAACCGCAATCCTGAGTCGATGAGATCTCGATGCAACCGATGGCGTCATCCCATTCCGGCTCGCAGAAGGACAGCTCGCCATCGACACGAACCCACTGATACATCTGATACTCACCGACGCTCGTGACTTGTAGGAGTCCAGGAGGCGATGCCGAATAGAAGTAGACCTCATCGCCAAACTCCCAGAACGATCCGCAGGCGTTGTACCCTGCTCCATTGGCCGTGATGAGAACCAGACAGAGGATCGAGAACAGCATCATTTCCTCCTGTTGAACTGTGGGTACTGTGACAGTGGTCCTGCCGCCCGCAGTCGGACGTGCAGTTGTGCCTTCCTACTGGTCTGACACAAACAGAGACCTACTCGTGGATCCGCTGTTATTGATTGAGTGTATCTCTCAACCGAAGAGCAAGGCATCTCCTATTGTTAGAACAGGAGTGTCGATGAAGCCTGACGGTCCTCGAATATATCTGCGCGGCTCGATCTCACGCTGTCTCAGCTCCTTTGCCGTTCCGTCCAGCAAGTGGAACGGATCGATGGAGCACGGCTGCATACGCACGACGACCTTTCCGGGATCAGGCGGTAGTTCGATATCCCTGGCCGAGAATCCAGGATGGATCACCGTAATGGAACGGGGTTGGTTCGGTCGAACGGGAATCCGGATACGACCTTCCTGCGAAATCGCGATCGTGTTTCCGACCCCCGCCGAGCCCTCCGACAACGGCTGGCCGGTTGCGTGTTCGACGAGCACAATCTCGACGAACTGCAATCCCTTCGCCGTGCCGACACGTGCCGTGACTGTGAGGGTGAGGGCGCAGACGATGAAGATAAGAGTCTTGTGTGTCATGGCTGCTCCGTTGATGTCTTCGGCGGCCATGCGCCGATCGACTGCCGCAAGGCGACGATCTTGCCGAGGTGATATGCGTTGTGCACCGCCAGGCAGCTGAGCTCTTCGGCCATCGTCAGTTCCGGTTCCAGCTCTTCCGCGAGCCGGGCCGAATCCTGTGTCAATTCAACCACCGCCTGTGCCCCCGACAGGAAGTTCGTCACCAGGTCGTGCCACTGCTGTTCCGCTTCCGGTTCCGTCGTTGGATACCGAGTCCCGCCACGCAGCTCCGCCTCGAGGTCCTTGTCCTGCTCGACGATGCACCGCTGAATCGTCGCCGCATGCCAAAGCTCCTCGAAGATGGAGTGCGAGGCGCCCGGCGGACGGAGAGTTACCTGCTCGAGAGTGAGGCCCGACAGTAAGGTCTCACGATCACGGAACTCGCCGCTCAGGAAGATGTGGTTCCAGATGCTCATCGTGGGTGCCCTCTCCTCATCGTAAGCTTCAGCGCTGAGTCCTCGCCACGGGCCGGAAACTCAAGTCAAAGAGTTGACGAACCGGGAACCACTACCTCGACTCCAGCAGGACGTCCATGCGGACGTCGGAACGGGTGTCGGCGAAGGGGGGAATGTCCTCAGGGATGTTGAAACTGCGTCGATGGTACCCTTCCGCTTCGAACGAGACAGAGTCGCGGAGCGCACCAAAAGTGCCAACACCGTAGCTGCCGTCGACGTCGGTTTCCATCCAGAGCTTTCCCATGTAGTAGACCTCGGCCCCTTCGATGGGGACTCCGGTCTTGGCGTCGACAACCGAGCCGCTCAGGGTTTGCGCCCTTTCACCGTGAATGCGCTCATCCTCGGAGCAGGCGGCGATGGTACACGCGAGAAGTATCAACAAGATTCGGTTCATGGCTTCTCCTCTGCCAGCCTCTCGAAGAGGCAGGTGACCGTCATGGAGCGTTTCGGATCCAGTGTCGTTAGCGCTGACTTTGGGTTGACCACTTGGGCTTCGAAGGCGGAGACGCCGCGCCCGCAAAGGTGACCACGAAAGGTCGAATCGAATCCTTCCGAGCAGGAAACGTTCAGGCAACTCAGTCAGTCATGCGTTCCTCTCTGGCGATCCGAGGGGACCCACCCGGACCTGGCAAGCTGGTTCCCGTTGTGACCTACTTGCCTGCACGTGTATCCCTCTTGAAGAAGCACGTCGCCTCACCCTGATACTTGACAAGGACGTTCGTTTCCCGACTCGTCGAGTCTTGGACGTCACCTGTCCATCGGTCGAAAATCCATCCTTCGTTCGGCATGCCTATGATGGCAACGGGACCGGGCTTCTTTCTTTGCACGGCGACCGAGTCGGCGTACATGAACAACATAAGCTCAAAGTCCTCTTCGAAGTGCGAAAGTGTTCCACTTCCGGGTGGTTGAATCTTGACCATGGTGAAGGGGACATAGGCGGACCTCCCGGACCCACGCATGAACGTCGTGCCGCCGCATGCACAGAGCAGTAGGGACGCAATGCATGCTCCAGCCAAACGGTACCAGTGCGAACGCAGTGCGGGGAGAGACCTTAGAGGCAACCGAGTAGACAAGAAGGGCGGAGTGGAATCGAGACCGGAGCCCCAGAGCTCAATCCTCGCGGCCGCGAACCCGAAGAGCTGATTACTATTCACGGTACCTCCGTTTGATGTCCCCCAGGAATCCTCGATGGTCGGCACGACGGCCTCGAACTGCCCCCGGACTTCTCCGAGCGGAAAGTGGCTTGTCGTAATCACGAAGCCGAGTCGGCCATCGGATAGGAGGGCGCATTCCCGCGGCGATAGGGTAAGCAAGCCGGAAGTGAACCAGAAATGGCCGTCGATCACGGTGCGAAGAGCGGAATAGGGAAAGCCCGGCTGGGCCTCGACGAGAACAGCTTCGACGATATGACCTAGGCCAATCTGACGGGCTGTGAAGAAGACTGCGGAGGAATCCTGCGGGCTGCAAGATCCCGTGATGGAAACCTCCCCATACGCCTTGCTCTGGACGGGAGGAACGACTTCAGATGGATAGAGGCGGGCCACGAATTGCTGCTGCGCGGCACTCGATGTGACAAGTCCAAGGGTCAGTACGAGCGATGCAATGAGAACCCGCATCCTTCCTCCTCGGCGATTTGACTTCTCAGGATGACGTCCCCGGACGTGGCTGCCGCACACTAAACTAACATACGCGTGTGACGAACCATCCAACCAGGGCCCATCGATCATCGATCCGCTCTGCTATGTAGAACCCGGCGGATCCTCCCCCCAATGTGCCATTGGACCAACTCATGTGAACGACAGCGCAGTCATCGGATGGGTCGAACCCCACACGTGAGAGTATGACAAGGAAGTCTGGCCCGTGGAAGTGCCTCTGGAATGAGTACGAACGAAACTGCGGTCCGAGTTGTTTTCCTACCGCACTGTTGATGTCGTCGCTCTTGGCGACGGTCACATTCGGGAGGTGGATCTCACTCCACTGAATCTGCCCACTCGTTCGGTTCGCCAAGTCAAACGCATCAGCGAGCGAGGGGCCTAGTGTCTCACGGATCTCTCGAAACAAGGCCCGAGGCGTTCCTTCGGCAATGTTCGGGTATGGGCTGGTTTCTGCCCGCACCAGGACGTGCTGGTGAGGGAACTGCTCGTTGATGACGAGTTCGAACAGAGCGTGCTCATCGTCGGATATGGCGTTTAATGCCGACGCATGTGAGACGAGAGTGAGCATGAGGAACCCAAAGTGGGACAGTGCGACGTTTCTCAACAACATGGCAGTCGACCTCTCACGATCCAGCCCCAATCGATGCGAATGGTCTTGGATCGGCGCTCGTCGACTGCGCCTCCGGCTGCCAACCCGACGATCGTCGCACATCCGTAGTTGCTGAACTCGTGATTGCGATGAGCGGTTCCGGCCAAACCGACACGCTGGTTTCCGGATCACGAAAGCAAGCTTGCAAGGCGGCGAGGGCCACAAGGAAACCGTACGTTACGCGAAGCCTCAGTGGCTGCTTGGCCAACTTCACTCTTGAAGCACCATCCCCACATCGAGCTGGAGGTCGTAAGGGCCGGTCTGCAGTATCTCTGTCTCGGAGATTCTCTCCAAACGATAGCCAGCCTGGGTGAAGTCTACCGAGATAAGCGCACGATCGTAGTCAAGAAACGGAACCTCGTAGGACCCGTCAGACTCGGAGTAGTAGGTGCGCCCCCGATAACGAATCTCGACCCCTCCCAATCCCTGACCGGATTCTGAGTCACTCACGTGACCGGACAGAATCGGAAGGTCGGATTCCCCGGGCTTGAGGGCGACGTCGGTGTGGAACAGAGAACCAGAAACATGGTGATCGCTACGGCGAACACGGAACTCAGATGACTCGAACCCGCGACCGGCGACGAGAACGATCGCCCGTTCGAAGCTACCGATTGGGGTGAAGAACAGGAACTCACCTTTCGAGTCGGTGCGATCAAAAAGGTCTGCGCCCTTGATCAGAACGTGCAGGTCAGCAATGGGCAGCCCAGACTCAGCGGAGGTAACGACGCCGCTCAGCTCGCCGCTGAAGTCACCGCTAATTTCCGGCTCGGACGAAGAGCCGCAGCCGAGGAGGAGTATCGTCAACAGGATATGGGCCAGCCTCATAGTCCTCCATTCCGCCCAAGGTCTTTGGGCCCTGTAAACGTTCTACCCATCAATCCACTCTACTTGAAGTGAACACGGTGGGCTCCAGTTCCCGTCTTCATCCACGGCATAGATGATCAAGACCGTATCAATGGTGGTAGATTGCCTTCGCAGGTCGAGGGTCGTGGACAGCCCACAGTGATCAGAGTCTCGAGGTGGGTTGATGTTGGCGTAAGTGTCGGTCGCGGTCGAGAACCACAGGTTGTGGGTTTCGGTGTGATCGTCAGAGGCTTCGGCCACGGTGATGTGAAGGAGAAGATAGGGGGGCTGATAGGGCCGTCCCTTTTTTCTCCTGAGACCTACCGTCTTGGGCGGTGTAGCGGGCACAGCCGCGATTTTCTCCACCCGGCAAACTTCGAGTATCGGTCGACCTGGCGGCCTCGAGTTCGAAGGGGTTGGTTCCAAGAACCAGCGTCCGTCGTCCTTGGAGACGAAGGTCGCCTGAGCCGGCGCGATCATGGCGGTAGTCGCGGCGGCCAACATGAGGAATGGAGTCCAGCGCTTCGTCAGCTGCATCGCCGTGTCAGGGAGCATTCCATTTCGCGACGTGCCGGAACGCGTTCAATCGGGGTATCCATGATCGGCAAATCGGGCTCTGACGCCCATCTGAGTCTACTATGCCTGTCGTGCAGCAGGAAAGGATCCTCCGGGTGAGGGCGCAGCGCGACCACGATAGTGTCGGTACCAGGAGGGATCATGACCGTCTGGTTCAGGTAGCCTAGGTGCACGATCCCCACCTCGACGGTTTGATCGGAAAGGAGGGGAACGCGGAAGCGGTGGTCTTCCAGCGGGGTGTGAATGACGTTGTCGAGAACGACTCCGCCACGGGGGAGCGGCACGCCTGTCGCGGCCTCCACTATCTCGACTTCGACAAATCGAAGCTCGGAAGCCCTCGCTCCAGCCGTGGACAGAAGCAGGACCAGGACGACGATGACTTCTAGGCGCGACATGTCTCTCTAACGTCTCCGGCGATCGGTTGTAGACCCGGCCCCATAGGGGCTTGATGCGACGCTTGGAACAAGCCGCGTGACAAGAGGGGCTGTCTGCGGCGACCCCTTGTCAGACGACTCGAAGATCTCTCCGACGCCAAAACCCACAAACTGGACTGGACCCTCCCGGCGCTGGGTTCGCAACAATTCCCTCGGTGATTGTAGAGCCCTGCAATCACCTAGGTGAGGCAGCGGTCCAACTACGACCTGAAGGTGAGTGTCCAAGTGCCGAACCGCGGTGACAGCTTGGGCCACATCCGAGCAGCCCGACTGTATGGGCCAGAAAAGTGCGATGACGAACTCCTCGTCCCAATCAGCTTCGGGTAACGGCAGCTCCGAGTTCGTTGTCCAGAACGCCTCCCATTCTTGTAGGGATCGAAAGACAGTGATACCGGGTGATTGCTGCTGAAGGCTGGTCGACTGATCAGCGACAATTAGAACTCCCGGCAACGACAACTAGAATTCCCGGTTTTCCTGTGGCGGTCACCGTCGCAAGTTCCTCTTTGGGAGGGACTTGGCGCCATGGTGACGGATCGACAGGTGAAGAAACTGAGGAACCTGATGGAGAGAGGGATGAAGTTGTCGTTGGCGTCGCTGAAGACAGGGATGGACGAGAAGACGGCCCGGAAATACCTGCGATCGGGGAAGCTTCCGAGCGAGTTGACGCCCGATCGGACCTGGCGAACGCGGCCGGATCCGTTTGAGGAGGTCTGGCCCTGGGCGGCGGAGTTTCTTGAGGTTGCTCCCGGCTTGGAGGCCAAGACGTTGTTCGAGGCGCTGCAGCGTGAGCACCCGGGACGCTTCTCTGATGGTCAGCTGCGCACCTTCCAGCGCAAGGTGAAGAACTGGCGGGCGACGGAAGGCCCGGCGCGCGAAGTCTACTTCCCACAGATCCATCACCCGGGAGTGTTGTCGGCTTCCGACTTCACCCACATGAGCTCACTTGGCATCACGATCGCCGGCCAGCCGTTCGAGCACTTGCTCTATCACTTCGTCCTGACCTACTCGAACTGGGAGACGGGAACGATCTGCTTCTCGGAGAGCTTCGAAAGCCTGAGCCAGGGACTTCAGGACGCGCTTTGGGAAGCCGGCGGCACACCTCGTTCCCATCGCACGGATCGTCTCTCGTCAGCGGTCCACCGAGTCCCGGACAAGAACGAGTTCACCGATCGTTATCAGGACCTTCTCTGTCATTACGGACTCGAAGGTGAGAGAACGAACCCGCAAAGCGCACATGAGAACGGAGACATCGAAAAGAGCCACGATGGCCTGAAGCGAGCGATCGAACAGGCCCTTCTCCTCCGCGGCAGTCGGGACTTCGAAGACCGGACTGAGTACGAAGGCTTCCTTCGCTCCATCTTCTCGGCCCGGAACGCAGGTCGATGTAAGCGCTTCGAAGAAGAACGAGCCGTGTTGTGTCCTCTGCCCGCCCATCGCCTCGAGGCCCGCAAGAACCTGACGGTCCGTGTCGGTCCCGGAAGTACAATCCGAGTCCTCGAGAATGTGTACTCCGTTCACAGTCGTCTGATCGGCGAGCAGGTTGTCGTCAAGGTGGGCCCGGAGGATCTGGAGATCTGGTACGGGCAACGGCGGGTCGATGGCTTTCCGCGCCTTCGTGGTCGTAAGAAGCACCGGATCGACTATCGCCACATGATGGACTGGCTGGTTCGCAAGCCGGGCGCGTTCGAGAACTACCTGTATCGGGATGCCCTCTTCCCGACGAGTCGGTTCCGCATGGCCTACGATCATCTGGTGGAGCGAAGTCCGGCAACGGCGTCACGCAGTTATCTGCAGATCCTGGAGCTGGCGGCCAAAGTCAACGAGGATGCTGTCGATGAGGCTCTCCGCCAGCTCATCGACGGCGGCGGGGAGATCGAGAAGGCCACCGTTGAAAGCAAGCTCGGCCGAAACTCCGGCGGTTCCGTTACGGACGTCAAGGTCGATGCGGTCGATCTGGCACTGTATGACCAGCTTCTCGCGAGTGTGGAGGAGACCGTATGAAGACGGTCGAACTCAACGATCGCCTCGTTCGGAACCTCCGTACGCTGCATCTTCCCACGATCCGGGAAAGCTTCGAGTCTGAAGCCGTACGGGCGGCCAAGGAGTCGCTCAGTTATGAACACTACCTTCTCGAGCTGACCGAACGTGAGGTCGAGGTCCGAACGCAGAACCGTATCGCGCGTCTTCTCCGAGAGTCTCGGCTTCCCATGGAGAAGACCCTGGAGTCGTTCGACCTGAAGCGACTTCCGAGGAAAGTCGTCGCACCGTACCGGACACTCCTGGAGGGTAGCTTCCTTGATCGATGCGAGAACGTCCTCGCCTTCGGGAACCCAGGATCCGGAAAGACCCACCTACTCGCCGCCCTCGGGCACGAGCTGATCCAGCGGGGACGACGTGTCTTGTTCACACCGTGTGCGACCCTGGTCCAGGATCTGCTCATCGCGAAACGGGATCTCAAGCTGGCCCGACTCCTGAAGAAACTGAGCAAGTTCGATGCGGTGATCATCGACGACATCGGATACGTCCAGCAGAGCCGGGAGGAGATGGAAGTCCTCTTCTCGCTGCTCGCCGATCGCTACGAAAGGGGTAGCGTCCTTCTCACGAGCAACCTCCCGTTCTCGAAGTGGGAGTCCATCTTCAAGGATCCGATGACCACGGCTGCAGCTATCGACCGGCTCGTGCACCACAGCGTCATCCTGGAACTGAACCTGCCCAGCTACAGGCTGGAAAAGTCGGAAAGCACGAAGAAGATCTCGGAGAAGTCGACCTAGAACGAAGGGAAGAATAGTTGTCGTTCGAAGGAAAAGTAGTTGTCGCTAGTCAGTCGACTCTTGAACGCTCAACCGCTCGAACCCAGTTGCCTTTGTTTCGGCCTCGGACACGGAGGAGACATCTGACCCGCAACCTACGGCCAGCCACAACGCCGGAATTCAGTAGGCCAGCTCTGGGAGCCGCCGCTTCGCCTGGCTATGAAAACGATCAGTTCGTTTGGGGGAGCCAGTGTCTCTTCGACTGTCCCCAGGAATGACGGATGATCGGTCTTGGCTCGTCATACATTATCTGTCCACGAAGCTCGCCGTTTGGAAACTCATCAGTCCGCAGCACCACATATAGGCTGTCGGTCTGCCACAGCTCACACTCCGGCCAATCAAAGGCTAGCCGATTGCAGAAGTTGGAGGAAGGAAAGTCGGTGACGATGGTCGGCACTTCTTTGTGGCTCAAGCTCATCTTACGACGGGACCACAATGGACGGACCTTGAGAATCGGCGATGGCTGCGGCGAGAACGAGAACAATTACGGCTACCGCGGACTTTCCGTGATCGAGTGTTTCTGGAGCCAAGACTGAGATGTCGATCACGTTTTCGAAGGCGATGGAGAGAGTCTCGCCACCGTCGAATGCGGATGTCTGCGTTCGAAAATGGATGACCCGTTCTTCGGGATCGAATCCAGTCAGAGTTCCCCGAACAGACCCGGATGCAGTGTGAATGTGAGCTGGCATTCCGGAGAACTCGGGTCGAAGAAACTGATCGATGTCACCGCTTCCGTTCCATCGGTTCGCAGCGGAGCATCCGGCGAGGACGAGAACGACCAGAATGGCCGCGAAACTGGAACGTATGAGCCTGCAGTCAATCATCGTGTATGGCTAACATCTCAGGGGTTCAGCTGCGACCCCGTCCGCGAAGCGGGTCGGCGCGCCGGTTACGTATGCAGGCGGCGTGACGAGAGGGGCTGTCAGCTGCGGCCCCTTGTCGGGTCTCATGGCCACCTGCACTCAAGTCGAGTGAACTCTCGACAGACTACCACTTCACAGGTCGTCGGATCGATTAGGTACTCCAGTCCGCGTGAACCTTCGTTCGAACGACTTACGGTGGCACTCAGCAACAGAAACCGTACTTCGGGAACTTCTTTCCAACCTGGGTGGAGGTGCGGGCTCAAGCCTCGAACTCGGGAGGGCGGAAGTTGATCGACGATACGAGGATCCTTCTTGAGGGTAGAGGTCACGAACCACCGAACGACGCGATCAGGGGTCTTTCGGTGAGCGCTTGCCGCTCGAATGGCCGAGTAGGCTTCGATGGTTTCGACGTCCTTGTCGGTGCGAATGTACGGATGGACTCCCCAGGAATAGGCCAGATCGTCCTGAGCAGCGGAGTTCGCGCAGCCGAGTAGCGACAGTAAGAGCACGAGTTTGATCAAAACCCTCGTCATGCAGGTGGCAAACCCCTATCCATATCGTCCGATCATGTAGAACGTGGATGCCATCAACCAAGCTGCTAGGAGAGCGACCATGAAGGCAGCAAACTGTAGTGTGTGGCGAGCCGTGGCGTTCGTCGTATGAGGCCTATGCTCCATCGCCAAGCTGAGTGAGTATCGGCAGAGCGCGGCGAGAAGGAAGATGACGCCGAACACGAAGAGGAGTGAAAGACCGGACTTGGAAACACCACCGACGTCTTTTGTCGCGGCGGCGACGGCTCGGCTGATTCCGCGTTCAGCGCCCCAGAGAAGGAGAGCAAGAACTGGGGTCGCGATGATCGATGTTCGCCTGGATCCGACTGGAAGGGCTATTCGAGATCGCCAGAGTAGGAATAGACCGAGCGCAATGGTGATGGACGCGATCAAAGGTTCTTCAGGACCTGGCGGTGAATAGACCGGGAAGCTCGGTCGGGTAGTGCCGGGCCTGTTGACCAAGATCAAGTACAGCAAAATGGGTACGAGCGCGAGGAGCAGTGCAGGCCACAGTTGAGTGATTCGTGCCTTCTTGGTCATCTAGCGTCTCTGGGGTTCAGCTGCGACCCGACCCCGGAGGGGTGGTGGCGCATCGCTTGGAACAAGCGGCGTGACAAGAGGGACTGTCAGCTGCAACCCCTTATTAGCTTGCGCCTGCATACTCGATACGAAGTCGAGAAGCGAGCGTACGAAGTCGCTTGTCTCTCGTCCAGATCGCCGCGTGAGAGATAAGAGATGAGGCAAGCAGATGGGCGTCGATCCAGCCGATGGCTTTGCCGTGAAGCCTGTGGTCTTCGACGAGGATCATGGTCTCCTCGTGCGAGGCGAGCTTGGCCTTGGGCAGCGCATCAAGAAGCGAGAGGATCTCTTCTCGCTTTCTGATGTTTCCGCAGGCCAGTTCGCCAATGACGAATTCGTGCCCGAGGACGACTCCTTCATTCAGAATGTCGGCAAGGTGATTGTCACCCTTGCTGAGGTGATCGACCCAGACGGAGGAGTCGACAAGAATCATGCTGCGGAGGACCGCCTTCTCGTGGCCTTCTTCAGTTTCTTCTCAGTTCCCCCGAGTGCGGCGAGTCTCTTTGCGCTTTCGAGGGCGATGAGTGCCTCAAGTCCAAGGCGGACCAATGCAGTCTTTTCGGAGACGCCGGTAAGCCTTTCGGCCTCGTCGAGAAGGTCGTCGTCGATGTTCAGTGTAGTTCTCATATGTACGAGTATGCGCGACTGATGCATACGATCAAGAATTTTCCGCGCGCGGTAAGCTAACGTCTCTGGGGTTCAGCTAGCGGCCTGACCCCGAAGGTGACTAGCTCAGGCTAAACCGGAACGGGATGACGAGGCTACAGGCGACCGGTTCGCCTTTTACGAGGGCTGGCTCGAAACGCCATTTCTCGGCAGCCTCGACAGCGTGGTCGTCGAGCAAGGGGAAGCCACTGGAGGTCGAAACCTTGGCATCGCAAACGTGGCCGGCCTTGCCAATCGTGATGTGGACCATGACGATTCCCTCGAGGTGCATGTCTCGTGCCAGTTGCGAGTATTGAGCGGGGACCTGGTGGATCGGGTACGGAGGCTTGTCGATGTCCCGATTGTCGTACCAGGGAACTCGATCTAACTCGGAGCAGGGCTCGACAGGAGCCGGCGGCGGGCGATGAGATCGTTCAATGCTCTCGGTTCGCACTGGAGCGCTGGCGCAGCCGAGGGAAAGCGTTAAAAGGAAAGTACCCAAGGTTCTCATGTGGATCTAACGTCTCTGGGGTTCAGCTGCGGACCGGTCCGCAACGCGGCTTGGCGCGCCGCTTGATCCAAGCGGCGTGACAAGAGGGACCGTCCGCTGCATCGCCTTGTTAGGCGGCATCTCGCGGCTTCCCATCGAGGGGCTTGAGCTTCAGGATCTCATCGGCTCCCGGCCCCTGCATCGCGTGCCAAAGATCCCAGTCTTGCTGCAACCCCAGCCAGAAGTCGGCAGACATTCCGACAACCCTTGCGAGACGCAGAGCCGTATCCGGAGTTACGGACCGTCGACGGTTGACGATCTCGTTCAATCGCGGATGAGAAACACCCAGCGCGGCGGCTAACTCGGTTTGGGTTAGCCCAAGTGGAACAACGAACTCCTCGAGCAGCATCTCGCCAGGGTGCGTGGGCGGCCGACGCCGCGGCAAGCGACGCCCGCTACTGTGGTAGTCCGCGATTTCGACTTCGTAGGCATGGCCATCCTTCCATGAACGAACGGGGACATAGGTGACACTTTGAACTAGGGACATGGGTGACACTTTTTCCGTCTGTCCCTTCCCAGATGATCGTGGATCCGATAGTCCCGCTCGTCAAGATGGCCGAGGAGAACGGGTC